>NZ_LDOT01000001.1 GCF_001029445.1 Photobacterium aquae
AGCCCCAGCATTTCTGCTGAGGCTTCGTTGTGTTGGCGGAGCGGACGGGACTCGAACCCGCGACCCCCGGCGTGACAGGCCGGTATTCTAACCAACTGAACTACCGCTCCAATTCTTTATGAAACCTGGCTTTACAACCAAACTTCTAGAAAGTGGCGGAGGGATAGGGATTTGAACCCTAGATACGCTATAAACGTATGCCGGTTTTCAAGACCGGTGCTTTCAACCACTCAGCCATCCCTCCGTAGGTGCGGTGAATATTAGGGATTTTAGCCAAGGCTGTAAAGCGTTAATTTCAAAAAAACAATCAACAGCGCAAATTTAACCCACACAGGGTAAATTCAGCTCATTAATCGCTATTTATGAACAAAAACGGTGAGTTAGTTTTTCAAAAACTGACTTTGCCTGCTGCTCTATTACCTCACCATGCGTAACGACGATACGTTGGAAATCCCACGATTTGACATGCTCGACAAAACGCCCGAATGCCTGCTTGTCTTTTATCGTCAAACCGAGCTTGAGGGGGGGCGCAATGCAGCAACCTTTGAAGCCTATCGGCTGAAACACATATTTTGTCATCACTCCTGAAAAGCCATCAGCGGGTTGCTCATCCGGATAATTTTGAATGAAATCCGTCACAATAAGTGACTGTGACTTATGGTGGAAAAATACCGTTTCACAGAACAGAGGTACCGACGGCATGGTTTCCCACGACAAGTCATTGGCCCATGGGGCTTCGATACCCAGTTGCAGGATATGGTACTTGGATAACGGGACTTTCCGGGGAATACCGGCGCTGACATAAAGATCGGCCTCGGGATAAGCGTCTGCCCAATCCTGTAACCAACGACTGTGATGATTATTAGCGGCAACAATATATCGCACCGATCCCAGCGCATTGACTTGCTGCTGCAACTCAGGTGTCAGAGCCGTCGCCGAATGCAGCCACAGGCTGCCGCCTTCCAGACGGACAACAGTCATTCTCAGGCCAAGCTGAGTCCCCAACATGTTCATACTGTCTTCATGAACCCAGATATCTTCCGCAATTTGCCGCATCAATCCCTTCCCCTATTCCTGCCGATAAACACCCACATTTTATCTCACATGCGATTGTTCAAAGACAACGTTATACAACGCTTTCATCATCAACTTTGACCGTGAATGCCACATAAATCACATGGCAGATCCTGAAAATCGAAATATGACATTTTTATGACAGATGATTTATCAGGAAAATCGTTTATCAACATTAATACACTGAATTGTAAACGGCTTAAAGCTATTCATAATGCAGGCTCTTATTTCGATTCATTTATACAATTATGGAAATGTATCAACACCCTTCAGCCTACCCTGCTCACAACAGCTTGAAATTTCGCAAGCAAATTGAGGCATTTAGGGAAACCATCCATGCTGAAATCCACCCGATGCAAATGCTGGTATTCTTAGAGGTGATCAACAACCCACCTATGACAGTATCAGTGAGTTATATCAATGATCTCTTGGTAATCACACAGGCAGCAGCAAGCCGCCATTGCCGAGCACTTACTGAGCGATATTCGCCATCACGAGATGGCTACGGGCTGTGTACTTGGATCCAATGTCCAAAAGATTTCCGTTCTAAGTATTTGCAACTAACGGAAAAAGGATTGCTTGTCGCAGAAAAACTGCGCGCAAACTTCCAAAAATAAAACTAACACCCAGAACAAGAAGCAATCTCCATATTTACATGCCCCTTTTCACGCACCTTTTTGCATGTGATACATACATGATGTAGTAGGCGAGTATGCATAAAAAGCTCGTTCTAAAAACTGAAATTTCATCAGGACAAGAACGAGCTTCCACCGATAATTTACGAAAACCCCTATTTAAATCTACTTTTGAGCCAACAATGTAACCAAATGTGTCAATGTGTTGACTCCTCGCCCTCAAAAGAAACCGTCCAGATTAAAGAGCTCCCCTTCCTGCCAGCCACAACCACCATCCTCGCAGCCGTGTAGTATCGCCTCAACACATGCAGTCACATGTGACATTACCAACATCCAAACATTCAACTAACGGTACTTGCCCGAGGTGATAAATTCCCCGAATGTCTCGCACCACACTACAACCGTGTTGTAGCGCTGAATATCGACACCATTGGTTATCGGTAACATAAAGCCATCAAATGTTTTAATCGCGCCAATGCGTACCATTTCAGGCTTCAATTGGTTGAATGCCACTTCGGTTTCAATATATTGCGGGGATAAATAGAGTTGATAATCAGGCCCAGGAGCAAGCTGACCAGAAAAGCTGATCATATCGGCTGACAAGGCGACTTCCCCTTCCCCCCAATGCAGGAAATCACTGTCCTGGCGCTCGCGATCAAAAGAAGACGTAAACAACGCATGCTCAACCGCTTCCTCTATCTCCGCGGCCGATGGAGAGGGCGGCGCAATTAAGACCGGCAACAAATACACCCCAAGAGCAAAACCAATCCCCAGCATTGCAAGGTGAGATACCATCAACCCTAATACTCGAGCCATAACGCCTCCTTGTCTGTTGCTCTAGACTGCCCACCTATTAGTTATATACCCAACTCAACAACCTAAACAAACCGATAACTATCGAATGCACGGGCAATAATTTCCATCGCGGCCTGGCGTACAGGCCCAGATTGATGCCTGCGTGACTCAACCACATCCACGGTTGTCACCCAGCCATCAGGCTCGAACGCGATATTGAGGATCTGCAGCTCCCCACGTTCCACGCTGCTTCTTGCAAGACGCTCTGGAACCAGCGCCCACCCCAAACCGTTAGCTGCCATTTCCAGCATCAATTGATGGGTATTTGCGTACCATACCTGCGGGCTAATGGCATAGCTGAACCACAGCTCTTTGCCAACGGAGGAGCGATGGGCGAGCTGGCGATAATTCCGCAAATCGGTATCACTTACGGTTTTCTGGCTGGCCAACGGGTGAGTTGGCGCTGCCAAGGTCACGAAGCGGTTGTAACCAATCGTCTTGAACTCGGCATCTTCCAGCATGGTTCCATCGGCATAGACCACCCCAATATGCGCCCGCCCCTCACTGAACATAGCCTTGATGTCAAATGTCGATGCCGCCACCACATTGATCGTTGCCATCGGGTGCGAGTCGGCCAATGCACAGAGCTCAGCCAGCAAGCAGTTATCCAGCAGGCTTTCCTCCACGGCTATCACCAGCTCATGCTCTTCGGCGGTTTCTAGGGCCATCAGCTTTTGGTCCAAACGCTGCTGCTGGAGCAAAATGGTCTTTGCCATCGGCAAAAGCGCCTCGCCAGCCGGGGTCAAAACCGGGATATTGCCGCTTCGATCGAACAAGATCTGGTTGAAGGTGATCTCCAAGTTGGAAACCGCCTGACTCACCCCTGACTGGGCACGCCGGTACTTTCGCGCGGCCGCAGAAAAAGAGCCGCACTCACACACGGCAACGAATAATTTCAACTGTTCAAAACTGTACATGCATGGCTACCTACGCGTGGTTCGTCAACTTACAAGCAACGTTCAATTCAACATGGTTATTGATAGAAAGCTAGCCTATCACGATCTGTGATAGCTGCTAACTTTTCATCCCCATTCCCACTGCTATTCTGAGCCAATACGCCTTGTCGCTGTAATATGCCAAGGTGAAAGTTACACCACTGAATACGATGAGAAAAACACGCAATGCAGCCTATCGAACGCCTTTTCCACGCCGTTTTGTTTGAAGTTCTGGCCATCTCACTCTCCATTGTCGGCCTGATGGTCTTTACCGATCACCCCGTCACCAAGTTATCAGGAACAATGATAACCGTTGCGACAATAGCGATGGTATGGAACATGGTGTTCAACGCCCTGTTCGACCGTCTGATTCCCGGCAAGCGCGAAGAACGCAGTTTCATGACCCGCATCATGCAGGTTATCGGCTTCGAAGGCGGCCTGCTGCTCATCACAGTGCCACTGATGGCATGGATGCTTTCCGTCGGACTATGGGAGGCCTTCGCGATGGATATTAGCGTCACGCTATTTATCACCGTTTACGCCTTTATTTTCAATTACTGCTACGACCACCTGCGAGCAGCCATACTCCGCCACCGTCAAGGCAATGCTGGCCATGATCACCTGCCGGTCTAACGGCCCCGTTTACACCTTTCACTGATTACCGAAGAGCAGTTATGAACAACCAAACCCCGAATACAATCCCTAGCGATGCCTTGGCAATGATTACCCGAGGTACAGACAGCATTAGCCCCTTTACCGCACTGAAACAAAAACTGGCCCTGAACCGCCCTCTTGTCGTTAAGTTGGGAGCCGATCCCACTGCACCGGACATTCACCTCGGCCATACGGTTATTCTCAACAAATTGCGCCAATTCCAGCAGCTAGGCCACCAGATCATTTTCCTTATCGGTGACTTTACCGGCCGGATCGGTGATCCCTCCGGCAAAAACACCACCCGCCCACCGTTGACAACCGAACAGGTCCTAGCCAATGCGGCTACTTACAAGGAGCAGGTATTCAAGATTCTTGATGCCGACAAGACCCAGATCGTCTTCAACTCCGAATGGCTCTCGCAGCTTGGCGCGGAAGGCATGATCCGGCTGTCTGCGAGCCAGACAGTGGCCAGAATGCTGGAACGGGAGGATTTCAAGCAACGCTTTGCCAGCCAACGAGCCATCGGGATCCATGAATTTATCTACCCGCTCCTCCAAGGCTACGACTCGGTTGCGCTCAAGGCTGACATTGAACTTGGCGGCACCGACCAGACCTTCAACTTGCTTATGGGACGGGAACTGCAAAAACAGCATGGTCAAGAACCACAGGTAGTGATCACCATGCCGTTGCTGGTCGGTCTTGATGGAGAGAAGAAAATGTCTAAATCGGCTCACAACTACATTGGGGTCACTGAAGCACCGGATGAAATGTACGGCAAGCTGATGTCAATTTCCGACACCCTGATGTGGAACTACTTCGAATTGCTCTCCTTCAGACCGCTGTCCGAAATCGAACAATTCAAGGCAGAGATTGATGCGGGACGCAATCCCAAAACTGTGAAGGTCCTGCTGGCCAAGGAGATCGTCGCACGCTTCCATGATCAGGAAGCCGCCGATCAGGCAGAACAACGCTTTGACAGCCGCTTCAAGCATCAGGCCCTGCCCGATAACCTTGAAGCCATTGAACTGCCCGTCGGCCTGAGTCTCAGCCAGTTGCTAAAACAAGCAGGTCTCGTGGCCTCGACCTCAGAAGCAATGCGTCTGATTGCCCAAGGTGCTGTGAAACGGGATGGCGAGAAACTTGAAGACCCTGCCCTGCCGGTACTTGTCGGCGAGGCGATCTACCAAGTCGGCAAGCGCCGGATCGCCAAAATCATCACCGCTTAATCCAAGGCACGAGCGACAGCGGCGGCGGCATGGATCGCCGTCGTATCATAAAGCGGGACCTGGGTATCTTGGGGGCGAAGCAGCAAGGCAATTTCGGTACACCCCAAGATAACAGCCTGTGCACCCTGCTGGTACAGTGCTTCGGCGATTCGGATATACTCCTGCCGTGATGCCGCGGAGATAGTCCCCTGACAAAGTTCATCATAAATTATACGATGCACACACTCGCGGTCAGCTGCATCAGGAACGATGACCTCAATGCCAAAATTATCCTTGATACGGCCCGTATAGAAATCCTGCTCCATGGTAAAACGCGTACCCAGCAAGCCAACTTTGGTTATGTTATCGGTAAGCAACTGCTGTGCTGTGGCATCAGCAATATGCAATAACGGGATCGAGACTGCAGCCTCAATGGCAGGGGCGACCTTATGCATCGTGTTTGTTCCGATCATGATAAAGTCCGCTCCGGCCGCTTCAACCGAGCGCGCCGCCTGAGCCAGTATTTCCGCGGTCGCGTCCCAATCCCCAGCATGTTGCAACGTTTCAATCTCAGCAAAGTTTACACTGTAAAGCACAATCTTCGCCGAGTGGAGGCCACCTAACTGCTGCTTCACCCCTTCATTGAGCGCCCGGTAATAACTGCTGGTCGACTCCCAGCTCATGCCACCCAGTAAACCTATCGTTTTCATAATCTTCCTTATTTTAAATGCAATGCTGTATGCCCAAACAACCCGCAAAGAAAAGAGCTGCAAGCCTATTAAAGTCGCAGGAACATAGAACACAATGTCCTTAAATTGATGTTTTTTGTCCTTATATCAGTAATCACCCATCACGGATTTCTCTACAATGGCGACCAACTAAACCAGACCACATCAACATACACCGATACAACAGCCGTACCCAAGGACACCAGCCATGACACACCACCTCATCAGCCTAGAACTGGATGAAACCCACCCGGCCTACCAATGGGCCAAACGCCAGTCCGACAGCGTCAATGCCTTTGGTCATATTGGCACCCACATTGACTGTTATACCCGAAGGCCCACCCAGACGCATTACCGGACGGAAGCCGTTGTTATCGACTGCCGCGAGGGCATGCCGACCGCAGCCGATATCGAACGCTATCAAATTCAAGGGAAAGCCCTCGTCCTGTACACCGCCAATACGGCAGCCCATCAATACGGTACCGAGGCATACGGCAAACATGACACCGCACTTCACAGTGACGTGCTTGATGCCATTTTGGGCCAGAGCCCAGCCTTTATCATCATCGACAGTTACGGTATCGGTCAGCACGGCGACGAACATATGGCTTTTGACAGACGCTGCGAAGCCGCTGGATGCTTTGTCGTTGAAAACGTCCTGCTGACCCCGCCCATCGCCGAACAGCTGCGGCAAGTGGTTATCGCCATCCCGGCTACCCGCCAAGATGCGACCGGCCTTCGTTGCGAGGTAATGGCCATTTGCCCATCTGAAAACCATCATGCTGACAGCTAATAAAAAAGGCCACAAAAATGTGGCCTTGTCTCGGTATACTATGGGAACACGCCAATCTTTCGTATTCCCCGCAACGATTTACCAATACACCTGCTTGTCGAGAGCGGAAACACATGAAGAACGCCCGCTAATGGCCGGTATCGCCTGCTCACACAATGACAGCGCCAGCCAGCCTTCAGGGTACGTCAGCACCCGAGGGGCAGGAACAACCGCTTCGCTCACGGGTTCAAAGCCCACCTTGCCATAGTAATTCGGATCACCATAGGTAATGACGAACTCGACACCTTGCGCACGCAATACCTCCAAGGCAAAGCGGATCAGCCCCTGACCCACTCCCTTGCGTTGGCAGTCAGTACGCACCGCAACAGGAGATAGCAAATAAACCCGCCGCTCAGATTCGTCAAACCCCATACGGGTCATCATAATACAGCCGGCCAAATGCCCGTCGCCTTCCGCCACGAAGACCATGATATCTTCCGGATTAGTCGTAACCATCATCTCCCGGGCTAGTTCGCCGATCAGCGCCCCTTCCGTCTCACCTTCGGAATCAGAAAAGGTCTGGGTGAATAACCGCTGCACACGATCAAGGTAACTTGAGTCACATACTGAATATTTCATTGCTACTAATTTCTCTCCAATCAGCCCTGATGCAATCCATCAACGCTTTTGCAAAACAAACATCTGATAATCGAACTGGCGACCACGCTGGCGATATATCGCCAGTTCCTTTTTGATATCACGCATCGCCGACGACTCAGCCATATCGGCCTCAAGCGCATCAACCTGTGCCTGAAGTGGCTCGTAGTAAGCCGCCCATGACTCATCACTGAGCACAAAACTGTCAAGCACCTCATAACCAGCCTGTTTTGCCTGTACGATACGCACTTTCTCATCGCCGATATCCGGGTACTCATTGAGCCAGAACGCCCTAACCTCATCATCCGGTGTATCGCAAGACCATACTAGATCACTGAGCACTAGCACCCCGCCCGGCGTCAACAACCGCTTCCACTGCTTAAAGGCATTCTCCACCCCCATAACGTAAGCAGAACTCTCGGCCCAGATGACATCGAAGGCCTCATCGGCAAACGGCAAGTCCGTCATACTGGCTGTCACCGCAGTGATTTTATCGGCCACACCGCACTCGCCCGCCCGGCGAGCCAACCGATCCAAAGCAGCGTCATGGTTATCAACCGCGGTGATCGGAGCCGGACAATGCGCAGCCAGTACCGTTGTTGCGATCCCCTGACCACATCCCACCTCAAGCAATTGCTCAGGCACGAACGGTACCTTGGCCAACGCGCGCAGGGTATCGGCTTCCGAGCCCGGCCCCCAACGTTCCAGCGGGTCAAAAACCCTAAAAAAGTCATTCATGTAACTATCATGGGTATTCATATCTTTCGAAATCCATCGCAATCTCAAGGCTTCTTTTTCACTGAAGCCCTGCTTTATCAACCAATCAAAGTGCGCAGCTGGAGCCTGACTGTCCATATTCTGGTGCCACTCTCGCATCGAGTGCCTGCCGAGCATTGCCGCCAGCAGCTCCCTGGCTTTTTGCTTTTGGGCTATATCCTCGTCCAAAATGGCGAGGCGCTGCACCAAGCTTTCACGGTTTATCTGGCTATCCAGACACGCCTGACACTCCTTGAGCGTAAGCCCTCCGGCTTGCAACTGCTGCAAGAGCTTCACGCGCTGGACATCCTGTTCGCTATAGGTCCGGTAGCCATTGTCCAGCCGATTGCCACAAATCAGCCCAAGCTTTTCGTAATACAGCAAGGTAGATCGGCTCAAGCCAACCTGCTGTGCCAATTCAGAAATACGGTACATCACCCACCCCTTTTATCTTTTACCCACCTTAAACTGTGAAGCATTAGACAGGTCAAGCAAATTTTATTTTCCCCAAACAAAAAAACCGGACGGTAGACATCTACCATCCGGTTTTTCCTTTCGGCCTATCTAGCGCCGTTGCAAATTCGAGCCTCGGTCAGGATCCGGGGGAATAACCCCTTCCGTCAGCCCTATGCAAGTTACTTACCGACAAAGCCGTTGTAAAGCATGTATAGGTGCGCCGCACTCCACGAGAAGTTATTCGCGCCCTGCACTTCACCGGTTTCCGGGTTGTAGTTTTCCTGAATCGGCGTAGTTTCGGTCAGGCCCTCGGCGTTCTTAAACAGCTTATCGACCATCTGACGGGCTTCCGCACCATAACCGTAGTTGTCCATACCGCGGACGCCGAAGTAGAACTGATCCAGCCATACGCGGCCACGCCAGTAAATGTCCGGGCCGTAAGCCGGGTTATCCATTGCCGCCGTACCCAGCGGGATCTTCGGTGAATTGAACTTGCCAGTATCTAGCATGTTCTTCACCACCGCATCAGCGTGAGACTGATCGGCAACGTTGTTGAACAGCGGCGACCAACCCTCAGGCCCCATGCCGCGCCATACAATCGGCTTACCCGCACAATGTACCGCCGTCGAACCGTTAAACTTGGTAACCTCCGGTGTCACATTGCTGATCTCAATGTCGTAATAGAAACCGGTAGCCTCGTCGAACATACATTGGTTGACATAGTTCTTGGTGTAAGCGGCATAATCGGCAAATAGCTTGGCATCGGCAGACTTGCCCAGTACCTTGGCAATTTCAGCCAGGAACAGGTTGTCCGAGTACCAATAAGAGGCCTGATCCACTGACTCCTGCTTGATAGCATAGCCCTGCAACTTGTTGTCAACCGTGTTGCGCACTTCGGTAATACGCAGCTCCCAGTCCTTCGATGCCGCCGCTATATCGCCGCCGTGGTTTTTGGCCGCATAGGCTTTCAGCTGCTCGGCAGAGATAAAGCCGAAGACACCGGCATTGTCACGGCCCGACTCCCAGCCAGCCGCCTCCTTGACCGGGATATACATATTGGCAGGGGTGGCAGTACCATCATCCAGTACGCTGTTGTACTCGGCCAAACCACCAACCCAGTATTCCGCGCCGTCCAAATTAACGTGGAACTTCATCATGTCTTCGCGGTTATCACCCTGGATCTCGACTGAATCGATCTCGTCACCCATCACCGTGTGAATAGGGTCTTTCGCTGCACCGTATTCAGGGATCCCGTTGTGGTTCGAGTCACGGTTGTTTTTCCACCAGTTGTGGTATTCAACCAACTTAGGATACATCTCCTCCAGCCAAACCTTGGCCTCTTCGCCGCGGTTATGCTCGTCCTTCAGCGCCGTGTACACTTCCCATACCGCCCATGATGCTAGCGACGGCTTGGTATTGCGTTCATTCCAGTTAAGGCCGTTGGTTGCCAACGGTACATTCTGCTTGAATTCCTCATCCATCAAATCCCAGCGTTCTTTCGGCAGGTTATAGGTCACGACATCCAGCAGGTAGCCGCGATCCCACGGACGCACGGCATCATCGGCCTGAACTTGGAACTGGAACACGGTACGGATGTTTTCCATCGCCACATCCGGGTTGAAATGGGCCATTGCGTAAGCCTGCTTCCAAGTATCCCACGGCCAAGTCATGTTACCGGAAAAGTATGGTGCGGTAACGGATGGCGTAACAGTATCGTGGTTGATCGCGCCAGCAGCACCACGCCAGTTGGCATGCAGAGTTTCCATCGCCTTCACCGCAACAAACTCATGCTCGGCAGAGGCAGCGTCATTGCTCAGGCCCTTCGCCAGGTATTCTTCCCAGCGCGCAGTGGAATCTTTCATGTAAGCGGTTGGATCAGCCATGATCTCGTCAAGCTTGGCATACTCGGATGCTTGCTCTTTAGCATTCTGAACATGGGTGTAGGCAGTGTGCAGAACAATCTTCTGGCCGTTGCCCAACTCAGCTTGCTGGGTAAAGCCTTTATTGTCAGGATCAATCGTCGCGCTCTGCGGCGCAACTGAACGCGTCACCTTGTATTTCGACTGACCGGAAGTCAGCAGCGACCAGCTGTTACGCACGGCACCGAACGACACCTCGACACCGCTCTGTGTTGCAGCAATAGCTCGTTTATAAGTCGGGTAGATTTGCTCCACGGTCTTATCGCTGGCGTCTTTATTCTGATCAAGCACGCCATCCGTTGCCCGGTAGTGCTTGATCAACTCACCTTCCCACACACCGGTGATATCCAGCTTGTTCGGGTTCTTGATGGTTGTTTGGACCAAAGAGGTACGGTTGGAGACAAAACGCATTTCCAACGATGCTTCAATGCCCTGCTCGCCCTCATACTTTTGGATCAGCGTACCCGGCAAGGAATAGGCCTGAGCCAATTTCAACGACATCGGCGAACCATCGACAATCAGGGTCAGACGGTCAAAACGGGCCGCCATGAATGAGACGTACTCTTCGGTCAACAGCGCCATGCCACCCAGCGCAATCTCACCGCCTTCCGTATCCAGCGTGTGGCCATGCCACGCACCATTATCGAACATCGGGATATAACGCAGATGGCCGCCATGCAAATCACGCAATGCAACAGGCACGCCTGCACGATCAATCGTATTCTTAAACTCGGCAGCTTTCAGGGTTACAGAGGACTCCGTCGCGTTATCGCTATTGCAGCCGCTTAGAGACAGCGCAATACCGACCGCCACTGCGCACAGGGAAGCTTTGATGTTCATTATATTATCCTTAATTATATTAACCGTCGGATCCTTGCTTCATGAAAGAATAATCTCCCATGAAAAACAAAATGACCTTTCAGTATTTTATTGTGTATAGGGCGACAAACAGATATAAAAATAAGTGTTTAAACCGGACAACTAAAATTTAAATACCCGTTTATTATTAATTTTAAAACAACAACTACATTTAATTAGATTCTGTTTTTTTCTCAAAAGAAATTTCTTTTAATAACTCACTGTCAATATTATGAATTGTCTTAGACAGAAAAACCTGATTACCGGGCGTAAAGGTCATTAGTACATTTCTAAGTCTTGGCGTAGTCTCTGAAGATTTATTCTTAATATCAAATTCAAGTAATTTATTATGAACTTCAGCGAGTAGCTTTTCTTCTTGTTCTTCGGTAATGGAAATTCTGTCAATACAAATAGGCATATTGACATCTTGGCTAAAAGCATCATGCATAAAGCGATTGGCAAACAATATTTCCAACGGCGATCCCTGATCAAAAACAAAACGCCCTTTACCGGTAAATTGATATTGCCTATCCCCTTTCAATACCAGGTATCCCAACATTTCCAATGCACGCAAATAAAGCGTTACAGACGTCTGGTTCAACTGGTAGGCCTGTGCTATTTCATCTAAGCTGCTATCATTAATTCGCAATAAATTCAGAAAATCAAAAAGGTGTGGATAGCGGTAAAATATCTCACCATTCAACCCTGTAATAACCTGCTCGCTCTCTTGCTGCAGCTGTTTGCCCCGCATCGATAGCTCAACCAAATCTGTATCGAGATATGACGCATAAAGCAAAATCTTATCCAACCCCAACGCCGTATTATGCAACTTCCTCTTTATTGTCGACAACGGGATTCCCATTTTCAAAGATAAGTCAGAATAGCCAATCCCTTTCTCTTTGATTTTTTCCCGCAAAGCCGCAAGTAAATACGTTGCTGAATGATTCATCTAACATTGCTCATATTCGTACTATCAACATCCATAAACCTAACACCAAGAGAATCCTTACTCTTGTGATATTAGTTCCATTTATTGTGACGTTTATATCTGCCATACCGAGGAGTTTTCCCAATAATTTAATCGGCAATGACGTTAATAGCACCATTTGGAACTTCATCATCTTTTCTGATGCGGAGTATAATTCTTTTGAGACATAAAATTAAGTGGTTAACAAAAAATGTAATCGTTTTCTTTCAGAAGACAGATTTCTTGAGTCAGCAGTATCAATTTCCAATACCCATAAAACAAATAAAGGATAAGATCACAAAAAAGCGATTAGATAGTGGAAATAAATTCAATAAGTGTTCTGTGATTGGATTGTTATAAAGCATACTCTTTTGAGTAAATCGGTAGATTATAAACTTGAATGAACATCATGTTTTTAACCTAAAATGCTAGCGATATCAAATTTTTGCCATGCCTATCACTCTCTCCTATTTCGAGTGCATCGCCACCGTATTTTTCAATGATAAAAATAACAAAATGGCTGTTAATTTTGTTGAATATGCGATGGATACATACTCAGCTAATCCACTTCGTCTACTTAGCAACATTGTGGTCAAGCATCCTCACTCATTACCCAACCCAAAAAGCTCAATCCTGTTCTAGATACTCAAAAATTCTCATTCCACAATATCAACTATCCGGATCGCTACCAAGCAACGAATTAGCATACTTACAACAGCGTGGCATTCCTGCGTCCAATACATCAATGCGGGCGCTGCATCAGCCTCCCCCCCTTACTACACCGCCTGAAAGGCACAATTGTTGACCACGATCAGGCACTATTGCTAATCGACATGCTCAAGTAAAAGGCATTAAATACCAGCCTACAAGCCCTATACCCCCCCTGTACTGAAGGTAACTTAAGCGTGACATCAACAAAGATTGTTTCGCTTACCCACTATATAAGCTTGCGTTGTTCCGATAACTATTGATTTTGACCCCATTGAACATTAACTTATGCCAATTATTGATATTTTACGCATGTTACACATAAATATCGCATCAATTATAACGACAATGGAATTTAATAATGAAAATCAGTGATCTCATTGCAGATTTAAAGAAAAATTACTTTTTTTCGGATAAAACCGCAGATGACATTAATGAATATGTATTCAATGACGCACAACCTGCGCTATATTCTGGCTCGCAAGAAAATATCTCTGATTTTTATATTAAAAGAATCATTAAAGAATTAGATAATATTGATGACGATCCGCTATACATCCGTCGCTTTGTCATCGCATTACTTAGCTCATCGTCCGATTTTGAATGGCTGGCTACCAGCGTCATGGACAGAGTTCAAACTATCTACCCTGAATTTCATACTCTTGTAGGTAATAGCACCGAAGAAATCCTTGATAAAGTATTCACCCTCGGTGAATGGAATGACATCAAGAAAGCCTTTTTCAAGCTATCCCAAATCGGCCTTCCAGAACAGGAAGTTATCGAATACCTAAAAAGCGACAAGCTAAAATCAGAAGGGTTCTATAACTTTATTCACAATCCTTACCTGCAGCTTTACCTCTTACCACAATTGAGAAAAGCCTATGACGCCAAAGATTGTGAAAAATTTGATGCTATTTTCCGCGAATATTTCGCTGCCTGCCTGCAAGACCACTGCAAAAAAATCGACAAACGCCGAGATAAATTCAATGGCTCTTTGAATAGAATTGCATTGCCACAAGATGCACTCGATCGTTTCATGGCTCTGTTTGATGGCACAGGCAACTGGGAAACAGATCTTGAATTCGTAGCTTCACAGCTAATCAGAGATAAAGACCGCTATTCTTCCGAAGAAGAATACGTCCTGCTCAACGATAAAGACTTCGAGGATTTGATTTATTTCATCCTTGATTTAGAACTATTCCACCGCTTCAGCGACTCAAAATACGTAAATAACTTCTCAACGATTATTTGTGTTCTGGACATTGAAAAATGGATTAATGAATTACGATTCTTCTCATCCTACCACTATTGTGCTTTCAACAATGCTCAGGAATTAATGAGTGAGCTGGACGACGCCATCAAGGTATATCCTGTTCTTCAACCAAGTTTTATTCAGTTTCTCGTCAATTACCTCACCAAGCACTACCACTGCTGCCTAAGAAATTATGATAAACCGAACGCGGAGAATTTCTCATCAAACTCACACCTGCAACTATTGAAATTACTGTGTGAGCGCTTTGGGGCCACTTACATTTGGGACTGTTATTACAACGACAACCCTAATAAACCAAAGAATGATATTCTCCACGGATTGCTAACGAAAGTTTCAGCACAGCCTGAACTGATAGAGCGCAAGGTTCAATTTGACCAAGCCTTACTGCGCAAGGCGATCCCTTGCATTACCAAAAAAGAGCAAGACAATGCTCCTCTGCTCGATTTCATTCTAACCGGTGAAAATGCAGATGCCGTTGCAAAAATCGCACTGAATAACAGCAACATTGATTATGTTTCATGGCTATCACAACCTTATTTCGAGCGCCTAGCCACGGTATTTTTCAACGGTAAGAATGACAAGCTCGTTGTCGATTTCGTTGAAAATGCAAGCGACACATACTCTGCAGCTCCACTTCGACCGCTGAGCGAAATCGCGGTCAAGCACCCTCACTGCATCGCCAGCTACATGAAGGGGCTGATTGGCCATACGCAAAATATCAACCAGCGCAACAAGCTTGAGCTAGATACCCAAGCGTTTTATCACGACGGAGTCACCTATCCGGATCTCTACCCAAGAAACGAACTGGCATACTTACAACAGCATGGTATCCCTTGCGTTAAATACGTCGCAGCTGGCTCGGCGTCGGTCAAAGCACTCTTGCTGATCTGCCTAAAAGGCACGATTACCGACCACGATCAGGCACTCTTGCTGATCGACATGCTCAAGGAAAAACAAAAGGGGCTGAATGCCAATTTGCAAGCCTGCATCAAGGCACTGCCAGAGACACTGAAACACGCGGTACTCTCAACCATTGCCGAGCAACTGGCTGATTTCAGTGGCCAGAAAGAGATCAATGCTGTCGAGTGCCTGTGCCACGAGCCCCTGAACGAAGAAACCGCCCTTGATCTGTTGAACAAGGTCAGCGAGGCACAGTCGCGTACCCTGCTGATCCAGCATGGCAATATCAACTTCATCCACCTGTACAAAACGGACGACGGCAACTTTGATTTGGCTAGCTACCTCGCCGAGAGCTATCAGGCACCGAAGAAACTGCCTGTCAGCGAGGATATCCTCCAGCTGATCGAAACCAAAGACGGCAGCAATGGCTATGAGGCTGCAATCCAGCTACTGCAGGTTTACCAGCACCACGATGCGTTTGTACCAAGTTCTGAAGGCCAAGCGATCCTGTCGCAAATCACCGAGACCTCTCTCGATAATTTCATGTGCCACCTGATCAGCCAGTACGCCGATAGCATCACGGCCAAAAACCGTTGGTTGCTAACCATCCCGACCCTGCACGCCACGCCGAACACGGTCAAAATCCTGATGCCGCTTATCGAACGCTGGGCAAACGGTTCCAAACACCAACTGGCTGCCCAACTTATCAAACAGATGGGCGGCAGCGGGCTGACCCAAGTGTTCATGGCTCTAGATCGCCTGAGCCGCAACACCAAAAAACAGAGCGTCAAAGAAGCCATTGAAGATGCGTTTGCCATTGGTGCAAGCCAAAAAGGCATCACCAAAGGCGAGTTGGGCGACAGCTTGGTCGACAACATCGGCTTTGTTGACAACGCGATTCCGCTGCCATACTGCGGCCAGGATTTTGCGCTGATCCTCAACAAGGAGCTGAAATTCTCGATCCGCAAGCCGGACGGAAAGATTGCAAAATCCCTGCCTAAGCCAAAAGTAGACGACGATGCCGCAGCTGCAGCCGAGGTGAACAAACACTTCAGCGAGCTAAAGAAAATGCTCAAGGATATGGTGACACTACAAACTCACCGCCTTGAAGACGCCTTCGTGGTATGGCGCCAGTGGCAGTACGAGAAGTGGGCCGAGCTGTTCCTTGCCAACCCGGTAATGAACAAACTGGCTAGCCAGTTGGTATGGGGTATCTACGAGAACAATACCCTGACCCAAACCTTCACCGTTAACCCAGCGGTCATTACCGTCGATGACGAAGCTCTCGACATTGCGCCACACAGCCAGATCGGTTTGGTGCACCCTATCGAACTTAGCGCCGAGCAATTGGCCGAGTGGCAAGATTACTTCGCCGACTGGGAGATTTCAGTGCTGTTCGATCAGCTAGCACGCCCGATGCTAACTCTGACCCCAACCGACAAAGATCCGCTGGCTTACGCGCCGAACTTGGTTTTCCGCAAATCGCCATCAACCGTGATCAACCGCCTGCGCAAGAAAGGCTGGTCCATAGGTTCAGTGCGTGATGGAGGCAGCTTCGACGAGCTGTACAAGGAAATCGACGAAGGCAATCTGGGCATCGAAATCACCTTCGATGAAGATGTATGGCATGGTGGCTACGGCTATGAATCGAACGAGATCGATATCGCCATTGGTAAGATTGAATTCTACCAAGCCGGCCAACTGCCTCGCGGCAGCTACTGCTACGCAGAACTCGATGAGCCTGAGTACGCAACACTGAAAAAAGACATCGAACAACTGCCGCTACGACTGGTTCAGGAACTGGTTCGCGAAGCGATTAACGGCTTTAAGTAACCGTCCCTCTCCTGAATCAGGCTAGCTGTTCGCGGCCTGATTCAGGTATATATTCATTCACAGCCAAAGCGGCTTCGCTTTGGCTGTCTTTCATTGAGCATTATGATGAACGTACAACGCCTGCCCGCAGAGCAACAATACCAACAGCAACTGAATGCCCTTCGCGAAGCCGATACCTTTGCCAAGCCCGTAGGCTGGCAGCTCAGCCCCAAAATGGTTCGCACTTTCATTCTCGGCAGCGACCAGCCCATTGCTGGGCAAACCATTACCCGCAAAATCTATGGCAACGATGCTGCCGTCGAGCGCGCCATTGTGACCTTGCTAGGGCAACAGGGGCTGCTATTGGTCGGCGAACCCGGCACAGCCAAATCCCTGCTATCCGAATTGTTAACGGCAGCCATTAGCGGCAACAGCACCCTGACGGTACAAGGCAGTGCTGGTTTGTTCGAAGAGAACATCCGCTATAGCTGGAACTATGCCGCCCTACTGAAATCCGGCCCAACCCTTGAGGCCATGGTACCGGGGCCGCTTTACCAGTCGATGAAAAACGGGGCAATCATGCGCTTCGAAGAATTGACCCGATGCCCAACCGAAGTACAAGACAGCCTGATCCCAGTATTGTCCGACCGTATTTTGCATGTCCCTGAAATTCAGAATGAGCAAAACTACCTGCTGTCACAACCGGGCTTCAATATCATCGCCACCGCCAACCTCAATGACCGCGGCGTCAACCAGATCTCTTCGGCCCTCAAGCGCCGTTTCAATTTCGAAACGCTAAAACCGCTGGCTCAACGCAAAGACCGTATCGAACTGGTACTGGGCCAAGTCAACGACCGCCTCGAACATGACGATATCGGCCTGCGCCTTGATCAAGATACCGCCACCTTGCTGGTCACTGTTTTCGACGAGCTAAAATCTGGCACCGTAGCCGGTATCGCCATCGACTCGCCATCGACCTTGCTCTCCGTCCCCGAAGCGATCAACCTCGCCGTCCATGCCGCCATGCAGTGCCATTACTTCGGAGAACAAGCCATTACCCCGGCACACCTTGCCACTTACCTGCAGGGCGCAGTCATCAAAGACAACCAGAAAGACGAAGCTTGCCTGCAAGACTACCTACGGGTGATCAAACGCAAGCGCAGCGATGACCCGCTATGGCAATCATTCCTCGAAGGCTGCCGCAATGCCGGATGCTAACTGCAATACGGCCATGAACGGCCTAAATAGCAACCCCGACCTGATCTGGGCCCCGGTTCGCCACCACAGTCCGATTTGTAGCTGGCAGCTGCTGCGGTTGGTCAAGCGGCACAAGCCGGATGTTATCATGATTGAAACGCCTGCCGATGCGCAGCCGCTGCTTACCTATTTGCAATCCGGCGATACCAAACCGCCAGTGGCCGCCTACATGTATAGCATGAGTGAAGACGGCCAAGCCCGACGCGGGTTTATCCCCTTCGCACCGATGTCGCCCGAGTGGAATGCTCTACAAGCAGGAAAACAGCACAACATACCGTGTCATTTCATCGACTTGCCATATACCCATTGGCCTAAAAAACCAGATGAGGATGACAACGGGGAGCTATCGAACACCGATCCGCTGCTTTACGACAGCGAAGAGGCATTCAGCGAAACTTACATCAAGGCCCTGCTCGCCCAAAGCCGCTGCGAATCATTCGACCAGTGGTGGGATCGCTATTTTGAGCACCAGTACCATACCCCTGCCGAGGCATTTTTCGAGCAGATGCAGCTATTCGGCAGCCAAATGCGCCAACACCAAGTCAACGCCGAACCGCATACCTTGCTGCGCGAACACTATATGGCAAGCCGGATAGCACCATGCCTTGCGGCCGGACAAAAAGTACTGGTCGTCTGCGGTGCATTCCACTGCCAGGGGATTTGGCACTATCTCCAACAGGCTCAGCCGCTGCAACTGCAACCTGAGCCCAACCAGCGCTCGGGCTGCCATCTGGTTCCCTACCCGCTGTCACGACTCAGCCATCGCCACTACGGCGCCAGCCTCAGTCACAGTGGCTACTATGCCCATTGGTGGAGAAAACTCAAAGCAGCGCCAATCAAGCAACTGGGGATTCTTACCCGTCAGGTTCATGCCGAACTGGCTACCGAGCTGATGGGCTTTCTTGTCGACAAAGGTCATGCCGTAGCCATGCCGCAATGTGTCGATCTGGTTGTCGCTGCCGAACAGTTGGCCCAACTCCGCGATATAGCGCCGGGTCGTAGCGAATTCATCGAGGCTGCCCAGTTGACGCTGGTCAAAGAGAGCCAACACGCATTCTCACGCTGGATTGATGAATTCTTTACCGAATCAAAAGCCGGTACTGTCCCCAAAAACCTGCCGACAGCCCCGATCGTTGCCGATTTTCATGAACGCAGCCGTCAACTGAAGCTGCCTTGTCAGCTTATAGACGGCGAGGTACGCAAAGAGTTAGCAATCTACCGACAAGCCAACCACCTGTGCCAGTCGCATTTTTTGCATCAACTGGCGTTCCTCGATGTTCCTTACGGCGAGCAGCTTGGGGGGCCGAATTTTGCCAACCAATCGGATCTCCACCGAGTACGGGAGCAATGGCAAATCAGGTTCAGCCCGGAAACTGAAAGCGCGCTGGTTGAGCAGAGCCACCTTGGCAGCACTATCGAAGAAGTGATCCACAATACGCTGCGCCAACAGCTCAACCGCAGTGATATGACAAGCTACCAAAGCGTCACGCTATTGCTCGCCGCCTTGCAGATGGGCCTGCCGAACTGGTTGTCGCCGTTGTTGACACTGGTCAAACACCAAATGGACAGCGAAACAGATCAGTCGCAGCTCTATCCGTCCTTGTCGCTGCTGTTCCAGTGCCTGTCGGGCAACCGCCTGCTGGCCCATGACCACCAGCATGAGTTCGAATCGGTGATCCAGCACTGTTTCGTGCGGCTGTGTGCCCGCCTGCCTCGGCTAGTAGACCCACGCCATGAAAAAGAGCTACTCCCACTGTTTGCTGAGCTGCTGAAACTCACCCAGCAGCGGGCTGATCTCTGCCTGCCTAGCTACCTGCAAGATGCCTTGGTCGCGATACCGGCAAGCCAGTTCACCTTTGCCCTGCAAGGTGCCTGCAGCGCAATAGCCACGGTACTCGCCCAAACAGATCACGATCCTATTTTGCTGAACACTCTGCAAGCCATGATCGAACAGAGCTACCGGGAGCCCGATGCCCTAGGGGATTTTTGCTACGGCATCGCCTTTGTTGCAGGCCATTTGCTGTACCAACAAACCGAATTGAAACAGTGTCTGGACACCTTCCTGTCCTCATGTGACGAAGCACTCTACCTGCAAACACTGCCAGCCATGCGCCGTGCATTCTTGCAACTCGATTACGATGGCTTTACCCAAATGAGCCTGCTTTGCCAGCACGATCCCGACACCATCGCCCACGAAACCCAGCCCGACGCCGATGATATCGAGCTAATGCAGCAGATCCGGCAGGACGCGCTACAAGGGTTACAGTTCTGGGGAATACACTATGACTAATCACGATCTCTCCCGTCGCTGGCGACTTATCCTCGGCGGTCGCTTCCCGCAACAGCTCAATGCCGACGACACATACAAGGATGAATGCCTCGATGCGCTATATGGCCGCGAGTTTCAGGCCAGAATGCCGTGGAATCACATCGGCGGAAGGCAATCGGGGGCTCCGTGTCCGGTCGATTGGCTCAACAAAGTCCGCAAGGCCTTTCCCAAAGCCACCGCTGATATCCTGCAACGTCACGGACTAGACCATTACGGCCTGACAGAATTGTTGATGGACAAGGAACTGCTGCGCCAGCAAAAACCGAATATGGCACTGCTGGAGACCCTGCTGGCATACAAAGACAAGCTGCCAGAGAGCCTATCGCCAGAAATCGAGCGAATTATCAATACCGTATGCGATGAACTCGAACAGGTACTGTCACAACCAGTACGCAGCATATTCAGCCGCCAGCGGATCCCGCTGACACAGTCGCGTCCGATGCCTCTCTCCTACACCGACTGGCAACGTACAATCAGCCGGAACCTGAAGCATTACCAGCCAGATAGCGACACCTTTATTCTGGAACGGCCTTTCTTCTACCAAACCCAGAACAACCAGATCCCGTGGGATATCTATCTGGTGATCGACCAGAGCGGCTCGATGCTCAATGCCTTGATCCATGCTTCGGTGATCGCCGCTATCTTCTGCCGCCTGCCGATGCTCAACGTCCGACTCTACCTATTCGATACCCGGGTCGTTGATTTCACCGAACAGGCCGATTCACCGCTCAATGTCCTACTCAACGTGCAAATGGGCGGGGGTACCGACATCGGCGGCGCGCTGGCCTTTACCCATAGCCAAATCGAACAGCCGCAACGCGCCATTGTTGTTCTGGTCAGCGACTTTGCCGAAGGGGGATCGCCGCACCTGCTCTACCAGACGGTCGAAAAAATGCAGCAAGACGGCATTATCCTCCTCGGCCTGACCGCCTTGGATCAGCACGGCAATGCCCAGTACAACAACTATGTCACCGAGCGGCTGCTTGCCAAAGGCATGCCAATAGCATCAATGACACCGGAAAACCTAAGCCAGTGGATTGCCGAGGTGATCAAAAAATGACACTGCTAACCTGGACCCAGCAAATTACCGATGAGTTCCTACTAACCTGGACCAACCGAGGTATGCTGCGTCGCGCCAAAAAACAAGCGACGGAAGCCGATGCATCGCAATGGCACATTGAAGACAATGCAATACGCGGGCAGATCGACAACTTCCAGATTGCCCTCGCAGCCCCGGAACTCTCGTCACTACAATGTGACTGTGGCGCCCTTGAGCCCTGCAGCCACAAGGTTGCCTTCATTCTTGCACTGCAGGCACTGCCGGCCACCCAGCCAGATACCGCACCAGTGGCCTTTGAGCTGTCACCTTGGCTTCTCGAGCAGTATTCGGATCTCGAAGCCATTTTTGGCAAGAGCAAAAGCCAAAAAGCCTTGGCCAGCTGGCACAAAGGCGCAACCATCAAGCTACATGCCTCGGCCGATCATGCACTGGTCGATTGCCAAGTTGGCAAAAAAAACTATCAGATCTACCTGCCTGCCACCCTTAACTGGGACAATCTGGTTTGTTCCTGTCAGGAAAAGCAGTGCCAGCACCAAGCTCTGGCCATTGTCGGGTTATCTCTGCAAGAATCGAGATTTACCTTGCCTGCCGAGCAGCAGCAAACCCAGCTCAAGAAGGCACAGAAAGAAAAAATTCAGGACGTGGAACAGTGGGTATACCAACTGCTGGGCTACGGGCTCAAGAACGTCCTGCCGATCCAGCTAACACAAGGAGAGAGTTTCGTGACTGAGTTAGGCCAGCACGATCTCCCCAAAATTGCCAGCTTGCTAGGCAGGCTGTTACATACCCTCAATGGACTGACACAGCGCCATCTTACGGCTACAGCGGATATTGCCCTTGAGCAGATCGGCTTGTTACTGCGTTATCTGCAAGCGATACAGGCGGCCCCAAGCCACCTGCCCCTCCATCTACTGGCGGGCAGACACAAGCGGCAGTATACCGCTGCTGACCTGCAAGAAGTAATGGCCGTCAGCGCCGAGTACTGGCATACCGAAGACGGAGCCAGAGGGTACCGCTTTTACCTTTATGAGCGGCGAACGACACGCTGGTACTCCATCAGCGAAGGGCGGAAGGCACATATGGATATAGGGTGGAACAACCATGCTGCCCTCAATAGCCAACGGCTGATAACGGCAGACAACAATACGATGGCCCTGTCGGATCTGGCTCTGCACAGCGTGGATTTGAGCGGCCAAATCAGCGAAGACCACTCGTTGAAAATAGACCGACTACTTTCGCAGCCGCAAGCGATCAGCTGGGAGTGCATCACAAGCGATCCGGCCTTGTCTGTCAAAGCGCAATGGCAACGACTGAGCGAGTCCTGCAAGCAGCCTTTTTTTGACCCGCTTACCGATGCCCTCGGCTGGATCATCACCGACAGCGACATGGATATTGTTTGGCATCAGTACCAAGCCAATGGCAGTTGCACAGTCCAGACATCCTGCGGCAACAGCCTCTGCGTGAGCCTTAGTTCACACAGCCAAAAAGCGGCGGGATACAAAGGGGAGAAACTATTATTCGGTCGCTGGAACTTGGGCCTCGCATCAATTGGCTTTCAGGTGCTGGAAATCTTCACTCCTCGTGACTTCAATGACAAGGCGGTAAAACATGCCAAGCCCTAACCTAAACGCGTTTTTCAGCCAATGGCAGCACATAGCCCAAATAGTCTGCCAGCAGGGGATCGACAATCTCACGCCGTCAATCCGCTTACAGATTCAACGCTGGCAGCAAGATGCCGAGTTACTGGGACTGGCAGAAATCCTTCCCCTCAGCCAGCAATTAACCACCGATGCCGATCACAGCCCCCATTCGGCCCGGGCTTTCGCTCAACTGCTGGTACTGATGCAGGCCCTCGAACGATCGGCCATCAGCTGGAAGCTATCTCAACCTATCGAGTAGCCCAAAACCCAGCCCAAAAACAATTCAGTCCCAATCCAACCAAACCACTACGCAAAACCACTACGCAAAAAGGAGCGCTAAGAGCGCTCCTTTTGATTGATACATTGTCTAAACCACATATAGCCAGCGACAGATAGAGCCCAGCGGCTATATCAAGCTATGAACGGCACCTCGAAAAGATGTCCTGATCTTGTCTGTATTCGCTCGTCTGCACGTCCATAAGCCCTAACAGTGAATCAAACACATTGTCATGAGAAAACGGCTGATCTTTCCCTAATTTTCGAAGACATTGCTCATCAAGGTTTTTCTGCTGGTAGAAATCCTCCGAAAACCACATCAACAAAGGTACGTGTGTCTGCTCTTTGGGAGCGATAGCATAAGGCATCCCGTGGAGGTACACGCCGTCTTCGCCTAAAGACTCACCATGATCCGAAATATAGATCAAGCCAACGTTATATTTATCTGTCAGCCCTTTTAAATCCTTGATGGCTTCAGAGATAAAATAATCCGCAAACAAAATCGTATTATCATACGTGTTGATTAATTCTTCATTGGTACAATTTTCAATATCCGCACGTTGACAGTCCGGTAAGAACTTTCGGTGTTCCTTGGGATAGCGTTCATAATATGTCGGCCCATGACCACCTGAAATATGATAGAAAATAATATTATTTTTATCTAAATCCTTAGTATCTTCAGCAAAGTTTTCAAGTAGTGCGGTATCATAACAATTATCCGAATTACATAATGGATCTGTATCATCCGGCATTAAGGTCATTTTCTTAATATGATGAGCAACGCCTTTATCCCCGCCATCATGCTCTCGCCATACCGAACGAATCCCCGCCCGAGACATAATATCGACGACATTATCTTGGTTGTATGCTTTTTCCTTACTGTAGTTACTGCGGTTCATATTGGAAAACATACAAGGAACTGAGACTGCCGTGGCGGTACCACAGGATGTTACATGGCTAAAGAATATGGGGTCATGCACCGATGTATGCGCATTGGTCGGCTTGCCATAACCATAATATTGGTAGTTAAAGACACGGGCCGTCTCGCCCAAGACAAAAACCAACAACGTCGGTTTCTCTGCCTGCCTAGCCGCCTCGGACTGTTTGGCATCAGTGCCAATTTGCTGATAAACCACGGGCTCTTTAATATAGGTGTCATTGATATAATTTGCCGTTGACCACACGTACTCGGTCGGAATAATCAGTTTCTTGAGCTGATGATTATTGCGCCCGACCGATGCATAATCTTTATAGTAAAACGCAGCAATGACCCCGATAATGACCAGCGAGATCCCCATCCCGACCACTTTCCACAGAAGGAAATTCTTAACGCCAGGGTATTCAAGTTTTGCCATCGCCAACAATATTGCTGGAACTAACCCCATCAATACAAACCAGACGATAGAATAGAGACTCAAATAGCTAGTTGCCTCTCCCATATTCGTCTCGAATACATTTTCAACCATCCCATAATCAACATATACCCCATAACTAAACATGGCATAACTGACTAATGCAGATGTGAGCAACAGGAAAATAAAAAATGGCTTGGCAATATACGGCCAGTTAAAAATTTGAAAGATAAAATTAAATGCAGCAAAGAAAAACAAAGGAATCGATAAAACAAATCCAATTTTTACACTTTCCAAGCCATGAAAAATAGTAAAAAACTCACGAACTATAGGCACATTAACAACAATGACATAATACAGTGCCATTAATACAGGAAGCCTATTAAGCGAAACCCTTGTATTCACTTTTAGATTTTGGAACATAATTTAATCTTTGAATTTATCAAGTAAGCCTAAGACATAGCTATTTACTCATAGTTCAAAATAATTATAGATAATTTTATCACTTCAACAAATTATGAAAACCATCAAATAACAAACAAGTTGTATATTGATGTTTATTCTGTGCCTATATATTTAGGCATGAAATAAAAAAGCCCGCGACATTGCGCGGGCTTTTCACGAAAAATCAGGATAAATGATTAACCGCGGATAACACGAACTCGGAATGAGCGACCTTTCATCTTTCCGTTTTCGATTTTCTTAAGGGCAAATTTTGCAACATCGCTATTCACGGCGACGTAGGCTGCCATATCAAACACATTGATCTTGCCAACCTGATCCCCTCGGATACCGTTCTCGCCTGTCAGAGCACCAAGAATATCACCCGGACGCAATTTCTGCTTCTTGCCACCTGAAATCTGCAATGTTGTCATATGCGGGTACATCGGCGGCTGATCCAGCAAGTGCATCGGTGGCAGAGCCTCGCCCTCAATAGTCTTGTCGAGGTAATCCTCCAGCAGAGCGACCTTGTAATGCTCTTTATCGCTAAAGAACGAGCAAGCCACACCCTTGCTGCCGGCACGGCCAGTACGGCCGATACGGTGAATATGCACTTCGGTGTCGCGCGCTAGGTGGTAGTTAATCACGCAATCAAGCGCGTCGACATCCAAGCCACGGGCCGCAACATCTGTTGCCACCAGCACCGAGGTACTCTTGTTGGCAAAACGCACCAATGTCTGATCACGCTCGCGCTGCTCCAAATCGCCATGCAATGCCACAGCACTGAAACCGTAACGCTCAAGCTCGTCGGCGACATCTTGGGTTTCAATCTTGGTATTACAAAATACCACTGTCGACTCAGGGCGATGTTTGGCCAGCAACAGGCGCAGCGCCGTCATTCGATCTTCGTTGCTATCAACATGGTAGAAATGCTGATCGATGCTGCTGTCATCATGGGTTGATTCAACCTTCACCATCACTGGCTGGAACATAATACGGCTGGCAACCGATTCAATCTGCTTTGGATAAGTAGCACTGAACAGCAGGGTCTGGCGCTTGGCAGGAGCCGCATCAACAATCGCATCTAGCGAGTCTTGGAAGCCCATCTCAAGCATACGGTCTGCTTCATCAAGCACTAGCAAATTAAGATCATCAAGCGACAAGAAACCTTTGCGTACATGCTCTTCAATACGGCCCGGCGTACCGACAATAATATGCGCGCCATGCTCCAGCGAGCCAATCTGCGGGCCAAACGGCATACCACCGCAAAGCGTCAGCACTTTGATGTTGTGAATAGAACGCGCCAGCTTGCGAATTTCCTTGGCAACCTGATCCGCCAATTCACGGGTCGGACACAGTACCAGAGACTGAACCCGGAAACGCTTCACATTCAGGTGCTCAAGCAGACCCAAACCGAATGCCGCCGTTTTGCCTGAACCGGTCTTGCCCTGTGCAATCACATCCTTGCCTTCCAGAATCGGCGGCAGGCTCTGTGACTGAATCGGTGTCATTGATTCGTAGCCAAGGGTAGCCAGGTTGGCAACAAGCTCCGGTTTTAGGTTCAAAGTTGAAAACGCGTTTTTGCTCACAGAAGGTATCCTGTCATGCCTTCACAGGCAGCAGCGCTACCTCAAGGCCAAATAAAATAGGGCATTAGCAGCAGGGTCATCATCATTTGCCTGCCACCACAAGGGCTGCGACACTAACAGTCTTCATCACAAAAAGCAAAGCCCCTCACAGGGTAACATCAGAATTCAGGCTACCAGCCGCGCTCGCCGCCGCCAAAACGATAAATCAACTGGCCGACAAAGCTATCATCGTGGCTCCCCAACTTACCGCTATAGTAATGTACCCAGTCAGCTTGCAGTGCCCAGTTAGGGGAAAGCTGGTAATGCAGACCTAAGCCAGCATTAACCTGAAAGGAAGTGGTATCCCGATCCTGATCAAGCAGGCTCTCCCCAATCCCCCCTGTCACATAGGGGCGCAGGGGTTGGTCGGCCCCAAAATAATACTGCAGATCGAAACTGTAGTTCTCATAGGTCATGGCCTCGCCAGTCTGGAGGCTGCGGGTATCCGCTCGGGTATAACTCAACCGGGATGAAAAATTAGCGGTGTAATACAAGCCAAGACTGGCTGTCGGCGCCCAAACGCTCTCTACCCCCCACTTGGTATCCAAATCCAAGTAGCGCCCCCCGACACTGATCCCGACAATGCCAAAATCAACCGGATCAACCACTGACATTGGCGATGTATGGGTATAGCGTCGCTGCAATGCCTGTCGGGCCTCACCATCACCGAATTGGTAACTAAGCCGTAGTGTCAACTGGGTATCGCTGCCCCCACCTGCGACAGGCACTTCCTGAAAACCTAGATACCCAGTACCTGCTTTGATCAGATCACGCCCAAGCCAATGGTTGATCCCACGACCTATCGTGTCGACAGGATCCAATAGGAACAGGGTGGTATTGCCTACCCACTCCGATCCCCAGACCTTGCCCCCACCCAGAATGATCTCCCGCTCTTTGTTAAACGCCCACTCGCCATATACCCAGCCCAGCACAGGTGTCACCACCAAATCCTGTACCGCCGGGATCTCGGCAAATGCCTCGACGCCATACTCCCAATAAAACGTCGACATCATGAACGAGTAAACAAAGGCATCCCATTGGCGATAACCTGACTTGCGTGCAATCTGGTAGTACACCCCGCCGAAATAGGGATGACCAATATAGTTGATATACCAAACATCCCGATCCCAGACGGGGCCGTGGCGGACGTTGTCCCACCACTTTTCCAGCAATCTGTCATCGCTCTTATCCCAGTTGGTTAAATCACTCGGCAACAAGGCAATGAATCCGGCAACCCCGACCCCATACCAGAAAATTGACTTTGTCTGCGACCACAGCCGTTCTTCATCCTCGCCGTTTTCGGCCGAAAACAGAGAAACCCGGTACGGTGAGTGATAAACGGCCGCATCATGGGCTTCCTGCTCCCACACACTATTGCTTCCCGAAGGCACGGCATACACCGAGGTTAATGGCACGACATCCGTTGCTGGCTCGTGAGCCGAGACGCCCCCACTCATCAGCCATCCCAATACCGATAACAGTAAAAAAGGCAGACGTGCTCTCCTGCTCAGCGAATGCTGATAGAAACAATAAAGAAACCGCTCGGCCCGAACCATGTCAAATCCTTGCTTGCACTCATAAAAAAGGAGTATAGACAGAGGATTATGCTCACGTTGCCTCAAGGTGCAGGATTGTGAACAACTCATCACGATTTAGACAATGCAACTAGCCAGTCCCGTATATATTCACATACTGGTACGACGTTGTCCTCAACCGGTATGGCATGCCCCATCGGGTCGAAAAATTTAGGTTCAACGCCATAAAAAGCCGCCGTTGCCCGAACTTCAGACTCAGGCACCAACTTATCCTGCATCGCCCCAATCACGGCTGTTGCCAACGGCGAAGGCTCCGTGACTGCCGACGAATCTATAAACAGACGCAAATCCTCACCGACGACATCGGATAACAAGGCATCCAACTGGGCAGGTTCCGGAGTGCCAGCAAATAAGGCCGATGCCAGCACCGATTGATACAGCGGGTTAAGCAAAGCCAACTTGGGCATTGCCATCACCTGACCCAACACCATCGACAGCTGGGGATTGCCCAACCACAGTGTCTGCGTCAAATGATGAAACCCTTTCGGCGGCACCGACGCCAGCAAGAGCATCCCCTTGAGCGTATCGCTGCCGATCTCTGGCTGACCACTGGCATGCTGCACAACCAGCCCGCCCAAAGAATAGCCAGCAACCACCACGGGTTGATTTTCTTGCTGGTAAACATATTGGATAAAGCCCGCGACATCTTCCACATGGTCGCGAAACGGCACGTTGGAATAACCACAATGGCTCTGCCCGTGCCCCCTCATGCTCAGTGAGTAGACGGTAAATCCCCAACTCGACAGCAAGGGCATCATATGATGGGTAAACAGCTTCCCGCTACTGAGGATCCCATGAATGAAAATTATCGGGGGATACTTGCCCGCATCACTGCCCTCTGCTGGAGAGAAATAGTATTCCAACTCACCGTCCTTGCCTGACCACATTCCCTTATCCATAGCGCCTCCTCCGACATTGATTACCCAATACGATAATTGATGATAAAAAGGAATTATTCCTAACGGGATTTCATATTTTTGAAAGCGGCTATAAATCAAAGAGAAACAACAAAGAAGCAACATCACAAAATGGTGGTTCTGTCTCGCCTTTATCCCTGATCTGAAGCCAATCGCAAGCAGGGGTCAAACAAAGATACCCTCAAGGCATAGCTTATTTGAAGTCATACCAAGTGCCAATTTACAGGCATATGGCGATTAGTAAGCACTCACAACAAGACGAAATATCAACCAGAGAACATCGACAATTATTATTAACTTGATGCATATCAAGATTGTGAATTCAAGCACAATTATGATCCCATCTATCCAAGCCAGCCATAAACAGAGAAAGAATCGACAACCATGAACAAGGCTATAGCCACCCTATGGGCAGCCGGGAGCGTGTTACTTTTGCTGATCCTCATACTGAATGGACAGTGGTTTGTATCAAAACTGGAATTTGCCCTCGTATACCTCTGCGTCTTACTCGTACTCACTGTCATGATAGTGACGACTCCCACTTTTCAGCGGCAGAAAATCACCTTGATTGGTATGGGGTTAATCTTAATTGAAAAAATATACCGGGCTGCCAGTGAACTCTTCTTCACCGAAGAATGGCTGAACTCACTGCCTTCCTCCATACCGGTTATCTTAGAAGATGGGCTGGTTTTGATCGGCATTGCCTGCATGGCTCTGGGGACGATCAAAACCATTAATACCTATGAAAACAATCAAAACACCGATGATCTGACCTCGGTATTTAACCGGAAGATGCTGGCCAAAATCCCACTCTATCAGTTCGATCTCATCTTTTTCGATTTGGATGATTTCAAACAGCTGAACGACCAGCATGGGCACAAGTTCGGTGACAGTGCCCTGATCCTGTTCAGCCAAAGCCTCAAGCAGCAACTTCAGCCCGATGAACTGTTGATCCGCTATGGTGGCGATGAGTTCATCGCTATTCTCAACCCACAACGTGCCAGTGAGTTCCTCGGTACCATAGCCGACACCCTAACGGCCCTTGATATCTCCTACAGCTATGGCGTATCAAGCGACATGTCGCGCAACCATCTCAAACAAGCGATTCATCAGGCCGATCAGAAACTCTATCAGATGAAAACTCGCAAACATCACACTGCAAGTACTTCAGCCATTAACCTCTAGAATAATGGCAATAGCCAAAAAAGGGCACCTAACGTGCCCTTCGCCCTATCCCGTACCTCAATCTACCAGTACATCAAGCTAGAAATGGAAAACCAACTGGGCAGAAACCCCATAGGTATCTTCTTTGCCGTAAAGGGCCGCAATATCCACCCCAAATTTACCGAATGGTTTTAGCCCGATCCCCGCAGTAACCATATCATCGGCACTGTCCGTCAAACTATGGGCATAGCCAAGACGTAACTGGGCTCGGCGCCACGCATCAAGCTCCACCCCAAGACGGGCAAACTGCGTCCGGTAATCCAATTCGGCAAACGGCTGGCTGCGATTGAGATCAATATCTGCCGCCAATGTAAAACGTGGGTGATTATAGGCAATGGCCGCTACATATACCGGCTCGATTTGATAAGTCATCACAGTACGACTGGAACCGGCAGGATTAGCATCCAGAGAATGGCTGAGCAGGTTTCGGCCAGATACCCCAACGACCGTATGGCGGCTCAGCGCGTACGCCGCGCCAATGTCCAGGTTGAACGCGCCTTTGTCGGTATAGTTGTCGGTCAGGTCTATCTCTTCATCATCAAATTTATCCAGCGTCTGCTGATAGCTATAGGCCAACAGCCGCTGATATTTGGGCGAGATCCCCAAGCTCAAATCCCGATCGAGAAAAATAAACTCTTTGGCCAACGTAACGCCGATATCGACGCTGCCCCCGGCAACGCCAAGCCCAGAGGAATACAACGGTTGCTGGCCCGGGTCTGCGACCGCCAGATCCCGCTCGTCGACCTCTGTCAGCACAACAGCGGCCACCTCGGCCTTCACAAAGAAATTCATACTAAGGTGACGATTGGGAACAGCAATCACCATGCCGGCGTTGCCATCAGCATCCATTCGTCCATCATCCAACTGGGTTAGCCTCTCTCGCCATTGCTGCTGCAATGAGATGTTATCGGGATCGGCCTGCAACTGACGATGAATCTGCTGGAAACTATCAATATGATCGTAAAGCTCGTCATCACTGAAAAAACGTGCCCCGGCGACAGGAAGCACCAAACCGAACCGATCGTACGTTTTATTTTGCGTGGCCAATGCTGGATTATGAAAACTGGCTGACAGGTAATTGGCCGATGCGGCGCCAACGCCTCCCATTCCGACACTGCGCGTGTCTGCCATATTGACAGAAGCAGATACACCCGCAGGCAACGCCAACATTGCCGCAGCAACCAGCCAGAATGGCCTTTGTTGTATTAACATGTTCATCCCTGAGCTATATTTATCATGCACAATGTACAATTATCCTCTAACGACCACAATACACACTAAAGCAAGGCGGGTCTGAGTCTAACGGCTAGCCGTAAATCTGTGAACATTGTCATTTTCTATCAAGTTCCCAAAGGTTCGAGTGATAAACATACCTCAATCGGCAATCCGCCTATCCTTGCGTCCCTCTGCTTTTTATTCAGGCAAATCAAGCCCTATATTGATGACTTCAATAAATATTTTTTATTGAACAATAAAAAATTCTCATAAAATGCCTGAAAAAAGGCGAAGATTTGCTGACATAATTATTCATACGTATATAATGTCATTCTTACTATGTTAAATCGGCACGATATATCATAGTAAAACCCTAAATCAGTAGAGGCGCGCTGCCTAAGAGTAACCGAGCGGAGGGTGATACCGACGAGGCCGGAGAAAGGAGTCAGCGCCGAAGTGGCAGTTGTTATCAAACACTGCTGCTGGGTCTGTGTCGAATAGGTACAGAACTGCCATAGTGTTTTTTCCTATGGAGCGCTACCTGAGGGGGTAACAAGTCATAACCAGTTTCGTCTTAGTTACACTTCCTTTCGGTAGATCTCCACCTTAAAATTTATAGGTGTGATGAGATCATGAACCTTGTTGATTATGCGGACTCTGCTTGGTCCGTCTTGCCCGCGATTCTCGCGGTTATTCTGGCCGTCACGACGCGCCGTGTCCTCCTCTCGTTAGGTGCTGGTATCTTTGCCGGTGCTCTGATGCTAAACCACTACTCCCCACTGGCTGCACTGCAATACCTTGTCAATAAAGTCCTTGCTATTGTTTGGGTCGACGGCGCACTCAACAGCGATAACGTCAACATGATCATCTTCATGTTGCTGCTAGGGGCACTGATCAGCCTGATGAGCGTTTCCGGTGCAACCCAAGCGTTTGCAGATTGGGCAGCGGTACGTTGTAAGGACCGCCGCAGCGCCAAATCCCTGACCGGCCTGATGGTATTCATCTTCTTCATCGACGACTTCTTCCACAGTCTGTCTGTGGGCGCCATCTGCCGACCAGTCACCGACCGCTTCAATATTTCTCGCGCCAAGCTAGCCTACCTGCTTGACTCCACTGCCGCGCCTGTCTGCGTACTGATGCCAATCTCTTCCTGGGGCGCATACATCATCGCCCTTGTTGGCGGGATCATGGCTGCCCACCACGTGACAGACCAGAGCCCAATTGGTGCCTTTGTCACCATGATGCCAATGAACCTGTATGCCGTATTCACCCTGCTTATGGTTCTGTGTGTTATCGCATTCCAGCTGGATATCGGCCCTATGCGCAAGCATGAATCATGGGCACTGGAAGGCAAGCTATGGGATGAGTCAAAAGGCAAGCCAACAGGTCTTGACGTTGAGGTTCCAGAAGACGCCAAGGGCGGCATGATTGACATGGTATTGCCAATCCTGACCCTGACCAGCGCAACGGTATTTTTCATGATCCAGTCTGGTGCAGAAGTCTTGGCTGCGGAAGGCCGTCCGTTCGGCATCATCGGCGCATTCGAAAACACCAATGTCGGCTCTTCGCTGGTTTACGGTGCTATCTGCAGCCTGGTTGTTTCCATCGCATTGGCCCTTCGCCTGAAGCTAAGCCACAAAACATGGCTAAGCGCAGCACCCCAAGGTGTATCAGCCATGCTTCCGGCTATCATTATCCTGTTCTTCGCATGGACTATCGGTGCCGTTGTCCGTGACATGCAAACCGGTATTTACCTGGCTTCGCTGTCAAACGGCAACCTGCCTATCGAACTACTGCCAGCCGTGGTATTTGTTCTGTCTTGCGCTATGGCATTCGCTACCGGTACAAGCTGGGGTACATTCGGCATCATGCTTCCGCTAGCGGGCGACATTGCAGCAGCCAGCGACATCACCATGCTGCTACCTATGCTGTCTGCAGTACTGGCCGGTGCCGTATTCGGTGACCACAGCTCTCCAATTTCAAGCACCAGTATCCTTTCGGCAACCGGTGCAGGCTGTCACCATATGGATCACGTAATGACCCAGCTGCCATACGCAACATCCGTCGCTTTCGGTGCGCTACTTGGCTATCTGGCTATCGGCTACACCCATTCGGCATGGGCAGGTTTCGCGGTTAGCGGCCTGTGGTTCCTAGGCTTCTGCATCTATGCAGTACGCACAAACCAACCGGTACTGGAAACGGAACCAGCCACAAACTAACCCTTCGGTTATACAAAAAGAGCAAGGCAAACGCCTTGCTCTTTTTTTTCCCTGCGTACCAACATGACGCAGACCATTAAATATCGACACCTCGCGATATTTGATTACTGGCTATGCTTGATTTCCAATTTCGAAAAATATCCTTCGCTACCCGGTTCGACAAACAGCCCGATGGGCCCCTTTAGCTCCGAGCCGTGGAACAGGCGCTCCACCACCAGCACCTTGCTGCCATCAATATAGAAAATCCCTTGGTTCTTGTTAATCTCGGCTTTCAAGCGAAACCATTGCCCGGTTCGAACATTCGCCGGAGCATCGTACTGACCGGATGCCGCCTCATTCAATGCATCGGCGCTGTGGTCAGGATGCGAAAAATACTGAATAGCGTAATGCTGCCTAACACCGTACTCGGTTTCTTCCGTATGGGAGGGTTTGAAGTAGACCCCCTCATATTTGGACAAGTCTTCACTGACCCTGAAAACAATCCCCACCCCGCCGGTGGCACTGTCTTGATCCACCGGCTCGCCCGCTAGCGAGATCTCAATCGTCCCGTCACGGAACTGCTCTTGCTCAAGCAGCAGAAATGTACAGTTTTCGCATTTGGGTTTCTCGCCCGGCAAAACCGATACATGGATCCCCTTCTGACCATGGTATTCCACGACCTCCGCCTTCACGCCTTGTGCCCGGGTCTTGTCCAGCGAATCCAACGAGGAGGCCTCAAAATGCACGGCCGACGCCTCGCCCATCATCACCAATCCCGCCAGATACATGCCAGTCACGCTTGCCTGCTTTATCCAATCAATTCGACCTATCATGAGCTGCTACCGTTTCAAATCTTTCCTTCAAGTTAGTCCACTCGCAGCACCCGGCAGGCTCAAAAATAAGACAACATTCTCCACTATGCGAATAAAGTCATCGAAAGATGCCGTATCAGAGACCGGCAACAAAGACAAACAACCGGACCACACCAAAAAACAAGGCATTTACGCTGTGTTATGTTGGAACCCAATAAGGTTCTATTCCCGTATCGTTCTGGCCACATAAGACACAAGCTAAACATAACTAACTGTTATTATTGAGATTAACAACAGATAAAGACCTTACAAAGCCTGCGGTTACACCCGGAATTTCTGTCAATGGAATATTATTTCCCAATAATAAATTGTGACAGAGGATCACAACCCAACAAAAAAGCCTTGTTTTCCCGACAATTACTATTCCTAGCAGCAATATTTCCCTACTAGAATGCCGCCATCAACGCTGTGATAGGCACAGCGATATTGTTAGGAATTGCATTCATGCTGAAACGTAACGTTCTTCAACTGGCGGTTACTCTGGGCATCACCGTGATGTCTGGTGCAGCCTATGCCGACAACACTAAAATGGTTAACCCTGAAGGCGGCGTTGTCGTTGGTTACTGGCACAACTGGTGTGATGGCGCAGGCTATCAGGGCGGTAACGCACCTTGCGTGACTCTTGATGAAGTCAACCCAATGTACAACGTTCTTAACGTTTCATTCATGAAAGTCTTCGACGTTGCCGAAGGACGCATCCCGACATTCCGCCTAGACCCAGCCATCGGCCTGTCCGAGCAGCAGTTCACAGACCAAATCACGGCGCTGAACAAGCAAGGCCGCTCGGTTCTGATCGCCCTTGGCGGTGCTGATGCCCACATCGAACTGAAAACCGGTGACGAGCACGCCTTTGCCGACGAGATTATCCGCGTGACCGACCGCTACGGTTTCGACGGTCTGGATATCGATCTGGAGCAAGCCGCTGTCACAGCCGCTGACAACCAGACGGTTATTCCGGCAGCCCTGCGCATCGTTAAAGATCACTACCAGGCCCAAGGCAAAAACTTCCTGATCACCATGGCGCCAGAGTTCCCATACCTGACCACTGGTGGCAAATACGTTCCTTACATCGAGAATCTGGAAGGCTACTACGACTGGATCAACCCGCAGTTCTACAACCAAGGTGGCGACGGCATCTGGATTGATGGCGTGGGCTGGATTGCCCAGAACAACGATGCCCTGAAAGAAGAGTTTATCTACTACATCTCTGACTCTTTGGTGAACGGCTCCCGCGGCTTCCACAAGATCCCGCACAACAAACTGGTATTCGGCATCCCAAGCAGCATTGATGCCGCAGCAACGGGCTTCGTCAAGCAGCCGCAGGATCTTTACGATGCCTTCGACCGCCTGAAAAACCAAGGCCAGCCACTACGTGGCGTGATGACCTGGTCGGTGAACTGGGACATGGGCACTAACGCTTCAGGCCAAGCCTATAACGAACAATTCATCAAGGACTACGGCCCTTACGTTCACCAGCAGAACCCAACCCCACCGCCACCGAGCAATGGCGAGCCGATCCTAAAAGGCATCGACAACGCCCGCGTACAGCACGGTAGCGTGTTCAACGAGCTGGCAGGCGTCTCTGCATCTGACAAAGAAGATGGCGATCTGACGGGTTCAATCGTTGTTGAAGGCTCTGTTGATACCGGTGCGATTGGCACTTACGTTCTGACCTACCGTGTTCAGGACAGTGACAAGAACGAAACCGTGAAGGCGCGTAGCGTCGAAGTTTACAGCCACAAGCCTGTCTTCAACGGTGTTTCGGATACGACTGTTCAAATTGGCACTGCCTTCAACCCTCGCGCGGGCGTCACTGCCAACGACAACGAAGACGGCGATTTGACCGATACGATCCAAATCACAGGTGAGGTAAATACCAACAAGGCTGGTAGCTACAAGCTGCAGTACGCAGTAACTGACAGCGCCAACCAGACAGTCAGCGTCGAGCGCAAAGTCACTGTGACCGACGGCAGCAGCTGCGCCAATGCATGGGATGCAAGCGCAACATACGTAGAAGGCGACCAAGTGTCCCACAACGGCGCGACATGGGAAGCAGCTTGGTGGACGCGTGGCGACGAGCCGGGCACAACCGGCGAATGGGGCGTTTGGAGAAAAGTTGGTGACAGCTCTTGCGGCGGCGATATCACCGATCCTGAAACCGGTATCGAACTGAAGGTAACGGGCCTGGCCTCTGAATATGTTGCGGTAAACGGCGACGTACGCCTATCGCTTGAACTAACAGCCAACGAAGCGCTGGATGTCACCGTCATGGCTGTGGACAGCACTGGCACCGTGGTAAACCAAGCCAAAGTGAATCTGAACGGCAACCGTTCTATCACACTGGATATCTTCAACGCTGAAGCTGGCCAGTACACGCTAGACGTTGTGGGTACAGCTGAAAATGGTGAAATGACACTGTTTACCTCGCCATTTACCGTAAAAGCTGACGGCGGTGTTACACCTCCTCCGGGTGATTACCCTCCATACCAGGCGGGCCATAGCTACCAGGCAGGCGACATCGTTGTCGGCAACGACAGCAACCTGTACGAGTGTAAGCCTTGGCCTTACACCGGCTGGTGTGCAAGTGCCTCATACGCACCGGGTGACAGCCTTTACTGGCAGGATGCGTGGACAAAGCGCTAAGCCAACCTAAGCGATAGCCCGCGACCCGCTGCACCCCATGACCGCAGCGGGACCGGAAAAACAAAAAAAGGAGCGATGGTATTCATCGCTCCTTTTTTATTATCATCCAATAGCAGATGGGATGATTCAGTCTACCTTGCGGTAGGTGATCACATACAATTCTTCGATGTCTGGGTAGATCTCTTTGATAACAGCCTTCAGCTCCGGCAGCGTCATATTTTCTTGCTCAGCATGGAATGCATTGAGCTCGCCGAACTGCACCGGCTCTACCGACAAAATCTCGATACGGCAAAACAGCCGTCCGTCTTCGAACGTACCCACATCAACCGTACTGCCCGGCTTGTAGTGATTCTCTGCCGCGTCTCGAATCGTAATGGTTTTACGTCCCGCGACAATGTCTGCCTCGAAGCGCTCAAAAAAAGTAATAAGCTCGTAATTTCGCATTGGCCTTCCTGTCTGGCAGCAACGCCGCTGCCATATGTCTCATGATCTGAAACCGGAGCATAGCAGAGCGGCCAGCGCGATAACATCACAAGGCATTGATGGCCACAAACGATGATGCTCATGGAGCATTGGGTATCCACCATCCACCCCAAATTATCATCAAATAAAAAAGCCGCTATTGCTAGCGGCTTTCTTGGATATAGCGATTATGGCAAGGGATAAGTGTTATAAGGGCTAAGCATCAGCCAATGAACTTCTCCACAAAGTTACCAATGTTGCTGAAGCTCGCTGCCGCCATCACAATAACAATCAGGCCGCCGATTGCCGTCAGGTAAGCCGGATGCTGGTAATCGCCGACAATGTCCTTGCGGCGGGTTGCCAGCAGCACCATGCCAAGCACAATCGGCAGAATGATACTGTTTACCAGACCGGCCAGCATCAACAGCAGGATTGGCATATTCATTGTCACTGTTCCCAAACTGGTCAGAACAATGAAACCCACACACCATGCCTTCTCGTTACGCGCGACGACGGGAAACAGAGTCTTGATGAGCGAAATAGCCATGTAGGAGTTGCCAACCACTGAGGTAATCGAGGCCACGAACAGCACCAGACCGAAGATAAAGTAGCCCAGCTCACCCGCACCTTGGCGGAAGGCATCAGCCGCAGGGTTGGCCGTATCCAGAACCGCTCCGGTTGCAATCACCCCGAACACCGCCAGGAACAACAAAATGCGAATCACCACTGCAATGGAGATACCCGCCCAAGCCGCTTTCTTGATTGCGCCTACCTGCTCCTCGCCCTGTAGGCCAATATCCACCAGTCGCTGGGCTCCGGTGTAGTAACCGCCAACAGCACCACCGACAATCGTCAGTGTCGGCAACAACAAACTACCGATATCCGTCGGCATTACCGCGGCAACCATTGTCTCGCCCATCGGCGGCAGGCTGGTCATCGCCACGTAGGCAATCAGGATAATCATGAACAGGCCAAGGTAACGGGCCATCTGATCCATACGCTTGGAGGCATTGTGGACGACAAACAGCAAGCACCCGACCACGCCAGTGAACAACGCGCCCCATGTCGTATCAACCCCAGTCAATACGTTCAGGCCCAGAGCGGCACCGCTGACGTTACCGAAGTTGAATGCCACGGCACCCAGCGCAAGCAGGATACCTACAAAATAGCCCATTCCCGGAGCGACCTTATTGGCAATGTCCTGGATACGCAATCCGGATACCCCGACAATTCGCCACAGGTTCATCACGATACCGAAAGTGATAAACATCGACGCGAATACGGGAAACGCCATGTCCATTTTGTAGATATTGGTAAATACGGCAGTCTGGGTAAGAAAACCCGGTCCCACGGAAGTCGTTGCCATCAAAAAGGCCACGCTGAGGATCGCTTTGGTCTGCCATGAGGCTGACGAATTCGGGATTGTTTGCGAAGTTATGGTAGAAGTTTGAGTGGTCATGCCGGGTTCCAAAATTTGTTGTCTCTCTCTTTATATAAAAAAGAAAAACAACTGACCGGGATCAGCTGACCTATGATGGGATATTCATTTAAAAACAAGCGACTGCTAGCGAGCAATCGTTTGCTGGGCGCGAATGTTAATCAGATCACGAATTGCTGTCAACACAAAAATACGCAGGGCAAAAAAATAATCCCGGGCTCAGCTTCCCCTCCCATACTTCCTGATGGTTCACCTCCCGAATATCAGTGTTGAGATACACCCATCCCATTTACTGCTACAGTTGTTTTGCAGGCTGAATTATTGATAAGAAAATCAAGATGGAGGTTACTGATGAAAAAAGTACTCGCTTTGGCAATCCTTGCTTTCTCCACAGCCACCTTTGCCAGCGGCATGAGCGGCGGCAGTACCGTAACAACGCCGTACATCATCTGCATGCAAGATGGGAAAATGCTAGGTGCCACAGCCATGCCAGTCTATGAGTGCACCAAACTGAAAAAAGCGGCAGCTGACAAAGCAAACTAGCTACGCACTCGTCACATAACATAATGAAAAGGCTCAAGTTCAATAGCTTACACCATTGACCTCGAGCCTGTTACCACCGTGCCATTCATTCCACCACGCCGCAACTAAGTAGCTAAGTAGGCTATGCCGAACCGCGAATAATCAGCTCAGAAGGCAACACGACCTTCTCTGTCCCCTGTATCGGGTGCTTCATCCGGTTCAGCAGGCGCTGGCCCGCCTGCTCGCCAATCGACGTGGCCGTCGATGACATGAACGTCAGCGGCGGGTGAGTCAATTCTGCTTCGGGGACATCGTCAAACCCCAACAGCGCCACTTGCTGGCCGATATAATTGTCACAACCGACACTGCGGTTGGCCCGTTCAACGCCGTAAACCGCACCCAATGCAACCGCCGAACGATGGCAGAGAATAGCGGTGATTTTGGGGTGCTGTACCAACAGCGACTGTACGGCTTCCGCGGCGGCCTTCTGGGTGCCCTGACACTCAATCACCCACTCGTTTTTGAATGGCAGACCGTATTGGATCAACGCCGTACAGTAGCCCCCAATACGCTCGGCCCGAGTCAGGGAGTCCCCCAGCCCGCCGACATAGGCAATATGCCGGTGCCCCTGTTCAACAAGGTGCAAGGTCGCCTGCTTGGCAGCCTGCGTGTTGTCCGGTACGACGAAATCCACATCGTCGTTGACGCTGGCACGAGCCACGCACACTACCGGGATGGCTGCATCTGCCAACATTTTCAGCACACCTTGGCTGGCTCCGCGCAGCGGACTGAATGCCACACCGGCCACCCCCTGCTGGATCATCGACTGAACGCAATGCTCAAGGCGCTCAGGGGAATCACCACACTGGGCGAGAAACAACATGTAGCCATGTTTTTCCAGCACCCGGCTAAAGCCTGCGGTGATCTCGGTATAAAACGGATCGGTAATATCTTTAAGCACTAATCCAATCAGGTTCGACTGGTGAGAACGCAGGTTGGCCGCAGCCTCATTGCGCACGTAACCCAAGGTCTTGATCGCCTCGTTGACCTTGGCAATGGTTGCCTCGGAGATCCGCCCCTTGTTACCCAAGACCAGCGACACCGTCGACACCGACACGCCTGCATACTCGGCCACATCAGTGATTTTTATTTTTTTCTGGCTCATCGGCAGTTCGTATCAAAACAATTTGGTTTATATAAGAGACCCAAAGCATATTACAGCCAAGTAAAACGTTCTACCGCCCCTTTCACACTTTTATCTTGATCACACTTTAAACCACCCGATTTGAAAGGATTAATTTTCGTGATCCATACAGCGAAATCATTAGGTAAAACGTTTTATCCTAATTTTAGCAAAACAACGACCACGCTGAGTGAAAGCCGAGATTGCCGCTCCCTCAGCGTTTTTTAAAACAAATTTGATAAAACGTTTTATCTACTCTACCTACAACAATAATACGGATAGGGGTTATCCATATGTCTCACTCATCAAAGAAAAGTACCTTGTGGGAATTTTTCCAAAGCCTTGGGAAAACCTTCATGCTGCCAGTCGCCCTGCTGGCTTTCTCCGGTATCCTGCTCGGGATCGGCAGCTCGCTGTCAAGCACCGCCGTCAAAGAAAGCATGCCGTTCTTGGACATCATGCCGCTGCAGATGCTTTTCATGTGGATGACCAAAATCGGTCTGGTCGCCTTCATCTACCTGCCACTCATGTTTGCCGTCGCGATCCCTCTTGGTCTGGCGCGTGAAGAGAAAGGGGTCGCGGCCTTTGCCGGCTTCGTGGGCTACGCCGCCCTCAACCTGTCGATAAACTTCTACCTCACGGTGGCTGGCGTGCTGGGCAATGCCGAGCAGGAAGCCGCCTATGGCGTGAAATCCATCCTCGGTACTCAGTCGATTGATACCGGTATTTTGGGTGCGGTGATCGTCGGTATTATCGTTGCCAAGCTGCATGCCCGCTTCTACACCTACAAGATGCCTGATGCTCTGGCGTTCTTCGGCGGTGCCCGTTTCGTACCGATCATTACAACCGTAGTGCTAGGTTTGGTCGGCCTTGCCGTACCGCTTATCTGGCCTTACTTCGCTGCTGGCATCAACGGCGTTGGCTCAGCGATTTCCCATGCAGGCCCGTTCGGCCCATTCCTGTTCGGCGCGGGCGAGCGACTACTGCTACCATTCGGTCTGCACCATATTCTGGTTGCCCTTATCCGCTTTACCGAAGCCGGCGGCACACTCGATGTCTGTGGCAACACCGTCAGCGGCGCGCTCAACATCTTCTACGCCGAACTGTCATGTTCAACCACCAATGGCTTTACCCCATCAGCGACCGCCTTCCTGTCACAAGGCAAGATGCCGGCATTCCTCGGCGGCCTACCAGGTGCGGCACTGGCGATGTACCACTGCTCTCGCCCGGAAAACCGCGGTAAGGTCAAGGCACTGCTACTGTCTGGCGTAGTAGCCTGTGTGGTAGGCGGTATCACCGAACCACTAGAGTTCCTGTTCCTGTTCGTCGCTCCGGTTCTGTACTTCGTCCACGCTATCCTAACGGGTCTGGGCTTCATGGTAATGGGCCTACTGGATGTGACCATCGGCAACACCGACGGCAATATCATCGACTTCTTCATCTTCGGTATCCTGCAAGGCACAGCAACCAAGTGGTATCTGGTACCTGTTGTCGCAAGTATCTGGTTTGCGGTGTACTACTTCGTCTTCCGCTTCGCCATTACCCGCTTCAACCTGAAAACACCGGGCCGCGAAGTTGAAACAGCCGAGCAAATCGCAGCAGCTGTGGCTGGCGAGAAAACCACTGGCTACAAAGGCGACATCATCCTAGAAGCACTGGGCGGAGCCGATAACATCCTTGCCCTTGATAACTGCATCACCCGCCTGCGGATGTCAGTCAAGGACATGTCACTGGTCAATGATGCGGTACTCAAAGCCAACGGTGCGCTGGGTGTGGTAAAACTTGATGAGCACAACCTGCAAGTCGTGATTGGGCCACAGGTTCACCTGGTGAAAAACGAAATACAGAGCCTGCTGCCAGCGTAACACCGCAACACCACTAAAAAAACAAACGGGAAGCCTCGGCTTCCCGTTTTCCACCACCGATAGCACTGGGCAGTTACCCAAATGCCCAATGCTATCGATAGGTATTCCAACACAGTTCAATGCCGAGCCGTTCATACCCGAGCAGCCATGTTCAAAACCCACGCGGATCGGCACTACGTCATCAGAGGTTGTTATGTTTGATTTTTCCACACCGGTTAACCGATACGGTACCTACTGTACCCAGTGGGATTATGTTCAGGATCGCTTCGGTGCAGCCGACTTGCTGCCGTTCACCATTTCCGATATGGATTTCGAAACGGCCCCTTGCATCATTGATGCATTGCAGAATCGTTTAGGCCACGGCGTACTCGGCTATAGCCGCTGGAACCATAATGATTTCAAACAGGCGATTACCGGGTGGTTCGCCCAGCGCTACCAAGCCACGCTGGATCAGGAGGCCGTTGTTTACGGCCCTTCGGTGATTTACATCATCTCGCAGCTTGTGAACCTATGGACCCAGCCAGGTGACGGGGTGCTGATCCACACCCCGGCCTACGATGCCTTCGGCAATATGCTAACGGCCAACCAGCGCGAGTTGTTTGCCAGCCCGCTGCTGAAAACTGCAAACGGCAGCTACGCCATCGACTGGGAACAATTCGAAGAACAAGCAGCCCGTCCGGAATGCAAAGTGCTACTACTGTGCAGCCCACATAACCCAACCGGACGGGTATGGCGCGAAGAGGAACTGGTGCAGATGGCACGCATCTGCCACCAGCACGGTGTGAAAGTGATTTCAGACGATATTCACATGGATATGGCATTCAAGCGCTACATACCTTGGTCGCAGGTGGCAACCACCCCCCATTGGGCCATCGTCAGCTCGGGTTCAAAGTCCTTCAATATCCCGGCACTGACCGGCGCTTATGCCATCATCGCCGATCCAGAAGCCAGAGCTGATTACCTGACTCAGCTAAAAGCCGCCCATGGCTTGTCGTCGCCGTCTATCCTCGGGGTTATCGCGCATATATCGGCATACCGTGACGGTAGCGAGTGGCTCGATGCACTTAAAACATACCTACACCAAAACCTGAGCTTTGTTGCCGAACAGCTCAATCAACACTGCCCGGCTGTCAACTACCAGCTCCCGGAAGGCACCTATCTGGCGTGGATTGATCTCAACCCGCTGCATATCGATATGGATGCCCTCCAGCAGATACTGATCAACGACTACAAAGTGGCGATCATGCGCGGCGATACCTATGGCCCGGAGGGGATCGGATATGTCCGGCTGAATGTCGGCTGCCCGCGCAGCAAAGTCGAAACAGGCATAAACGCCCTGATTGGCGCGATTAAACAGCTACAGCAACACTGAGTACCGCGCTATCAAGGTGATCACCAGCATCATTTCAGGCCAAGCCGCTTCATTAGCCGGTGAAGATTACCGGCATCAAGACCCAACTGACGGGCAGCGGCGCTGAGCTTACCGCCGTTAGCGGTGATGGCCTGCTCGATCATTTTGATCTGAAACTGCTCCGTCGCCGCTTTCAGTCCCATCTCGGCCGCCGCTGGCACTGCCGTTCCCCCAGCCACGTCTGCCACCCCTGTCATCATGGGGGTGATACCGTGCGCCGCCGAGCCCGCCGGTTCACTACGCACCAGCGACAACTGGCCAAAATGAGACGGTTGCAGAACCAGCTCATCTTGGGTCGCATCGGCGCGAGCCAATACCGCCGCCCGGTGAATAGCATGTTCCAGCTCGCGGACATTGCCCGGCCATGAATAGGTCTGGAGCAATGTCATGACATCCGGCGAAAAACGGATCACGCTCGCCCCGAGCTTGGCCCTGCATCGCTCGGCAAAAAAGCCCGCCAACACCGTGATATCCTGCCCGCGTTCACGCAGGGGCGGCACAAAAATCGGAAACACACTCAGGCGGTGATACAGATCGGCTCGAAACCGCCCTTCGGCCACCTCTTCGTGCATCTGGCGATTGGTCGCCGCCACAATCCGGACGTTCACCTTGATATGGCGGTCATCCCCCACCCGCTGGATATCGCCGTACTGGAGAGCCCGCAGCAATTTCGCCTGCAACGCCAATGACAGCTCGCCCACCTCATCCAAAAACAGAGTACCACCGTCGGCCAGCTCAAATTTACCCTGTCGGTTACTGATCGCCCCGGTAAACGCCCCTTTGACATGGCCGAACAACTCGCTCTCGGCCACGGACTCAGGCAGTGCGGCACAGTTGAGGTAAACCAATTTTTTTGCCGCTCTGGCTGACTGGGCATGTACCGCCTGTGCCACCAGCTCTTTGCCGACCCCGGTCTCGCCCATCACCAATACCGACAAATCAGTATCTGCCACAGCGGCGATATGCGCTTTCATCTGCTCCATCGTTTCTGACTGGCCGATAATGGCTGAGGTATCCCCTGCCATCGCCAATCCGGGTTCGGGCGTCACCGCCGCCACCCGTTCAAGCCTGTCCATCAGCAGGGCCGTATTCAAACTACTGGCCGCCAACGCACTGATGATCCGCAGATCCTCATCATCCATCTGATCAAACTGGGCCGGATCCAACGCATCAATGGTGATTGCGCCAATCAAACGATCATCAAACACCAAGGGCAACCCCATACAGGAGTGCACCTTGAGATCCCCGCTATGATGGGGGATCAAGCCATCATAAGGATCAGGCAACTGGCTATCGGCCGGAAAACGGACAATATCCCCCGCACGGGCTATGGCCTCCAGACGGGGATGCTGAGACAACGCAAACCGCCGCCCCATCACATCCGGGGCCAACCCGTTAGTGGCAAGTGGAATAAAATGCTGGTCATGATAGGTCAGCAAGGCCGAGGCATCGCACCGCACGCTCATGCGCACCGCATACAATAGCCTCTCGAAACGATCTTGGTTCGACATTCCCGAGGCCAAATCCAACGCGACCCGAACCCATTCTTTACTCACTTGTTGCACTTTTTCACCCTCTTTTATCCCCATTATGCCCACTCAGAGAATGTCACATTGACAACAACAGTATCAAAAAGACAATACAAATAACATTGTCAAAACGACAACAAAAAACAAGAATTAAAAATAACCCATTATTAAACAATAAGATAAAAAGTTGGCATAGCCCATGCAATTACTGAAACATCTAAATTTTATTTCGTCATTGATTCAATGACCTCAGTTAACGCATTAAGGGTATAGCCATGAGCATCCATGTAAAAAACAACATCCACTGGGTTGGCCAACGCGACTGGGAAGTACAAGATTTCCACGGCACCGAATTCAAAATGACACGCGGCACCAGCTACAACAGCTACCTGATCCGCGAAGAAAAAACTGTGCTGATCGATACCGTAGACCACCGCTTCAGCAAACAATTCATCCAAAACCTTGAAATGGAAATCGACCTAGCCAGCATCGACTTCATTGTTATCAACCATGCCGAAGAAGACCACTCAGGGGCACTATCGGCCCTGATGGAAAAAATCCCCGGCACGCCGATTTACTGCACCGAAAATGCCATTGATTCCATCGTCGGCCATCACCACCACCCTGAGTGGGACTTCCGCCCGGTAAAAACCGGCGAGAGCCTCGATATCGGCAATGGCAAGCAACTCGTGTTCGTCGAGGCACCGATGTTGCATTGGCCAGACAGCATGATGACCTACCTAACCGGCGATGCGGTACTGTTCAGCAACGATGCCTTCGGCCAGCACTACTGCGACGAGCACCTGTTCAACGACGAGGTTGACCAGAACGAGCTGATGGATCAGTGCCTGCGCTACTATTCCAATATCCTGACACCGTTCAGCGGGCTCGTCACCGCCAAGATCCAAGAAGTGCTCAGCTTCAATTTGCCCGTCGATATGATCGCCACCTCACACGGTATCGTATGGCGTGACAACCCGGTACAAATCATCGAAAAGTACCTCGAGTGGGCAGGCAACTACCAAGAAGATCGGATCACTATTTTCTACGACACGATGTCAAACAACACCCGAATGATGGCCGATGCGATTGCCCAAGGCATCCACGATGTAGATCCGGGGGTTGCCGTGAAGGTGTTCAATGTTTCGCGCCATGACAAAAACGACATCCTCGCCAATGTCTTCCGCTCCAAGGGAATCTTGGTCGGCTCGTCGACCATGAACAATGTGATGATGCCGAAAATCGCAGGTATGCTGGAGGAGATTACCGGCTTGCGATTCAAAGATAAAAAAGCCGGGGCTTTCGGCAGCTACGGCTGGAACGGCGGCGCTGTCGACCGGATCCATGCCCGCTTGACCGATGCCGGTTTCGAAACCACCGTCAGCCTGAAAACCAAATGGCGACCAGACGGACTGGCAATGCGCCTTTGCCGCGAACACGGCCAGTATATTGCCAAGCAGTGGGCGCTGCACGACCTTGCGGTGACGCCCCTATCAGCACCCGCCCTGTCGCCACGGCCTCAAGCAGCGGAGCCCGCGACACTAACTGCAGCCATTGACCCCGTTGCCCCAATTGCCCCAGCGGCTACCCAGCAACCGGCCGAAAACCACCATGATGAGCATGGCGACGATTGCCAGTGCATGATTTGCAGTGTCTGCAACTGGGTATACGACCCGATGCTAGGCGAACCCAACCAAGGCGTTGAACCGGGCACACCATGGACTGCAGTACCTGACTACTTCCTTTGCCCTGAGTGCCATCTCGGCAAAGATGTGTTTATCGCCCACCCGCGCAGCGAGGTGGCATGATGAACGCGCCTATTATCATAATCGGTAGCGGCTTTGCCGCTTACCAACTGGTAAAAACCCTGCGCCGAGCCAACACGGAAACACCGATCGCCGTGTTTACCCAAGATGCAGGCCATGACTACAACAAACCTGATTTGAGCCATGCCTTCTCGAAACAGCAAAGTGTCGAGGATCTGATCACACTGCGCGGTCCCGAATTCGCCGCCCAGAACCAGATCAGCCTATACGCCCACCATCGCGTCACGGCTATCGACACCCAGCGTAACGAAATCACCGCCAACGGCGAGCAGTACCGTTATAGCAAGCTTGTGCTCGCCACCGGAGCAAGCCCGTTTGTACCGCCAATGGCGGGCAATGCAGCCAATAAGGTGCACACGATCAACTGTCTTGACGATTTCGCCCATCACCAGGCTGCTATCGACCAAGCCAAAGAGGTACTGATTATCGGCGGGGGGCTGATCGGCACCGAACTTGCGGCCGATCTGGCAGCAACCGGCAAGACAATCACCCTTGTCGAACCGGGGCGCACGCTAATGGGAAGCCAGCTAAACCGCTATGTTGCGACCGAACTGGCTGACCAACTCAGTGAAAGCGGCGTGCGCATTTACACCGGCAGCCATATCACAGCCCTTGACTACAGCGAACCCGGCAGCCAACAAGGCCGACTCATTGCCACCACCAACACAGGCTCGGCCATCCATGCTGATGCCGTTATTGTTGCTGCGGGCTTAAGACCCAATATTGGCCTTGCCAAGGCAGCCGGGCTCAAAACCAACCGGGGGATCTGTGTCGACCGCTACTTGCAAAGCTCGGTAACGGATATTTACGCCCTTGGCGATGGGGCTGAAATCGACGGTGTGGTTATGGCTTATCTCCAGCCCATCGTACTGAGTGCCTCGGCACTGGCCAAAACCCTATTGGGCCAACAAACAGCGGCACACTTCCCGCCGATGATAGTGAAGGTGAAAACACCGAGCTACCCGATCCAAATCGGCGGCAATACCACAACCGAGGTCAAACGGTGGAATATGGATATTGGTGATAGCGGTATTCAAGCCAAAGCCTACGGTGAACATGACACCTTGCTCGGTTTTATCGTCACCGGTCAGCAGACAAACCAAGCATTCCCGCTACTGCGAGAGCTGATGTCTACCGCACACTAAAACCAACAGAGACTGATATAGCGATCCGCACACGGTGCCAGTGACCCAGAGATCTGGCATCACTCATCGCAATCTCATTGATTCGACACACTATGACTACAGAGAGGAAAGACCCATGAGCCACCAACGTATTCCAGCCCATTGGACTATCCAGCGTTCGACACCGTTTTTCACCAAACAAAATGTTCCGGCGGCATTACTCAGCCATCACAATACCGCTGCCGGTGTCTTCGGCCAGTTATGTGTCATGGAAGGCACCGTCATCTATTACGGTTTTGCCGATGAAACCAGCACCGAACCAGAAGCTCGCGTCGTCATCAATGCCGGTCAGTTCGCGACCAGCCCTCCGCAATACTGGCACCGAATCGAACTGAGCGACGATGCCCAGTTCAATATCAACTTCTGGTCAGATGCCGACAAGCAGGGTGAAAAGCTGGTCAACACTCGCCGTTCGGCAGACGATAACTAACATCAGGCTTGGCATTCGGCCCTAACGCCAAAACAGGCAGGGCCGTTACCTCTTAAAGCCACGCGGCCGCCATTATCTTTTCGCAATCAAAATCGGGTCGAAATAGAAAGGACTATCGAACGACCATCATAATTGGTCTTATCAACTAGGTTATTGTCCAATTTTGACTTGATATAGGTGTATTTCAGGCCTGCCTCCCAATTGGGGGACAGTTGGTACCCCACACCGGCATCTACATTGAAATAACTGTTATCATCCCAATATTGGGCCTGACCCGACCCCGACAGATATAAATCATCCGTCAACATATACCTTGTCTGGGCTGTCAGGCTGGGTAGGAAAGACCACGTTGTACTGTCGGCGTACTGCCCCCCTTGTTCCTTGTCGACCCCGACGCTGACCATATGCAGATAACCGCCTAAACCAACATCCATTTTCAGGGCATCTCCGTCATAAACGTTCTTGTATAAGCTGGCCCCCAGCATCCAGTGACGGAACTGAGCATAAATATCCTCCCCTGTTTTGTATTCGTGCCCATCCAGCGAAAAATTCCGGCTTACCTCACCACGTCTCCGGGTCTCATTGGGGTTGAACTCCAGCTCAAGAAAATTACCGTTATCCAAGTCCCTCTGGTAATTGATATAAGCAAAAGGCTGGTACTTATCAACCGCCCCCGTCCCTTCGAGATAAGAGCGAGCGCCAAAATGACCGGCTGAATCGGCCAAGTTAAATCCCATTCCCAGCTCGAATCGGTTCTTCTTGGCCCCTTGATGTTGCATTACGGCACGAGATCCCTTGCCGCCAGTGGGCTCAAAAGCCTGATTGGTGACCGTCATCCCCACGGCAAATCCATCAGCGGTTGGCATAGCATTGAAATAGACACCATCGGCCCGGTGGGGTGAAACGAAATACTGGTTGGTCAAAAACGCAATGCCCGCCCCCGCAATCACATCACCGGCAAAATGGCGGTTGCCATGCATTCGGCTGTAGCCCACAAAGGTCGCAGCAGCATAAGCGGGGCTCCCCCATGCAGAACCATAACGAGACTGTAAAAATGCCGCCCCAGAAAAAGCCGCGCCAGTATGGCCTGATGGAAATGAGTTCCAACTGCTGTCATTGGGACGGCGGCGACCGACACCTTTCTTTAAGCCATGTATAGCTAATTGAGCACTCAGCGTAGAGTATGCAAGCTGCTTAGCCCCTTCTGCATCATCATGCATCCAAGCCGCGAACAAGCCTGTTGCCGGCAGCAATATCTGTATGGCATCACCGGCAACCACCATCGAATCATCTACCGAATCTGTAATGGCATTAGCCTGCACGCCAGCCGTCACTAATGATGCTGCAACCGTCAAAGAGACCAAACCTGCTTTCATAAATACCCGCCACTAATTTCAACGTTAAACATTTGCGCCCTATACATCTTCAAAGCACTCACTTTGCGGCAAATAATTTTACATCAAACATATTGGCATTCAAGAGCGTTTTTCAGCCAGCATGACACCCAGCAAGCAAACCACTTTCAATTCAACACATTACACCGAATTGCATTTAAATCATTAAGAATACACACCTACCAATAATGAACGAACGCTGAACAAAGATGGATTAACACTGATCAAAACTTGATCATTCGACATCAAACCAATATATTCCACATCGAACCATTTAGCTCATAAACACATATAGGTATTACAATGAAGAAATTACTAGCCATCTCAATTCTTGCCACTCTATCTATCCCAGCCATGGCCAATACCTCACTCGATATCTCTCAGATATCCAATAGCGAGACAGAGCTAAAAGCTGGCTACGGTTTTGACAATGGCTTGAAATTTGGTGGGGAATTAGTCTTCAAGGATGGCCTCAAAGAACTCAAGGAAGGGACGGTTGCCGCAGCATGGCGCTTTGATATCACTACCGGCTTTTATGTTGAGCCACAGCTAGCCTACACCATGCCCCATAAAGGCAAGGTAATGGAAACAATCGCAAACCCAGACCCACTTGAAGGTGGAGTGACCCACCTTCGTGGCGAGTATGAAACCGGCAATACCTTTAAGGTTGGCCTAAAGACAGGTTACGACTTTGATAACGGCTTCTCGGTAGCGGCCCGCTACCGCTATGACATGCGCAAGGATGATGCAAAATTGGTCGCCGTCAGCAAAGGAAAACGCATCACCGATGAAACTCTTGGCGGTACCAGCCCATCAGACCGTGTTCATCGTACCGACCTGACCCTTGGCTACAGCTTCGACTTCGTCGACCTTTCGGCCAACTGGGTTCACAAGCAAGGTGAAGTAAAGATCAACCACGATGCACTAGACAAAGCGATCGGTAAGCAAAAATACAAGGCTGACGATTACGAGTTCAAGGCCGCGTTTACCAAGGCTGGCAATTTCATCCCTTACGCCCAATACACGGTGAAGACTCTAGAAGGCAAGAGCAGCGATATCGACAACCAATTCAAAGTCGGTATCAACTACCGATTCTAATAGATTAATAACAATATCCGTTGGCTTAACACTGTTTGCGCCGAGAGGTCCTGTCCTCTTCGGCGCTTTTTTTTGCACCAGCATATATGATGGCCCAAGACCGCATTATTCTCCCAAACAAGCCGTTCTGGTAGATTAGACATAGAACCTTAAGCTATTATCAAGAAATATATCCACGCAACCTCAAGATGCTGGATTTACAATTAAGGAATACCCTATGTCTAGCAAACTACCACCATATAAGACTGCTGCTGGTGCAAGTTGGATCGCAACCCGTCTGATCCAGAACAACATGGCGCACCGCATTGCCGAGAAAAACGACAAGATCAATATCGAACAATTATTGATGTTGATGGAACTCAACTATGAAGATGGACTGCGGCCGTCCGTATTGGCTGAGCGGATGATGCGCAGCAAAGGCACCATTTCCAGCCTGATCAAACACGCCCAACGTAATGAATTCATCGCCTCGTCCTCTGATCCCAACCACAAAAATGCCAAGCGCCTGTACCTGACCGTCTATGGCAAGAAAGTTCACGATGAACTCACCCCTATCATCGACGAAGAACTAGAAGCGGCGATGGACGGCGTTCCGGCGGAACTTCGCGAGGAAATAGTCAAAGTCATGTTTAACGTTATCCGCCGTAACCATCCGTCATTCTTCGACTACTGAAAAAGATCAATAGCAGCTTCTACCCACGATACACCTGCGTTTTTTATATACTACCCAGCACGTATATAAAGAACGCAGCGTATCTAGCTAGCGCGATTTAACTCACACTCTGAAACTCAACATCGGCGTAAGCTAACCCTTTGATCCGTATTATCAAAGGTTTCATCATGTCATTCCTTCCACAATCAACCTCACAGTTCGATCCGGTTCTGTTTCGCCAGCAACTCCATCGATTTCCCGAACTCTCAGGGCAAGAACACAGCACAGCCAATGCCATTGCCCGCCAGCTACAGGCATTCGGCCTATCACCCAAAACAGCAGTAACCGCCAGCAATGGCGTGGGGATCGTATGCGAAATAAACAGCGGCAAACCGGGTTCCACAACCCTGCTAAGGGCTGACTTCGACGCCTTACCCATCGAGGAGACAGCCAGCCACGACCATATATCTTGCCACTGCGGCGTGATGCATGCCTGTGGCCATGATGGCCATACCGCCAGCCTGATGACCGTCGCCCACCAGTTGAGCCTAACCCCGCCCTCGTCAGGTCGTGTGTTGCTATTGTTCCAACCAGCCGAGGAAACGGGCACAGGTGCTGCCGATATGATCGGCAACCGCTGGCTGGCCGAGCAGCAGGTAGATCAGGCTTTTGCCTACCACAATTTGCCCGGTTACCCACGCCACAGCGTGATCACCAAACCGGGCAATTTCGCCTGCGCCTCGACTGGGGTATCCATTGAGCTTATCGGCAAAACCTCCCATGCCGCCCGGCCGGAAAACGGTATTAATCCCACCCAGGCGATGGTGGCGCTGATCTCCTTCCTCCAGCAGCTCCCCAAGCAATTCTCCCCCGTGTTTTCCCTTGTCACAGTGGTTCATGCCAAGCTGGGCGAATCCGCATTCGGAACCTCGCCGGGATACGCGAAAATCGAGGCCACGCTGCGCAGTGAGGAAACCGATACCTTGGCGGCGATGCAAAGGGCAATTACGGCGGAGCTCAAGCATCAATGCGAACAGCACCAGCTCGAGTCGACGCTCAACTGGCAGGAGTCATTCCGCGCAGTCGTCAACGCTGCCCCCCAAACCGAACAGGTATTGGCTGCCGCACAGGAGCTCGGCCTAAAAACCGTCGTTTTAGAAGAGCCGATGCGCTGGTCGGAAGACATGGCGGAATTTCTTGCAACCTGGCCGGGCAATATGTTCTGCCTCGGCAGCGGCGAGAGCCACCCCGAATTGCACAATCCGGATTTTGACTTCCCCGATCCGTTAATCGATACGGCCAGCAGGATGTTCCTGCGTCTCATCGATACAATCCACAACGGCAACTAAGTCCTCGCGCCACTATCGTTGAACCCCGCCAGCCATGCCGATAAAAAAGCCGCCTCAATAGAGGCGGCTTTAGTGGAGTTCAAGATTGGAGATTACTTGTAAACAATCTCACCTTTTGGTTCAAACTTGTTCACATCAATCGGTGAGTGCGAGGTAATAAACTCTTTCAGTACCTCTGCATCCACATAGCCGGTGTTGACATAGGCAGGGTGCGTGCTGATCTTCGGATAGCCATCACCGCCAGCGGCATTGAAAGAAGGTACGGTGAAGCGGTAAATCTTCTCAGAATCTAGCGCCTTGCCGCCGATCTTCACATCGGTCACCTTGTCACCGGCAACGGTCATGGTCACACCGGCAAACTGCGCATAGGCACCGGAGTCTTTGCTCTTGGTGCCGACTACATTCAGGTAATCCTGAATTTCAGCCCCCGTCATATCAACGTAAGTAATGATGTTGCCAAATGGCTGTACCGTTAATACATCCTTATAGGTCACATTACCGCCAGCAATCGATGCCCGCACGCCGCCCGAGTTCATCACGGCGAAATCTGCCTTGGCACGTTCCATGTGAGACATGGCAATCAAACGGCCGAGGTTAGTCTGGTTGTTGCGCACAATACTGCGCTCGCCTTGCAGATCACCATTGGTCTTGCCAATCACAATATCCAATGCCGCTTCGCCCTTTTCCTTGAATGGTTTCAAGGTAGTGTAAACAGACTGATCCTGCGCAATTTCATCTTGGATGAATACTCGAACCTTCTTGCCATCAGCCGTCTTCACTTTCTTCTTCAGGTTAACCGGGATCAGCTCATACGATGCCAGCGTAAACTCGCCGTTTTTGAAGGTATAGTCAGCGCGGCCGACGTACTTCCCCCACTCATGGGCCTGAACGATAGTTGTACCGTTCTGTACATCCGGCACACACTTGTCGCCCGCCTTGAATTTGGCATAGCGATTCGGGCCTTCCATACATACGGGCTCCTGCGAGTGGCCGCCGACGATCATATCCAGATCGCCTTCATTCACGTAGCGGGCAAGCAGTACATCACCCGGCGCATTCGAACCGTGGTTACCATCTTGGTAATGGCCCATGTGGGTCGCGGCGATAATCACATCAGGATTGTGCTCTGCCTTGAGTTCCGCGATCACTTTCTTCGCTTCAACTTTAGGATCTGTGAAGGTGACTTCGGCAATGTATTCAGGATTACCAATTTTGGCGGTGTCTTCGGTGGTCAGACCGATAACCGCAATTTTGACTCCCTGCTTATCGAAGATCTTGTACGGCGCAAACATCCGCTTGCCATCTTTGTAGATATTGGCAGCAAGGAACGGGAAGTCAGCCCACTCAACCTGCTTGGCCAGTACATCAAGCGGGTTATCGAATTCGTGGTTGCCCACTGCCATGGCATCATAACCAATCATATTCATGCCGATAAAATCAGGCTCGGCGTCCTGCAAGTCTGACTCCGGCACACCGGTATTGATATCGCCACCAGATAACAGAAGAAGCGAGCCTCCCTCGGCCTTTACTTCCTCGCGGATTTGGTTGATCAACGTCGCACGGGCAGGCATCCCCAGTTCGCCATTGCGGTTGTGCCAAAAGTTACCGTGGTTATCATTGGTATGCAAAATAGTAATGCTGTATTCCTTGTCCTTTTCCCAACCTTGGGCAGTAGACATATCAAGGGCAGAACACCCGGCAGCAACAGCACCGGCCAACAGGGTAAGGGCAATATTCTTAATTTTCATTGTGAACCTCGGGTAGGTATAAAAAAGGGCTTCCCGGAGGCAGTAAACCGAGAAACCCTGAGGCAGAATCAAACTGTCACATTAGAACCAGTAGTAAGCCTTAACGAATGCCAGCGCTCCAGAATCCATTTTATCTTCGCCTTCAAGCACATCACCGATAGCGACTTCGGCAGCCAGCTTCAGGTTCTTGGCGTACATATATTCAGTACCAATAACACCGTAGATTGAGGAATCCGTGTCGCCGTCAACATCGGCGTAGTTGATGCTGGCCAGCAGGCTCAACTGCTCTGACAATGCGTACTTACCACCAAGGTTGACGCCGAATTCGTTTTTGTCAGCACCACCGTTGAAGTTCTTGGTTTCATCAAATACCAAACCACCGAGCATCACGTTGCCGAAGTTTGCTTCTGCATGAAGAGAGTAAATTTCTGTCTCATCCCCAACCTCTGCACCGGCGATCACCGTAAAAGCATCACCGTAGTAACCAATGAAACCATTGGTCACTGCACCGTATAGCGAGTCAGTAATGTAGCTGTACTTCACCGGTTCACCGTCTTTGGTATCACCATCCCAGCCTTCCAGAGAGTGGGAAACCGACATCTTAACCTTGCCGAATTTACCGATATAGCGAATCGTGTTGTCCTGATCACCCGCTTCAGAGATACCCAAACCCAATTCGTTGGTCACGTCACCAAATGCATCCACTTTGTCGTAAGCGGTATCGGTACGGCCAAATTCCATGGCATGATTGTCAGTAAAGTTGTAACCCACCATGACTTTGTCGATAACCAAACGCAGGTGGTTATCTGGTAGCCAGTGCTCACGCTCGGCATCAATTTCAAACTTGGCGTAAAAATCACCGGTTTGACCCTTCAGGCCAATAGTGGCAAATGATTGGTCTACATACGTAGTATCTGGTCCCATTGGCGTTTTGTCTGTATCAGAAACAATCGTGCCACCAACTTCTGCACCACCGTATACTTTAATGTTATCGCCATTATCATTTTTATAAATAGTAGCGGCTTGTACTGTGCCACCCACAAATAGTCCGGCAACTGCCACTGCTAATAATTTTTTATTCATTGTTATTTACCTTTGCCCCAAACAATGGGATTCGACCAATTCATTAACGTCAATAATAATCGTGACTACGATTAAAAAAGCGTGGCAATAATAATGTGGGCATAACTAATAACTATTCGGTGGATCACACTTTTTCGGCAAACAAAAAAATAAAAGCATTTTTTCACTGCGACATGATTGTAATCGAATACATTTTATTAAACTTCAATATCACGATATAACAGATAAATCATTCAAAAATAGATTATATATTAGTCACATGATTTAAATCATAACTAATGGTTACCTTATCTGTTGTTTTGAAATATAAAACAACCAACAAATAACGCAAAAGGAATAGCGATAATGTAAAAATCCCAAACCTAATAAGAAAATTAAGCCAAGCACTCTTTGGAGGAATAAATTATTTTTACCTATTAATTTTGTAATAGATGGGATAACCCTACATTATCTCGGGAAATCTAGAGCTAAGTACCATGTTTAAATGGCTCCTAACAGCTAACAGCCCGTAAAAAGCCCTAGAGTAAGAAGGGAAGGCATTGATGAAAAAGATAAAAGCCAGTGTGTTAAGACTAGCTTTTATCGGTTGGCAAGCGTTTAGCAAGTTGCGAGCAGCTAATGTTTTTCACGCTGCAATGAACGATTATCATGTTTTTCCATCTGATCAGCATCAGGCTGATATGAGTTGTTATAAATTTCTGGCGTTGAACACCCGAACAAAAACAGCGCAGCTAATGATACTAAAAACACCTTCATATAACTCTCCCGTCTGTTTAACAACTTCAATAATAGCCTAACAAAAAATGATGTGTAAATAGAATTAAGTCAATTATTTAATAACGACATTAAATTCCATTTTAATATAACCAATATAAACACTGAAAAATACAAGTCATAACAGACACAAAAATAAAATCACACCCACAACAAAATCCTGTGAACTCTCATTTTATATGTTGCGTTTATTATTTTTAATTCATCATTCAGTGTGAGTCTATCTACACTCTGATAGACTACGGCGCCATAAACCAGCGAAGGCTTTCTCTCTTCATATCTAAATCAGTTATACGCAAGTATAAAATTTGTCGGCAAACACATAACCAGCACTGTTAATTACCTCTGTCTCGCCCCTGTACAAGTAAACCCGTCGTCTCAGATCCAACTATCCAGTCTCATCTTATTGAGTTTCACGTTATTGGCTCTCCGTAACGGTTCTTCACGCCTAATCTACTCATAAAAGCATTCTCATAAGACCCGTTGCTCTTGAGACAAATAAATATGACAACAATGGATAGGAGCCACCTCATGGTAAGGTATTTTCAACGATACAATATGATACATGCGCTAGGTTTCGTTCTTCTGTTCAACTTATCCATTGGGAAGGCTCTAGCTGCATTTGTACCAGCCCCAAATACCGTACAGTTTCGGCTTGAGGGCTGTAACAATGGCGGAAATATTCCACTGCTTCCCTCTGGCAATACACTGCCCAATACCGATGGAAACTTCACCTGTCAGGATCCCTCAAGCCTGGGAGGCAACGACACGCCTTATACCACAGGTAACTTGGGCAAAGGCTGGAATGAGCTTGATCTGGTTCCTCACCGATTAATAGCGACCAACGGCAACAGTTCCGGCGCTATCACCTATGATGTCATTATTGCCGCTGATAATGCTGATAGTGGCGGTGTCATTGGTTATGATCAGATTGCCGATGTGCAAATTATCCAATCGCCCGATACCTTGAATGTTTTTTCAGATGCTTCCTGCTCGGTCACCGTTGGCGCTCAATCCATTGATAGCAGCGGTACGGTAACAGGAGGGATTGACTCGGTTATTTACCGCCAGTTAACCATTACCCAGGCAGCAAATACGACCTGTGTGATTGACTGGGCCAATCGAATAGCTATCGGGGCCAACCAATTTTCAGGTTCATCCTTACAAGCCTATATGTTTGAATCCGAAGACTTTCAGCAAGGAAAGAAAACGGTACCCATTTCTGTAAGAGAGCTTGTCGCAGCCGGAATACGTAAAGACATGACGGCGACTCGAGGAGGCGGGCAGGTATGGAATGTTACAAAGTCAGCCACCCCATCAACCATCGATTTGGGAAACACCTGTGATACAAGCACCAGCAATTCAGCTGAAGTCACAATTCGAGTTGAGTGGAGCGTACTCCCAACGCAGGGGGATAGCGTATTAGTCATCACCAATATCTTTGCGACGAACCCTTCCGCTCGAGAGATGGCCGTTGTAATCAGCGATACCATTTTTGGCGATCCCGACGGTGCGGCGGGCGGATCCCCCATTGCCGCCTTGGATACCGTAACCTCAGGGGAAGAGACCCTGCTGCCAGGGCAAGAGAAAAAAATACTCACTCATACCTATAATGCCCCAGGAGCAGTGAGTGATTTAAGTGATACGGCCGTTGCGACATTTATTGATAAGGTCACCGGGATCGCATTTGATATTACCCCTGAAGTCAGTTTTGATTTGAACAACGACGGGCTCGGAATCCAACCATCCGGCCAAGACACCAGCACCGCAAATATTTCCGATACGGAAAAAATCACCGGGAATGGCCTTAGTTACCAAGTTGATAGCCTTGGCGGCGCTGGTGCTGACGGCTCATTCAGCAACAACTATTCCCTCGGCACACCACTGGAAGCCTCTGATCCTGATTTAGTTTGGACCTCCATGACCCAAACACAGGCCGGTTTTGCCGAATTCACCAAAACAATTACAGCGAACATCGCGACAACGTCTTCAGGCACGCTATCTGATTGGGCATTATTGACAGCGTCAGATGGCTCGCAGGCCACAAGCGGTACTCAAGATAATCCCGTGTCCATCCAAATTACCCGCTCAGCATTAATTAACCTCGATGTTGAGCTGACAGTACCGCCTTTGGTGAGCCCTGATACTTTGCAATGTACCGTAGAGATAACCAATGCCAGTAATCAAATTGTAGATACGCTTCTGTTTGAATTTTCCGGCAGCGAAAATATATTCACCAAACAACACACATCCAACAACCTTGATCCCGAGCAGCACACTGCCACCGTGACCAGTTGTGGCGGCTTAGCTGGCGAGACCATCAAACTCGCAGATCTTACACTGCCAGCCAATCCCACCAGCGCCGACTGTGAGGATAAAATCGCCTTTATCTTTACAACACCGGTACCGGAAGATCCCGTGCTCGTGGCCGTTGACAAAATTACCTTACCAGAAGGAGAAGAAAACGGATGGATTATGACTCTCTCCGGCCCTGGTACGGGTGCTAACGGCATAACATTGGTTACCAGTGATTCCTCCCCCGGAAACTTTGAGTATTTCCAAGGTGCCAACGGCAACTTTGAACTGCAAAACGGTACTTATACCATCACGGAATCACCCAGAGAGGGCTGGCGCCCCGTATCCAGCAGCGGCTGCAACTTTGACGTCGATGTTATTCGAGATGCAGGCACCACCAAGTTTTGTTCTTTCACCAATACCAAAACCGGCACAATTATTATTCACAAACAAACAAAACCGAAATATGGCGAAGGCTTTTCATTTACCCATGACATTGACCCTAATGTAAATCCGTTCAATCTGGATCATGGCCAGTATCAACGCTTTGATGGTGTATTACCCGGCAGCTATAACATTGTAGAAACTGATCCCGGCCCGGATTACTCACTGGCTAATCTTACCTGTTCAGAATCATCAGCGATAAACAGCCAAATTGATATCGCTTCTCGCCAAGTCAGTATCGAGCTGGAGCCCGGCGAGCTTATTGAATGTACATACACCAATGTCAAAAACGGTATGGTCATTCTGGATAAACTGACCAACGGTTACCCGACAGAAGACCGCTGGCAATTCACACTCTCTGGTACGGGCGTCAATACCTCCGCCTTCACCCCTCCAAACAGAATTGATTTTGCAGGAATCAAACTAAAGCCATACCATACATACACGCTGTGTGAAGTCGGGGTTCCTTATGGCTGGCAACCTGTATGGGTGGTCGATACCAATAATGACCATTATGCCGACGAAGTACTTTTCTTTGATGTCAGAGCATCAAATTCACCGGTGAACTATAGAATCGGAGCCAGCCAAGCCTTCAACCCCGATGCCGAGACCCAAAAGGTCGGTGAGGGCAACCTACGATCCTGCGTGAACTTTGTTGTGAAACCAGGCCAAGCGCTGTATTTTAAAGTTGATAATATTCAATTCGATAAACCCAAAATTGCAGACAAGCCTGAACCAAACGAACCTTGTTACGACAAACCCGTCTACGGGCATTACCTCGGCACGGAAACGTTCCAATCCCAGAGTTATCAACTAGGCAACCACACTATCCAAAATTGTGAAATTGCAAAAGAATTGCTGGAGAAAAAAGCCCCATCTAGCAATGTTGAATACTTGGCGACCAAACTATTCAATGCTCAGCTTCATCAACATTTTGGGTTGAAGACATGCCACAAGGCAAACAATGCCATGAAACATGCGCATGAAATGTTGCTGAAATATCGTTACAACGGCCAAAGCCAAAGATGGGGGCTCAGGGATAGGTACCAAGCATCAAGGCTCAGTCATGATTTGGACTTATATACCGCTCAACGGCTTTGCCCATAAATAAAACGATAACATCAATATAAACAAAAAAACCGAAGGGATAACCACCGCCTTCGATTTTTCATTTTTAGATAATATTAATTGCGCTTAATACTTGAACTCAAAACTTACCGAGCCGCTGTCTACATCTACCGTATTTTCATCGCCAAGCTCACCACCAGCTTGGACAGAAATACTAAAATCATCCGTGGCATTGAATTTCACACCGCCACCGAATTCTGTAGGATCAGTGGTATTCTTATTTTGGTAGACACTATATTTATCAACCCTATTGTTGCTTACCGGCCGGGCCCCCTCGCCAACAAACTCAACTGTCTGGCGCTGAGATTGCGAAGCATCAATAAAAATTTGCCCCAACTGACGTTTCGGTGTTGTTGTTTGAGGTAAGGATGTATTCGGCAAGGGCTCAGTAAGCATGGGTGACGACTTATCACTCGCCAAGGATGGAACGCTGAATGCACTCACGGCAAGAACTACCAAGCCAATTCCAATAAGCCTCTGCTTTATCGATCCATTTTCCATCATCATCCCACCATTTACCGTGCTAGCAGCACTGCCCAATAACACTGACATGATGCCATACATCCTATTGGCTGTGAACTCAGTGGGAATAGATGCCTGTTTCGTTACGCGGGGTAAATAACCCCAAGCGATGCAAGCCGAGAAGCCCCTGTCACTTCAGGAACATTACTCGGCAACCCATGCATACGCTGGCGGGCCAGCCAGGCAAACGCCATTGCTTCCATATAATCGGGATCTACACCGGCATCACGGGTATTGGCCACCGACCAATCAGGCAAGAGTGCCGCCAAGCGAGCCATCAGCTGCGGGTTATTGCCCCCTCCGCCGCATACCAATAACTGCGGTTGTGGTCCCTCGTCAAAGAGCTGGACCTGCTCGGCAATCGTCGCGGCGGTAAATGCCAACAAAGTCGCCTGAACATCTTCCGCAGCCAGCGTTTCATCAACCGCACTTTGATACTGTACGATCTGGCTTTCCAGCCACGGCAAATTGTAGTGCTCACGACCGGTACTTTTCGGATAGGTGCGGGCAAGATAAGGATCGGCCATCAACTGTGCCAGCAATGTCTCCTGCACATGGCCACTGGCAGCAAAAACGCCACCTTGATCATACTTCTGGCCCAGGTGCTGATACACCCAGGCATCCATCAGCATATTGCCGGGCCCGGTGTCATAACCCAGTACCGGCATATCCGGTCGCAATACGGAAATATTGGCAATCCCACCAATATTGAGGATCACCGTTGTCGAATCACGCTGCTCAAACAGATAGCGGTGGAAGGCCGGTACCAAAGGAGCCCCCTGCCCCCCCAGAGCCATATCCTTGCGCCGAAAATCGGCTACAGTGGTGATCCCAGTTCGGGCCGCGATGATGTTGGCATCCCCCAACTGGGTCGTAAACGGCCACTGGCCATCAGGCTGATGGAAAACTGTCTGGCCATGGTTGCCGATCGCAGTGATCTGATCCGCAGCCACATCGGTCTTTTCAAGCAGGTATAGTATCGCATCGGCAAATAACTGGCCCAGCTGGTGGTCCAGCTCGCCTATCTGCTTGAGTGTTGTCGGCTGTCCAATACAGACATCCAGCAGTGCTGCCTTAAGGGGATCGGGCATCGGGAAATCCACAGAAGCCAATAGTTCAACCTTCTGCGCCTGATCCATCGCAACCAGAGCAACATCCACACCATCAAGACTGGTGCCCGACATTACCCCAATATACAGTTCCCGTGCCATACCATCTCCAAAGCGGCTACGATTGCCGACAATCATTAAATTACAACCTTGAGGTCGCCACCATAGGCAATGCCTTAAGGCCACTCCCCCCGCTTTTAGCCGTCTGAATCGGATCCCTTTTCGGTTCAGCCGACTCAATCGCATCCAGTGCCTCGACCTGTACCGCCTGAGTCAGTTTAACCTGCATGGTAACGACACGGCCGACCATATCAAGCAATGACGTCCACTGTACCGTTTTTTCCTTTTCAAACAAGCTGTCGAAATTATCCGGCGTCCACTCGACAAACGAACGAGGGTTAAGAGCGCGGCCCAAGAAGCGCAGCTCATAGTGCAAATGGGGGCCCGTCGACAATCCAGTGTTACCCGTCCAGCCCAGAAGATCCCCCTTGTGGACAAACTGACCTGACTTCACATTGAACTTCTTCATATGGGAATAACTGGTCGCAAAACCAAATGAATGGTTGAGCTTAAGGAAGTTTCCCGAGCCTTTGTTGCTTGGGCGGGTCACCTCCACCACGCCGTCGGCCGGTGAGAAAATTTCCGTGCCGATATTAGCGGCGAAATCCAGACCCAGATGACGCTTGCGCTTACCCGTAACCGGGTGGATCCGAACTCCGTATTGAGACGACATACGGGTGCCCGGTGTCGGGCTGCCATTAGGGATCAAGCTAAACAATGTTCCGCGCACTGCCGAGCTAACCGCAGCACTGTTGACTCTCTTCTCAAGCGTCGCTGCGCCACCTTCTACGCCCGCAACCCCCAAGACAGCTTCAACGTCATCAATCCTCTCGCTAAGCATCGAGAGCTCGGCTTTCTTCTCTGAAAGTTTTTCAAGCAAAGCCTGGTTGGTGGCATTCTCCTCGGTAAGCGACTCGCTGAGGGTACTCATCTGCTGCAGGGACAATTGGTTGTCTTGATACAGGCTATAAACACTGTATCCACCGATGCCGAGTCCGGCAAACAGCGACAACCCGGCCAATGCAAAATAACGTTTTTTAAGGCGGCTAATTAAATAATGAGAGGTGCCACGATGATCGGACACCGAAATACAAATGTTGTCTGACATAAAAAGCTACTTATTACGAGTTAAACGACAAAGCAAGAAATCCGCCCCTCTGCGGCACGCTTGATCATTCATCCCTATAATCAGCTCGACCTTACGCCATAACGACATAGCGTTTCTTTTAACTTGCATATCAATAATAATTGAACCATAGCGACACTATTGCCTTCCAACCAATGGAAACAACAACGCACCGTCACCATGCAACGCCACGACAACGTTCGCTATAGTTACTTTTTTTGTAGTAATTTCGGCTAATGATAATGTCAAAATCCATCTATCGCCACCACCATAATGGTAATATTCATAAACTAATACCGATTCAGAACTATCTCGGTTTTAATCATGATCAGACAGATAAAAAAATGCCACAGCATGACTGTGGCACATATTCATTCAATACATTTCATTTGATACAAAAATAAGTTTACGGCTGCATTTTCGTCAATATATTGACACTTACAGGCTGACTATAATCAACCTCGTCATAGGCAAATCCATTCAACTGCAAAAAATCCTGCTTATATCCAGCGTAATCTCCCAGCTCGGCAAAATTGTTCTCGTTGATCTGGACCATGAGCTCGGCTACCTCCCGCTGTACATCCTGTGCTAGCTCCCAATCATCCATGCGGATCAGGCGTTCCCCATCTGTCTCAACCGCATTATCCGGGTAGAACTTGGTCGCGAACATCCGCTGCATTTGCTCAATGCAGCCCTCATGGCACCCTTTGGCCTTCATCACCTTGAACAAAGCCAAAATATACGGGGCAAATGCCGGAATAAACACGCTGGCCTTGGTCACCAAAGCCTTGCAGACCGCCACATGGGCCTGCCCGCCGATATCAGCCAAACGCTGGTTAATCTCATCAGCACTGTGATGGAGATGCTTTTTTGCTTGCCCTAACGTCCCTTGGTGATAAATAGGGTAAGTCAGCGGGGAACCGACATAGGAATAGGCCACGGTTCGGCATCCCGGAGCCAATACCCCGGCATCGGCAAGGCAGGCTATCCAATCCGTCCAATCCTCACCGCCCATAACCTTAACTGTTTCAGCAGCCTCCTGCTCCGAAGCCGTACCTACGGTTAGCATTTCCATCGTATCGCGTTCGAGGTTAAGGGTAGGGCCTGTCACAGGCTGCCCCAGCGTCTTTATCACCGAACGCCACATATCTGGCGCGGTATTGGTCGCCTCCGGCTTTGGTCGTACTCCCGTCGCCAAGCTGTACACCACCAAGTCAACCTGCCCGCCCAAATCGGCTTGAATCGCATCAATCACCTGACGACGAACAGCCGGTGAAAAGGCATCCCCCACAATATTGGTCGCGATCCGTCCGGCACGCTCAGCTTCTTGGCGGAAAAAGATATTGTTATACCAGCCCGCTGTCCCGATCCCCTTGTCACTCGGGCCACGCTCAAACGAGACACCGAGGGTATCAGCGTCAGACCCACCAAAGGTCAGCGCGATCCGCGACGCCAGACCAAATCCCGAAGAAGCCCCGAGTATCAGCACCCGCTTGGGCCCATTGATAATCGGCGCAGCCTTCTTGACGTAATCGATCTGGTTCCTGACAGCCTGTTGGCAGCCATACGGGTGGGCCGAACGGGCAATCACGCCGTTGATAATCGGTTCTATCACCATAATCCAATCCTTAGCTCAGTAGTTTGCCGAATCCATCTGCTTCTCATGGTCAAGCAACCACACTTTAATGTCCAGCCCCCCAGCATATCCGGTGAGCTTACCGGAACTGCCTATCACCCGGTGGCAGGGCACAATGATCGGTATGGGGTTTTTGCCGTTTGCCGCCCCCACCGCCCTTACTGCTTTGGGGTTTCCTATTTCCCGCGCGATATCGGCATAGGAGCAAGTCTCTCCGTATCCAACCTGCTTGAGAGCCTGCCAAACCGTTTTCTGAAAGGCCGTTCCGGCCATCTCCAATGGCAACTCAAATTCGCTTCGCTCGCCGGCAAAATACTCGGCCAGCTGCAAGCAGCACTGTTGGGTCAGCGGACTGGGATTCTGGGCCAAATCGGCAGGGGCATCAAAGGCGATTTCGGTCACCGCGCTGTTGTTGGCCAGCACATTCAGCCAGCCAATCGGCGTATTGATAAGTTGATTGCTCATGAATCTATCTCGCTACATTCACCACTTGCCATCAGGCCAGCAGCGACCACAAATATAAAGTCAGGTAACTCCGCCAAGGGGCGGCAGAAAGGGGCTCGCATGGATATTGCGTCAAGGCCTTCTTCACCCCGAGATCCCCCTCAAGGAAAATATCCGGCTCGCTCAGTCCACGCATCCGCAGGTAATTTACCGTCCACGGGCCTATCCCCGGCAATGCCAACAGGGCGGCAGGATCATCCAGCGAATGACCAACAGCAAAGCGAGCCAGAATACTTAGCGTATCACGCCTACGCTGTGGCATACCGAGCGATGAGAAATCCCAATCAGCTACCTGTTGGGGGGATGGAAAATAGCACCGCCCATCCTCATTGTCAGGATTCATGGCAACCAGCTTGGTCACCAAGTTTCGGGCGGCCTTCACCGATACCTGCTGGCCGAGCACCGCCCTCACGCCCGCTTCAAACGGGCTCCAAATTCCCGGCAGACGAATTCCAGAAGACAAAAGCGGCTCCCCCATCGCCTGCACAAGGCATGACTCAATACGCGCCGAGTCAGCATCCAAATCCAGACAGCGGCGAATATTGGCAAGAAGAACTGCCAGCTGGGTAATATCATCTAGCTCGATTGTCACATTAAACTGAGACTTATCAGGATCGTGCACCGCGGTAAAGTGCCCTTTACCCTTCCCGTCGCCAAAGGTGCGGCCGTAGCTATTTTCGCCCACCCACTCCAACCCCTCGATAAGCCGCGAGCAATAAAAATCCCTAACCGCGCTCCAATCATAAGGGGGACGATATGCCAACGTCACGGTGACAGCCCCAGAAGAGAGCGGATGTCTATTTCGCTGACGACGTACTTCTGTTGGCGTCAGGGCAAAATGTTGCCTGAAACTGTCGTTAAATCGCCGGATACTGTTGAAGCCACACGCCAAGGCGATTTCTGTCACCGGCAAGCGGGTCTCATGCAGCAGTTTTTTCGCCAGCAGGCACTGTCGATATAGGCTGTAGGCTTTCGGCGACATACCGATCTCGGTATCGAATAGCTTGCGCAGGTAGCGCTCAGATACTCCCAACCGAGCCGCAAGCTGCGGCAAATCCCCCGAACACAAAGCACCTTCATCAATCAAGCGCTGAGCACGGCGAAACGTCGTGCTTTTACCCAGCCATGCCGGAGAGCCCGGCGCACTGTCGGGACGGCAGCGCAAACAGGGGCGGTATCCAGCATTGGCAGCGGCAATGGCCGACGAAAAATATTCAACGTTACGCTCAAGCGGTGCTGGAGCCGGGCAGATAGGGCGGCAATAAATCCCCGTTGTTTTGACGGCGGTGAAGAATAACCCGTCGTAACGGCGGTCCTTGCTCAGTCTCGCCTGCTGGCACTGCTCGGCCGACATTGGCTCACTCGTTCCCTGCCGCCTGTTTGCTGTAGTCGTGGCAGATTGATGTCTGGGTAATACTGGCATAGCAGGCAGGCTCCGTTAATGAATATACGTTCAGTCTACCGCGCCCGCTCCACATTACTAGCCATAATCGGTACTCACCTTTTTCCTGCCACCAGCCCCTCTATCCTCCCGACTTAACCTCGTCAAAAAGCAGCTCCAATCTGACAGCGATTGCTCACACCGACAGGAGAAGGTACAGAACATTCTCCTATTGTAGGAATACCCCCATTAAAACAGCCTCATTCCGAGCCTGAAAACAGCTAAAAATCAGCCATAATTGCCATAAAATCCGCTACCAAAAAGAGGATATCTCTTGTGATGTCACGCTATTCTCGATCGCACAGCGCCATACAGACGATAAAACAGGCAATATATCCCGCTTTTGCACGCATTTTCACAATATAACGCCATTTCTCAATATATGGGAAAGCGATGTATCCATAACTTCTTTTTACCTTTACAGTGAATCAGTAACAGGCTTGTTAATACATGCTGTCACTGACATGCATAATCAAGCAAGCTGATACATATCCCGCTCTCAGGGACAAACACAACACACAAGCAACATCATAAAAAATAAAGCAATGACAGACCTAGGTGGCACATTGAGCGTGCCGTTACAGGCAGGCTTCTGCATAAAGCAAAAGCCTGCCTGCCCACCAAGCGACTATGGATAAATCAGGAATGAGAAAATGAAAGGAATATCGCTGATTGCAGCCGTTATTGCTGCCGCCTCTACATTATCATATAGCGAGAATAGCCTCGCTTTAGAACAGTTCATTACCATCGGTACCGGCGGTCAAACTGGCGTTTACTATGTTGCCGGCCAGTCCATCTGCCGTTTCGTCAACCGTGGCGTCGGTGACCACGGCATCAAATGCAATGCCCCGGCTAGCGGCGGTGGCGTGGCCAACGTAAACGGGATCCGCAGCGGCGAGTACAACTTCGGTGTCATGCAGTCGGATCACCAATACAAAGCCTTTTACGGTCAAGCGCCTTTTGCCACCCAAGGCAAAATGGCCGACATCCGCTCGGTCTTCTCGCTCCAAAGCGAGATCTTCACCATCCTTGCCCGCAAAGATGCCAATATTGCCGATTTCGACGGCCTGAAAGGCAAACGCGTCAATATCGGTAACCCCGGCTCTGGCCAGCGGGATACCTTTGAGCAGCTCATCGATGCCAAAGACTGGAACCATTCGGTCTTCTCCCTTGTCGCCGATCTCAAGCCAGCCGAACAAGCCGCGGCAATGACCGACAACAACATCGATGCCATGAGCTACTTTGTCGGCCACCCCAACGGGGCAATTCAGGAAGCGACCACTACGGTGGATGCGGTATTTGTTCCGGTAACCGGCCCGATCATTGACGCGCTGGTTGCCGACAAGCCTTACTTCACGAAGACAGAAATCCCGGGCGGTATGTACCGCGGCAACCCGGATCCCGTCCCATCGCTCGGTGGCAAAGCAGTCCTTTCCACCAGTACCCACACCGATCCCGAACTGGTTTACCAGCTGGTGAAATCGGTATTCGACAACATCGACCGCTTCAAACGCCTGCATCCGGCCTTTGCCTCGCTCAACGAGAAAGAGATGATCAATGCCGGTCTCACCGCCCCGCTCCACGAAGGAGCCGAGCGTTATTACAAGGAGCGAGGTTGGCTCTAAGCCATGCTTCGCATTGTAAAAACGAGTGCCGCTTTTGCGGCACTCGCTATTGAGTAAACGTTATGGAAAAAACACCTATTACATCCCATGATGCCCTGTCGACCGAAGAGCTCATCGCCCAGGATGTTGGCGCCCGCTTACCTTCCGGGCCAATGGCAAAGCTGATTGCCGCCCTCGCCCTGTCTTGGTCCCTGTTCCAGCTCTGGATCGCCTCGCCGCTGCCTTTCATTATCGGCTTCGGGGTGATGAACGACACCGAAACCCGCGCCATCCATCTGGCTTTCGCCCTGCTGCTGGCCTTCTTCGTCTTCCCGGCCCGCAAGCGCTCTCCTCGTGATCGCGTCCCCGGCAGTGACTGGCTGCTCGGCCTTGTTTCAACCGCAGCAGCGCTTTATCTTTTTGTTTTCTATGCCGAACTGGCCCAGCGCCCGGGCAACCTCACCACCGCCGATTTCATCACCGCCTGTGTAGGGATCCCGCTGCTACTGGAAGCGGCCCGCCGGGTTCTCGGCCCGGCATTGCCGCTTATTGCCAGCCTATTTCTTATCTATAGTCTGGCTGGGCCGTGGATGCCGGGGCTTCTCGCCCACCGTGGCGTTCCGCTGCCGGCACTGGCCAACCACCAATGGATCACCACCGAAGGGGTATTCGGTATTGCCCTTGGCGTATCCACCAGCTTCGTGTTCCTATTCGTGCTGTTCGGGGCTTTGCTTGAACGGGCCGGGGCCGGCCATTACTTCATCCAGCTCGCCTTTAGCATGCTCGGCCACCTACGCGGCGGCCCAGCCAAAGCCGCCGTCGTTGCCTCGGGGCTGACCGGGCTGATCTCCGGCTCGTCGATTGCCAATGTCGTCACCACCGGCACATTCACTATCCCGATGATGCGCAAAGTCGGCTTCAGCGCAGAAAAAGCCGGGGCCGTCGAGGTCGCCTCGTCGGTCAATGGCCAGATCATGCCACCGGTTATGGGGGCGGCCGCCTTCCTGATGGTTGAATACGTCGGCATACCCTATGTCGATATCATCAAGCATGCCTTCCTGCCCGCGGCGATTTCCTATATCTCGCTGCTCTATATCGTCCATCTCGAAGCCCTAAAACTCGGCATGCAGCCCCTTGCGGTGGCAACCGTGCGTCCTTGGCTGGCCAGACTGACCGGATTTGCCTTCGGCGCAGCCCTGATCAGCGGGCTGTCGATGGCCGTCTACTATGGCCTAGGCTGGCTCAAACCTCTGCTGGGCGACTACACCCTGCCCGGCGTAGCTATACTTCTGGGCATCGCCTACCTTGGCCTGCTAAAAATCGCGGCCATGAACGAACCGCTCGCCAGCGAAGAAGAGACTAGCCTTGATACCCTGCCATCCACCCGTGCCGTGCTGCTCTCCGGATTGCACTACCTGCTGCCCGTCGTGGTGTTGGTATGGTGCTTGATGGTCGAGCGCCTCTCACCGGGGCTATCCGCCTTCTGGGGCACGGTGATCCTCGTGGTTATCGTGCTGACCCAACGCCCGCTGCTTAACTGGCTGCGTACCGATGGCAAGCATCACTATGGCACGGTTGAGGAGGGGATTGTCGATCTGCGCGAAGGGCTGATCGCCGGGGCCCGCAATATGATCGGGATTGGCATCGCCACGGCAACCGCCGGGATAATTGTCGGTGCCGTCTCGCAAACTGGTGTGGGACTGGTGCTGGCAGATCTGGTCGAGATGCTGTCGATGGGCAACCTGCTACTGATGCTCATGCTTACCGCCCTGCTCAGCCTGATCCTCGGTATGGGGTTGCCAACTACCGCCAACTACATTGTGGTATCGAGCCTGCTTGCACCTGTTATTGTCGTGCTCGGCCAGCAGCAAGGATTAATTGTACCGCTGATCGCTGTGCACCTATTCGTGTTCTACTTCGGTATCATGGCCGACGTCACCCCACCGGTTGGCCTCGCCTCATTTGCAGCAGCGGCAGTCTCGAAAGGCGACCCCATCAAGACGGGCCTGACCGCGTTCTACTACAGCCTGCGAACCGCGGCACTGCCGTTCCTGTTCATCTTCAACACCGATCTGCTGCTAATCGATGTCGACTGGGCCCACGGGATCGCCATCTTCATTGTCGCCACCATTGCAATGCTGATCTTCGCGGCAGCCACCCAGGGCTACTTCCTTACCCGCAACCGCTGGTACGAAACCCTGCTGCTACTGCTGGTTGCCTTTACCTTGTTCCGCCCGGGATTCTGGCAAGACCAAATCACCGATCCGTTCCGCTACGTTGCCCCTAGCGAACTCAGTGCAGAACTCAATAGCCTGAGCGAAGGGGATATCCTGCGCATGCGGATCCGCGGCGAGGATGCTGTCGGGGTCATCAGGGATTTCTCGGTACTGTTCGAAGTACCCGCGGGTGATACCGGCGATGCCAAGCAACAGGCTCTCGGGTTGGAAACTTACCAGCAGGACGGCAAGACCCTGATTGATATCGTCCATTTCTCCAGCCCAGCCGAAAAAGCCGGACTGATGTTCGATCAGGAAATTGTCGAGCTGCGTATCCCGGCCCAGCGCTGGGCCAAGGAATGGTTCTGGCTGCCGGCCGGGCTGCTATTTCTGGTGATCGTGGCCCTCCAGCGCCGCCGGATCAACTCAGCAGAGCAAGAACAGCAACCTCTTGTTCAGCCTTAACGAAAAACGCGGCCAATGGGCCGCGTTTTCTTAAATACTCAAAGGCTTAGGCAGTGTGTATTCATAAGCAATTGGTTTTAAGTCTGAATTTGAAGGATTCCAATTTGAAATTAAATGGGTCGTTCCCATTATCGCCTGATAATCATCATCAGCTGGAACAACATGAATGTGGTAAACAATAAATAAATCCGTTTCAACCTTATCGTCTAAAGCTGAAATCACCTCATTGTATGTGACTGTTACCTTTCCTAACCCCTGTGTTGTACCTTTTACTTCAACACGACGTAACTCACCACCTCGCTCACATTCAAAATCATATGGGCAATGGCTCGATGTATCGATAACGTGATACCCCAGCGACTCATAATATTGCCGAGCTGTCGTCATCGCACGTAGCTCAATCGCTTTCTTCTTTTTGGCATCAGCGATTCGCCCTTGGCCTTTGCTAACAACATACTTCCCTGATTTTTCTCTAGTCGCTAATGTGTTTTCTTTCCAATGATATAACTCAAAAAGCTGCGGTTCAGGTGCGCTAGTATAACCATCAACTAAAAACGTAAACTGCACAGGTTTTTCATTCCTATGCTCCAAAGGTAATAAACGCCCAACATAAACAAAAGGCTGAGTTTTTCCTTTTCTTTTATTAATAATACGCGTAAACAATACGACAGTTTCACCATCAATGATGCGCTTAATTGCAGGGGTGGCTGGCGTATTTTTATTTTGCGATTCCCAATTAAACAGCTCTCCCCCCTCAGCAAAGTAGTCGTGATACTGAATATCTTTTTCAAAGTCACCTTTATCTAACGTCACAAACAACAGCACACAATTATTAAAACTAACAATACCAGTCCAATCTCTGTCTTGTTTTGGAGGTGTCACACACCCCACTCTTGCGACATCTTTACGCGAGTAACAGTGACCAATAACAAAATTTTCAACAGCTAAATTTTCATTTTTTGTAGACATCAAATCGCACTTCACGGCTTCTTACAAAGCATGGAGTGTATTCGTTAAGTGACTAACTATCTGTACATTTACTCACATTTATATCAACAGATAAAAATCCAGCCGCGTGAAAAGCTCTTTTAAAATGCTATGATGAGGTCGTCACGTACAAGACAACTCTCGTCAACAAGGATGATGACATGCCCAACTTCCGCGAGTACATCAAACTCGTCGGCCGCGGCGAAAAAGGCCGTCGACCGCTCACCCAAGAAGAAGCCCGCGACGCACTGCGAATGTACCTCAACGGCGAAGCCGAATTGCTTCAGCTCGCAACCTTACTGATGCTACAACGGGTGCGCTGCGAAACCGCCGATGAAGCAGCGGGGTATATTGAAGCCCTCCGCGAGCGCATCGACCCACAATGGCAGGCTATCAATACCACTATCGACTGGCCATGTTTTGCCGGTAAACGGCGCCAGCCACCGTGGTTGCTGCTGGCCGCCAAACTGCTCGCCCAACGCGGCATCAAGGTCGTACTTAGCGGACACATGGCTGTCGATGCGGTGAAATACCAGATCGAAAGCGCCTGCCCAGCCCTTGAAATCCAGCAAGCCGCAACGCCAGCAGAGGCATCCTCCATCCTTGCAACCGACCATATCTGCTATATTCCGCTAGCCAGCTATTGTGAACCGCTTGTCGAACTATTGGCCCTGCGCGATCTCATGGGGCTGCGCACCCCGCTCAATACCGTTGCCCGAACCCTTAACCCAACAGCTGCCCCCTATTCGATTCACGGGATCTTCCACCAAGGCTACGAGAAAATCCATGCCGATGCCGCACTCCGTGTCGGTGATAACAACATGGTTGCTTTCAAAGGCGAAGGCGGCGAAAGCGAACGTAGCCCGCGCACAACCTGCCACATAGCAGGCATGCACAACGGCATTCGGTTTGACGAAGAGTGGCCGACCTTACTAGAAGCATCATCAGGCAAACATGGTGAGATAAGCGGAGAGTATCTGCAGAGTGTGTGGCTCGGTCATCGCCATAGTGAGTACGGCAAATATGCAACTATTGGAACACTGGCGATCATCTTGAAAATGATGGATAAAGCGAATAGCCAGCAAGCCGCACTCACACTTGCTCAGCAATGGTGGGAAGAGAGACAGGCTTGAGCCTTCTTTCCGTGAATGAAGATAAGTTATTCTTTACTGTACAAAAAAGCACCACGCCCCATGACTTTTCCATAAAGTTACCCACCGTTTTTGTGGATAAAGTCAAAATTAACTTAAAATTCATTAATTTATAAAACGCAACAAATTCAGCAGCGATTCAGGTAATTTTCCTGACATGTAGTTGTAGACGGGCGGTTACAGAACCCGTCGGTTGCTTTAACCTCATGTAGCCGCCCGCGAGGTTTGACAAATGAAACCGCCAGAAATGACAAATCCTTTTTTGTCATTTCTGGCGGACTCTGTATATCGCGCTGTACTTGAATAGGAAACGAGCGGCTGTTGTCGATTACTACTAAATAACCACCCAATTGTATATTTGTCATTTTGAGTGGGCGCTATGAGTATTGGCGATTAACAGCAAGAGCTGACCAATGGTGTTTTTGCCATTTCTGCCGGTTTCTTATGGGTGAGCGATTACTAACTGTTTAAAAATACCTAATTTTAAACACCCGTAAACACGGTTTAAACGCTTTGCGGCGGGTGTTTAATCGCGATCACCTGTGTATAACTTTGCAGGGACTCATAGCCAGAGCGGGTGGCGGTCAAGGTGATAGAGACCCGATTGACCGATTCTGGGATCACTGCATTGTCAAACGTCATAGCAACAGCCTCAGTCTGCTCTTCATGTAATACGATACCTGTATCGGCATCAGTCAGGGTGACCTTGGTCTCTGTGCCCGGCTCTGGTACACCATTGCTGAACCAATCCGACAACAGATGCGGCTCTGCGACCTCGCTGATGCGATTGCGGTGCGACAACGTCACAACCAATGGCAAGGTGGCGACGTCCGGCCAATATTCGCCATTTACCTGCACGTTGGTGACACACAACGGCCTTATCATCCGGCCTTGCAGCTCAATGCCGACCTCAGTGGCAAGCGCTTCATCCAAGGTGCCCCTTGGCGTTACCGTCAAGCCTCGAAGCCTGACCTGTTCACCACTGGTAAACTCGGTCGCTAACGCATCGCCGTCAAGCGATATCACCTCGGTCATCGCTGCATGAATGGCAGGCATTGTATCGAGTATGCCTCGTTTCACCTGCGCCACATCACCTTCCAGACTATGTATCACAATAAGCTCTTCCCCTAACTGGCATAGCATCGGCAGATCCTGAGCGGCAAGATCGCGGCCAAACAGCGGCAATTGGGTATCGGTGTAACTAACGGGCTCAAGCAATACGGTACGCGGGGCAAAACTGGCTCTGTGGCTGTAAACCCAGCGGTCGAAGTGGTTGTAATACAGATCAGCCCCCAGAGTATCGCCGGTTGGACGCTCGGCACACCAGCCAACAAAACAACTGGCCTCGTTCAATGCGGCCAATTCGGAAGGGTTAAACGTATTGGCCAACACCCAATACGGCAGCTCAATAAGTGCCTGCTTTTTGATGGGCTGCGGCTGACTAATCGGGTCTTTCCAGTTACTTGGCGGAGGCGGCGTATAGTCCCCAGTCGCGGAGGCGAAGATATCTTCCATCACCTCCAGCTTGACCTCGGGATTGGCCAAGCTCCCCCGCCGCTTTTTCTGCACCCGCACAATATGGTCCAGCCCCGCAGGCGGGAATACCACCCGCACGACATCCCCCGGCTGGTATACCGCGGCCGAGGTATCGCAATAAAGCTCACACGTCATCAATCGGGCGGAGAGCATCCGCAGCTCGCGCATTGCCACCCGATAGGCCAGCTTGTCGTCATGGATCATCGGAAAGTCCACCGAGTCCCCAATGGTACGCCCAGTAGCATGCAATAGCGCCGAGTTCATCACGGTGACAGCGGCCTTGTCATAGGTCTTCCAGTCAGTGTAAGTCACTGTCAGGGTATTAATGAGATCGGCCTGACTTCGGCGGCGAACGTGGCGCACGGCTCTGATTTGGCTCACCGTCAGCACAGGGATCGCTTCAGGATCATAATCATCGCGGGCCAGGCGCATGGTCACCTTGCCCGATGCCTCATCGGTAAACACATACCCGTTGATATAACGGCAGATATCCTTGATAAACTGCTCGACGGGCTGCTGCTTGACCCAATGGGCATTGAGGCCAAAGCCCTCGTCATAGAGCTTATCGGCACAGCGACGAAACGCCCCCTCATCGATATTGCGGTTACCCGTCCCCCATTCAGGGCATTCAATCAGCTCATGGATAATATGGGCGGCATTCAACCCACCGGCCCCCATCGCCGAGACACTGTCCAGATCGCGCCCCTCACCAATGATCGCCTTGTCGAGATACCACATCGGCTGACCATCCCAACCCGTTTTCAAGCGAGCTACCTCGACCGCCACGGCAGGCGGATAACTGGAGTTGCCCATCTCCGGCTTGCGAAAAACCAACGCGGCTAAATAACGGAAGGCACTCACCACCGACTGGCCATCAATAACCTGCGCACACTGTTCGGCCAGATAATCATTCACCCCTTGGTTGGCTCCCCCCAAGCAGATATCGACATCACCGATCACCCCGCCATGCTGATCGCGGTCCCCAAACAATTCAGGCTCTCGGATGCGAACACGGCGATTGCTGCCTACCCTGGCACCAAACCCAACTTTTTCGCCAAACCAGATCCGCTGGATAAAATCGACCGGGCCATGGCAGAGCACCAAGTGCTGCCCCCAAAACCAGCGATAACCTACGGTTTGCTTTTTCTTGCTGCCCATTGCGATTCCCTGCCCTGTACAAACTTCATCACCACCTCGGTGACCAATGGATCCCCCAACGCCAACAGCTGCCCGCAATCTGCTCCGTCACGAACAAAGTCAGTCCAGCTCAGGCCATAATTGGTGAATACGCCCCGCGCTCCGGCACAGCAAATGCCAAGCGCGGCCAAATCGCGCGGATAGATACGATTACTTTTTGATTTCTTGATGGGACACATCCCCCCACCAATACACGGTCCCGCTGGTGATCTTGACCTTGCCAAAGACCACTCCCAAGGGTTTGCCTTTTTCTATCACCGGGGCCTTTGGCTCCTGCGCATCCGGCGCGGCATGGTTCTGGTTCATTGCACGGTAGCTCATCGCCACCGAAATCACCGCCATAATCAGAGAAACCCAAAACATCATGACTCCTTTATCGGGCTGGATTGCCATTAACGGTCGATGGGATCACCGACATAGGGATTTTTGGTGGGGAGATTCACGGCCCCGCCAAAATTGAAGGCATTGTTGAACCGGCGAAAACAGGTCGCCAATGAACGGTCGCAGCCCCGTGTTATCTGGGCCGCCGTTCCTACCGCCAAGCGAGCGGGATGCAACAATACCAAGGTCACGCCATCCGGTTGCTGGTCGATAAAATAATACGTACCGCCTTGCTTGAGATAGCCAAAGGCATACTCCACCGGCACAGGTTCAGAAATAACAACCTGACAGCCGTCAACGGCCTGAATGGTGATATCCCGCGCCACCTCACGCACCCCGCATTTGCGCGACCCCAGCTCGTATCGGCATTGTGGCGCAATGGTCTCATTCAGCCCCGTGACCTGAAGCTCCGTATGCACTGCCTCAAGCTCCACCGTCACAAAGCCCTCATCCCAAACCCCTGCCATCAGGCGACCGGCAAACACGGCATACACGGTTCGGCCGCCATCTTCCGAACGATAAATCGTCACTTTCGGCGCGGTATTGAGTGGCGGATTCAACGCCAAATTCGCCAGCTCGCTCCCCGCCTCAACTCTAAATTCGGTATCAGCCCGAAGCGGGTCGTCCGACTGTTCAATCGAGGCATCGCGATCAATCACATGGCTTTGCCAGTGATAACCGTTGGCCAGCACATCGCGCTGGCAGGAGGTATACCGCCACACCTCGTCGCGCAGCTCAATCTGATAGAGCTCAAGCACCATCCGAGCTTTCTCCATGGTTAATTTCGCCCTCCGGCACCTCGCGCATCGGCATAGAGACCTGCATCTGATGACGCGGGCGATAGGTGATCTTAACGTGGTCATCATCCGGCCTCATAAGGCGCATAACATGCCCGCCTATCAGATCACCTACCTCTACGGGAACGGTGGCATCACCGCCAATATCGAGAATTTCATTGCCGTCGGCGTCCACGCCCTTGGGCATTGCGAAGACACACTGCTCACCATCTTGCCATTGCAGATAGAGATGGCGGCCGCCGAAGCGATTGAACCCCGTCGGTTTCACTGCGATGCGCTGTCGATTACCCCTACCAGCCAACACGATTTCGCCGTGGAAACTGACCCACCAACAGGTGTTTAAACGGCCTTTAAACTGGGCCAATAATTGCCTGAGCTGCCAACATTCCTCGCGACCGGATGCCAACCAATCGATGATGGTGCTGTACTCGCCGAGATCCCGAGTGGCAATCATGACCGGCTGGCCGCTGTCGGTCGTGCGCTCCTGCCACGAAAATGCGATATTGATTTTTACCCCGCCGGACTTCCCGCGCCTTATCACCACCGGACGCCCCAAATATTCACGAGTAAAAGCCATTGGGCGATTTGATAGCGAGGCAATAGACGGAGATGCGACCGATAACGGCTGGCTATTGACCCAACGGATTTGCTGCTCGGCCCTTGCGCCATGTCGGACGGACTTGAGACCATCAGGGGCAATGACCGCAATGGCTGGCATCACCACCGCATTGCGGCGATCAAACGTCAGCGGGCGCTTGAGCAGCAACACGTCATCAGCCACCTTGTCGATAAAAGCGACCTCATAATGCTCGGCATCGAGGTAGACCACTGCCATCCCATCGGGCTGGAAGTCCCGACAGCGAAGGTCGGTGCGGATTTCGCTCTCCCCTGCCCTCACAGATACCGGCGGGGTGGCATCGGTCCACACTGGGACCACATGGCGATTCTGCCCCTGTGCTTCGTAGCGCGCCGTTTGTTCGGCGGCAACACGCACCGGCAGGTTATAGCGATAGTCGAGGAACTGAATGGGGAGCTCGGCATTGCACAGACGCTGTTCACCGGAATGGGTTTCGACAATGGCCGTGAACCATTGCCAAGATTCAGACACCGGGTAAATCGGCGGGTACGGCCACAGCGCTACCTTGGTGCCCACCACATTCAAGGTGGTGCTTACCGCTACTTGGCTAAAGTTAAAGCACCACTCGAAACGGGCATCGATATTCATCTCGACATGCTGAGAGACCTCAAGGGTAACCGGCCAGAACCCCCCATAGGGCGGCAATACCGCCCCCAGCTTGGGGCCATTAATAGCCAACCCCTTATCGCCCTCTTTGATAAGATCGAGCAGCGACAAAGGGACGGTATAGGTACTCCAGATTTCGACAGGCACATCAGAGGGATTAACAACAAAACCAAGATCAACCGTGCGGGGTGAGATAAAGAGGGTATTTTTAAAATCGCGCTCCCAAAAACCAAGCAACTCATACCCCTGGCGGACTGGGGCAGTATGCCCGCGCACTCCCCAATACTCAGAACGTCCCCACAATAATTCACCGTATTCAGCGAAGGGTATCGACTCCGGCAACGGCGGTTCCGAATACTGCTCAATCCAAAAATATTCTCCGGCAAAATAACCAACACTCATGGCTAGATATCATCTTCTAATACAACAAAGCCAATCTCAGCATCCTGATGATTACACCGAGAGAAAGCTCGCCAGTTTTTCCCCTGATAGTCGATTTGATCCCCTGTACTCAATAAGGCCATAGAACAAAAGCGTATATACGGGATATCGACGGCTGGCCGCCAGCCGTTATTCATTTTGCCCATGACACAAGGAAGAAAAACGGTGGTGGCGCTCTGGCGGAAAACAAACTTTTCTATCTCATAAGGGTCATGAACACCTTCCCCGTAGAATGAGTTCTTACCCCATACCCCGAGCAAAGGGGGCAACAACGCGGGATCGCCTCCACCAACAGGCTGCCAATGCCCGCTCCCGCTATCCATGTACCAATTATTAACGTACGCCCTCTCATGGTGACGCTTTTTTCCACCAAGGAACGCCCCAAAAAAACCGACATTGTGATCAAACCAATCGGCAGCGGCCCACTTGCCGCGGATACCATGGTGCTCACTACCGATCCCCACCGCTGTCCCACCACCGTAATTTAAACACTCCCCGGTATTGGGGTTCATTACCGTGACAATGAAATACTCCTGCCCGGCAATAAAATGAAAAGCAGATGGCCAAACAATCCGCCCACCACTCCAATTTTGCCAAACACACTTGGCATTCAATAGCCCCGGCCAAGGACCACCGGCATAAGCTTCACCCAAATAGAAATCGATCCCTTTTTTGTAACTATTCGGGATGGCATTCCAGCCCAATGCCAAGCCTATCTCAGTATTTTCGACCACCGCTTTACACAGACTATTGGCATTTCCGTCCCTAAGCTGCCAGGGCAAGGCAGGATGCGCACCCAAAAAAGCCGCAAAGGCCCGATGCAAATCCTCCGGGCTGTCACATATTTCCATTTGATACGCCATTACATTAACTCCACAGCCATGAAATCACGGTAACCATTTCGGTGTATATTCTGAACAACCAGAAGCTGACGGGCATTCTCGGGCACTGTGATCTGTTGCAGTGAGGAGGTATTGTGACCGTCGATATAGTAACAGCCGATAAACTCCCCCAACGCCCCGTGCGTTTCATGCAAGAGCGTCATGGGCATGAGCCAATGATCGCCATTTTCATACGTCCAGCCGTTCTGGCACAGCGATGAGCGGGTCATGTTCGGATACACCAATTCAGGCGTGATATAACTATTATCAATCCACAACACCTGCCGCCCCGCATGCCGCAACCACTGAAAAGTGGAATAGTCATTACCTTGGCTAGACCACCGCCCATCCGGATTAACCCCCTCACCATAACAACCGACTTGGCGAAACCAGTGCCCCAACGCACAATAGTTTTGTAATTTCCCGCAGTAAATAACATGGGTCGTCATTGAGACTTGGGCCACCACAATGATTCTGGCGTGATTGACAACCAGCCAATATTCAATCGGGTGTTGCCACAAATACATATATTGCAAAGCCGTGGCATTGGGCTGGCTTTCAAATAACGCGCCTTCTGAATACAACGGCCCAGAAATTAATGCCCAGTTATATCTCGCCGCCCCAATGTCATAATCCGATTTAAAACCACAAATAAAATATTCATTGCCGCTGGGCCCCGTCGACGAGAGGATCAGCTCGTCATTTTGAATACCATCGGGATCTTTCACCCAGCGTTCCACTGTCCAGCCGTTAGCCGAGGCGAAGACTTTTAATTTCTCCAACAGGTCACGATAACCGGCTGCAGTGCCCTTTTCCCATGCCATCCCTTTTTCTCCCTGTCCTTTATTTCCAGTTCAACTTAAACGTGTCCGGTTTCGCTGGACGATTTTCACCACGGCTTGTTCGCCAGCATCGCTACGCAGGTAGGCTTTCAGTTGCTCCTGATTATCGAGGAACGCGACATGCACTGCTGGGGCGGCGACGTTGATGTTTTGGCTGCCGCCCATGCTCTGATGCTGCATCCGCTGGTTTTGTTGAGTCTGTTGATATTGCTGGGTTTGCATGGTTTTCATTTGCTGCATCATGCTGACCATCCAGCGGAAGTTGTCGGCCTGCTTGGGGTTGAGCACCATTTCATCTTTACGCAGCATCCAGGTGCCTTCGTTCTGAGCCGGTACGCGGTCAATACCATCATGGGCTTGGCCTTGATAATTCGAACCACTGATGACCGACGCAATTTTCGCCCCTTCTGCGGCGGCTTTCGCCATCGCGGGGATCGCCATGTACCACGGCTGTGCGGCTGAGGCTTCTGATAGCGCCATCCCTAAATTCAATCCTGCTTTTGCCACCACAAAGGCTTTGCTGACAGCAAACATAAGGCGGTATGCATTTGACTGCTCGCCCGCGACGGATTTAGCAATACCGGCTAACCCGTCAGCCATGTCGGCGGAGCTGTTGAGAACTAAATTATTACGTGCATATTCTGCGGCAAGACGCTCTTCCCCTGCCTGACGTTCAATATCCGTCAGGTTGGCTTCATGGTCAGCCCGCAGTATTTCCCGATTGGCAAAGTATTCCCGTTCAAGTTCATCTTGCAGCTGGTTGTTATCTTGGGCTTGGGCATACGCAGCCTGAAACGAGGCCGACAACTGTTGCAGTCGCTCGTTATAGGCATATTGTTCTTGGATTTGCGCCTGATTTTCCATATCAGCCTGCATGGCCAGCCGCATCAACCAAGCGGTATTCAATTCGTCAGATTCCCGATAGAACGCATCTATGGTTGAATTATCTAGACCCGAAGCATCTTTGCCCTGTAGTGAGTCCAGCTTCTCGGCTTCCAGCAGTAGCTTCTTAGCCAGCTCTTCGTTAATGCCTTTTAGGGCTCCGTGTTCAATGTCATACCGCAGTTTGGCCGCTTCAGACGTTTCGCCAAACAAAGCAACTTGCCGCTGCATCAGGGCCAGTTGCTGCTGGGCGGTTTTAGTGTTTTTGTCATCACCTAGCGGCTTCAAAGAGGGTTTCGGTTTATCCAGATCTACCCAATCGGTAGGCAGGCCATCATTAAAAATGGTGGTCTGCTTGGCGGCGATTTCAACGAGCTGCTGATCGAGAGCCTGCGCATGGGCATTTAGGCTTTCAATTTTACTGCGGGAATCTACCCGGCCTGCGGCATCAAGGTACTGCAAACTGCCTGACAGCTGTTCAACTTGCTGACGGGTCTGCGCCAGTTCGGCTCTCACCGCATTGGCCTGCGTGCCAAGCTGGCTGATCATCACTCGGCGCTGGGCGTCATTTAAATCACGAAAACTGCCGGATAGCTTACTAACTTCATCATCAAGGTTGATTGTCGGGGTTTTCGCCTCCGTTGCTTGCAAGGCAAAGTAACCTATCGCTGATGCGGCCAACATAACCACCCCAGCAGGCCCACCGAGAAATGCCATGGTGGCATTCAAGGCACGACCGGAGACGCTGGCCGCCGCTTGAGCGGCTGATAGCTGGTTTGTGGCTGCGGTTAACTGCCCCCTCGCGACTGCTAGCGCCTTCTCTCCACCAGTGCTTCTAAAAATAAACGCATTGGTCAACTGCAAGGTTTCTAGTCGGGCGACTTCTGCGGCCGTGACAGCAATCGTGGCCTGACTCTGTTTGATTAACGCTGCGATTTGGGAGCGGGTTGCCAGCATGTCGCGGGTCTTAGCGGCAGTCATGTTCATTAAGGCTGCGGTGCCGCGGCCCAGCGCCAAGGCCAACGTCACCCCGACGGCGGTTGAAACCAGTTCGGCGTTACCGGCTAACAGATCTAAGCTGTCGGTTAATGACAGCACCAACGGCGAGAACGCATCCGAGATAGGCTCCTCGAATGCCACCACCGCTTGAGTGTAGGCTGTCGAGAGATCGCCATACATGGCATTGACGTTACCTGCGGTTCTGGCGGCGGCCCCATCATAGGAAGCCAATGCCTTGACCAAGGTGTCAGCAAAGAAATCTGAGGTCACTTTGCCATCATTAACAAGTTTACGAAAACCACCCGATGCCAATCCGGCGGCTTTATCCATCCGAGTCAACAAGCCGGGTAAGGGCTCGACGGTCTGGTTAAGCTCTTCCGCTCGCACAATCTGGCTGGCCATCGCCTGCTGCAAACCGAACATCGACTGGCCAAGCTGATCGTTGGTGGCACCATAGGTGGCCGCCGCATTGCTCATCCCCTCAAAGATGGCGATCGTCTGCTGGCGGGTGATCATCCCTGAGTCTTCTATCGTGGCAACACGGGCATAGCTGCCCGCCATGCCAATCAGCGCCTTGTTGTGCTCTTTACTGACGTCAATCAGGTATTGCTCAGTTTCCAGCCATTGCTGCTGACCGCCAACCAAGGCTGTGATTTGGGTACGGATATCCTGATACGCGCCCAACCGCTCGGTGGCCTGCTGGGCGGCGGCGATAGCCGAAAAACCCGCTGCGACGCCGAGCAAGTGGTTGCGCAGACCGAGCATCTGCCCTTCCAGTGCATCGGACTGGCGGGTCATGCGCTGCATTTTTCCATCAGCCACCTGAACCTGTGAGCCCAACTGGCCGACCGCCTGACCCGCCCCCTGTACCTGCGGGATAAACTGACGGGTCTCGGCATCAAATTTCAGGGTGAACTTAAGGTTGTTAGTCACGGCGGTTGAGTTCCTCGGTCATCGTCTGGGCGATCAGTTTGAGCTTACGGTAATCATCGGTATCGACCGTGCGGCCGGAGAGTTCCGCATCGGCTCTGACCTGACTGGCATCCATCCCCAAACACACCGAGCCATTCCAACGCAGGAACGCGGGTATATCTAACCACCATTCCAGTACGTTCTGGTGTTCATCCCAGACGGTGATCACCTCGGGCTCTGCCTCGACCTTGGCGAATGTATCGGATTCAATGCCCCAACTGGCCAGTTCGTCCTGCCAGTCCTGATCGTCTTTTGCCGTGGCGGGACGACGTTGGATCGCCGCCCGCACGGCATCTAGGAGTTTTTTGTGCTGGCGACCCCGCTCATCGCCTTCATGTAGCCTTGCAGCGCTCCGGCGGTGAAATGTTGGTTTTGGCAGGCAGCCGTCAGGTTGTCGGGGGTGAATGGCAACGGCTCGCCGTCTTCGTCATGGATCCCACTCCAACCCAACACCACCTCACTAAACAGTTTGCTGTCGCCTTGCTGGCTCATCTGGCGGAACTCATCGCTGTTCACCAATTTAAAATCCAAGGTGATATCGCAGGTTTGCACCTTGCCGCCATCCATCGGCACCGCAATGGTGATGGGCCACTTTTTAACAATGCGCTCTTTGACTAACTGAAACATGGTTTACGTCCTTACGGATTTAAAATGTGTTTAAACACTGTTTAACGGGTAAAGAACTGATCGCTGTTGGCAATGACCGTCAACGGAATACTGTAGGTTTGGGTGCCCTCCTGCTCGCCATAAGTCGGGCGGCCGAACTGCACCTGCGAACTCTGCCAGCCCACCTGATTGCCGACCGGGCCATTGCTAAACACCAACTCGTGTTCGCTGCCTGCCTGTGCCAACGCAAAGACATCCAACTGCGCCAACTCCGGCGCTTCTATCACCATGGTGGCGGTCGGCTTGTAGTCGGTGATCATCACCTCCTCGTGACCGACATACTCCTGATACGGCACTTGGTTGGCTTGATCGTATTCGAGCGAAATCAACTTGGTAGCCGTGCCGTCGATGGTAAAGCTGGCGTTCTGCACCCCGATTTTGAGCGGCGTCACCCACGCACTGAAATCCGGCACTGGGTTGGCCATTGTCACTACTGGGGCAAACAGGCCGGTAAACACAAACTTGATCCCCCCGAACTGCTTGGCCGTGGCATTGAACGACACACTGCCCCGCGCCCCGACTATCTTGTGCAAACTGCCGGACTGAAAGAAATAGAGCGTCAGGCTACCGGTTGCCTCTTCATCAATGCGGTAGAACGTCTCTGACTGGGCGGCGTTTTCTTCCACCGTGCGCAGACAGGCTTTCATCAAGTTGCCCCATGGCGCGGCCTTGGCCGGATCGTTCGAGGCCGCCAAATCCACGGTAAATTCCACGGTGACGTAGGTTTCAGTCATGATTTGCGGGGATTGCCCCATCGCCCCGTTGTCATATTCGAGGCTTTGGGATTCACCGGCTAACGGCGTGATAGAGAACTCACGCCCCAGCACATGCTGCATGGTTGCGGCTGGAACACCGTTTTCATCCGGTGTAAAAGCATCAAGGCCGTAGCTAGTTTCCAGACCAAAGCCGATAATTTTCTTTCTGTTTTTACGGGCCATACGCGTTTTGATCCTCGGTATATTCAGTGACAAAGTTATCCAGCCAGCTCGCCCGGCCGCTTTCAATCGTCAGCAGGCGACCGCCGCCGAGCCAATACGGCTCGAATTCCTCCGCCCCCGACCAGCCAAACAGGCGTTGTCGCAACGCTTGGCGCAGGGGCTGGAGGTCTATCGGCTTGCCGTTGCGAGACGTATCTACAATCACCACCCCGACCGTGGCGGTGAGCGATTGCAGGTAAGCGCCAGAGCCGCGTACATCCGGCGCTGGCGTTTCCCCCACCAGAAACACATACAGCGCAGGGGTTCGGGTGGTGCCGGTTTTCTTCACATCCAACTGGCTCAGGGCATCAATCTCGCTGACATCCTTCCACGGCGGGTTGCCTTCCTTGAGGCGGGCCACCGTCAGTGCCACCACATCTTCCATCAGATAAAATCATCCATTAGATAAAGCCCTTGCCGTTCTGACGGCTGAACACCGCCCCCGCACTGGTCATGGTTGCGGTATTGTGGGTTACCGGTTGGTGGTGATTGCGGTCTAGCCCCAGCTGCAACACCCCGCGCCCGACCTTTTCCATATACCCGATGGCCTCGGCATAGCGCTTGGCGGCTTGGTGTTCCTCACCCAGCTGGTCGTCATAGAGGTAATAGCGGGACAAGTCGCAGGCAGTGCGGGTAAGCACCCGAGGCACGACCGGCAACGGCAGGTCATAGCGGCCGCCGAGATAGCCATCAATGGTGGCGCTGGCATCGTCCATCACCTGATTCAGCACGGAGTCGACAATGCCGCCAGCATTACCGTCACGGTCGGTCAGCTCGGTCAGTTCATCTTCGCCAAAGCGGGCAACCATGTCGTCACGAGTACAGTACATACGCGATCCTTGTTTAAAGCCGTTAGGGGCTAGGTTTTAGGGGCTAGTCGTTAAGAGCAAGGACTAGAGTTTTACGTCTTACTCGGCTTTGTGGTTGTTTGGGTGGTCGTTGCTTGGGTGGTGCTTGCTTTGGCGGTGGCCTGCTTTTTCTTGGCTATGCCTCCAGATACACCTGTTTGAACCAAAGCCCCTGCCGGATCGTTAGCCGGAGCTGTCGGCGCTGGGTCATCTTGTGCTGTTCCAAGTAGCGCCAGACGCGGGTCGGCTTCCAACATGGCCAGTTGCGCATGGGTGATCGTGCCAGCCGCCAGCGTATTTTCACCGGCTTTGAACGCCAACCCAGCACGGCGATAGCCATTGTGTGCCAGGCTTTTAACAATAAGGGCTTGAGTGATGAGATTACGTTTTTCCATAACATGAATGTCTCCGCTTATATGAGGCTAATTCTCGATACTCGACTCTCTAAACTTGCTACTCAGCCGCCGTTCAGTGATTACGGCAACCAAGGCACCACAACCAACTCGACGGCTTTGTAGTTGGTGTTGGATTCGCCCTGGGCTTTGTTTTCCGCTTCCAGCACTTTCTTCGCGGCACTGCGATTGCTTGGGCCGCAGACCAATACGCTGGCCATGATCCCCAATGGACGGCCCTCGTCTGACTTGAACGCCATCATGGCAGCGACTGCGCTATCAAAGTTGGCATCGGTCAGTTCAGCCTTGGAGGCAAACGCCTGCTGCCAGAACGCCACGCCCCAGTTACCGCGGCCATCGACGCCATAGACATATTCATCCGCCATGAAGACGTGATCCGACTGGCCTGCATCGGTCTTGGCATTGAGGCGGTAGTCTTTGCGCTTTTGGTAAATGAACGGCTTGAGCGGACGACGGGTATCAAGCAGGAACCAAGCGGCTCCCGATCCCGCCTGCATGTTAGAGACCGAGGCATCTTTACCTGTTGCGGTGTCGATGACCGGATGATCGGTATCGAAGAAATACTGGCCGTCGTAGCATTTGGTGGTGAAGCCTGCCGCCATCAGGGCAAACAGCATTTCATCGGGGTGCGATGCCGCCGCATAGCCCATTTCCTGATACAGCGGCATGAACACACCGTAAGCATCGTCATCAATAGCCTCCGCCGGAATGGCCACGGTGCTTTCGTACTTCTTATTCTTGAGCGTGTAGTCATGGCTGGCGAGCTTCTTGACCTGACGATCCCCGACCCATTCCCGCAAGCGGGGGAACTGCCCCAGCCAGGTATAGGCTTCCGCCGATGTGCTAGAAGGCACCATGGTGGCGAACTGCGGCCACAGCGCTTTATAGCTGCCACTGCCAGTGTTAAACGCGGTTTTAATCGCCGTATAAAGGGCGCTTAAATTCTTCTGATTAATATCCACTGTTACTTCTCCCTGCGCGATTGCGCATCCCTATTTGATCCCCAACCACACCCAGACGCCGTCATCATCCACTTGGGTGATGACCCCGGCTTTGGGCCGCGTGTTGGTGGCGCTATCCAGTGACACAGTGTGTTCATCAGCAAAGAACGCATCACTGCCGACACTGGCATTGACGATATCGCCACTGTTTTGAAACTTATGCTCACCGACCTCGACCCCGATACGGCTTTCACCGTCTACGCCGTGGCTATTGTCGATGCCCAGTGATGACACCCCGGCACAGCTATCCCCCGGCGCGGCACTGGCTAAGCCCACCGCCAATCCTGCCGCCAGCATCACCACCACGTTGCCGCCGATGTACTGACCTCCTTTCACGGGATAATCGCGGCGGTTGCCACTGCGTTTTGCTTCACTCATTCGCGGTTGTCCTTTTTGGCTGCCAAGAACGCGGCTTTGTCGAGATCGCAGGCCTTGAGAACGGCCAGCTCTTCGGCGGTCAGGCCATCATCGTCTTGGAATTGTTGTTGAAGGGTGGTGCTGGTTTTCTGGCTGGCGGTTTGTTGCGCCGTAAGGGCGGCAATGGCCGGACGGTTTTGCAACATCGCGGTTAACGCGGCCACGCCCTGCTGCTGACCGAACTGGGTGAGGTAGTCGACCTCTGCCTCTACAATCTGGCCTTTGTCCTTGGCTGACTTGATCACCGACTCGATACCGTTGCTGTCAGAGCCCGCCTTGAGTACCGCCAGCTCACCCACCACCCCGTTGTAAGCCCCAATCGGGACATACTGGGTGAGATCGACCGCCTTGTCTTTTTCGGCAGTCAGCACCGCCACTTGGCTTTTTAGCTCACCGCTTTCATTGGCTTTGGTATGCAGTGCATCCAGCGCCGTCAGGGCGGCTTGCCCTTGTTCTTGGCTCAGGGTGTCGCCGCTGGGTTCAATGCCCAGCTTGGCAAGCAACTGCTTGAGTAGTTCATCCACGTCACGATCCTCCATTTGACCGTATAGGTTGATTTCAGTACCGACACCGGCACTGTGAGAATTGAATCTAAGGGAGAAGTCCGCCGACTTTTCGGCATACAGCGCGGCCAGCGATTCCATGCCCACGACGCCGGGGTCATTGGTGATCGCGGCCATGCGCAGCAATAGCGGGCGGCCTTGTTTGTCATAGGGGAAAACCGCCGAGAGAAACGCATACTCGTTGTTGTCGATATGCGCTTGGGCGTTAGTTGTCCAGTCTGGCTTGATGTACAGGCCGAGACCGTCACGCCATTCAATGTCGGTCTCACTCGTTAGCCAACCTGCGGCGGGCGCGGGTTTACCATTCTCGGCCGCATGCAGGGTTTGGTGCTCGTAGTCGATAAGCACTTTAGGGGCGGCGGCCTTGGTGGCGGCAATCATCTGCACGGCGATAGTGGCATCGAGATGCCAGTGGCCGTCTTCGGTATCGTGCGGGCGACCGTCACGGGCCTTGAACTTGCCAGCAGGTAGCAGCTGGACCCAGCCGTTATCGTGGTGGTTGAGGTCGGCGACCAGAACCGCGACGTTACCGGTTAGGTTGGCAGATAGGACTGCCTGGGCGATATGAGTGAGATTTGATGTTTTCATAGCGCCAGTGTGGCGCTATGAAGGGGTTAGGTGGGGAGGAAGAGATTCGGGATTAAACGTCGATTTTAGTCAGTGGCGGCTAACATGGAAATGGACAGAAAGGTGTTACTTACTTTGCTAATTTAGCAATTGATGAATTAGTTTTAGTATGGGGAAAAGTCTCCTCGCTGAATGTCCAGTATTAGTTGCGTAGACTAAGTAAATAGACACCAACTTGATAGGGCTCTTTAGTCAAACAGTTAAAGCCCCGAGTGCTAGGGCTTTAACTTTTTAAAACTTGTTTATGATAGTTTTTAACCTTAAAAACTCAGGGGTATTTATAACCTCCGGCTCTTCATGAGCAATTTTGTTTAGGCAATTAACTAGCTTAGTTGGTGGGTGATATTTTGGCTCACCAATAACGCTATCTAAAAAATCTAATGCGAGTTTAGGGTAAATTTCAATCAAACCACTATGCTCTAATGTTCTTGTTATATACTCTGCATCACTTTGTCGCTTAAGGTGATGTCTTATTATTTTATATGCTTCATTGAAGTTTTCTTTTGCGGCTATACATATCAAGGCAAGTTGAGTCACAGTATGATCATCAACCTTAACCTGCTTCGGCCAAACTTTTGTTAAAAACGGTTTAGCCCTATTCTGCCAAAACTCATTAACTTTTTCTCCTGAACTAGACAAGATATCCTTCAGGGCCGAAGCTACATGATATAGTGATTCGTTAGGAATAGTAATAAAGACTTTTGCCAACTCTCCGACTTTAAACTCTGAGTCCCCCTGTAGGGATAAATGAGTCATAAAAGTAACATATTGACTTTTTAGCTCACCAAGATAATAATAGTATTTTGCCGTGTTTATTAAGTAGTCTCTGATTTCATAAATAAAGCCTTTATGCAGCCTTGGAGACCAGAGTAAGGATTGCCAAGCCATGGAAGATGTATTTATATCATCCCATGACAACCAAGAAATAATATGTTCTCTAGCCCATGCTTGGTCCACTCTATAGATGGACAGCATATTAGAGCAAACAATTACTCGGCCTAGACTAAACTCATCAATAGCTAAGTCACAAACGACTTCCAGCCTACTTTGAAATTCTTCATCCAAACCTCCATCATCGCACGGTTTCTTTGTATACCACCAACTGAATAGGGACTCTATCAACATTCCCACAGGGTGATTTATAGCCGTATTAATCGTTACTGAATCGTTGTCTATTTCGTACGGAAGATTCAGTAATCTATCGTAAAAATATAAGAAGTCATTGTCAGTAAATGTATCTCTTGGTTGAATTTTTTTAAGCCATCGAGATAATGACCAAGCGATCTCAACTAATTTTTCATCTGGAAATTGCAGAACAAACTTAAACAACCCTATCTGTTTCTCTAGATCTAGATCTTCAGCTTCACTCCAAACTTGAATTCCTTCACGCCATCTTTCGGTCAACCACATACCGGAAGCAACAGTTTCTTTTAAAGCTGACGACGTTAGTTCAAAATCATCACGACAAAGTGTACTCCAATCATCTTCAGTCCAGTAATGATCGACTGGCTCCTCTTTAAGCCATTCAATTAAACCTAGCTTTTCCTTTGGCGCACTAACAACAGACTTGGACTCATCACCACGTCCTGTCCAAAATGGAAATTCATCACGGTCATCATTTGAAAGCTTCCATTTTTGATTAATACTCTCAATATTAGCTAACGTTTGAGTCGCTTCTTCATTCAGAGTACCGCCATCTTGCTGCAACTTCTTGAGCCTCAACCATATTGAACGCCTACATAATCCCTCGAACTCTTCTTCTGATAACTCTTCTCTATACCACTCTCGTTTAGGACCATTAATTGTTATCTGAAGTATTTCTTCGTACTGTTCGTTGTTAGCAGTTCGGTGCAGAGTACGAAGCAACTGCAGGACTTCTCTGTGAGTGGACACATTCCATAGCCAATATGCATCATCTTGCTTTAACCAAGAAACAACTGTATCAACGGGGATTGCACTTGATTCACTTGCACAAAATAGTGCTATTCTCTTAAATATTGGATAAGGTTGATTCCAAAACTGTTCTGCTAAACTGATTGCAAAATTCTCATCTTGGTTTATTAATGACAGCCAAGAGTCTCTGACTAAGTCAACTAATACTGTCCAACTATTGTAGTCATTGTTCTGTGGGTGTGCTTTGATCGATGGCCTAGAGATATATGAATAGTCTGCTTTAGGGTTAATATCACCTAAGGTTGATTTAACTTCCATTAACTCAACTAAAAGTCCCACAAATTCATGTATCAGCTCATAGGAATGGTTATGCCAACACTCGTCATTGTTTAAGCTTTCCATTGCAGAGTGAGCAAAAGAAGATGCAACATCAACATCCCAATCAATACGACCTTTAATACCTGATTCTGCATCTGATTTATGGAAGTTAAAAGGTTCTTTAAAGTTCACAAAAGGGCCTAAAACTCGACGCAAGCTTTTCTTTAGTCCAACAGTAACACCGAGAAGTTTGTAATCTTCTACCCAGTTATAAAAATCAGTTGCAATATCTGAGTGCTCTGTGTAGCCTGCAAGCACAATAGACCATAAAGATTTCATTCTACTAGAAACAATGCGGTCAGGACTCTGTAAGCTCAGCATTCTGAAGTATTCGGTATCTCGTTCTTTTCTTTTCTTTTCTCATCTTGTTGTCTAATTTCCGATGATATCAGCCATTTCATTTTCTGATCCAATCTTCCGCCCTGCCTAGAAACAAATAAGATTAGTTCGGGATTATTGATATGTTGTAGCAACCATTTGGCTAGATTTTCCATTACTTCATCCCAAGATGTTTCATGGTACCCACTTTTTGCAATAGTCATATTTGGAGTAAGTGAGCTTTTGGCGGGTCTATTGAAGATGTTGTAACTTCCCTTTTCATCCAAAGATTTGTCAATTACACCGTATCTCGATAAGTCCTCTGCATTAAGATTCGCTCTCTCCAATACTTTTAGCCATGAAATAGGAGCGGGTGGACTGAGCTTAGAAAATGTCTTTGCAGGAATTCCTGATGGATCACTCAAGGCCCACGCTAGTCTCTTGGCATAATCGTTTTGCACGTCTGATTGCATTGGGTTTGTATAGGCAGTTGTAACAACTATCTGCTCCTTGCCACTCAAACCATCTCTGTATGTTTCAGCCCACTTTGATAGCGTTTCATGCAAGTAATAATGACGACTGTGATTCTTATACAATATTGGAGTTACATTTTTTGCTCGCCAGCTCTTTTCTTCCTTATCGTATTCACTAGCTTTGTAGTTCCCAAATGCATACATTTCAGGTGGAGACTCGCCAAGTTGTTTATCTGCTGCTAGAGCATCCATCATGTATCTCAATACTGGATCATTTAAACTATAACCAATAAAGCAAACTGTATAAGTTCTGAATAGCTCACTAACAAATCTCGCAGCCCAACGTTCCGTCAAATAAGCTAACCCAAAATCTCCACTCGAAATGACCAAATGATCTAGACCATTTTTATCCCTTGGCAACAAGCCATGCAAATACACTAAACCATCCCAGCGCTTCTTAGGGACGGGCAACAGTGGGGCAGAAAATTCCTTAATCTCAATTCTTTCTTCTTCTGCAGCTTTTTGAAAAACAGTATCGAAGTTAGTCGTTATCAACCTCATTTTTTTATCGTTCGTTGTTGATAACCTGAGTAAAGATCTGTGCGTCTGTGTCGACTTAGGACTAGAGAAATCTGGCTTTAGCAGCTCTGAGAGTTTCTCTCTAACATCTCGCCTCCACTCTGGAGTCTGCTTAATCGACTCTAGTAATGAAACAGCTGTGTCGAACTGACCATTCTTAAGTGCTTGCTTTTGTACGTCATCAGGAATTACACCCATCTCGCTATACAATGAATTTACCAATTTACCAAAGCCGGGCAAGCCTGCCGGAAATGAGATGCCAGCACCGCAAAAGAAAACGACTCTTCCTTCCTCATGTGCTTGGATCAATTTATCAGGGACGTTAGGTCCGTTCTTTACAAATTGCATTTAGTTTGTTTTTTTTAATGGTTTGCCTTCATCATATACCTTCAGCATCTCCTTATTAAGCTGAACTACTTGATTTTGTGGAAACTACACAAAAAATGTATGGAGTGAATCGAGAGAGAATTACAGGGCTGGGTGGATTTTCCGTATAATAGCTCAAAGTACGGATTAGATTAATTTGATCCATTGTAGCACTCGCTAAATGGTCAGTTCATTGGACCAAAGAAGCTTTGGGGCAAAACCTTGTCAACCTCCCTACTCTGCATCTTCCAGTGCCACACACAACCTCACACCCCGTTTAAATCCCTTCTACGGCGTTTAACTCGTTTTCACCTAAGCCGTTGTACCTCGTCAGGCTCTAACCGCTTAGCGTCGATTACAGGGCGTTTACTTATCCATCAGGAAATCACCGAGAATATCGTATATCTCGCTGATGTCATCTTGAGATACACCCAACCAAGGGCGGGCAGGAATGGCGGCAAGGTGTGGGGGCATGTCTTGTTGCCCGCCGTAGTGATGGATTGCGCCGTATTCGAGCGCTGTGCCAAAGGCGAGGCCTTGTTCGTCGTACCAGTATGTGAGGCTTTGGCGAAGGTGATCGTTAAGCACCAGTATCCATTGCTGGTTAACGGGTTTGCGCTGCTTGTAATTCGAGGCCAAGGGTTGCCACGGGAGCCCCTGCGGGGATTGTTGAAGCCGCCAGCGGTTATGATGCACGGTAAGCAGATACTCTCCGATTTGATCGTAGAGTGGTTGCAGGTTGCTGATTTTATCTGCGACGTCTTTGAGTTGGCGGTTGATTGTGGTGAGTTCAGCAAGCAATGATGGCTTAGTCATTTTGGGCTCCTTGGGTTAATGAGGCGGATTGGGGCTGAAGAATGTCTTCGCCATCTTTGGCTTGGGGGATTTGGGTTTTATCATGCGCCCACGCAAGCGGTATACGCATCCCCAGTTGCACCAGTCCCGGTAAGGTAGTCGATAACATTTGGATGTCTTCCGCTTCGGTGAGGTCGAACTCAAAGCGTGGAATGCGGTGGCGGGTGCGGTAGCTTTTGCCGTTGAGGGCATAGAGCGGAAACACGAGATCACGGGTTAAAGTGGCGGCGATTCGTTTCAGGTCAAAATCGCGGATTTCTTCGCGGACTTCGTTATGGACATTACCCAGCGCATTGGTGCTGGTTTTGCCATCAGCTTGGCTGGTTAGAGTGCCACCGAGAATGGCTTTGGACTGGGATTTCTCACACCAGCTGACCATGGCCATGAAGGGATCGCTCGCACCATCGGCAGCGTTGTTAAAGTCAATGTCCATGCCTTTGGGGATAATGCCGCCCGCGTTATGGCCGATAGACATGACCGCCCGCAGCAAGGTGGCTTTTTCGCGCTCGGTCGCTCCTTCGGGGTATTTGCCGAGGCGGATAGGCAAGCCGTAGATCTCCAGAAACTCGGCCAAGTCACGCACGCTGTAGTTTTTGAACAGGAACGGCCAGGCTAACACCCGCACTAATCCCCGCCGAGTCAGGTAGCCGGACTTGGCTTTGGCGGTGTGGGCTATCCAGCCGAAGGGGTTCAGCTCGGCCCCTTGGTGGCTGCCATCGCGCAACCGCAGCTGGTTGCGGTTATCGGGGTGAGTTTGAAACCACGCCGGGTCACGGTGATCGTAGCCGGTCACTAATTGCATGCCCTCGACCCTATCCCAACGCAGTTCGAGGTTGGAAAAGCTCTTGAGGGTCGCGTCGGCCATATCGAAAAAGGCATCTTCGAGCCAAGTGGCGTCTTCGAGCAGCTCTTGCAGCATGTCGGCATCGCGCTGCTCATCGGCGGTGGCATTGCGAGGCGGGCGGATGTTCCAGTCGATATTGAGCAGGGCCATTTTGCGCTTGGCCAGTTCTGACTGGATATGGGCATCTTTCTCTTCCATGTCTTCGGCCAGCTCGCTCTGGGCGATGAGATCCCCTTCTTCAGCTCGCTTCATGATGCCCGCCAGTTTCATTGGGGTTAGCCCTGATGAGGGGTGGTCGGCAAAGTGGCGTTTAAGGGAGGTGAGGCGAGAATCTGATTCGGTTTGTTGTTCGTCGAGATCGGCCGTTTCAATGGGGCGGCCCCATAAATCGACAATGGGGGATGTTGCCATAGTCTTATTCCTTGAAGATTGGCTTTTTAATAGCAGCCGGAATTCAATGCACAGCCTATGTCGTCGAGATCATCGTCGTCGCGCTGTGCGTTTTTATCCGGTAGCGGGGTGAATTCAATGGCGGCCCCGTCCATCCAGCTGGCGCGCACGGCCATTGCAAGGCCGACGGCAAAGTCACCGTGGCGCTGCTTGCCGTCTTGGCCTTTGCTCTTGCCCTTGTCGATTTTCGGGATGCCGTTGATGACCTGGATATGGCAGAGGTCGTCCTTCACATCTTCATGGCGTGGCAGTGCTAGGTTCAGATCTTCAAATTCGGCTTTGAGCTTGGGCATCCACTCGCGATACCACGGGTCGTTGAGCGAGACCTGATCCACCATGTCGGTGCCGTATTTCAGGGCGGCGGATTCTGCCAAGTAGCCTCCGTTGCCGGTGGCATCAAAGGCCATACCGCGTTTTCTGGGTAAGGCGTCAAGCAGGTAATGGAGGATTTGCCGCTGGGCGTCATAGGTCATGTTGCGCAGCTCGACCACGAACGGGACATATTTGCTGAGGTTCTTGCGGATCGCCAACGGGACGAATATCGACAAGTCGCCTTTGCGGGCAAAGTCTTCACCAAAGGCATGGGAGTGGCTGACATCGAGCTTGTTTAATTCTGGCTTTAACACCTGTTTACACCAGTCATCGACGTATAGTTTGCGCTGGCCGTCACTCCATTCCATGAACCCTTTGGGGGCTTCGATGGTCAAGATGGGGGCGGTGTCTTTGCCTGGCTCTGCGGTGGTGGTGCGGGTCATCGCCGAATCAATCAGCACCAACGGGATATACTGGCCGCTGGATGCCTTGGGCACACAGTAATACTCTTCCAGTGCGTCGTCTTCGGTGGCGGTGTCGTTGAGCAGGTTGGCTTTCCACTCGTCTTCTTTTTCCTGTGACCATTGGATTTTCTGCACTTGGCAGATCCGCTGATACAACCCTTCGGCACAGGCATCATCCAAGGTGATGGTGTGGACGCTGTAGCGTTTCTTGCCTGCCCGGCTGTCGTTAATCAGGCTGTTAAACAGGTTGTTGACGCCGTTGTGGGTGCTGATTAAACGCACCTTCGCACCCCACATGGTGAGCGCCAGCGCGGCTTTGAGCACTTCGGCCAGACGGTCATGAAATGCGGCCTCGTCAATGATGACGGTGCCCTGCATCCCCCGCAGGTTAGACGGGTTGGAGCTGAGCGCCTGTACCTTGAAGCCGGAATCGAAGTAGACCACGAAGGTGAGGATGTCTTTGTCTTCATCGGCCAGCACTTCTTCTTGTACTTCGCTAGCGATCTTATTAAACGCCTTGGCCCACATGGCGACGGCATCAATGAATTCTCGTGCCATCTCTTTGTTGGAGCCGACATAGAACACGTTGCTGCCACCCTCGCCTTTTGCGGCTCCAGCGCTGAGTGCTGAATCTGCCGCTTCGGCAAAGGTCAGCCCGGTTCGGCGGGATTTCTCGGCGATTTTGAGCACTGAATCATCTTCAATCCAGCGTTTCTGGTAACCGAGCAGCAGCTCATCGGGATCAAAGGTCTGAATCACCGCGGGGGTAACATGGCTCAGTTCGGGGCGTTCAACTTGGCTCATCAGGCTATCCCTAAGATTTCTTTTTTGATGTTGGAGACGGTTTCGGCGGTCAGTCCGGCTTTCTTGGCGATCTTCTCTGCGGTCGCGGCCGCCTCTTCGGCAAACGCCTTGCGGATTTCCTTTTCGCGCTTGTGGCTTTGCATGGCGGCACTCTCCAACCGCTGGGCGGCGAGCATGGCATCTTTGATCATGCCGATATCGACCTCACCCTCCTGCTCGTTGGCATGCATCATGGCCTTGAACAGCTGGGTGCGGCCGATTTCCAAAATCAGGCGGGAGACTTCGCCGGTGGGCTTGTCGCCGAGCTGACCGACCAGGGCCTGAGAGACTTCGCGGACATCACGCAAATCCCGGCCGATGGCTTCCATGCGGGTGGCATACCGGTTGAGGCCACTGCGCGAGGGTTTGATGTCTTCGGGCAGCCCTTGCTGTTCGATATAATCGTGCACGGCATCGAGCACTTCCTGCTGGGAGTTCTTGCCGTCACGCAGCAGGCCATCGAGGAGGCTTTTGACATCGTCTGGCAGCAGGTCGATTTTGCTGCGGCGGCCACGGGTTGGTTTGCCTTGTTTATCTGCCTTGTCGGTCATGGTTATTCCCCCGGCCGCGGTTTCTTGATCCCCGATACCGAGGCCCGGCCACAGGCGATATCTTCCCCGCGCCCGGTAAGGGTGGCGATATAGGTGGAGCCGAGCTTTTCCAACGTGACCAAGCCCAGTTCGGCCAGCCACTCCATTTGGGCTCGCAGTGCATCGCGGCTGATATCCAGCCCGTAGCGATCCAGACCGTCTTGGATAATCGATTCGTTCAAGTCATAGCCGGGCACCTCGGAGAGCAGGCGCAAGACCACCAACCGCTGATGCTCGACAATTATCTGTGAGAGCGTCATTACTGTTTCTCCTGCCTCAATTCGTTCTCGTACAACATGGCGAGACGATTCTCGATCCCCTTTAGGGAATACATGATGGCCTCGTTCTGGGTGGCGACTTTCTCCAGCCGCTTATCCATTTCGTGCCACTCGTCGGTAGAGGGCACGGAGGCAATCGCCTTTTCGGCGTCGGCCATGCGCTGCTCCAACCGGCGGTGTTCGGTTTTGGTGACAAAGCGGTTGGAGAGCCAGGCGAAGGTGCCGATGCCCACCAATGTGCTGATTCCGGCCACCAACGGCCAGTAATTGCGGATTAACTCACCCATTTCGCCCATTGCCTCTGCCCCTCCCTCTGCCTTGTTCTTTGCGGCTCTCGCACGGCACGCAACGCACCGCTTGTGGGGCTTTTGCCAGCCGACGCGGATCTATCGCTACCCCGCAGCCGAGGCAATAGCGCCCGTCGTTATCTTGATCCGGAATTTCCAGCGGCTTGCGTTGCCTGCGAATGCAATCGGCAATATAGGCATCGGTTTCGACGGCAGCGCGATCTATCACGTCAGTCATGATGCGATACCCAGCTGCTTTTCTTTGTAACGCGCCCCCATGTAGGCGGCCGCGAGGCTGAGCAAGAACCCGGCGATGACCATATCCGGCTTGGGGGTGGTAATGACGTAATAACTGGCCGAGCTGGCGCTCATCAATGCGAGCAGCGGGCGCGTTATGGCGACGAACCGATTCTGGGCGTGATCGCCTTGGCGGATGGTCTGCTGGCCGGATTCAAACAGGGTTTCGTCATGGGCCAGCCTGCGGGCTTCGCGCTCGGCCTCGATATGGGCCAGCTCGACGTGGATTTTCTCCAGCTGCTGAACTTCCTGCGGCGAGAGCGTTTTGACCCATTGCTCCATCTGCATCTGTTTGGATTGTTCTGAGGAGAGCGCCCCGCTGATTTGCGCGACGGTATCGGCGACCTTGACGGCGGTTTGGCTGCTTTTCTCTCCGAACAGGCCGCCGACGGTTTTGATAAGGGTTGGGCCTGCCTTTAGCAGTGACGAGGCCAAGCCGATGATAGTGATAGGATCCATGCGTGCTCCCTATGCGGTGACGATATCAAGCTGCCAGGTTTTGCCTGCTAGCTGTGCCATGAGTTCATCGAATGCCTGACGTGAGTTCAGCACCGCCCACTCCCCTTTGCTGACCCCAAAATGGGTGCCGGGGGCCAAGCAGCCTTGCAGTTCGCTTGGGCGGTTGGCTTTATGGATAAGGCAATGGGTGCGAACGCTCGGCCCATAACGGGTGACGCCAAGGGTTGGCGCTTCAAGGGCGTAGCAAGCACCAAACTTAGGGCTTTGGTGTGGGAGAAGTTTGTAAGTGCCCGGCGGCACGCACGAGATATTGGACTGATTGTTCAGCCAAGGCCGCTCGGCGATGCAGCAGATCTGCGTGCCGTTTTGGGTATGTAAGGTGGAAAAGGTGCCGTGTTCGAAATGGCGGCGCTTGAGGGTGAGAATGTCCATGCTCCATCCCTGTAAATTGTTTGATTACAGGGATGGTATGGGGTGTGGGGCGGTTGGTGATATGGAGGTAGATCCTGAAAAAGTATCTTGAATAATCTTGAGGAAACCATCACGGTGAAGTCACCATTAGGAATGGTTCGCATACTTTTCTGACATTGAAGTATCGTTTATTCAACACTCGGATTCAGTACTGGCTTTGCTACGTTTAACTCTTATTTGTAAACTTACTGGGTGACTACTTGACGAAATATCCTATCGCACGCCACTCATTGCCGCTTTTGATCAAAGTGATTGTTTCAATCACTTCATCAGCTTTCGAAAAAACAGATTGATACTGAAAGATCACGTACTCTCCTTTGGGTGCATTGGGTAGATCATCGGCGAACTGACTTGCAATCAGCGTTCTTGACTTAAGTTCACCTGCAGATTTTCGAACAGCACTTACCGTTGCTACCCAATCAGTTTTAGACACCTGTGCTTGAAAATATTCTGCGGAATCTTCCCAGCTCATTTCATACTGTTTCGTGTCTATTAACGCAATCCAGTCAGCTACCTCCGCTTCAGCTGAATTACTATTTGCATAAGAAATTGAAGGAATAAGTAATAGCGTGAAGAATAATTTTCTTAGCATACCATTTTCTCCATTGTCGATTTTGTAAGCTAACGCTTTATAACCGGAATTTGCTGCGTATTTGCATTCCGCCTATGTTGCTGTCATTTATTATGAAACTCAACTGATATCAACCTGTTGTGTGAATCGACAGAGAATTTCGGGTAGAACTACGGGGAAACTTCCGTATAAATACCTAACATACTGATTATATTCATTGGGTCGATTGCAATACTCGCTAGACAATCAGTTCGTTGGGACTGAGACGATTTGGGGCAGAAATCACTTACTCTGGAATCACAATTCATTCTGACAACGTTAACTAAAATAATTCCCGCTGCCTGCGCTTCACTTCAGCCTGTCGCTGTTCGCGGATTATTTCGGTAATTTGCCGCTCAGTCAGTTTGTGGTGATTTGCCAGCTGCTCGATATTGCGACCGTTGTATTCGCGCCAGATGGCGATGTTACGCAGGGCTGATTTTAATTTGGTGCCAGTGGGAATATAGATGTCACGGCCACCGAAGTAATGGCCAAGAGCGATGGTGAGTTTATCGGCTAGGTGAGGTGATTCTATGTTGGCGCGTTTGAGTTCACTGTTTAGCACTTCGCTCAATGATTGCAGCGTCGATGGCCAGCGTTGGCGCACGTTATCATCGGCAATTTCAGATACGTTGTTAATCAGCTGCTCTAGCTCTGCCGCTTCGGTTTTGAAGATCTCCTGCTGCTGTTCCATGCCCCACCTCCTGCATTTGGCCAATCCGATTATTGAACAAGGCGGGGGTTGATAGGTCAATGCAGGATTTCCGCTAGGGAGAAAACAAAAACCGCCGGGAGGCGGTTTTGAAGTAAATTTGAAAACTGTACGGGAATATAGCGGATTTTACTATCGTTAACGCTTATTGTTATTCATTAAATCATGTAACTTGAGAATATCTTTTATCCCTTGCTTCTGTTTTTCACCTAATAATTTATCACTATAATATTGTGTTCCATAGAACCTGATTGTTACTTTAGATGAATTAGCTATTTTTTTAGCCAGATTTATATAACTCTTAGTTGCAGCTACATCAGTCCATTCCCATACATCTCCAGATGAGTGGTCTCTCTCAAACTTCATGACCGGTGATTGCCAACGATAATCATCTGCTGCCACCTTAAACGAATTAACAAACAGCCAACTACTATCATAGTATTTCACTTTAAATCGCAACCATTCTTTCTTGTCGTTTACACCTATGTATAATTGAGCATCACTCTTAAGAAGATCTATAGAAGGGGAAATGAAATACTGATTCTCCATTTCATCTTTATTTATTCTTTTATCAATGAGCAATTCTGCAATTGTAGGGTTATTATCAAACCTTGCACTTAATTCTCGAATTAGATTTAATTGTTTTTCACCAATCACATCGCCATTACTAAGGGAAAATGACTTGTGGCCATAAGCTAATTTTGAGGAAATAACATGTATCGGTGATGACGGAACTAAAGGCTCAGATTGGAACGATTTAAGCTCATGATACTGCTTTAATGAAATAATTGGTGACGTAGTTCCATACTTTCCGCCAAGCTTTGTACTAGATACAAAATAATATTTCTCACCATTTTCTAGTATTACAGGATAAAATTCATATCCTGCATAGTGTGTTTTTACCGGCTTCTCAGTATCAAAATATCCTTTCATTCCCAAGTATTTATCGTAAGGAAGGCGGTTATAACACGCAAAAGTAGATGTATCTGCACAAAAGCTATCATATCCATACTTACGCAAAGACTCTGCTCTCTCATGAAAAACAAACTCTTCTTTATCATTCGGAGCATATACAAATGATTCACTAGCGTTATCTTGATTTGTTTTCTCTATATTGAACGTTGCTTGCTGAGTTGTTTGACAACCAACCAAAGACATAGCCACCAATGTGGAACAAATAGTTAACCTGAAATATCTCATGAATTCTCTAACTTAAGATTTCAAAAATAAACATTATATAGTGGGGGCAAACATATACATTGACACTCATAACAAATATAAAAAAATCAGAAATATAGCTAATTTATCTAGTTACCTATCCACCTCATACTCATCCACCACCGCCTGATATCCAGCTAACCCCGTACCATTGCGATTGAGTGGAATACAATGACCGACTGCCTTCATTCGGTCGGCCAGCTCGCGCTTGTGCCAGTTCTTGAGTGATTCCAGTATGATGTAAGCCTGACTGGCATCCAGCCAACCCACATGCTCGACGCCTTTTTGCCCCGCTCTTCCGGTCATCCTACTTACGTATTTATCCAGTGCCGCTTCGGAGCTGTCTCGGACGATGCCTTGCTGAGCCATGGTGATCCAAATTGCTCTTATTTTATCTATTTGGGCGTGTTTGGCCTTGCCTGATTTGGGGCTTAAACGGCGTTTAAACGGTGTTTTAGCCTCTTTGCCTGCCGGGTTCTTGCTGCGACGAAAGCCCTGCATTTCCATGACGGCCAAAACCATTTCTAGCTGTTTGATGTTCATTTTGCTGCAACTGGAATGCTCGCCGTTGGCGAACAGTAAGGCGCGATAAGTGTCGTCGTCTAAACACAGGTCACGCTTGGCGATGTGGATGAGCTGGATGAGGCGGTTACGGTGGTTCATTTCCTTATGATTCCTTGGGTAGATGGTATGGGACAGATAAGTGGTTACGGTGATTTGGCAAAAAAAATACCGCCCGGTGTAGGGGCGGTATGGGGTGCTCTACTCGCTTGGGGCTGGGACTTTGCCCATGACCCAGAGCAAGGCATCGTAGACGCCATCGGCATAGGTTTTGCCTGCGACGTCGGCTTTGAGATCTTCGAGCTGGAGGGCCTTTTCCAGTTCGTTCAGTACTGCGAGCCGGGAGTGCGGGCTAACAAACGGGATGTTGAGCTGATGAGTGTGTGCCATGGTGCCTCCTTATAATGCGGCGAGATCGAGCGGGATGTTGTTGAGCTTGCCTTCGCTGTTACGCTGGCGAAAGTTGAGGTAGGTTTTCGAGCCGGTGACCATGACGGCATCGGCGATGGCTTCCATGGCGTTGACCCAGCGCTGATCGCGGATTTTGTCTTTGTGCTTGCGCAGGGACAAAATACGGCCGGTGTTGAGGTTGCCTTCGCGGTCGACTTCAAAGGCGTCGTTGATCAGTACTTTGAGGTAGTCGTTGGCATCGGAGCTCCAGTCGTGGACACATTCGTCGATAAGTTCTTTGGCCACTTGCAGTTCGGGGCCGAAGGTGATGCGATCTTGCACGGTGATTTTGATTTGCAGCTGACCATCATAAGACGAGAATGAAAAGCCGCCTTTTGCGCCGCCGCGTTTTTTCTTGGTTTCGTACTTTTCGGCCAGCAATTCGAGGAAGGCGTAGCAGTCTTCATAGACGTCGCGCTTGAAGGTTTTGAGGATGTCCTGAATGCGGCGCGCCTCGGCAATATGCTTGATGACAAAGTCGTTGATTTCGATGTCGTAGTCGTCGACGGTGGCTACGGGTACTAGGCGCTTTTTGCTGTCTAGCATGTAGCCTTCGGGCGCGGCTGTTGGTTGGGTGTTCATGTAATTTCCTTATTACTGCTTGGGTTCAGTATCCGATTTTCTGGCTGCGCAATAGCGGTTGGTAACGCTTTGAGCAGGCGTCGTCTTTGGCGAACATTGATAGCTTTCGCCCCAGCGCTTGTGGTGGCTGTTTGGCGGGCTTGGGTTTGACGGCTCCGATGCCTCTGGCGTTGATGCAGTATTGGCACAGGTCTCCGTTGACCTGCCAGCATGGCCTGCGGATCCGGCAGCAGTGGCAAGGCTGTAATAAGCCCTCTTCTTTCAGTAGCCGAAATCGCGGGCTTCGCTTGCTGCCTTCTTTGGCGACAAAGCCATTGATCCGTAGCTTTTCGAGTTGGTAAAGCAGTGCCCGGCCGCTGAGTTCAACGATATGGATGGAGAGCTCTGGGCGTGTCAGAGGTCTTTCCCGAAGTGCTATGAGGATTTTCTCTGCCGTTGTCATGGCTATGCCCTCCAGGTGACAAGGCAACCTTCCAGCGAGGCAACGTTTAAGGTGTTGACTTGCCTTCCCTGCTTGGTGGTGATGGTGTAGCCGCTGCACAGCGCATCTGGCCGTTCGATTTCGATGACGGGTCGCAGGTTGCCGAGCCGTGTGGCGCGTACCTGAAAGCCGCTGCGGGTAAGACGACGGACGGCTTTGTTGAGTTGGGTGTTTCTGGTGATTAGGTTGCCCGTTGGCTTGTTCATGATTTGCTTCTCCTTGCGTATTTACTGCTCCACAGCAACTGGTTGTACCGGCTGGCTAGGCGCGATAATTCCTTTTCCAGTAATCCATTCAGCTTCAGGGTATCCCCTTGGGCGCTGCGCCTGATGAAGGCGAGCTGGCTGTCGAGGTTGTAGGCTTCATCGGTCGCGCTGACTCGCACGTCAATGCGTTGTGCATTGACGGTGGGCTCTAGCTTTGAGTACGGGCATCCCGAGCGGCAGGCTCTGTGCATTTTGACCCGCTCTCGGTTGGCCGATGAAAAGGGTTTGTTTTGATGGTCGACACATTCGTCTCGGCGGATGCATCCTTTTACGGGGCATTGCACGGTGTAGTCCATGAGCCGCCCTTCTACGCGCGCTTGTAGGGTTTCGGTGCTGCCAGGATAGATGCCGCGTATCACTTGACTGAGCATGGAGCTGCTGATGCCGAGATCTCGGGCCAGTTTGTTTTGGGTTACTCCGTCTTTGCTTAATTCTGCCGTTAAGGCCTCCAACCAATTCATGGGCGCTGCTCCTTGATATAGGGATAGATGGCTCCGCTGTTTTGGCAGCGTATGCTTGAGCCCCTAATTTCTGGATGACGCGGTCCGAGATCGCTGTTGAGGCGGAAAACATCGCCATCTGCCGTTGGTATGCGGCGGATGAGCCGAGCTTTTTCCAATGCTCGGAGGTATTGCCGGGTTGTTCTCTCCCCTGACTGCGCGGTGACCTGTAGTTCGTACTGGCCGAAGGTTTTTAGCAGTCTCATGCTGTTCCATATCCGTTGCCTGACATTGGGTTTGCGGCTCTGCCATGCCCCCCATCCGGGGATGGGGCGTTTGCTGATCACTCGATATTTCATGTGGCTGTACATTTCCATGTCACCGGTTGCTTCAATCCGCTTGCTACTCTCGAACTGCCGTATATATCGCTTGGCGGCTTTGATATTCATGCCTGTCGCCGCCGCCAATTTTGGTGCTGTAAAGGTGGTTCGGTGGTGAAGCTGACAAATAAACATCCATGCCAACTGTCGGTTAGTCATTCTGCTTTCCTATCAGGCAAGGCTACGGAGGCCATGGAAGGGTTGGTCGCCCCAGTCGTCGAGGGTGATGAGGTCGAGCTCATTGGCGAAGGCCAGGGCTTCGATTTTGGTGAGACCGATGGTGATCCGCCGCATTTCGCCATTGGTGCTTTGGCGAAGGTGGTCTAGCAGTTCCGGTTCGACTTTGATGCTGTCTTCCAAGAGGTAATCCGCCATTATCTGTACGTCTTCCAAGTCGGCGGGTTTGAATTCGACCCATTCTGAGATGCGGTTGTAGAACTGTTTGTGGGCGCTGATTCGGCGGGCAATTTGATCCATGCCGATAAGGATGACGGGGGTTTCGGTGCCGTCGTAGAGATCGCGAATGGTGTCGAGCATCCGGGTGTCGTTCATGAGGTAATCGGCTTCATCGATGAAAAGCGGGCGTTCGTACATGCTCATCTGCTCGATGATATAGTCGACATTCTTGCTGATCCGGTATTTGGGCTGTGCGCCTAGTTCTTCGACGATGCGGCTGGTGATGCTTGAGGTGGTGTCGTGGGCGCGGGCACTGACGTAGATGCCGTTGACTTGGTTGTAGAGGTAGGTGGTTGTGGTGGTTTTGCCAAACCCTGATGGTCCATGAATAAGCGCCATTCCCGGTACGCCGAGGGCGCGCTGGAATAAGGTGCTAAAGGCTATCTGGGTGGCTGAGACATTTTTGACTGGTGCAATAACAGGTTTCATTGTTATGATCCTTTTGGGTTGAGTCGTGTATTAATGGCTTATCTCTATGGCACGCTATGCTTGGCGGCGGCGTGCCATAATTTCCTGAATGGTTCGTTTTCCGATGTGGTTTTTCTTCTGGTAGTCCTCCAAAAAAGCCGTTTCTTTGTCTGTTAGCTCCCGCTCCAATGACTGCTCGGCCAAGTAGCGGGCTTTGTCGTGCATGTTCCGATGCAGGTGGTTTTTCTGCGTGGTGAGCTGCGTTTCTTTCTCTTCGATCTGTTTTCTTGCCTGCTCTAGTTTCTTGAGCTCTGCCTCGCTGTATGCTGGCGCTTGTTTTGTTTTCGCGGCTTTGGTCAGGCCGTTCAGTGCTGGGTTGATGGTCACTTCTGATGGTTGCTTGAAGGCTGCCAGCGTATTTTTGGCTTTGTCTGCTGCGAGCGATTCGGCGTACTGGGTATCGATGCCAAATTCGGTTTGCAGCTTTTTGGCACTGCGGCGGAATTCGCCGAGTGCTTTGTTCTGCAACTTGCGCTGCTCGCGGAAGGCGGCTGGGTCTATGGCGCGTCCCACTAGGTCGATATTGACGGCTTCGATAAAGCAATCCCAGCTATCAACCGGATAGAGGGTGGCGCGGCCGACGTCGTTCGGGTCGAGAAAAACGCGGACACGTTTTCTGTCCCAATCTGGGTTCATTAACTCTGGGGCTGTATATTTGACCTTTTGCGCTGACACCTGCCCTCGGATCACACTGGCATCTCCAATGTAGTTCAGGAGGTAGTCGAGGCTGTGCGCATCCGCCACTACCCGTGGCCGGTAACCGGATTCGGTATAGACTTGAAACGGTGTTTTGCCGTTAAGTCCTTCGCGTGCGGTATGGTTGTAGCGGTGCTCTAGCCAATCGTTCATGATGGTTTCGAGTTCTTCGGGCGTTAAGGCCAATGCTAGGGCTTCTTGCTGCGCTTTCTTCTTGCCTTCACCGATGCGCTGGGCAAAGGCTTTGGCTGCTTCGATTTGCTGGCGGTCTGATACCGAGTGGCCGATATAGCCGGGCAATAGTTCGAATAGCCCTTGGCTCAAGGTGCGAAAGAAACGCTCGATATAGGGTTTCTCCCAACCTGAGAAGGGATTGGCTTTCGATTGGTCGATATCCAGCATGTCGAAGATGGCGGTGACACGCTTGGAGACGTAATCTGAGCCGTTATCGGTTCGGGCGATACCGTCTTTGTTTGGGACTCCCCAATCCAGCAGACATTTGCGCAGTAGTAGGCAGATCCCTTCGGAGCTGGATGTCGGCGATAACAGCAATTTGACCCGCCGGGTATACACATCTATGGCGGCGATGATGCTGTAGCGCACTAGTTTGCCGTTGACCCGCAGCTGTACGTCGGTTGGGGTGCTGTCAAATTCCCAGCAATCATTCGGGGCTTGTATCCATGGATACATTTTGCCAAACAGTGGACGGTGCTTGCTGTTGTAAGCATCGGGATTGGTGAGGTACGAAAACTTGGCTCCGTTGTCGGCCATCCATTTGGCGATCCAGCGTCCAATGGATGAGGGACTTGGGATATCCCAATGCGGGTAGCTGCCGTGCTTTTCTTCTACCATCCGATGCAGTACATGCGGGCGCTGTGCCAGATGAGGCTTGCCCGTGATCACGGCCATCAGGTAGTTTTGCAGATCGGGCTGTTGCTCTATTTTTCCTTGACGTTTATTTCCAGAATAATTCCCCGCTAAGGCTGCCATTCCGGATTTATCTAGTAATTCAGCCCACCGCCGACAGGTACGCCAGCTGATCTGTTTAATCGCGCTATATACCCAGCTTTCTATTCCCAATGCTTTTCGGTTGTACTCTTCTATAAATTGGCTTTCTCCCGCTGTGAGACGGTTAACATCAACAAACGGTTTCAGGTACATCTCGCGAGCTTTGAGGATCACGAGCTTGGCATTGGCTTTGGTCTGTTGCTCACCGCTTAGGCTGTTAAAGGCTATCAGTGATTGTGCCTTGCGCTTTTGTTTGCCTTTTCCATCGAGCTTTTCAGCCAATTCGATACTTTTGACCGCTAGCGCGCCATCGCTAGCTGCGGTATCGGTAATGCATAGGTCCTTTATTTCCTGTTTGGCTAAATGTGCTTTTGTTTCATCAGGCAAGCTGCTGATGTGGTATTCCAGTCCTTTTCCTTTTTGTCTCTTCCTTGATTTCCATGATTCTTTCTCTGCTTTTCGTCTTATAGAAAAAGACGCACTTGGCAGTCCGGGGGCTTCTGATAGTTCTAATGCGGTGTACCATTCCTTACTCATCATTGCCTCCCATTAACGGAACGGACAATGTTTTAGAGAGATCCGCCATGATGGCCTTTGACAGTCGTCTTTTTGGAAGACGGTTTTGATCCGGTGCAAAAGTACTAATGCAATGAAGTACCGTTCTTGGGTTGTAACCGTGAGCTATCGCCCAACTCCTTACAGTCCAAGCATTTGCCCTCAAAGCACCTTGCAGCTGATATGCAGTTTCTATTTCCATTTAGTCCCTCCGTGGTAATATCACACTAGCGAGCAAGTTTCTTATTACGACAATAAGACGGTAGTGCAAACTATAATGCTCATCAAGAACAATAAGACGCGAATTTATAAATAAAAAAACCCTGCCGCACTTTTGTATGAAACAAATGTAATAAAAGACACAGCCGATGTGTTTTTCTTCGTTTCTTACTTCTCAGGAAGATTGGGTTAAGACACTGATTTTTGAGGTATAAAATGGAAAAGCACTCTCAAGCAGAGAAAAACACATCAAGTGCTTTTGATAAGGAAGGAATCGCACAGTTTTCAGTTCGTCTAAAAGAACTCATTGGCGATGAGTCAATTCGTAGTTTCGGGGAAAAGGTGGGGATCACTGACAGTGGTTTAAGAAAATACCTGCCACCGAATAGTTCTAAGCCCACTTTCGACAAGTTAGTAGCAATTGCCGATTACAAGGGTGTCCGGCTTGAGTGGCTAGCTACAGGCCAGGGACCAAAGTCTACCGAACCTTGCACAGATCACTTCATTCCTAAAAAAGACTCTCCCATTTATAAGAACTTAAAATGGGACAACATGTTTTCAGTGTGTGCCTATTGCAACGATGCAGCTGCTCCGGATGAACGTGATGCCAATGAGGCTATTAATGAAGAGTTCGTTTTAGTTCCAGGTTATCAAATCCATGTATCAGCAGGACATGGTACATCAGCTATCGATGCCCCTGTGAAGCGTTACTTGGCCTTTCGACGTAAATACATCCAGCACAGGAAACTAGACCCGAATAAACTTGCGGTGATATTTGCCAAAGGTGATTCAATGGAACCAACGATTAAAGATAGCGATTCGCTGTTGATTGATCTTAACGCCCAAAAGCCTTTAGATGGGAAGATCTTCGTTGTTCGCCTTGGTGATGAACTTTACGCTAAGCGTATTCAGAAAAGTTTTGATGGTTCACTGCGCTTAATTAGTGACAACAAAGACTATTCACCAATAGAAGTTCCAACGCACCAACTCGAACAGCTGTGTATCATCGGCAGAGTCGTTCAGCGTTCAACGGATCTTTAAACGTATTTTCATGTGTTTTTGTCAAACTGGGCGAATTGTCATTTCGCCCGGCCGCTTTCCCACAAAAACACACTTTTTGCCATTTATGGTGATTTCTCAGTTTGAGAGTAGGCCAAGCCTCAAGCCCTTTAATAGCAAGGCCTCGCCCACGAGATCCTACTCAATCCCATCTATTCCCATATTTGCCATTCTTAATGGTCGGTTACATATTAGACAATAATGGTCTATAGAACAGCGTCAACAGCACGCATACACCTTGAAGAATAAGAGTTATCCCAATGCCCAATGTCGTTCAGTTTTCTCAGTTCAGTGGTAGCAAGAAAGGCAGCACTGCCGCATCTAAACCAGCATCAAACCCAAAAGCCCTAAGGGAAGAAGCAGCCTTGCGGCAGGATAATCGCTGTTATTTCTGTGGTGAACGTAAAGAGCCCAAAGCCCTTAACTGGCTGGATAAGACAGGTTTTAAAACAAAGACGCACGTGGTCTGCAGTACGTGCAGTTCTGCGGCTAAGTCTCGCCCAATGGATGAACTACGGATAATTCTGGCACTAAAGGCGATGGAGTTCAGAACGATAAAGCTCCAGCAGTACCTTGAACTAAGAGAGAAAGGCGTACAGATAGATGGCGTGCGTGATTACAAGTTCTATTTTGAAACTTTTGAATAATTGAGGCTATAGAGAAAGCCAATAGGTACTCAAATGCTATGTCTGGCCGGTAAACGATGGGGAATACATCCGGCCCGCCCATGAAAAAATAAAAATTGATGAAAAACAACAACCTACAAGCATTACACCAACAGAAATAAACGTGACAACGTAACAAGTGTTAGCAAAAGCCAAATAAAAACCAATAAATTAACACTTTGATATACATTTGTCACACATCACAGATCTTGCCATTTCATATTATAATGAGGAAGCAACGTAATAGTTTATAGGCTTTAAGGTTTTCCAAGGTAATGGGCTTAGAAAATAACGCCGGCAAATACTCTTGCTAAATATATTTGAAATGATAATAAATAATATTTATAAGAAATAATATACTGATAAATAAACTTTATTATTTAAAATAAACAGTTTAAATTTTGAAAAAGCCAAAATTTCATACTCAGTCCTACCTTTGATATTTTGGCTTTATCCCTAACTTATTCTTCCTTTTTTTTCATACCTTGAGTTCTAACAATTAGATCTGTTAGATCTTTGGCTTTCATTATTCTTTTTTGGGTTTGTTCAAATCGAGGGCGGTGCTGTACTTTCTTCATATTATATTATTATGTGTCTTATGTTGGCTTTGGTTTAGTGGTTTAAATATAATTACGTGAAAAAAATGCCAGATATCCTAAGATATCTGGCGAAACACTGTGTACAACAAACACAGTCAATCTTCACGCAGGTAACATTCCTTGTCATGGAAATCATAAGCAGAATTTCAGGCTATCCCACCATCTATAGATGATGAAAAAATGTGAACGCTGTCCTTGCGTCCACGAAAGGTAAGGCTATATACCAATGTACTTTATTTATATTTTTAATATCATGCAAAGTTTAACAATACACTATAGTCATGTAGTTATACGAACTTCTATTTCTTCGTAAAAAACAACACGAGAGTTTTTTACGACAAGTTTCTCAAGTATTCCATCAGACCATAATGCATAGGTTAAGTGCCCATTATGAAAAGAATAAGTTTCAATATGGAGCAATTGTCTAATCATAGTTTAACTTCAGGTGATTATTATTCTTGTGTTTAACCTGAATGCGAAACACCTATATTGTTAAAGTGGGATGGGTAATGATATTTAAGAATACCATCAATTAACAATACCCCGCCCCACCTGATGAGCGATAACAATATATAATATCGAGTGTGAAACATGTGTGAATTTTCATTACTTCACAGTGTTTTTTTTCGATAGTCCGCTGTTATGTTCGCATTCTCAATTAGATCTTTTGGACTGAATCAACATCAATTTGTGTGGTCGTCCACTCATTGTCTACTTCACCGCGAATAATCACTTGCTCAACGGGGCTGACATCCACTCCCCGCCAGTCTTCATGGTCAATTTCCACGTTGATTTCGCCCGTGCTATCTTTGAACAAGTAGGTTTCATGACCCAATGCCTTAATAATATAGCCCTTTAATTCAACCACGGTATCGTCCTGTGCCGATTGTGCAGCAGCAACAGTATCAATAACTAGGCTGTGAGGGCCGTTAAATGCAGCAAAAACAGGACTTGAAGCCAATAGAACAAGCGATGCCACCAATTGTTTTTTCATGATTTTATACCCTAATTTAGAAATAATACGTTGTACCGATATAAAATGATGCCGTGCTAGCAAAGCTGTCCGTCTGGTATTTTGCATTTGCGCCAATAGCCAATCGCGATAGGATTCTGTATTCGACCCCGGCCGACACCAACGCACCAACACTATCTGTTGTTGACGATGTATGTGACAAGGTTTTGCCATGCTCAATGTCATCGTTGGCAACCAGTTCGAACTCTTCATATTTACCCGCACTGGCCTTGTACTGGGTGTAAGTCAGGCCAGCTTTTAGTTTGGCCGACCACTTTTCATTCAGTTCATAGGTATATACAGGTAGCAATGAAATTTGCTTGGCATCGACGGATGAATCCCAATCCAATTCGTGGGTATAAACCTGTCCGTTCACCGTGGTCATTCCAAGGTATTTGCTATGGCTGTCACTGAGCTCAAATTGGCTATAGCCAAGCTCAAGGGCCCAAGCATCATTGAAGGCATAACCGACAAAGCCGCTGGCGATACCGTCTTCCTGCTTGGGATCAAGCTGAATATTGTCGGTGTTGAAGGCTGGCTGGAAATCATGGGTTGTCGTACCCATGCCATACTCTACGCCGACGTAAGGTGCAGCGGCGGCAGAGAAAGAGCATGTCACTAACAAGGGCAGCAGTATTTTTTTCATTTTATTATTCGTGTTGATGAGCTGGTATCAATTGTGCCCCAACCCAAGTGAAGAATTCGTGAAGAAATGTCTTCATTTCAGTACACAAAAACGGATGAATGAGCTCCCCCTCAATCAATTGTATAAAAAAGTTTACATTAAATTGTCATTGATGGTCTTTCTCCCGCATTATCACAAATTCTATGACGAGAGAAATCATCCATTGCCGATTCGAACGGCCCTTGATAAAAAGCCGGAAAGTCATCCCAAACTACCATTATCTCAATACCAGTAATCGCACAAGGGGCGGCGCTATTCTGTCGGCTATGCAGCATTTTCTGGTATGTTCATGCTTTATGGCGGTAATACTGCGGCCTAATACTAGGGAGGGGAGGATGAAAGTACTTTGCAGGAAAAGAAAAGCCGCACCATTGCAGTGCGGCTTGGTTTATATCTCTAAGTTTTTGCCTTCGTGTACCTACACAGCACACAGCGGCGTTGGTAATGAATATAAACATGTTGCGGCTTCGCCACTCATTACGTTGAGTATGCCGTGCCCGATACAGTCATTAATTTAAATCGGACATCATTGGTATTGGCGAAGAAGTATCAATTTTTTGTGTTGCTAACCAAATTGTATCTAGGCCACTGACCTAGTGGGTGTTGATTCACATCAACCTGCTTCCTGTACCCTTGAGCCTTGCTGAATACAGCTCATTTCTCCTTTGGCTTTGGTTGAACCAGCTCGTTTACAGGTCACAATGTAAATATGGTACTGTTTTCGGCTTTTCGCAACCCGATTTTCCCGTAATTCTGCTGAAGTGTGATCCTTCCTGCAATCTCCATTTTTCTATCCTATTTCCACTCAAAAACTACCCAGATGAGCAACTTCCGGCACGCTATTTTCATGCACGGAACAGCGATAACTTGATGCCGCCCCATGCCTCCTTCTGCAACTTGGTATAACATATTGAGGCTTAACGATAACGATTGCGGAACCCGGTTTATCTATGACGACGTTTGCCAAAGCCTTGCTGCATGTCCCCTCGGCCCAAGCGGCACTCGCGCTCGCCACAACGGGAACCGGGCTGGCATGGTCCCTTTTTATTCCATCCGAAGCCGATTGGATCCGCGGCAGCTTTGCGACCCTCGGCGCCCTGCTGCTCATTCCTGTATTGCTCAAGTACATCGCTAACCGCCGCCAGTTTTTACAAGATTTACGTCACCCACTCCACGGCAGCCTGATGCCCCCCATCTCGATGACAATGTTGATTCTGGCCGACTATCTGACATTACTTCATGTGGAAAGCGCCCGCTTACTCTGGTATCCCGCCTTGCTACTGCATTTTTTCATGATGGGCTATTTCTTCTTCCATCAGTTCCGGCGATTTCGGCTCACCAATATCTACCCGAGTTGGTTTTTATACCCCGTCGGGGCCATCAGCGGAACACTGGCCGGCCCACAGCTCGGCCACCATGACTTTGCCTTAGTCATGACCGATATCTGTATTGCTATCTATTTCCTGATGCTGCCGGTAATGCTCTATCGCCTCTGTTTTGCCGGTCGCCTTCCCCGTCAGGCTCGCCCCACACTGGCGATCATGGCTGCACCTGTTAACCTTGCCCTTACCGCTTATCTCACTAACGTCAGCGATCCGGATCCCATCCTTACCGGCGCTCTGGCTGGCGTAGGGATCACCATGACTATTCTGGTCTACCTGTGCTATATCAACTTGCTTAAGCAACGGTTCCAACCTTCGCTAGCCGCACTCACCTTCCCATCGGTGATCAGTGCCGTCGCCCTCGACAGGCTAACCGAATGGCTGAGCAGAGACTATCCCCAATGGGCTTGGCTGGAACGATTGGGAATTGTTGAGATAGCTGTGGCAACAGCTCTTGTGGGCTGGGTGGGATGGCATTTTATCTGCTACTACTGGCATTCGTTCTCGGCTCGACACATAGTAAGTGCACACCAACCATAAAGATGAACGAAGGGAATTTGACAAGTTTGTTATGAGAAGCAAAAGGCTTAGACAGATTACTGATAAATCCCATCTTATACGGCACAACACCCACCGCGTCATATACTTATAGTGAAATTTAGTATTGATGACCGGAGGCTATCATGAAATATCTGGTGTTATCCCTCGCAATACTTGGCCTCGCTGCTTGTACCGGACAAAACTACGATACCGAACTTGCCCAGGAAAACCAGTGGGAGCAACTAGGGCTCAAAGATGGCGAAACCGGACGGCTGATACGTAGCGAAAAAGACCTCGCCCGCCTGCACACTCTCAACGAAAACGCCGTGGCCGAATATAACGTAGGCTACAAAATGGGCATCGAGCAGTACTGCCTACCATTCAATACATATAAGCAAGGCAAAAAAGGGACGCAATATACCGGACAATGTCTCAATACCTCCCATGAGCGACTTGCTGTCCAAGGGTGGGAAACAGGCTATAAAGAGTATATTGCCGAGCACGATATGCTGTGGCTGAACAATGAATAGCCACTACTTGTTGGCTCAGGAAGTTGACTCAGGAAACAGTTACCGCAAACACAGGATTCAATAACGCGTTAAGACATTGCGATGAAAAGATATGATGCATGGAAGCAAATGTGCAGATAGAAAAACGGCCCTGAGCGTAAGCTCAGGGCCGCATTCCCGTTCCATAATTACCCTGGGTTCCAAGCAGGATAAGCTGGGTGCCCCCAGCAATGTCTAACAAGGCCGTAATCCCCGTTAGACATTTCAGCCCCCCCTTACGGGGAAACTTCATATTTGTTGATTTGTGTCTCTCAAATCTGTGTGTAGATTATCACAATATTTTAGTAATGCAAAAATTTTTTGAATGGTTACTACTTTTTTTGATTCTAATCATCATTAGTAGCGCTTTCTAAATTTTAGTTGATATATGCCTTTAAAAAATTTTAATTGTGATATAGGAAAACATAAGCCATTTTCCTAACTTAGCGCATCATATATCCTCGCGAGCACTAAAATCTTGATGTAAGTTAAGTATCAAGATTACCCCGTGAAATTTAACCGCAGTTGAATGAACGACCGTATTTATACCACTCACGGTCATTGGTATTACGAGGATAACAAGGATGGATACGTTGCAGATTGCCGAGTTAGGCCACCCAGTCCTCCGCAAGCAGGCCCGCCCCCTGCCCCCGGAGACCTTCAGCCAGTATGGTGCTTTCTTTACAGCCCTTGAGAAAAAGATGCTATACCACAACGGTGTCGGTATTGCCGCCCCACAAGTCGGCGAATCAATCAGGGCCTTTATCGTGGCTTCTCGGCCCAACCCGCGCTACCCCAATGCACCGGTAATGGAGCCCACCCTCATGATCAACCCCGAAATTCTCTGGGCCAGTGCCGATATGGAAAAGGACTGGGAGGGTTGCCTAAGCATTCCAGGGATAAGGGCATTGGTAAGCCGCCACAAGCACATCGAGGTACGCTACTTCACACCGGAAGGAGAAGAGATCACGACTCGGCTTGACGGTTTCATCGCCCGCATTTTCCAGCACGAACTGGATCACCTCAACGGGCTCGTTTTTCTGGACCGGGCAGATAAAACCGATTACTACAGCGAAAGTGAATACCTGAAACGGGTCTAACACCCTTCGCTGCATGGCCATCACTTCCCCTTTCTCGGCATAGCTCTTTTGATGTCTTGGTATATTCGTATGTTGAAGACACCGATAACCAACCAAACAGGCCCTTTTGGCTAGATATAAAAAAACGCTGACATGAAATCATGCCAGCGTTTTTCTTCGCTCTTCAGTGTATGACTACGACTTCGACGTATCTGGAGAAACCGGCTCCCATCCCGCCTGCCAATCCGTTGTTTGGAAAGAAGAAGACGCACTGCTTTCACTACCACTTGAATCAGAGGCAGATTGACCCTCAGACGACTCGCCAGAAAGGCCACTTGCCTCATCCGACGAATGAGATGATGCTTTTTGAGAACTCATCGCCTGATTGGAAAAGTCACCCAGTGCCAACGTTTCCAGCTCATCATGTGTAGGACGATAGCCCTTTCGCTCGTACAGCTTGTCTAGGAAACGAATTACCGACTGAGGTTCGAACGCCGCGCGGTTAATCATCATCTCAACGGTATTGGCAACATTCTGTACTCCCAATATCGATTCAATGCCAATATGCTGAACCACTTTATCCCGCTCAACTTTCGCCGAAGGGTGACCACTGACATGGGCCTGTGAGAGCCAAATATAAGCAATGGCATTGTCGTAGGCATCGCCTGCGCCATGCATCTTGGCGACGAGGATCTGTGCTTCCATATCCCTCAGTTCTGCGGCACGCTCCAGCCAATAAACCGTGCGGGAGCGGCTTTTCTCAACCGCGATACCAGCCTGATAGCAATAAGCCAGTTTCTTGAACGCCCTAACATCCTCGTGCAAGGCCGCTCGGAGACGCCACAAAAATGCCTCTTTCTGATCCTTGTCGGCAGCCTGATCGGATAAATACCAATCGCCCAAAAACAGCTGAGCAACCACCAGCTCGGCGTCCGCCGCCTGATGGATCAACGCCAAGCCACCCTCGACATCAATATCTGTTCCGTGTCCCTTGATCTTATAGCGGCCAAGCTCAAAGCACGCTTCTGGCACATTACTTTTAGCTTTTAGCCTCTGCGTCCAATATTCCGATTTTTCCTCGCCATGCGGATCATCAATATCGTGTTTGCACAATCTGGCCATCGCATTCATAGCAATTTCATGATCCTGCTCGGCAGCTTTACCATACCAATACAGTGCCTCGCGAATATTGGTAGCCTCATATTCTTTGGCAAGCGACAGCTGGCTTTGCACATGGCCCGTCTGGGCCTTGAAAATCTTCTCTTCTCTTTCCGCCATCTTGGCTTTTTCCAACACCAAGCGGTACTTTTCGTCCTTGACGCGTTGCTCCTTGGCTTTCTCGGCCTCGATATCCTGCGCTACGCTATAGCGGTAGATAATCCATCCCAGCAAACCAACAACAATCGCCAACCCGATCAAAAGACTAGTCATAGTTCCCCTGAAAAATACACATACATTATTCGACGCCCCCAGTTCAGCCAGAGCGCCAGAACATCAATACCTCCGAACAAGGCAAACCACTTTACACATCGGATCAGATAGCCTTCCCCATATCATCGGCCGCATTTGCTCTGACTGGAGGCAAAAACAAAAAAATATCCCCTCAGCGCCTTACCCACGCAATTGAGTGCTAGGTTTTAATAAGAACGGCAAAAGTATCATTGGCCTCATAACCCACCGCGGCACCCCAAAACAGCATTTTATGAGGGTGAACCACGACGTGAATCGCCGCAGGGTGCTAACCGTATGATTCTTGGCTTATATATCAATAAGTAAGGTCTCTTCGCAAGGAGCAAGGATGTTTCTCGACTATTTTGCCCTCGGTTTACTGTGCTTTGTAGCACTTGTCTTGTTTTACGGCATTATCGCCATCCACGATATTCCCTATGAGATATCCAAAACCCGCAACCATCCCCACCAGGATGCCATCCACTATGCCGGATGGGTCAGCTTGTTTACCCTGCATGCGCTCTGGCCGTTTCTGTGGATCTGGGCCACCTTGTGGCGCGAAGACCGGGGGTGGGGATTTACCAAAATCCAAAACGAACAAAACGAACTCCACCATGAAGTACTCAACCTCGCCAAACAGGTTGAGCACCTAACAGAAAAAGTCGCGGAGCTTGAAGTAAAGCAAAGCACCAACGGGCACAGCCAAAAACCATCTAGGGGAGATGAACGCTAATGGATCTACTGCTCATCCTTACCTATGCGGCGCTCTGCATCGCAATATTTAAAATTTTCAAGATCCCCCTCAACAAGTGGACGGTACCAACTGCGGTACTGGGCGGAATCATCCTCATCGGCACCTTGATCTTGCTGATGAACTACAACCACCCCCACAGCAACCTCGGCGGACAGTTCTTTGTCACAACCCCCATTGTGCCGGGCGTACGCGGCAAGGTCATCGAAGTACCAGTTACGCCCAACAGCCAGATCAAAAAAGGGGATATACTCTTCAAAATCGACCCGACCCCTTATCAGGCCGAAGTCCAGCTGCAACGCGCGGCACTGGCCGAAGCCAAGCAATACGTACTGGGACTGGAATCAGCCTACCACGCGGCCAGGGCGACAACCTCCCGCGCCCTTGCCGAACGCGATCGCACCCTTACTCAATACCGCCGCTATGAGAAAGGCTTCAAGCGGGGTGCTTTCACAAAATCCGATGTTGATAACCGCCGCCAGTTCTACCGTAGCGCCGAAGCAGCCCTAACAGCAGCCCGCGCCGAAGAACAACGCGCCAAACTGGCCTATGAGTCTGAGATTCTTGGGGAGAACACCACAACAGCCAAGGTCAGAGCACAGCTGGTTCAAGCTGAGTTTAACCTTCAGGAAACCATTGCCTACGCACCAACGGACGGCATCGTCACTCAAGTCACCCTCCGTCCGGGTATGATGGCCGTCCCGGTTCCGCTTCGCCCCGTCATGACCTTCATCCACAAAGAGGAGCAGTTCTTCATTGGCGCATTTCGGCAGAATTCTTTGCTCAGACTAAAGCCCGGATTCAAAGCCGATTTCATCTTCAGGGCCCTGCCGGGACAGACTTTTCAGGGCGAAGTAGTGGAAGTGCTCCCCGCTATTGGTGAAAGCCAAGTACAGGCCGCGGGCATGCTCTACGGTAGCGACTTACTGCTAAGGCAGGGGCGACCGCTGGTCAAGCTCAAAATCACAGACGATCTCAGCCAGTATCACCTGCCGCAAGGGGCCAACGTTGAGATTGCCGTTTATTCGGATCGCTTCGAGCATGTCTCGGTAATGAGGAAAGTCTTGATCCGGATGAAAAGCTGGCAGAACTACCTGTTCCTCGATCATTGATAGATCCTTGATCATTAATAGTGCCTTGATCATCGTTCTGCGATCATCCTCATGCTTCCGGCGTATATTGGGCCCTGCCGCTCGATCTCACAGCCAACGGGGGAGATGATCAAAACCGGATGATCCGCAACCCTCGGCAGAAATATCGTCTAGGATGATGATAAGCTTTACTGTCCGTGATCTATCCGTCAGGAGCTGGCTATGCTGTCGATTTTTGATATTTACAAAGTGGGTGTCGGCCCTTCCAGCTCGCATACCAACGGGCCGATGCTTGCCGGTTATGCGTTCTGCCAGAAAATACTCCCCGAGCTACCTCGGATTGAGCGAGTAAAGGTTGACCTGTACGGCTCGCTATCACTCACGGGCAAAGGCCACCACACCGACAGGGCCACCCTGCTCGGCCTGATGAACAACCAACCCGATACCATCGACATTACGATTGCGAACCAAGCCTTGGCCAAAGGTTCTGCCAGTAACACCCTGCACCTTGCCGGAAAGAAAACCATCGGCTTTAATGCCGACAAGGATATGCTATTTCACAACACCAACCTGCCCCTGCACGAAAACGGTATGATCCTCACCGCCTTCGACAAAGACGGCAAGCCCGTGCTCGCCGACACCTATTACTCCATCGGCGGCGGATTTATCGCCACAGCCGACGAGCTACAGCACGGCAAGCCCAGCCAGAGTATTGAGGTTCCCTACCCCTTCCATTCCGCCGATGAGATCCTCGCCACCTCTGAGCGCGAGGGGATCAGCCTTGGCACCTTGATCCTGCGCAACGAGCTGGCCTTTCGCAGCCAACACGAGATCGACCGCAAAACCGACCTGATCTGGTCAGTCATGTCCCAATGCATGCAGCGCGGTTTTGCCACCGAAGGAATACTGGAAGGAGGGCTCCATGTGGTTCGCCGCGCCCCCGCCTTGCTAAAGGCACTGGAATCAAACAGGGCTCTTGATAACGATCCGATGGCGGTTCTTGACTGGGTCAACTTGTTTGCCTTTGCCGTCAGCGAGGAAAATGCCGCCGGCGGGCAGGTGGTCACCTCGCCGACCAACGGCGCGGCAGGCGTGATCCCGGCCGTATTGATGTACTACCATAGATTTGTGTGCGAACTGGATAGCAAGCCGCTCAAAGACTTCCTTGCTGTTTCGGCCGCTATCGGCATGCTCTATAAAATGAACGCGTCCATCTCTGGTGCCGAAGTCGGCTGTCAGGGAGAAATCGGCGTATCGTCATCAATGGCAGCAGCAGGCCTGACGGCGATCCGCGGCGGCAGCAACGAGCAAATCTGCATGGCAGCCGAAATCGCCATGGAACACTCGCTGGGCATGACCTGCGATCCCATCGCCGGGCTGGTTCAAATCCCCTGCATAGAGCGCAACGCCATGGGGGCGATAAAGGCCATTAATGCTTCGCGCATGGCCCTGAAACGCAATAGCAAATCGCGTATCTCTCTCGACAAGGTCATCGAGACCATGTACCAGACCGGCAAGGACATGAACAAGAAATACCGCGAAACCTCCCTTGGCGGTCTGGCCATGATCCACTTGGCGCCACCATGCGAATAAGCACCCAGCAGCACCGTGCGTCAACGTTCCATCGATGCACCACTATCATCTTACCGCTCATCCCCGCTCCCAAAAAAATTTGCATTCCTTGAGTGAACAACTATTTTTGTTGCCAATACAACAAAAATAGTTATACTGCGCTTCATTGATATTATTGTTGTATGGGTAACAATAAATGACTGAGAAAATTTACCAATATACGCTTTATGCCGTGCTCGCTATCACGCTCGGCTTTTCCGCCTTTTTGATCAGCGCCGATAACCTGTCGCCATTTACCACCCAGGCCACCATGCACAAAACCGTTGCCAATATCGCCCCGGAAGTGTCGGGGGTTGTCGCTACGGTAGATGTCAGCAACGGCGAGTTTGTCCATGCCGGTGATACCTTGTTTACCTTGGATAACCACCGCTATGCGCTGGCCGTCAAACAGGCCGAGGCAGAGCTGCATCAGGCCGAGCAGTCACATTCGGCCAAATGGCAACAGCTTCATGCGGCCGAGCAGGCACTCGCCCAACGGATGGTCGAAGCCAACAATGCCCACAATCAGCTGCTCCGCCAGCAAGCACTGCAAGCCAAGGGGTTGATCACCGTTCAGGCTTTCGACGATGCAAAAACAGCCGCTGACGTTGCAACCAGTGCCGTAAAAGCCGCCAAGGCCGACATCGCCCGCCTCAATGCCGAACTGGCTACCGGCAACAAAAATGCGGCAATTGAGCTGGCCGAGGCCAAGCTGGCCAGTGCCAAACTTGATTTGGCCCGATCCCACGTCGTCGCCAAAACTGATGGCACCGTCAGCAACCTCCAGTTACAGGCCGGCACCTATGTCAACCAAGGCTCCGTGGTAATGTTTGTCGTGAACGAAACCAACACATGGCTAAGTGCCGACTTCAATGAAAAAGGCGTTGCCCATCTGCAGGCCGGTACGCCTGTTTGGATCAGCTTCGATGCCCTGCCGGGCAAGGTCTACCAAGGCACCATTGCCAATCAGGACCGCGCGGTGTTCGACGCAAACAATCCGGCCAACCAGCTTTCTACGGTTGGCAACGATAGCCGCTGGATCCGCGAGCAGCAGAAAATCCGAACCCGAATTACGGTTGATGAGGCCAACCCAGCATTAATCGCTGGCTCCCGAGCCAGCGTCATGGTCGAAAATGGCAACAGCCTGATCGACGGCATCGGTTATTGCTGGATATCACTGGTCTCTTGGTTCCGCTATATCTACTGATCGCCCTTTTCTGACTGATAACGCTTTAACGAGGTGATGCGAATCATGACCCCACAACGCCAAGATGCACTGCGCATCACCCTGACCATCACGATCTGCATGCTGGCTGGCAAGCTGCTGCACCTTGACTCCCCGGTCTACCTTGCCCTATACCCGACCATCCTGATGACCAAAGGGAAGGACTACTCTTGGGCTGGCATGCTGCGAACCTTCCTTCCGACGTTCGCCGCAGCCTCGCTGGCATTGCTGATCTGTGAAATCTTTGCCAACCATCCGTTTGTGATCTGGACGCTCAGCCTGCTGTTCTTCGATACCCTGCGCCGCCGGGCCGATACCCCGGCCAAAGCGGGGGCGATGCTGATGCCGACCTTCAACTGGATCCTGATCATTGTCTTCTCGCAGCACACCAGCATGGATATGCCGATGCGGATCCATGAAATTGGCCTTTCCATGCTAATCACCGCCTGCGTGGCCAAGGCGATGCTGCTCATCCTGCCGCAAGCCAAAGGCGGCAAACCACCTGCTTTTTCACCCAAGCCGGTCAGTTTCCAGCAGCGGCTGGTCTCACTGGGCCTGATCGGCGGCGGACTGGCATGCCTGATGATTGTTGATATTGTCTCGGCTACCTTCTGCATGGTCCCGGTTGTCGCCGCCGCGACCCAACCCGGCAGAGACAAATTCCTAGAAGTCGTCGAGCGCCGATTCATAACCCAAGTTGGCGGGTGTGCCATTGCCGTCATCTTCACGCTGCTGATGGCGGGCCACCAATCCATCCTCAGCTACTATGCGCTGGGGCTCGGCACGCTTATATTCCTGATCACCAACTGGATGACCCATGCCGACGGGCCTGCGCGAGATCTCCATGCCGACGCACTGCTGGCAACACTGCTCCCGATCCAGCTTTACATGGGTAACCAAACCCTCGGCTTGGAAAGTACTTACCTGCGGGCATGGGAACTGACGGTAACATTGGGTATATTGTTCACCCTGCACCAATTAACCCGTCGATCCGACAATACGAGACAAGCACGATGAGCATAACCATCAACGACATTCCGGAACTCGAAAACAATATGTCTTTCATGATGGGACTGGCCTACAAGCAATTTAGAACCCTCGCCAACCAGGTACTGGCCGCCGAATGGGACATCACCCTCGAAATGCTCGGCGCACTGCGGGTACTGGCGCACCGGGGCGAGATCCCGCAACAGGCGCTGGCCGAAGCGCTGCACCGAGAACGCTCGGTCACCAAGCGGCTGGTCGACAACTGCATCAAACGCGGACTGGTCGTGGCCAGAAAGAGCGAGACAAACAAGAAAGCACGCTATCTCGCCCTCACCGAACAGGGGCAGGAAACCAAAACCCAAGCCCACCAGCGCCTGCAAGCGATTGTTGCCGATTACTACGCCCCGCTCTCGGCCGACGAGCAGCGATTGCTGCTGAGCCTGTGCAAAAAACTGATCAAAGATGACGTGATCATCGGGGCTGATTAACACCCCGGGGAAAAATGCCACATTCTTAACGCAACTCAATGTGCGGATGTACATTCCGTGCTACATCTACGGCATTCGCTCCCGCGCAGTCGCGTTGGGATGATGACTATTCAGGAAAGAAAATGAAGATTGTTGCTGTTACAGCCTGCCCGACAGGCATTGCCCATACCTACATGGCTGCGGTAGAGCTTAAAAAAACGGCCCAGCAGCTCGGGATCCAAATCATGGTTGAGACCCAAGGCGCGATGGGGATCGAGAACCAGCTGAGCATTCAAGATATCGGCAAGGCCGATATCGTTCTCATCGCATCGGATATCGAAATAGAGCACAGGGCACGATTCACCGGCAGCAAAATCCATTGTGTCACGATCGAAGAAGTTCTGACCGATCCAATAAGCGTACTGAACCGCTGCAAGGCCCTGTGTGCCTAAGGCCATGAACATAGAACGCCGCATTACCTTCTTCCTTGGCGAGGAAGGTATTCCCGCCTGGATGCTCAACCGGCTGAAAACGCTTGCCCACTATTTCAAAGCCGTGGTGGTAATGCGCAATATCTCGCGGCTCAATATTGCCAATGCCGAACAACCGATGCAGATGATGAGCCTTGGCTCGCGGCCGGGCGATCTTTGCCAACTGCTGATCGAAGGGACAGACGCCGAGCTGGCGTGCATGACCCTGACCAATTTTATTGCCGAACACTGCCGCCTGATCAACAGCAGCTACCGCCAGCAGCCACACCGGCCAACGCCCACAACACCGCTGCCGTTCCCGTTCAGCCTCCACCACCTCGCACCATGCACAGACAAGAACGCCCAGCTGCAGGCCATTAGCCGCCTTGTCATCATCGCTGAAAAAGAGCAGCAAGACGCACCTCCCCATCCTGACGACATCGCCACCGCAACCCGCCAGCTATTCGAACAGCTCACGGCCCGCGAGTCGGTCTCCTCGACGGCGATGGGCAACGGCATCGCCCTGCCCCATGTGCTTAGCCCGCTTGTCAGCCAGCCCCATATCAGTGTCACGGCCCTCGATACCCCATTGGACTGGGGATCACAACGCGGACCGGTCCACCGCATCGTCGGGCTGGTGCTACCCGCACCGCCACAGCGACCGCATCTCGAGGCTTTTTCGTCTTTCTCACAACAGCTGCTTGTGACCAAATATTGCCAAGCGCTCGGCGACAACACCCACCCGGATGTACTCGAGGCGATCATCGTCCATGCCCTTGCCGCCCCCTTTGACCGGCGCGCCCCGTAGCGGCTACGAACTGGCCCGGTAGTCTGAGGGGGTCATCCCCGTTTTCTGCTTGAACACCCGGTAGAAATAGTTCACATCCTGAAAACCGCATCGGGTAGCAACCTCGCTCAGGCGGAAGGTGTATTTCTTGAGCATGAACTTGGCCCGCTCGATACGCACCCAGGTGATGTAATCAGCCATGCGCATATGCCCTTGTTGCCGAAAGAGGCGAGAGAGGTGGTTGGGGGTAATATTGAACCGCTTGGCGATAGAATCCCTGCCGATAGGCCGATGGAAATTCTCCTGAATATAGATACAGATCCCCTGATAGAGATCCTCGCTGCGTTTTTTGCTGCCTCTGGCCGGTGAGAGTAACATCTGCTGGCTGTAGCTAAGCAGGGCCTGCAGCAGGTACTCGTCCATAGGTTTCTTGTGCGGCTCTTTTGCCAAGGCATTGAGGGCAGCCAGAATATGGTCTATCGCATAGCCTGTACGGGTCTGGATACTGTATTTCTGCACATCGTAGAACCCCGACTGCTCCTTGGCCTTACTCACCAGACTAAACCCCAATTGGCGACGGCCGAACAACAGGCTCAGTACCGAGCAGTCAGTATCCCACATCGGCTTGTTCCAACTATTAGGCGGAATGTACAGTGCGTCGCCCGCCATAATACTGACTTCGGTGATCCCGTGATCGGGATCTTCAAGCATATTGATGTACTCACCGTGGATCACCATCTCAAGCCGGGGGAAGTTGACCTGGTAACTAAACTGGGGCGGGGTATGGAGATCGCCGCCAAACCAAATTTGGTTGAAATGCTCCCGCTCGCAAAGCAGGTTCTCAAGCAGGTGTTGGAATACTTGGCCCATCACAATCATTCATGGCAATAACAAGGCAGGCATTATTACCCGCCACCAGAACCTCAGCCAGTTTTATACTGTTGCAGGGCGAATTTGCGTGAACCCGATCACCAAAATATCCCCTTACACCTAGCTATTTGTTGTTACTTAACTCTAGTTTTTATTATGACACCAAATAAAAACACACTGTAAGCAGCATCCAAACAAACCAACTAAATAACTGATTTATAATAAATTAATATTGTTAGCAGATAACAAAACCATCAATATGTCATATGAGAATTAGATCACACTATGCTACCTAGGTTACAAATATCCAGTAATTGCCCCTCTGGTACACTATAAACGAACCTGCAATATCGCTGAAAATATCCCCAACGGCACAACAAGCCGAATAATAATTCTCATAAGGGGGAACGCTCATGATCACCAATTTGATTAATGAGAAGCTAATTTGCCTGAACCTGAAGGCAACCAGCAAAGAAGAGGTCTTTGTCGAAATGATCGAGCTGCTGCACCAGCAGGGACGTGTCAGCGACAAACAACAATTCCTGGCCGACATCCACGCCCGCGAAGAGCTGGGCAATACCGGTTTTGAGGACGGCGTCGCCCTTCCCCACGCCAAGAGCGCCGCCGTTGCCGAACCGGCCGTTGCCATCGGTGTGAGCCGTAGCGGCATTGAATACGGAGCCGAAGACGGCCTGCCATCCAAACTCTTTTTCATGATTGCCTCGCCAGACGGCGGAGCCAACCACCATATCGAAGTACTGGCAGAACTTTCGTCCAAGCTGATCGAAGACGGCTTCATCGATGCCTTCCTCAAAGCGGAGAGCGAATCAGAAGCACTTGGCCTGCTACTGCAAAAAACCGAAACCGCCGATACCCCCGTTGCCAACAAAGGCCTGCTGATCGGTGTGACCGGCTGTCCTGCCGGTGTTGCCCACACCTACCTTGCCGCTGAGGCACTAGAGAAAGGGGCAGCCGAACTGGGCTATGAAATCAAAGTCGAAACCAACGGTTCCATCGGGGTGAAAAACAGCCCGACAGCCGAGGAGATCGCCCGCGCCGAAGCCATCATTGTAAGCTGCGACAAGCAGGTAGACATGGCTCGCTTTGCCGGCAAGCGCCTGATCAAAACAGGCGTAAAAGCCCCGATCAAAGATGCCAAAGGTCTAATTGGCCAAGCACTGGAAGCGCCCGCCTACCAGGTATCCGGCGACGAAAAACCGGCAGAAACCACAAGCAAAGCCTCGCAGGCTCGTTCTGATCTGTACCGCTACCTGATGAACGGCGTATCGCATATGATCCCGTTCGTGGTAACCGGCGGTTTGCTCATTGCATTGGCACTGGCAATCGGTGGCGAACCATCCGCTGGCGGTATGCAAATCCCTGACGGCAGCATGTGGAACCAAGTGCTGAACGTGGGTGTGGTTGCCTTTACCCTGATGATCCCAATTCTGGCCGGTTACATTGCCTATGCGATTGCTGACCGCCCTGCACTGGCTCCGGGCCTGATTGGTGGCTGGATTGCCAACAACGGTTCTTTCTACGGCGCCGAAGCGGGTACCGGTTTCATCGGTGCGATTGTCGCAGGCCTGCTGGTAGGTTACTTCGTTAAGTTCATCGTGAACATCAACTACCACAAGTTCATCCAGCCGCTGGTGCCTATCATGATTGCACCTATCACCGGCTCTCTGTTCATCGCGGGTATGTTCATCTTCGTTATCGGTGCGCCAATCGCCAGCCTGATGGACGGCCTAACCGCTATGCTGACCAACATGAGCTCGGGTAACGTGATCCTACTGGGTATTGTACTGGGTGGCATGGCTGGCTTCGATATGGGTGGTCCATTCAACAAGGTCGCCTTCCTGTTCTCTGTCGGCATGATTGCAAGCGGTCAAACACAGTTCATGGGGGCGATGGCATGTGCTATCCCTGTTGCCCCTCTGGGTATGGCTCTGGCGACGGTTATCGGTCGCAAGTTCAACATCTTTGAACAGTCTGAAATCGAAGCAGGTAAAGCATCGGGCGCAATGGGCTTGGTGGGTATCTCTGAAGGTGCGATTCCATTCGCCGCGCAAGATCCAATGTCTGTGATTCCAGCCAACGTACTTGGCTCAATGGTTGCTGCGGTAATGGCGTTCTCATTCGGCATCACCAACAGCGTTGCCCACGGCGGCCCGGTTGTTGCCCTGCTAGGTGCCATGAACAAGCCGGTACTAGCCCTTGCCTGTATGGCTGCGGGTGCTGTTGTTACCGCGCTGGTTGCAGTCTCTCTGAAGAAAATGCGTCAGGCCAAAGCACAGCAAGAAGCAATAGCATAAATCCCCCTCTGCCGGTGTCCACGGAGCCGGCAGGTCTATGGGCATACCGAGTGATATGCCCGCCAAGCTCCCTCCCGTCGAGGGAGCTTTTTTACCCGCTCTTCCCGCGAATCGTTAAAAATTTCAGGCCAACTTTGATAAGATGCGTTGAGTGATATAAATACCCATACGATACCCACTTCCTTAGTCTCCATCACCGCACCGAAGTGACGGGCATTAACGAAATCGGTATTACACTAAGGAACGCCATGACAACCGCAACTTCTTCCCCGCGTTTTTTCCGCATGCACAACATCATTCAGGACTACGCATGGGGTAGCACCACCTCTATTACCGAGCTTTTCGGCTTTGCCAACCCAGAGCAAAAGCCACAGGCGGAGATCTGGATGGGTGCGCACCCGAACGGCTGCTCTACCATCGAGGTCAATGCCACGCCGACCCTGCTCTCTGATTTTATCAGCAATGACATGGCAGCCCTTATCGGCCCACAAACTGCCGAGCAGTTCGGCGAACTGCCATACCTGTTCAAAGTCCTTGCCGCAGAGAAAGCACTGTCTATTCAGGTGCACCCAAGCAAGGTGCAGGCCGAGGCAGGCTTTGCCAAAGAAGAAGAACTAGGCGTTGCACGTACCGCAGGCAACCGCAACTACAAAGATCCCAACCACAAGCCCGAGCTGGTATATGCCCTGACGCCTTATCAGGCGATGAACGGTTTCCGCCCTTATACTGAGATTGTCAGCCTCTTCAATGCCCTGTCTATCAGCGAGCTAGCCGAGTTGGTTGCCGCGCTGGAGGGCAACCAGAACGAACAAGGTCTGGAGCGTTTCTTCGAAGCCATGCTGTCACTGACAGGCGACACCAAAGACAGCGCGGTTGCCAAGCTGCTGGTGCATGCCGAAAACCATCAGGACGATGAGCTCTTCGCCCTTATCCTTGAGCTGGCAAGCCAGTACCCGGGCGATATCGGCCTGTTCGGCCCGCTGATGCTAAATACCCTGACCCTGCAGCCGGGCGAGGCGATGTTCCTCAACGCCTGCACCCCGCACGCCTACATTAAAGGCACCGGCCTTGAAATCATGGCCAACTCCGACAACGTTCTGCGCGCGGGCCTCACGCCGAAATATATGGACGTTCCGGAGCTGGTAGCCTGCACCCGCTGCGTGCCAATGCCTGCCGAAACCCTGCTGCTGGCGCCTACGCGCGAACAAGGTGCCGAGCACTACCCGATCCCAGTGCCAGACTTCAAGTTCAGCGTCTACCAAGGCGAGCAGGCATTTGTGCTAACCACCCACAGCGCGGAAATCCTGCTGGCCATTGATGCGCCGCTGACCGTCTCTCACCAAAGTGGTGACACGCTCACCGTGGAAAAGGGCGAGTCTATCTTCATTCCGGCAAACACCGGCCGTTTTGAAGCAAGTTCAACAGGCCGCTTCGCCCGCGCCTACAACTAATTGTCGCCGCCCCTCGTTGCTGGCAATAATGACAAGATAAAACACAAAAGGCCTGAGCAATTCAGGCCTTTTTATTGGTTGCTCTATCCGCGCAATAGAAGATTAGCATTGCACCATAAGGACGGTAATTCATTCCGTCATCGGCAACAGTCAACCAATGGACGATTTATAATCTGATAACAGGATGCGACGCTTACCCACTATGTTTTTCTTGACCACTATCTACATTTTGAAGGAGGAACATTACATTAACTATTCAGACTCATAACTGTTTTTGAAACGTTCTCAGCCCCTTTATATATTTCGTTCATAACAGTAGATACTTCAGACATTTTTGTACTTCCAACTTCCGATACGGTTGCAACCTCATGCATGAAGTGAGTAATCTCCGTCGTTAATTCTTGGTTTTCATCAAATATATGGGTAATTTCTGCTGTTGATTCTGCTGTTCTTGATGCCAGTTTTCTAACTTCATCAGCAACCACAGCGAATCCTCGCCCTTGCTCACCCGCCCTCGCGGCTTCGATTGCTGCATTCAGTGCCAGCAGGTTTGTCTGATCTGCAATACCTTTAATCGTCAAAACGGTTTGAGATATGTTATATGACTTTTCATTTAGCTCTGCCATTTTATCCACTGCGGCGGAAATTTTATCACTAATAACATGTGATATTTCAACCGATTCTTGCAGTAATTTAGAACCGTCAAGTGCAATTTGAGACGTTTCAACTGATGTACTGTAGGCAATTTCTGATGTTTGTGAAACAGCCAAATTACGCTCTACTTGCTTGGTAACATCTGAAGCAAATTTAATTACACTAACTATATCCCCACATTCATTTAATATAGGATTATAAGTCGCTTCAATCCAAACATTTTCTCCGAAAGCATCTTTTCGAAGAAACTGGCCGCTTTTATACACTCCTCTTCTCAAATCCTCCCAAAAATCAGGGTTTTCATTATAAAAGTCATCATAGCAGAACATTTTATGATGATGGCCAATAATGTCTCTTTCTTGATATTTTAAAACATTCAGGAAATTTTCATTAGCACCAATAACTATGCCATCAACAGAAAACTCTATTACTGCCATTGATTTGTTGAGCGCATCAATAATACTTTTATTTTTAGCATCATCTTTATGCAAACTAGTAACATCGCTTGCAATTTTCAATATTTTATCAATATGTCCATCATGATCTTTTATGGGGATATAGTTGGCTAGAAAAATAACATGGCTACCATCTTTGCATATACATGTAAATGAACCATCAAGAGATTCACCCAAGCCTAATGCGAGCCAAAACTCCTTATATGCATTAGTCCTAGTATCATTTGGGTCATATAGCACACTATGATGCTTACCCGTGATTTCATTCAAATCATAGCCAGTTATTGTTAAAAACCTATCACTAGCAGTAACAATATAACCATGCTTATCAAACTCTATACTTATAGTATTATCAACGATAGCATCGTATACACCACCATTAGATAACAATTCATGTTTTTCTTTTTTCTTCTTGAAGAACATAACTCTCACATCTCTATGTATATTATATTTATTTTTGTTTTCAATATATTATTAATCATCACAATAGACTTTATCTATCATGAAAACATGGTAATTCTAACCATTAGACATTATCGAAAGGAACTAGAAGGAATTACAAACAAGAACTTTATTAGCAAGAATGAATCGGGATCACCTTTTTATTTGTAAGAAGTTTTATAAAACCATTCTATTCTTTTGATTATCTTCAGATTGAAGTCATCCAGATACAAACTAAGATACTCAGATATCAAGAACAGTAACGATATTAAAAAGCCAGAAAGCAAAGTACATTATGGATACGATAAGATTTTTTTATCAACCTTTCTGCAATATGAAAAATCGAGAAAAAACAGAAAAAAATCACGAACACTTCACACTCGTCCATTTATAGTGACCGTAGCTTGGCAGCACTTAAAATTCAACGTAGCTAGGTATTGAATCCTAACTACGTTGAACACCAAGGAAACTTATAGAAATTATTATATTTTATCACCCAAAAGTTAAGAACCACCCCTGAACACAAGGAACGTGTTCACCTTTTGGTGATGTACACTATTTAGTTTTAACAGGAGATATAATGTCATACGTTCAATACTTATTAAGCTACTCTGTTAAACCATGTACAGATTATGAATGCGATAGAGAAAAGGCCAATAAAGTAAGGTCTAAAATTGCCAATATTACTGAATTAGGCTGGTTTAAATCACAAAATGTTGAAACAACATTTACCGGTAATTTCTTTATGGCAGAAGAATATTTAACAAATGATGAAAAAATTGCAGAATCTAAAAAATTCGTAAGATCAGAATTTATTCGAATCCTACGAGAATGTGAAGCTAGTAAGTATGATGTAAGAATAGAGTGTGAGATGATGGTAGATAAAATTGGTAAAAGTTTTTCTTTTTCTATTACTTACTAAACTTTATTTCAAAGTAAATTATATCTTTATCAATACACCCCATGCCAGAATGTTAACTATTTCTGGCATTATTAATGTAAAACCACACTTAAAACTTATGATATAAAAGTCACATATGGGAAATATAAACAACAAGACAAATAAATGAAACAATAAAACCAACAAACAAACATGTTAATGTATATAGTCTATGATCAATAACTAAAAAACTGATGACAAACAATATTGGTGGGATAGCCAATAATAATCTCATTGCTTTTTTATTCACGTCAGTTCTACCTTTGCAGTAAACAAACCATATAAATTCGATATAATAGTAAACTTATCATTTACACTTAGCCATGAACTCTATGTTTGATATCAACAATAATTATGCATTAACCCTAAAATGAATAGTTTCCGCTTTTAATAATATTTGTTATTTACTTATAATTTCATTCATCAAGCAATCAATTTGGATTACTACCTGCTCACTATATTTCTCCATTTTATTTATAGCTACTACCATTTCAGCTATATTACCTAAATTAGCTTGAGCCAATGCATACCGACCAGCATCATGAACTCCCTTATGTGGTTCCTCAAGCAATGCATAACTTCTGAAATGAGAATATAATCGGCCACTTCCTTGGTAGTACCACTGGCCTAACCGGCATTCTGTATGACTATTTACATTTTCGCCAAACAAGCCTTTTTGCAATAAACAATAAATATTATTTTTCCAAATTGCATGATCAAGTTTTACTGTATCAAGAAATGCTCTAGTCGCCGTCATATGAATTACTCGTTTCATATACTCAGATTTGTCTACGACTTCATTGACTATAGAACCGATTTGAGAACTAGAAGCAGATACTTCCTCAGCACTAACTTGGTTTTCATCAATAGAGATTTTAATCTCATTTACCTGTGCCAATACCTGAGTTACGAGTAAATCAATATTTTCGCTAGCTTTACTGGCTTTCCCGGCCAAATTTCTTACCTCATCGGCCACCACTGCGAATCCCCGCCCGGTATCACCCGCTCGTGCAGCCTCAATTGCAGCATTAAGAGCCAACAAATTCGTTTGATCTGATATCTCTTTAATAGAAGAAACGAGGGAAGATATAGAATTAGCAGTATCATCCAAGACTCTTACAGACTCAATATTTTGCAAAACTTGGGTACTGATTTTTAACGATCTGTCATCAAGACGAACAAGTGCTTGATGTGTCTGTTTGAACATTTCTTCAAGTTGCTGTAAATCTTCATTCTCTTGCTCCATCAACTTAGCGCTTTCTTCCATGACTCCGCGCACAGTTCGAAGCATCTTTCCCCCCTTTAGAGTACTGGACATTAACTCATGATGAAATGTGACGTTTTGCTGTTCAACACTAATTAGTGTCTGGGCATCATGAAGTTTATTTTCCAAGACAGCAACTTCAACGTGGTACTTCTGTTTAAGATCTGATAACTCTTGCTTTAGCAAAGCTAATTCATCTTTTTTTCGTTTAAAACCAAACATAGGAAGATAACTTGAATATTAAAAACACCATGAACTTATAGGTACGAATAAAGCATAAAATTCAACACCTATCACAAATCAACAACACTCGCCGTATCTATGTATCATTTAAGTTACGTACGGGTTTTGTGTTAATGTTGAAGTTAAATACAACAAAAAAACTTGACATTACACTCAACTTCAATATGTACCAAGTTCGCTAAATCCATCTATACCGATCCTCTAACCATTAATGCTTACTCGACTCTAGTGCCAAAACGCCCAAACTTGACCATTTTTTGACCTTGAAGATGACAGTAACTTTCAATGCTTCAAGTCGAATTCACCACGCTTAATGAATACTGTTAGACACTATATTCACTTTATTACTTCACTGATAATAATAAATTAAAAATCAAGTTTTTTATAGTTCAAACTACCAATAAAAACATGATCATCAATCCAAAAATAACAATTTAACTTTCCCCCACAATTAAAGCACACATCTACCAGAATTATTTCCTCCCAAAACTTTATAAAAAAACATTATATATTTACCAACCACCAATATTATTTATAAGATCAGATTATTTTTATAAAAAAGAAAAATAAAGAGTATTTTTTAACCACAAAACACCACTACAGCTCACAAACAAACCACACGATATAATTTAATTTAAATTCCAATTTAATATTTAATTTTTCGAATGTAAGCTAATATAACCAAGTCAATAAACTTGGTTTTTAACCTTCATTATTAAAATCCATTTGGCAAATTATTCGAAAGAATAAGACGCAAAGCTTCCGGCCTGTCGACTGACTTTTTATGTCTATGGTAGCGGGGTTGCAAACCAACAAGGTTGTTTTGATTATCTTATGGAAAACTAAGAGTCATATTTATGCTTAAGCAATCTATTTTATCGTTATCAATTCTGAGTGTACTGGGCAGTGCATCCGCAATGGCGGCTGCCCCTGGTAAACCGACTATCGGATGGGGAGATTATACCTACGCGATGGTAGAGATTGATCAATCTCAAGTCGCATATGAAAAACTAGTAAAAGCCGTACATGATGAAGTCAGCATTGAAGTGACATGGGATGTCTGGTCTGGCGATGCGGCAGACACAGCTCGTGTCTTACTTGACGGCAATGTAGTCTGGGAAGGTGCTGCATCCGCTAAACGTGCGGTCTTTACGATGAAGAAAGGCGGCCGCTATGACATGGTTATCGAACTGGAAAACAAAGATGGCACCAGCCAATCGGACGCAAAATTGCTCACAATTGCTGACACCGACGGTAGCCACTTAGAGCCATTAGAAACAGTCTGGACCGAAAACAACAAACCATACGACAACAAGTCGAACAAGATTGTTGGCAGCTACTTTGTTGAGTGGGGGGTATACGGAAGAAATTACCCTATTGATCAAGTACCTACTGCCAACCTAAACCGCCTGATCTATGGCTTCGTGCCAATCTGTGGTGGCGATGGTATTAACGACTCCCTGAAGACCATTGACGGTTCATTCCAGGCACTCCAGAACGCCTGTGCCGGCCGTGAGGATTTCAAAGTAGCGATACACGATCCATGGGCAGCCATTCAGAAACCACAAAAAGGCGTTGAAGGCTGGTCAGCCCCGTACAAGGGCAACTTCGGCCAGATGATGGCAGCCAAAAAGGCCAATCCCGATCTGAAAATCCTCCCTTCTATCGGCGGCTGGACATTGTCAGACCCATTCTTCTTCATGCATGATGACGCAAAGCGCCATACTTTCGTTGAATCCGTACGAGAGTACCTGCAAACGTGGAAGTTCTTCGACGGTGTCGACATCGATTACGAATTCCCTGGCGGCGGGGCTGCCAACCCGAACCTGGGCAATAAAGAACTCGACGGAAAGACGTACGTATTGCTCATGAAAGAGCTGCGGGCAATGCTTGATGAGCTGGGTGAGAAGAATGGCCGCTACTATGAGCTGACCTCTGCGATTAGTGTCGGTTGGGATAAGATCGCGGTGGTAGATTATGCTGAAGCAGCACAATACATGGACAATATCTACCTGATGTCTTACGACTTCTACGGTGCTTGGGACAACAACGCATTGAACCACCAAACGGCGCTGCACAAGTCGAGCATGAACACGGTTGAGTCGGAATCCGCCTACTATACATCGCGCGGCGTAGAGCTTCTGCTAGAGCAGGGTGTACCAGCAAGCAAATTGGTTGTCGGTGCCGCTGCATACGGCCGCGGTTGGACGGGTGTCCGAAATTACACCGATGGCAACCCGTTCACCGGTACCGCATCTGGCCCGATCAAGGGAACATGGGAAAACGGTGTCGTCGATTATCGTGATATTGTGAACAACCATACGCAGGCGCAGGGATTTGAATACGGCTACGATGAGGCTGCGGAAGCACCTTACCTGTTCAACAAATCAACAGGTGACTTGATCACTTACGATGACCCTCGCTCAGTGAAGGCAAAAGCTAATTACGTCACCGAGCAAGGCATGGGCGGGATCTTCCACTGGGAAATGGATGCCGACAATGGTGATCTTGTCAACGCCATGCACGAAGGGCTTGGGCATGGTGATACACCGACAACCCCAGAGCCGAACCGCGCTCCTGTAGCAAGAGCCGGTGCAGATAAAACCGTTACCGGCCCGGTAAGTGTCGTCTTGGACGGTTCGCTATCTTCTGATTTCGAAGGCGAAAAACTGACCTTCAAATGGACTCAGACCAGCGGGGATAGCATCACTATCAGCAACAACCTGTCTGCCAAAGCGACCATTGAGCTCCCAGCAACAGACAGTGATAAGGCATACAACTTCATGCTGACAGTCGCAGATCCCGAAGGAGCATCATCAACGGATACGGTTGTTGTCACCAACAAGGCGGAAATCCTAAACCACGCACCGACAATTAGCATCTCCCCGATGACCAATGTCAACGAGAATGCTCAATTCACATTAACTGCCGATGCACATGATGCTGATGGCGATGCGCTTGAGTATACATGGGATATTCCATCGGAGTTCGTGCTGGTTAACGGTGGCTACGACAAGACCGTAACACTCACTGCCCCAGAAGTGGCACAGGATACTAAATTCGATATCCATGTGAGCGTAAATGACGGTGAGGACTCAGCGTCTACTACCACTGCTGTCTATGTCAAGAATATTGATGACAACGGTAACGGTGGTAACGGTGGTGATGACAACCAGTGCGAGTCATCGGATTCTGACGCCGCAAACTACCCAGCCTGGGACGCCTCAATTGCCTACACAACAGAAACCGTTAGCCACAATGGTCTCGTTTACAAAGCTAAATGGTGGGTTCAGGGCTCTGAGCCATCGCCAAGCAACGAAGCTTGGGAGCTGATCTCCAATGTAGAATTACCATGGTCTACAGGAATCGCATATAACGGAACCGATCAGGTCAACCATAACGGTTCACGCTGGCAGGCCAAATGGTGGACAAAAGGTGACGAGCCGGGTTCCGCTGATGTTTGGATGAATGTTGGCCCTGCATCCTGTGAATAAAAGCAGTGGCAACGATCATCATCTGCATACTCGATGATCGCTGTAACCGCGCAGAGATATTTTTACTATACAACGATGCTGCATAAGCGAAATCGATTGTAGTTTAAAGACTCTCTTAATTCTAAACAACGGCCCAAGATTATTAAAATCTTGGGCCGTTTCTATTATAAACAAGAACGACCAATAGATATCTCCCATACTCATCATTTCTCATTGTAATTATACTAAGTATGGAAGGCCGCTTATTAAACGGCCTTATATAATATTATGGACGAGGTAAATTATGAATAACGGTAGCTTGGTAACAGTAGTTATCACCAGGCTCCCGATCAGACATCACGGATACGGTATGCTGGCCACCGTAGTAGACATCCTGATTACATAGGAATTTTTCACCAGAGTTGGATTCCAAAAAGAAATTAACCTTATCCTCATACTTAAACAATCCATTATTCGATGTATAGTTTATGGTTTCATGAGTATTTGGCGTAAGCGCTCGACTCTGGGCTTTTATTTCTCCTGTAGCAATGTTTTCCACATAGAGGGTTAGCGTTTCTCCTTCTGGCCTTCTTGTATCAGAATGGTAAATACCGAGATTTACAGCATGATATGGCTTCTGGACATGCTCAATACACTCGCCATACTTATATTCAAATACTCGATTGCTGCCGGAAATGACATTATCAGCACAAACCTTCGCCTCTCCGTATTGGTCAATAAACCCTACGCTGTAACTGCTTCCTTTTTTAATGCCCAAATTTTTCAATAATGTAGAAGATGCATCATGACTAACACGACTGTTAACAATCCATCCTAACTGTGAATCTGGAGCAAATTCACCTCTATTTTTAACAGCTGAATAAACAGGGGTTGAACTATAATTCACAAAAACAATACTGTCAGCAAATGCACTTGTGGAAATCAAAGCAACCAATGGCAAAAGGGAACATTTTTTCATTTGAAAATACCTATAAAGCATAACATAGAAAACAGGTTGCATACATTATGATTAAAAGCATTTTTCTGACAGTAAATAAATGTAACTAAATGTTACACAGCAAAATAACTCACCAGAAATATTCAATAAAAATAAATTTTTTCCCAAGAATATATTTCACCATATATGGCTCTTTATGGATACACTCCCAATCAATACAGTTAACATGAATATCGAAAAGAAAGTACCATATAAAAACAGGTTATAGATCTTCATCCAAAAACCATAAGTATTCAAAAATATGAATTTATTTTTATTGATCTAAACACCACCAATAAAACCACATCAAAATATATTCAGTTCAAAATTTAACATAATATAAAACCCATTTATAGATTCCATTAAATTTTATTGCAATAATTCATGTACCTTTATACCAATGGTAAGATTTATTTTTATCAGGTTTACGGCAGCCTCCTAATTTCCTAACTTCTCTCTATTATTAAATCTTTGATCTGATTCACTTAAATGTGTGATGATATCTGGTTATAATTCCATTAAATGCATTTACAACAAATACATATGACTCATTCTGTGTCCGAAGCTGATGTATCAGCCAATTTCCTACAACTCCCCTATCTTCTACGTGACAAATATCAAAGCCTTCCCGGTTTCAACCTATTTAGCGTACTAAGAGGGAACAGCGACGAAGTCCGGCTCCACTCCCGCTTTATTGCCGAACTGCTAAACCCGGCGGGTAGCCATAACATGGGGAACACTTTCTTGCGGCACTTTCTGAAAACACTGGGGATAGATAACTTTGATTGTCAGTGTGAGTGCTCCGTTGAGAAAGAATGGGGCAATATCGATATCCTTATCCGTAACCAGCACAACCAAGCCATTATTATCGAGAATAAAATTTACGCCGAAGATCAAGAGGAACAACTCTTTCGCTATTACCGTTCGATAAAAAGCCGCCAAGTCACAGACGACAATATTCACCTAATCTACTTGACTCTTGATGGAAAGGAACCAACGACACAGAGCTTGGGAAATATCCCAAAGTCATTCATCAATTCAGGGAATTACCAGTTACTCAGCTATGCCGGGCGGATGCAGGTATGGTTGAAGAACTGTCAAAAAGACGCAGTTAATTCTCCCGCTTTGCGTGAAAACATCGGCCAATATATAGAACTAATCCAGAATATTACCCATACAGGGCAAAATGAGCGCTACATGAGCGCTACATGAGCGAACTATAAGAATCGATCCCAAAAGAACTAACAACCAGCCCCCCTCTCTACTTGATGATATCTTGCAGGCTAAAAAAGTCTCCATGACGAAACACTCCGCCTATTGACGAGGAAAATTGAAACCAAAGTGGCTGATAAAATATCAGCAAAAATTGAATCAAGCTCATCCTCTCATGAGAATACGGAGAGTTGTGTTGATCGTGGATATTTCGGCGTCTGGTTCTACCCAGACGAAAACGATAATCGCTATTGCGTTGGCGTAGAGACCTATCGCGGCTCTCTTTATCTGGGAGCCTCCTGCCTAAAGGATACGTATCCAGATCTTCATACGGCTATCTCCAGCTGGCTCGCTGAACACAAGACCAGATCTAGAACACGCAAGACAGACAAAATACATGCCAAAATGGAAATATCACCATGATCCTATCATTCTCCTTGAATCCAGTGATCATGTTGTCAAACAATTACTAGATGATGGATATACGGAAAAACTAGCCAGTGATCTTACCGAAGATATTGCCCTGTATATCAATCGTCACTCCGGCAAACACTGGCCGTTTTAAAGCAAGCTCAACAGGCCGCTTCGCCCGCGCCTACAACTAATTGTCGCCGCCCCTCGTTGCTGGCAACAATGACAAGATAAAACACAAAAGGCCTGAGCAATTCAGGCCTTTTTATTGGTTGCTCTATCTACCCAATTCGCATTGAGCTTTGTTGCGTTCTTCTCTTGCCGTCACAATCCCCTCATACATCCATCTCATACCACACACTATTTGGTCATGCGTAGCCATGTATAAGCGCTTCCCTGCGCGCATGACTCCCTTTTCTTTCTACACGTCACGGTCATATTAACCGCAAAAAAATCCCGCCGAGTCCGTCTTAACCAAGCGGGAAAATGTACAGGTTTTTATGGTTACTTCTCTTTATTATCCATTTTAAAAAGGGCCTTCATCGTCCAGCCTCTTATTTTTTTTTAACGTAGCAACACTCTCTCAGGCTGTCAGACAGCTTGCCAAAAATATTGATCGTTTTGAAATCAACATTCACCGCGCTCAATGCCGTTAAAATATTTTTATCTGGTGACTATTTTCCTTCCAACACCGGAATAGACAATACCAATCTATCCTGATATAAAACTCAAGGATAAACTTTCTGCCCTGTTACGTTGACAGTGAAATAAGCCATATTTGAAAATTGATATTTATAGCCACCAATTAAATAAGCACTTATCTACCTCTGAATATAAAATGAATATTGTAATAATAAATTAAATCCCAACTCTATGGATAACAACAATTTTCCCTTTGTACTCATTTTTTCACCACGATGAGTAAACATGCTGAATGTCCGGCAGATTATACGCAAATAGAATGATATGAATGAGACGAAGATCATGCTTTCTTGCGTCAATTTCCCACTCAATTTTTAGATATGAGTCAAAAAATCAACACTTTTTGACTAATTATCTTTGCTATTGCTGCTTATTTTTCATCATAACAACATTCACAACCGCTTAGATATTTGGTTAATTATTCGGCAAACAGTTACCTCACCAACCACCAGTCAAAATCAAACATATGAAAACAAAGTAAAAAACAGAAAATAGCAAAATAACCATCCTGAGAAATGGCAATCTATCGCCTTTTCATGAAAAAAATTTCATACCATCATTAATTTCAATTATTCAATCGAATAAAAAAATAACCGAATAACTCAACTCATTATTAAAAATATCAAAATTGAAGCAACGTGACTAACTTCAAGTAATCACACCTCATCATTAATTTAATTTGACTTACATTGATAATAATAAAATCATATTTCACGTTAGTCATATTTGTAACCTGTTACTAACTCATAATAACTTATCCGTTAAGGTATAAGTTATCTTCCAATCCACGATAACATATGTTGATTTCGTGATAAGCCGTACCTTATTCGTGAGTAACATAAGATGAAACTAAGTACAAAAATAACGATATCCTTCACTTCATTTTTTATCATTTCATTTGCATTAATTACCAGTATCAATCTATCAAACTTTAGTGGGTCATCCATTGCTAATTATGACAGCAAGATGCAGTCTCAATCACATATGCTTTCGTCGGTCATAACACAATACACAGAACGTTATTTTGATATCTTAAGCACTGCCAGTATCAACGTTGACACAGCTGACAACAGCAGCATCCAGTCGGTGATGAAACAACTCTCTGATATCCAGAACAACTCATCCATATCCAATGTCTATATTGCGATGAAAAATGGTGGCGTGATAACCAAGAATGGGTTTGATATAAATAAAAACGCAGCAGGAAAAGCATGGTTCGATGATGTCATCAATGGCGTGACTAAACGTTCATTTACCGAAGCATACCAAGATGAATTCACCAAAAAATGGATTATCACATTCAGTATCCCGCTCTACGACGCACAGAACCACATCTATGCCGTGGCTGCGGCCGATCTTCGCTTGGACGAGTTCAACTCCTTTGTACTCTCCAGCGTGGACAGCGACCAAATTGATGTCTACCTGACCCAAAGCGGCAGTGTTATCGCCAGCGGTGACAGCAGCATGCTCCACACTAATATCTACACCGATTACCCTGAATACCAAAATCAATCAGGAAGGATCAGTTACTCGGGCAAGCAAGGCGAAATCATCGCCTATATCACCAATGCCAGCCATTTAGGCTTCAGCGTCGCCAACTATGAATATCTGGCCACCATCGAAAAAGAAAGCAACGACAACTTCACCATGGGGATCGGAATCCTGTGCGGGGCGAGCATTATCGCCATGTTCTTATGCCAGATATTTGTCAGAAAATATATTTATGCCCCGATTGGCGGCGAGCCCAATGAAATTAACCATCTCGTCAAGAACATTTCAAACGGGATCCTGACGGATATTCCACCGCTGCGCACCGAGGACATTGGCGTATACCGCTCAACCTTGATCATGGCGAACAACATCAAGGAAATCATCAGCAGCATCAACAACTGTTCAACAGAGTTATATGGCTCATCAAAACAGATTGCCGATTCGTCGACTGAGGCCGATCGCTCCTCCCACCACCAACTTGCAGAGTTGGAACATGTCGTGACGGCGATCAACGAAATGCTGGCCACTATCACCGAGGTGTCGCAACATGCCAACCTCACATCGAAATCGTCCAACGAGGCACACCTTAGCGCGACAGATGGACTCAACCTGGTGGGGGAGATGAATGACAGTATTCAATTGCTCGTCAACAATCTCAACGACATACAAGCCGCAATCAATATCGTGCAGCAGGAAACCGAGAATGTGGGCGGGATCCTCGATGTGATCCGCGGGATAGCCGACCAAACCAACTTGCTGGCACTCAATGCCGCCATCGAAGCGGCTAGAGCCGGCGAGCACGGCCGCGGGTTTGCCGTGGTGGCAGACGAAGTACGATCACTCGCCACCAAAACCCAGCAGAGTACCGACGAAATACAAACGATGATCCTAAGGCTTCAAGAACAAGTCCAACATTCCGTTCACCTGATGGAAAACAACACCCGAGGGGCTCAAGGGACATTATCCAAATCCGATGAAGCCGCCCAAACCCTTACGCTAATCGAACAAGAGATCCGCCAAATCCAAGACATGAACATTCAGATAGCCACCGCAACGGAGGAGCAATCTCATGTGACTCAGGAAATCAACAAGAATGTCTATAACATCAATGATATATCCCAAGAGGCTGCGGCGGCGATCACCCAAAATAGAGTCCAGGCCGAGCACCTAGAATCACTGGCCATTGAATTGGGTAACTCCATTCTTAAATTCAAGATGTAAAGCAGTCCTAACGAGCCCGCCATGACCAAGCATGGCGGGCTCGCCGGGAATAACGGCACAATTGGCAACCACACGAGATAGACCATGAACATAGAGCATGATTGAGTTTGATGACTTTTACGCCATAATCGCCAGTGAGGTGATTGAAATCGTAGAGGCGAGTGTGCGCTTCAACGGCGACATTATTCTTGGCTGGATGAAAGCAAACCAAGCCACCAGCACATATGGGATTGTGGCGGTTGATTAATCCCATAACGCAGGATGTCTTACAAATGTAAAACATGAACTCTAAGAGTTAATCTTGAGGTTCAACAAGTTGGTAGAGCTTGTCAAACAAAGGCTCATAATGCGCATTCATTAAATCAGTCTTTTGGGATTGCACCGCCTGATCTGAAAAAGATGACGTATAAAGATAGCAGTCAGTAAAGAGCTTCTCGGCTAACGGGACGATAGCAGCCAAGACTTTTGTATTCGATGCCCGCTCTGCCTTGGAAATCAAGCTAGAGAGTGCCTGACCTATCCCGACAAAAAAAGACTCCACCGACTCCGACGCCTGTTCAACATACTTATCTCTGATTTCTGGTAGACGGGAGAGACTGTTGGCATGACATCCCAGCATTGTTGCCAATGCCGACTCATCCTCCTCGGCGACCTGAATCGCCAGCGGTAGGAGCGTTCGATAATCTAGTGCTTTATCCCATTGATGAAGCGCGGCAAAATCATCCACAGCTTGTCTGGCATAACGCCGTATCACGGCAAGGTTAAAATCCGTCCTTTGCTGGTTAAATTCATATTCCGACAGTAAATCATACATATCCAGCACATCATCAAGATACCCTGACGGCAGCATAGGATGAGCGATCATCGCAGCCAGTTCGCAATATTGAAGATAGATAGTGTGGTTATCAACGATATGATGCAACTTGTTTAACTGAACGAGCAGCTGACGCTCATCAAATTGCTGGCAATATTCCTGCAATGAGAACAACAACGGCCTGTTTTTTTTCACGTACTGACGATGCTTTACCTTTCCTACACTTTCATTCATTTGATAAATAAACAACTCGATATAACGACGGTGGCAAGCCCGAGATGCGGCCGTTATGCGCCGTGAAAAACTGAGATTGCCTATCTCTTCAAGCTGTTTGCTGAGTTGCTCCGCCTGCCGACTGACTTCTCCATCAGGATGTAGTGGTTGCCCACTGAATTGGTTAATAAACCCATGCCCTTCGTAGCAAAGTGTACTAATCTGCTCCTCACGCGCCGTTCTTTCTTTTAGGTAACGCTCAATAGACAACTGGGCCTTGCAATCTGCACCGATAATCAGTTTTTCGATTCGAATCGCCCTCATCCCACCAATCTCTGGTAACCTCGCACGACATTCGGACAATCGTTCTCTGATTTGCACCATGCTGCTTTCGTCGATACCAACCCGTCGTATTTTCCGTATTTCGCCAAGCGACCGACGGATTAACGTCAGATCTTTCACTTCGGACTTATACCGCCGATTGAATTCAGCTTGAAGCAATTCATTACGCACCTCTGCCAGATACGCCTTCGCTTGTTGCAGTTGGCACGCCGTCTCTACGCCATACGGAAGCCGCTGACAAGGATCCAAGATGAGATCATGCATACTCATCAGCCTGTTATGATAACTCGTCATGAGCGTACCTAGGTTATCGTCAACAACAAAGCTCGGATAGATAACGTCGAGATATAACTCACCCTCACTGTCACTTTTTTCCAGCGCAGATTCGGACAACTCAAAAGCATTGAACTGTGCCCCTTCACAAGTGATGGATTCCAGCGTCATCTCGTCATGATAATTAGCACCATAGAGTAAAAGATGAAATGTCGAACGATTCTCCTCTCTGCATTCCGGGCTAAACAGCCATACGAGGTTATAACCGAGCTTACGGTAGAATTTTTGCCGCTCAACGGCCGTCTCCGGATGTAACCACCAACGGGTAAGTTCAAAAACCCAATGATTACCATCCCGATCTCGGCAATATATATCAGGCTGTCGACGAATATTGAGCGTATGCTCGGTACTAAAAATATAGCGTTCCGTCGCGACTGAATCCGGCTCGATTCTTGGGTCGAGGGCCAATATATTTGCAACCCGCTCTTTGTTCTGCATGTGCCATTCTCCCTCAGCACGAAAGATGCGGTTGTATAATCGGCATTGCTCACGGTTAGGATTGCAGAAAAAACATCCCTCGGCCTTCTGTTTGTTCTCTGGAGATTTAGTGTTGTGCCTAAAATGCAAACACTGCCTTCTCCCCTGTCCTCCGGCAAGATATACCGCCCCCCGACACTGTGCACACCGGTAATGCTGGCTATTTTCGGCGATCTGACTGCGAATGATCCCATTCGCCATATCCGAACCTCGATAAATATTTGCAATCAGGCGTTTAGCCGCAATAGGCCTCGCGTAATCACTGACCAGAATTTCCCAGCCCTCATCAAAATCATTTATTCCCACAGCCACCACTCCGTGCTCGATACCAACAAAAATTTGGTGCCACATATCCTATGCAGCTTCATACTCATTATGCAACATAAGGTGTATTGTTTCGATTTATGTGGCCAGTCGTGATCTATTTTCCATCGATGAAAAAGCAGGGCACACGAACAACAACACATATCGCTTTTCCGATACTCATTGCTGTAAAGTGTTACGACAACAGGCTGAAATCCGTACGTAATCACCGTATTTTCAAAATAACAAAGAGAAGAATATCAAGTGTTATCTCAACTTATTAAACCAATAACAGCATTGCAGTTCCCATTAAAGGAAATGCCTAGTTCATTGTTACTAAATAAAGACAAATCAATTGAGATGTATTACGCACCATTTGATCATGTGAATACAGCAGCAAAAATTGTCATTTGTGGAATAACGCCAGGACTACAACAAGCGGAAATCGCACTACAGGAAGCACATCGACAATTAAGTACCAACAAGCCTTTGCCTATTGTTAGCCAATCAGCCAAAGAAACCGCCAGTTTCGCCGGCCCCATGCGTAAAAATCTTATACGAATGCTAAATCATATCGGGTTGCAACATCGGTTAGGCGTAAATGACTGCGAAGAACTATTCACGATCAGGAAGGACTTAGTACATTACACCTCAGCTCTACGTTATCCCGTGTTTGTGAATGGTAAAAATTACAGTGGGCGCACGCCGAAGATGTTAGGAACGCCATTGCTTCGAGAAGCAATAGAGCAATACCTTGGGGAAGAGCTACGTCAATTGTCTTCAGAGACATTATACGTCCCCTTAGGCGATTCAGTAGCAGACGTGCTTTTCTTCATGGCTGAGAGCGGATATATCAAGCGCGAGCAAATCTTAGCTGGTATGCCTCACCCATCGGGGGCTAATGCTGAACGAATAGCATTCTTTTTAGGTGAAAAATCCAGAGAGAACCTATCAGATAAAACAAATCCTGAAATTATCTTAAGTAAAAAACAACAACTGCTATCAGTATTAGGTTACGCAGTTTGATGATGAATGAAATACAAGCAGGAGATATCCCTGCTTGTATTCATTATTTACTATAAGAACTTTCTATACCTGTTCAATAAAGATATGAATACACCTAAGCAACACCAACGCAGTCATAACCCTCAATAGATACAGTGATAGTAAAATTTCCTATCGTAGCTCCCAAAAACAATCCGAACCAAAACTGACAACCTATCCCTAAAACATATCGCCGGAAATTAAAGTACCTCCGCTTTCAGACATATCCATTATGTATATTGAGCTCGCTCGGGGATATCGCTACTATGGATTGAACAATTTTCAACCAGCGATAGCTGAACAACAAGTAGGTAGACAAGGATGCAGTCAGACGCCTCGGCCACACCCGCGATAGTGGCTTCCCCCGCGACATGGAACAGCGCGGAAACGAAAAACGAAATCCCCTCTCCTCCCCAATCAAGGTGCGAACCTTTCAGCCATATTTCACCTGGGCTGGTGATTGCCTTTGGCAAGAGCATCGATGCCAAACCCCATCGCCATACACTATGGCAGCTCTGCCTGCCAACTCTATCTGCCGAGCTCAACGGCCAGCCTTTCGATAAGGCTAAGGTTATCCCCCCAGATCAGAGCCATCAACTCCAAATGGAACAGGGCTGGATCATTCTGGCGGAGCCAGAGAGCCGGGTCGGTGCAGCGATCAGCCAACTGCCGACAGAATTTGCCGGCCAACCGAATCGTACCCTCGGTGGGCTCTACCATGCCCTCGCGGCACAGCCCGAATTGGTCAACGCACTCAAACAACAGGGCTATACCATCAGCGATTCGAGGATCAGAAAATTGCAGGCCCAACTTGACAGTTGCCTATCTGGCCACTGTCTAAAACCGGATAAATGGCGGGCCAAGGAAATCGCCGACTGGCTGGCCTTGTCAGAAAGCCGCTTTCTCCATCTCGCCCGCGAGCAACTGGGCATAGCCTGGCGCCCTTATCTACTCTGGCGACGTCTGCTCTGTGCCGTTAGGGCAATAAAAAACGGAGCGAATACCACTCAGGCGGCCCACCTTGCCGGCTTCAGTGATGCGGCGCACCTAAGCAGAACCCTCAAGCGTACCTTTGGCATGACCAGCAGCGAGCTGCTCGCCAGTTTCACCCTGAATAAGAACAAATAGCCAGTTTGTTCAATACCGCCCCCCTTTCCTGTTGATACCGTAAGCGTACCAACAGGGAGGATACACCATGAGCATACCAACAGCCCCCAGAACAGCGGATTCCAACATACCCGCGCCAGCCGAGCACCCACGGCTACTCCTGCCGACCCCTATGATCGACTACAACCATCCAGCCATATCACAACTTATCGAGAATAAGGGGTGGCGTGCACTAGACACGGCAACAGCTCTTCGCGAAGCCTATAATTTCGTCCGCGACGATATATTATTTGGCTATAACAGTGACGATACCCTACCTGCCAGCCAAGTTCTCAAAGACGGCTACGGGCAATGCAACACCAAAGGTACCCTCCTTATGGCTTTGTTGCGCAGCCTCGCCATACAATGCCGCTTCCATGGCTTTACCATCTACAATGCACTCCAGCGCGGGGCAATCCCTGACTACATTATGCCGCTTGCCCCCAAAAAGATTTTGCATAGCTGGATAGAGGTCAAACTGGAGGGGCGATGGCTTAACCTTGAGGGATTTATCATCGATACGCCATTTCTCGAACAGGTTCAGCGAGCCCACCCCGGTACGCGTATATTCAGTGGCTATGGTATCAGCGTTGCATGCCTGCAAAACCCGCCGAATATCTTTACCGGCAGTGATACCTATATCCAAGCGCAAGGCATTGCTGATGACCTCGGGGTATTCAATGACCCTGACAGCTTTTTCTCGCGCTACGGCAGCAACACCCGCGGACTCAAACATATCGCCTACCGCTGGCTGATCCGCCATTTAATCAACCGCCATGTAGATAAAGTGCGCCGCACAGGGGTCGATAATTAACCACCACAGTCATCTCCAGCCTGCCGCAACATCACGGCAGGCGATCCAATTCACACTGTAAATCGCTATCAACGCTGCATATTTCTATCTTGGAATAAAAAATAAAAATCAATAAAAACAAAATTTTAATTATTTACCCTCTTTCATTTATGCATATTACTCGCCCAAATCCGCCTTCAATATGGCAATCCTAAATTGCAAATTTAAAGCGCGTTCTGCACGGTGGCCTCTGCTAGAGTGAGACCGTGATGTAGCGCACAATTTTAGGGGCGAATCCCGCCGCGCTCTCAAACAACGAGAAAACAACCTATCAGTTGCAGGAATACACCGTGACTACCTAGCCCTCCCGGCACACCACATAACGACATGACACCACGGTATTGCCAGTGGTGGCTTACTGTCACTATCTATCAAACCAAACTATTCAAGGTACTTATCCATGGCGCATTTTACCGTCATTGGCTTGGGGCGTTTTGGTGTCGCCGCCAGCCTAGAGTTGATCCACCTCGGCCATACTGTTACCGGCGTCGACTGCGACCCGAAAATTGCCGAAAAATATACTGAAGACTTTACCGAAATGGTGATCTGCGATGCCACCGACGAGTGTGCACTGCGTGAAATGGATCTGGGCAACAGCGAAGCCGTCCTGATCGCTATTGGCGAAGACATGCAGGCAAGCCTGCTCACCACCCTTGCCCTGAAGAACAGTGGCGTAAACAATATCTGGGTAAAAGCCAGCACCAAGGCCCACCATACCATCGTCTCCAAGCTAGGGGTTTCGCGTATCATCCACCCGGAGGAGGAAATGGGGATCCGGGTCGCCCAATCGCTCAACTACCCGATGGTCAACAATTACCTGTCGATTGGCCACGGCCTGCACGTCGTCGAGATTCCCATCCAAGCCTGCCTCAACGAGGTGACGCTGAACCAACTGCTGGGGGATATCAGCGACAATATCGAGCCGCTGCTGGTCAAACGCGATCAGGAAACCTTCACCCAGCTAAGTGGTGATTTTGTACTGCAAACCAATGATATCCTGTTATTGTGCGGCACCCGGGCCGAATTGAAATACCTCGCCCCAAGGTTGGTGTAACATGGTTTTGTGGCATCCCTCTGTCTCGCCGCTTGAGCGCAAGACCAATGCCGCCAAGAAGATCACAGGGGCGCCGCCCCTGATTCTGGCGGGCAGCTTCCTTGCCCTGATCTTGCTTGGCACCTGCTTGCTTAAGCTTCCTTTTGCCACAGCGGCACCACTAAGTTGGTCACAAAGCCTGTTTACTGCAACTTCCGCCGTCACCGTTACCGGACTGTCGGTGGTTGATACCGGTACCGTGTTCACCACGTTCGGCCAAACCGTCATCGCCCTGCTAATCCAGTGCGGCGGGTTGGGGCTGATGACCTTTGCCATCGTGACCCTGATCTCGCTGGGCGGCAAAATCGGCTTCCTCGAGCGCACTGTGGCCAAAGAGGCATTCAACCAAACCGATACATCGACCCTTGCCTCTACCGCCAAGAACGTGCTGGCCTATGCCCTGTTCGTCGAAAGCATCGGAATGGTTATTCTGGCGGCCTACTGGAGTCCCGAGCTCGGGTGGAAGACCAGCTTGTTCCACGGGTTCTTCTATACCATCAGCGCCTTCAACAATGCCGGCTTCGCCCTCAGCGCCGACAACCTGATGCCCTATGTGGAAGATCCGGTGGTCAACCTGACGATTACGGGGTTGTTCATCGTTGGCGGGCTGGGCTTCTCGGTATGGATCGACCTGCACCGCAACCGACGCTGGTCAAAACTGACGCCCTACAGCAAAATGATGATAACCGGCACCGTCTTGCTCAACCTGTTCGCCGTCATCGCCATTTACATGATTGAGTACAACAACCCACATACCCTGGCGCATCTCTCCGAGCACGGGAAATGGCTGGCGGCCTGGTTTCAGGCAGTAAGCCCCCGCACAGCGGGTTTTAATACCCTGCCGATAGACCAACTCGAAGATGCCACAACAACCCTCATCATGACCCTGATGTTTATCGGCGGCGGCTCGCTAAGCACCGCCAGCGGGATCAAGGTGGTGACTTTCATGGTGATGATTCTGGCAACTTACGGGTACCTACGCCGGGACGAAGCGATCTTCGTGTTCAAACGCGAAATCCCGCGCGAAACCGTCAGCAAGGCACTGGCCCTTACCATGATTTCGGTCGTGGTGAGCTGGCTGGCCATTTTCGGCCTGCTCCTGTCCGAAAAGGCCCCGATGCTCGATATCATGTTCGAAGCCCTGTCAGCGTTAGGAACCGTCGGCCTGTCACGCGGACTAACCCCGAACCTGACGCCTGCCGGCGAGACCATCATCATCATACTGATGTTTATCGGCCGGGTCGGCCCGCTGACCCTCGCCTATTTCCTCGCCAGCCCCCGGGCACGCAAGCTACGCTATCCGGAGACCAAACTGGCCATTGGCTAGATGCGACCTGTTGCTCAGAGACAAAAAACCGCCTTTTGGCGGTTTTTTTTATGGATATACAATCACAGTAGCAACGTCACAGCTTCTCCATTGAAAAACGATCGGCCCCTTTCATTGACGCCCGGCAGACATTCTCCCCACTGCTGTTCTGGATATAGGTATAGACTCTACCGCCGCCCTGACGCAAGACATCGATAACTTCATCAATCTCACGATAAATATAATAAGAATATTCTTTGCGGTCATACCTTTTACGCAGTATCACCAGATTAGCCAGTGCGAATTCATCCTCGCATGACTTCACATCAGACAATGAGGCATCAGGCAAACGCACTGTGTTGATGATAAACAGCGGCTCAATCTTGGACTCGAGCCCCATTGAATCATAAATATCAGAAACTTGCCCAAGGGACAGCCATGCCTCTTCTTGTTCATACTCTGAAATATAGAAATAATCCCCGATGTAAATTCCCACCAACAACATGGCCACAACATAACGCTGTATTTTCTTTTTCTTCTCTGGCTGCTTGAAGCCAACCGCTGCCATCACGATAGCTACAAGAATCATCCAATAATCTTCAATAAAATAACCTACGGTTGCCAACCTGTAGTTCAAATTATCGACCAAGAAAGCGCTCAATATAGCGATGAGCAAAACACCCAAAACAACGTATCTTTTTTTCATAAAGAACCATGTGGATAAATAATAAAAACGGCAATGCCAATAAAAAAGCAAGATAATACAGCAGGAAAAGTACCATAGTTATCTCCGATATCTTTGACCGACATTAACGTTCCTTGCAATATTCCGACGCCTCACCCAAACAGATCATGCCTTCATCACATAAAAAAACCGCCCTGAACATAGGCTCAGGGCGGTTTTTTCTGCATTCTAAAAGTAGTTAACGCTTAAGCTGTTTAACCTGCGCGATTTCCCCTTCCAGATCATTAAGCAGGTCTATCACGCTATCTGCCGCCTCTTCCATCTGGGCAAGACAGTGCATCCCCTCTGCTTGATTCCCCTCGGCAAATGCCTGCAATGCTTTACGGCCATAGGTATGCACATCGGCATGCGGACGCTCTAGCTGCTGATACGAACGGCATCCCGAGAATAGCTGCTTGCCGCGGCCCTGATAATACCAGTTGCCCAAGCGACAACGGTGGTGATCGACCACCTCCTGGCTATTGAAGCTCTGCTGGCTAAGGCGCTGGTAAATGCTGACTTTCCATACCACGTGATCAATTTGAACCAGACGGAGAAATATCGAGGTATAGCTCATATCAACCAATCGATACAGCTCTTCGGATTTAAGGATCAGCGAACTGACAATCATGATCAGCTCTTCGATACTGTCGTGCAATTGAGTACACTGAGTCTCGATGAACTTTGAGCTCTGGTAACAAGTTTGAGTGTTACCGCTAATCTCACCCACCACATTTTGGATCTGGCTGGCCGCATCGCTGGCATTCTGGGCCAACTTGCGTACCTCATCGGCAACAACGGCAAATCCCCGTCCATGATCACCTGCACGGGCAGCCTCAATGGCCGCGTTGAGCGCCAGAAGGTTAGTCTGCTCTGATACATTATTAATCGTGACAATAAACTTGCCGATATCGTCAGAATTCAACTTCAATACTTCGAGTGAGTCCCCACTCGATTGGATCTGCCCAATAAGCTGATTGAGGGTATCGCGGAACATATTCAAGATGGCAATACCATCTTTGTTGTCAGACACATGCTGATCAAGATTAAGCGCAAGGTTCTCAGCCGCGCTGGCAATGTTGCTTCGGATATATTCGAGCGGCGAAACGGATTTGAGCAGCTTGTTCATAAACTCATCTTTGATTGCAACGGATAACTCCAATTGCTCAACGTGCTGCTGCGTTTCGCTAATCGTCGTGATTAATCGCTCGTTCTCTTTCCGTTGTTCATCTAACTGAGCACTTAATGTATCTATTACGGCATTGTTACCGTCTTTATTCTTATTGAAGGCGAAACTGAACATATTCGACAACCATTTTACCTATCGGACAGTGGCGATCATTATCAGGGTAACTTCGCCAAACAACTTAAAAACATTAATAAACAATACAATATGCAGCGTATATACCCTGCGCAAAACAGCGCGTATTGTATTGACAAACATACCTAAAAGCTATTTTTTGTATTCACAAATGAGATAATTCTGAGGGATTAAGCACAAAAAAACCGCCGGTATGATACCGGCGGTTACGTATGGGGTTAATGGATTTCTTGCCGCTATTAAGCGTGCAGCAGCTCCATTGATTCCTTGGCGATTACCCACTCTTCATTAGTTGGGATAACCATCGCCACAGGCGTGTTAGGCTTGGTAATAATACCGCGGTTGCCAAAACGTGCCGCTGCGTTAGCGTCTTCATCTTCGCGGTAACCGAAGATCTTCAGATTCTCTAGGATCTTGCTACGGATTGGCTGTGAGTTCTCACCAATACCCGCAGTGAAGATAATCGCGTCAAGCTCATCCAGTGCAACCATGTAAGAGCCGATGTACTTGGCAACACGGTAGCAGAACAGTTCGAATGCCAGTGTCGCGCCTTCGTGGCCGTTTTCCATCGCTTCGATGATGCCGCGGCAGTCGCTTGTCAGGCCAGATACGCCCAACAGGCCAGATTTCTTGTTCAGCTCATCAAACACAGCTTCCTGAGACCAGCCTTTCTTCAGCAGGAACTCAATGATACTTGGGTCAAGGTCACCACAACGTGTACCCATCATCAGGCCCGCCAGCGGGGTGAAGCCCATGCTGGTATCGACACTCTTGCCGTTCTTGATTGCACACACTGACGCGCCGTTACCAAGGTGGACAGAGATGAAGTTGCTTTCGTCAATTGGCTTGTTAACCATTTTCGCAGCTTCACGGCTTACGTAGTAGTGGCTAGTACCGTGGAAACCGTAACGACGGATACCGTAATCTTTGTACAGCTTCTGTGAGATAGCGCCAGTGTACGCTTTCGCCGGCATAGTCTGGTGGAAAGCCGTATCGAATACTGCGTACTGAGACAGGTTAGGGAACGCCTTGATTGACGCGCGCATACCGATAACGTGAGCTGGGTTGTGCAGCGGAGCAAGATCGCTCAGCTTTTCAATTTCTTCCAGTACTGTATCGTCGATTTTCACTGTCTTGGTAAACTTCTCGCCGCCATGTACAACTCGGTGACCGATAGCAACGATATCCTGCTTCATGCCCAGCTCGTCAAGCAGCATTACGATGCGATCAACAGCCTGCTGGTGGTGGTTGCCTTCAGCTTCAAGATGATATTCGTGCTTCTCGCCATCAATCTTCCAGCTCACTACCGCTTCTGGTAGACCGAAACATTCACCCAAACCGCTCAGGGTTGCTTCACCGCTTACGGTATCGATTAGGGCAAACTTCAGGGAAGAACTGCCGGAGTTGATTACAAGTACTAGAGAATTGCTCATGGTTATCTCATCAGAATATTTGTTGGCTTTGAAACAGCGTGCTGTTCCGTGAACACGTCTATTTGGTCCAGTGACCTTAGCCAGAAGAAGATGTGTGGAGCAGCATTTTCTTCTGATTTATATTTTATGGTTACATTATTCAATTTTTTTTGAATAACTCAACTTTTGTTTCGAGAAAAAAACAAAAAATTGAAATTTCACTGGTTGAGATCAAGATAAGCGCAACGAAAACGTTTAAATGCGTTTATTTATTCACCAAAGTACAAAATTCAGCCCATAATTTTTGATGTATTAAAAAAATTGCATAAGCATCTAAATTTCCATGAGATTAACAGCGATGAAACCACGCCCTCAAAAAGGTCATTAAACACTGAATACGTCGATTTACCCGAACGTCATGATGACTCACCAGCCACCAGATTGTTTTGGGCAGCGGGGTCCCCGGCAACACCGGCACAAGCTCCGGGTAGCGCCTTGCAACACAGTCAAACATCACTGCAATCCCCGCCTTGGCGCGCGCCAATTCAACCTGCATCTTGTAACTATCCGTACGAAAACAGAAGTTCGACTTGGTCACCTTGCCACCGATCTCCGAAGCCGCCCGAGTATAGAAATCAAATTGATCATAGCCTATCAAGTGGTAGCCTTCATGGTGCATGGCATCCATGTCTGCCGGAGTCCCCATCTCTGCCAGATAATCACGATGAGCATAAAACCCAAGCGCTTCTTCATGCAGATAACTCACCACCAAATCAGGCTGGGTCGGCTTTTCGCGCGAAATCAACAAATCAGCCTCGCGCTTATTCAGATTGACGGCCTTGTTCTCTACCAACAATTCCACATCAATTTCAGGATGCGCCTCACGAAATGCCGTCAGCGCATCGGGCAAAAAATAAAATGCGGCAATTTCCCCAACAGCCAGACGAACATGCCCTTCATGACTGTTCTTGCAGGCCACCACTTGCTGCTTGAACCCCTCGACTCCCTTTGCGGCTTGCCGGGCTGTTTCAAGTAAAATCTCACCGTTGTCTGTCAGCTTCAGCCCGTGTGACGAACGGTCAAACAGGTTAAAGCCCACTTTCTGTTCTAAGGCGACGATCTGGCGGCTGACGGTCGGCTGCGACATCCCCAAAGCCAAGGCTGCGGCCGACATACTCCCTTCTTCAGCAACGGCTAAAAATACCCGAATACTATCCCATTCCATGTTATGCATTATCAAATACCTGCTATGCCGTTTTGTCTATTTACTATAAACGTAAAAAGCACTTAACTTATTGATATTGAGTTTGATATGAATCGCAAGGTTGAAGGTAATGATGAGAAGAGCCCTTGTTCTTGGTGCCGAATATGAAATGGGCAACCTGATCAGTAAGGCTTTATCACAATACAACTGGTATGTGGTGGCGGCAATCGACGACCCACAACATACGGTCGCCTTGCATTCCGACATGACCCTCGCCGAACTGGGTGAGAAAGATGTCGAGCTCTTAGAACAACTAATACAAGATGTCGATACAGTCTTCCTGCACTTGCCCGATCCGTCACTGGGCGGGCAAGTGATTTTTTCACTCGACACGGTATTGGCCCTGATCATCAAACACGGCCGTCACCTGATGCTGACGACCAATCATTACGAGCACCAATATTCACGCCTGTCCAAGCTACTTTTTTGGAAAGCCACGTCACCTATCACAACCGCTCTCCCCCATAAGCTGACCCGCCAGCTCAACGCGGCCGCCGACGCTGGTGCCAGTATAAGCGTGATGTGTTGCGGGCACAGCCTTAGCTGTGCCCGCCCACAAAGTTACCTAGGTATGTTCATAAAGGAAAACGACAATAGTCTGACCCTGCAATCTCCCGGCCCGTTTGGCCAACGTCATTATTGGACATACTTACCCGACTTTGCGGAGAATATCGTCCATCAACTCTCCACCCAAAAAACGCATCATACCCAATTAGAAGTCAGCTATTACCCGGGCCACCTGGTCAGCATCCAAGATATCGCCCGTAGCCTCGCGCTTTCCTGCGGCAAGCCGGTTAATGTCACCCAGCTCAGCTGGGGACTTATTGAGGCCATATCTCTATTCTCTCCGGTATTTCGCGGCTTGGCCCATATGCGTAGCGTCTGGCAATGTGGACAGACCATTCCATCCTCAAATCTGCTGCCACAGCAATATCTGTTCGTCCATACACCACTGGAAATTGCGGTACAGCAAAGTTGGCGGCAAGATCAGTAATCAACCCTAGCCTGAATTACATACCTTTGAACAGTGACTGTGCACGGCGGCTTACGGGTAATTTCGTACCATTAACCCGAACACTCATCCGGCCGGTAAAATCCTTGCTGACTTTCTCGATAGCCTCGACATTGACCAATGTCGAACGGTGAATTTGCCAAAATTGCTGGGGATCTATTTGCTCCAGCAGCTCCTTGAGCGGGGTACGGATCACATACTCTTCCACGGGCCCACCGGCCTTTCCCACAAATACCGAAACATACTTGTCCTCGGCTTTAAAGTAACGAATATCGCCCACCGCCAGCAGGTGGATATCCTCCCCCCTTACCGCCTTCACCCATTTGAGGTATTGGCACGGGTTTGGCGCAGACAGCCTACTTAGCTCGTCCAGCAGGGTATTCACGCCTGCTGGAACATCGGCAGAACGCCGCATCCTAAGCTGACTGCGCAGCTTGTCGCACGTTTTCTCAAGCCGTGCCTCCGATACCGGTTTGAGGACATAGTCCACAACGTCATGCTCAAAAGCCCCTACCGCATAATCACTGTAAGCGGTCGTAAAGACGACCAACGGCGGGGATCCGAGCTGCAGCACTTTTCTGGCTACGCCCATGCCATCGAGCTCAGGCATCCGAATATCAAGGAACATCACATCGGGTTGATATTGGCAAGCGGCCTCCCAGGCCTGTTGGCCATTGCGAGCCTGGCACACAATCTCAAGCTCGGGCCATACCTCGGCCAATGCCTTGTTCAGGTGGTGCAGCAACAATGGTTCATCATCGGCAATGACTGCCGTTGCGCGCTCGTTCATCCCTGTTCTCCTTTTCCACCAATGCATCCAGTGCGCCGCGCTCAATCCAAATCTCAGCCACCACGCCAGCCGGGGTATTGCCTCTGATTTGCAACCCGGCACCGCAGCCAAACAAGACCTCAAGGCGATGACGGATATTTTCCAATCCCACCCCGTGTCCAATATGCTGTGACTGACCGCCCAAACCGATGCCATTGTCGCTAATACGCATCACTAACCGACGGTCTTGCTCACAGATATCTACCGTTATCTGCCCACCGTCGGCAAGCGGTTCTATCCCGTGCAAGACGGCATTCTCAACCAAGGGCTGCAATAACAGCGGGGGGATCAACCAGCTATCACCAACCCCACTATTGCTGACAGTATAAGCTAACCGGCTGCCCAGCCGTATTTGCTGGATCGCAAGATAGGCACTGGCCAATGCAGTTTCATGCTCAACGGTGACCAACCTCGCACGGTTGGCACTGAGCGTTGCCCGCAGCAACTCCGTCAGCTTGGTCAGCATGATCTTGGCAGTCTCGCGGTCATAGTCGATCAGGGCACTAATATTGGCCAAGGTATTAAACAGGAAATGAGGTTCTATCTGACTCTGGAGCATTTTCAGCTCACTTAACACCAACGTTTTTTCCTGCTCGCTCTGCTGACGGCGAGCTTGCTCCAACGCCCTTTCCGCCACAAATTTCTGCTCTCTGACATAAAAAAAATAAAAGCAAAAGACGGTAAACAGAAAACCCAACAACATGACTGACTTCATGGCTTCCCACTCTTGAACGCCAGTCCCCGTCCAGAGCATGGCCAGAAGGCTTCCGAGAATCATCGCACTCAACAGCACAAGTACCAGCAACTGCCGGTACTGCAAGCCGGAAAATACACGTTGAAAAACCCAGGCACTGCCCAAGGCACTGTAGCCATAGCCCAGACTGATCGCCAAATGCTCGACATAACTCGATGGCCAGATCAGCCACGTCACAACGGCTATCACCACACAAATCACTGATGTTTGGATCAGCGAGTGACGCCAACTGTAATGCGCCAGATCCTCTGCCCTATCACTCATCACAACCTCCCTTTGATATTCAAAAACAGCTGCTGTCGTTCGGGCAGCATCCGGTACGCACTGTCTGCCGGGCCACCAAACCAACGCACAGCCAGTTCCACGCCAAGTCGCATCGACCCGGTATCTTTCACGGTATAATCAAGCCAACCGGTCACCACATGCCCGCTATCTTCCGGGGTGTAGAGAAGATCAATCTTCGGCGTCAAGGATTCCGGCCAAATCCCGCCATACCCACCGTTGGGGTCAAGCTGCCAGTGGAGCAGCAAATTATGTTGCCGTAAATTTACCGCTTCGAAACCATGGGCAAAGCTCATCCGGATATCCCCTTTTCCACGTCCCATATTGGCCAAAGCCGCCCCGGCTCGCGCCCATTCGCTATGACTCCAAGCCCGGCCGTCATACCAATACTCCGCAATCACCTGATGCCCGTTACTGGCAGTCCATGTTGCCCCAATCAAGGACTGTAGCGCATCACGGCCTTCACCCAATGTTACCCCGCCCCCAGCCATTACCGGCTGCTGGTAGCGCTGGTAATGGCGCTGGTAAAGAGCCGAACCGTGGAAAGACCAAGCCATACCGGCTACAGTGGTAAACCCGAGACCAAGCAAGCCATGCCGGACATCGTCATAATAGGCAATGAATTGGTACTCACTATCACCTTCTAGCCGGTAATGACGGCCACCAACTCCCCGCTGCTCTGACGCTTCCTCCAAGGGACTACCCGACTGGCTGTTCCACGAGGAATCGCTATACAGCCAACTCCATTCCCCCAGCCCGTCAAAATAGGACACCGCCGCGACACCGGCCCCTTCTTCGACCGCGATCCCGACAGGGTTACGACGATATGGCTTGATCACATCAAGCGGACGGTAACCGTACCCTACTCCCCAGTCGAGGCGCACCTTGCCAAACGTGAGATCCAGAGGCAGATCAAAAACAGAAACCGACTCTTGCCAAAACAGCTCCCGAATCACCCACTCAGCCTCAGCATCCCCACCTTGATCATCGTTCCATGCCACCAGCCGATTTCCCTTGAGGGCAAATAGCCCCAACCAGCGGCGGTATTGCCATTGCAGATCCAGCAGCGCGTCAACCTGTGCACTCTCATCCTCCAGATCGGAATACTGGTTGGCACCGGAGATATGGTGATAGCCAGCACTTACCATCCAGTCCCATTCGAGCTGCCAGTCATCCGGCTGCCCCTTTGCCGGCTTAGGCAGCAGCAAAAACAACGCCACCAACAGGCACAACGAGACTCGCAGCCTTACCGCTGCCATATCAATCATGCTAAAGCTCCGAGACGCCATTTCGGGAAAGATAGGCGGGGTTGAAATACTTATCGGCCAATGCAGACGGCGCAAACGCCACATATTCAATCACCGTTTTCCGCTCGGGCTGGATCTGGTCGAGCAGGGTCATCGCAACCACAGCCGGTGAGCCATCCCGGATCCCGCGGTGATAATAGGCAACCTTGGCCATTTTCCCCGAGCGAAGATACAAATTGGCCTTGAGCGGAAAATCACTCCCCGCCTCAAGCCAGAGCTCGATCCGGTGATAGCTCGCCCCACCCAGTGTCGCCTCTAGCACCAATTTATTAGCCAGCACCGGCTTACCATCAATAGCCTCTATCGTTTCGCTGCCTCGCCACTGGCCGGCGTAGTCCTGGCTCCAAGTCAAGGTCGAGATATCCCCCACCGACGCCTCGCCAAGCAATTTCTGCATCGGGGTGATCCTGATCGGACGTCGGCTCTTGGGCATCAACAGCCAATAGTTATCACCAAGCATCAACATTTTCTGCCCGGCCTCCACGTCCGATTTGAACACAACCAGTGACTCACGCTTCGCCCGGGTATAAACATGGTAACGGCGGCGCTTATCGAGTGAGCCCTCCTCATACAGGCTGACTTCCGACACCACCTTGATATCACCACCATCGCTGCGGTAGTGATCGGCTCTGGCCAGCATCTGTCCGGCATCCTGCGTTTCCGTGCTGGCAGTCGTTGCTTTCCCGGCCATATCGGCCATCTCCGTTGGCGTCCCCCACACCGCTGAACATAATGCCCCCCACAAAACGAACACCGTGCCAATCGCCTGCAATAATTTCCTGCCGCCCCTTACCTGTTCAATCCATAGCCTATACATATGCCAATGCCTCCGTGATCGGTCTGCCAACCCCTTTTCGTGCCGAAAACCATGCCGCCAACAGGCAAATGGCCACACACCCTATTGTTGCCGCCAGTACCAACGGCCATGAGAAATACACCTGCAGCGGATAACCTTCGCTGTGTCCGGGAGGAGGCGGCATCCAAATATCCGCGACCATGAAAAACACCGAGGCCGACGCCGCCAGCAGTGCCCCGGCAAGGCTTCCCAGCACCGCCAGCAAACCTGCCTCGCGCAAGAACCCCCGCACCAATTCCGAAGGAGGGGATCCCAGTGCCATCAAGGTCCCGGTCTCCCGCGTTCTTTCGGCTACCGACATCGTCATGGTATTGAACAGAGCCACAAAGACCACCAGCCCCAAAATGCTACCCAGCAGGCCGAATATCCGATCGTAAAGTGCCCTGACGCTGGTATAGAAGAATGCCCGCTCATGCCACGGTGTCATCGCCAGCTCACCCTCCACGAACTGCTCTGCCCAGCCTCCGATCAGACCGGAAACTCGCTCGGTATCCGGCGTATCGAACAAAAACACCGACAGGGTACTGATCCGGTTTGAGTCCAACAGTGACTGCGCCGTATCGAGATGAATATACAGTTGGCGCTTATCAAGCTCGGGAACACCGGTAGAGAAAATCCCCCGAACCTTGAAGTCAATCGCATTCAATGCCCCGTGGCGGGTTGTTGCCAACAAGGTTGCCCAGTCACCCACCCCAAGCTGCAGATTGGCCGCCAGCGCCTCACCAAGCATAATTTGCGGCTCGGCGGGGTTGTAGCGAGGTGAATTCACCGATGACAGGGTTTTCCCCTTGATCATGGTCAGAAATGGCCCTTTCATCGCAAACTCCCTCGCCGTCACCCCCGTCCCGGTAAAAATCGTCGACTTATTGCCATTTGAGACCAGCCCCGACAGGTAAATCCTTGGCTGGAGCGAGCGAACCATAGGCGATGACACTATCGCCTGCTCCAACGCCGAGTTGCGCTCGAGACCATTGCTGAGCGGCATCTCCTCATCTTTTTCGAAAAATCCGGGCTGGCTCAAAATCAAATGGCCGCTATCTCGCGCTGCCGCCTCTTGCAGCGAGTGGTAGGTATAGAGCCCGAATCCCCCCGCCACCGACAGCGCAAATACCGCAATGGCAATGATCGTCACCGAGAGCAAACTACGGCGGCGATTACGCCAGATATTGCGCCACGCCAAACGGTAGCTCTCGCTATGTGATATAACACGCAGTGTTAACTTGCCCATGACATCCCCTCCTCGCTGATCTGGCCATCGCATAACGTCATCACCCGATCGCATTGCCTAGCCATCCGGGGATCATGGGTTGCGATGACAAAGGTCGTCCCTTGCCGGTGCCCCAGAGCCTTCATCAAGGCGATAATCTTGCCGGCGCTCTGGCTATCAAGACTCGCCGTCGGCTCGTCGGCGATAACCAGTGAGGGGCTGTGGACCAGCGCCCGTGCAACGGCAACCCGCTGCTGCTGGCCACCGGAAAGATGATCAGGGCGGTGATGGATGAACTCGGCAAGGCCAACCGCTTCCAACATCTCAGTCGCCAAACGGATCTGAGTATGGCGGTCCATGCCGTTTAGCATCAGGGGAAAACAGACATTCTCCAATGCGGTCATCACGGGGATCAGGTTAAAACGCTGGAAAATAAATCCCATCTTGCTCCGACGTAACGTAGCTGCCTGCCTTTGTTGTACCAGCCTCCCGGCCTTTGGCATCACCTCGCCATCCAGCACCACGCTGCCGTCGTATGCCATATCGAGCAACCCCAAAATATTCAGCAGGGTGCTCTTCCCCGAGCCGGATGGCCCACAAAGGGCAACCATTTCCCCCCGCTCAATTTGGCCGCTCACCCCGCATAACGCATTGACCCGCTGCCCTCCGAGGCGGTATTGGCGCTGAAGATTCTCAAATGTCAGCATTGTCTCCTCCTTACAGGCCACGATCCGAGAACACCAACGTCCTTGCCTTCAGGGTTTGAGGATGATCCTCGTGTCTCTCCCCCATCTCGGCCAGCCATGCCTCGGCTTGAACCCAGTCACCGCTACGCAGCGCCGCCTCGATGGCACCGCCGTAAATCCATGCCGTCGCCTCAAAGTTCGCCGACCTAAACGCAGGCTCGGCCAATAACCCAAGGTACAGGTCGTATCCGTGGTCGAGTTGGTTGAACAAATCCGGCAACTGGCTCAGAGAAATCGCCGCCACCGCACGGGCCAGCATATTTTCCGGCAGCCCCTGCACAATATCCGGCATAGCCTGCGCCTTGTCCTGAGCCATCGCGTCAATAAGTCCAAGCCCTTTCTCAATGCTGGCAACGCCCTGCTCGACGTACTTCATCTTGTTCCACGGCAAAAAGGCATCACGCCCCTGCAGCATTTGAGTGCTTCCCAAATAGACCAACGTTAAAGGTGTCGCGCCTTGCTGTTCAATCAACCCATTGAGTTGGTGGTACACCTCTTCGACCCGATCCTCGTTCCCCATCGCCGCCTCGTTATAGGCGTTGATCAACGCACTGTCCGGTGCGGCATATGCCATATGCATCCCCACAACCCATAACGAAGCCCACAACCCTATTTTTTTCATTTCGCAATCCTCGCAATCCCTATCAGGTAAACCGAATACCCGTCTTGTTGTATTTGAGAGTACGGCCAATACCGCACCATTGCCGCGCGATGCGACAAACGGTCAATAATGGGAGTGGATGGTAGGAACGCGGTAATGCGTAGGGAAAAAGAATATAAATAGGAAGACGACAAGAGCATCAATGAGGGAGGGGGAATTAAAACACAGCAGGCCAGCATAATGCTGGCCTGCTTGGCATACCGAGAAGCGAACGGTGTGGCCGCCTGCTATTTCTGCTGGTGGCAGTAACGCTGATAGAGTGCATCAATATCATTGCTGCACATCAAATCCATATTGGCCTGCAATTGGTCAAGTGGCCAGTCCCACCACTTCATTTCGATCAGCTTGGCAACCAAGTCCTCGTCGAAACGTTTTTTGATCACCTGCCCGGGATTCCCCACCACGACAGCATAGGGCGGCACATCTTTGGTCACCACTGCACGGGCCCCAATCACCGCCCCGTCACCAATAGTCACCCCCGGCATAATGACGCACTCGGAGCCAATCCAAACATCATTGCCGATCACCGTATCTCCAGCCCGCTCGAAACCGGATTTCACCTTGTCGCCAAACTTGCTGACATCAAACGGGAATGACGACACCCAGTCATGGCGATGCCCCTGGTTGCCAGCCAGCATAAAGGTCGCCCCCGAGGCAATCGAACAGTACTTGCCGATGATAAGCTGATCAACCTCGCCAAATATCCCCGATTCCCATACGGCCCGGCTGGAATGATCCCCGAGCAAATAGCGAACACAGTGATCCTCAAAATGCTTATCGTGATAATACCCCGAATAATAGGTATGCTCTCCTACCCTGATATTAGGATTATTAACATGCTCCCTGACTTCATACCCGCCAAGCCATGACGGAAAAATAGATGAAGACATAGCTACCCCTTATAATATTTGGCCATCCACCCAGACGTGTAAGCCGAAAACAGGCCATCATCGACAAGGAGCCCTCCATGCCGTTACAACAACTTTATTCAGCCTACCTCGGCGAGCTTTATGGCATTGCCTTTTTCACTGCTTTTGCCCAGAAGTATAGTAATGATAGCCACATCAATAAATGGCAACATCTGATACAAGTAGAACAAATTACTGCCAACAGGCTCAAAAATGGCTTAGAGGCGGCCAATTATCCTTGCCCGAGTCAAGATGACGAGATGGAAAACAAAGGGCTCGAAGACGCCGAAAAATGGTTGGGACTGGATTGGCCTACCCTGATCGACACCATGATCCCGTGGGTTGAACCTTACGCCCTACGCTACCGCGAACAAGCCGCAGCAGCCACCGAACACAAGGAGCTATTCGAGCTGGTCCAGGCTCACGAAGATGCTATTTATGAGTTCCTGCTGGCAGAGCAACACGAAAATGATAGTGGATTAGCGATACTAGCAGATTTCATTGCCGCCTACGCGCCAACAAGCCCCTCATCGGCCCAATGCACGCCACACAGCACAAAAACGCAGCCAGAGAAATAAAATGAAGAGAGCCAGCTAACACTTTGCCGATATCGCCATTGTCGCCAAACCCGGCCTGGATTATCAATCAAGCAAGGACAATTCTTGCCGGGGGGAAGAGTGATGGAAAAAAAGCATCCGACACGCTGTGTAATTTTTGATTGTGACGGTACCTTGGTGGACAGCGAAATTCTGTGCAATCAGGCCCTCGTGAATATATTCACCCGTCAAGGAGGACAACTGTCACTGGCAGAGTGCATCGCAAATTTCCAAGGTGGAAAAATTGTCGACATCCTTGCCGAGACTAAAGCCCGTACAGGCGTAACTACCTCCATCGACGAGCTAGAGCCCATGTACCGCGAAGAGTGCCGCCAGTTGTTCGAACAATACCTCAAGCCCATAGACGGTATCCCCGAACTGCTCGCCACGCTGGAAGCCAAGGGGATCGACATGTGTATTGCCTCCAATGGCCCGGTGTTCAAAATGAAGCACGCCCTCGGACTAACACAGCTCATGCCCTATTTTGAAGGCAAGCTATTTAGCGGCTTCGACGCCAGCAGCTGGAAACCCGATCCGGATCTGCTCCATTATGCTGCTATGCACATGGGGTACCGTTTGCAAGACTGCGTGTTCGTCGATGATACCGTCAAGGGAATACAGGCCGGGATCAATGCCGATGTCCCGACCTTTCACTACAATGCGCATTCCTCTGTAGGATCATACCTCCCACCACAGGTCACTACGCTTAGCAGCATGCTCGCGCTGCTCGACCATATCGAGCCGGCCTAGGTTTACACCCCATATAGCGAAGCCTGCGTTCAGCGGCTCGCTGTATTATCATCTGTCGGCTTTCGGCTTGAGCCGTATAACCGCCCCTGCCAATTTTCCACCTGCCCGCTATCAACCCGTTTGGCAAAGACCCGGGCAATTTCATTCCCCAGCGCAGGCAAAACACTCAGCTCAGCAGCAACGGCAAAGTTATCAGGTTCGATGTAAAGGTAATGCATGACTCTAGCAATCGACCATTGCGGGTTTGGACGCTTGATCACCACAATCTCATCGCCAACGGCAATACGTCCCCCGTCCAGAATCCGATAAAACCAACCGGTTACCGCATGTTGCTGAACATAATGAGCCATATCAGCAACACCAAAACGGTCATTGAGCTTGAAGCAAGGCGCACGCGGCAGGCTGATTTGTGCCCTGACATCACCGATCATCACTACATCACCGATACACAGCGTTTCCTCGTTCATACCGGCCGCAACGATATTCTCGCCAAAGCCCCCCGGCACAAGGCACCCCGAGGCGTCGGGAAACTGGTGACGCAAGCCATCATAGTGACCGCAGTCATATTGCAGCAATGCCCTTTCACTACCACCATGAAACGACTCAGCCTGCTCATCACCGACAATACCCAATTCGTTCACCACCACAGATTCAACCAACTGCTTGTCGATAGCACTGTCGCGGCCACCAGCGGCCATTGCCTGAACCTTTCCGAGACGCAGTTCCAAGACTTGTGATTTGACCACGTTCCCCACTCCTTTGTTGTGATTGTTGTGATTATAGCCAGCTGCCTCAAGTCGCTCATTTAAGCACACTATGGACATTTGAGGTAACTAGGAGATATAGGGTAACAGAACGCCCTACGACCTGTTAGCGCCAGTAATAGCCATAGTAGTAAATAATGAATCCGCTATTTATGCCCCATTGCTTACTGCGAACAAGATCCATATCAATGCGGATCAATGATCATGGCTAGATCCCGTAATGGGATCACCATCATTCAGCTTGATCATCGTTCTGGAGCCAGAGCTGAATCCCATTAATCCTACTAAAATTTTCAATGTGATAGAGCGAAGACGGTGCGATAATACACAGTGCGAACACTTTCGATTAAGGAACAATCATGACCAACTGGAAAATCGCCCCACAGACTGTTTTTGCCGCCTCGCCGGTTGTCCCTGTGATGGTTATCGAGCGCCTAGAAAATGCCCTCCCTATGGCAAAGGCATTATTGGCTGGTGGGATATCTGTATTCGAGATCACTTTACGAACCGACTGTGCCCTTGACGCTATCCGTACCATTGCCGAAGCCATGCCGGAAGCAATGGTAGGAGCAGGAACGGTTCTGACGGCCAAGCAATACGACGACGCCGTGGCAGCGGGAGCCAAGTTCGCAATCTCACCGGGTATGACCCCAGCCCTGCTCAACCATGCCAAAAACGGCAACGTGCCACTGATCCCCGGGGTGGCGACGCCATCCGAAATCATGCAGGCTATGGAGCTTGGCTATACGGATCTGAAATTCTTCCCGGCCGAAACCAACGGCGGAGCCAAGGCACTGGCAGCCATCGCAGCAGCGCTGCCGCAAATCAGCTTTTGCCCTACAGGCGGTATCAACCCGGCCAATGTCGAGCAATACACAGCCTTGAAATGCGTGGCAACCGTGGGCGGGTCATGGATGCTCCCCAAAACGCTCATCGATAACGGTGACTGGACCGAAATAACCCGCCTCTCACAAGAAGCTGTGGCCTTGGTTAGTCGCTAAGCCATCCTGTAATTATCTGTTATTCCCCTCCCCCGCTGTTGGCAAACTCAATAAGATATCAACAACGGGGGGAGAAACACAGCTACCCAACCAGCCCCTTCGGGGGCTTTGGTGCCCGGCGGCTTGAATTTTGGGCAAAAAAAAGCGAGCCGGTCGATGGCTCGCAAAAATAACTCATATATTGCATTTCGAGAGGGTGACAAAGTCTGCGCCGCCATCCATGACGGGCAACCACTTATCTCATCGAAAGGGACAAAGGTTATATCCGGGCACTATATTGACCTAAAAATACAACTCGATGTCAGAAAATTGTCAAAATGCGTCAAATAATAGCTTTTTTTTAGCTATGCGTTCCATTTATTACGCAACGATCATGGTCAAAAACCACAAACTACAAAGTTTATCGCATAAATCGCCCTATCCAGCGCCCCTTCCTTAGTCAAAAACAGTACCGACAGAGAGATATATTGAATGCTCGCCGCCCTCCGCCTGACCATAGGCGAAATAGATCGGTCCCAACGGTGAGTCCAACCCGACAAACACACTACCGGCATTGAGGGTTTCCCCCCAACTGATATTCTCGCCCTGATCCCACACATTGCCTTTTTCGATAGAGGCGCCGATATACACAGGGATCGACAGCGCACCGAAATTGTTCTCCATCAACTGGTAGCTGTAAATCAAGCCAGTAAACAGGCGGTAGCGCCCATTGAGCTCATAGCGATGGTAGCCCGACATATTGAACAGGCCGCCCAGATCCTGGACGTAAATAGGCAGTAAATCGTCGCCCTCACTGCCGGAGAACTTACCGATAGCCAGCAAACTGTGTTTGTCATAACTGATCGGCTTAAACAACTTGACGTCGTAGTAGACGTTGTCATCTTCGAATTCATCCAACGCATTGACTTGGCTGGTACTCGTCCCCATCCCCAGCTCAGCTTCCAATAGCCAGCCCGTCCGAGGGAAGAACATATTATCCAGATCGTCATAGACAAAGGCCATATAAGGCCCGTGGACATCATAATCCTGGCGGTTGATCTGGTTCGTTTCCACCACCTTGCCACGCTGCCCACGGTAACCCAGCGTCAGGGAGCTCCATGGCCGCAGATTCCATCCCAGCTCGGCAAATCCGTGGAAGACCTCATACTCGGTCTCGACCACGCTTCCCGGCTCACGGCCTATGAAATCCGCCTGCTCCTCGGACAAGCGGAACTGGCGCAGTTCTCGGTTCCACCCCGCCCCAAAATTGGTAAACAGCGTCTTCTGGTAGTCCAGAGGGAAATAGAAACTGGTATGGATCTGTTTCCAGCTACCGAGCAGCCATTCAAACTGCCATTCACCGCCCTTGTCAGTCAAATCAGTATAGATATACTGTGCGCCGAAGGAGAAATCCGAACGATTGGCAAAATCGTCCTCAAACGCAAACTTGAAATTGAGATAGCCCGGCCCCCAGCTTTTCTCGTTGATATCCATCACCAGCACATTGACCCCCTCTTGATGATCAATCTGGTAGGTGATCCGCTCGAAAATATCTTCGCTGTTTAGTCGTTTGACAGCCCGATCCAGCTCGCTGGCACTGATCACCCGCCCGGGCTCTAGATTGAGCAATGCCCTTAATGCGGCATCGGAACGACGAGTTCCATTGATGATGTCAATTCGGTCGATGTAATAGGCAGAGCTCGCCGTCAAACGGCTACGTCGATCGAGCTTGCTCGCCCGGTAGGCTTGATATTCATCAGATGATACCTGATAGCGCAATAGCTCAGGCAAAGCCGCCAGTGCCACTTTCCGACCGGCCGCGTAGGCCAGCTCCATCTTGTCAAAATCAGGGGCCAGCATAAAACCGACTTCCGGCTGAAGATACGTATCGCGTTCTGTCAGCAGTGCCTTTTGCTGATCGGCACTGGAATTGGTCATGAATGTCGTCAGCTGGCCGATAATATTGAACGCACTGCCCAACTCCGCCTCGGCAAACAAGCTATCGCGCAAATCCACCGCGATAACCACATCGGCCCCGAGCGATTTGGCCACATCAACGGGCATATTGTTGACCACGCCACCGTCGACCAGTACTTGATCATTGATCCGTACCGGCTGCAGGGCGCCGGGCACCGTCATCGATGCCTGCATCGCCGTTGCAAGGTGGCCACCATCGAGCACAACAGGCTTAACCCTGACAATATCCGTGGCAACCGCCCGGTAAGGTATCGCCAGCTGATCAAAGCTGTCGAGCCTTGGCAAATTGCCGGTCAATTGGCCAAGCAGCGTTGCCATGCCCTGCCCCTGAAATGCCCCCGACTTGGACTGGTAGCTACCATCGATATCAATACCGATATCAGTGTAAATCTGATAATCGTCATTTTGTTTTTTGCGGCGCAGAACAAGATCATTGCGTCCGACCCGATCCTCATAGCCGGAAGACCAGTCGGCCTTCAGCGTCCGACGGTACAGTTCATCGGCCGACAGGCCCATCGCATAGATCCCGCCGACATAGGCTCCCATACTGGTACCGGTCACAATATCAACCGGGATCCGGTTTTCTTCCAATACCGATAATACGCCAATATGGGCCGCCCCCTTGGCTCCGCCGCCGCTAAGGGCAACGCCAACTTTCAAACGCTCTTCAGCAGCCTCTGTGCCAGGGGCGGCACACAAAATAGAAATGGCCAATACAGCCACATGCTTGCCGTGCAAAGCCAGCCAACCCATGCCTAATCCTTTCTAAAGACAATAAAAGAGATATACCCAAACTACTTCAATTTGCCCGCTAGGCTCAAGTGAGAATCGGCATGCAGCCGGGTCAATCGTACGGAAAGATGATCAAGCTACTATAGCTTGATCATTAGAGAGAGGGGATCAGACGATCAATGTCATTGGGCCATATCGTCAAGGGCTGTCATAACCTGCTCGTTGTAGTGCCCCTCGAAGACCAATTTGCAAACCTTGCGACGCACGGCAAGGCCGGAGATCAAACGCTCAATCGACAAATGACGTGCATCTTGCTGCTCGTTGTAAAGCTCGATGGTCCGGCTAAGCGTCTCATACGGGACAACCTCACCGCTGACCCGCAGCCAATCAAGCTTCTCCAGCAGCGTATGGCACTCTTCGCTGATTGCCGATGCAGAGTGACCACTCATTGCCGATAACGCCGTTATACTGCGTTGCAGGGCCTCTGGAGAGGTGTATTTAGACAAAGTTATGGTCAATTCATCTGCGTTGATTTCAACCAAATGCTTACGCAGCTTAACCCTGCGGCCGAGTCGCCCCTTGGTCCGCCCTTCCTTGCGCTGGATCGGCTCGAATTCGCCGTCAATAATTTCAGACAGCTGATCGAGCTCCTGCCGCGGCATAATTTCATTACGCAGCGGGTTGGGCATGGTCGGTGCCATTGAGCGCTTGCCTTCATTGGTCGTCTTGGCCCGCGAGAAGCGGATCACCTCATCGGCATCGCAACGAATGTCAATCTGGTAATCGCAATAGCGCTTGTTTTCCTCGTGCGGGGTAATCGTCAAATGATATCCCCACAAATTCACCGCAAACACATTATCGGTGATCTTGCCCTCGGCCAATTTGCGCAATTCGCGGATCAAATCGGTAGAAAAGCGGCGCCATTCAATATTGCGAGCCAGCTTCTGGTTGAGCTCGCTGAGCAGCATCGAATCATTGATCCGGCGTGACATCCGGCTCCGGAAAAAGGTGTAGAGCTGGAAGACCAACATGTGCTGGCGAAGGATCTCGGGCGGGAACAGGAAGAAATAATCCCGGGTCAGCAACTCGTCGAAAAACGACGGCTCCCAAACAAGAATATACAAATTAGGCTTGATCTTGATTTCGCCGTCATCGCCTTCCTTCGGTGCTTCCTCAGAAGCGGTGATGGTTCGGGCCAGAAAACGGAAGCGATCACTTTTGAATCCTTCCGGCATGTTGTCACTAAGCCAACGCCCAGTTAGTTCATGCAGCTGGAAGTCGGTAAACTCGATGCGATCGATACTCTCGCGGATCGAATCACGCGCGGGGCCGCTGTCTTTCTTGCCACGTAACGCCAGAATATCAGTAATGTATATCGGCGTTTTATTCCCCATGGTACGGGTCTGAATTTCGTAGTCAGCCAGATGATGATCGTGATACTGCACGGTCATTGTGAACAAGGCAAACAAGGTCATCAAATCATCAACCGTCATAATTGACTTGGACGATCGCGTTTCGATGATCGCTTTGGTTCCGCTGATCGCCACCATTGATTTTTGATAACTTTTCTTGGTACGAGGAGGCGCGAGCGCCTGATCGATGATCCCCGCCCAGCTTGTCGGAGAGACGACGATCTGATCTGCCTCATCTGGCATGGTTGGCGGCGTACCCAGGCCATGTTCGCTGAGTAGCTGTCGATTAACAAAATTTTGCGCTAAGGCTTTTGAACGTTTTTGTTTTGCCTGTGCTCTGCTTTGATCAGAATTAAGGCTGCCGGTGCCTAGTTGGGAAACAAGCAACGCCGGATTGATAAAATGATGTAGCATGGTCTTGCCAGCCAGACCTTCTTCGAAACGAACAGGCTGTTGACGAAACAGGCCAACACTCACTGCGGCACGCAAACGCTGCTGAATAGCCGCCCGGGTTAACTGTCCTTCGGTTGCTTCGACAAGTTCAGTTGTCGATACCATCCCGTCTTGAGTCGATAGCCCACGCAGTGAAATTAAATTCAAGAGTTCAATAATACTCTTGGTAACACCTTTGAAATGTTGGTACTGAGGTAGCCAGTCGATCAAATTTGCAGGTATGGCAAACAAGTGGCCATCTCGGTGCGTACGCGGCGCCTGAATAAGGATTTTTTCTGTATTTTTAGTTTCAGGAGTCGTTGGTGGGTTCATTGATCACTTGCCGTAGATACATCATTTTTCCGTGAAAGATTAATAGAAACAGATCAAGAAAGAAAGATCTTTTTATTATTTCTATATAACTGATCTTTTATGATTATTTTGATCTCTATGATTAACTGATCTTATGATCTGGTCAATTTTTCCATCGTAAGTTATTGACTTAAATAGGAATAAAAAAAGACCCAGATGGAACGATGATCAACATACTTCCGGAACGCTGATCAAAAGCCCTCCGTAAACATGATCATAGTCGATCCGAAAAGATGATCATCATAAGTTTGAAACGATGATCAAAACAATGTCGCAAGCATGATCAATGTAGCATTACAGTTTTCCCACAGACTTATCCACAGAGCGCTAGGCGTATTCCTAAAATCATCGTTTTTGCCCGTTAAATATAAGCGATTTCCACTGGAGCGATGATCATGATTGTGTATTTCAAACCTCGTGGAGCGGCCATTGCCCTCATTTCTGCGCTGTCAGTTCGAAACCTGCTGTTTATTTAGTCATATTCAAAATGACACTTACCGTAATCTTTGGAGATTTTATCATGTGTCCGGTGCGGAGAAATGATCAAGATGACAATCGTGTATTTCAATTCGTGGCCAGAACACGGTTACGTCATGATAATGCGCCATTTATTACGGCTGCTAATGCTTGCTCAGCCCTTGTCCAGTCTACATTTTCCGTAAATTAGCGGTACTTTATCATGCTTCCGTATTGTTTTGCGATTATTGATCTTCATCCTTGATCATTGTTTCGGATCCTTCCCTGCGATCGTTGATTCAATTTACATGGTTCATCGCCTTGATCATCGTTTCTGCTACGGCATGAATTGTCAGGAACAATGATCAAGCGTTAATCGATCAATCTTCGTTTTCTGGGCCTGTATCTATGAATATGTCTGACTTTTCCTGGTTTCAGGGTGATCGTTAGCCGATGAATCATGCATCTATTGATATTCAGGCTGAAATTGTCTGTTTCAGGCCGAAATCATAGTAATCTGATTTCGGATTAAGTTTGCAGCCACAAAGAGTGGCTTTAATTGAAACAGCATTGCCCGTAATTAAGCGGTATATTTTTACGCTTCCGGTAACTAGGCTTGATTTACAATGTAAATGAGTGACACCGTAACACTTTTGCGGTGTGGTTTATTTAGGGTAATTACCCATCTAGATTTAATAAATTGAGCCCGATTTTTTATGTTTTTTGCTTGATTTTTTGCTTTATGCTGAGATAAATATCACAGACTAATGTTCAGCTTTTTGTTGTTTTGCTTTCTGTTTGTTGTACAATCTATGCCAATCAGTAGATGGTGATGAAGATAATGAATAGGGAACAGACCATAGAAAACTTGCTCGATATCGCCGAGCAGACGAAACAGGTTCAGGCTGATCGAATCGAAATTGTCTTGGAAGAGCGCCGGGAGGAAATGTTCCCGCCGATGTCGAAGGCATTGATGGAATCACGCTCTGGCCTTACCCGCCGCAAGCTTGACGATGCCATTTCCAGGATGGAAGCGACAGGGCATCAATTTACAAAAAACAATGCAAACCACTACTCTATCACGCTCGAAGAAGCGCATAAATTGATGGAAGCGGCACGCAAACCTGCTTTTTACGAGCGCGAGGGTGCTGGCCGAAAACCTTGGATTGTCAATGTACAGAACCAAAAAGGCGGAACAGGAAAATCGATGACTGCGGTTCACCTTGCTGCTTGTCTTGCGTTGGACTTGGACAAACGTTACCGCATTTGCTTGATAGACCTTGACCCACAAGGCTCGTTGCGCCTGTTCTTGAACCCGCAGATCAGTGTCGGTGAGCAGGAAACCATTTATTCAGCGGTTGATGTCATGTTGGGGAATGTGCCGGAAGGCCAGCCAATTGACAAAGAGTTCGTGATGGGCAACGTTGTCATGCCGACTCAATACCCTAACCTGAAAACCATTGCTGCATTTCCTGAAGATGCGATGTTCAATGCCGATGCATGGCAGGATTTGGCTGAAAATCAAGATCTTAGCATTGTCCGTTTGCTAAAAGAGCGGGTGATTGACACGATTGCCGATGAATTCGATATTATTATGATCGATACCGGCCCGCATATCGATCCGCTGGTTTGGAATGCGATGTATGCATCGAATGCACTGATTATTCCGTGTGCAGCCAAACGTCTTGACTGGGCATCAACGGTTAACTTTTTCCAGCATTTGCCTACCGTTTATGAAATGTTTCCGGAAGATTGGCACGGCCTAGAATTCATTCGCCTTATGCCTACAATGTTTGAAGATGACAACAAGAAACAAGTATCTGTCCTGACTGAAATGAACTACCTGTTGCGTGATCAGGTGATGATGGCAACAGTTCCCCGCAGCCGTGCGTTTGAAACCTGTGCAGATACGTACAGTACCGTATTTGATCTGACGGCTGCGGAATTTGAAGGTGGCAAGAAAACCTTGTCAACGGCCCAAGAAGCCATACAGCGCGTCGGCCTCGAGCTTGAGCGTGTGATGCATAGCCATTGGGCAAATTTGAACCGGGAGTAACGAGTTAGATGGCAATCAAAACCAAAGATCTGAATGCGCGCCTGTTCGGCAAGGCCGACAAACGCCGTGCGACGACGCCATCAGAAGCACAAACAGCCGCCCGCGACAAAGCATCAGTTATCGAGCTCGCAGTAGCCGGGGAAGAAACCGTAGCCTTTGAGCTGGTGAAAATCGCGGCAGGCGATGTTGCCAGCAAGACTCAGGTTTTTGCTGAAAACGCCCGTGAACAGGCATTTCTGAACGAACATGCATTGGCCGATATCCTTAATACCCTCAAAGATCGAGGTCAGCAATATCCGGCGGTAGGTCGCTGGCTGGCAGACGGACGAATTGAGGTATTGGACGGTAGCCGTCGCCGGATGTCTTGTATCCTTGCTGAAAAAGATTTTCTTATCTACGTTGGTAAGGGGATCAATGGCGAGCATGCAAAGTTTTTGTCCGATGTTGCGAATGCACACAAGCCGCTTTCGCTTTATGAGCGCGGTAAAGAGATGCAGGCTTTGCTTGATTGCGGGAAGGTTGCGGATCAAAAAGAGCTGGCCAAATACTGCCAGTGCAGTGAGGCACTGGTGAGTGGAGCCCTCAAGGCTGCCGCTTTGCCGATGGAATTGTTGATGGCCTATCCGAGCGTTGGTGAGCTGGGCCGTCCGACCATTGTTAAGCTGCACCGCCTTTATTTTGGTCTGGATAGCCAACAGCAGGCAGGATTTGTTTCTCAATTGGAAAAAGGCGGCGAGGCCTTGTGGAAGAGCATTGATGCGACGGGGATCACTCGAATTACCCGTGAAGTGACAAACATGCTCGAAGCGATGGGTGAGACAATCAAGCCAAAGGTTGAGATTGAAAAACCAAAGCCTCAGGAATTGGTCAAGGGTAAAATTAGTTATCTCCGAGATGGCGATAAGCTTCAGCTTAAAATGAAGAAGCTAAGTGAGCGTCAGATGGATGAAATTCTTGCCTATTTGAATGATTATTTGAAGTAAGCGTTATTGATAGTTATCTTTGATTCTATCTGTCGTTTGTAAAAAACCACGCCTAATGGCGTGGTTTTTTTCGTTCTGGCCACCGGGCTTGGTATGATTCAAGCAATATTTGGTTTACGAGTTTATCCATGCATTCTCTCAATACGTTTTGTTCTAATTTAATTGCTAGAGCTGCCCGTCATCATATTCGTTTGCTTGTTGTCGCTGAGGGTTCAAGTGAATGGGGCTCTCTGGTTGCCTCGCAATTTAGCCAATATTACTCCAGGGTACTTGTATGTGGAGAGCCTGTACTCGAATCCGCAACAACGGTTCCCTTCCGTCAGGCGCGTAGTCATCTTGGCCAGGAATGCGACTGCCTCGTCTACAACGGCTATTGTGGTTTTGAGGCTGAAGCGTTAGGCGCTCTTTCAGGAACAATCGTGGGAGGTGGCGCTATGGTGTTATTGCTGCCAGAGGATTTATTAACCCCCGATTCTCTATTTGAGCGCCGTATGCGAAGCCGTTTAAATGAGGCTGAGGTTATTCGTTTAGTGGAAGGTAAGCCGTTGCCTGACATTTCAGCAGTATTTGCCGGTACAGGTAGTGGCGTATTGCCATTCCCGGGGATGAATCGCCCTTCGCTTGATTATGGTGCCATAACAGAATCACAGCTGGCTGCGATTGAAGCGATACGCCGGGTGGTGACTGGCCACCGCAAACGACCGCTAGTTCTAACGGCCGATCGTGGACGAGGCAAATCTGCGGCAATGGGCTTGGCCGCGGCGAGTTTGCTGCGAGAGCGAAAGATCGCTATTGGTGTTGTTGCGCCTAGCTATCAGAGTTCGGCAACCTTGTTCCGTCATGTCGCAGAGCAACTCGGTCTCGAATTTATCCAGCAGAGAAAGTTGGCGATTGCTGATAGCTATCTGGAATTTATCTCGCCCGATAATTTGCTGCATCACACACCTGCTTTCGACTTAATTCTGGTTGATGAGGCCGCAGCGATACCTGCACCTTTGCTTAGTCAGATCCTTCAGCACTATAACCGGTTGGTTTTTGCTTCAACGATCCACGGCTATGAAGGGACAGGACGTGGTTTTGCCGTTAAGTTCAGGCAACAACTAGACAGTAAAATGCCTCAGTGGCGGGGCCAAGAGATTGATGAGCCCGTTCGTTGGGCAAAAGGCGATCCGCTTGAGGCTTGGGTCTTCAGTACGTTATTGCTTGATGCTGAATTGACACCATTGGCAGAAGAGATGATGACGCCGGCATCGTTGAGCTATCGGACGGTCGACAAAGAGACTCTGGCCACTGACGAGAAGCTATTGTCAGATGTATTTGGTCTTTTGGTTAACGCCCATTACCAGACATCGCCGTCAGATTTGGTAGCACTCCTTGATGATCCAGATTTATCGCTACATATCGCGCAGTGTGATGAGCTAGTGCTGGGGTGTGTCTTGGTTGCGGCGGAAGGTGGTTTTGCCGAAGACTTAGTTGCGGATATTCAGCGTGGCAAGCGCCGGCCCAAGGGGCATTTACTCGTGCAGTCGTTGGCTGCCCACCTTGGTATTGGCGAGGCTGCCGTCCAGACGGCAGGGCGGATTGTTCGTGTAGCGGTACATCCGCACTGTCAGCAGCAAGGTATTGGTAGCCATTTGTTGCGGCATGTCGCTGAATGGGGCGTTGGCAAGTTTGATTATTTGGGAACGAGTTTTGGCTATGTGCCAGAGTTGTTGTCATTTTGGCACCGTTCGGGCTACCAGGCCATACGGCTGGGTTTGAAGCGAGATGCTGCGAGTGGATATCCTTCTTTGCTGTGTGTGTTGCCTCTGACAGAGCAGAGTTCGGCGTGGTTGGAGGATGCTCGTCTGATCCACGGTTCGATGATGGCCGCTAATGCGAGCGAAGCGTTTTCGGCGATGGATTCTTATGAGTGGCTTCCGCTGTATCTTGATGCGATTGGCGGTCTTTCCGTTACCAATTTTTCATTGCCGGCTCCTCGCTATTACCAATTATTAGGCTTGTATATGGATGGTGGGTTGGGCTATGAACTGGTTCTACCGGCTTTGCAAACGTGGTTAATTGATTATTTGAATACGCTGGTGTTACCTATTTCTGAACCAGATCTTTTGAGAGATTGCGCGTTGATGATAGCCAAAATTATTCAGCGAAAGCCGTGGCCTGTAATCGTCGATGAGTTTGGTTTTGCTGGACGTAAACAGGCGGAGCAAGGTTTGCGAGACTGTGTTTCGCGTTATTGTGATTTACAGTGTAAATCTATCCTTTATTAAATTTCCGTTCTTTCCTTCAATTTACACTGTAAATTATGACGTATGATTTACAGTGTAAATCCCACAGAATAGCCGATTAACAGAATGATATACTGAAAAATAGTTTTGTATATTAAGTCTGGATTGACTAAGTTTTTATGATGCTCTTAAATTTTTTTGTGGTAGAAATATGTCACAGGGAGGATGAATGAGTACATCATACAACTTAACTGCTCTTCCTTGTCGGCTGCCATCTATTGCGCCGACGAAGCTGTGCCATATGCTGTATCAGGCCGGTCCACAAGGGGTCGCCGCTCGGCTGACTGCCTTACCGCTATCTATGCAAGACGATGATGCCCAATCGGTGAAGGTTATCGTCCAATACGTGAACCGAAGCCGCCTTTATTTTGACTCGCCGTTTAATCTTTCTCTTAATGATTGCTACCAGATGGTACTTCATCCGGTTGGTACCATAACCGGTGGTATTAGATTGCTAAGGCACAACAATCAGGGCCTTGGATGGCGCTATATATTTATAGCGGATAGCTGGATTGGCGAGCAGCATCTTCATACCTTGGCGCAAAATTAGCAGGTTGCCTCTCGTTGAACTGTGACATAGTGATTATTCTATAAATAGCGATATGCGGTAGAATTTGCAAAATAACTCACTATAGTTGGATTGATTATGGAAACTTGTGCGCAGGGATGTGTACTTTATCAGACCGAAAACCGCATAGTTAGGCTTAACCCCAATTCAATTTCCAGACCTTTATCCCGAGCAATGCTGCTTGAGCAACTTGAGCGTCTCAATGCTCAGAATTTCCGTCTCAACGAATCCGCCATTGACGCTGCTGTTCAGTATTCCCAAGGAAACTTATCCCCGTCTGAGCCGTTATTTAGCGAGTCCGCGCCGATTATTGCTGAGCCTGTTGATGCTGCAGTCAGTGTCGATATCACGGATGATGCCATGGTCGCGATATTGACGGTTGAGGCTCCGTTAGGTGGAAGGCCGCTGTCGGCATGCCAATTATTGAGTGCCCTCAAAGCTCGCGGAGTGGTGAAGGGTATAAGTAAAAAACAATTGCAACAGTTGTTTGTTGAGAGCAAATCATTGACGGCCGGCGAGCGGGTTTCGCTGCCCGTTGCGTATGGCAAGCCGGCGGTAGATGGCCTTAATTCGTCATTTGAACGTTTGGTTGTGGATGTTGCAACACGGGTGTTGCAGCCCCGAGCCAAAGAAGATGGCTCGGTGGATATGCGTGATCTTGGTAATGAGATGACAGTGAAAGCCAATCAGCCGCTCATGCTCAGAATGGAGGCTTCGGCGGGGAGCGATGGATTTACCGTTACGGGGGCATTATTGGCTGCGAAGGCTGGGCGTGTGCTTCCTTTTGCGGTTGGTAATGGAACGATGGTCTCTGATGTTGATCCTAACTTACTTGTTGCGTCACAACCCGGTATGCCAATCTTCAATGATAGTGGTTGTAGGGTTGATCCCCTGCTCGTACTTGATGGGGTGAATGTTGCAACTGGGCATATCGAATTTGACGGAAGCGTCTTGGTAAATGGTGATGTCGCAGCAGGAATGCGGCTTGTCGCGTCAGGGACAGTCACCGTCACCGGTTTTGTTGAGCTGGCGGAGTTGAGAGCTGGCGCTGATATCTTGGTGCAAAATGGCATTGTCGGGCGTCAGCATGAGCTAGATAATCTGGATTGTACGGTTTGCGCTGGCGGCAGTGTCGCATCTCGTTTTGCTCAGTATGCGAATATCAACGCTGGGAAGAATGCCACATTTACTCTTCATGCCCTGCATTGTCATATCACCGTTGGACAGGATCTTGAGGTGATGGATGTATTGAAACGGCAAGGTACCTTGAGTGGTGGCATCATCAATGCTGGGCGCAGTATCCGTGCGGTTTCTGTTGGGGCTGTTGCTGGTGTTCCCACGTCGTTGCATTCGTTCCTGAACGGTGCCCGGATGCGGGGAGGGCTAGCTCGACTATCAGCAGCATTGCAGCAGGAAAATGACAATGCCGATAAGACCAGGGCGCTTGAGCTGAAGTTATCAAAGCAAGCCGATTCGCGTCAGTTACTCGAGGTCGGGACGCATATTCGCCGAGCAATGGATTCCCACCGACACCGTATCGATGAATTACGCTGTGAGTATGATCTGGCGTTAGAGGAATACCAGCGAATGAGACGAATGGCCGAAGTCAGAATATACCAGCATCTATTTCAACGGGTATCCGTTCGTATTGATGAACAGCAGAAGATGATTGCTGAAGAGCAAGCTGCGGTGAGTATTAGGCTCGGTGAGAAGGCTCTCGATTTACAGGTTGTGTGATTTACAGTGTAAATCTAATTTACACTGTAAATCTCATGATGGCGTGCGGGTTAGAATTGGTTGGCAAGGGATGTTCGGTGTTTTTTCTGGCTCTTGTTATATTGTTGTTCGATGATATAGCCTTGGAAACCACTGACAAATAGATCGGAAAGCCTATCTAGTTGCGTCTCTGTTTCTACCCGCGTTGCTATTGTCATAATATTCAAGCTGTGGGCTGTGCGGCAAATTGATGACAGTAAGTTTATCTTAGCGTGGTCATTGAGCTGATGAGTATAAGAGAAATCAATCTTTACGTAATCAGGGCGGAACTCTGTCAGGTACTCTAGAGAGTTGAAATAGCGGCCAAAGCTATCGACCCCGAAACGGAATTTGTAGAAGCGAATGGCAGAGCAAAGTAGACCACAAGCATCTGGTGTTCTGATAAAGCTGCTTTCAGGAATTTCAAAGCATAGGCGTTTGCTTAGCTGTTTGTTCTTTTCAAGTATCTGGGTTAGCCAGCGGATAAATGACGGGTCGCTAACACTGTTTCCTGTCAGGTTGATGCTGATTGGGTCAAGGGTATGATCGGCATTGAGGCGATTGATGTGGAATGCGATAACATGGCGATCGAGCAACACACCAGCGCCAACGTCTTCAATGGCCCCTAAAAATTGTGCTGCTGAATAGCGCTCGGATGGTGTCTGAATCGCTGAGAATACTTCGAAGTGCTGAATGGCATCATTCTCGTCGGCAACGGGCTGGTAGTGGTATTCAATCTTGTTTTGATCAATCGCTTCGATAAGAAGTGACTTCCATTGTTGGCGACCAAGGGATAACGGCTTGGCGTTACTATCTGCAATGGCGTAAGGCTCTTGAGGATTTTGCACTGCCATCGCCAGCACGTTATCGAGTTGGGCAAGAAGTTGGCTCGACGGGGTTTGCTGGTTAACCATAAGCAGACCGATATGTACACAATCCGGCGTTTCGTTTTGGATGCTCTTTTGAAGTTTGTCATGAACGGTCAGCAAACTTTCGCCAATGGCCTTGAGTTTCTTCTCTGTGATATTCGGGGCTATGACGGCAAATTCATCGTAGGACAGGCGTGCGATGCTGGCATCACCATGAATGATGTTGATATTGATCCCTTCCGCAAGGCGTTTCACAAAGTCATCGCCTTTCTCATACCCTGATTGTTGGTAAATATCGTCTATCAATGTGGACTTTAAAATGATCACCCCGCCTTTGGCTTCACCTGTTTGCCATGAGTTCATCTGTGTAATGAAGAATTGACGGTTGCCCAGTCCCGATACGTTATCGCGGTAAGCTTGGTCTTTGAGCTTCACTGCTTCTTTGGCTTGCAGACGGAAATTCATTTCCAGTTGGTTGACCATATGGTTGATGGCGGTTGTGATGCTAAGGGCTTCTTGGCTCGAGTCATTACTGGTAATTGTTTTGAATTGGTTGCCCTGAATGAGATCTGCCTGCGTGGCGATATCGGCAATGGGCTTTATTTTTCGGCTCAGCAGCCATCCACCAATAACAAGCATTACGATAAATACAATGCTTGAAAGGAGGAGGTACTGAACGAAAATTTGCTGTAAAAGGCGTTCACGTTTAGATGGCGGTAGCTCAACGGTGAGCCTGGCAATATCCCCGTTATTGAGCTGCAGCTGACGGCTGATGGATAACGTGGGAATATCCAAAAACATCCCTAGTAGGCTTTGACTGCTGCTGTGAATTGTTGGTGTGACTGCATAGCGGTCGTTGTTGATAGCCAGTACAGCGCTTAGCTCTGGAGTTGGTTTTAATAATTTTTGCAAGCCTGCTTGGATGTCGGGATCGATCATATCATCGACTTGAATCTGGTTTGGTAACAACGTTGCCAGATAGTCGAGTTTGGATTGTAGGTAGGTCGTTGATTGGTTTGTCAGTGCCGTATTGACCATGTAGATATGTACAAACGAAACGGCAAGCATAAAACCAGTGAATATTAAAACTAGGCGACTCAGTGTGTGCTTGATTAGTGTCATAGCTGGATCTCGTACATGGAAGTCATTATTCCTAGACTCATTCAGGATAAACGTTTTAATCGGTTGGAACGTTGTATGCGGAATAGAGGCTATGCCCGATGTTAGCTATGTAGGGTCTACTCCGCGTGGTTAATTCAAAACGAAGAAATTATATAGGTACTAGAGGTATGCATGTGCCGATGGATTACGAAAGCTGAATATGTCTCCAAGTAAAATGTAATTCACAGGGTTCTTTCATACTAATTAATGAGGCGTATGACGATATTGGACGAGACTAGAATCTCTTGTCTTGTGTTGGTGGGCATGCTCGTGTATTGCACATATTGTCATTACTTATATTCGCCTTTATCAATATTGTATTTGCGCATTTTGTCGTAAAGAGTTTTTCTCGCGAGTCCTAATTCATGTTGGACGTCTTTCAAACAGCCTTGGTGGCGTCGCAAGGCATCATGAAGTAATTGGTTTTCAAAATGGGCAACGCGTTCACTCAATGTGGGTAGGCTTTGCGGATCATTGGCTGGGAATTTATGAGGAAGAGACAATGATGCTTTGTGTCCCATTAGTGCATACCGTTCGGCAAACAATCGTAGCTCTCGGACATTGTCATGCCATGGATAATCGAGTAACTGCTGTTCCAGATCTGCAGGAATCGGTGCGGCGTCCAATCCGAACCGGCTACAATCAGCGCGGAGGAAGTGATGAAACAGCGGCATAATATCTTCGTGTCTGCCGGACAGCGGAGGAATGGCAAGGTCAACAATACCGAACTTAAAAGCCAGCTTGGCAAGAAAGTGGTCTTGGTTGCTGGCGTTACGAATGGGAAGCGTCGTCGCTAATATCAACTTGGGGGGCTGTGGCGTAGCGAGCAAGTTTTTTAGGTCTATTATCGCCTGTTCGGGGAGTTGCTCTGCATGGCGAATGAAGAGGGTGGAGGGCAAGTCAATACCGCTGGTTTGGGGCGAGATATAGTGTGGAAGCTGTGAGTGGTGCTCACTTCTGTTGGCATCGATAGTGACGAAACTTCCACTATGGCGAGGGCTGTGGTCGTGAAGAAAGCGTGCCATCAAGGTCTTGCCTGTGCCGCTGTCACCATGCAGAATGATGGCTTGATCCGACAGGGCGAGGTGGCCTAGCACGCGTCGGATATGGCGGATAGCTGGGCTGTTTCCCATGATTTTTGGGCCCGGTCCGCTGTGTACTTCCAGTTCTTTTCGCAGTTCTCTGTTTTCCAACAAAAGTTCCCGTTTCTCTCCTGCTCGTTTTATCACATCCAACAGTTGCTCGGTTGAAAAGGGTTTCTCGATGAAATCATAGGCTCCAAGGCGCATGGCATCGACAGCGGTTGTAATATCGCCGTGGCCGGTGAGCATAATGACGACCAGCTCGTCGTCGATACGCAGTGCGTGCTCCAAAAAGCTGATGCCATCCATCCCCGGCATGTTGATATCGCTGATTACGACCCCGGGGTATTGGCTCGATAGCTCGCCCAACGCTGCCCGTGCGTTGTCGAAGGTCTGGACGTTGTAGTTTTCGAGTTCGAGAGTCTGGCCCAGAGAAAGCCGGATCGATTTGTCGTCGTCAATAAAAATGATCGGAAATGTCATTGTGACCCCGTAGGTTGGATTGGAAATAATAAGGTGAAGGCAGCACCGCCTTGCGGTCGGTTTTCTGCGGTCAATTGGCCGTGGTGGGCATGGACAAGCCTGCGGGAAATAGCGAGACCGAGGCCGAGGCCGTCTGTCTTGGTGGTATAGAACGGCTCGAATATTTGAGCTAATTGTTCTTGTTCTAAGCCTGCGCCGTTATCCCAGACTTGGCAGGCAAATTGGTTTTCAACTCGCCATCCGCGAATGCCGATTTGTGGGTGGCGAGAGCTTCTTACGGCATGAAGGCTATTGGTTAGCAGGTTGATGAGGACTTGCTCGAACTGGATTCTGTCGATTGCGATGAGAGTCGGCTGTTGAAGTGGTTCAATCTTTAGAGTGACACCTTGATTGACGATGTTGGTGTTGAGAAGCGAGACAGCAGAATGTATGGCGGCTGTAACATCCGTACATGCAGTCTGAGGGGATAAGACACTCTTACGGGAAAAAACTTTTAACCGGGCAATAATGCCGGCGGTGTGTACTGATAGTTGCGTTATTTCTCTGAGGTTGATCCCGACAGTTTCGTAGCGCTGTTTGGTCAGTAGCTTTTGGCTATTTTCTGCGTACGTACGGATTGCCGTGAGAGGTTGGTTGATCTCATGGTTGATACTGGCCGAGAGTTCTCCGAGCGTCGCGAGTTTGGCTGCCTGGATGAGTTCGGTTTGGGTCTGTTTTAGTTCTTCTTGGCTACGTTCGTACTGCTCAAGGAGGTGCTTGAGTTCACGGTTAGTGGTCAGGAGCTTGTCGGTACGTTTGGCTATTTTTTTTTCTAGTCCACGGTTGAGTCTGCTCAAGGCTTGGCGTGCGCGATAAGTTTGCCACCACGAATGAATAGCGACGCAGAGTAGGCTATAAACAGCGGCGAACATCATCACGGCCTGAAGCAGATATGGGATGATGGCAGATTGGGGAACCAAACCATAAAGATGCCATCCGTTTTTTGCCATCTGATGGTGGGACAACAAGAATATTTTACTCCCTTTGGGTTGTGGCAAAGGCAGGTTGTGTATGGGGTGATCGGTGATTGATGCCAATGTTGGATATTGCGTAAGGGGGGTGAGTTCAGTTTGGCCATACTGGCGAGATTGTATGATGCTGTCGCGGATATTCTCGGGGAGCTTGATCAAAGAATGGTAAAGCCAGTTCGTTTCCGAGCTATAAAATATGACGCCGTGATTGTCACTAAGGACATATTCCAACCCGTCAAAATGCCAAACATCTTCAATTATCGACAGATCAACTTTTACGGTTAGTACCCCGATCGTGTGATGGCCATCTTTTACCGGTGCTGAAAAATAATAGCCCCGTTTGTGTGAGTGTGCCCCTAACGCGAAGTAATGCCCTTTTTCTCCTGACTTTGCTTGTTGGAAGTATGGCCGGTAGTGGAAGTTTTGTCCTACAAATGAATCATCCAGTAGCCAATTGCTAGAGGCCAATGTAAGCCCGTCAAGTGCCTGGAGGTAGATAGCCTCGGCCTTGAGGTGGCCAGCCCAGCTTTTGAGTTGTTGGTTTATTGATTGAAAAGACTGTTCAGGTAACGGCTTTCCGTTGAGAGCTGAGCGCAATAGGGGAAGCAGACGTGGATCGTCTGCCAAAATTGTTGGCAATTGACTGAATCGATCCAGCTGGGCATCCACTTTGGTGCTTAGCATGCCGACGTTGGCCGCCAGTTTGTTTCGCAAATGCAGCTCGACTTGCTGGTAGGTAAGCAGGGCCGTGACTCCGGCTCCGAGAACGCCGAGTATGACAATGATGATTAGATAAATTTTTCGTTGGTACATCGCAAAGCCTTTTGGGGGCAATGTAGCAAACGTACAGTTTTGTTGCGTCGAGATAGGTTGCAGATATTGTTTTGACTTGTTGTAATTCGAGACAAGAGCCACACTTTTTGTGTATCGTATTTTCCCTAGCGTTCTATTCCCTAGTGACCTGAAGACAGGGTGGCACTTTTGTGCGGCTGAGTAGGGGGGCATATGGTTGCCATCTTGATGGTTGAGCGTATGAATAGGAGTTAATTTTGCGTTGAAATGAGCATCTAGGCTCGCTTGGGTATATGCCCAAAGGCAACTGATAATTTGCGGAGATAACAATGGAATTGTCTGATATTCGTCGTGATTACACACAAGGCGGGTTGCGGCGTAACGATTTGCCTCAATGGCCAGAGCAGCTATTCGAAAAATGGCTTAACCAAGCTATTGATGCCAAGCTGATTGATCCGACTGCGATGACCGTGGCAACGGTTGATGAGAACGGTCAGCCTTACCAACGAATCGTTTTGCTAAAGCATTTTGATAAAAATGGGTTTGTTTTTTATACCAATCTTGGTAGTCGCAAGGCGAGCCAGCTGGCGGGAAATCCCAAAATAAGCCTCCATTTTCCTTGGCATTCTCTTGAGCGGCAGGTTCATATTACGGGAACCGTCGAGCAACTGAGTAAGCTTGAGGTGATCAAGTATTTCAGTTCCCGTCCGAAAGAAAGCCAAATTGCAGCTTGGGCCAGCCGTCAAAGCAGTCGGTTAAGTGCCCGTCAGGCATTGGAGAGTAAATTTTTGGAAATCAAACAAAAATTTGCTAATGGTGAAGTGCCTGTACCGACATTTTGGGGGGGCTATCGTGTGAAAATTGATTCTGTGGAATTTTGGCAAGGTGGCGTAAATCGATTACATGACCGGTTTATCTATTGCCGTGCCGATGATGAGCGCTGGGAAATCGAGCGTCTTGCTCCTTAGAGCCACTGAAAAGAGCAGGTATCTGCTCTTTTTCTTTATCAGGAGATGGTCGAGGGGGGCGAGTCAAATTTCCTAATAGAATTGAGATAGGCGTTATTCTTTAAGGATGATCGAAAGCTGATGTTTGAGCATACTTTCGGGGATGTGTGAGCCAAAGCCGAGATCAAGCGCGAGGTCGATCAATTCATTTTTTGAATTGGCATTGAATTTTTCTCGGAGTCGGGCCACATAGCTTTCTACTGTTTTTACCGAGACGCCAAGTACCTTTCCTATATATTGTGGCTTTTTGCCATAGAGCAATAGAAAAAGAACTTCCGATTCACGGGTATTTAGGTTTACGGGGGGGTTGTTAGGTTCAAGATCAAAAGAAAGCTGTTGTTTGGGGCTGATACCTGCCGCGCGGCAAATCCAGTGGCCGACTTCTAGTATCGCCGTATCTTTTAGCTCTACTCCCGAAAAAATAGTGCCAACGATTTCGTCCTCTGTATTTTTCCACGGTGTCTTGGTAAACAGATGTGCTCGCCAGCTTCCGTCAGAGTATGGGTGAATGTCCAATATCCGGAGTCTTTTACCCGAAAGAATGACTTGTTGGTCTTGTTCGCGAAATGATTCTGCACATTCAACGGTTGGGCTGGGCATATCGAAGTCGGTTCGGCCAATACAATCTTGATGATGGTCGACACCTATAATCTGCCCATATTCAGCATTTGCATATACAAAGACGGAATTTATATCTTTGCATCCCCAGCAGCCAGGAAGTTGATTAAATATTTGCAATAATGATTGGTCGACTTTTTCTTTCACTAATGTTGCCTAAGCAAAATGTTACGCGGTAATTTAATAGATAAAAGTTTAATGAATTTATCCGGCGATACAATATATATATGACGGATTTTTAGGCAAAACTAAAAAAAAGCAAAAAAAGCCGGTCAATAAGACCGGCAAAGACAAGAGTTTGACTCCGAAGAGCACAATCCTGTACGACGTGTAGAAGAGGTATCCAATCGAGCTCATTTGTCTTCGGTATGAGGGTGTATATCGAAGTAAGCTCTATTGGCATGTATCCAAAATAGGATACTGCAAGCAATAAACGTTGATTGCCGTCTGCTGCCTGCGAAATAGAATGTAACTTAGCCACCTTGGCTTTTTAAGGGGGGATTTCACCTATTGACATTTATCTTTATATTTGTATTGCCATCTGTTTAGGGTGGGTAATTATCGATTATCTACTAGCCATGCAGTTTTAATAGAATGAATTGCTATAAACCTTGTGATTTGTTGCTAGAATATTCACCGCTACTCGCTTATTGTTTATTTTCGTAAAAACATCCAAAGACGATCTTGATCACGGTTTGTGCACTTGCTTATCATTGAGTGCGCTGTCTAGCTATGCATACATCTGCTGTGCTATCAATGATAAGCTTTATTTTATTCATAAATAATGTGGATGATAGTTATCGCTAGCGATGAAAATAGCTATTGGCCAATGGTTATTACTGAAAGCAAATAAGAGTTTGTAGATATTTGAGATAATAATGTCCCGTTATTTGATGGTATTTAACGTTATGGGTATGCACGTTACTTAAAATCTCTTTTATGGTTATGAGTTATTGCCTCCTATTTTATAGAATGCCCCCCCACATTACCTTAAGTACTGAATTCAGAGTCGCTAGGCGCATTCCATTCAAGCAAATTGCGAACGGATGGCATTTCTTGAGGATATTTGAGGCAGCTGCGAGTGTGTTGAGCTGAATTAGCCTCACAGGCCAAGCTGTGTTCAGGAATGATGATCAAGGCAAAAGGATTGAATGGGAGTCATGCATGATAAGATCCAGAAGCATGATCAAGAGATCCTTTTAATTGCCGGTTTTTCTGGATGCTTGTATGTCATCGGATTTCCTAAAGGCAACGATGTTAACCACTCAATTCATTGATTATAAACATTAATTTTTTAATTTGATGTGTGCCAGCATTTTTTCTGTATCAAACAGAAATATCATCTTGGATGATCTGTCAGCATTTTCTATTTGAAATGACACTCCCCGTAATAAATTGCATCTTGATCATTGTTCCGTTGATATAGATGTAGTAGCAGATGTGGTATCCTGCGTCCATTCATCCATTGTGCCTGTATTGAGTAAGCATGAGCGACAAGCCGAACTTGCATTCGTTTAAGCCTTCAGAAATCGTAAAACTGCCCGAGTACATGGACCACCATAACCATGGCTACAACCAGATTGTGATCGGGCTGTCGGGGCAAACGGAATTCGATATCGAAGGATCGGGAAATTTGGTCAGTCCTGGGCAGGGGTGCCTGGTGACAGCAGATGCCGAACATGCCTTTTCGGGGATCGGGCAGAACGAGATTTTGGTCCTGAATGTGCCTATGGATCAGATTCAGACCAGCTATTCGAGCGACAACATGCAACGGTTGTTTGATCAATCGGGGTATTTCAACCTCGACCGCCAGGCACAATCGCTGATCCAGGCTTTAACGGCCGAGATGGCCGCATTTCCCGATGACTTGCTACTGAGCAAGGCATGCACTGACACTTTAATGTGCGTCTTGCATCGCCATTTCAAACCTCTGCTTCATGACAGGCAAACCTATCGGTTGAATATGGATATCATCGACCAGTACATTGTTCAGCATCTGAACCGGAAAATATCTGTGGCGCAGCTGGCTGGGCTGGTTTTCCTCGGTGAAAGCCAATTTCATTTGCTGTTTAAGGCTCAGACCGGCGTGACGCCTCATCAGTATGTGCTGAAGAAGCGCTTGGAACTGGCTCGTGATCTCATCGAAGAGGGCCAATTGAGTGTGGTGCAAGTGGCTCAAAGTACAGGGTTTGCCAGCCAGAGCAGTTTTACTCAGGCATTTACTCGCCTGTTCGGCCATCCTCCTGCCCGCTATCGCAAATATAATGGGCATTGAGATACATCTATTGCTTCATTCATGTCATTTCTCCTCGCTGGAATAAATGTTGTTGTTTCGTAAAAGCCGCCTGTTCTCAGGCGGCTTTTTTGATCTCTCATTTTGCTCTTCTGGTTTTCCTCTGCGCTGTTCCGAGCTGTTTTGGATGCGAGATATGCTCTGCTTATTGTGATCGTTGTTCGGATCATGCCTTGATCATGCGTCCTGTAGTTGCTGCTTGTTTGCTCGTTACGAGTAACTTTTTATCTTGCGGCGGTTTTTTTTTGAAAAAATACACATCAAATTTTGTTAATTTACGGACTTTTTCTAAAAATTATCGGAGAATATAGCAAGACTGACATAGTGACGGAAAATATGATCTTGCTAATGGTAACATTGGTGTAACAAGTATTCCGGTTTTATAGACTTGAACAGTCGATCCATGAACCGGACTCAGGATCATTATTGAGGGACTCACTATGTTCAATGCGGCAGATGTACTCCAGCCTGATTTTATTGATCGTCCGTTGTGCGAGCTATGGTCGTTAATCTCCCCCCTTTATTGTGCGGATGAATCGCAGTGGCTTGAACAACTCGTTCCGATGGCCATGCCGACAGGGCGAGAACGAGCCAATACGGAAACGCAAGCTCGTGGCCTGATTGAGCGGGTACGGGCCGATCACAATGCAATCCAGATGATTGATGCATTGCTGCTTGAATACAGTTTGGACACCAAAGAGGGGATTTTGCTGATGTGCCTTGCCGAGGCGTTGATGCGAATTCCTGATGCCGCCACGGCGGATGCCCTTATCCGCGATAAGTTGAGTGTTGCGGACTGGAAATCGCATCTTAAACACTCCGATTCCCTGTTCGTCAATGCCTCTACTTGGGGCTTGATGCTAACCGGTAAGGTTGTTGCGCTTGACGCCCGTGAGGATGGGACGCCGGGGCATGTGATCAACCGATTGGTGAATAAGATGTCTGAGCCGGTGATCCGGCAGGCGATGCATCAGGCGATGAAAATCATGGGTCACCAGTTTGTTCTAGGCAGGACTATTGGTGAAGCGCTGAAGAACGCCCAGCCAAAGCGCGAGCAAGGGTTCACCTATTCTTTCGATATGTTGGGTGAGGCTGCGCTGACCGCCTTGGATGCCGAAACGTATTTTGACGATTATGTTATGGCCATCGAAGCTGTTGGCCGTGACCGGGATAAGGCCGGTACTTGTAACGATCCTTGTTCACCGGAACCGACGGTATCGATCAAGCTCTCGGCGTTGCATCCTCGCTACGACGTTGCTAACGAAAGCCGGGTACTCGATGAGCTATACCGTTCGGTGTTGGGTCTGCTTCAACGGGCCCGCGAACTGGATGTCGGGATCACGATTGATGCCGAAGAGGCTGACAGGCTTGAGCTGTCGCTGAAACTGTTTGAAAAGCTGTATCGCAGTGAAACGGTTAAAGGATGGGGACGATTTGGTTTAGTGGTACAGGCCTACTCAAAACGGGCTCTGCCGGTATTGGTATGGCTGGCTGCGCTAGCCAAACAACAGGGGGATGTGATCCCGCTGCGATTGGTGAAGGGGGCGTATTGGGATAGCGAGCTCAAGTTATCACAGCAAAATGGCTATGCTGGTTACCCGGTATTTACCCGCAAGGAGGGAACGGATACATCGTATCTCGCATGCGCCCGTTTCTTGTTGGTTCCGCACCTAGATGGGCTGATTTACCCTCAATTTGCCAGCCATAACGCCCATACCGTATCTGCCATTGCTGCGATGGCGAGTGATCATCGGGACTTTGAGTTCCAGCGTCTTCACGGGATGGGGGATGCACTTTATAACCATGTAATGGCAACGCATGGTATTGCGGTTCGGATCTATGCGCCGGTAGGTAGCCATAAGGATTTATTGCCTTATTTAGTACGACGCTTGTTGGAGAACGGGGCCAACAGCTCCTTTGTCCACCGCTTGGTGGATGCGAGCTGTCCGGTTGAAAGTCTGATCCAGCATCCGGTCGATACCTTGCTCTCCCGCAAGACATTACACAATGGCCTGATCCCGTTGCCCCCCCAGATATTTGGTCCGGAGCGGCGTAATTCAGCAGGGGTCAACATTGATATTGAATCGCAGTGGGAACCGTTTCAAGCATCCGTAGCTGTGTTTGCCAAGCATCGCTGGCTGGCAGGGCCAATCGTCGCTGGCAAGCGGATCGTTGAACCATTAGCCGTGCAGCCTGTAACCGCACCTTATGATCGCCGTGAAGTGGTCGGTGAGGTGGCATGGGCTGATGCGGATCTGGTTGAGCAGGCTATTTCAGTTGCCGAGCAGGCATATCCTGCATGGTCGGCATTATCGGCCAGCGAACGAGCGGGTTGTTTGCTTCGCCTGGCCGATTTACTGGAAGCTCATCGTGGTGAGCTGGTTGCGCTCTGTCACCGGGAAGCTGGCAAGACCATCCATGATGCTATCGACGAGATCCGTGAGGCGGTGGATTTCTGTCGCTATTACGCAAATCAGGCCTGTGCAGAGTTTGAGGAACGAAAGGCGGTAAATGGCTTTGACGGCTCACGCCGTTTGCTGGGGTATCGCGGTCGTGGGGTGTTTGCCTGCATTAGCCCGTGGAACTTCCCGTTGGCGATTTTCCTTGGTCAGGTGAGTGCTGCACTGGTCGCGGGGAATACTGTGGTGGCCAAACCGGCCGAGCAGACTTCTCTGATTGCTTTTCGAGCAGTCGAGCTGATGCTTGAAGCCGGTGTTCCTGATGGCGCGATCCAGTTGTTGCCGGGAAGCGGTAGCGAGGTCGGTGCGGTGATCGCTTCGGATGTGCGTATTGCGGGTGTGGCATTTACCGGGTCGACGCAGACGGCACAGCGGATTAATCGGACGCTGGCCAGCCGTAGTTGCCCACCGGTTCCCTTTATTGCCGAAACCGGTGGCCAGAACGCGATGATTGTCGACAGCACGGCATTGCCTGAGCAAGTAGTACGGGATGTCATTCGCTCGGCGTTTGCCTCTGCAGGCCAGCGTTGTTCGGCATTACGGGTGCTGTATGTCCAGCAGGATATTGCAGATAGGGTGATTGGCCTTATCAAAGGCGCGATGGCTGAGTTAGTTGTCGGTCGGCCTGAGCGGCATCAGACCGATGTCGGGCCGGTCATCGACGCGGCTGCCAAGGACAAGCTGCTCAGCCATATCCAATCGCTCAAGAAGTGGTCCAAGGTGGTCGCGGAGGCGAAAATGGGAGGCGATTGCCAGTACGGTGATTTCGTACCGCCGACGGCGTTTGAGATCCCGTCGATCGAGGTTCTCAAAAACGAAAATTTTGGGCCGATCCTTCATATTGTTCGCTTCAAAGCGAGCGATCTCGATGGGGTCATCGACCAGATCAACAATACCGGCTTTGGACTGACCTTAGGGGTGCATAGCCGCAATGAGCGGACCTACCGTCACATAGAACGACGGGCTCGGGTGGGCAATTGCTATATCAACCGTGATCAGGTCGGGGCGGTGGTTGGGGTTCAGCCTTTTGGTGGCCAGGGGCTTTCGGGCACGGGCCCCAAAGCGGGGGGACCCAATTACCTGTACCGTTTTGTCCTCGAGACTGTTGAAGCCTGCAAACCGGCATGAAGCCAAGGAGATAGCATGAAAATGAATGAATGGATCAGTCGTAGTGTGTCGGTTTGGGAAGGCTGGAACAATTTGGGATACCCAACTCGAGAGGCGATTCTGCAACGCTGGAGCAAACAATTACCGTCTGCCTGCCAGGCGATGGTGCGATACCAGTGCCAGCAGGCTGCGGAGCATGCGGCAGTGGTCGATGTGCTGCCCGGCCCTACCGGGGAGAGCAATGAACGCTACTGTGCCGGGCGCGGGATTCTTGTCATTACTGTTGACGCTCAAGCCCCCGAGGTTGCCTTGTATGGTCAGTTAGCCGCGGCTTTGGTGACGGGAAATACGGTTTTTGTCTGTCTGCCTGCTGGTTATTCGGTGGTGGCGGAAGACGTGGCGGCACAGCTGGAACAAAGCGGTTGTGCCGGCGGTGTTGTCACTGCCATCAGCCCTGATCAGCTTTCCGGGCTGATCTGCCATCCGGCTGTTGTCGGTGTGGCTTATGCAGGCAAGCCTGCTTCTGTTCAGCAGTTGGCTTGTCAGTTGGCGGCCCGTGATGGGCAACTGGCTTTGTTGGTCAGCGAAACTGACTGTGAGCAGTTGCCGGTGATTGGCAGCACGACATATTCACTGCGTTTTGTGACCGAACGGACACGAACGATCAATATCACGGCGGTTGGCGGCAATGCCTCGCTGTTGGAATTGGGGAGCGGTGGGGAACATTAATCTGGGTTGTCATCAGGATTTGGCAGTGGTTTGGCTTCTGGTGACAACAGTGTGCAAATTGCACGATAAACCTAAAAATGCCCCTGCAATGGACAGGGGCTGGTAACGAAGGAACTCGCAATGATTGAAAGTAGCTTTGCTGTAACGGCTACGTTTATTGTCTACCTGATAGCCATGCAGGCTATCGGCTATATGGCCTATAAGCGTACCCTGAACTCGACCGATTATTTCCTGGGCGGTCGTTCGCTTGGACCGTGGCCTGCCGCGCTTTCTGCTGGAGCCTCGGACATGAGCGGCTGGTTGCTGCTCGGCCTGCCGGGTTATGCCTATGCGGCCGGTTTTGAATCATTCTGGTTGGCCGGAGGCCTGTTGCTGGGAACTTGGCTTAACTGGCTGATCTGTGCCAAGCGCCTGCGCACTTACAGTATTACGACTGACAATGCGCTGACTATCCCCGAATTCTTGTCTCGCCGTTTCGAAGACAAGTCAAAGCTGCTGCAAACCATTTCTGCTTTCTTCATTTTGCTGTTCTTCCTTTTCTATACCAGTTCGGGCTTGGTTGCCGGCGGTAAGTTGTTCGAGACGGTGTTTGGGCTCGATTATGCCGTGGCTGTGGTTATCGGTACTTTGTGTGTCGTGGTCTACACCTTGTTCGGTGGCTTCTTGGCCGTCTCGTGGACGGATTTGGTACAGGGCCTGTTGATGTCGGCAGCTTTGATGATCGTGCCGATTGCCGCGATGAATGGCAGCCCGTCGGATTTGATGGTGGCGCTTGAAGCCAAGAACCCTGAACTGCTGACTATGTTCCGTGGTGTGTCGGGCGAACCGTTGTCTGCCATTGCGATTATCTCGCTGCTGGCATGGGGTCTGGGTTATTTCGGCCAGCCGCATATCTTGGCCCGGTTCAAGGCAACCCGCAGTAATGCGGATATCGCAACAGCCCGCCGTATAGCCGTCGGCTGGACGGCGCTGTCGATGGCCGGTGCGATTTTGGCTGGTCTAGTCGGCATTCTGTATGTCGACAACAACCTAACCGGCACTCTTGAAGATAGTGAGCGTATCTTCATGCTGCTGGTGAACTCAATGTTCCATCCGGTGATTGCCGGTATCCTACTGGCTGCGATTCTGGCAGCGATTATGAGTACGGCGGACTCACAGTTGTTAGTCTCCTCGTCGGCTCTGGCGGAGGATTTTTACAAGCAGGTATTCCGCCCGAATGCATCGTCTGACGAGATTGTAAAAATTGGCCGTTGGGCCGTGATCATACTGTCTACTATTGCTCTGCTGTTGGCCATGAACCCGGATAGCACTGTCTTGGGGCTGGTATCATATGCATGGGCTGGGTTTGGTGCCGCCTTTGGCCCTGCACTTCTGCTGAGCCTTTTCTGGCGTGATATGAACCGTAACGGCGCATTGGCCGGTATTGTGATTGGTGCATTGACGGTGGTGATTTGGAAGCAGCTGACCGGTGGTATTTTCGACCTGTATGAAATCGTCCCGGGCTTTGTGTTTGCAACGGTATCCATCGTGGCGGTGAGCAAGTTGACCGGTGGCGCATCCGATTCGGTGAAAGGCCGCTTTGATGCCTATCAGAAGAACTTGGTCGAATTTGATTAAGTGAACCTTGTGGATTAGCCATTGTTCGAAACGGCAGCGTGGATACGCTGCCGTTTTTTTTGCTATGTCCAGAGCCCTGAATGAGCCATTTCCCTGATTACTGGGAAGTCACAGGAAAGAACGAAAACGGGATGGATATGATCTGCAGAGGAAACAGGGCGACGGGGCCGCCCTGTTTGATCAGAGGATAATATGGGGGATATAGCGGGCCACGTCTTGGGTTACGCGAGAGCTGTCCTCGCGGATTGAGATCCCGCCAGCCTTGTCGTCAACCAGCCAGCTTCCGACCAAGGTATAGGAGCCGTTGAATTTAGGTAGGCGATGGTAGGCCTGATAGATCACCCCTTCGTCGCCGTAGGGGCCGTCGACTCGTAGCGTTTGGCGGCCGTTTTCGACAATTGAGATATTGGCGCCTTCTCGGGCGAATATTGGCTTGATGACATAGTCCTTGAGTTCGCTAAGGCCGCGATCGTCAGGGAAGTAGGCTGGCAGCAAGTTCGGGTGGCCTTTGAATTTTTGCCATAGCATCGGCAACAAGGCTTTGTTGCTTAGTACCGATTTCCACATCGGTTCGAGCCAGTTGACTTTGGCATGCGGCAGATGTTCGGCATATTCTTCACGGAACATAAACTCCCACGGGTAGAGCTTGAACATCCAGCGGATAGAACGGTCCTTGAGGTCGGTAAACTCCCGCTGGCTGCTAAGGCCGATATCTTCGATGAAGACAAAAGCCGTATCCAATCCCGCTTCTTTGGCACAGTCCTCGAGGTACTGCACCGTACCGCGATCCTCTTCGGTATCTTTGCAGCAGGCAAAATGGAGGATTTGTCCCGGCTGTTGTTTGGCCAAGGTATGAAAGCGGGCCATGAGTAATTCTTGCAGCAGGTTGAATTGGTCGGCATCGCGGCGAATGGCTCCGCTATCAACCATATCCTCGAGCCACAGCCACTGCCAGAAACCGGTCTCATAGAGAGAGGTTGGCGTATCTGCATTGTTTTCAAAGAGCTTGGCCGGACTATTGCCATCGTAGGAAAAATCTAGGCGAGAATAGAGTGACGGGGCCCGGCTCGTCCAAGAATCGAGGACACTCTGCCACATAGGTTCAGGGATCTGGAAGCGGCGCAGCCAATATTCATCTTTGACCACGGTGTCGACGATATCCAGACACATCTGGTGGATTTCTTCGGTTGGGTCTTCCAGATCCCGCTCGATTTGTTCGAGGGTGAACTGGTAGTAGGCTCTTTCATCCCAGTAGGGTTCGTCGTACATGGAATGGAAGCCAAACCCGTATTTTTGGGCCAGTTCACGCCAGTGTGGACGTTCCTTGCATTCAATCCTCAGCATTTTACTTTCCTGCATCAATAGCTTGCGGAGGATTGTAACGGTTTTGCCGTAGCGAAGAATAGTGCTGGCGGGAAATTTAGAAGGAACGGTGATGGATTTTACTTCGGCGGCACAAGGGTGGGCTGGGATAGAGACCGTTATGTCATTGCTTCAACGGCGTTAGGAGGCGGACAATATATGTCCCAATGTACAGAATAATATAAATATTTACGGTCGATCGCATTTCGTTACAAACCGTATCTTATCGAAAAGAATACCCGTTAGCGGATTGATGTAGGTCACTTTTTTGGTGGAGGGAGTCGGTATAGTTGGGCTCGTTATCCCCGTGGGCATGCTCCGGCTTCAGTGCCAGTCCCGGAAGTTAACATCACTACAAATAATCGTTTGGGTAAGCTACCAAGATACACCTTGGTGTATAAAAAAGTTGCGGTTGACCGTTCTATGTTGCCATACCTGGCCAGCCACTTTTTTACTGTAACTTTGGTAGCTTACCTCCTTTTTTAACTCATATTATTTTGGGGTTTTGATCCAGTTCTTGATACTGGTCTCAACCACTTCCATTGGCTGATCGCCGTATTTCAATAGTTGGTCGTGGAAGCTCGCCCAGTCAAACTGGCTGCCTAACTCGCTCTGGGCCAATTCAAGCATTTCCATGATCACCAGATAGCCAGACTTATAGGATACTGCTTGCCCAACGTAGGCGGCATAGCGGAAGCTTTCAGATTCGATATCGCCATCACCCAGCGCGGAGTTCTGGTTCATGTAATTCTGTGCCTGCTCGATGCTCCAGCCTTTGGCGTGGATCCCTGTGTCGACAGCCAGTCGCATGTTGCGCAATTGTGCTTCGTTGAGGCTACCGAAATATTGCAGGGCATTACACTCCTCGGCATCGCTGTAAATGCCACCTTGGAAGGTGGTGTAGTCGAGATCAGGCTTGCACATACCGGTTGCGTTGACGAAGGTTGGCTTGCCCTCGCTATTCAAATCGCCGTAGATGCCCATTTCCAAACCTAGCCACTCGGTATATAGCGCCCAACCCTCGGCATACGCAGTGTACCAAACGCCCTTGATATAATCAGGCTTATCGGCAGGCGGATACTCGATTGAATAGGCGTTTTGGAAGTGGTGGCCAGGTGCTGCTTCATGGAGCAGCAAGGTAGATACATTCCACTTCTGAAGGCTGTAGTCCGGGTGAGTGTTGAGGTTGAACTCGTTGCCGCCGTAGGAAGCTACGCCATCGTATTTCTCGCGGTTTTTCGGAACGGGAACAATAGTGTAATCGGTCTTGATCGGCTTGAAGTAGGAGGCGACGACGTCATTGGCATCGGTTTTGAAGATATTGTAATCGATAAGGGCTGCTTCACAGGCGGTTTGCTCTGATGCGGCTTTGCATAGCTCGGCATAAGGCGTTCCTGTGATAGTGCGGCCGTCACGGCCATAGAAAAACTGTTCGCTGTTGAGGTAGTCGAAGAATTCGTCGAGGTTGATGCTCCTCTCATTATCGGCATTGACCAGATTGAAAGTGCGTTCAATAACATCATCTTGTGGGTTGCGCCACTTGGCCTTGATGGTTTCCCCGCGTTTTTCGACGATTAGCTGGGCGACACGGATCATTTCAGCTTTGGCATCGGCTACCAGATCCTCACCAAGCTGGTTGAGTTCCATTGCTGATTTGCCGGTGGTGCTGTTGCGGTCAAGTTGCCACTGGTACCAGGCCTGACCATTGGGGAGATCGCCCCAGCCGATATTGGTATCGGAGGCACTGTTACTACCCCGCGCGCTGGTGAAGTAATCCCCTCCCAAGAAGGCAATGATCTCATCGACGCTGGCCTGGGCATCCTCTACCGCTTTTTGGTATTCAGCAATGAATTCAGCGCTGTAGCCATTTCCGGTTGCCTTGATGTCGTTGAGTCCTTGTTCTAGCAAGCCATAAGGCTGGCCGTTGGCCCGCATGGCTTCAGCGGTACTGTCTATTAGGCGTGAGGTAAGAACTTGTGGCAACTGGGCTCCGTCGGTGATGGCAAGGGAATATTGCGAGAGTAGGTTGTTGGCCCAGGCGGTAAATTCACGGATCACTTGGATATGTTTGTGGTAGGCATCAGGTGAGTCTTGCTTGCTACCCGCTGCGCTGGCATTCCATTCGATATAGTTATAGAAGTGAGTAATAGGAATGTCGAAGTTGCCGAAGCGAGGGTTAGGGAGTGATGCCCCGCGAATGGCGATGTTGCGGTCGAAGCGGAAAGTGTCGTAGTAAATCTTGTCTTCGTCAGACAGGGCGTCGCGGTTGATTTGCTCTAGCTTGTCGAGGTACATCCGATCAACGCTCTGGCGGGAGCTGGCCATTTGGTCGGTGATTTGACCAAAATAGGTATTGTCGAGGGTTTTGATCGCGCTTTGGTAGTTGTCGAAAACACTTCGTAGCTGCGTGGCTGGCTGTTCGGTGTCTTTGGGTTGCTCGACGATGGTGGTTTCGTCGTTACAGCCGACAAGAGCCAGTGTCATCGCGATAGCAAAGGCCGTGGGTGAAAGGTGCAGGGTGTGCTTTTTCATTGTCCAAATCCTTTTATTTTTATCGTATCTCTAATCAACCCAGTTAACGGGTTCGGTCTAGGTTAGGGGATTCGTGGCATGAGGTTTGTGAGCCGGATTATGGTTCATGTTGTTGGTTTTTTATCCAGAATAGGAATATTCACAACGGTGTACTTTTATGCTGGTAGTGATGGTTTTCTGCGTGCTGCAGCATGAGGGGAAGGATAATTTGCCGATTAATCATTCGAGTATCGAGGCTTTTTTTGCAGCCGGAAATTAGAAAATGCGGATCGCCTTCCAATTCCTTTATGGAATTTGACATTGATCGTGAAGATTATTCACCTGAACAGGCGAACAGGCGAAC
>NZ_LDOT01000002.1 GCF_001029445.1 Photobacterium aquae
CGTGACGGTTTTAGGGCGATTAGCTCAGTTGGGAGAGCACCTGCCTTACAAGCAGGGGGTCACTGGTTCGAGCCCGGTATCGCCCACCATTTTCTTCTGAAAAGAAATAAAAAAGCCTGCACTTAGTGCAGGCTTTTTTGTTATCGACCAATATTACTGGCCAGCATTCATCGCCTTCAACTTGTCCCCAACTGGACCAGAGAAGTTATAACCGTCATGCTTATCCCAGTTGATAGACCAAGTCATTACCCCACCGTAATTCGGGTAATTAAACGCCGGTTTTACCGCCCCACACTTCGTCCCTTTTGTCAGGCAGTCCAATGCATCCAAAATATTCTGAGTTGGAGCCTGTCCAGAGTTAGCAGAGCTAGGGCCTGAAGGCAAACCAATCGCAACCTGATCATCACGCAATGGTGCGAAGCGCTGGCCATTTGCAAGCTCAAAGCCCTCGATCAGCATTTTCGATTGAGCAACCATCATATCCACAGATCCTTCCGGAGCAGAACCTGGCAGGTATGGGTTAGGCAAGCCCCCGTTGTTATATAGCTGTACGTGTAACAGATCCAATGTATCGCGCAGCTCGTCAATCAACGGAATGTACGCCCCCCAAATGCCGCTGTAGGCAATCATACCACCGTGTACATAAGGGTGCTCAGGAGCCATAGTCAGGTACATGTCCCCGCCCATGTTCGCTTCAATCTTCTTCAGGGCTCGCGGCAAACGAGCTTGGATCTGAGTGCCGTGCAATAAGTTTGAACCGCTCTCAAGGTCGATATCCAACCCATCGAAGCCCCACTCTTTCACGATATCCGTCAAGCTGCTTACAAAGTTCGCTTCATCCGTATCGGTATTTAGCGTGATTGTACCTTCCGCACCGCCCAGAGACAGAACGAACACTTTGCCTTCTGCTTGAAGCGCAGCCATATCTTGCTTGAACGTCTGAGGATCCAACGCCGGACAGTCGCTGTAGATATCACCGCTGTACAGGTTGAAATGTACCGTACCATCACTATTACGGTCATTTTCTGCAAACGCAATATCAATGATGTCCCATGCTTTGGACATTTCGCTCAAGTTGATCGGGCATCCAGCACCATTGACAAAGTTATGCCAGTAACCAATCAATTTGTGCTTCACTGCCGATTGCTCGAATACCTTAACAGTCGCCCCGGCTGTCGTTGCCGTCAAACCGCTGCTGTCAGTTGCCATCGCAGAAACGGTATAGCTGCCCACAGCACCCGGCGTCCAGCTGACACTATATGGCGCTGTCGTATCGGTAGCCTGTACCGCACCATTGACCAAGAAATCAACTTTGCTGACACTGCCGTTCAACGACGAAGCTTCGGCTGCCAGAGTAACCGCCTTACCTAAACCGACCGTCGTACCACTTGACGGTGATGTTAGCGAAGCAACAAGTGGCTGATCGCTCACTTTGACCAAGACACCAGCATCACCGGTATTGCCTTCATTGTCAGTCGCAACCGCAGTTAGGCTTACAGAGCCTGCCCCAGCAGCCAACCAGTTCATACTGTACGGTGCCTGAGTATCCGTCCCCAAACTCTGCCCAGAGGCAAAGAATTCGACCCCAGCAATCGAACCGTCGGCATCAGTAGCATTGACAGCCAAAGCAACAGTCTCACCAGCCAGAACCGTGGCATTATCAGCTGGCGACGTGAAGTTAACTACGGGAACAATGGCGCAAATACCCAATTCGGTCCATGCATCGCTCCAATACAATCCCGTATTAGGCTCATAAGCCCAGGCTGCATCAGACGAACACCAACCGGCCACGTCACACTCATATTTGTAATTACCGTTTTGAACAATGTCACCGACACCATATTTCGTACCGGCTACATACTGTGGAACACCGGCACAACCGCCACCAACAGAAGCCCCCGTAACGGCAACGCTCACTTCCTGAGACCAGACTTCAAGATTGTCATTATCTTTGGCTTTTACTTTGAAGGTATGGTTGCCTTCAGCTGCAAGCCATTGACTTGTATAAGGGGCGGTATCGTCCGTACCGACCAAGGTATTATCAACATAGAATTCCACCAATGCCACGTTGCCGTCTTTGTCTGAGGCATCGGCCTTCAATGTGACTTGATCGCCTTCTTTAAGTTGAGCGGTCGCGGTTGGGTATACCAGATCCACCACCGGAGGAAGCGCCCCACCAGCAGCTACCACTTTTACAACGACGCTATTCTGGCTTGCCGCACCTTGATTATCGGTAACAACCGCTTTGATCGTGTGTTGACCAGCGACAGCCGTCCACGAGATTTGATACGGAGTCTTTGTCACCACCCCTTCGCTCACACCGTCGACAAAAAATTCGACATCGGCAACTGTGCCATCGCTATCCGTAGCCTGAGCCGAAAGCGTAATCACATCACCATCATTAAACTGGGCATTATTCAACGGAGAGGTAACCGTAACTGCAGGAGGTTCATTGCCACCAGCGGTATCACATACGCCAAGTCTCTCCCACTCTTGCCATTGGCCTGAATGTGCTTCTGGCGCATTGCCCGTTGTCCACCAGTTCGCCTTAAATGCCTCGCCATTCTGTTGGACTTTAGAACCGGTGTTATAAACTGCATCACCTTGCCATTGCGGTAATGACGAGCAATCAACAGCCAACGCCGGATACGCATAAGCAATACTTAGCGCTATCGCTGATCGCAAAAAGATTTTATGCATCATGAATTTCCTTACTCATAGGTAAAAGTACAGAGGATTTTTGCTTTTTTCTCTCGGCAAAATATCCAACTGATATCATGAGCAATAATTCTCAAAGCAGCCATAAAATCACAGCTGTATCTATAAAGTCTTAATAGAGCTTCGCAATGTTCATCCCGCTGTTACTTTCTATTCATTACGAGTGGTATTGCTATCACTTTTTACGCCCCTCATTGCAGGATCCTTCCTCTTCGACTCTCACCGAAGAAGTCATCAAACATCCCCCATTGATACACACTGCGCACCACGAAATAACGCTATTCAGCGCACAGCTGTTCACTCAAATGCTTTGTTTCGATTCTAACATTGGGTCACTTGTAACCCATGACATCTTTGATATTTCACATTTTTAACGAGTAGCCCCCTCGATAATTGATAGGTGTCTCATTAGTAAAAGACAATATTTGCTCATATAAGCTCTTAAATGTGACCATTTGAACAAATCTACATCAGTATGTTTCAATACTAACAAAGGTCGCATAATGGACGTTGCAACTCCTAACAAAACAGTTTTAGCTTCTCTCGTAGCAGCCCTTTTACTTGCTCCCGCAGCACACGCCGCTTCCGTTTACAAACATGAAAATGGTGACTACCTCGATCTCTACGGTGAGGTCGGTGTCGGTGGCCATTTCGGTGCAAATTACAACTCAGGCGAGTTCTACAAAGACCAATACTACATTGACGACTCTTTTGCGACGATGGGTGTAAAAGGCCGCAACGGTGGTTTGCTTTACCGTTTGGAGCTTGACTACGAACGCGAAAACTGGAAATACGGCTCTGGGGATATGGTCCTGAGCATCGATAAAGTCTATCTTGGCTATGAGTTCAACGATCACCATTATGTTGAAGTCGGCTTAACCGACACGGCCTTTGACGACTATGACAAATACGGTGACTTCACCTTCGACACAACCGTAGAAACCGGAGAGGCTGGCGACCAAGATGGTACCGTCAAGTACGAAGGCCGCTATGGTGATTTCAAAGCTGGTGTTTCTTACAGCTACGATACACAGTCAAGTTCTGGTGCCGTACTGGGTAACATCGTCAACGGCTACACCGGCTACTTCGGCAAGCGTTTCTCCGTTGTTGTAGGTCTGGAAGGCCGTAGCGGCTCGGAAGGTGAATCTAAATACGGTGAACAACGCCTATTGGGGCTAGGTATGCGCCTGGCTGTGACGGATCAACTAACTCTTGGTTTCAACGGTTTCCTTGAGCACGAAGATATTGCCCAAGATAAAACAACTGTTGATGTGACTGACCCGAACAACAAACAATACGTCTATAACAATTACCAAACTCTTGAACATGAAGGCGCCTTGCTTTCTGCCAAGTACGCACTGACTCCGCAGTGGGAAATTGTTGGCTCAGCAAACTACGAAGCCTACGAGCACTGGGATAGCGAAAGTGAATTCTGGGATGAGAAAGATACTGAATGGGGCAGCAGCCGCACATGGGGAACATTAGGCATTAACTACAAGCCAACCCGCTCATCGGTAATCGCCGTCGAAGGCAGTATTGGCGAAGCGGCCCAAGATTTCTACGTCTACTCTCGCGTTTACTTCTAAACCACCAGAAGAACTTATTTAGATTTAAGGATATAGAATGAATAACACACTTTCTCTGGTGGCCGTTGCTATCGCGGCCGCCTTGTCAGCCCCTGTCATGGCGGGCACTACCGATACCCTCGCTTCTAACAATAACGATGCTGTCGTATCTGCATCCATTATTGATACCACGGTAGGCCAAATCCAAGGCGAAGGATTCCGCTCGCCGCTACTGGCCAACGGGGAATACCTATCATCTGAAAGCTACCGTGTCAGCGGTGTAGTGACCGCTGTCACCACCAGTTTGGTTAAGGGCTTCTATATTCATGATGCCGACGGCAACGAGAAAACATCTGATGGCCTGTTCATCAAAACAAATGATAAGCCAGCTGCCGATCTCGTTGGTAAAGAAGTCACGGTTACCGGTAAAATCAAAGAAGATTACGGTCTGACTCTACTGATGGCTGACAATATTGAGATTGGCGCTCACGTCGGCACACCTGCTGCAACACCACTACACAAAATCGCAACCGATGGCGACAACTTTGATCTGACCCTAGAGCGCCATGAAGGTATGCTTGTTGCCCTGCCTGCCGATATTGACCCAGCAACACCGACAGTCAGCGAAAGCATGCGCGTAGCCCGTACGTTCAGCTACGATTACGCCGCACGTCGTAATAACATGGTATTGGCGTACAAGCGCCCTAATATGCAACCAAACCAAGAGCATATTGCCGGCAGTGAAGCCTCTTTGGCCCAATCCAAGCAAAATGCTAATTACCGTTTGGTTGTTGAAAGCGATAACAAGCCAGATAACGGTGAGATCCCTTACTACCCGGCATTTAAGACAGATCCACAAAACAACTATATTCGAATTAATGACAGCATTATCGGCCTAGAAGGTGTGATTCACTACTCGTATGGTGAATACCGTTTTATCCCAACCAACCAGATCGATGATTCTAACGTCATTCACAATACCGATCGAACCAAATCACCAGCACTAAACGACAAGGCGGCCGATGGTCATTTTGCCATTCGCCTGGCTACCCAGAACGTGCTGAACTACTTCAACTCACCTTATGGTGGCTCGGCCAACCAGCACGGCGACAACCGTGGTGCAGAAAGCCAAATTGAGTTCGAACAGCAGCAAGCCAAGATCGTCAAAGCGATCTACGGCCTGAACGCTGACATCATCGGCTTGATGGAAATTGAAAATAACGGTTTTGGCGATTTCGGTGCAATCAAACAGCTTCTGAACGCAATCAACAGCGAATACTACGACGAAGACTACGCTGACCGTAACAAGGAGCGTTCAATTCACAACCGTTATGTCTTCGTCGGCTTTGACTCCAATGGCGATGTCGTCATCAATGAGCACGACAGCATTGGCGGCGATGCTATTACTTCAGGCATGCTCTACCGTCCAAGCAAAGTATCTCTAGAATCATCGCGCATCATCGAAATGCCGCGCCAAGACGCGCCAACAATTACCGATGAGAGCGGCGCCGCCATTGTCGACAACAAAGGGGAAGTGCGAGAAAGCGGCAAGAACTACCAACGTAATACCGTTATGGCAACCTTCCGCCTTAACAATACAGGTAAATCACTCTCTGTTGCGGTTAACCACTTCAAATCAAAAGGCTCAACCTGTTGGGAAGACTGGCAAGGCTGGGAAGAGTGGAAAGGTTTTGACCCAGTTAAAGACCGTGTAAAAGATCTTGATTTCCAAGGTTCATGCGAAAACTTCCGCGTTGCCGCTGCCGTTCAACTTGGCGAGCAAATGGGCAAAGTTGGCGGTGACCAAGTGCTGATGGGCGACTTCAACTCTTATGCGCAAGAAGACCCTATGCTGGTGTTGACCGACATCCCAGCGACATTGCCTGAAAACAAAACTATCCGTGCGGCACGCGATACCTTTATCGGCAAGAAGCAACAATTTGGGTCAAGTGGTGCGGAAATCACCCAATCATTCGGCTATATCAATGCCGTTAGCTTGAAAGATGCTGAAAAGCAACAGTCTAGCTGGAGCTATTCATATAATGATGAAATCGGCTCGCTGGACCATATGCTGATCACCCCATCGCTGAAATCACGCCTTCTTGATGCCGGTGACTGGCATATCAATGCGGCAGAATCACCACTGTTTGACTACAGCAACAAGTACAAAGACACGGTTTGGGGCAACAACCCATTCTATGCTGAAACCGCGTACCGTTCTTCCGACCATGATTCTGCAATCATCGCTCTGAACTATGGCTACGGTGAAACAGACGGCAACCGCGTACTGCTCTCATCAAAGAGCAACCGATTTGAAGTCGCCTACCCAATCACGTTCGCCGGTGCGAAAAAAGGCGACATCGCCTCGATCCAATTCTCGCCGATGCCTGAAGACCTAAGCCAGATCGCACTGCCGAAAGTCACGTTGGAAAAAGACGGCACCCAGACCGTATTCTTCGATGTAAACGGTATTCCTGAAGGCCGTTACACCGTCAAGATGTCACTGACCCAAGCCGATACATCAGTAAAAGCAACAACCATGTTCAGTGATTCTGTGGTGAAAATGGATGTTACAGTCCAAAAACGCGACGGTGTGAAAACAGAAGTTACCGTTCCACCGTATGATGGCAGCGGCGGCTCTACCGGCCTATGGGGACTCCTTTCCCTACTAGGTTTGGGGTTCATTCGTCGAAACCGTAAGTAAACAAACAGCCACCGCCCAAGGGCGGTGGCTGTTATTTTTTCCTACCGATTAGCGCATACCACTCTTGCGGTAGTTCTTCATCACAAAGCACATCATCCACCCCTTCCAATCCACATATTGCCGCCCGCCTTACACGCCCCAATTTACTGCTATCAACCACAAGAACTCGATGCCGCGATTGCCGCAAGGCGCGATGTTTATATGGTAATTCAGTTAATTCATGGCATGTTAGGCCCTGTATTGCATCAACTCCAGCAGCAGAACAAAACATCAGGTCAAAGCGAATGTGGTCTAAATCTGTTTGTGCCGACAGCGGATAAAAATGGTTAGTTCTTGGCTCAAACTGACCGCCGCATAATATCGCTTGGCAGTTACTTTTATTTCTCAATGCCGTCAACACATTCAAAGAAAAACACACCCCTGTAAACGGCATATCATCAGGAATAGCATGAATGATATGGACTATCGTGGTGCCGTTATCAAAAAAAACCGTATCATTAGGCTTAACCAGCTTCGCGGCTTGCTTACCTATGAAACTCTTCTCCCTAACGTTATTCTCACTCTGAACATACAGCTCATATTCAGTATCATTACGCGACTGCTTATTAATGATATAGCCACCAATAACAGCCAACGTCGGATGCGGGGAATATAAATCACGCCGTAATGTCATCTCTGACACTTCCAGGGAATCGGCAGCCTGACGAAGATGCACTTTATCAATTCCCTGCATCAATTCTACCAATTGTCTAAGGCGTTTTTCTTGTTTCGTTTCCGTCATCGAAATCCTATCGAAATGGCTAATACAACAATCAATTATAAACTAAGCCCATTCGCAACGGCTTTTGTTCGACAATCTCTGTGATATTAATCATTCGAATAATCAAAGATATATAGTAGTACGTATGGTCTTGAAACATATAGACAAAGCACCACTATAATTTAACGATAGATGTCATGACAAAAAACCTTAAGACAATCATGTGTTAACATCCATTTTCAACACTGTTACACTCACCATATATATTCAGTGATTAACTGTCACAAGGATCGTGGTAATGGTTAAATTCAAAAACCCTTTTTCGCGCAGACCGTGGATTCTATCGGTAATAATATTTATTGCCATCGGGCTCTGGCTGCTCAGTGGCATATCCAAACCCGATCCTTCAATAAATGACAATACCGACACCCCTTCTCAAGATCTCGCTCCCAACACTCCCCCATTAGCCAAAGTTGTCGTTACCTCATTTACCACCCAACCAATTACCCGCACCATTTCACTCTATGGGCGAACAGCCCCGAGTAGAACGACAACCCTAGGGGCAGAAGTCGCAGGCAAAGTTGAGAGTCTCTTGATTAAAAAAGGACAACATGTCAAAGCAGGGATGCCGTTGATCCAACTGGATAAAGCAGATAGAGAGCTACAGCTAGCCCGAGCAAATGCTCTTCTGAAAGTAAGAAACCAAGAATTCAACGCAGCTAAATCACTCAAGAAAAAAGGCCTCCAAGGCGAAGTCGCTTTCACTCGGGCAGAAGCTGCTCTGATTGAAGCCAAAGCCTCGGTTAGAAGTCTACAAATAGCCCTCGACAACACGGTAATCAACGCCCCCTTCGATGGTATTATTGATACACTTCATGTCGAAAAAGGGGATTATCTAGGCATCGGCGACCCGATACTCTCCGTTGTCGATCTTGACCCCTTGGTGATTGCAGCAGATGTCAGCGAACGCCATATTGGTAAGGTATACCAAGACCAACCTGCAAATATAGATTTGGTCACAGGGTTTAAGACCACGGGTAAGCTGACCTTCCGTGGCTCAGTCGCAGACCCCGCTACCAACACCTACCCCATTGAAGTTGAAATCAATAACCCCGACATGACCTTACCCGCAGGGACAAGCGCCAACCTTGATCTCATATTGGCGACCGAGCCCGCCATCAAAATAACCCCCTCGATGCTCGCCCTGGACGAACTAGGCAACCTCGGCATCAAAACGCTTGATAATGCAGACAAGGTCAAGTTCATCCCCATCTCTATCGTCAAAGTCGAACCTGATGGTGTATGGCTGGGCGGAACCAATGACAAGGTTGAAGTGATCACGGTCGGCCAAGGATTTGTCCGCAATGGCGATACCGTTATTCCTGTACGGCTTGATGAGGAGCAATAATGTTTGCCTTAATTGATGCCGCAATCCATCGCTCTCGTACCATACTGACATTGTTGGTGCTCATTCTCGCTGCAGGACTTATCACCTACAAGTTAATCCCAAAAGAATCGAACCCCGATATTACGATTCCTATTATTTATGTATCTGTCAGCCATCAGGGCATCAGCCCCAGTGATGCCGAACGTTTGCTCGTCCGTCCGCTTGAAAAAGAACTGCGGTCGATAGAAAACGTAAAAGAAATGACGTCAACAGCATCCGAAGGACACGCCTCGGTGACGCTTGAGTTCAATGCGGGTTCGGATATCAATATTGCCCTTACCGATGTCAGAGAAGCCGTCGATTTAGCCAAAAGCCGTTTGCCCGAAGACTCAGACGAACCAACCGTCAATGAGGTCTCTCTGGCCAGTGTCTCACCTGTCCTTTCGATGGTGCTCTACGGTACAGTCCCTGAACGCACAACGATTCAAATTGCCCGTGAACTCAAAGACCAGCTCGAAGCCTTCAAACAAATCCTGGAAGTTGATATTGCCGGCGACCGTACCGATGTCGTCGAGGTTATCGTCGAGCCGCTCCTTATGGAAAGCTATGGTCTCGACCAACAGGATGTGTTCAATTTGGTCGCCCGCAATAACCGGGTTGTTGCAGCAGGGTTTATCGATACAGGTTATGGGCGTTTTTCCGTTAAAGTGCCGTCTGTTTTCGAATCGCTCAAAGATATTCTTGAGCTTCCGATTAAAGTAGAAGGCAGCACGGTGGTCACTTTCGGTGATGTTGCAACAATCCGAAGGGCTTACCGTGATCCCGACTCTTTTGCTCGGCTCAACGGTGAAACAGCGGTCGTACTCGATATCAAAAAACGAGCTGGCGAAAACATTATTGAAACCGTCGATATCGTGAAAAAAGTGGTTGCCGAAGCCCAGAAACTCAACCAATGGCCCGCCAACCTGCTGGTTGAATACACCTGGGACGAATCAAAAGATGTCAACACCATGCTCAACGACCTGCAGAATAATATTCTGTCAGCCGTGATTTTAGTTGTTATCGTGATATTGGCCATACTCGGCACACGTACAGCCTTTCTGGTCGGCGTATCGATACCCGGCGCTTTTCTTACCGGCCTGTTAATGCTGGCCGTCGGCGGGATAACGATAAACATGATCGTGCTTTTCGCGCTGATCATGGCTGTCGGTATGTTGGTTGACGGGGCCATCGTCGTTACCGAATATGCCGATAGGAAAATGCAAGAAGGCATCGAACGCAAACGGGCTTACCAAGAAGCAGCCAAACGGATGGCTTGCCCCATAACGGCCTCTACAGCTACCACCCTTGCTGCCTTCGCCCCAATGTTATTCTGGCCTGATACCACGGGCGAATTCATGCGATACCTGCCCTTAACCCTTATTGCGACCCTCTCAGCATCGTTAATTATGGCGCTAATATTTGTACCTGTCCTTGGCAGCGTTATAGGCAAACCCCAATACCTCACAGATAAAAAGAAAGCCCAGATAACCGCGCTGGAAAAAGGCGACTTTAGCCAGACCAACGGGATAACCAAGATTTATCTTGCCAGTTTGGCGGGCGCAATCAAACACCCACTCAAAATCCTTTTTGCCGCTCTGATCTTTTCGGTTTTCGTGGCTTTTGCCTATGCCCAAGCCGGCCTTGGGGTCGTATTTTTCCCGGACGTTGATCCCCCACAATTTACGATCAAAGCGCGCTCACACGGTGACTTGTCTATTTATGAAAAAGACCAACTGATGCAAGAGATCGAACAACGGGTTATAGACACTCCGGGGATCAAAAGCGTTTACACCCGGACTGGCGGAGACGATCAAATCGGCCAAATACAAATTAACCCGCTAGATTGGCAAGAGCGGCAACCCGTCAAAGAGATCATCGCTCAAATGCGGGAAAAGACCGCTGATATTGCCGGTGTTGAACTGGAGTTCAAAGCCCCCAATGCTGGCCCCCCTAGCGAACACGATCTCATTATTGAAATATCAGGCAAAAGCAGTTCGGATATGAATGATGCCGTAGATAAACTTCGGGCATGGATGGAAAGCCAAGCGGCGTTTACCAATATTTCAGACTCAGCTAACAAGCAAGGAATTGATTGGAAAATCAATATTAACCGTGACGACGCAGCACGATTCGGCGGTGATGCCACCTTGGTAGGAAATACCGTCCAGTTCGTTACCAACGGTTTGAAAATCGGTGATTTCCTACCTGACGATACCGATGACGAAGTGGACATTCTGGTTCGTTACCCAGAAGACAAACGTGATATCGGCCGTTTTGACGAACTACGCGTGAAAACACTCTATGGCATGGTGCCAATCACCAATTTCGCCAGTATCACGCCCTCCCCCAAACAGGACACCATCAACAGAATCAACGGCAAACGTGTTCTTGAAGTTATGGCTGATATGGCAACGGGGTATAACCTTAGTCTCCAACTGCCCATTGTCGAAAATGCTATTGCTAACTTGGATTTTGCCGATGGCATCAATGTCAAAGTAAGGGGGCAAAATGAAGATCAAAACAAATCCTCGGCTTTCCTCCAGCTGGCATTTCTCGTGGCATTGGCAGTAATGGGGCTGATCCTTATTACTCAGTTCAACAGTTTTTATCAGGCATTGTTAATATTGAGTGCGGTGCTGTTCTCTACAGTTGGGGTGTTTCTCGGCCTGTTAATTTTCCAACGCCCATTCGGCATCATCATGTCTGGTATTGGCGTCATTTCGCTTGCCGGTATTGTGGTTAATAACAATATCGTGTTAATCGATACCTATAACCAGCTCCGCCAAAATGGTTTAGACAAAATAACGGCAATTATGCACACCGGCGCGCAACGACTGCGACCCGTGATGCTCACAACCATCACAACAATCCTCGGGCTCATGCCGATGGTTCTGGAAATGAACGTTGACTTAATCAACCGCAACGTCGAGTTTGGTGCGCCAAGCACCCAGTGGTGGTCCCAACTAGCAACAGCTGTAGCTGGTGGCTTGGCATTTGCCACATTATTAACACTGATCCTTACTCCTTGCCTGCTGATGCTAGGTCGCGACAAAATATCTTATCAACCGGAGATCCCTCAACAAAAGCCACGATTTGATAATCACGATAATATCTCCGACATACAGCGTGAATATTGGTCAAACTACAACAGCGATTATGGCGCACACCCCGACGATCCTGCCGTAGTCGCACGCAAAGAGATAGCCAGAGTCATGGGTAACCAGCCCGATGATACTGTTTCCTCCTCCGATTCTGAACATAAGCCTTGACCGAACTTCCATACTCCAACCCTTCCCTCTCCCTAAATGAGCCCCATTAAAAGAGACCAAATAAATACTTGCGGTTTTTGGGGAGAGGTACTCCATCGCTCGCTCATATCGACTATATTTAACGTACAACCACTCAGCCGTCACCAAGCATATTGGCGCACACTGTTGCCAGTAGGTATCCATGCGATCGTGAGGGCACAAGCATGAGTTTAAAATCGACACTGGAAAAGTTGGAACCCGCCTTCGAACCTGGCGGAAAATACCAAAAATGGCACGCACTCTACGAAGCCATCGCAACCTTGCTCTATACACCCGGCCAAGTAACCCGCACCCATACCCATGTCCGCGATAGTATTGATCTGAAACGTATCATGATCATGGTATGGCTGGCTGTCTTTCCGGCGCTTTTTTGGGGTATGTACAATGTTGGCCATCAAGCTATCCCCGCCCTTCATTCACTTTATGATATTTCTCAAATCAATCAATTAGCGAGTGAGAACTGGCGCTACAGTACGGTCTTAACTCTAGGTGGAAGCCTGGCTGAAGATGCAGGCTGGGGCAGTAAAATGTTACTAGGGGCAACGTACTTCCTACCCATCTACCTTACCGTATTTATTGTGGGGGGCTTCTGGGAGGTGCTCTTTGCGATGGTAAGGAAACACGAAATCAATGAAGGCTTTTTCGTTTCCTCTATGCTTTTTGCTCTGATCGTTCCCCCAACTCTTCCCCTGTGGCAAGCTGCGTTAGGGATCACATTCGGTGTGGTCGTCGCCAAGGAAATTTTCGGGGGGACAGGGCGTAACTTCCTCAACCCGGCTCTGGCTGGCCGGGCATTTCTCTACTTTGCCTACCCAGCCCAAATATCCGGCGCACAAGTATGGACAGCCGCTGACGGCTATAGCGGAGCTACCCCGCTTAGCCAATGGGCTGAAAATGGGCAAAGTGCAATGGCACACAACCTTACGGGGCAACCCATTAGCTGGATGGACGCTTTTATCGGCAATATTCCCGGCTCTATTGGTGAAGTCTCCACAGCCTTCCTCTTGCTTGGCGGATTCGCCATTATCTTTATGAAAATTGCGTCGTGGCGAATTGTTACCGGGGTAATGGTAGGGATGATGCTGACATCCACCATGCTGAATGTCATCGGCTCTGAGACCAACCCAATGTTCTCCATGCCATTCTGGTGGCACTTGGTACTTGGCGGTTTTGCGTTCGGGATGTTATTTATGGCTACAGACCCCGTCTCAGCCGCCTTCACCAATAAAGGGAAATGGGCTTACGGAATACTGATCGGCGTCATGACCGTCTTTATCAGGGTCGTCAACCCCGCCTACCCTGAAGGGATCATGCTGGCGATTCTCTTTGCCAACCTATTTGCCCCGCTATTCGACAACCTAGTCACCAGAGGAAACATAAAACGCCGCCAAAATCGGGCGGCTTCGCCGTAGCCTCTCGCCAGCCTGTTGTCATAAAAAAGAACGCCCCAAGCAAAATACATTGCTTGGGGCGACTATCTGAACAGTATCAAATTGCTTAAGGGATAACGTCAATAAGCCGTATCGACCGCAATCATCGGTTCGTTATAAGAAACTGCAACGCCGTCATCGATCAGAATATCGACCAAATCATCGTTCATGTCGACAATCGCCTCACTCATGGCATCACATAGCGCCTCGCCGCCAAGAGAAATGGCCAGAGCCGAAAACCATATCTTCAAATTGATCCCGTATTCGGACAAACTACGATATAAACTCTCGCAATCTCTTTGCACAATCTCCACGATCACCTGAGTCAGCAACGTGGCAATCCCCAATCCTCGATACTCGGGGATGACATACACCGTATGAAGCGACAATTCATAATAGAGGTCGCCTTGCTTTAGCGGAAACCGGTGATCCTCCAAATGACGACTGAATGTCGCCACCGCGATAGCTTCTCCCTCGGAATATAGCTGCAAAGCCAGATCATATTCGCCATCATGAGAGCGCTTGCCTCCCAAGAAAGCGGGCAGTACCTGCTTTTCAATCACTTGAAGATCTTTTCTTTCACCAAAATCACAGTGACTATAGTCAGCCAGTGGTTTGGCTATCAAATTAACGCACCCCAATGCCAACGTTTCCGCGAGCTGGGATTGGAAGTCCACCAGCAACGGGTCAAAGGCCAGCTGGCTTGCTGATATCAGGCGTAATGAATCAAGCTGCTTGCAGGCCCTATGGCTCGTGGCGACCCATTGGCCCATCGTATCGATCTTATAAACATCTGGCTCGCCTTCACTCGCCTGCTGATCGTAGATCCAAAGTTTCTCTTTATAAGAACGGGTTCCGATAAAACGTCCGCATTCCAACTGTTGCCGGACTTCAACCCAGCTTGAATAGCATTCTTGTTGAAATATGCCATCGTCTTTTTTTACAAATACTTGAAAGCGCAATGACCTCACCCTGTCCATGTCATAACGGAGGTGCGGTCAGTGTAGCAAAGGGATGCCGGACACTATACTGATAACAACAATAATGTGATAAGCATGACATTATGTAGGTGTAGCAAGCAGCATTAACTGCCTAAATGGCCTATTCATGCCTAATTGCGGTCAAAGTCACACCTCTTGATAGTATGAAAAATCAACATTGTTACGCCCGGATGATTTGACGCGATACAACGCTTTATCCGCCTCGCGAAAAACAAGCCGCCAGTTCTCGCTAAACGTCTCGGCATCCGCCACACTCACCCCACCAACAGAAATCGTTGCCCGTAACGGACGTTTGGCTAATTGAAAAGCATCACGGCAAATAACGTCGCAAAAACACCGTAATCGCTCTTCGCATTGAGTCCCAGATAGGATGGCGACAAACTCTTCCCCTCCCCAGCGGATCAAATGCTCATCTTCACCAAGAACCTGTCTCAGTCTATTCGCCAGTATCTTCAATACCTCATCCCCAGTATCATGGCCAAAGTGATCATTGATCTTCTTGAAATGGTCTACGTCAATAACCGCCAATGTCAGTCCATCCGGGTATATCTCCTGCAATGGCAACGATAACCACCATTCAAAATAACGACGGTTATTCAAGCCGGTCAGAGGATCTTGTGTAGACTGATTAACCAGCATCTTATTCGATGTAAGCAGCCATGCCTGTTCTTTCTTCAGTTTGTTATAGCGCCGAAACAAAAAATATAGCATGACAACAGAAAGCAGCCCCAAAAGACGAACCGTATTTTCCATCGCCTTACGTTCGGCTAATCTGGCACGGGCCAGCGCATTTTCTGCTTTCAATAACTTAATTTCTTTTTCATTTACGCTATTATCAAATACTTCTTGGATATCAATAAGCTTCTGACTACGCACATCAAAAAGAAGATCCCGGCCCTCTTCAGTAAAGCGCTTATAATACTGGAGTGCCTTTTCATAGAGATGCTTCGCTTCATAGATTTTGGCCATCAACTCATACATATATACGACACGAGCCTTTTCCTTCGTTTCCTGATAAATCCCCATCGCTTTATCAGCATGCTCAAGTGCACCATCAATCCACCCGGAACCCAAATATGCCTCGGACAGACTCTCGTGACAGCTCGCGACACTATGACCATTGATCCCACCAAACTGCTTTGCTATGACCAAACACTGGTTTGCCGCATCCACCGCCTTATCTTCTTTTCCAACATCAAGGTAATAAGCAGACAAGTTAACTAAAGCCGCTATTTTTACCCTGAGCACACTCGACTGCTTGGCCAATGCCATCGCGGTTGTAATATGTTTTTCACGCTCTTCACGGTTACCGATATATTTTGCAATAACCGCCGCATTGATATGAATATAAGACTCGATATAGGGATTATTCAATTTATACTTGCTATATAAATCTAATGCCTCGCGACTGTAGTGCAGAGCTATATTCCACTCTTGCATATCAATATAAACAGAAGCAATATTGGACATGACCCTAACCAACTGTTGATAATTATTACACTTAGCAAAAATATCATACGACTGGTTATACTTGTTCAAAGCAGCTTTATATTCAGAACGGTCGGCATCTAAGTTTCCTAACCATTTCAGCGTACGTCCAAGCAACATATTGTAATCCATCTCCTCGGCTTGCTCTTTCAAATTCTCCAGTTGAAATTGAGCCAAGGCGTACTCCCGTTGATCCATCAACTCAAAGGCTTCAATAAATTTGATCTCTGCAGATAGCCACACTGATTTATGTTCCTTGGCTATTTGCTTCATTTTCTCAAGGTACGGGCGAGCACGGCCAACATTTCGCCCCTGCCCTATCTGTATATAATACTGTGCAAGATATACTAATGCCTGCTCATCAACAGAGAGCATATTTGATTGTGACTCCAAGACATTCACTATATCCCTCTTCGCTGTAAAAGGATCACTAAGTGCCTGAAGATACAAATTGAAATAACGATCTGTGCCAGGATCTAATGAATTACCATGATATTCACTACAAGAAAGTGACTTAAATGCCATATCTTTCTCAGATGCATTAGCACTAGAATAAAAAAAGATATTTAAAATAAAAAATATCAACAAATACAAAAATCGGTTATGTCGAGCTAGCAGCATTTTACTCTTAATTACATGTAATATGCTTCCATGCACTTACTCGTTTCCCAATATAAATTCTGTCAATACTAAATGATCGACAACGACACTCTCTGGCTATCATCCGCAAGAATAAACAGGTTTAATATAATTAAAACAATAATATATATAATTATACTATTATATTTCAGTCATCAAACCAGGCATTACCATGGTTATAGACCACCATCATTCGAAACATCGCACTATCGATAGCATGTATAGCTAGGAGTAAGTCTCCTATTTTCCCAGAGTCATCCTCAGAAATACAGCACTATTGCGTTCTCATCGACCGCTCTAGCCCTGTGGGGCGAGACTCAGCCGCGATGATGTGAGTGTATAGGTTTGGTCACACAACCTTCTGTCACCCAGCGACTCTCCAACTGCAGGCCCCATATGGCCACCTCTAAAATAAAAACTGTGATCTACCATGAATTATTTATATTCTAAACACGTGGAACTCTATTCACTTTTATAGAATCGCTATCTAAATAGTTCATTGATTCCTGATAAAATCATTACAATTTTCGCTATTAGCAAGCATCCATCTAACGTCTGACAGCCCCCGTCATCCTGTTTTTCATTATCAATAATCTAATATGGAAACCGAGAATAATAATCTAAAAATGACACGCTATATTCACGCTGCGAATTAAGCAATTAGTATTATGATTTGAATAATGTCACATTTATTAATGTATTTTTCCCCTAATCTAGCGCCACCTAATAATAGTGAACATATAGACCCAAGAAACTTTATAAAGCTCGTTTCAACGAGCATGTAACTTGGGCATAAAAATATAATGGAGATACGATCATGCGCATAGTACTAGCTCTAGGCGGGAATGCCTTATTAGCTCGCGGACAAGCCCTAACTGCAGAAAACCAACGCGAAAATATTGTAAAAGCAGCAGCAAGCATTGCCGCTATTGCCCAAAAACACGAAATCGTGATTGTACACGGCAACGGCCCACAGGTTGGCCTGCTAATGGAACAGAATGCGGCTTACCAAGAGTACTCACCACAGACTACACCATACCCAATGGATGTACTGGGTTCTCAAACCTGCGGCATGGTTGGCTACATGCTTCAGCAAGAGCTACGCAACATTGACCCTACACTATCAATCGCAACACTGGTAACCCAAACAGAAGTCAGCACCGATGACCCTGCATTTGCCAACCCAACGAAATTTGTAGGCCCTGTTTATACTAAAGAGCGCGCTGAAGAGATCATGGCTGAAAGCGACAAGATCTTCAAAGCAGATGGTGAGTACTACCGTCGTGTTGTACCGTCACCACTACCAAAATCCATCATTGAAAAACAGCAGATCGAAACCTTGCTTGATGCCGGTGATGTGGTTATTGCTTGCGGTGGTGGCGGCGTACCTGTATGCAAGAACGGCAATCATCTAACTGGCGTTGAGTGTGTGATCGACAAAGATCTTACTGCCGAACTTCTGTCTGAAGTGATCGACGCGGATCTATTCATCATCCTGACTGACGGATCAATCTACCGCAACTACGGCAAACCGGATCAGGCAGAAATGAAGGTAGCAACACCAGCAGGTCTGTCACAGTTCCAGTTCCCTGCGGGCTCTATGGGACCGAAGATCGACGCTGTATGCAAATTCGTGAACTCTGGTCGCGGCAATGCTGCTATCGGCTCCCTATTTGATCTAGACCGTATCATCACTAACGAAGCGGGTACGCTAATCAAAGAAGGCGAAGGGATCGAGTACTACTGATTTCCAGGTCTTGAATAACACCTCTTGCTAACACCACAAAGCCCCTTTACGGGGCTTTGTTCATTCTCGACACAATATAACGGGATACTTTATCGCCTGACTTGGCTTCTGGCATACGAGGTGGCGATTAAGCGGTTGACCAACACCGACTGCTTAGCCTTATCCGCTGTTTTTAGCTCACGCAAAATACGGCTGATTTCCCCATCGAGATATTTCGCCGTTTTGCTACGGGTCATTGCTTGAACGACCTTCAGGCCATTTTCCGGCAAGGGTTGCCGCAGTGCCCACTGGTAACTGTATTCATCAGGCTCATCACCTGTTTGCCCAACACCGCGCTTGGCGCTTTTCCGCTCACCCTTATCGACCCTTGTCTTTTTCGCCAATGGCGAACGTTCATCTATTTTGATATCCCCTTCCCGTCCCAGGTGGCGACAATATGCTTCGGCGACAGGGCTTGAATAAGAGGGCAAGTCCCCTACCTGATACAAGGCAGGCCCCAACTCGGCGGCAATTGCCAACTTGGTTTCAGCAACAAAGCGGCTCGCATTCGTCGCCTTGCCGGCAGGCCTCTCGGGTTCAGTGTGGTAAATAACCGCTTGCCTCTTGGCGCGCGTCAACGCCACGTAAGCCAAACGCCTTTCTTCTTCGATATCGGCACCGACACTGTTACCCCCCATTCTGATATAGGGGAAAGCATCCTTATCCCAAAACGGTAAATGAACATGCTCATACTCACATCCCTTTGCTAGAAATATGGTTGTCAGCTGCACGCCATTTTGCCGCTGCGTGTCATCCTGCTGAGCCGAATGCACCCCTGACTGATAGGTATAATACTCAAAATATTGCAGTGCCTGTTTACAGTTCTGATCCATATTGTCGAGCACCGTTTCAACGCTATCCAACCGCTCGATGGCTTCTTCTATCTCACTGGCCGTCGCTTCGGTTTTCCAGATCCAACTATCTAGGCCGCTTTCGTTCCTGTACTGACGGAAAACCTCATGGGCCTTGAAACTGCCTTTTTTCTTGAGCCTCAACAACAAATCCAAACGCTCTACAAACGTTTCCAATTTCAATGAGGGGTTGGCTTTCTCATAACGACGGATAAACGTCAGCCACTGGCCAGGCTCCATGCCAGCCAACTGCTCACATAGCGGTTTCAGGGTCTTGTTCGGCACATAGCAATGAGGGTAACTATTGAAATTGAATAACATGACGGAACGCTTACCCGAATCGGCTTCGTCATAGCCCCCCGTCGCCCACGACATCAATGCCATAAGCATCGACACTTCTTTACTATGGGCCAGCACGGATGGCACCGGCATATGATAAGGCAACTGCTTGCTGAGGAAGGCCAGTTCGAACAACAGCGTCTGCGACCAGCGACGAACCAGTATCGCAATCTCCGACGGATTACCACCTTGATCGATATAGTCTTTGACTGACTGAAGAATCTCGCCAACCTGACGAGACGAGCCACAGCCAACCACTTTGGTATCACGGCTTTCAGGTGTCGCGGTGGTTATAAAATCACTGAATCGTTGCTTATTATTGGCAATAAGGTGGCTGGCAGCCAATGCCAGACTATGGCCAAAGCGAAAAGTCTGCGACAAGGTATAAACCGTTGCCGGCGCAAAATCCTGCTCAAAATTAAGCATGAACTGCGGGGCACTTCCCCGCCACTTGTAGATACACTGATCCACATCACCCACGGCCAATATCTGAGCCTGAGGGCCTAATAATTGTTTTAGCAACCGGTATTGGGCAGTATTGATATCCTGAAACTCATCCACCACGATTAATTTGCATCGTTGGTGCAGGCGCGCGCGAATAGCCTCGTTGCTTTCGAGCAACTTCACGCTCTCCACCAGCCAGTCATCAAAGAACAATAATTTGAGTTCCTTTCGGCGACGCTCGAACTCCTCGTAACAATCGATAATAAACAGGTAGTCCCGATTGATATCAGCCAGTTTGAAAACCTCGTAAGGCGGCAACATATAGGCCTTTACCAAACCGATGAAGCTAAGCAGCAACTCAATGGTCTTTGGATCTTTGATCATTTGCTGGCGGGTATAGGTCGTTTCCTTGCCGGAAAATTCGCGCAAGATCAACTTAACCAGCGACTTGTCACTTTCCCCGCTCTGAAAATCAACCCTGAAACCCGTTTCCCTGAAAAATCCCGATTGATTGAGAAACTTCAGGCAAAAACTATGGAACGTGTGTACTGACACCGGTTGGTTGATCCCGCTACTGCGGAGTTTTTCCTGAAAATCCCCGCGGATATCCCGGTTGAACATCAAGACCAGCATCTCTTGTGCAGGAAGTTGCTGTAGCTTCTGGCCAATTAAGCCCACCAGGGTTGTCGTCTTACCCGTTCCAGCACCAGCAATGCAAAGTGCATTACCGGCCCCGTGGTGAATAAATTCGGTTTGTTCAGGTGTATAGCGGGTCATTGTTTGCCAATCACTGTCAAAGAGCCGTTTATTTTGCCATAAACCCACAGCGCTCACCGAATAGAAAATAGCCTTTTGAACATTCCGCTGGAGCCATTATCCCGAACTTGGAAAATAAATTTACGCAAACGTTTGCTTTTCTGGCTGCAAGCCGAATTAGCTTCTGATATTATCGCAGGCATCGAAAGGCTGCGGAGCAACACTTCCGCATGAATAAGCCCGACTGACACCGGTTTACCTTCGTCCACTTACCGAAATAGGAATTCGCCATGAGCCTTGCTGATCAAGTTCTCGCCGTTAATGATGACCTGCCAATCCGTACCGACAAACCCGTTCATAGCGGCAAAGTGCGCTCTGTGTACTGGCTGACAGAAAAAGACAGTCGTCGTCTGATCAAAGAAAAAGGCTACAACGTCCAACCGGATGCCCCTCTCGCTATCATGGTCATCAGCGATCGTATATCAGCATTCGACTGTATCTGGCATGCCGAGGGCGGCTTAAATGGCGTTCCGGGCAAAGGAGCCGCGCTCAACGCAATCTCCAACCACTGGTTCAAACTGTTCCGAGACAATAACCTAGCTGATAGCCATATTCTGGATATCCCCCACCCGTTTGTATGGATTGTTCAAAAAGCCAAGCCGGTGATGGTTGAAGCCATCTGCCGTCAATACATCACCGGCTCCATGTGGCGTGCATACAGCCAAGGTGAACGCCATTTCTGCGGCATCGAACTACCGGATGGCTTGAAAAAAGATCAAAAACTCCCATCGCTTTTGATGACCCCCTCTACAAAAGGGATCCTCAAAAATATCCCGGGCGTCCCGGAAGTTGACGATGTCAACGTATCCCGACAAGATCTAGAAAACAACTTCAGCGCCTTCAATTTCAGCCACCCAGACGATATCAGCCATTACGAGAAACTCCTGCAAGATGGCTTCGAGGTGATCAGCAATGCGCTGTCCCAAATTGACCAGATTTTTGTTGATACAAAATTCGAATTTGGCTACGTGACCGATGCAGCCGGGCAGGAAAAACTCATTTATATGGATGAAGTCGGCACGCCAGATTCATCGCGTATTTGGGATGGCGCGGCCTATCGTGATGGTGAGATTGTTGAGAACTCCAAAGAAGATTTCCGCCAGTTCCTACTCAACTACTTCCCTGACCCTGATATCCTATTAAACAAAGACCGTATGGATGAGCGATTTGCCCTCGCTCGTGACAATGACTTACCAGTCAGCGCACTTATGGATATTTCTAAAACATATACTGCAATAGCCGAAAAGATCACTGGGCAAAAAATCGAACTTAGTGATAATCCCAAAGCTGAAATCATTGCCATATTACGTGATGAATACTCGCTGATCGACTAACTATTGCCCCCCATTGGCTTAGGTTATTGCTTTCAACCAAGCGGCGCCTAAGCCAATCAGAGCTATGCCCAAATAAACCTATCCGCGACGGAGGCTTTCTATTTTGGCAGGCAGCATTTTAAACCCTTCAAAATGCGTAGAAATAGAAAACAATAATTCCATCGCCTGAGTCTTCTGCTCTAAATCATAGAGTCCCTCGCGCTGCTTGAGCCTAAACTGCTTCGTTGTAGTCTCAAGGTGCTCACGCAAAACAGCCCCTTCTTTAGTTGCCATTTCTTTGTAGTTTTCACATGCTGGCGTTTCCCAACCATCTTGCTTGAGTAACGTCATTTGAACATAACACTTAACAGCCGTTATACGCAGTTCCGATGATCGTTGTTCCAAACTCACTAAATTATCTAATACAGCATCAGCACGAGCGGGCATGGATAACATCATCAATACCAGGGGAATAATATACAGCTTCATTCAATAGCTCCAAAATATAGAAGACTCTCTACAGCCAATATTATTCAACCCCTTTAATATGTCATAATTCAAAATCAATCTTTTCAATTAACTCATTGACTTAGTAACACTTTTTCGATGGCCTTCACAGCTAAGCCCTTACATTTCATGCCATTACATATTATTCAGAAGCATCTCATTCATGAAGCAAAGCACTTCAAACTCACCTCAGATCAATAAAGACAACCCTATGATGTAATTTCACAAATAGTCTTTTGACAACCGATTAATACGCGCTGATTGACAGACAGGTCATAGCATAAAACATAAAAAAACCCCGCAATGGCTCAGCCATTACGGGGTTTTTTATTGGGATGATTATACTAGATCGAATCGGTCTGCATTCATCACTTTGGTCCAAGCGGCAACAAAGTCTTTCACGAATTTTTCTTTGTTGTCATCTTGTGCATACACTTCGGCGTAAGCACGCAAGATAGAGTTAGAACCGAACACCAAGTCAACACGGGTTGCCGTCCATTTTACGTCACCGGTTTGACGAGAAACGATGTCGTAAGAATTACGGCCAGTTGGCTTCCAGTTGTAATTCATGTCTGTCAGGTTAACGAAGAAGTCATTCGTCAATGCACCGACACGGTCAGTGAACACACCATGAGTGCTATTGCCATAGTTGGCACCGATAACGCGCATACCACCTAGCAGTACTGTCATTTCAGGCGCAGTTAGACCCATCAATTGCGCGCGGTCTAGCAGCATTTCTTCTGGTGCTGATGCGTAGTGCTGTTTCTGCCAGTTACGGAAACCATCTGCTAGTGGTTCAAGTACCGCAAATGACTCAACATCGGTTTGCTCTGCCGTTGCATCACCACGACCAGGTGCAAACGGTACCTCGATATCAAAACCAGCTTCTTTCGCCGCCAATTCAACGCCTAGGTTACCGGCCAGTACAATCACATCGGCAACGCTTACGTTGCTTTCAGCGGCAATACCTTCAAGAACAGACAATACATTGGCCAGTTTTTCTGGTTCGTTACCTGCCCACTCGTTTTGTGGCGCTAGGCGAATACGCGCACCGTTGGCACCACCACGTTTGTCAGAACCACGGAATGTACGTGCACTATCCCAAGCAGTCGATACCAAATCGCTAATGCTCAAATCAGTTGATGCAATTTTCGCTTTCACAGCAGCCACATCGTAATCGGTACGACCAGCAGGAACAGGATCTTGCCAGATTAGCTCTTCAGCCGGTACATCTGGACCTAGGTAACGAGCCTTAGGCCCCATATCACGGTGTGTCAGTTTGAACCAAGCACGAGCGAACACATCAGAGAAATGCTCAGGATCATTGTAAAAACGCTCTGAAATCACACGGTAGTCTGGGTCCATTTTCAGGGCCATATCCGCATCAGTCATCATTGGGTTACAACGCAGGCTGGCATCTTCTACGTCAGCTGGCTTGTCTTGCTCTTCGATAGACACAGGTTCCCACTGCCATGCACCCGCTGGACTCTTGGTCAGCTGCCAGTCGTGGTTCAGTAGCATCTCAAAGAAACCGTTATCCCATTGTGTTGGGTTGGTTGTCCATGCGCCTTCAATACCACTGGTTACCGTATCACGACCAATACCGCGAGAGGTGTGGTTGTTCCAGCCAAGGCCCTGCTCAGTCACGTCTGCACCTTCTGGATCTTTACCTAGGTGCGCCGCATTACCGTTACCGTGTGCCTTACCCACTGTATGGCCACCGGCAGTCAATGCCACGGTCTCTTCGTCATCCATACCCATACGGGCAAATGTTACGCGCATGTCTTCGGCTGTTTTTAGCGGATCTGGGTTGCCGTCAACACCTTCTGGGTTCACATAGATAAGGCCCATCATTACCGCGGCCAATGGATCTTCAAGATCACGGCCATTTGAATAACGGCTGTTTTCTGCATCACTAGTGGCTAGCCATTGTTTTTCAGAACCCCAGTACACGTCTTTTTCTGGCGCCCAGATATCTTCACGACCAAAGCCGAAACCGAACGTTTTCAGGCCCATTGACTCGTAAGCCATAGTACCGGCAAGCACGATCAAGTCAGCCCAGCTGATTTTGTTACCGTATTTTTGCTTGATAGGCCAAAGCAGACGACGAGCCTTATCAAGGTTCGCGTTATCTGGCCATGAGTTAAGCGGCGCAAAACGTTGGTTACCAGTATTAGCACCACCACGGCCATCGTAAGTACGGTAAGAACCGGCTGAGTGCCATGCCATACGCACCATCAAACCGCCGTAATGACCCCAGTCTGCAGGCCACCACTCTTGGCTGTTTGTCATTAGCGCTTTCACATCATTTTTAAGCGCTTCTACATCCAGTTTCTGTACTTCTTCGCGATAGTTAAAATCAGCACCTAGTGGATTGGTTTTTGTATCATGCTGATGAAGAATGTCGAGATTCAGAGCATTGGGCCACCATGCAACATTGGATGCTTCAGATGATGTCATTGCGCCGTGCATTACAGGACATTTGCCGCCTGTGTGGTTGTCATGTTGATTCATGTTCACTCCATTCCCTATGTGGGTTTTATTCAGCGAAATACAAACAAAGTAAAAATTCGCTTATTATTTTGATTAGATTTATCGAAGATTCTTGCATTCTTGGTAGCGTCTATGCGGGGCACTATCCACCACACGCTATAGCTACCTGAACTTATGGAATGAACAATACGCCTACTTTTACCCATCAGAAACGTGCTAGTACCTATTAATTTGATAGTTATAATTGATTAGTCACACAAATTAATCGCTGTATAGTAGTCTAGCCATACCTTGTAGGGACATGATGACGATTTTTTACTCACAAACAACAAATGGGATTGCTTCCATCATGAAGAGTTGCCTCTGTCCTCTTTCCACAACATAACTCTCGTAACTGGAGAATAAAATTCAGAACCATCTGAACATTCGCTTTGATTTCACCAGTCAATCCGGCGGTATAATCATCGAGATCAATGATGACTCTTAGTTGATTCATTAGATTTTCCCTGATCTATTTTAACGATTTGAGTCTCTAGCATGTTTCGTATTTTCACATGAAAGTAGTACAAACATAAGAATTTAAATGATAAAATTTTAACAAATAAAAAGCTTAAACAAATAAATACTCTAGAGATTTTCATGGCCCCACAAGAGTTTGTAGAAAAATACCAAAATAAACAAATCGAGAGTAACATTACATACAACCACTCATCAATTGTTTATTCTATTTTCAATCGTGAGCGTTTAAAGCCTATCCCTTTTATATTTTCAGCATCTACAATAGTATATCTACTTATTACGATCGCTATATTTATTGATAGCGGATTTAAACTTAATTTTGATACCACATTCATGGCATTACTTTTTGCATCTAATTACTTACCAGCAATATTCGCCGCCTATCTCCAATACAGATATACCCTACCTATCATCATCAACTTTCAAAATAACACCATCCGGCAAGGAAAAAAGCCAAAGCTATTTCGTAACATTGTCTATATAGAAGTAGAGCGAGACAACATTAAAAGTAAATTAAGTAAGAGTTATGTAAAAAGACATCCTGACGAGGATTTACCCAAGATAACTGTTAATATTCATATGGGTATGTTTCGTCATTATTGCGTAGGAAGCTTTAAGTCAACGGAACTTGCCTATGAATATGCGACTGATTTAGCCTTGCTATTAGAACACAAATCTAGCGTCACAATTAGCAACCCATATATTCCATACACACAACTATGAATATTAATTTCATATTCAGCATATAGACTGATACCCTTTTGTTATGGAGGAGGATGGCTTTTGGACACATCATCCTCCTCTCAATGGTCGGGTTCTCTTCTTGATGCAGTTACCACTCACCAATGTGTTTAACTTAAGAGCTTCCAACGCTTTTTAATGCCGCTGCTTCGTTGTATCACATTTACGCAATATGCATATTAATCACATCACTCATATTGCAAAAAACAAGCAGTACATACGAATAAGTATTAAATAAGTTGTTTTTGGTTCAATTCCACAAAGAGTTTTTGAACAACCACGGAACACTTTTCAATATCATCAAAACCAAGCCATGCTAACTCTTCAATTTCAGAATCAGGTGCCAGATCTCCGATATAATCCGCTTGATAACAACGTACCTGTACTACCGTTCCTTCAGGTTTGCCATCAGCAGGAGCAACAAATTCACCATAGAATGCCAATGACTCTGGATTAAGCTCAACGGTCAGTTCTTCCTTGATTTCTCTCACCAATGCCTGCGCATCTGTCTCGCCCGGATCACGCTTGCCGCCAGGAATATAATAGGTCGATTTGCCTTTTGAGCGAGCACATAACACCTTGCCATTTTCAATCTGAAGCCATGCCAATTTATCAATAACTGTTTTCATTACTATTCCAATACATAGTTTGCTAATCGAGCATAACGTATAGTCAACGCCCTAATATGGCAAGGTTACATTAACCAATATATTATGACCGTGTCGCTGTCACTTCTACTTTCTGTCCATCTGACAGGCCCGTCGCACCACGTATCACAATCTCCTTACCGATAGCCACATCGGCCTTGACTACGACATGGCCGTCTACGCCGTATAATATTTCAACCGGGATAGCCTTAACCCTGGCTTGCTCTGATTCATCACGGTTTACGACAAACATCACCTTTCCTTGAGCATTAGTCACTATCGCGTCATGGGGAACCATTACCCCCTCCACGGTATAGCGTTCAGGGATTGCCACTCTTACAGGCTGGCCAATAACCAACGTCTGCCCTTGCGGCAGCAACCTAAGTTCGAGCAAACGCGATTTAACATCTGCACTGGCCCCGACTGTCGATAACGTCGCTTCAAATTCCAATGCACCGGCGGTGATCACAAAACTTGAATTTCTCTCCAATTTCGCCGCAATGCTAATGGGGGCTTGCAACCGGATCTCCTGCTGACGGGTATTAACCAAATGCAGCATAGCCTCACCACGACTTACATATTCCCCTTCGCGCAGGTAGACTGTATTGACCGTTCCATCAAACGGTGCTCTCAATGTCGTTCTTGCTAATTGATCTTTTAACAAGCTGACCTGCAATCTGGCATTTTCCAATTCATACCGACGTACCGCCAATTCATGGCTGGCCTTGTCGCGGTCAGTCTCCGATACATTCATGTTGCGTCCGAGTTGTTCCAGACGATTTAGCTCCACAGCATAGTGCTCAACGTATGCCTTGGCTTTTTTTAGCTTCAACTGTTCAATTTTCAGCTGCAGTACCAACGCCTCGGCATCGACTTTCGCCAATACATCCCCTTTTTTAACCACTTGACCAAAATCAGCGACGGTTATTAGACGCCCCGTCGCTTCCATACTCAATTTGGCTTGCTGCGGACTATGCACTGTGCCGCTGTACCAACTTACCGGTGCCGTTGTTACCTGCTCGACAATACCCAGCGTCACCGGTTTTGCCGCCATAGCAGGAAAAGCGAGCCATATAATGGCCGCGCCCCATATCCTCAGCCATGATGAAGATATCCCTTTCTTTGCCCATAGACTTGTAAAAGTCATTGTCTTTTCAGTCATTTCGTCATCCTTTATCGCTCTACCGGCAGTGTAGTTTCCGCCAGTGCATCTGATTTCGGAATGTGCGGCTCATCTTTTTCTACGGTACAGGATCATCGCTGGCCCATCCGCAATAGTGCTGGCAGCAAAATAAGCGAGAACAATGTGCTTACTAGCATGCCTCCAACAATAACGGCGGCAAGGCCACGGTATATTTCACTGCCCGTTGCCGGACTCAACAATAGCGGCAACATACCGAAGACACTGGTAAATGTTGTCATGAATATCGGTCGTATCCGTTGCGCTAACGCACTGCTCACAGCATCATCACGCGCCATCCCCTCACGCTCGTTACTCCGGGTTTGATGAACCAACAATATGGCGTTGTTCACCACTAACCCCAACAGGATCACAAAACCGATCATGGTCAGCAAATCCACTGGCTGCCCGACAAATCGGTGCATAATTTGAATCGCGATAATTCCACCTACCGTCGCCAGAGGCAGCGTCAATATAACGAGCAACGCATCTCGAAGCCTACCGAATACCCCCCATAACAACAGCAGCAAAATCATCAAGGCAAAACCAAAGATCGACAGCATATTGCTAATTGCCTGCTTTAAGCTATCCGCATTACCAAATAGCTGTACCGTACCACCAGCCGGCATGATTCCCTCAAGATCTTCCAATACGTGAGATTGCAAATGCTCCATCGCTTCTTCAAGCGTCATGTCATCGCTGGGCTGAACAGAAATCACAAACGAACGTTTGCCATCTGTCCTCTCTATTTCCTTGGGGCCAAGTACCGTTTCAACCGTCAGCAATTCCCCCAACGGGACAATCGCCCCCGATGGGGTTGCCAATGGCACCGAACGAAGTTCGTCAGCAGAACGAGCCCCTGTCGTCATCAGCATCATGTCTAACTGCTGATTGCCATCAAAGAAATTCCCCAGATACCGCCCTGACCCCAACGCACTGATCACTGACGGCAACTCGCCTCTGCTCCAGCCAACTTCGGCCAAGCGTCGGTCATTGGGGATCAAACGTAACTCAGGGGCGGTAAATTCCAATGAACCATTCGGCCATACTTGCGCATCCGGCAGAGCCTCTTCCACCATCGCCTTGGCCTTCTTCGCACTCTCGAACAGACTGGGCAAATCATTGGCTTTGAGCATGATCGAAATTTCTTTCCCTGTACCCAAACTGCCAAACAAAGAGCCCTGCCGAGCGAACGCTGTCACATCCGGTAAACCGACCGCAATTTCATCTCGGACAATGGCCTCTAGTTCCTTGATTTTACTTTGATCCTTAGCCCTAACTCCCATCGTGGCACCACCCGGCCACATAATAAAATAATAGTTACGCAACGCAGGCTCGCGCTCGCCATCCATATAGGGCTGCAAACGATCAACCATGGTCTCCATCACTTCATCGCGAACCGTATCAATACCTATCCCCGGCGCAATACGAAACCACACATCGACAGCATCACGCTTTACGTCAGGCAGGTAATCCATATTTGGAAATCCCATGCGTGTCACACCGAGCGGCAAGGCCAACAACACAATGATCACTATCAGTCGCCGTAGCGACGTAGCCGACAATGCCATGCTCATTCGGGTAATGCGCGGCCATAATCCGGCATGCTTATCTTGCAGCTTTTCATCTTTTAGCCAGCGAGATGCCGCCACCGGCAATACGGTAATGGCGACAATTAACGACATGGTTACCGCAACCGCAATCGTGATCGCCAAGTCAGCAAACAGCTGGCCTTCTACATCATTGAGCATCAAAATCGGTAAAAAAATAGCCACCGTCGTCATGGTCGATGCCAGCAAGGCGCTCCATACCTGAGCCGTTCCTTTCTCGGCCAACAGGGCTGATGTTGCAGGCCTATCGCTGCTACCCTTCTGCTCTTTGAGCCGGATAATATTCTCCAGAACCACAATAGCAGCATCCAACACCATGCCCACCGCGAACGCGAGACCCGCCAGTGAAATCACATTCAATGTGCGGCCCGTCAGTTTCAGTACGCAGATAGTGAGCAAGATACTGATCGGAATCGACATGGCGATAATTAACGTGGCCCGTGCTTTTCGGATGAAACACCAGAGCACAGCCACCGCCAGCAACACGCCAAATAAGAGGTTACCGGTCACCATATTGAGCGCACGCATGATGAAGACCGAAGCATCATAGGACATTTCCAAATGCACCCCATTTCGGGCTAATACACTGCTATTCAGTTGCTCAATGGTTTCTTTAACCGAAAGGAGGGATTCCAGTGCATTCGCACCGCTTTCTTTCATCACACTGATATTGATGGCGGGATTTCCATTTTGCACCCGCAATGTACGAGGTACTGCACGTTGTACGCCCACTTCGGCCAAATCGCGCAAGTAAACAGGTAAGCCATCACGCCACGCAACCACCATGTCACCAAACTCATTCAGCTCATAACGTCCCGCATAACGCAGCTTGTATTCTTTACGACCGATATCTAATCGCCCCGCTGACGCATCACGCCCCGCAGAAATACGCCCCACCAGTTCAGGAATGGTGATCCCCAACTCCGCCAACCGGTAAGGGTCAAAGCGAATTTCAACTTGACGATCGCTTTCCCCACGCACATTAATTCGGGAGACCCCATCCACGGCAGTTAACGCCGGTTCAATTTGCGCTTCCACCAGATCCTGATAGGCCTGAATCGGCGTATCATTGCCCGGTAGCTGTTGCAAAAACAAGGAAGTCAGTTGATCGTTATTGGAACCACGGTGAATAAAAGGCCCATCAATATCGGAAGGTAAGTTCGTCGCCTGATTCACCCGGCTAATCACCTCCAACATGGCTTTTTCCATATCAGTCCCGATTTCGAACTCGAGATCAATCTCTGCCCGTCCATTACCCGCTTCGGTGTATATGGCCTTCGTGCCAGAGATCCCTTGTAAAACCTGCTCCAACGGTTCAGCCACTTCCGATTCCATCTCTTCGGCTGCCGCCGCACGCCAATGCACAGTGAGTGACAAACTCGGTCGGGTAATGTCTGGAAACAATTGAATCGGAAGGGTTTTGATACTGAGCAGCCCAAACAAAGCCGTCAGTGCAACAGCCACCGCAATCACAGCGGGACGAGAAATGGCATAGCGTGTAAGAAACATAACATCCTTTGTCTTTGTGCTTCGTGTACTGCGCGTGTCTACAGCCTACCGCTGCCGACGGGTGCTAATGAAAGCACCTCCTTCGCTTTCATCAGGCGAACAATTGTCGTCTTCCTCAGCGCGATAAGTTGGCACACCCGCCTCCACAAAGAGCCGACAACAATTTAGCAACACACCTTAGCAAAATCGACTGGTTTTTACAGAGCCTTGTTATATTTTAGTTACAAATCCATCTCTCACGCAGTCTATCTCGCCGTAGCATCTGTATTTTGGGTCAGAAACGTAAACTTCCCGGAAAACATAAAGATTGATTGACCAGTTCAATGTATATGAAAAGACTGACTCCGAGCGTCACCACCCTCATCTTTTCACTCACCCGCGAAAGATGTCCAACATCGCATATTTGAAAAATACTCTATCTAAACAGGCACTAAGTCTCACTAAATCGGAATAGTTTAGTACGTTAAAAGATAGGATATTTTATGTTCAAGGATGACATCAATGAGCACGAAAAAAACGCACTCCATACAAACGCTCCTCTACTGGGGGACGGGCATTATCATGTCTTTTCTTCTCATTTTCTTTTATGCCGACAACCAAGTAGATAAAAAAGAAAATGCGCTTCACCTTTTGCAACTCGACATCGCCCTCTCCTCTCAGCAAATGCTCATGATGCGCAGGCATGAAAAAGATTTTCTTGCTCGCCACGATAATAAATACATAGAAAAAATGATGGATGAAGCAAACGCCATCAAAGCACGTTTGAACACAATCAATGACAATATGACCGTGTATGGACTCGCCACCGATTTTGATTACAAAGAGACGGTTTCTGCCATTGATGCTTACCTTGCACAATTCAACCGCTTAACCAAGACCGTTTATCTTATCCATGGCGACAGCCAAAACAAAGGCGCGATTGATGACCTAAAACAATCGACACTGGGCTTTGAACGCGTCGCTTTTGTCGCCAATGATGCGCAGTTAACGAACCAGTTAATCGACCTACAATCGTTACTGATCTCGTTTTTCAAAGATTTTGATACCGCGCTTATCCCACAGATAAATACCGCCTTAGATGCACTTCAACAACAAGTGAATACCCATTCAGAGAACACACTGCTCGCCACACAGTTCACACGTTTTTCTGATCATTACTCTGCCCTCAAAAATGACTTTGAAAAACTGGGCTATAGCCATAATGAAGGACAATTGGGGCTGTTACGTTCCACCATCCATCGTGTTGAAACGAGCTTAAAAACACTCTACGACGATATGCCTACATTAATAGAAAGCAAGCTATCTGCGTATATGTTTTATCACAACCTGTTAGCGGGTTTGCTTGGCGCATCTATTCTTGCCGTCCTCTTTTTTGTGATTCGCTCCGTCTCAAGTTTGGAAGCGGCGCTGCTTGCTTCCAAAGAAAAAGCCACCCGCGCTAACCGTGCGAAAAGTTCGTTTTTGGCCAATATGTCACATGAAATCCGTACCCCACTAAATGGCATTATCGGGATGACGGAAATACTGGCTGACTCTAAATTATCAGCCATTCAGAAAGACTATCTCACCACCATCAATTCATCATCGCAGACATTGCTGATGTTGATTAATGATGTCCTCGATTTGTCTAAGATTGAATCCGGTCACTTGGAAGTGAACGCCCATACCTGTGATATTCGTGAAATCATATACGACACCGCCGCGCTTATAGCCCCGAAAGCACAGCAAAAGAACGTTGATTTACGCATTAACATGGATGCAAACATTCCTGATTATGTACGTGCTGATGAACAAAAAATCCGCCAAGTCATGATGAATCTTGCCTCCAATGCCATCAAATTCACGCAAACGGGCTCTGTCACTTTTACCCTTCATCTTGTTCAACAAGACGATCAGAGTTGTGATTTCTACTTTGCGGTGAAAGACACCGGGATCGGTATTGATAGCAGCAAGCATGACCAAGTGTTTGAAGAGTTTAAACAGGAAAGTAATAGCACCTCGACAACGTATGGCGGTACCGGACTTGGGTTGGCGATTTCATCCAAAATGATAAAAATGATGGGGGGTGAGATTCAAATTACGTCCGAGAAAGGGCAAGGCTGTGAGTTCTACTTTACGATTCGCCTAGCTCAAGACCCAGAACAAAGAGTGCGTAAAGGTGAGCCGAAATCTGTCATTTATTGCACTCCCAAACCAGATAGCTTGTTGCTTCAAAATCTAGCGGCAATGCACTACCCCGTTTCACATATCGCCTCACCGGAGGAAATCGCTAGAACCTTGGATAATCCTAGCGCGAGCAACCCACACGCTGTGCTGATTCTGGATGTACCCTGTTTTGATAGCCAGGTTGAGACGGTCCATCAACAATATCCTCACCTGCCACTTCTACTGTCACGCCCTAACAATGCTGATAAAGTGGATTATGGTGACATCATTGCTGGTTACATCACGCTACCACTACTGGGCAGCCGATTAGATGCGTTGATTAAATCCGCCAAAGCCCACAATGCGGACACAAAAGAAGGTGATGAGGCATCAGCAGCAGACGCAACTGAAGATTCAGCCACAAACGGTATGGTATTGGTGGTCGAAGACAACACCGTGAATCAGAAAGTGGTTTCCATTAACCTGAAGAAACTCGGCTTCCAATATGAAATTGCCAATAACGGTGCTGAAGCCCTTGAACTCTTCAAGCAACATCATGATAAAACACGTTTAATACTCATGGACTGTATGATGCCGATTATGGATGGCTTTGAAGCCACCACAGAAATTCGGAAATTTGAACACCAAGAGAAACTCAATGAGACGCACATTATTGCCCTTACTGCGTCCATTCTCGATGACGATATTCAGCGTTGTTTTGATTCAGGGATGAATGATTACCTACCCAAGCCGTTTCGCCGGGAAGTGTTAATCGAAAAGCTGGAAAAACATGCGGTATGTGAAAGCTAGCATACCGTTTATAGCGAGTACGCCTCTCTAGCAAACATAAAAAACGCGGGTCAAAGCCCGCGTTTTTCTGTTCAGCAACGGTAAGTGAATTTACACATCGTAAGTGGTCGATGAAATGTCGCCACCTTTACCTGTCCAGTTTGTATGGAAGAACTCGCCACGAGGCTTGTCAGTACGCTCGTAAGTGTGCGCACCAAAGTAGTCACGCTGTGCTTGCAGCATGTTTGCAGGCAGACGAGCTGTGGTGTAACCGTTCAGGAATGTCAGTGCAGAAGACATACATGGCATTGGTAGACCTGTCTCGAACGACTTCGCTACCACTTTACGCCATGCAGGCAAGCAGCTTTGCAGAATATCTTTGAAGTAGTTATCCAAACCTAGGAACGCTAGCTCTGGGTTGGCTTCAAACGCATCACGGATGTTGCCTAGGAACGCACTACGGATGATACAACCACCACGCCACATTAGCGCTACGTTACCGTAGTTCAGTGACCAATCGTTCTCTTCAGACGCTTCACGGATCAACATGAAGCCTTGTGCGTAAGAGATGATTTTAGACGCTAGCAGTGCCTGACGCAGTGCATCAACCCACTGTGCCTTGTCGCCCTCAATCGCTAGGATTGGGTTGTTGAAGGCTTTTTCTGCTTCAACGCGCTGATCTTTCAGAGAAGACAGGCAACGAGCAAATACAGAGTCAGTGATCAGGGTCAGCGGAATACCATGATCCAGCGCATTGATACCGGTCCACTTACCTGTACCTTTCTGGCCTGCGGTATCAAGGATTTTCTCAACCAGAGCTTCACCGTCTTCATCTTTATAACCCAAGATGTCAGCAGTAATCTCCACTAGGTAGCTATCCAACTCTGTTTTGTTCCACTCGGTGAAAATCGCCTGCATCTCATCGGCAGACAAACCCAAGCCTTCTTTCATGAAGTGGTATGCTTCGCTGATCAGCTGCATGTCACCGTATTCGATACCGTTGTGTACCATCTTAACGAAGTGACCTGCACCTTCTTTACCTACCCAGTCGCAGCACGCTTCACCTTGCTCGGTTTTCGCGGCAATGCCTTGGAAGATAGGCTTCACAAATGGCCATGCTTCTGGATCGCCACCTGGCATGATTGAAGGCCCGAAACGCGCCCCTTCTTCACCGCCAGACACGCCAGCACCGATAAAACGGATGCCTTTTTCACGCAGTGACGCGTAACGACGGTTGGTGTCTGGGTAGTTTGTGTTACCACCATCAATGATGATGTCGCCTTCTTCTAGTAGCGGAACCAAGCTGTCAATAAACTGATCAACAACATCACCGGCGCGTACCATCAGCATCACTTTGCGTGGCGTCGCCAATTTGCTGACCAAATCTTCAAGAGAAGTTGCACCGACAATGTTAGTGCCTTTAGCCGGGCCTTCTAGGAACTCGTCCACTTTGGCAACAGTACGGTTAAAAGCGACTACTTTGAATCCGTTATCGTTCATGTTAAGGATCAGGTTCTGACCCATTACTGCCAATCCGATAACACCAATATCAGCTTTCATTTTCTTCTCCTTATACCAGCTCTTTGGCTGCTTCTAAATCTAGATACCACTCGGTTGTGCCAGCAACTGCGCTAACATTAGCAGCAGGATATGCCTGTGCCGCAGGGGCACTATCAGCAATCTCTTTCAAGACCGAAGCCTTGCTTGCACCCAATACCAAGTAAGTAATACGTTTTGCGTGTGCCAATAGATGGGCGGTTTTAGACACCCGGATCTGACGCGTTTCAGGATGGGCGGCGATCACGGCCAACTCAGTTGTCTGGTAATCAGTTTGCCCCGGGAACAAGGAAGCCGTATGGCCATCAGTCCCCATGCCCAGCAAAATCCAGTCGAATACCGGCGTGCCATCCTGTTCAGGAATCTCTGTTCGCATATCTTCAGTGAAGCGAATCACTTCCATTGCTGCGAATTCTTCACCACGGATACGGTGAATGTTCTCGGCCGGGATATTGATATGGTCAAACAACAGTGCCTTAGCCTGGCCGTAGTTGCTCTGCTCATCGTCCGGTGCAACGCAACGCTCATCACCCCACCAGAAATGCAGGTTTTGCCACTGAATGCGCGTGGCATAATCTGAACCGGCCAAGAAAGAAAAGAGTTGCGAAGGCGTGCTCCCGCCAGATAGCGAGATATGAACCGGACGCCCTAGCTCACTATACTCAAGCATACTGTTCGCCAACGCCTCAACCACCAGCTGGGCATTATCGAAAACGTGATAGTTCATTTTGCTCATAGCTCGCAGTAATCCGTATTGGTCAAATTTTTACATGGGAATCGCCAATGACGACCATCCCGTGATAGCAATTCGTCAGCTTCCTTCGGTCCCCATGTCCCCGCTGCGTAACCGTACAGGTGCTCAGGCTCTTCTTTGTAATCGAGAATTGGCTGAACAAACTCCCAACATGCTTTCACGGCATCGGTACGAGCAAACAAGGTTGCGTCACCCTTCATCGAATCCAGCAATAGGCGCTCGTAGGCTGTCAGCATATGGGTTTCTTCCAAACTTTCGTAATGGAAATCCATAGTGACTTCTTTGGCTTCAAAACCGGCACCCGGCTTTTTCAGACCGAAGCTCATCAAAATTCCTTCATCTGGCTGAATACGGATAATGAGCTTGTTTTCTGGCGCGTGGGCACCAAATACAGGGTGAGGAGTCTTCTTGAAATGGATAACCACTTCGGTCACCCGTGTTGGCAAACGCTTACCGGTGCGGACATAGAACGGCACGCCGTTCCAACGCCAGTTGTCGATAAACATCTTCAAACCCACATAGGTTTCAGTGCGAGAGTCTTCTGCCACACCGGGCTCATCACGGTAACCTTTGAGCGGCTCGCCGCGTACGTCCGATTCGGTGTACTGACCCAAAACCAGGTTATTCTTGAGATCACTTTCAGACAGTGGTTGCAGGCTGTTTAGCACCTTCACCACTTCGTTTCGCATGGAATCAGCATTGATTGCGGCTGGTGGCTCCATACCTACCATTGCCAAAACCTGAAGCAAATGGTTTTGGAACATATCTCGAACTGCACCGGCGCCGTCATAATAACCACCACGTTCTTCAACACCCAAGAACTCTGCTGCCGTAATTTCAACATAATCAATAAAATTACGGTTCCAAAGAGGCTCGAACATGCCATTGGCGAAACGGAAAACCAGTAGGTTCTGAACCGTTTCTTTGCCTAGGTAGTGGTCGATACGGTAGATTTGGTGTTCCTGAAAAGAAGCATGGAGATCTTTATCCAGCTGCTCGGCCGTTGCCAGATCATAGCCAAATGGCTTTTCGACAATCAGGCGTTTCCAGCCGTTATCTTCTGTATTGAGGCCATGGGCTGCAAGGCAGCTAGGGATAACACTGTATAGACTTGGCGGTGTCGCCAAATAGAAAGTTGTATTACCGTTAGTCTGGTAAGCCTGTTCGATCTCAACCAAACGATCTTTCAACTTGCTGTAATCTTCTACGTCAGCGGTATCAAGCGCCTGATAATGTAGACGTTCACAGAAAGCATCCAGCACTTGCGGATCAACTTTTTCATTGGCAGTCAAAGAGGCTTTCAACTTTTGCTGGAATTCAGCATCACTGTAATGCGTACGGCTTACACCAAGAATGGCAAACTCTTCTGACAGTAATCCGTTAGCAAAAAGATGATAAAAGGCGGGAATCAATTTGCGATGGGTCAAATCACCCGACGCCCCGAAGATGACGATACAATTATTTTCAGGCTTAACCATAATGCTTTCCCACTCGCCTGAATCCATCAGGACAAGTATTCATATTATTAGTGTTGCGAATGTTATCACTTAGGAAAAAAAGTGACAGACGGTTTTATCTATAATCTCGATAGGCAAAACCGATAGCATCACAGCCAACACTCTGTACCGCAATGCTGCTGCTCACATTTTAGTCGCTCGTAACAAAGTCGCCGCTTTCGCGTCTCATTATGCGGCACTAATGATAATACTCATAATAGAAATATCTGGTTGTACCAGAGCAGTAAGTCCCTACTATTCATGGGGAATATATAAAAGTGGGAACTAAACAACGCAGATATCCAACGTTGCTAGATTTGAGACAGCGTCACCAATTGCTGGGTATAGCTATGTTGCGGTGAGGCAAACAGGCTCTGCGTATCGCCCTGCTCGACAATCTCTCCTTGGCGCAAGACCACGGTATAATGGCAAAGCGATTTCACGACGGCCAAATCATGGCTGATAAACAGATACGTCAGTTGATACTTGCGCTGGAGATCCTTGAGCAATGTCAGCACTTGATATTGAACGGTTCTGTCCAGCGATGACGTTGGTTCATCCAACAAAACAAAACGCGGCCTGAGTACTAACGCCCGCGCAATCGCAATACGCTGGCGCTGCCCGCCTGAAAATTCATTGGGATAACGATGACGGGTAGCCGGATCCAACTCTACGTCAGACATCACTTCGCAAATCAGGGCATCTTCCTGCTCAGGTGTCAGCGCTTGATGTACCTTCAAGCCTTCGCCAATAATTTGTGCTACCGACATTCTTGGGTTTAATGCTGAGAACGGGTCTTGGAAAACAACTTGCAGTTTGCTTCTGTATGGCAGCATCTGGCCCCGGTTAAATGTGGAAATATCCTCGCCGTCAAAACAGATTTTCCCCTCGCTATCGAGCAACCGCAATATCGCCATTCCGATAGTGGATTTGCCCGAACCACTCTCGCCGACCAACCCCACGCTCTGACCGGTACGCAGCATAAAACTCACATCGGTCACCGCCTTGATATGACTCTTAACCCGCTTGAGTATGCCGCCCTTAATCGGAAACCACACCCGCAAACGATCGATATCAAACATCGGGGACGCCCCAGCGGGAACCGCAACCGGCTCCCCGGACGGGTCAGCATTGATTAGCGTCTGGGTATAGCGCTCTTGGGGATCAGTAAAAATAGCGTCTTTCTCACCCACCTCGACCAACCGCCCCTGCTGCATCACCGCAACCCGATCCGCCACCCTGCGGACAATGCTCAAATCATGGGTGATAAACAGCATCGCCATCCCCAGCTCTTGTTGAAGTTGGCTGAGCAAATCCAAGATCTGCGCCTGTACAGAAACATCTAACGCTGTGGTCGGCTCATCGGCTATCAACAATTCGGGTTCGTTGATCAGTGCCATTGCAATCATCACCCGCTGACGCTCCCCGCCTGACAGTTCATGCGGGTAAGACTCCAGCCGGGCCGCAGGATTACGGATCCCCACCTTCCCCAACCACTCCAATGCTTTTTGCTGGGCAGCCTGCTGCCGTGTCCCGCGATGAATGGCTAGCGTCTCGCAAAGTTGGCGGCCTATCTTATGCAATGGGTTCAGTGACATCATCGGCTCTTGAAAAATCATGCCGATACGATCCCCTCGGATCCGCCGCATCTCTCGCTCGCTGCAACGCAGCATATCGATGCCATCGTAATCCACCGTCCCTTCTAAATAGCGGGTCGACGATACGGGCAGCAGCCGCAATACGGCATTGGCCGTCACTGATTTGCCCGACCCGCTCTCCCCAACCAATGCCAACGTCTCCCCCTTGGCCACATAGAGAGATACCTTTTCCGTAACCTGACTGACCGTCTTCCCGTCATGAAAGCCGATCGAAAGGTTCTTGATTGTCAGCAAAGGGGTCGCCATCCTGTCACTCCTCGCATTCTCTTTTTTGATTTACCGCTGCCGATGCGGGTCAAAGGCATCGCGTACGGCCTCACCAACAAACACCAACAGGCTTAGCATGATTGACAGCACTACAAAGGCAGACAAACCAAGCCAAGGAGCCTGCAGGTTACTCTTTCCCTGTGCCAGCAATTCCCCCAACGATGGTGAACCCGCAGGCAAACCAAACCCCAAAAAATCCAGCGAAGTCAGCGTTGTCACTGAACCGCTCAAAATAAAGGGCATCATGGTCAGTGATGCCACCATCGCATTTGGCAGCATATGGCGCAGCATAATACGCCCGTCACCAACCCCCAGAGCCTGAGCAGCACGGACATAATCTAAATTTCGACAGCGCAGGAATTCCGCCCGCACCACCCCAACCAGCCCCATCCAGCTAAACAACACCATGATCCCAAGCAACCACCAAAAATTCGGTTCGACAAAACTCGACAGGATGATCAGCAAAAATAGCGTCGGCATTCCAGACCAGACCTCAATAAAGCGCTGGCCAAACAAATCGACCCAACCGCCATAATAGCCCTGGCACGCGCCAACAATGACACCGACAACAGAGGAAATGACGGTCAACGCAAAACCAAACAACACCGAAATCCGAAAACCATAAATGATCCTTGCCAACACATCCCGTCCCTTGTCATCCGTACCGAGCCAATTCACGCTATCAGGGGGAGAAGGCGCAGGGCCATTAAGGTTGAAGTTAATCGTGTTATAGCTAAAGGGGATCAGCGGCCAAACCATAAAACCGTCTTGGTTGATAAGATCCGCGACATAAGGGTCGGTGTAGTCGGCTTCTGCATCAAACTCACCACCAAAGGTGGTTTCGGCATATTGAACCCATATAGGGAAATACCATTGGCCGCTGTATTTCACCAACAGCGGCTTGTCATTGGCGATAAGCTCGGCAAACAGGCTGATCACAAACAAAGCAGAAAAAAGCCACATCGACCAATAGCCACGTTTATGAGCTCGAAACCTCGCCCAGCGCTCCTTCGTAATTGGTGTCATCCTTAGCGCGCCTCAAAGTCAATCCTCGGATCAACCAAGGTATAGGTAATATCCGAGATGATATTCAACAACAGCCCCAACAGAGTCATGATATACAACGAGCTAAACACCACCGGATAGTCACGCTGTATCGTCGATTCAAACCCAAGCAGCCCAATTCCCTCTAACGAGAACATCACCTCAATTAACATCGCACCGGTAAAAAAAATACTGATAAAGGCAGCGGGAAAACCTGCGATGATAATCAGCATCGCATTGCGAAACACATGCCGATACAAAATACTGCGCTCATCCAGCCCCTTGGCTCTCGCCGTGACCACGTACTGCTTGTTAATCTCATCCAAGAACGAATTTTTGGTCAACATGGTCAACGTGGCGAAGCCGCCAATGACCATCGCGAGGATCGGCAATGCCAAATGCCAGAAGTAATCGACAACCTGCTCAATACGACTCAACTCATCAAAATTAGACGAAACCAGCCCGCGAAGAGGAAACCAACTAAAGTAGTTACCGCTGGCAAAGAAGATGATCAAAATAATGGCAAACAAAAAACCGGGGATAGCATACCCAACTATCACCAAAGCACTGCTCCAAACGTCAAACCGAGAGCCGTGTCGAATTGCTTTTGCTATGCCGAGTGGGATTGAGACCAAATAAATGATCAACGTGCTCCAAAGACCAAGGGATATCGACACCGGCAGGCGATCAACAATCAAATCAATGACGTTCCCACCTTTGAACAAACTCTCGCCAAAATTAAAGGTGGCGTAGTTTTTGAGCATTTCCCAGTAACGTTCCAGCAACGGTTTATCAAACCCAAACTGTGCCTTAATTGCATCGACAACCTCCGGGTCTAATCCCCTCGAGCCTCGATAGCCACTCTGCTGCTCGGCCACATCCTGACCGCTCACTTCACTGCCACCGCCAACAAAACGTTCCATGATCCCAGAGCCGTGACCTTCAAGCTGGGCGACAGCCTGCTCAACTGGCCCTCCGGGGGCAATCTGAATCACGAAGAAGTTAATAGTGATAATGGCCCATAGGGTCGGAATAACCAGCAACAGGCGCCGGATAATATATGCCCCCATAGCTAACGCCTCTTCACTGGCAGTTTGCTGACCTTATCCTTATCAACCCACCATGTATCCTTCCCCAATGAATACTTGGGCCTGATCTCCGGTCGGGCAAACTTATCCCACATTGCCACCCTGAACATGCTGATATGCCACTGGGGGATCACATAGAAATTCCATTGCAATACGCGATCGAGCGAACGCCCCAAACTCAGGAGCTTGTCCGGATGTTTCTGGTTGTCTGCGATTTGATCGGTCAAGTAATCAATCGCAGGATCACTCACCCCTGCCGTGTTGTAGGTACTGTCTATAAAATGGCTGTTCCATGCGATAAGCAAATTCGGGCTCGGATAGGGATTGGCGGAATACCCTGAAGAAACCATCTCAAAATCTCGGTCACGAAGCCGTTTAATATATTGGGTGGTATCCACCGTCCTCAAGCGCATATCGATACCCATTAGCTTGAGGTTCTTTTGCATCGGAATAGCAATACGCTCCGTGGTAGGGCTGTACATCAGTAGCTCGAAACGGAAAGGCTCACCGGTTTCGATATTGGTCATGACTTTATTTTTGACCTGCCACCCAGCCTCTTTCATTAACGCCAAAGCCGTCCGCAACTGTGAGCGGATCCTGCCACTACCATCACTGACCGGAGGCTGGTACTCTTCAGTAAATACTCTGGGTGGGATCTGGTCTTTTATCGGTTGAAGCACAGCGATCTCATCAGATGAAGGAAGCCCTTTGGCCTCGTAGTCTGTATTTTGAAAATAGCTGCGGGTACGGGTGTACTGATTGTAGAAAAGGGACTTGTTCATCCAGGCGAAGTCCATGGCGTATGCCAATGCCTCACGAACCTTGGGATCTGCAAACATCGGTGACTGAGTATTGAATACGAATGCCTGCATGCTCTGGGGAATTTGGTGGGGGATCTCCTCCTTAATAATGTAGCCTTTATCAAAATTAGCGCCCTGATAGAGAGTGGCCCAGAACTTGGCGACATTTTCCTCCCTGATATCGTATTCGCCCGCCTTAAAGGCTTCTAGCGTCACCGTCTCATCACGATAGTAGTCATAGCGGATAGTATCGAAGTTGTGACGGCCGATATTAACAGGCAACTCTTTGGCCCAGTAATCCTCAACCCGCGAATATGTCACACTCTGCCCGGACTTGTAGCGGGTAATTTTATAGGCGCTACTCCCCACTGGCGGACTATTGAGGGGCTCAGACAAATCAAGGTCTCGCCAAATGTGTTCAGGCAGTACACTCATCCCCTGCACTAACGCCAACAACACTTCGCGATTAGGCTCTGCCATTTCAATCTTTGCCGTCAAAGCAGCGGTTGCAGTGACTGACTTGACCGCCTTGAAATACACCTTGTATTGGGCAACCCCTTCTTTCATAAACTTGTCGTAGGTAAAGGCAACATCTTTTGCGGTAATCGGCATCCCGTCGTGAAAACGGGCCTTAGGGTTGATATCAACCTCCATCCAGCTATATGTTTCGTCATAGCGGACCTTTTCCGCAATCAATGGGTAAAAACTATCAATTTCATCTTCCGAGGAAACAAATAAGGTATCGTAAATAGCATCGCTGCCTACCGCCGACACCCCTCGTGACGCATAGCGATTGAAGCTATCAAAAGTACCAACCTGAGCATAAGTAACCTGCCCCCCTTTGGGCGCATCAGGGTTAACATAATCAAAATGCTTAAAATCCGATGGATATTTGGCAGTACCAAAACCAACCAGTGACGTAGACTCAATCACTGAAGGGAGGGCTGCATTATCGCTGGTCGGTTGGCTTGTGGATAAAGACTTGGCGTCTTGCTCTACAGCATAAGCGGATGAGGTCGAGAAGATTACGCCAGAAAATGACAAAAAAATCACTGCGGCTGTGGAAAGCGCCAGCCTGCCATGTGGTGCGACGCTAACTGCGGTAGTCCATAACGCCATAATTTTACTCCCAACCCAACTGTGTTCCTCATCTTTTTACGATAGGTCAGGAATAGGAAATCACCAAACCGCAAACATATACCACAAAATATGCTTCCGAATTGGTCAGGATATAGGTATAACCTAACCTGCTATCCCATACACACCTTTTATTTTACCTTATGAACAAGCTATTTATCCCTTGCCTACTTGTTGCCTTGATGAGCACACCAAGTATTGCTATGCCCAACGGCAATGCCGAAACAGGCAAAACCAAAGCATTCTCTTGTCAGTTCTGCCACGGTGCGACCGGCAAAGCAACTCAAACCACTTACCCTAATCTCAACGGACAAGATGCCCTTTACCTCTTCCGTTCCATGCAAGACTACCAACAAGATCGGCGGACTGGCCCATTGAGCGCGATGATGAAACAGCAATTATCTGCACTCAATGAACAAGATCTGGCTGACGTCGCTGCCTTCTATGCCGAACAGAACTAACGAAAGCCCAAAGCAAAAATGAAACCAGCGGCATATCGGTATTCTTGACTCACTCAGCCTACCGCTGTGCCCTGCTCTACCTTTGAGTCTAAATACGGCAAAATAAGGGCAAACACGCCTTATCGTAATAAAAACAATAATCTCAACGCGTTAATCAGCGCACTTTCACTGCTCACCCATACACTGAAAGCATATTTTTGAAGCATCAAAAAATATTAGACCATTGAAATAGCAAAAATATGAGGTTTGTAGCCCTCTAGAAATGGCTTTATTGTCTCTGCCACTGGTATGCCGTGTTAATAACGTCTAAAATTAACCCGACCTGATGGCAGCAGCCATCTACCTTTTCTGGTGCAAGGCGCCAGTAATAGCGAAGTCAACAGCTATGGTTGCTGTGTTCTGGTTATCTGAACACCAGTGTTCAGACTCGAGAATCTACCGCCGCCATGGTTTCTTGCATCGTGCTTGTGGGAATATTGACCATTTACGCCTTTTAATACAAAAAGGCGGAGCAAAAACAAGCAAATGTTCATTTTATCGTAAATGAACTATGTAATATTTGTCTAAATCAGTGATATACTCCCCGACCGAATAGTGACAGTAATTGTTTATAGAGAAAAACAATGACAGATTTATCTAAATACAGAAACATTGGTATTTTCGCGCACGTTGATGCGGGTAAAACCACTACTACTGAGCGTATCCTTAAGCTTACTGGTAAAATCCACAAGATCGGCGACACGCACGACGGCTCTACTACTACTGACTTCATGGAGCAGGAAGCTGAGCGTGGTATCACAATCCAGTCTGCAGCAGTTAGCTGTTTCTGGAACGACCACCGTCTAAACGTTATCGATACTCCAGGACACGTTGACTTCACAGTTGAAGTATACCGTTCTCTGAAAGTACTTGACGGCGGTATCGGTGTATTCTGTGGTTCTGGCGGTGTTGAACCTCAGTCAGAAACTAACTGGCGTTACGCTAACGAATCAAACGTATCTCGTCTGATCTTCGTTAACAAACTGGACCGTATGGGTGCAGATTTCTTCAACGTTGTAGAACAAGTTAAGAAAGTACTTGGCGCAACTCCACTTGTTATGACTCTACCAATCGGCCGCGAAGAAGACTTCGTAGGTGTTGTAGACGTTCTAACTCGTAAAGCATACGTATGGGATGACTCAGGTCTTCCAGAGAACTACGAAGTTCTAGACGTACCTGCTGACATGGTTGACGATGTTGAAGCTTACCGTGAAGAGATGATCGAAACTGCTGTTGAGCAAGACGACGATCTAATGGAAGCTTACATGGAAGGTGAAGAGCCTTCTATCGAAGACATCAAGCGTTGTATCCGTAAGGGTACTCGTGACCTAGCGTTCTTCCCAACTTTCTGTGGTTCTGCATACAAGAACAAAGGCATCCAGCTTGTTCTTGACGCTGTTGTAGATTACCTACCATCACCAACAGAAGTTGACCCACAGCCGCTAACTAACCCAGAAACTGGTGAGCCAACTGGCGAAGTAGCTACTGTATCTGCAGACGAGCCACTACGTGCTCTTGCATTTAAGATCATGGACGACCGTTTCGGCGCCCTAACTTTCGTACGTATCTACTCTGGTAAGCTAAACAAGGGTGACACCATCCTTAACGCTGCTACTGGTAAGACTGAGCGTATCGGCCGTATGGTTGAGATGCAGGCTGACGAGCGTAACGAATTGACTTCTGCACAAGCGGGCGACATCATCGCTATCGTTGGTATGAAGAACGTTCAAACTGGTCACACTCTATGTGATGTTAAGCACGAGTGTACTCTTGAGCCAATGATCTTCCCAGTTCCAGTAATCTCTATCGCTGTTGCTCCTAAGGACAAAGGCGGTTCTGAGAAGATGGGTATCGCGATCGGTAAGATGGTTGCAGAAGATCCATCATTCCAGGTTGAGACTGACGAAGAAACTGGCGAAACTATCCTGAAAGGTATGGGTGAACTTCACCTAGACATCAAGGTAGACATCCTTAAGCGTACTTACGGCGTAGACCTAATCGTTGGTCAGCCACAGGTTGCTTACCGTGAAACTATCACTCAGCCAGTTGAAGACAGCTACACTCACAAGAAGCAGTCTGGTGGTTCAGGTCAGTTCGGTAAGATCGACTACCGCATCAAGCCTGGCGAGCAAGGTTCTGGCTTCAAGTTCACATCAACAGTTGTTGGTGGTAACGTGCCTAAAGAATTCTGGCCTGCAGTAGAAAAAGGCTTCGAAGGCATGATGAACACTGGTCCTCTAGCAGGCTTCCCAGTGCTTGACGTTGAAGTAGAGCTATTCGACGGTGGCTTCCACGCAGTTGACTCATCTGCAATCGCATTTGAAATCGCAGCGAAAGGCGCATTCCGTCAGTCTATGCCTAAAGCAGGTCCTCAGCTTCTTGAGCCAATCATGCACGTTGACGTGTTCACTCCAGAAGACCACGTTGGTGACGTAATCGGTGACCTTAACCGTCGTCGCGGTATGATCAAAGATCAGCAAGCTGGTGTAACTGGCGTACGTATCAAGGGTGATGTACCTCTATCAGAAATGTTTGGTTACATCGGTACTCTACGTACTATGACTTCTGGTCGTGGTCAGTTCTCTATGGAGTTCGCACACTACGCACCATGTCCTGCAAACGTTGCTGAAAAAGTAATCGCTGAGCAGAAAGAAAAGAACGCTAAGAAGTAATTTTTAATTACGACTAACGTTTAAAAAACCCGGTTGCTTCGGCAACCGGGTTTTCTTTTATTCGTATGTTCTTGTGATAAGCCTTCTCGCCAATAACATCACCAGAAACGACTATTCATTCGTCCCTACACTGCATTCAGCCAAGAACCGCAGCAGACCATACTGCTTCAACCATTCGAGCTGCTCTTTTCGCTTAACCAAAAAACGACCGCTGTAATTCATTCCGTTAGCAAACACACCTGCGATATTGTTCACCGCACGAGGCAAGACCAAGAGCCAGTCCTTACTCAGCAGAACATTGTGCGGACTACACTCTCCATGCTCATCAGGGCCAAGCTGTAACTTTGCCAAGGCAGCCAGATAGTTACCATAAATGGATTCAGCATCTAAGTTATTTGAGCGACTAACCACATGCTCAAACGGTAAAGCACCCAGCCCGATCAACTCAGACAATGGGACTGCCGTTTTTACCAACTGCATATGCCGATGTGGCTGGCTGGCCCCCGCTACCGGGCCGCAATTATAAAAGCCCAGCACATCGTCAGCATCGAAACCAAGCAGCCAAGCCTTGAAGTCAGCAAGACTTAAGACCTGCGTTTGCGATACAAAATCCTTGGAACAAATAAGTAGATGTGGCGAAATGACCGGAAACTTATTAAGCAGACAAACGTGGCTTTCACCCGCCTCAGCAACATACATGGCAGATTCATATGGCAAAAAAGGATTTGCATGGCTACTTGATGAGATGAGTTTCTTACCCGCATTTTCCGTCACCACATGACCCAAATAACACACCCCGTCTTGCTCAATCGTCACCGCCTGAGTCGCAATTGGCATCAGATCCCTAGATGCCATCGACTTTTCCGTAACCCGTTCCGCCATTTTCCAAAACATTATTGATATCCCATTGAATTACATACAAACACTATACGCCCGCAGTATATAACGCATCAAGTGTACTAGAATATTTACACTCCACTCCTTCTAAGTAATCTATATATTTCTGCTATCTATGGCTCGAATTATCAAAACTTTGTATCATCGAAGCCATTGGAAACAACTGCTTTACCCTATTTATTAGCGTACTCCAAAGCAGTATGAGATCTTTGTTTGGTCACTGAGATTTCACCGGTAATCTTGTTTGGTCGCAAATTACCACTCCAACCCAATAAAAAAGGCGCTTACCCTAAGGTAAACGCCTTTTTGCCGTGCCTGATTATCTGATTGTTCAAATCAACTCAGCGGCTAACATAAAGCAACCGAACAGGAAGCTCAGCCCTAGAGCCAACTGGCCGCCACCAACACGGTATAGCGCACCAGAAGCATCAACCTCAAACTGCGAATCATCTTGACCACGCAGCTTCATTGTCATTGCCATCGGAATAAATACGGCAAGGAAAACCAAGATAATACCGGCATAGCCCAGTACCGATAGGAACTGGTCAGCCGCGACAACCGCACCAACCAATGGCAGGATAAAGGTCAATACATAGGTCACTGCACGGTTCTGGCGGAACATATCGACATTCTGATCAAACAATGCCATCGCCACACCCAAGAATGACGTTAATAGCGCCAAGCCAGTAAAAATCGACAATACCGCATTAATCATGCTGTGCTTGGCACCCAATGCCGCAATCAGCTCAGAGACATTCGAGAAACCCACCATTTGATCAGCATTCAGATTACCCATTGCAGCATATAGCCACAGTAGGTAGCTAACCAACGGGATCATCGAACCCACGATAACCATATTACGCAATTGCTTATGGCTGGCCCCCTCGTTGTATGTCACCAGTGAAGGAATCACAACCATAAAGCCGAAACTGGTGAACAGCACCGAACTTGTCTTGATCAACGCAACCTTACTGTCGCTTGTCGCCAACATCAAGTTATCCACCGTCATGGTCGGTACCAATGACATTAGAGTAACCGCCAGCATCAGCACCATGATGGCAAATAGGATACGGTTAATCTTATCCACAGTTGCCGTCCCGGCTGCGACCACCAAACCTGCCAGTACAGTGAAGACAATCTGGCTTTGCAGCATAGTAAACTCAAGGCCGATTCCTGATAGCAATTTCTTCAGCAAATCACCCGCACCAATGATATAAGCCATCAGCAGACAAACTAGCAAGGCGTACAAAAGGCCATTTGTCACAACCTGACCACCTTTACCCAGTGTCTTACGTGCGATGGTATTCATACCCAAGCCACCACCTGCTTTGATACTGGCTTCAAGCAGCAATAATGCCGCATAGGTGGTACCCAACCAGATAAAGAGCATCAATAGCGTGCCCCACACCAAGCCAAATTGAGCCAGCACCATAGGAATGGCCAACATACCGGCACCTAATGCGGTACCCGCGATAATTAAAGAACTTCCAACTAATTTCAGGTTCACGATTTAAATCTCAACAGTTATCGCAATGCCCATCGCATCCGCAATGTACAAAGCATTAAAAAAGGACAGTGAAGAAGACCACCATGCCAAACGGCAAGCTATAGCTATGGATTAATAGCTAAAGTGGCTAAATCGAAATGCGGTGATAAAACCGTAAAACTGAAAATGCTCAGAAGTCTTATGGGCAAGACTCTGCTTGATAGAGGGGGTTATAGAATGTATAGGGGCAGAATTATGCCGCCCAGTGGGGTGCGTGTTCATGTATCGTACTCCAAAAAACGATATTTCCCTGAGTATCAGGTAATCATCCTATGATTAGCCTGTCTTTGTTTGGTCATTAAGCAACTTATCCGGCTATCTGTCCTACATCAACAGGCATTTGGCATTTTTTTGCAGCACGTTACATAAACTTGATATAGATCACAAAAACACAGCTATCATCACTAGCATTCAGGTGGTTTGTTTAACCATTAACCGCTCCCCCAATGGCGCTATTTTCATCCCTAGCAGCAGTGCTGCCAAAAATATAATCATGGCCGGATTCAGACCCGAGATGGAGGTAACCGCAGGCCCAGGACAAATGCCCGCCATCCCCCAACCCACACCGAACATTGTCGCGCCAAGCAACAGCTTTTTGTCCAGTATTGTGGAGGTTGGTAAGTTAAATGCTCCACCCAAGACTGGCTGTTGCCGCCTGCGTACGAGCAACCAGTAACCCGGAGCAAAAACCAACAGCGCTCCCCCCATGACGAAGGCTAAGCGAGGATCCCATTGACCGGATATATCCAGAAAACCGATTACCTTCGCGGGATCAACCATTCCGGACAGCATCATCCCAAATCCAAACAACAATCCCGACACCAATGAAACCATCATAACTCTAAACGACATAGCCCACTCCTCAGACAATGTATAAACGCAGGTAGGTTGTAATCACAGCCACGGCCATAAATACCCCGGTAGCAACCACTGAACGCTTCGACAAACGCCCAAGACCACAAATTCCGTGGCCGCTGGTACAGCCATTGCCCAAACGTGTCCCCATCCCCACCAATAATCCCGCTATGACTATGACCAAGGGGTTACTAACAGGCAAACTCTCCGGCAACGAAACACCAAAATAAGGCGTCACCAATCCGGCCAACACCATACCCAACAAAAACAACCAGCGCCAACTACGCTCGGCCTGAGGTGATTCCGTATTCATTGCTCCGGAGACTATCCCACTAATCCCAGCTATACGACCGCTAAACAAAAGCAGCAGCAATGCCGATGTACCCAACAGCATCCCTCCCACTAAGGCCAACCACGGAATTTCAATACTCATCACGGTTCCTCCACCAAAATGCCTGCCTGTATCTATCCACATTTTTCCACAGTACCACTCCAAGGTATCGTGTTTTGGATGACTCTTTTTACAGAGTTACTCAGGGCATATAATTAGTCAACACTAAATTAGAAAAAACTAAATTAGACAAGTGCAATGAATGTTTTTATAGTAGCCCTAATATTGTCATTGCCAACTTGGCGATCTGTGAAAAAGGGAATCGTATGACCAAGATTTTAATTATCGGCGGTGTTGCAGGTGGGGCGTCGGCAGCAGCTCGAGCACGACGACTAAGCGAAGATGCCGAAATCATCATGTTCGAAAGAGGCCACTTTGTTTCATTTGCTAATTGTGGATTGCCTTACCATATCAGCGGAGATATTAAGGATAGAAGCAAATTACTCCTGCAAACGCCAGAGAGCTTCTTGGCGCGTTTCAATGTTGACGTTCGGGTAATGAATGAGGTTATTGCCATCGATCGTCAGAACAAGACCGTAACGGTTAAAAATCTTGTTGATGGCAGTGAGTATTCCGAGACCTACGATTTTCTATTACTCAGCCCTGGAGCCGGACCTGTCATCCCGCCGATTCCGGGAATCTATAACCCGCTGACACATTCGCTGCGTAACATTCCTGATATGGATCGCATCATTCAAACGCTCCAGTCAAATAAACCCAAGCATGCTACTGTCGTGGGCGGTGGCTTTATCGGCCTAGAAATGATGGAAGCGTTCCACCAGCTAGGTATAAACACCACACTCATCGAGATGGCAGACCAAGTAATGACGCCTGTCGATAGGGAGATGGCGGGGTTTGCCCACGCTGAAATCCGCGACAAAGGTGTAGATCTTAAATTAGGGACTGCACTTACGGCCGTTGAGTATCAGATATCAGATCAAGACAGCCAACCTGATAACACAGGCCATTTAAGCCTGACATTAAGCAATGGTGAAACACTCATTACCGATATTCTAATCATGGCTGTTGGTGTTCGTCCCGAGACCAAGTTGGCACAGGATGCCGGTCTGCAGATTGGCGAACTAGGTGGCATTTATACCAACGACATGATGCAGACCAGTGATCCTGCTATTTATGCCGTGGGTGATGCCGTCGAAGAGAAGGACTTTGTGACGGGCGCACAAACACTTGTTCCGCTTGCTGGCCCTGCCAACCGTCAAGGCCGTATGGCGGCAGATAATATGCTTGGCCGCAGTGAGACCTATCAAGGTACTCAGGGCACGGCAATCTGCAAGATCTTCGACTTAGCTGTTGCCTCTACGGGCAAAAACGAAAAGCAGCTTAAACGTGATGGTATTGCGTACGAGAAAGTATACGTCCACACCGCCAGCCACGCGAGCTACTATCCCGGAGCAGAAACTGTGTCGTTCAAGATGCTGTTTGACCCACAAAGTGGCAAGATTTTCGGGGCACAAGCAGTCGGTAAAGATGGCGTCGACAAACGTATCGATGTCATGGCGGTGGCACAACGTGCAGGAATGACGGTCGAGCAGCTGCAACATCTAGAACTGACATACGCACCACCCTATGGCAGTGCCAAGGACGTGATAAACCAAGCAGCTTTCGTCGCCACCAATATTATCAAAGGTGACAGCACCCCGATTCACTTTGATGAAATAGACAAGCTCAATGACAATCAACTGCTGCTCGATGTTCGCAATCCTGGTGAGCTCAAAAATATGGGCTTTATCGACGGAGCCATCAACATCCCGGTAGACCAATTACGCCAATGCATGGACGAATTGCCGAAAGACAAAGAGATCATCATCTACTGTGCTGTCGGCCTGCGTGGCAACGTCGCATACCGCCAGTTAGTCAACAATGGCTACAAAGCCCGTAACCTTATTGGCGGATACCGTACTTACACATACGCCCAATAAGCCACTCTTTCCAAAAGCAACCAAGAAATACCATCTGCCTACACGCCGTCATGATGTAGGCAGATGGCGCAACTCAGTAATCTGATGACTTATCTTTGTCCCTATACCCTACGTCCTTGCCACTGTCGTCATGATGATATCGACGATCATAACTGTCATCTTGATAGTGTTGATGTCGGTACCAGTTATACCAATATGGCCATTTCACACTTTTTTCTTGAATATTAAGAACAAACAGGCAATCAAAAAACATCGGATCACCGACATTACCGGCAAAATTGGTAAGATCAACCATCCCCGAAAGCCTTACTGTCCCTTTGTGCCGCCAGTACTCACCATACCCCTTGAGGATACTATTTTTATCACTGGCCGCCCCTGTGATATGGGTCACCGTATTGCCTTCAGGCGTCACCGTTTCTTGCAAAGCAGGTTGAACCGTCGTTAATCCCCGACTCACGATTAGGCCATCAGGAAGATAAAAGAAAGTCGTACCAATGAGCTTAAGGCCATCACCTTCTGGCGTGATTTCAGATAAGCAATCAGTCGCCGAACCAATAAACTCTCCAGTTGCATGATCCTTTAATCCAACATCAAAACATATGGCAGGATCTGGCACCTCATCTCCGTCGATGTCTGGAACCTCACCTTCATACATTTTCCCTGTACCCACCAGATTCAAGACAAGCCGCTTTGATGATCCAGAATCACTGTCTGATGAGTCATCATAACTATGACTATGATAAGTGTTGCTAGAATGCGTATATGAGGATGTATAGTGTGAAGAATACGAACCTTTGTCATCATCGTCGTCATCATACTTACTGTCTGTCTCATCACTATCCGAATAACTCTGATGATAATACCGATCATCATCATCGTCATCGCGATCATATTTGCCCGAAGCCACACTCACTCCAGACAACCCCACACACATTGCTGTGAGCAAAAGGGTTAGAGTTTTCTTTTTCATCTTGATACTCCACGTATATCGCTGGCATCATTCATTTGTTACCCGCCAACTTTGAATCTGTGTTACTTGTTGCACCTCGACAACAAGATGCACCAAACAGACATTTATACTGTAGATGAATTAAGAATTAGCTTCAGATGTGAGGCCTTAGCTCAATATTGAAATACAATGCCAAATCAAATCATTGCCGTTTAATACGGAACCTTACGCATATCAAATAACATCGATATTCTTAAATTTAAGACAAGCGAGCCAGTGCGAAATACAATGAAATCGCACTATCAGCAAGCTATATAGCAATATTGGAAGCGTGCGAATCTTTGGGATTCGGCCCATACTCGTTCGCCTCAGGATGGCTATCCTGAACGAAGAAATACACCAATACCAAAACACCAATTAGCGGGATCAAACTAATCAGCAGCCACCATCCACTCTTTCCTATATCATGCAAGCGACGTACGCCCACGGCAATGCTCGGTACCAACACCGCTAGAGAATAGACTGAACTCAATAATCCCCCCTCTTCGGTACCAGCCGGTATACCCAGCAATGGATTGATAATGTAGGTATCGATCAGTGACAAACAAACAGCAATAAGTACATTAAACAGAAGGAAATACCAATACTCTTGACGCCTAGCCCTACCATTAAAGACCGCATATTTCTTCAATACAGCGATATACCAATTCATACCCTATCCTTCTCTTACTGCACTATTGATAGATTCAAGTATATCTAAGCTAATTCAAGATGCGTTTTCACAACCTCACAAAAAACATCGGGTGTATAATTCCCTAAAGGAATTTCACACAGCTTAACACGGCACGATTTTCGTACCGAAGCCCTTACTCACCGTCCTAGAGAGCGAACTATGAAAAAAATGTCAGGTCTACTTATTCTACCTGCGGCCTTACTAATGGTATCAAGCATAACCAGTGCATCAACACAGCTATCTGAAAATGTTTACTCACCTGATCAGGGTGTTATATGTGACAAAAAAGCAGGATTTTGTGCCGATAGCTATGGAATCTCCATGGAATTTACCAAAGAGTTTCTCGGTCAAGCCGCACAAGACAAAATGATGGCGATGGTTGATAAAGTGGGAAGCAGTAACTTTGACACAACTCGCTATTCAATGAGCAACAAAGTGTACTGTGATGCGGAAAAACAGAGTTGTTATACCGACCGTTTCTCCGATACAAAAGCCGAGGCTTATAACGCTATTTTATACCCTACTCAACATTAACAGCAGGGCTTAATACCCTGCTGCTGTTTAAGTCAACCAAGCGGTTGCTTAGGATACCAGAGCTTGCGGTGATTGCTTTACTTCCCTCAGCCACTGCTCAATTTCAGAGGGTGGGAACAAGAGGGGATCACCCAGCTCATCATCATCAACCTCCATCAACTGCGGCGGTAAGAGATCAATAATCTTTTCTAAGTCTTCATGGCTATGAATATGATTTTCGAAAACAGCCACCATCTGATGGTTATGGTCAATACCTCGTGCCTGAGCCGCTTTGGCCAAGCCGCTGAGCAAGGTATACCATGTTGTCATAGGCCCCTGGATCACAGATGCGGACTCAGCGACAGAATCAATAAACGCAAAGGGTACGGTTTCCATCAAATATTCCGCTTTCATCGCCGCAAAAATCCAATCAGTATCAAATGAGAAATCATAAACCGTTGGGTTGGCGAGTATATCGGCAATAACATGCCTGTCATATAATTTAAATGCAGCTTGAGTATCGCAGATATTATTACGGAAAATTTCTCGACCAATCATTCGTTGCATATGGCGCAACGTTTTAATGCCTACCCCCCAACGTTCTTCCTGCTTAATCAGTATTGAATCCGGATGCTTTCTATTGCCCAAGACCACTTTGGCCCGATCGACGATATAAGGTCGTAAAAGCAATCCAAGCTGTCCTAAATGTACCGAATTATCCGCATCGGTATATATAACACAATCTCGCTTATCGTTTAGCGCCTGCTGACAACCATAAATAATCGCGCCCCCCTTACGAGAGTCATCCACATTGGAGAGATTCAATAATGGCCCGACTCTCGCCGGTAGAGCCTCGGCCAAGCGTAGCACCGTAACTTTCTGCTTATCAGGGTGTGATTCAAGCAACGACTCGGCAATCCCTGCACTATCATAAGGGCAGCCATCATCGACGGGATAGAGATGCCAATCAACAACCGAGCCTTGAGTGATCCAATTGAGCTGGTTGATTTTCACCCGCAACGAATCTTCACCATTAGGGTTTTCAGTCGATTTCGGAAGCAGACGATTTTGTTCCCCCCACATCGCGAAGACAACCCCGACAGAAATAGGGCGAGTTAATTTCAGTACATATCTTTTCGATTCAACCAACTTCACAGCCAATCGAAATTCTAAAGGACAATCTCGCTCAAGCAGCAATTGATGGTAATAAGCCGTAGGGACATCGGTAAGGCAATACAGTGTATTGGCCAAGGCCAACAGGCGTTTCTGGTGACGGCTATCCGTCAAATCAAATTTATCCTGTGCTTGCGCTAACGCGTCCAAAACTATTTTTTTTGCTGCTGTCATCACGAGTCCCTCATGGCAATTCCACTTACACTTCTCACCCAGACAACACCAACAGGGTTTAAATTAAGGGTAGTAATCGCGATTTAGAACTCAAAATTTATTAAGCAAATAATTGCATTAAGTTACGATTTTGTGATGGCAATTCCTTTAAGGAATAACAAACTCCGTACCCGTCTCTTATTTTTACTGGACCGGATAAAAACTACGCCGCTGATTAGACTCAACAGGCGGAGGATCGTTGGCACTCACGTTGGCTTTGGGAATCAATTGCGGTGCTGGGGATTTTATCTGTTCTACCTTCTCACTTTTGAAAGACGATTTCACTTCCCCTGCGGGTTGCTCTTTGAACTCTAAAGGTTCAACCACCAACTGTACGGTCGTCGGCGCCACTTCAGTATTCTCTTGGGCTTGGGCTTGGGCTTGGGCTTGGGCTTGGGCTTGGGCTTGGGCTTGGGCATCATGCTTTGCTGCAGACGACGGGCTATTATTATCAATCAATCCAGCTGCACGGCTTCTTGTCTCTTTTTCGGGTGTCACAATAAAACCTTTACTCATCACCGGAGCGGTTTCGACAATAATGGATGACTCGCCTGTCGATAATTGACGACTAACCTTATTTGGCTCAATATCTTTTGTGCTTTTTTGCTCCGATAACGGAGCAACCTCTGTCTGTTTCGCACTGGGGCTATCTGCCTCAACGTTAGTTGGAGCAAATTGCTGCTCATGACTAAAAGCGTTACTCATACCACTGAGTTTCTTTTTGCCCTGAATAGAAACGGCTGCGGGTTGATATGCCGGTACTGATGGCACTGACTGTGGCATAACTCGATCCGCTTGCGTATGATCACTCAATCCTAACTTCGGACTCTGAAAGTGAAAGACCCCAAGTTTTTGTTCCCATGTTTGCAAAACAACATAATCCTGCTCCCACTGGCTATCCATTCCCGAGGCCAAATCGGCAACTTGCAACTGGGTTGAAAGCAACGTGCTTGCATGCTCATAACGTCGATGGAGGGACTTGCGGACACGTTCCCACGTTGTTCCCCCTGTCATCAAATAGCGAGTACTATCAGCCCAATATTGATAGGCGACGGCATCATTAGCCTTATCCGCAGCAATGGCTGCCAGTGCTTCAGACAATCCAGCATATTGCCACATCCGCTTGCGTCCCAATTTCGCCTCAGAACTCAAAATTACAATCGTCAACCGATGCCACTGTTCGGCAGCTTGGTGGTATTTACCGGCATTGGCCAAATGGCTGGCCTTGGAAAAATAACTAAGTTCAACTTCCATCGGCGAAGCCAGTAAAACCGCAGACCATAACATCCAACAACTACAATAAAACAAGGTACGAAGCCGTCTCATCGAAATGTCTCCACCAAACATTTGCCAGGATGATAAAAGCGAGAGTCGAACTGCACATCGCGGTATTCCCTGCTGCCCTTTGGCTGATACAACTTACCATTTGCTTTATACAACAAAGCTTGGAGTACCCCGGCATTTGTCTGCAAACTGATGCTTTTCTCATAACTACTAGTAAGCTCATAACGCCCTTCGTACCAACCACGCTCAGGGTCGTATAACTCCTGCACCAACGTCAGCAATTTATCGGTATAGTCGGTTTTCCACAGCACCCACATCTGAAAAGCAACCCGGGTCGAGACCAACGCCTTTTCGTCATGATCACTGCCATCCTCAGCCACACTGATCCACGGGGTACCCAATGCATAAATGCTGTCATAAACAAAATAAGGAGGACCGCTTACAACATGCTCGCCCCGCGCGGTATAGATCCTGTCTTGTTCCCAGCGAGATTGCTGAAGCCTATAAACTGAATCCGCCATAGCAGAAAGTGTATGGTTGGTATGCTCAGCATCGCTACTTCGAGTATCGTCAATATTGTCCCAGTTGAATTCCATCCCCATCAATAAATAAGGCGTGCTGTAAACCGGGCGCAATACGTCGTAATGCCGGGGATCACGACCATCAAACAACAAATCAATACCATTGATTGTCACAACCTCGTAAGGCTCTAGCATCATGGCTTTTTGCGGTACCACATGCCAATCCAGATAACCATACGAGGTATACTCTTCGATGCCCAATCGGCCTTCTTTATACCGGTGAACCTGCCCTTCATGAACCGTACCACCGTACAACTCACCATCTTGCGTCACCAGTTCACAGAAGTTCCAGCGCAACACAGCCTTATCGACATATTCCGAAAACTCTGGATAACGTTGTTTTGTCATTGCCAGCACAATTAACAAACGGCCAATATCAATAGAAGACCACCCCAACTCGGCAGGCTGATTTGCATAATTGACCATTTGGGACGTATTGGTGCTATAGACCTTGTTGGGCACTCCAGTTAAGCCAAGTGGCATTTCATTGAGAAAACCAAGCACCAATGTCAGGCGCTCGTCATGCTCTTTGCTGGTAATAAATTCGAATTCACGAGCCGCCATCAACGCGACAAGATAGTCGGCAAGATTGGACATGTTTATGGTGGGGTAATTATCCAGCGCATTCACCAACCCGGTTGTCAAATTGGTATTATTCTCAACGTACTTCCATGCGATTCTTGCCCACTCTAGCTCCTGTTCACTCAAGCCACCGTAACGGCCCTGCCTGAATATCTGTGATTCATTGACCGTGGTGATCCCATCTTGCACACCGTTATAAACCACGCCGCACGCAGACACAGACAGCGCCAAAGCAACAGATAATAACGAATGCACCTTCCATCGGCTCAAAAGCACTACTCCCACCAGCGACAACTAGCCCTGATTAGGCTTCTTACGAGGCAAACACTGCCCCTCATAACCAAACGGTGACTCCAGCGCTTTTTCCCACAGACTTGGGGCAACATTATCTTGATACTGCAATAACTTGCCTTGTTGCTTATAAAGCAGGATTTCCAACGTTATACCGTTATTATTCGATGTGAAGGTATTGATAAGGCCCGTACCGTTTTCAAAAATCCCCTCGTAAAATCCTTTTTCTCGATCGTACAAGTGCGACACATGATCAAACAGCAAATCAGTATAATCGGTGTCCCATAATACCCACATCCCCATCGCGCCCTTGATGGCAACAGCCGCAAACTGGGGTAGGAACTCTCCATTTTCCGCAATCGTATTCCATGCAAAACCATCGGTATAAATCGTGTCATACACAAAATACGGCGCGCCGGCCAACTGGTGCTCTGTTCTTGCCGTAATGATACCTGTTTGCTTGTAACGCTCTTCCTGAACCCGGTAAATCTGGAGGGCAAACTCCGCTATCCAATCATTGGAGTAGTTATGGTCGTGACCACTGCGGTCCTCGGTGAGATCCCAGCCCATTTCAATACCATCAAGCACATAGCTTTCTGTCACAACATAGCTATGCGCCTTCAGCTTACGAGGGTCTCGGGTATCATAAGGCACATCGTATCCATAAAGGTTAATGGTGCTATAGGGCTCGGGCATTGATGCTTGTGTTGTATCAAAGCCCCACAGTTGAAAACCTTTCGCGGCATACTCCTCATAACCAAGTCGCCCTTCCTGCAAATACTGCACAGGCTTATCCTTTTCCTGCAACGCACCAAACATCGTGCCGTTTTCGTCCACCACATTGCAGAAGTTCCAACGCAGCACAGCCGAATCAATCCCGGTGGCGTATTCAGGATAACGGTGTTTAATAATGTGCAGCCAAATCAACAACCGTCCAAGATCCAATGCCGAATAACCGATTTCACCGGGCTGGTTGGCATAGTCTACCTTCGCCGCCGTTTGCGTGTTATAGGCCTTGTTCGGCAATTCCCCCTTAAACAAATCCAAAGTATTCAGGGTTGTCAGCATCCGGATAAAACGTCTGTCAAACTCCTCTTTTTCTATAATCCCCAACTCGTATGCGCTAACCATACCGGCCATATAGGAAGCCGCATCCCACCACGTAACTGACGGATAATTATTTACTGCATTAACCAGACCTGTTGATTCCTGATAATTATTTTCAAAATACTTCCAGGCAATCCTGGCCATATCCATTTCTTTTTCAGTCAGCTGTCCAGAACGTGCTTTCGGTATACTCCAGTGACTCTTTCGCTCAATAACATCGTCCGAAAAACTGTTGTATTTATTTCCGCAACCAGTGGCCAGCAAGCCCAATAAGCACACGGTGATATAACGCATACGATACTCCCTACCCTGATTGCGCCTTACCTAACACCTACGTTCAGTAATGAACCGTTTTCGATATATGCCAATGACTCCAAAACAATCCCGTTTGTATTGGCAGTCACCGCTTTATTCACACGCCCATCCAGCTCGTAACGGCCTGAATACCATCCCTTGTCTTTAGAAAACAAATCTTTGGCATCATCGATCAACAATTCGGTATAAGGGGTGTCATACAGCGCATACCAACCGAATGCCGCTTTGGTCGACAGTGTCTTCAAATGGGAGGCATCATCCCCCTGATCAGAGATCGCATTCCATTCCTTACCGTCTGAAAACACGGTGTTATAGACAAAATACGGTGCCTCATCGACGTTATCTTCGCTGACAGCCGTCAATATCCCCGTACGCTCATAGCGATTTTCCTGCGCCTTATAAACACGGTGAGCAAAAATCTTAGAAACGCTGTCGGCACCGAACTCCAAACTGTCAAGAATATAGGACTCACTCACGACATAGTTGTGTGCATGGTATTTGGCGGGATCACGCAAATCCGTCGGAATATCAACGCCATCGATTTGTCGCATTTCAAGATAATCAATGTATTTCATTGCATTGAAAACATCTCGCCCCATCAATGACATGGCTTTCGACGCATACTCTTCATAGCCAATTCGACCTTCCTGAACCAGTTCCATACCGGAACCATCAGAGTTGGGACGCGAGCCGTACAGATAACCATCGATAATCATGGCACTCACATCCCAATGATTGAGCACATCATTAACCTGCTGGTTAAACTGCGGGTATTGCCAAACCATGATATTAAGCGGCACCAAAATCCGGCCGATATCGATTGCCGACCAGCCAATGCCATTTTCGACAGGTTGGTTTGTATAATCGACCATTTGCAACGTTTGGGTATTGTAGGCCTTGTTCGGTAACTTACCGTCAATAAGAGGTAAACGGGCCAGCGTATCCAACACCTTCTCCATGCGTAACTCAAACTTGCCCTGACTAATAATATTCAGCCGCTCGGCAGATAGCAGCCCCATCATATACGAAGCCGTATCCCACATCGTCGTAGACGGATAACCATCGACCGAATTAACCAACCCAGTATTTTCTTGGTAATTATTTTCAAAATAAGTCCAAGCCGTTCCAGCCCAAATATATTCGTCCTCAGTCAATACGCGGCTATCCCTGACCGGGATTTCTTCCGTTGCCTCAAAAGTAATGTTGCCTAAAATCCGGCCATAATCACGATTTTCAATGGTCAATGCGATAGCCAACGCCGTAAACAGGCCTAGCAAGAACACAATATGGTGCCTAGCATTCACCACAGCTTGTTTAAATTCCATATTCCAACTCCTCTGAGCCTTGCTCTTGCTTCTTGGCTGACGGTGGTGGTGTCCAATAGGCTGCGGCAATCATGCCCCACATCGCCATCATATTATTGATTGTCCAAAAACTATTGAATATCAGACCGCCAAGTGAGTAACTGCCAAACATCCCAGTGAAATAGCAGAACCACGCAAAGGCCATGCTAATTAAACTCAGGCCAAAAATGATCTTCTGCGGAATCACCAAATGGCCAAATGTCCCGTCTTGCCTCTCCTTCGGCGTTGCAGGGAAACTAATTTTCTGCCCCCTGAGCACCGTCCACAAAGCCCGCATATTCACCGGGAAGAAAGAAAGGAAGTTGGTTTTCCCCTTGTAGCCCGCTACCCCCCACGTCCCTATCATCATGGCCAATTCGGCCGTCAAGACATAAGGAATAAAATGCAAGTAGAAGGTCACATCATAGGCGCTGACTGGCGCAATACTGGTAAAGAAGTAAATGATTGGACAGGTCAGGAAAATGATGTTCCAGATAGCCGACAAGTTCGACCAGAAACTCGCCCCATACATAAGCTTTTGTTTTAACCCCATACCCTTACGGAACAGTGGGTTATCATTCATAAAGATATCTATCGAACCGCCTGAGTACTTGAAACGCTGCACCGTCCATGTCTGGAGATCCTGAGGGGAAAGCATCTTGCTCTCGACCTGCGGGTGCATAACGGAACGCCAATTACGCTCAGTATCCGAGTGGAGCACAATCGAGGTATAGATATCCTCAGAGACGTGGAATTTGTATGGCGTGAACTCCGTATCGAAAATAATTTCCTGCCGTAAATTGTCAGAAACGGATTTCTCAACATGCTTTTCCTTGGTGATCTTGCGGATCTGTTTCTCAATTTCTGACTGCTCTTTACTGATTTGCTCGCTGTAACTCCGCAAGGCGGCTTCCATCACCGCCTCGCGACGGTGGATGGAACCCGCCCCACAGCAAAACGATGCATTCACCCAGTTACGGCGGCGTTGGATCACGTCATAAAACATTTGCGGATCATTCACAAACGGGTCTTCGCCAATTTTTATCGGCCCATATAAGCGCTCAACCCCGCGACCAAGGCCAGATGCCCAGCGACCTAACTTACGCCCTAACCACTGAGGCAGGCGCTCACCTTCCGGCAAGTCGAAAAACCACTGCGGTGTTTGTACCCAAGCAACGTCAGGATCACGGAAATACCCCATGGTATGTTCAAGAATGGTCGGAAATGGTCGTGTATCAGCATCACAAATCACAATAAAATCACCGTAGGTCTGCTCGAGGGCATTTCTCAAATTCCCCGCCTTGAAACCCACGTTGTTGTCTCGGGTAATGTACTCAACCCCCATTTCAGTAGCCAAAGCCTGCATTGTCGGCCGCCGGCCGTCATCCAAGATAAAGATCTTCATTTCAATATCATGTGGATAGCGGATTTTTTGAGCATCCTCGATACTCAGCTTAACTAACTCGGGCTCTTCATCGTAAGTGGGGAAAAATACGTCAATACTAATTGGCCGCTTTTCCCCCGCTTCCGGACTATCGGCCGCGACACACTCGTTGATAGTATGGGGCGGCGATTTTCGAGGCTCATCCTTGGTCTTCCACAGGTTAAATGTGAACAAAACCGATCCAATAAAGGCACAGGACTCCGCAAATACCAGCGGAAACGAAAACCACATCGCATCGTAGTTAAGCGCAAAACTCCAGCGCCACCATAAATACCAAATCCCAAGAGTCAGATTGCAGGTTGCCAAGTACTGATATAACAACTCTCTTGGCATACTATGTGGCACGGGCTCTGGCGGCTTACGGTGCTCAAATTCCTTGAAATAAAAATCCATCCGTATTGCTCCCGTTATCGACGGTTAAAATAAGCTTGGTGAACTGCAATCAAGCCAATCAGGCTGGCGTTGTAATCTATCGCGAACTCATTAACCGCATACGAACGATCGCTGTCGATATAACTCAGCATGCCTAAATTCTTTGGTGCAACACCCGCCTGAGCCATTTCATTTGGCCCCCCAACCATAAAGCCCGGCAGAGAAACGCCTGTCGCTATTTGGTATAAGTGGTGCAGGTTTTTAACGGCATACGTTCCGCTTGCCGTGACGTAGCTCATATTGAACGGGTTAGCACCCAATACGTAATCCATTTGAGACTGAACGCTCTGACGCCGTTCCACTTTACCCGTCGCCAGATCGGCCCAAGCCATCAAAATGCCAGCTTCAGCCGTCATCTTGTTCGAGCCCCAAATAAAACGTTGGTTGGCAACATAAAATGGTGATTGCAATGCCTGTTGGTGATAACGCTCGGCCACCGCATCAAGGTCAGTCACTAATTGGGCTGTAAATGGTGAGTCCACCGCTTCAACAAGGTGCCATACCCCCATCAGTGCAGGGTTTTTCCATTCGAAAATTTCCAGAAGATCTGATTGGTACAGATTTTCAAACTGCTGCAAATATTTATCTTGGCCGGTCGTTAAATAAAGCTCGGCATAGGCCCACAGCCGATCATCGGCGTCGGTCTCCAAGGAAGGCTCCATATCATGCTTGTTTTTAACATAGGGGCCAGAACCACTGTCGTCGCCAGGCTGCCAATCAATATATTGCTCGGGATGCTGTGACAAGTAATTGGCTGCATGAATGGCCGCGGAGAGATACTGACGAGACAAATCATGGTTAAACGGCTTTATAACCCTTGCAGCAAATGCCATTGTTGCCGCAAATTTGGCTGTTTCAGGCGTGCTCACACCGTAGATATAACGAGGTTGAAGATCTTGCCAAGGCGCAATTTTAGCTGGCCATTGCGCACCTGAAACCTTCCGGTACACAGCACCATCTACACGTTGCATTTTCCTCAGCCATTCTAGTGCATAAATAGACTCATCAAGCACTGCGGGTAACTGACTGCCACGATAATGATAGCCAGAGAACAACGCCGGTGACTGGCGGTAAGCTTCCAATAAACGAGCAACAGTTACCGTTGTTGTCGCGACATATTTACCGAAATCGCCAGCATCATACCAACCGCCTGTCGTATCTTGGCGACTCCCTGATTTGTTAAATGCATCACTACGATAAATGACACCATCGTTCATATGGCTCGGCGGGCGCATCATCCCGGTAACCGCTTCTCTTACCTCAGTTCCTGAACGCTGTAAATACAGGGCATGTACCAGCCTCTGGTTCAAATCACGATAGTTATCCGACCCTATTGCAAACGGAACTGATGAAATATCCCCAGACTCAAGCTGATACCAGCCGGGATGTTCAACTTTACTAAAATCAACAAGGCTCACATGGCGCCCATCGGCCAATTTCGGCATTGCCTTTATAGGCAGTGATGCTAAACCCGGCTCTCCAGATAGGGAACGCAATGCTACAGGAGGCAGAGACTCATCAGAGCGACTAATGATATATCCCGATTTGTCAGCTGATTCCAGATAACCGACCTGATTCACCACAATAGATTCCACACTGGCATGAGCACCAGACACCAGCACTACGCCAGCCAATATCATTGATAACCGTGAGTAAACCGTCGAGCTGTCCATGAATCGTCCCTCAAAAATCTTCTGCCCGGTATTGGTTAACAGCCAAAACCTCTCCACTGCTGTCTAATAGCACTATTTCCATTGCGGCAGACAATCCAGCAAGCACCTTGTTCTCTACCAATATCTGGATCTGGTTAGGGGCTAGAGTCAACCCCTCAAACCGCCATTGCTCCTTCCCATAACGATTGCGAACAACGAGGCTAATATTGTCCCAAGCCTGCAATGTATCGTTGATTGCCATGATCGTGACTTTGGGAACCAAATCCCGAGGATTGAAAACGACAACAGGCAACACAGGCTGATAGGCAATGGCCAACTCGGTATATGCTGGTTTCACCTGCCGCTCCACATCCACCACAGACCAAGTAATCGCAGGCCAGCTATCGACAAACATGAACTGATAAATCGCCGCAATGCCCTTATCCTTTCTCAACCTTAGATGCTCGGCTGCAAATTTGGTTACTACCCTTTGATATTCCTGAGAATTATTCCAAAACTGTGACAGGGATTCACCTTGTTGAATATGGGCTATGTTGAGTGTTTCATGGGATTGATAATTGTGATACGCGAGCGTCGCCAACGCTTCCTCACTCAAAGGCCATGGTGGTGGAGACGATGAGCCAATCAAGGATTGCACCATGAGCCAATTGGGCATGGCCTGAGCACCGAATTCACTCACAATCATTGGGGGGGAAAAATCAGCATAATCCCGGTACGAGCCCGAATACCAGCCTAGCCAGGGGTGCTCATGGGTGTAAGAGGCTTTTCGAACAACCCTGCCGTCCTTGGCATCACGCAGGGTTTGGTAGACCTCATCGGTCAGGACGACATTTTGCTCTGGACGATAGCTGGAATACTTATACTGCATCCAACTTGCGTCCCAAGGCGGTTCATTATGGCCACACCAGATAACAATCGATGGATGGTTTGACAGCAACTGTGTCATAGCCTTCGCTTGCTTCGTCGCTGCATTCTTCAATTGAGGAGTATCCGCATAGCCCCACTGCAAGGGAAAATCCTGCCAAACCAAGATCCCTTGTTCATCAGCCAAGTCATAAAATACCCTGCCTGCGACATGGGCATGCACGCGAACGCTGTTGATATTTGCCTCTTTCATCAAGCCAAGGTCGGCTTGATATTGTTTAGGTGATACCTCACCTAGCCACTGGCTAGCAATGTAGTTGGTCCCCCGAATGAAGTAAGGATGACTGTTTATTCGAAATTTCTTCTCATCGCTATCCAATACAATCTGGCGAAACCCGGCCGATGTCGTATGCTGATCGGAAACTTGGCCTGCAACAACAACGTCGACCCTCAAATCATACAGGTTGGGTTTCCCCCAATCCCAAGGCCACCATAATAGGCGATCCTTAATAGGTACCGTTGCCAATACCGTATTGTCACCTATCTCTAATTGCTGCCGGCTAGTCCACTGCTCAACCTCTCCGGTCTCGCGCTCTGTCAAGGTGAATGTCAATTCCGTTGCAATTGGCTGCAAGCTATTTAATTCAATCGTAATATCAGCCGCTGTTGGCCAGCGTCTTCCCGGCTTGGGAAGCCGAGCATTTTGTTCTAGCAGTTGAGGAACTATCGCTAATTGATTTATTACAACAGGCCCCGTTTGCCTAATAGAGACATCTCCCCATATGCCCCCTGAATTCCAATCCTGACCATGATCTGACCACGCTCCGCCAGGACGGGTATCATGATGATTAAGCACCCCTTTAATCAGATGCTTATTCAAGGACCAATCTTCGCCAAGGGGCTCATTAGGGCTATGAACCAATATGTCGACTTGGTTATCACCAGCAAAAATCGCCGACGTTATTTCTGTTCGATGCGGGAGAAAATACCCTTCCTGTCGAGAAAGAACTTGATTGTTAACCGTTATATCAGATGCGTAATCAGCAGCCCCCACGATCAGCCAATATCGGCTATTTGCAGAGAGCGGGGCCAATTCGACTTGCCGAGAGTATTTCACGGTTCCCGCATAATCCAAACCGACCGTTTTCCAATGACCCGGTACAATCATCGAGCTAATAGCAGAAGGTTCAATGTCAGAACGTCCCTGTTCCCCATTGACTAGTTGGAATTGCCATACTCCGTTTAATGACTTTTCTGTTACTATCCAACTATTATCTTCTTGCATAACCACACACGAAGATAATGAGAATAATAAGCACAATAGGATTATTCTCATAACTTCCCTGCTGTATTTATTAACAACTATGTCCGTTTAAGTAATTTAAACGTGTTTCTTTTTTCTGTATTAAAGTACTCAAATTCATCCGTTAACTGCACGACAATAATGAACCCCCTACCTGATGTAGTCCATGTTTCCGGATCATCAGGATCAGGCTCAATAAATTCACCTTTTACCGCGCGGTTAAACTCATCTTGTGACATGGATTGACCATAATCAGAAATTTCAATAACTAACTCTGATTGAGAATTCACAAAACAAGTTAATTCTATCGGCAAGTTATCGGAATACTTATAAGCATGCTCATAGGAATTATTAACAACTTCAACCATGCATAGTTCGACTTGATCTATTGTTTCTTGAACAACATTATTTTTGCGTAAATAACTTATCAGATCATCAGCAATACAACGGGAGACATCTGGTGAAGAATGATATTTACGGGTAAAACGTTCAGTGACCACTTCCATTTATAGTCCCTTACTTATTTAGTTAGTATTTCTTCATTTTCACTTTCTGGCGTTGATTCTACGTATGCAGCCAGTGAACCCATTGACCCCATCATTGGCGATGACTGACGTCGATCTTTCAACATATGAACAGCATCTAGCTCAACAAGTGACTGGGTAAATCCGTCATGACTAATAAAATAATCACCAAAAACGGTTTTATTTTCAATATATGCAGGTGCTGCGATATGAATATAATCACTAACCAAACTATGCTTCACAACCGCGCCACTTTCTACTCGACAATTCGCACCAATAACTGCCGGCCCTTCAATAATTGCTCCTGGTTCTATTTCACAACCGCTACTTATAATAACAGGTGGTGTGATCTGACATTTCTCATAATCAAAAACCGTATTAATCCCAACCCATACACTGGGTTTAACCTGCGTACCAGGAATAGGATAACCCGGTACTTTCCCATATAAAATATCGCTAGTAACCGTCCAAATATCGCTAATATTACCAACATCCAACCATTGGAAGTCCATACTCGTCGCGTAGAAATTGATCCCGGCATCAACTAAACTCGGGAAAAGCTCGCTACCAATATCGAACTCTTTACCCTCTGGAATAAAATCAAAGATTGCCGGTTCAAAGATATAGATACCCGTATTGATCTCATTAGAAAGCGCATCTTCGATTGCAGGTTTTTCTTGGAAACTAGTCACCTTACCGTAAGTATCTGTTACAACAACGCCATATTTAGATACTTCATCATTGGCGACCTGGCGGGTAATAATAGTCGCTATTCCACCTTTTTCCTTATGGCGGCGAACAGCTTCGGTCAAATCCAAATCGATCCACGCATCACCACATACAACCACAAACGTCTCATCGAAAAAGCCCGAGAAATCCTGAATCTTCCTCATCCCACCAGCAGATCCAAGCGCCTTACTTACGAACTTCCCATCAACCATTTCGCCTTCATAGGAATATGATAGCTGTACTTTAAAATGGTGACCGTCACCAAAATAGTTTTCGATGACTTCGGCAAGATGACTGGTATTTACAACAATTTTATCAATACCGTGTTGAGCAAACAGCTGAATCATGGACTCCATGACCGGTTTACCTAATATAGGGATCATCGGCTTAGGAATAATATGGGTAATCGGTTTTACACGGGTCCCTTTACCTGCGGCAAGAATCATTCCTTTCATTTGTTTTTCTCCTTTACACCGCTGTCGCAACTGCATCTTCAATAGAATCATAACTGGTGATCAGCTTGTCCATACGGGTAAGCTTCAGCAGTTCTTGCACAGGCCTTTGAGGATTTACCACACTGATCTTCTTACCTTTAAGTATTTTATAAACAGCCATTATTGCCCCTAGGCCACTGCTATCCATAAACCGAACGTGTGTCAGATCTAAAATCATATGTTCGCCGATATTGCCAACAAGATTTTCTACTTCGCGCCTAAAACTCGGTGCCATCTTGGCATCAAAGCGCTCTTCGTTTATTTGAAGAATTGTGCATTGACCTTGGTTGATAATCTCGTATTGCATGGTTGTTCCCCTTCTAGATATCCAGTCCATTCCACAACAAGCACACTGACATCGTCCTCAAACTGTTCAGCTTGCTGCCAATCTCTCACGCGATTTACTAGTAATTCTGTTTGTAACGTTGTTGGTTGCCCATTCAATTCCATTACCGCTTTTCTAAAGCCCTCTTCAGAGAATTGCTGCGCCCCTTTTTCTGCTTCAGTAATACCGTCGGAATAGAGCCATAGCTTATCCCCAGGCTCAAGCTGCAAATAAGATGTCTCATACTCAACGAAATCAAACGCCCCCACCACAAAGCTATCTTGCCCAACAAATTCAGCATCGCCTTTGATGCCATGAAGCCATACCAATGGTGGATGACCTGCAACGGCAAAAGCCATTTTTCCTGTTTTGATATTCAACACGGCGTAGACCATGGTGAAATAAAGCATATTTTCATCGGTACTGATGTAACGCTGATTCAACTGATGGAGCACTTCATGGGGTTCATTAAGCCGATAATAAGGAGGCGTGTCCGTTGCCGATTTCACAATCGAGCCCCGCTCATTGCTGGCATTGATACTCTGCTGGACAGAGAAAGACATTAGTGCGGAAGAGACGCCGTGCCCGGCAACATCGAGCAAGTAGAAAGCAACATGGTCTTCGTCCAACTGCATGTACCCCAGCATATCACCACCAATTTGGGCACTAGGAATAGATACATAGCTCAACTCGACACCATTTAGCTTACGGTCTGAAGGAAGTAAGCGCTTAAGCAATTCCCCCGCCGATTCTAAATCCTTCTTAATGGTGGCGTACGCTTCATCCAACTGCGTATTTTTCAACGTGACTTCATTGTGCAGCGCAAGATTTCGGAACCCCGCTTCTATCCTGGCCACCAGCTCATCGACATGGGTGTCTTTAACAACAAAATCATCAGCCCCGGCATTTATACCGTGGATAATAGATTCCTGATCATCCTTTCCCGAAAGCAATACGAAAAACAAGTAACGGCCAAAATCCGCCCTTTTCACTCGGCGGCAAAGCTCGACACCATCCATTTCGGGCATCATCCAATCGCTCAGGACAAACTGGATATCCTCGCTGGCCTCTAAGATTTCCAACGCCTGCATCCCATTTTGCGCCGTTGTGACAATAAAGCCCCGCTTAGAGAGCACTTTCTCCATGAACAGCAACATTGTACGGTTGTCATCGACAAGGAGTATTTTTTTCATCGTTGCTGCCCCAATTTTATGCTTTTTATGTATAAACAACATGTTGCATTTGTTTTATATGCCTGTCAATTTATATACAACCATTCCCTTATACCAAACATTCTAGTAACCTTTATTGGGCACAACAAAAATTGGTTGGCAATTTTGTTCGTGACATCAAATATTTGCTCTGCAAGCATTGCAGTATTGAATTTATCAACTAACGAATATCTCAGCATTAACGCAAGAGGCTAAAAAGAGGATTATGGCCAAGAGTTATTTCCGTTCTCTATGTATTACCCTCTTGATGCCTTCTTTATCTATTGCGGGTGAGTACCTCACCGAAACCCAAAAGCATGCACCATCCCCCCAATCCCCCTCGCTCACCTCTTCAAGCAAAACCTCAGAACAGGAGAATGACAGCGAAAACGAATCTGAGAGCTCATTAATTTGGAAAGGGGTTTCTAGCTCTTTTGCTTTGCCTTTCGAGGAATGGGATGACAACAAAGACCAATCGATTTTCCACGGCCTGAGCAGTAACCTCGGTTTGGGCTATCCGTTACTGGAAACGCCTGCGGCAAACATCCCGCCCAACACCACCAATGGCCCGAGCAACACCAACATCACGGGCACGCTCTCTTTGAAATACACCATTTTGGGCAATTGGTTTATTTCAGGAACCCTTTATTACTACCACGACAGTGAGCAGCAACAACCTTGGAACCCAGACTTCACGTATGTTTTTGGCTATAGCGATTGGCGCCCCTATACCCTGAGCTTGATGTATGCCAATTACGGGGGGAATAGGTTTAAGGCCACTGACGAACAACCTGTCACCAATTTTGATCAAGGTACTTGGTCGCTGGGCTGGAAATTCCCTATTGTTGATCCGGTAAAAAGTTGGCTGACCTTTACCGATGAAGGCGCGATTGGATGCCAGATTGATTTCAACTATACCCATGAATATTTTGACCTTGCGTCCACCAGTTACAAGAATGGCCACAAAACCCTGAGTCTAGGTTGCAAGTACGCCATCAGCGGCAACTGGTACGTTAACGGCACAGCCTTTTACTATTTTGATGAAAGCCAAAAACAGCCTTGGAATCCTGACTTCACGTATGGATTTGGCTATTTCGATTGGCGACCTGGCACTATCACCATTCAATACAACAATTACTCTGGCAACCGCTGGCATCCCTCTGAACGTGGTGAGAACACAGGCCGATTTAAAGACGGTGCTATCACCATTGCATATTCATTCCCGTTTTGAGACCCCCATCCCCTTCGTTGTGCAAAATGCTCACAAAAGCAAACTGTAATGTCTGAAATTCCGTCTACTCTAAATGACAAACAAAGAGAAACATGGTGCATATTTACTCGTACTTCTATTACCGCACTGCTAACAATGCCCAATAACAGATAAAATAGGACATGGCATATATTTTGCCGCTCTCTATTCAACCAATGGATAACATAACTCTGCAAACCGGAGAGTAAGCGAGGTCAGCATGGAAGGAACTAAACACAACGATAAAGTCACCGGCACAGAATTAGACGACAGCATTGATGTTCTCTCTGGCAGTGATCAGGTTGATGCCAAAGGCGGTGATGACTTTGTCGTCGGTGGTGAGGGAAGTGATAAGCTCTCCGGTGACAGCGGAGATGACACCATCTTTGGCGATGTACAATACGGTGATAATCCCCCTGCAGAACCAGCCGTTGATGACAGTTGGGGCAATGCACAAACCGTTTACAGCTACTCGGCTTCCGGCGAACCCGAAGAGTCAGTCTCCCATACCGCTCGCCTTGGCAACTACCTTGTTGACGGAACTGGCTCTATCAACACCCGCTTCACAACAACTGAGACATATGCCGCAGTGCTTGTCGAACTGGTTGATAGCTCCGGCACCGTGATTGATCGCGTTCCGGCAATGGTTTCTGAAACGGGTGAAATCTCCCTTGATTACACCTATTCCCAAGACAAATTCAATAACACAGACGAAATTGCGTTTCGCCTAACGACCTCCGAAGGTGACCCCATCTCCGATATAGAGAGCGTGGATATTATTGCCAATAATATCTACGACGACACCATCAGCGGAGGCGATGGCAATGACACGATTTTCGGCCAACAAGGTGCCGATACACTAAGTGGCGGAGCTGGAAACGATTTCCTTGATGGTGACATCAACAACGACATCCTATCAGGCGGCAGCGGCGATGACGTTAGTATTGGCGGCAGCGGCGATGATGTCCTTTATGGTGATGAAGGAAATGACACGCTATTGGGCAGTGATGACAACGATACCCTCTATGGGGGTGATGGAGACGACCTGTTACTCGGCGAGTTGGGGGACGATGTTCTCTTCGGCGGTGAAGGTGCTGATATTCTCGTGGGGGATGACGGTGACGATACCCTAAGCGGAGATGCCGGTGATGACAAACTGTTCGGCGGGCTTGGTACCGATACCCTATCAGGCGGTGAAGGCAAAGATGAAATTCACGGTGATGCTGGCAACGATATTATCAAGGGCGATGCCGGTGATGATTTCATCATGGGCGGAACTGGGGATGATCTCATTGAAGGCGGTGATGACAATGACCTTATCCTCGGTGGAGACGATAACGACACCCTCTACGGCGGGGACGGCAACGATCTCGTTTTAGGTGAGGTCGGTGACGATATTGTTGATGGTGGTGAAGGCGATGACAAACTCTTCGGCGGTATAGGCAACGATACCCTCACCGGTGGCAGCGGCCACGATGAGCTCTATGGTGGCGAAGGTAACGATCATCTTTCTGGGGGCGATGGTAGCGACCAACTCCATGCCAATGAAGGGGACGATGTCATCGATGCGGGTGCCGGAGATGATTTTATCTTTGCAGGAGATGGCAACGATGTAATCGATGGCGGCAGCGGCAATGACACGATTTTTGGAGAGACCGGTAACAACACCATCAATGCAGGTGATGGCGACGACATGGTCTACAGCGATAGCGGCGACGATACCATTGTAACCGGTGACGGGCATGACAGTGTGTTTGCCGGTTCAGGGAATAACATCATAGATACAGGCTTGGATAACGATACCATCTATGCCGAAGATGGCGACGATAAGATCGATGCTGGCGAAGGTCATAATGTGGTGTATGCCGGTGATGGTGACAATACCGTCATCACAGACAGCGGCGACGACGATATATTCTCCGGAGAAGGTGTCGATACCATCACGGCAGGTTCTGGTAATGATGAGGTCTTCTCAGGTGGCGGTAACGACAATATCGATGCTGGCAGCGGCAACGACAGTGTCTATGCCGGTGCTGGTGACGATAATATCGATGGTGTGAGCGGGTTTAACCAACTCTTTGGTGAAGACGGCAACGACAATATCTCTGCCGGACTGAATGCATCAACGCTTTACGGCGGTGCAGGTGAAGACACACTCATCGGCTCCAATGAGAGCGATTATCTCCACGGCGGACAAGATAATGATCTGCTGACTGGTAATGAGGGCGATGACACCTTGGAAGGCGCTGCAGGTGATGATGTACTGGACGGTGGCGAAGGCGACGACATCCTGTTGGCGGGCACCGGGGATGACTCCCTCACCGGTGGCATCGGCAACGATACCCTCGTCGGAGGAACTGGCAACGATACGCTATCTGGCGGCGAAGGCAAAGATGTGCTGGTCGGCGGTGCTGGCAACGACAAACTTGATGGTGGAAGCGGCATCTCTGAGCTCTACGGTGACGATGGTGATGACACCCTGATCAGCCAAGACGAGAATGACTTGCTCAGTGGCGGAAGCGGCAATGATACCCTCCTCTCCTCTGGCGGTGACGACACCGTTTTTGCAGGTAGCGGTGACGATACTATCGATACCGGGGACGGAAATGATACTGTTTTTGGCGATGCCGGCACCAACACCATTTCAACAGGAACCGGCGATGACGCTGTGTACGGTGGTGTTGATACCGATATTATCCAAACTGGCATCGGTGATGACACCGTACTTGCGGGGCAAGGGAACGACACCGTCGATACCGGAACAGGCAATGATTACGTTGAAGCCGGAGACGGTGATGACCATATCACAGCCGGTACAGGTGACGACATTGTTCTTGGTGACGATGGCGATGATACCCTCCTCGGCGGCGAAGGGGATGACTTATTAATTGGTGGTGCAGGCAACGATCTCCTTGATGGCGGCACTGGCGTGTCTGAGCTATACGGCGAAGGCGGCAACGATACGCTCATAAGTGGCGAACAAGACGATATTCTTGGCGGCGGAGCGGGTAACGACACCATCGTTGCCAATGCCGGTAATGACACTGTCTACGCTGGGGCTGGTGATGACAATATCGACACCGGTAGCGGTGACGACATGGTTTACGGCGAATCAGGCCAAAATACCATTCAGACTGGCAGTGGGATGGATACCGTTTATGGCGGCACAGATGCCGATACTGTCGACACCGGTGACGGCAACGACCAAATTTTCTCAGGAGCGGGTGATGACAACCTCTCTGCCGGTGATGGTATCGACCAGATTGATGCTGGTGACGGCAATGATATCGTCGATGGTGGCGCTGGTGACGATAGCCTATTTGGCGGCGGTGGCGATGATATTCTGATTGGCGGCGCAGGGGCCGACTATCTTGCTGGTGGCGAAGGTAATGACACGATTACCGATGATGGTACTGATACGGTATTAGGCGAAGGCGGTGACGACACCCTTACAGCCGCGACCGGTGGTAGTCACCTTATCTTCGGCGGCGCTGGGGATGATACCCTAATAGGTAGTGAGGCCAGCGATACGCTATATGGCGGTGCCGATGAAGATACGATCACTGGCGGTGGTGGTGATGACATTCTCTATGCTGGCGACGGCAACGATAATATTGATGCCGGTGAAGGTAATGACATCGTATATGGCGAAGCTGGTGACAATACCATTGATCTTGGCGAAGGTGCCAACATCCTATATGGCGGTGCGGGTAACGACTCAGCTATCTCAGGTAGCGATAATGATACCCTCTATGGAGCCGGGGGAAATGACAACCTGGATGGCGGACTTGGCGATGATCTGATCGAAGGGGGGGAAGGTGACGATACCCTACTTGGCAATGACGGCAATGATACCCTGGTAGGCGGTGATGACGACGATACGCTCAGCGGTGGTATCGGCGATGACAAACTCTTTGCCGGTGAAGGCAATGACAACCTCGATGGTGGCCAAGGAGATGATGAGCTTCACGGTAATGCGGGCAACAACCAACTTATCGGGGGCGATGGACAGGATACAATTTATGGTGGCTCTGGTAACGATACCGCTAGCGGTGGCGAGGGCGATGATAAGATAGAAACCTTTGCTGGCAACGATAACATTAGTGGCGGCGAAGGCGATGATATTATCAAAGCCGGAGAAGGCAATAACGTCATTGATGGTGGTGCCGGTGACGACATCATTACCGCGGACGACGGAGACAACATGATCAACGAGCTCAGCGGTGGCGATAACACTATTACCCTTGGTGACGGTAACAATACAGTCCAAGGCGGTAGTGGCAATGACAGCATAACAACTGGCAGTGGGAATGACACCATCAATACCGGTGATGGCCATAACAATGTTAATGCGGGTGCTGGCACCAATACCATCGTTGCAGGCTCAGGCAATGACACCATCATATCAGGGGCTGGCGACGACAATATTGATGGCGGAGCGGGCAATGACACCATCAATGCCGGTGATGGTCTCAATACATTAACGGGTGGCCAAGGCGATGATAGCCTTGTGGCTGGAAGCGGAAACGATTCACTTTCCGGCGGGGACGGTAACGATACCCTTACAGGGGGGAGCGGTGACGATATCCTCAAGGGCGATTTAGGTAACGACAAACTCTACGGTGGCGCGGGTAATGATACCCTCGAAGGTAGTGATGGCACCGACAAGTTATACGGTGGCACCGGTGAAGATATTCTTCGTGGCGAAGACGGTGATGACTTCCTTAAAGGCGATAGTGGTAACGATACCCTCTACGGCGGTGAAGGAAATGATACCCTAAAAGGTAGCGGCAACGACGATACCCTCTTCGGAGAGATGGGTAACGATAAACTCTACGGTGACAGCGGTACGGACACTCTCTTTGGTGCGGAAGGAGATGACAAACTTTACGGTGGCTCAGGCAATGATTCACTCTCCGGCGCCGAGGGTAATGATTCTCTGGATGGCGGCAGCAATGATGATGTTCTTGACGGTGGTATCGGTAACGATACGCTAAGTGGTGGTTCTGGCTCAGATATACTCTTTGGCCAAGACGGTGATGATATCCTTGACGGAGGAGATGGACTGGATCAAATCTTCGCGGGTAGCGGCAACGATATATTAATCTTCGACAAGGAGGATATCGATAGCACGGATGGTTCTACAGTCCACTTTAGCGGAGGTGAGGGTTTCGACCTCATGCAGGTAGGCAGTGATGCTAATGGGCAGATCATTGATATGACTGCCACCGCTTACCAAGAGCTGGAAGCTGTGGTGATCAATGCCACCGACGCTGAACTCAAAGTTGGGCTAGACAAAATACTGGCAAACACAACGGCAGAATCAAGTAACGGGCAGTTTGTCTGTACAGGAGCAGGGAAACTTGACTTGGAAGGTTTCGGTTGGCAACTTTCTGATACCACAACCAGTATGTCCCAAGATCTGCAAACTGCCTACGAAGCAAATAGCATTGATACATCCTCATTAACCGGCTATACCTTTACCAATAACGAAGGCAAAGCCGTAACAATCTGGAGCGATAACGACTCTGAAGAGATCAGCTTCAACGGTGCCGATATTTAACCGATAGACCCCCTAAAACAAAAACCTCCCAATGGGAGGTTTTTTTATTCCACAACATCCAAAGTACAATCAGGGTATGCCGTGTACAGGTATCACTTTTTTCCACTGTCACTGTTTACCCGCAAAGTGACTAATATCGTTTCCGTCCTATGTACACAGTAACTACTTAGTTAAACATAAACGCCGATTTTGCTGAATAATAGAGCTTTCATTGGAGATAACAAAATAATAAAACTCTTCTTTCATCTCGTATTTTTGAATGAATGTACGAATATGGCTCAACAAGCTCTTGGCTTCATTATAACGATAGAGATAATCCTTATCGCATACATTTATAACACCAAGATCAACCTGCAATTGATTAAATTGCTTCATCAGTGCATCGACCCGTTTTTCATTTTCAACCTCACGGGCAGAATTTGCGTACAGGCCTTCTAGTTCTTTTCGCTTCTTTTCCCAATCTTCAGATACTTTCGCCGTCAGTTCATTTTCCTTTAACTCCAACAATTCACGCTCTCTCTCAAAACGAGCAACCGTATCATTGGCTTTTCTACGTTCTCGGCTAATGACTGAGTTCATTCTTTGCTGGTAGCGCTTTTCAGCCTCTGCCTGCGCCGTTTGGCTAGCAAACAATGTTGCCTGAAAATACGTAATTTCCGCCTCAAACTTACCAATATCAGCTTGATACTGCTTCAATAATTGATTCTGTCTTTCTGTCTCAATCTCAAATTTTTCAATTACCGAACCCAGCTCCGCACGATAGAGATCAAGTTCATCAATCACCATTTGTTGAGCATCAAACTGAGCGTTATTTACGGTTCTATCGTGACTGTAATGCTGACTCTGGATATACAAAAAAGCAGCTTGCGCGATAACAACTAGAGTTAATCCGACCATGGCCGGCTTATACCAATAGCGACCCTCTCTTATGCCTTTCATACCCGCACCTCAATTCCATAAGTTACGAATGCAGAACTTTGATACCCACTTTAGAACGGCAATGCGGACATATATACGCATTCTTTTCAATTAATTGTTGGCAAGATGGGCACGTAACATGCCGGCGATCCTTACTAAAGTACATCAATAAAGCACCAATAGGCCCCAAGACATAACCCAATAAGATACCGGCAATCAGGTTCCCTTTTTTCTTGCCAAGATAAACAGACAAAACAAAAAATAACAAATAAAAACAGAACCAGAATATGATATTAAATTCCATTTTTACCTCTACGATTCTCTAAAGGCTCGGTAATACGAATTGAACAATGGCGCAGTGAAATATTCCCACATCGTTTGCTCTTCGAGCAAAATAAACACTTCGGTGGGCATCCCAGGGTACAGTTCAATACCCTGTAATCTAGCAACCTCTTGATGATCCAAACGCACTCTTACCAGATACCCTGCTAGCTGATCACGAGATTGAGGTTGTAGACGATCAGCCGCAACATAGATCACCTCACCAGTAACAGGAGGTGTTCGTCGCACATTGTATGCACTCAACCTTACCTTGGCAGCAAGGCCATTATGCACAACATCAATATCTTCAGGCTTGATCAGCGCCTCAACAAGCAGCGCATCACTCTCAGGTACGATTTCCATAATTACGTCACCTGGGTTAATCACCCCACCAATACTATGGACGTTCATCCCTACCACTGTACCCGTGTGTTCACTCCGAATTGTCACTCTCGAGCGTACATCCGTCGCGGCATCAAGCGCCTGCTTAACATCACGCCACTCTCTTTCTACATTAGACAACTCTTCTGTCAGGCGCTGTTCGCGCTCAACAGCCTCCGCCCGATAATCTTGTTCCAACGTTAACAACTGACCATTGACTTGCTCAGTTTCCGCAGTTAATTCTGCTACTTGTGCTTCAATTCCCGCCTGATAACGTTGCAGCTCCAGCATTCGAGTCTTGGAAACATAGCCTTTTTCCACTAGCCCAACCGTCATCTGAATCTCTTGGTTAACTAACTGAAGCTGCCGTGCTATCGCCTTCAACTGAAATTTAGCGCCTCGTAATTGCTCATCCAAAACCAAACGCTGCTGCTTATATTGCCCCTCACGCAAATCACGCCGTAAGACAGATTGGTCAAACTGTAACTTCTGGGTACTATAAATACTGGCTAATTCAACGGAATCAACGCCTCCTATTGGCTGTTGGCTCCATTCTATACTTCTAAACAGAGAAAGATCGGCATTGAGGCGATCACGTTTAGCCCCCAAGGAAACCGAACGTAAAAACAACCGCTGATAATCCGTTTCAGCTTTCGTATTGGAAAGCTCTAACAGCACATCACCAGCTTTTACATACTGCCCTTCCTGAACATAAATCGCCTTTACCCAGCCACCTTGCAGGTGTTGCACCTTCTTGCGCTGTGATTCAACCACCAAGGTACCTTGGGCAATAGATGCCGAGCTCAGTGGCGTCGTCAGAGCCCACAAACCAAAAGCCCCGATGGTGAGAGTCAGGAACAGACAACCAAAAATAATAATATTCCGGGTACTAAAGGGTTGATTATCCATGCTTCACTCCTTGCTCCGCCGTATTGCTTTGTGTGCTTTGTGGTTGATCAACCTCAGACATTAACCCCAAGAACTTATCGCAAGTTCCTGCTTTTTCTATACGCCCCTCTTTAAGTACGATCACCCAGTCCATCTGACGTAAAAAACCAGGCCGATGGCTAATCATCACGACAGTAATACGGTTTTCCTTGCAGTACTGGAGCACAATAGCAAGCGCCACTTCACCTTCAGGATCTAAATTCGAGTTTGGCTCATCCAGCACCAGAATACTGGGCGTTGAAAATACGGCCCTGGCCAAACCAATTCTTTGCTTCTGCCCACCGGATAACTGTACCCCTCCTTCGCCCAAGTATGTGTCATACCCCTGCGGGAGCGACACGATTAGCTCATGGATACAGGCCAATCGGGCTGCATGGATAATTTCCTCTGCGGGCGCATTGGAAAAACGACAGATATTTTCAGCGACTGTCCCTGCCAGCAGTCCCACTTCTTGCGGAAGATAACCGATATGCTTACCGAATTGCTCTTCAGGCCATAGTTCAATGGAAGCGCCGTCAATTTTTATATTTCCCGTACTGGGCTTATGAATCCCCATAATGAGCTGGGCTAGCGTCGATTTCCCCGAGCCGCTATTACCCATAATCGCCAGCGCATTTCCGGCCCCAAGTTTAAAACTGATATTTTGTAAAACAGGTTGATTTTGATGCGGTAGTTTAAGGCCGACATGGTGAAGCAGTAACTCACCTCTCGGCTCGGGAAGCGCCGTTTTGGTCCTTGTGGGGCCACTCTCCCCATAGCGGGCTAAACGTTGTAGTGCCTGATAGGCGCTGAACCAACTCTTCCAACCACTAACAGCCTGTTCGAACGGTGACAGTACCCTCGCCATGATAATAGAACTTGCAATGATTGCCCCAGCACCAAGCGAATTTTGGAGAACAAGCACCACCCCGACCGTCAATACTGCTGCCTGTAACAAGGTACGGAAATAACGGCTTATCGATAACAACTGTCCCGTTCTTGCATTTAGCCGCCACTGCAAATCCATTAGCTCAACATTGCGCTTATTCCACACTCGACCAATGCTGTCTGACATCCCCATCGCTCTTAGCATCGGCGCATTACGGAGAAAATCATTCAACTCCATGGAGGTCTTCACACCTAGCGACTGAGCTTTTTCATTAGGCTGCTTTGCTGAAACCAGCATCACCACAGACAAAAAACAAAAAACCAAACAGCCAATCAAGGCCACAACCCCTATATAAGGGTGAAGCAAGAACAAAATAAATAAGAAGAGTGGCACCCAAGGGATGTCGAACACTGCTGACGTTGAAGGCGTTACCAAAAACTGGCGTAGCTCAGCTAAGTCTTGCAATCCTTGTTTTTCAATACGGCTACATTTTGAAGAACAACGAATACTTTCAGCCAATAAATCTGAACTCAATGCCGAATCTAGCTTCAACCCCGTTCGCTGCAACAGCAAAGTTCGTGTATGTTCCAATATAGCTTGGGCGGTTAATAGAATAAGAGCAATAGCGGCTAACGCCATAAGCGTATCCATACTTCCGCTGCTGAGCACCCTATCAAACAACTGCAAACTGTATATTGGCAGTGTTAGTACTAAAAAATTGATCGCAAAACTAAACAAAGCAACAAAGTACAGATCCCGCTTGCATGCCTTGAATGCCTGATTGAGTATATGCTGCAACAAAGCGCCTCCCAATACTCCACTTGATGTATATAAAAGTATAGGACAGCACTTGAAAAAATAAGCGCTAAGATTAATTATATTTCTTTAACATCAGAGACTTAAAACATGAGGCATCGATCACACTTTTAAACATTCATTCCGCAGCACCAAGGGTATTGAGAATATATGGCACACAGATACGGACAATTTAACTGCTTATTAAAATGGCTGGTGACATATACCCTATTGGTGATAACCAATACCTCCTCAGCTACGGACACTAAAGAAGACGAAGCGCCTAGTTTCTACGGTAACCGTACGATTGCCATTGAGATAACCCAACCAACTAAACAAGACATCCAGTTCCAAAGGCGATCAATCGCCCCTGCAATTACAGGAGACGATACCAACAGATCATTGTCGCCCAATACGGAATTTCACCATCCGCACATTATCGTCCCTGTCAAAGCAGATACGGTGAAAAATACGCTTGATTTAAATCGCAATGAAATGCTGCTGGCAAAAAAAGCCTTTTATTATTTTGAAAGAAACTGGCAGGAAACAACAGGGTTAGTCGACTCAGTACAAGGTTACCCACATACGACGATGTGGGATATTGCCAGTGTGCTTGCCGCGACCATATCAGCAGAAGGCCTTGGCATCATAGCACTAGACCAATCACACCAACGCATCGAGCTCCTCCTTGAGACCTTAGCGACCTTGCCTCTTTATGACAATCGGCTCCCGAACCGCGAATACAATACACGCACAGCCCAACCATCCGGCAGATATAGCACAAGCCCCAGCAAGGGAAACGGCTGGTCAGCGCTGGATATAGGCAGGCTATTGCTATGGCTCGATATAACACGCCGCTATCATCCAGAGCATCAGAAAAAAATTGAACATATTAAAAAACGCTGGGCGTTAGATGCATCAATAAAAGACACAAATTTGTACGGTGAACTGAAAACCGGATCAACCGTCAAGTACAGGCAAGAAGGACGACTTGGATATTTACAATATGCAGCAACTGGCTTCAAGCTGTCAGGGTTCGATGTTTCAAATGCCTTTGATAAAGGCGATACCCTAACCGTTAACGTCGATGGCATAGATTTACTGGCAGATAATCGTAATCTTCCTTATTTCACATCCGATCCTTATGTCCTCTATGCGATCGAAATAGGCCAAAACAACGCATGGTGGGATCAATTGGATCCGCTATTTACCCTCCAAAAACAAAAATCAAACAAAGAGCAGTCGTTATGGATCTTCGCAGAAGATGCCTTAAACCGTGCTCCCTGGTTTAGTTACAACAATATCTTTATCTATGGAAAATCATGGTTAAGTACTGCACCTGGCGGGAAAACCATAGAGAACCCGCAAATATTCAGCAACAAGGTGGGGTTTGGATTTAGCGTCCTGTTCCCTGATGATCCCTTCAGCCAAATCTTATCTGAAGCTGTTATTAGCCACAGTCTGGCACACCGCTCTATCCCTACCGGCATATATCAAAACGGAGGACCCAACACTGCATATAATATCAATACTAACTCTCTTATCCTTGCCGCCCTTTGGTATAAGCACCGCCATTATCGGCCTCTCATTGAACAAGGCACTGTCTCTGCGCGCCCATAAAAATACACGAGGTCTCTGCCAATCTATTTTGTCATCCTGGTCTAGTTTCTTCCTTCCACCATTGCCCTATTTCCCCAGAGTTCACGCTTATCTCATAAATGCGACAGGTTTCTGTACTGAAAAAAAAACTAAGATTCACAACAGCTATGGTTGATTTATCCGTAGCACAATTTTGTGTAACTAGGACGTTTTTATGAAACCCACATTAACAACCAACGCGATATTCACATTGTTTATTATGGGCTTATCACTACCGGCAAGCGCTCAGAATAGTATTGATGACTTATTAACGGATTTTGACCAAACCATCTGGTGGAAATCCGATGGCTGGAGCAACGGTTTCCCTTTTCTTAATCGCTGGGAAGGTGAAGCTATCGAACACAGTGACAATGGAATGACCATTATTCTGTCACATCAACCTAGTACAGAAAGTAATTACGCTTTTCAATCGGGGGAACTACGTAGCCATAATTTTTATGGCTATGGCTGTTATGAGGTGGAGATGAAGGCCGCCGCGGTGCCTGGTGTGATTAGTTCTTTTTTCCTCTTTGCCGGACCTTATGACAAACCCGTTAATGGAAACGGTATGCACAATGAAATCGACATTGAATTTTTAGGTAACAATACCAACGCCGTCCAGTTTAATTTCTGGACCAACGACGATCGATATGCACGAAGCCATGAACATCTCCACTACCTCAGTTTTGACGCTTCACAGAAATATCACCGCTACGCGATTCAGTGGACCGCCGACGGCATTGAATGGTACATAGATGGCGTGCGAGTTTACCGTGTCGATAATTTACCCTCGGATCCAACCCCGACCATCGATGACAATCGACTACGAATCATGGCTAATTTATGGGCAACGGATCCTCGTATTTCCAATTGGGCTGGTGAATTTGATACCTCTCCCTCAAACCAGGCCACGGCACAATATAAAGCCATCCGATTTATCCCTAATGGCCAGTGCTCAACACCACTGTAAGACAGGCAAAGATCCTCAAGGCGCACTATACTCCTATAGTCCTTAGGTCTTACAGCAACAAATGAACAACAAAGTACACTTGCCATAACGTACTCGGTGTAAAAAAAACGGCGTGCTAAGCACGCCGTTTTCATATCTGCTATTTATCACATTCCCATCAGAATGATAGGAATACACCTGCAATAGTCGCACTCATCAAGTTAGCAAGCGTCGCTGCGAAAATTGCTTTAAAGCCCAGACGGGCAATATCCGGACGACGGCTTGGAACAACCCCGCCTAAACCACCCATAAGCATCGCAATGGAAGTCAGGTTTGCAAAACCACACAAAGCAAAGGTCACTACCGCTTGAGAATGCGTACTTAGCTGATCTTTTACTGCCATCAAATCGGCAAAAGCAACAAATTCGTTTACCGCAATCTTTTTACCAATCAGGCTAGCGGCAACTGTCGCTTCAGACCATGGCACACCAATCAACCATGCCACAGGAGCAAACAGGTAACCAAAGATCATTTCTAGGCTGAAGTTCTCAATGCCAATCCAGCTACCCACATGGGCAAGACCACCATTGATCAGGGCAATCAAACTGATAATAGCAAGCAAGCTCGCACCTACAGCCATCACAATTTGCAAACCGCTTAAAGCGCCCTGAGTTGCTGCATCGATAATATTTACCGGTGCATCATCATCTTCGTCTTCGTTGCCTTGGTCTTCAGAGATTTGTTCTGTTTGCGGCACCAGAATTTTAGCCATCATCAAACCCGCAGGGGCAGACATGAAGCTTGCAGCAATCAGGTAACTGATATCTACACCCAAGCCAGCGTAACCAACCAATGTGCCGCCTGCAACCGATGCCAAACCGCCAACCATAACGGCAAAAAGCTCTGAACGTGACATTTTGGCTAGATATGGACGTACCACAAGCGGTGCTTCAACTGAGCCCACAAAAATATTGGCCGTTGCAGACATAGATTCAGTGCGGGTTGTACCTAGCAGGCGCTGCAGCATGCCGCCGATACTACGGATGATGAAGCCCATCACACCAAGGTAGTAAAGCACAGAAATCAACGCTGAGAAGAAAACGATTGTTGGCAGTACATTGACTGCAAAAATGAAGCCCAGCTTGAATTGTGCCAATTGGCCAAACAGGAACTCGGTACCGATACGGCCGTAGTCAATAATGCCAGATACCGCATTGGACACGCTGTTCAAAATTTCGCGGCCAACAGGTACGTATAGAATGAAACCGGCAAAAACTAACTGGATGGCAAAAGCCCCGCCAACAGTGCGCCAGTTAATCTCACGTCGATTTTCAGAAAACAGAATTGCAATCGCAAAAAGCGTTATTACGCCAAGTGCGCTGACCAAGTAGTGCACGGCCAACTCCCAGAAAGTTATTTAGTAAACGATTGCGGAGGCATTCTATTCATAACTAAAAGTGTGACAAGCATCAAATTGTTGCGCTTTTTTACACTTAAAAAACATATGAAAGTAAAACGATTAAATCACAGACGATATCAGCGATTTAGCAGGGATTGGTGCAAATAGGGGATACTATTGTCACCCTGAGTGATAATTAGGGCGAGAAATCATTATATCTATAACCTCTTTCGCCCAAATAACAACCGCCTCAGTTGAGTACTTTATCCCAATAAGCCGGCTCACCAATATGAGATTTAGCAAATTCAATGAAGGCCTGAACCTTCTTTGGTAGGAACTTGTGGCGAGGATAAACAGCATACAGTGGCATATGCTGTGAGAGTTCCCAGTCAGGCAAAAGCCGCACCAACTTCCCTTCCTGAAACTCTTTGTCCAGCAAATAAGTCGCAAGATACCCGATCCCATGTCCTGCAAGTGCCGCATCCAAAATAGCATCTGCAGAATCGACCCGGTAATTTCCCTTCACTTTTATCGCCCTATCCTCTCCCTCTTGGCTGAAACACCACACATTATCTTTACGCTCACGACTGTAATAAATAATGCAGTTATGTTGCTCTAACGCCTCAGGCGTATAAGGCACGCCTTCTTGGGCCAAATATTCAGGGCTAGCAGCCAAAATAAAATGACAGTCGGTCAAATGTCGTGCGACAAAACCTTCCGGCGGCGAGTCTGTCATCCCTATCCACAGATCAAATTGCTCGGCAATTAAATCCACCCGGTGGTCAAACAAACTCATCTCAACATCTATATTGGGGTAAAGTGCATGAAATGACTTAATGTATGGGGCAATATGATGCTTTGCAAAAGACTGGGCGATCCCCACCCGAAGTCGGCCCTGCATCGAGTCCGATGCGGTAACTAACTCGCTCTCAGCCTCATTAATTTCGTCTACGACATTATTACAATGTACAGCAAACCGCTCCCCAGCTTCAGTCAATGAAAATGAGCGCGTAGTCCGCTGAACCAGCTGAACACCAAGACGCTCTTCTAGCTGCTGGACTTGCTTGCTCACCTGAGTCCGAGAAATATCCAACAGCTGCGCTGCTTTGGTAAAACTGCGCTGCTTAGTCAACGCATTGAATACCACCATTTGCTGGGCTTTTTTGATCACCATTCAGCTAATCCGATTCATTTATTTTTCTATCACCCACTATACCAAACCCCCTTACAATGAAAAACGGCTGGTCTTTCGACCAGCCGTTTCATCAACCAAACCGACTTAGAATGCTTAAATTTTGAATACGGACAACTGCTGCTTCTGCTGCTCTGCCAAACGTGACAACTCATTGCTCGCCAAGGCACTTTGACTGATCCCAGCCACGTTCTGATTCACAATCGCAGACATATTCGTGATATTTCGGCTGATATCCTGAGTCACCTGTGATTGTTGTTCCGCCGCCGTCGCTACCTGCGTGTTCATATCACTAATCTGCATCACCGAATCAGTAATACCCAACAAAGCGTCATTGGCCTGAGTTGACAACAACTGATTACGCTCAAGCATCTCAAGGCTGCTCTGCATACTACTGTTGGCATTCACTGACTGTGACTGTAGCTCTTCAATAATTGACTGAATTTCGATGGTCGAGTCTTGGGTCCGAGCCGCAAGCATCCGCACCTCATCAGCAACAACGGCAAAACCGCGTCCCAATTCACCCGCTCGCGCCGCTTCAATGGCCGCGTTTAACGCCAACAAGTTTGTTTGCTCAGAAATACCGCGAATCACTTCAATCACTTTGTTGATCTGATCTGACTGGTCTTTCAACTGAGTAACCACACCTGCCGCTTCCCTCAATTGATGAGACATCTCTCGGCTCGCAGCATTGCTTTGTTCAAAAATGCTTAACCCCTGTCGAGCTAGCTCATCTGTTTGCTTAGCTGTTGAATCTGCCAAGGTCGCATTATCGCTCACATTATCAGCCGTACTCGACAGTTCATTCACCGCTGAGGCAACCTGATCAATCTCATTAAGCTCTGATTGCGCATTAACTTCAGACTGCGTCATTACCGTTGCCAGCTCCGTCGCTGCCGCTGCAACGTCTTCACTGATGCGAATCAAAGACTCAACTGTACCGTTCAATTGGCTCACTGTCGCATTCACATCACTGCTCAGCTTAGACAGCTCGTTGTCACCCTCAGAGTCGGCGCGTATCGTTAGATTACCCTTAGCTACTTCACGCATAACCATTTGAATATTGATAATAGGCTTAACGATCAAACCAGAGAGAACCCAAGCCAAAATAATGGCAACCACAAACACCGCCATAATCCCGAAAGCAACGGAACTCATCAAATCCGTGTTAGCAATTTTGCTCTGATCCATGCTGTTCTTCGAGTAAGTATTGACCTTTTGTGACAACGCATCGATAGCCTTAACCATCTCATTGCCTGACTGACGATACTGACTAATAAAGCTGTCGAATTCACTCTTGCTCTTAACACCTGAATCAACCTCGGCAAAAAAAACTATTGCCGCTCTTGAAAGATCAATATAACGCTGGATCGCCAGCTCAACCTTGACCGCATCCTCTCGCAAAGCATCGACATCTTCCAACACTTGAAGATCATCATTAAGCGACTTAATCTGGCCCGATATTTCATCTAAAAATAATGCGCGACGAGACGGATCGTAGATAGCGTAAACCGCTGAAATACGCAGTGGGTAAACGGCATTAGTGATATGAGATAACGTATCCTTATATGAGACTAAGTCATTGGTATTATTAAAAATAACACCTTGCTCTGTCTCAAGCTTTGACTTCGTTGTTGTTAAAGCGGCAAGTAAAAGAACAACTAAAATCATTACAGGCAGCAATACCTGATAACGAACAGATAAGTGGCTCAATGAAAAATGCATGTAGACGACCTTACATATTAGAATAATAGAAGCGCCACAACGGCTATGGTTTTAGCGCGCGCGCAATATATTCAAAGTCAAAAATGCTGTCTACATTCATTTTATGAAGTATTTGTTTCACATAGTCACTGATGACTAGTATTTAGACCTAAAACAAATGATAAATTAAATAATATCAACACTATAGATAAAACAAAAACATCACTAATATCTAAACAAGAGAGTCATTACTAGCACAAGTAACTATACTTTTTTAATCAATAGATGCCATCTAAATAAATTAGGTGACTAATTAAACAAAAAAAGCCGATCTTACGATCGGCTCTTCATCAACACACTATCTAGACTAGATTCTAAAGAATGACAGTTGCTGCTTCTGTTGTTCCGCCAAACGTGACAACTCATTACTTGCCGTCGCACTCTGGCTAATACCTGTTACGTTTTGATTTACAATCTCCGACATATTAGAGACGTTACGGTTAATATCTTGAGTAACTTGAGACTGTTGCTCTGCCGCTGTAGCCACTTGGGTATTCATATCGCTGATCTGTACCACAGATTCCGTAATCCCCAGCAAAGCATCATTGGCCTGATTGGCCAACTGTTGATTGCGCTCCAGCATCTCAAGGCTACTTTGCATGCTGTCGTTGGCATTAAGCGACTGAGACTGTAATTCTTCAATAATGGTTTGAATTTCTTTAGTTGAATCCTGCGTACGAGCAGCCAACATCCGAACCTCATCGGCAACCACCGCAAAACCACGGCCTGATTCACCGGCACGCGCCGCTTCAATGGCCGCATTCAGCGCCAACAGGTTAGTCTGCTCTGAAATACTGCGGATAACCTCAATAACCTTGCTAATTTGATCCGACTGCTCTTTCAATCGAGTTACAACATCTGCCGCTTGACCCAATGTCTCAGACATTTGTCGACTCGCCGCACTGCTTTCCTCAAAGACTCTCAAACCCTGCCGTGCCAATTCATCCGTTTGTTTGGCTGTTGAATCGGCTACCGTCGCGTTATCACTGACATTATCGGCTGTACTTGACAGTTCATTCACCGCTGAGGCGATCTGATCAATCTCACTCTGCTCCGCTTGGGCATTCGACTCCGATTGCGTCAACACTGCAGCCAACTCTGTCGATGCCGCTGCTACGTCTTCGCTGATGCGCATCAAAGATTCAACTGTCGTATTCAATTGGCTAACCGTGAGATTCACGTCACCGCTAAGTTTAGCTAACTCGTTCGTGCCATCTTGCTCAGCACGTACTGTCAGATTACCGGCCGCAACATCACGCATCACAGTCTGCAACTTCACGATAGGGTTCACAATCAAACCAGATAGCCACCAAGCTGTCAGCATAACCGAAATGAATACAACAAAAATGACAATCGATGACCAGTACATCAAGCTCGCATTATTTGCTTGGCTTTCTTTCATGCTCTGAGAAGAAAAGTCATTAACTTTTTGAGACAACATATTGATGGCCTCAACCATCTCATTACCCACTTTAATATATTCAGCGGTATAACGGTTGAGGTCTCGCTGCTCTACGTCACCAGAACTCAATTGCTCCAGCATTTTCATCGCATTTCGCGAATAATCGACATATTTTTGAATCGCAGCTTCTACTTTCTTGGTATCAGCCAAGAACACCGGTTCGCTCTCCAGCAATTCTAAATTGTCATTTAGAGTACTGATTTGCTTATTAACTTCATTTAAAAAACTTTCACGCTTGTTTGCATCAAAGATTGCATAAGCAGCTGAAATTCTGAGGGGGTAAACCGTATCATCAATACCGGCCAATGCATCTTTGTATTTCACCAAATTGGCCGTATTAGAAAAAATTACGCCTTGCTCCGTTTCTAATTTAGACTTTGTGGTTAACAAAGCAACAAGCAACACAACAACCATAATCATCACAGGTAATAATACCTGGAACCGCACTGATAAATTTTTCAGTGAAAACTGCATGACACGTGATCCTTACTAACATCGAATTTTGGCATACCTAAGCCTCTTCTCAACCATCAATTGTATAGGTAGCATCAGTAGCTCCCCATAAAAATACAATCTAACGATTACAATAGTTATATCTCTAATACTTATTTACATTGAGAAATTATATTAAACACGATTCATTACGTATCTTATAGAAGGAGCTTAGGTATACTTAGAGTAAATTAATAATACTATCAGGAATATAAGACTCAATCTGGGTCTTGTCTATAAAAAAAGGATATTTCAACAAAAAAAGAATATATAACTCACCTCACTTTCGTGATATTCCTCACATAAAGAAATCCTATTTGGAATAAAATATAATTTTCCATTTTTGTTAATACAAAAAGGTATATTTTATTCCACTTACATTGAAACATTCGCACCAATGACCTGTCCAACAACTTAGGCAATAAAAACGCACAAAGCAACATTGTAGAAGCAAATCGGAAACAACATAGGTTAACTTAACTTACACTTACCGATCGCTTATAAATATTTTGATGTAATGAAACATTCAGACTGAATTAAGCTCTGCTCTATAAATGGAGCTGTCTGATTATTTATACTATTTCAGCAGATATTTATTTTGCATTCCATTGCGGGTATTTATCACTTGTGACATTAAAAAGGCAGGTTATTAAACCTGCCTTTGATGCTTATTTTAATTATTATTTAAATTCGGAAAAATGAAAGCTGCTCTTTCTGCTGTTCAGCTAAACGGGACAACTCATTACTTGCTGTCGCACTCTGACTAATACCCGCAACATTCTGATTGACGATTTCTGACATATTGGAGACATTTCGGTTTATGTCTTGCGTCACCTGGGACTGTTGCTCTGCCGCTGTAGCCACTTGAGTATTCATATCACTGATCTGTACCACAGATTCCGTAATCCCCATCAATGCATCATTGGCCTGATTAGCTAGCAACTGATTTTTCTCTAGCATTTCAAGGCTACTCTGCATACTGTCATTGGCATTTACTGACTGGGACTGTAGCTCTTCAATAATGGTTTGAATTTCTTTGGTTGAGTCCTGCGTGCGCGCCGCAAGCATACGTACTTCATCAGCCACCACAGCAAAACCACGTCCCGATTCTCCGGCACGTGCCGCTTCAATAGCAGCATTCAACGCTAACAAGTTGGTTTGCTCAGAAATGCTACGGATCACTTCGATCACTTTACTGATCTGATCAGACTGTTCCTTCAAGCACGTCACCACATCCGCTGCTTGTGACAAAGTCTGAGTCATTTGGTGGCTAGCCGTATTGCTTTGCTCAAAAATTTCCAAACCTTTGCGTGCAAGTTCATCTGTTTGCTTGGCGGTAGAATCGGCTGTTGTTGCATTGTCACTCACATTATCTGCAGTACTCGACAGTTCATTTACAGCTGAAGCGATCTGATCGATTTCACTTTGTTCCGACTGCGCATTCGCTTCAGATTGCGTCATAACAGAAGCCAACTCTGTTGCCGAAGCCGCAACATTTTCACTAATTCGAATCATCGCGCCAATTGTCGTTTTCAATTGATTGACAGTAATGTTGACATCCGTCCCTAGCTTAGCCAATTCATTGCTGCCATCTTGTTCAGCCTTAACAGTAAGATCACCAATAGCAACTTCGCGCATCACTCTTTGGATCTGAAGAATTGGCGTTACAATTAATCCTGATAGCCACCATGCCACAAATGTTACAGTGAAAAACACTACACTCAGCACCACTGTCACTTTCTTCATCAAAGCGGCATTGATAGATTGGCTGTCATTCATACTTTGTGTGCTGAACTCACTCACTGCTAGTGAAAGCGAATTAATTGCACCAACCATATCATCACCCGCCTTGCGATACTGCGAGATAAATCGAGCGAACTCCTTAGCTGTAACCTCTCCATTTTCTTGGCCTCTGGTCATTTCAACCATTTGCTTTGCCATTTCAAGATACTTATGTACTGAGGATTCAACATGAGAAATTTCATCACTGAACGTTGACTGCTTTTTTAGTAATGTAAATTCATCATTCAAACTGCCGATCTTAGAGTTAATTTCATTTAAAAGTGTGTCTCGGCGAGACGAATCATACATTGCATAAATTGCCGATATCCTTAATGGGTACACCGTATCCAATATAGTCGCTAGCGTGTCTTTATAACCGACTAATGAAATTGTGTTTGAATATAAATTTTCTTGTTCCTCTTCTAAACTTATCTTTGTTGCTGATAGTGCAATAAATAATACTATAACCATTAATAGAACAGGCATCAGTATTTGATAACGTACCGAGATATTCTTTAATGAAAATACCATTTTATTTAACCCTTATTATTCTTTTTAGTACCTAGGTTATTCCTAAAACCGAGGCTTCGACAGGAAGATATGTCCTAAATGCCGCATTGTCTAGCGTTAAAATCAGCAAAAAACAACAAGATGACAACAACCCCCTCCTTTTTACACATACTTATATTCACTATAAAACTCCAAACAAAGAACAAAATGCAAAGCTTTATCGTGAATTTATTGTGTTTTTAGAACATGCATCCTTAGGTGATTACTAATATCTCCCATATTTGTAGAAATATAATGTTCAATAAACATAAGTAATCAAATTAATTGCACACGATGCAATTAAAAAAAACAGTTAATACAACACATTGCACTCACTAGTGACTGCAATGTGGAAGTACAACATGATTCATAGCGAATGCGAGAGTTTGTTCTCCAATAAATAATCGGCATTGCAGAGTTTTGATGTATAAAAAATACATATTTATTAAAGCTTTTCTAGAGTAAATAAAAAGCCACCGATATTATTCGGTGGCTTTTCTTAATGGATGCTCAGATAAAATCAGCAATTAAATTCTAAAAAATGACAATTGTTCTTTCTGCTGTTCAGCTAAACGGGACAACTCATTACTTGCTGTCGCACTCTGACTAATACCCGCAACATTCTGATTGACGATTTCCGACATATTGGAGACATTTCGGTTTATGTCTTGCGTCACCTGAGATTGTTGCTCTGCCGCTGTAGCCACTTGAGTATTCATATCACTGATCTGTACCACAGATTCCGTAATCCCCAGCAAAGCATCATTGGCCTGATTGGCCAACAACTGATTGCGCTCCAGCATCTCAAGGCTACTTTGCATGCTGTCATTGGCATTTACTGACTGGGACTGTAGCTCTTCAATAATGGTCTGAATTTCTTCGGTTGAGTCCTGTGTACGAGCAGCCAGCATACGTACTTCATCCGCCACCACAGCAAAACCACGTCCCGATTCGCCGGCACGTGCCGCTTCGATGGCTGCATTTAATGCCAGCAAATTAGTTTGTTCAGAAATGCTACGGATCACTTCGATCACCTTGCTGATCTGATCAGATTGCTCCTTCAAGCACGTCACCACATCCGCCGCTTTCGCCAACGTTTCAGACATCTGCTGACTAGCCGTATTACTTTGTTCAAAAATATCTAAACCCTGACGAGCAAGATCATCCGTTTGCTTGGCCGTAGAGTCAGCAGCGGTCGCGTTATCACTCACGTTATCTGCAGTGCTCGACAACTCATTCACAGCAGAAACGATCTGATCAATTTCACTTTGTTCCGACTGCGCATTCGCTTCAGATTGAGTCATTACCGACGCGAGTTCTGTTGAAGCTGCAGCCACGTCATCGCTAATTCGCATCATAGAATCAACCATTGCATTTAGCTTACAGACCGTGAGGTTAACATCACTACTCAAATTAGCGATTTCATTCGTTCCATCTTGTTCAGCTTTAGTCGTTAGGTTACCAGTAGCCACTTCACGCATCACAAGTTGCAATTGCACAATTGGATGAACGATTAAACCAGACAACCACCATGCCCCCAGCATTACCACAACGAATATGAAAAGAATCACCATCGTTACAGACGACATTAAACTTGCACTGGCTGCTGCACTGTTTTTCATGCTCCGCGTAGAATATTGATTGACCTTTTGTGACAAGTCATTGATAGCATCAACCATCTCACTACCAACTTCAAGGTACTTAACGATATGCTCATCAAAAGCCTGTTTACTGATATCAACAACTCTTCTTTCACCTAAAGACTTAATCGTATCACGTGAATAATTTATATACTTTTGAATAGAGGATTCAACTAATAAAGTTTCACCTTTAAACTCAGGATGAGAACCCAAAAACTCTAACTCTTTATTTATTGAATCAATATTATTATTCATCTCAACTAAAAAAGAATCACGCTTACTGATATCATATATTGCGTATACAGCTGATATCCTTATCGGATACATCATATCATCAATACTCGCTAGTGAGTCTTTATATTTAATAAGATCTATTGTATCCTTATAGGTAATGCTTTGTTCTTCATCCAATTTTGATTTTGTAATCCATAGAGCTATAAATAAAACAATAGCCATCAAGATTACAGGTAGTAATACTTGTTTGCGCACTGATACGTTTTTCAGTGAAAAAGGCATAATACATATTCCTTGATATATAACATTATTCCATATCTAAATATCTATTAAAGTTATAGTTAAGGCAAATAACAGTGTTATTTATTGCAAAGGTGTATTTTAAAAATGTTCTATAACAGCAATAAGACAAGCACTATCATTTATTTAAATGAAATATTAGATACGAATTCATAAAGCGTTAGCTCAGCTAAAGTATAATTTCACAAAAAACCGCTGTCCATGCGCAAAAGGTATTATAAATCAATAAAATGCTTTGAAAGCAAACTTTTGGATGTTCAATAATTACAAACAGAATATTGCACGGTATAACCTATTTTACATATAGGCTAGTTACCAGATTCCACCTGTTCACAAATACGTCATGTTTGTAAACATTACCCTTCTATTTATTACCTATTTCCAATTACAATATTAATCGAGACTTTTAAATTTAATGACCTATCAATCCACTCATTAATATTTACCAAAATTAAAAAATAAGAAACCAAAAATAAATTTCGCATTATACATATATTATAAGACCATATACCAATAATAAGAATCATTTCATCTTATCAAAACAGCGAATCCTAGTTTCCCTTAAACATCCCAATGAAAAGCAACATCGTTTACCCACTTACTTATGTAATAACTATATTTATATAAGATTAATGAAAACATATTATAATCCACTGTAATACATATAATAAAAAAGGCCCTTTTATTAAGGGCCTTTTATTAAAAATCTATTCGATAAAGATTAGCAGAGATAATACAATTAAATTCTAAAGAATGACAATTGTTCTTTTTGCTGCTCAGCCAAACGTGATAGCTCCGTACTTGCCGTTGCACTTTGGCTTATTCCGGAAACATTCTGGTTCACAATTTCCGACATATTGGAGACATTTCGGTTTATATCTTGTGTAACCTGAGACTGTTCCTCTGCGGCCGTTGCAACTTGAGTGTTCATATCGCTAATCTGTACTACAGATTCCGTAATACCCAACAGTGCATCATTCGCCTGATTAGCTAGCAACTGATTTTTCTCTAGCATTTCAAGGCTACTCTGCATACTGTCATTGGCAGTTACTGACTGGGACTGTAGCTCTTCAATAATCGTCTGGATCTCTTTGGTTGAGTCCTGCGTGCGCGCCGCAAGCATACGAACCTCATCAGCAACGACAGCAAACCCTCGGCCAGATTCACCGGCACGCGCCGCTTCAATAGCCGCATTCAATGCCAGCAAGTTTGTTTGCTCAGAGATACCGCGAATCACCTCAATCACTTTGCTGATCTGCTCAGACTGATCTTTCAGGCAAGTCACAACACCTGCCGCATCTGACAACGTCTGTGACATTTGACGGCTCGCGGCATTGCTTTGTTCAAAAATCTCTAAACCTTGGCGTGCAAGATCATCGGTCTGCTTGGCCGTAGAATCAGCCGCTGTGGCATTATCACTTACGTTATCTGCTGTGCTCGACAATTCGTTTACCGCCGAAGCAATTTGATCAATCTCGTTATGCTCTAGCTGGGCATTGGCTTCTGACTGTGTCATCACCGCCGCCAACTCCGTTGCAGCCGCGGCCACATCCTCACTGATCCGGATCATCGACTCAACAGTACGACTTAATTGATCAATAGTGCTGTTTACATCCTCACTCAATGCCGCCAGTTCATTATCTCCGTCGTGCTCAGCACGCACGGTCAAATTACCACTGGCAACTTCACGCATAACCGTTTGCAACTTCACGATCGGTGTGACGATAAGCCCTGTCAGCCACCAAGCAATCATGATAACAACCGCAAACACTGCAATAATTGCCAACGATGCATTTCTCATCAACGTTGCATTATTTGCATCGCTCTCTGCCATACTCTTGGCGCTGAAGTTGTTTACCTCTGACGACAGAGTATTAATCGCTTCAACCATTGTGTTACCGATAACACGGTACTTAGCTGTATATTCATTGAACACCTTATCGGTGATCTTGCCTGTTTCATGATCAGCAAAGACCCCCATCGCACGGCGTGAGTAGTCGATATAATCCTGAATCGCTTTTTCTACTTTCATCGTCTCATCGCGAAACGCTGGCTCTTTTTCCAAAGAATTAAGCGATTGAATGATAACGCCCGCATTACTATCAAGTTCACGCAAAAACGTTTCACGCTTGCTCTGATCATAGATGGCATACACTGCAGAAATACGCAGTGGGTAAATACTATCATCTACATTCGCTAGTGCGTCTTTGTAGGTGACCAAATCTTGTGTATTGCTATAAATGATATTCTGCTCTGAATCTAATTTTACTTTTGTGGTGTATAGAGCAGCAAATAGAACCACGACCATCAGCATTACTGGTAGCAAAACCTGATAACGCACTGATAGGTTCTTTAGTGAAAATTGCATGTGCGGACCTTACTTATATACGCAAATTGAATCAAAACCCCATCCCTAAGGTTAAGTTAACGGCGCAAATATAGGTTTTGAAGCCCTGCTTGTCCATATTAAACAATGAAAAAAATCAACATCATAAGATTTTTTTGATGTCAAAAAAATGACACTTATGAATAAATTTTTTTAGACTTAAGAAACAGCGTTCTATTTCAATAAGATAGCAGTTATCAATCAAGAACTGGTCAATTGTTAAACATTTATTGCTAACGTCATAGAGTGTTCAATTTTCTGAAACATGACTGTCATATTTCCTGCTTAACCTTTATTTCGTTCATTCGACACCTACTGGCAATAACGCCAAACGCTTAAGGATTAGGAAAATGAAAACACAGGTTATTGGTGCACTAGCCCTCGCTGGTTCTATGGCATTTAACTCAGCGTTCGCAAATGAAACGGTCTCTGTTGTTGGTTCAAGCTCCGTATCACCAATCATGGAAGTTCTCGGTGAAACCTATGCACAATCTCGCAATGTAACGGTTGAAGTACAAGGTCCTGGTTCATCCGCTGGTGTGCGAGCAGCTCATGATGGCTCATCAGATTTCGGTATGAGTTCTCGCGAATTAAAAGAGTCAGAAAAGTCAAATGAAATCAAAGAAGTAGTAATAGCAAGGGATGGTATAGCCGTTGTAGTTCATAACAATAATCCTGTTACGGATCTGTCCAAGGATGAAGTGTCTAAGATCTATAAAGGTGAAATCACTAACTGGAAGCAAGTCGGTGGTGAAGACAAGCCTATCGTTGTTGCAACTCGTGATACCGCATCCGGCACACGCGGTGCTTTTGAAGACATCATGAACCTCAAGAAAAAAATTAATGGCATTAGTGTGTCAGCAATTTCACAGCGCGCACAAGTTGCCAGCGGTAACGGACAGCTAAAAACCATTGTTGCCAACAACCCATTTTCTATCGGCTATATTTCATTAGGATCAGTCGATGCTTCCGTTAAAGCCTTGTCGATCGATAACCACAAACCATCGGTTGAGGCTATCAAGGCCGGTGACTACGGCGTGCAACGTCCATTCTTGGTTGTTTACAAAGAAGGTCGCCCGTCTCCTGCTGCCCTTGATTTTCTAACATGGGTGAAAGGCCCTGAAGGCCAAAAAATTGTCGCTGATAAAGGCTTTATCTCTGTTAAGTAACTGTTGATTCTTTACCTGTCGCGGCCACGTGCCAGCGGCAGGTTTTTAATGATTCCTTGGTATGAACAACAACCTGTTGTCTGTATCTGGAGTAATATGTATGACCATCGCAAACAATATAGAAAACACAGCAAAACAGCCTACGCTGAAAGCCAAAGCAAAAACTGACTGGCGTGAGTTGTTCTTTAAATACCTATTTCTAACCAGTGCCGCGCTAGGTATTCTCTCACTAGTAACTATTGGTTACTTTATTTTCCGTGAAGGTTACGCCGCTTTTGCCGAAGCAGGCGTCACTAACATCGTTCTGGGCAACGACTGGTTACCACCCGCCCTTTACGGTATTGCCCCAATGATTGTCGCCTCGCTGGTATCCACTGCCGGTGCCGTTATTCTGGGTGTACCTGTTGGGGTACTTACGGCCATTTTTATTGCCGAAGTTGCGCCGAAACGACTCGCTAATCTGATCCGCCCGATGATCGAACTGCTTGCCGGTATCCCTTCTGTGGTTTATGGCTTCTTTGGTCTGGTGATCATTGTTCCTCTAATTCAGGATGTATTCTCTGTACCTGCTGGTAACACCATTCTTGCCGGTATCATCGTTCTGTCAGTGATGATCCTGCCAACGGTAATTACCGTTTCGGAAACCTCAATCAGAGCCGTACCACGCAGCTATAAAGAAGGCTCCTATGCGTTGGGCGCATCGCAGATGTTCACCGTCTTCAAGCTACTGGTGCCCGCAGCCCGATCCGGCATTATGACAGGCGTTATCTTAGGGGTTGCCCGCGCCTTGGGTGAAACCATGGCTATCATCATGGTAATGGGTAACTCGCCAGCCATGCCGCAGGGTCTACTGGAATCAGCCCGAACCTTGACTGCCAATATCGCGATTGAAATGTCGTACGCAACCGGCATCCACGCCAGTGCGTTGTATGCCACCGGTATTGTTCTTTTGGTCTTTATCATGATGCTAAACGGCGCGCTTCTTTATCTAAACCGTGAGCGTGCGAGGTAACCACAATGGCTCTACAAGCAACCAATACAAGTAGACAGAAACTCAAAGACAACATTTCCCTCGGCCTTATTTGGACGGCAGCATCTATCACCGTCGGTTTCTTGGTCTGGGTAGTCTGGTACATTCTGAGCAACGGTCTCTCACACGTTAACTGGGAGTTCATTTCTAGCAATTACACCACCATCGGCCAAGAATCAGGTATTTGGCCAATGATTGTTTCAACCCTGTATATGGTAGCCGCCTCAATCGGTGTTGCTGCCCCGCTCGGCATCATGACGGCTATCTACCTGACCGAATATGCAAAAGTTGGTAGCCGTTTGGTAAAAGTGATTCGTTTCTGTACCGAATCGCTGGCCGGTATTCCGTCGATTATCTACGGTCTATTCGGTATGACGTTCTTTGTTGTTGTCATGGGCTTTGGTTACTCAATTTTGTCAGGTGCCCTGACCCTGAGTATCCTGATCCTGCCGGTTATCATCCGTACAACCGAAGAAGCACTAATGGCAGTACCGCAAACTTACCGTGAAGGTTCATACGGTTTGGGTGCATCGAAAATTTACACCATTTGGAGACTGATCCTACCAAGCGCCATGCCGGGTATTGTCACCTCCATCATCCTCAGCGTAGGTCGTGTTATCGGTGAATCAGCACCGGTATTTCTGACCGCAGGTATGGTTGCCCGTATTCCAGAAAGCATGTTCGATTCTGGCCGTACGCTAACCGTCCACCTGTACAAGTTAACTCAGGAGCTTTACACCGTTCACGAATGGAACCAAGCCTATGCAACGGCCACTGTTCTGATCGTTGTCGTGCTCGTGATTAACCTGATTACCAAACTGATTGCAAACCGTTTCAACACTGCGACTTACTAATTGAGGAAGGCTTACCATGAATAAATTCAACATTGAAAATCTGGATCTTTATTACGGCCAGAACCAAGCTCTAAAACAAATTAACCTACCAATCCCTAGCCGTCAGGTTACCGCGCTTATCGGTCCGTCAGGCTGTGGCAAATCAACCCTGCTACGCTGCCTGAACCGAATGAACGATTTGATCGAAGGGGTCAAAATAAACGGCAAGCTAACAATGGATGGCGAAAACGTCTATGGCAATATCGACGTCGCCCAGCTTCGAATCAAAGTCGGGATGGTTTTCCAGAAACCGAACCCGTTCCCGATGAGCATCTACGAGAACATCGCGTATGGTCTGCGCGCTCAGGGCGTCAAGGACAAAAAGGTACTCGATGAGGTTGTTGAGAAATCTCTGCGCGGCGCAGCCCTTTGGGACGAGGTGAAAGATCGCCTGAAATCACACGCCTTTGGGCTTTCTGGCGGTCAGCAGCAACGTCTGTGTATCGCCCGTACAATCGCCATGCAACCCGATGTTATCTTGATGGACGAACCAACATCGGCGCTTGACCCGATTGCGACAAAGAAAATTGAAGATCTGATGGAAAGCCTGAAAAAAGACTTCACCATCGTGATCGTCACCCACTCCATGCAGCAGGCGCGTCGTATCTCGGATCGCACCGCGTTCTTCCTGATGGGCGAGCTTGTCGAACACGACGATACTAATACGCTGTTCAACTCACCGCGTGATGATCGCACCCGTGGCTATGTGAACGGTGACTTTGGCTAACAGTATCACGACGAAGAGCATCCTCAATAACTCACTCGCAGCTTTATACGGATAATAACAGCGATGGTAAACCTTGCCCCCACGTGTTGGGGGCTTTTTTTATTACGGTATTTTCATACCTCTTTTATGCGCTTTTATTTTTGGGTGTGTTATCAACAAAAAACACCAACAATTGATCTATCATTCACTAAAATTAATGATTATTTTGCCAGTTATAGAGGTATACAATGCGCTGGTCTTTACTCTTCCTGCTCCTCTTCTCCCTCACCTGTTTCGCTGAAAACTCTCCAACAGAAACACCCAGCCCAACAGAAACCACCAGCACTGAAGCACCGAAGCCTCTCTCTGAAACAGAGCGTATCATCGGCAACATCGACCAGCTCGATGCCGACCTTGGCGAACTCCTCAGCCAATCCCAGGGCAAAACTGGCACGGAAAAAAATGTCATCGACATGCAGATGCTCAAAAAAAATGAGGAAATCAGAGCAGAACTGCAAAAACTCATTGGGTTGGAAAATGATGAAAACCGGCCTCTAATCATCGAGCTGGTCAATGAACAAGTCGGCTACCTCAATGAAGCCGCCGACTTTCTCTCAAAGCAGATCACGACCAAACAGGCACAGATCGACAGCGCAGAGCCCGAACAAAGGCTGTTGATGGAAAAATCCCTGCAAGAAACCACCAACTTCTACCATCGCATGCTCAAAGAGCAATGGATCAACTTTCAGTGGCTTAACCGTCTTGACGTTCCCAAGCCCAAAGAACAAGCTCAATTGGTTGAAACCGTCCGTCAACGATTGGATTTCATGTCGGCAATGCTCAGTTTTGACAGCCAACAAGAGAGTACGCTGTCAAGCCAGCTGAAAACCGCAGCGGAAGGCGAAAAAGCCACCTTGCAGCTTCAGCAAATTCTTACCCAACGCAAAGTGACCGGGGATATAGAGTCCGTTCAATTTCTTGCTGATCTTGGCAAGGACATGGGGCTAGAGACCACCGAGTACACCAAGCAGCTATTTGAAACCACAGGTAATCTAACCAACGAACTACTTGATGTAAAAGTGATCTTTTCAATCCTGACGGGATGGGTGGGTACAGTAAAAATCTGGCTGGCTGAAAATACGCCGCAGATGCTGTTCAAGCTGTTTATATTCCTGCTGATCGTCTTTATTTTCAAAATCCTCAAAAATATCACCCGCCGTATTGTCACTCGAGCTGTGAGCTCGCCCACCCTGCGCATGTCGCAGCTAATGAAGGACTTCTTCATCTCGATTACAGGCAATATCGTTTTGTGTGTCGGGTTGCTTTTCGCATTGGCCCAAATCGGGTTGGATTTAACCCCCATCCTTACCGGTTTTGGTGTCGCGGGTGTAATTATCGGCTTCGCCTTGCAAGATACCCTGTCTAACTTCGCCTCCGGTATGATGCTGCTTATCTACCGCCCATTCGATGTGGACGACTTTGTCGAGGCAGGCGGCACATCAGGGAAAGTAAGCCATATGAGCCTGGTCAGTACCACTATCAAAACATTCGACAACCAAATCCTCATCGTGCCAAACAGCAAAATCTGGGGCGACACCATCAAGAATATTACCCATGAGCGTGTTCGCCGAGTCGATATGATCTTCGGTATTGGCTATAGCGATGATGTCGAGAAAACCGAAAAAGTACTGAACGAGATCGTCACCGAACACCCTATGGTACTGCGCTCTCCCGAGCCAATGATCAAACTGCATACCCTCAATACCTCATCGGTCGACTTTATCGTCCGCCCTTGGGTAAAAACGGAAGACTACTGGGACGTATACTGGGATGTTACCCGCGAGGTAAAAATGCGCTTCGACCGAGAAGGGATCTCTATCCCATTCCCGCAGCAAGATGTGCATCTGCATATGATTAATACCGACATAGACAAAAAATGACAACCAGCTAACAATATTTTGGTCAGTAAGGTGTAGCATACTATGCTGAATTAAAACGCTTTTCATCGCAGTGCTACCTGTCGTCTTGTGCGCAGAATATCAGCCAGAAAAAAAACTGATATCCAAGAAAGTACAAAGCTGGTATAACTAGCTGAAAGGCATTAAAAACAATGTACAATTAAAATGTGCTTTGCCCAGTTCACATTCAGCATTGCTGTGGTTTACTGGTCTACAAAGCTATTATTCGGGGAATCATACACCATGAAAAAACGTTTTCTTGCTGCCGCTCTTGCGCTTCCAGTAATGCTTGCGGCTTGTTCTACTAACAGTGAGACGACTTCTGTGACTTCAGCATCTGATCTAGCGAGCCACAACTGGGTTCTAACCAAAGTTGATAACAAAGCTCTTGACCTACCAGAACCATTCACTGCACCAAACCTAGAGCTTTCAAACGATCTTGGTGCCAATGGCCATGCGGGTTGTAACCGCTACTTCGGTCAGGCTGAATTTAAAGACGGTCAGCTACGTATTGAAAAAATGGGTATGACGATGATGGCTTGCCCTGAGCCAGCAATGAACATGGAGCAGGTAATGAGCTCTACTCTGCAAACTTGGAGCAAAGCTAGCATCAACGGTAACGAGCTAACGCTTACCGGTGCTGACCACACGCTAACATTCAACCGTGCTCCGGCTACGGCACAATAACGATTACCCATTATCGTTACGAAATTCAAAACGCCTGCGCATGCAGGCGTTTTTGTTTTTGCTGCCAGCAAAGTTAGCTAACTTTTGCCTGCCACTGTTCACGCAACTGTTTAGCCGCTTCCACCATATTGGCCAAAGCTGCTTCTGTTTCTTGCCAGTTCCGTGTTTTTAACCCACAGTCAGGGTTCACCCATAACCGCTCGGCAGGAACTAGATTCTTAGCTTTTTCCACCAGCTGAATAATCTGCTCCACATCCGGAATATTTGGCGAGTGGATATCGTAAACACCAGGGCCAACCTCATTCGGGTAATCAAATGCCTCGAATGCTTTAAGCAGTTCCATATCCGACCGTGACGTCTCAATGGTGATCACATCAGCATCCAAAGCGGCAACTGACTTGATAATGTCATTGAACTCGCTATAACACATATGGGTATGGATTTGTGTTTCTGGCTCGGCACTGGCCGCTGAGATCTTGAAGGCTCTCACAGCCCAATCCAGATACGACTGCCACTGGCTGGCCTTGAGCGGCAACCCTTCACGAATTGCTGGCTCATCAATCTGAATGATGTTGATTCCGTTATTTTGCAAATCCGCTACTTCGTCGCGCAATGCCAATGCTATCTGATTGGCTATCTCTTCACGGGTTAAATCCTCACGAGGGAAAGTCCAGCCCAAAATCGTTACGGGACCGGTCAACATCCCTTTCACATGCTTGTCAGTCAGCGATTGGGCATACTTGGCCCATTCCACCGTCATCGGCGCTGAACGGTAAATATCTGACACAATCACCGCCGGCTTCACACAGCGTGACCCATAACTTTGTACCCAGCCAAAACGAGTGACGGCAAATCCTTCGAGCAATTCAGCAAAATACTCCACCATATCATTGCGCTCAGGCTCACCATGAACCAGCACATCCAGTCCGAGCTTATTTTGACGCTCAATGGCATCGGCAATATGCTCTTGCATGGCGGTCACATAATCATTCTCGGCCAATCGGCCAGCTTTAAAATCACGGCGCTGGGTACGGATCTCGCCCGTCTGTGGAAATGAGCCAATCGTGGTCGTCGGTAATAAAGGCAGCCCCAATGCACTGCGCTGCAATCTCGCACGTTCCTGATAAGGCAGCTTACGTTCAGCCAGACTATCCGTTATCGCAGCAAGGCGCTGGCGTACCTGAGGATTATTAACCCGTTCACTGGTCGCTCGGGCTTTAATCGGCGCACTGTATTGTTCAATCTCGCTAAGCGCAGCCTCATTACCGTCGAGCGCCTTGGCAAGCAAAGTCACCTCACGGCATTTTTGCTTGGCAAACGCCAGCCATTGGCGCACTTCCGGATCAAGCTCTGTTTCCAGATCAAGATCGATAGGGCTATGCAGCAATGAACATGAGCTGGCAACCCAAAGTCTTTCTCCCAGATCAGCCTTCACTGACGATAGACGCTTAAGCCATGCACTCAGATCCGCCCGCCAAACATTTCGACCGTTAATCACACCAGCAGAGAGTACCCAAGACGAAGGCAACGCCGCCAGCACCGGCTCCAACTGTTCAGGAGCCGTGGCCAAATCAATGTGCAGACCATCGACCTTCAATCCGGTTATCCGGTCAAGATTATGGGTAATGGTGTCAAAGTAGGTGGTCAGCAACAGCTTTGGTTTTCCATGCAAAACCTGGTAGGCAAGCTTGTACGCATCCAACCATTGTACGGGCAACTCCAGAGCAAGCGCCGGCTCGTCTATTTGCACCCACTCTACACCCAGCTTGGCCAGCTTGGTCAGTATTTGCTGATAGGCCGTAAGCAGACGAGGCAACAGAGAAAGGCGGTCAAAACCGGCTTCTTTTTCCTTGCCCAACCACAAGTAGGAAACTGGCCCTAACAACACCGGCTTCACCTCGTGGCCTGCTTTTTTCGCTTCCGCTACTTCCTCGAACAATTGGGGCCAGCTGACATTAAACGCATCATCGGCACTGAACTCAGGCACGATATAATGATAATTGGTATTGAACCATTTGGTCATATCCGATGCGGCACAGGCACAGCCTGAAGGAGCTTTGCCGCGTGCAACACGAAACAAGGTATCTAGGTCAGGAAAACCGCTGCGATGACGTGCTGGTAGATGCCCAAGTAACATGCTTGTTCCCAATACATGATCGTACCAGGCGAAATCACCGACAGATACGCAATCCAATCCCGCACCGACCTGATCCCCCCAATGACGATGGCGCAACAGACGACCAACTTGCTTCAACTCTTCCTGCGACGACTCACCTCGCCAATATTTTTCCTGCGCAAATTTCAGTTCGCGCTGGCTGCCGACCCGCGGATAACCCAAAATGTGCGTTTGTGTTTTATTCGTCATTGTTCTTCCATCCATGCCTATTCAAGATGTTTTTACAATGAAGTAAGGCACCGAAATGAACAATTTCTAATGTTTAATGTTTAACTTGAGCAAATCTCATGTTAAATCACTTGATTTTTCATATAGACGTCTAGATGTTTACACTTCTGCGAAATATACGTAAAGTGTGTGAACCTCCAACTTGGTACAGACATCAGCATAAGGATTAATGCTTTGATTGAAATTAAACATCTGCGCACCCTAACCGTCCTGCGTGATACCGGTTCGTTGACTGCAACGGCCAACACCCTCTGTTTAACTCAATCAGCACTATCGCACCAATTAAAAGATCTCGAGCTACGGCTTGGCAACCAACTGTTTCTCCGGAAAACCCGTCCGGTAAAATTCACTGCTGAAGGGGAAGTACTGCTCAAGCTGGCCGATGATGTGATTCCGCGTATTGCCCGTGCCGAGCATGAGTTGGCAAGCCTCAAAGAAGATACCAACGGCCGCCTGCATATGGCTATCGAATGCCATTCCTGCTTCCAGTGGCTGATGCCTGCCCTCAAGGAATACCAAGTACACTGGCCAAATGTCACCCTCGATTTCTCTTCCGGATTCGGATTCGAGCCACTGCCCGCTCTCGGGGCCGGCGAGCTTGACTTGGTGATTACATCCGATATTCAACCCCGCAACGAAATCCACTTCGAGCCATTGTTTGATTTTGAAATGCGTCTTATTGTTTCGCCGCAATCACCGTTGGCGCAGAAAGAAACCATCGAACCTGAAGACTTGGCACAACAAACATTGATGAGCTACCCGGTCCAAAAAAACCGACTTGATGTTATCAAGCATTTCTTACAGCCAGCGGGCATCGAACCGGCAAATTGGAAACAAGCCGACAATACCCTAATGCTCATTCAGATGGTCTCGGCGGGACTAGGCGTATCTGCACTACCTAACTGGGCGATTTATGATTTTGCGCGGCAAGGCTTAGTGGTCAGCAAGCCGCTCGGAAAAGGATTATGGCGAAGATTGTTTGCTGCTATTCGAGCACAAGAGAAAGATCGCCACTACCTGTCGGCTTTTTTTGCTACTGCCAAGCAGCAATGCCAGACCCATTTGGAAGGGATAAGAGCCACCTGATACCTAATACCCCGTACTTAATATCAGATGGCCTAAAATACAACGGGGTTACTTGAACTGGTTGTTGATCGGATCGTAGTGGTAACCCAGTGATTCCATTTTTGCATTTAATTCATCGAAATCTAACTCATAGCGGCTTACCAGCTCTTCGACTGTTGAGCACTCCAAGCGCAGTCGCTCATTGACGATACCCAGCACGATATTGCCGTCCATGCGAAGTAAATTATCAATCTCCATACCTACCCCCTTGATGACCTTGCAGTGTATATCCAAGCGATGCCGTTAGCGTGCGTACATATTGACGCTGCTTGGATTAAGCCTTGGATTAAGCATAGTCACTCGGCCCCAGAAAGAAAAAGAGCGAACTCACACTCTGGCATCCTGCATTCGCAATGGCTCAAACAATAAAGGCCAGCTCTTTTACAGGCTGGCCTTTGTTTGTTAACGGTTATCGCTTACATCAGAACAGTACTGTTTGCAGCTGCGCCGATCCAATCAGCAACACTGCCGCCGCCAGCAACTGCCAACGATTCACCGCTTTACCTGTTAGCAAGTGCATTGCCCATACCAAAACGCCAACCACCAGCAGCATTAGCGCAGCCACAACATGCTTGGTCGCGACGGTCAATGATTCTGGATCCATTCCCGATGCCAACCACAGCACACACAATGCACTTAGCATGGCCCCAGCAAAACCAGCAAACGGCAATAGACGGTGAAAAGCCTGTAAGCGAGTTCTTGCCTGCGTAAGCAATAAGTGGGCGATCAGTGCGCCAAACATCACCACTGCTACCAAACTCATACCAATTTTAGGCAAAGTCTCACCCTGTAGACTGGCAACTAAAGCCACCACAGCCAAACCAATGGCCAAGTAAAACACACGCAGTGGCCCGGCATCACGGGTTTTACCCGTTTTAACCTTCAGGGTGAAATAACCCAAGGCCGCCAATGGCAGCAATGCCGCAGGGGTGATCATGAGCGAAATCGCCCATCCCACTAATAACACAGGCAATGTTTTATGCACCCGGCCGCGCTGTCCAGGGCAAATCTCACCTTTCGTGAGCACCAAAGACAACACCAGCTGAGCACCCAATAAGGCAGGGATCAGAAAAGTGGTTACAACATCCATAACGAAAACGCCCGCAAAAATTAAACTGCCGCGATGATACCAACTCCCTAGAGATATACCAACTCTCGACCAAAGCTAAACTCAAAATTATCAATATCACGGTCACGACAATAACATTTTTTACTTTATCCCTATAATTCATGGATTTATAATTGAAACCTTCTCAAAACAACATACTTTTCAGGCATATCCATGCATGAGTCTCCCGCCCATAGCCTTCGTAAGTTCGCCTTGTATATCCCTGATCTATTCAGTGCCCGCCACCACTCTACAAATTTCAGGAATACGCGAAGCAGCTATCTGCGTAGTCGGTTGACCCTGCTCGCCTCGCTCTGGGGAGGGTTAGTGCTACTGTGGATACCTTTTGACCTTATGCACCTGCCGAGTAATGAGGGGCCGACCATTGCGATTTCACGGGTATTTCTCGCGCTTAGCCTATTCGTTATCGCGCATTGCAACTATCATCGGATCGGGTTAAAGAAAGTACTGCACGCCCTACTACTGGTTATGCTCTGCATCAATGCGTTCTATTTTCATGCCGTATGGGTACTGGGATTTCCCACGGTATATAGCGGGTATATCTATGGCTATACTCTGCTGCCTATCATTCATATTGCGATGTTGACTATTTTACCTCTCACCCTCAAAGAGAGCCTGTTCTTACTGATCATCACCGCCATACCTCAATGGATTTCAGATACCCAGTCTCAACGCTGGCTAACCCCAGAAAATCTGGCTGACTATTGGCTTCAGTTACTGCTGGCTCTTATCGTGATTTGGTCTCAGCTGTCCAAGCTCTATATGCTAATGCGTCTCTACCGGCAAGCATCACTTGATCCACTAACTGGCGTTTTCAATCGCCGGGTATTACTGCAGCTGGCCTTAAAATCACTCCATACGACTCAGCTCGAAGGTAAGCCTTTTTCAGTTCTGTTGTTTGATCTCGACAAATTCAAACGCATCAACGACAACTGGGGGCACACTGCGGGGGATCATATCCTTCAGGCATTTGCTCAACATATCCAACAATACAGCCCCAAAGGGGGGCTTTTCGGACGTTATGGCGGCGAGGAATTTATCCTGTTCGTTCCGGGGTACTCGCCCAAAGAGGCGATTGATTTAGCAAACCAGTACCTAACGGGTATTCGTCAGCTTCAAATCCATATCGACAAATATTCACAGCCACTATCAATTACCACCAGTATCGGCATCGCAACCTATTCACATTTTGAATCGATCAGCACCCTAATTGATCGTGCAGATAACGCCTTGTATGAATGCAAGAAAAATGGTCGAGATTGCTGTCTCTATCAATCGTCGTGCAATAACCACATCACAGAGCAAAAACCTATACCGGCATAAGCACTGCAACCACGTCCCTTCTGACCTCTCAAAGTGCGCATTTATACGTAAACGAACCCGTGAATATAAATGCGCAACTTTTCACCACAAACAAACCACAACGCCCATAATACAGGCGACAGAAACGCGCTTAGTTTCGAAAATCATTACTCTACATCGATAAACACGGCACATTTATGCGCGATCGAATGCGCGAACGCTCATAAGTGTGGAGGTGATCAATAAATACCCCCACAAAAAATGGCATATTTACACCATACCGAGAAGGAACTCATCAATTCCTGATCCACACCTATAAGAATAAGCGAAAACGAACATGACTAGCTGGTTTGAAACAGATGTTGTGATTATTGGCGGAGGCGCCACAGGAACAGGCATCATGAGGGATTGTGCCCTACGCGGGATCCCTTGTATCTTGATTGAACGCGATGACCTGGCATCCGGCACCACTGGACGCAACCACGGCCTACTCCACTCAGGCGCCCGATACGCTGTCACCGATCAGGAATCTGCCCGGGAATGTATCCAAGAAAACCGAATCCTGAAAAAAATTGCCCGTCACTGCGTTGAAGACACGCAGGGTCTGTTCATCTCCCTGCCTGATGACGACCTCGATTTCCAGAAAAATTTTATCGATGCCTGCCAGCAAGCAGATATCGACGTAGAACAGCTAACTCCTGAAGAAGCCCTTCGCCTTGAGCCAAACTGTAACCCTGCACTGATTGGCGCGGTGAAAGTCCCTGACGGTACGCTCGACCCGTTCCGCCTCTCGGCATCCAACGTACTTGATGCCGTCGAACACGGTGCACGCCTTTTCAACCACACCATGGTGACAGGGCTGATCCGAGAAGGGGCTACCGTAAAAGGCGTAAATTGCCTATGCCTGAAAACCGGCAAACACTTCGAAGTCCGAGCCAAGCAAGTCGTCAACGCTGCCGGTATCTGGGGACAGCAGATTTGTGAATACGGCGATCTGTCAATCAAGATGTTCCCGGCCAAAGGATCCCTACTGATCCTTGACTACCGCATCAACAACCTGGTGATCAACCGCTGCCGCAAGCCATCTGATGCCGACATCCTTGTTCCGGGTGACACCATCTCGCTGATCGGCACCACCTCCGAGCGGATCGACTACGACAAGATCGATGATCTTCATGTCACCAGCAAAGAAATTGATATTCTGCTGGAGGAAGGCACCAAGCTGGCGCCTATCATGGCCAACACCCGCGTCCTGCGTGCCTACGCAGGTGTCCGCCCTCTCGTTGCCGTCGATGGTGATACCAGCGGCCGTAACATCAGCCGCGGCATTGTTCTACTTGACCACGCAGAACGCGACGGTCTTGACGGCTTTGTGACCATTACCGGCGGTAAGCTGATGACCTACCGCATGATGGCAGAGTGGACCACGGATCTGGTTGCCAAGAAGCTGGGCAATACCCAGCCATGTATTACCCACACCAAGCCGCTACCGGGTTCTGAGCAAGCTGCTCCGAAAAAGCAGCCAACCGCAAGCCTTGCCAAACCAGTGTACCAATCGGCCTACTACCGTCACGGCGAGCGTGCCGAGAAGTTCCTCAGCAACAACCTCAAGAGCCAGGCCGTGATCTGCGAATGCGAAATGGTCACCTGCGGTGAGGTGGAATACGCAATTAAGGATCTCAACGTCCACAACCTTGTCGACCTGCGCCGCCGTACCCGAATCGGCATGGGCCCATGCCAAGGCGAACTCTGCTCGTACCGCGCCGCTGGTCTCTTCTCCGAGTACGGCAACAAGAGCGGTAACGAAGCCAGCCACCTACTGGAAGACTTTCTGGAAGAACGCTGGAAAGGGATCAAACCCGTATTCTGGGGCGATGCCCTGCGCGAAGGTGAATTTACCTACTGGATTTACGAAGGCCTGTTTGGCGTCAGTGACCTGCCAGACAATCAGCAGCCGCAGGTTGCCGCGACCCACGCCGACGAGGAAACACTATGAAATTTGACAGCATTATCATCGGTGGCGGTGTCGCCGGCCTAAGCTGTGCCATCCGCTGTGCCGAGGCTGGCCTGAAAACCGCCGTTATCGCAGCAGGCCAGAGCGCACTCCATTTTTCGTCGGGTTCTATTGATGTACTGAGCAACCTACCATCGGGTCAAGCCGTCAGCCATCCTTTCGATGCATTTGATGCATTGGCAGAGCAAAGCCCTCACCACCCCTATGCCAAGCTAGGCAATAAAGCGTGCCGCGAAGCTATCGACTGGTATCAGGGCATGATGGAGGATTGCGGGGTTTACCTCTCAGCCCAAGCTGACGAACAAAACCATTACCGAGTGACACCGATGGGGACATTCCGCTCCACTTGGCTATCACAACAAACCGTCCACCAGTTTCCGGCACACCAGCTATCAGACGGCCTAGCCAGCATTGCACTGGTTACCCTTGACGGCTTCCGCGACTTCCAGCCTCAGCTTGCCGCCGACAACTTGGCACGCCTACCTGCATTTGCCGATGTCAGCATCAAGACAGCAACCGTTCAACTGCCCGACTTTGATGAGATGCCGCGTAACCCTTGTGAGTTCCGTTCTATTGACATCTCACGGGTACTGCGTGACGAAACCAAACTCCATGCCTTTGCCAAGCGCCTAATTCAAGCTGTGGGCAAAGCCGATTTGGTGGTATTGCCTGCTATTTTCGGTAACGGTGACGGGGCTGCAACCATCAAACTGCTCGAAGGGCTGACCGGATTCAAGATCTGCGAACTGCCAACCATGCCGCCATCCCTGCTGGGCATTCGCTTAGAAGAAGCGATGAAATCCCATTACAAAAAACTGGGCGGCCTATTGCTAACCGGTGATGAAGTCAAAGGCGGGGATATCGAGAACGGCAAGCTGTGCCGGATCTACACCCGTAACCACGAAGATATCGCCCTAAGTGCGGAGCATTTCCTAATCGCCACGGGCAGTTTCTTCAGCAAAGGACTGAGCGCTGAGCGCCATCAAATTAACGAGCCTATTTTCGGATTGGATATGGTTGAACCAGCACACCGTGATCACTGGTATCAACCTCAGTTTTTCAGCAAACAAAGCCACCCATTTATGAAGATGGGCGTGACTTGCAATACTGACCTGAACCCTAGCATCGCAGGTTCGACAATCAGCAACCTATTCTGTGCTGGTGCCATTCTGGCCCACTATGATCCGGTACAGGAAGGTTCCGGCTCAGGCGTTGCAATCTCTACCGGCTACTATGTCGCCCAACAAATAATCCGGGCACAGCAGCACTCCACTGAACATGAAACAACTGCGTCTGAACTGACGGCAGCACTATAAGAAGGGGCAAACGATGAGCCTTCCAAAAAAAGACACCAGTTTCGACCAATGCATTAAGTGTACGGTCTGTACCGTATACTGCCCGGTAGCCAAAGCTAACCCTCAATACCCGGGTCCTAAACAGTGTGGCCCTGATGGCGAGCGACTACGAATCAAGAGCCCGGATTTCTACGATGAAACCCTGAAGCTATGCACCAACTGCAAGCGCTGTGAAACCGCTTGTCCTTCTGGGGTAAAAATCGGGGATATGATTGCCGTCGCCCGTGACGAACATGCCAAACTGGCTTTCAATATCAAAACGATCCGTGACTTTGTGCTGAGCCATACCGACCTAATGGGAACGGCTGCCACTCCGTTTGCGCCAATTATCAATACCATCACTGGTATGAAGACGGTCAAAAAAGTGATGCACAAGACCATTGGTGTCCACAATCACAAGAGCCTGCCTAAATACTCGCATGGTACTTTCCGTCGCTGGTACAAGCAAAACTGCACCAGCCAGGCACTGTATCCAAAACAGGTACACTATTTCCACGGTTGTTTCGTTAACTATAACCACCCGCAACAAGGCAAGGACTTCATCAAGGTCATGAATGCCATGAGTGTGGGCGTCCAGCTTATGGACAAGGAAAAGTGCTGCGGCGTGCCACTGATCGCCAACGGTTTCTTCGACAAGGCCAAGAAAAACGCCCAGCTCAATATCAAGAACTTTGCCGCTGCCGTCGAAAAGCACAACGCACCGATCATTTCGACCTCGTCAACCTGTGCATTCACTCTAAAAGAAGAGTACCCAAATGTGCTTAAGGTGGATAACAGCCAAGTTGCCAACAGAATCGAATACGTGACACGCTACTTGCTCAAAGAGTTCATGAACGGCAATGCGCCGAAGATGAAACCGTTGAACATGAAAGTGGTATACCACACACCGTGTCACCTCGACCGTGTCGGCGGCAGCCTTTATACCATTGAACTACTGAAGATGATCCCTGGACTGGAAGTCGAGGTGTTGGACAGCCAATGCTGCGGTCTGGCGGGAACTTATGGTTTCAAAACAGAAAACTACGATACCTCGATGGCAATCGGCAGCAACCTGTTCAAGCAAATTAACCAATCAGGGGCCGATTTTGCAGTCACCGACTGTGAAACCTGCAAGTGGCAAATTGAGGAAAACACCCACCTCGAGGCCCTTCACCCTATTTCGCTGTTGGCTATGGCAATCGCCTAACCCATAGCACAATTTACCCTCCCATCCCGGATACGTTCCCCAACATTTCGATGTGTATCCGGGATTTTCCCACCTCGCTATTGCGATGCAAGATCCGTCGGTGCCTCATGCTCTTGGCGAGACAAACAATAACACAGCAGACACAGAACGACATAAAGCACAGTACCTGCGACAATTACCCCGCCCCAGCCCCAATGCTGCCAACAGTAGATCAGGTAAAAGCCACCCAAGCTCCCCCCAGCGTAGTAATGTACGAGATACAAGGCAGTGGCCGTCGCCTTGGCCGTCTGGGCTTTCTGGCTGACCCAGCCATAGGCAAGTGAATGGGTGAAAAACGAACCCGAACTGATCAACAACAGTCCTATCACCATCGCAGGAATCGACTCGAACCAAGCGACCCATAGCCCACAAGCACTGACCATCGCCCCCAATACCATGCCGGAAACACTGCTGAATCGTAGGGTCCAAACCCCGCTCAGTTTAGCGGTAACGGTTCCGGTCAGATAACAAAGGAAAATCATTGACGCCCAGCTGACAGGCACTAGATAGGGTTCAGCCACTAACCGGAAGCCCATCACGGTATAGAGGTTAACGAACAACGCAAAATTGACGCCACCGATCAACATCGCCGTCCATAGAACCGGATTACGCAAATGGCGTAACACACCGCGGATCTGGTGGCGCAATTGCCCATGTGATGGCTTGAAATACCGTTGCGGCGGCAACAGCTTATATACCAACAGCGCAACGGCGAGGCTGAACAATGCCATCACAATCACCGCGACCTGCCAGCCATAAGTTTCGGAAAGAAAGCCTCCGCTGATCCGGCCTGCTATCCCCCCGAGGGAGTTGGCGCTGATATATCCCCCCACGGCCAGCATCAAGGCCGCGGGGGTAAACTCCTCGGCCATATAAGCCACGGCCACGGCAGCAAACCCAGCCAAAGCAACCCCCATCATCGCCCGGGCGACACTGAGCATCAGCAGCGACTGGGCAAACACCGTCAGCAAACCGACCAGCGGCATCAGCATCAGGCTGATCATCATTATCTTCCTGCGCCCCACCCGTTCTGACCATACGGCCCAAGGCACCAACGACAACGCCAATGCCAACGTGGCGGCGGCTACCAACCAGTTAACCCGCGTTGCCGAAGCCTCAAATGTCACAGCCATCAGCGGCAGCATCGGCTGGAACAGATACAAGTTGCAAAAAATCAAAAAGGAGCCCAGACAGAGGGCAAAGCTAGCCCGGCGATACTCGGCGGTACGAACATCTATCATCGTTCAATCCTACGAAGGGAGGTACATCGAACGCCCCCAACCTCAAGCAAATCAAAAGATGGGGCTATCAATCATCACATACTGTAACGATACAGTATTCACTCAACGCATCATACTGGGTTTGCATCGTAACCAGAAAGTCATCAGCATCAACAAACTGTTCAATACCCTGACCAATAACAACATCGCAGTTAAACGGAACCAGCATCGCTGTGCCCTTCGGCAATGCCCGCCCCAACCCTCGCATCACGACAGGCACAACCGGGCAGTGGTCATGATCTTTCACCAAATGATAAATACCCTTCTTCAAGCCACTCATCACTTCCGGCTCGCCCCGGCTTCCCTCGGGAAAAACCAGTAAAATATCGCCATTATCGAGGGCCTGATGACACTCGTCGAATACGGCGCTGCGCTCGCTTTGGGACGGGGAGCGACGGATAGGAATAATGCCAAGAACATTCAGCGACAACCACGCCGATAGCCTGTTCTTCAAAAAGTAGTCAGCGGCAGCTACAGGACGGATTTTATGGACCATGCTAATAGGAAAAAGAGCCAGCAGCACCAAGGTATCGAGATGGCTATTATGGTTGGCGGCCACCACCGCCGGGCCATGCAACGGCAAGTGCTGCCGCTGAATGATATTCAGCCCCAAACCGATAAACACCAGCGGCTTTACCAACAGCAATACAAAAAGAAATTTGAATAATTTCATTTGCGTCACCTAATAGTAAAGATAATAGATGTAGTGGAAGAACAACGGAGCCGTGAACATCAAACTATCAATACGATCCAATATGCCGCCGTGGCCGGGGATAAACTGGCTGGTATCTTTTATCTGCAAGTCACGCTTAACCGAGGAAATCACCAAATCACCGATAAAACCACTGAATGCGATGATCATCCCGGCCACCATCCCCTGCAGCGATGTTAACGGCGTCAGGTAAGGCGCTGCAAAGTAGCTGATCGCAATAATAGTGACCGCGCCGCCGACAAAACCCTCCCATGTTTTATTCGGGCTCACCTTAGGCACAATCTTATGCTTTCCGAAAGTTTTCCCCCACACGTACTGGCAGACATCATTGAACTGGGTAAAGACAAGCAGGAACAGCAGCATCCCCATCGAGCCGGCTTCGAGATTTTTGCTTGGTAATACCAACAGATAAGCCATATGGCTTACACAGAAAACCGTCAGCATCAGAGCCCAATGAATAATACCGGCAGATCGGATAAACCCTTTGGTTTCGCCAATCAATACCGCAACCATTGGCAAGTACAGGAACATATATACCGGAATAAAGATAATATACATGCCGTACCAACCAATCGATAACCAGTAATACTGGAACGGAATGGACAGATAGGCCCAGAAAATCACCCGGCGATCAGCCATCCGAGTCGGTACAATCGACAGGAATTCTTTTAACGCCAAGAAACTCAAAAACCCAACAAAGACCAGCGTATAGTTAAGCGGTAGGTACAGCACCACAAAAACAATGGCTATCATCCACCACCATGAGCGGATCCGCAGCTTGAGTTCGTGGTAATCCTTATCAGGATGACGCCGCGATAGGTACAGATAGGCCAGCGTGCCGGCAATCAATACCATGAGGATCACGGCCATCATATGTAACGAATGAATCGGGATACTCGTCATTGGCTGCATCCCTCACCTTTTTGCGCTTGCTCCGCTTTGGCAGCATAAATACCGCTCAAACGCCGCCATACGGTTATCACACAGCCGACAGCCATCGCCACCAAAGCCATATCCATTGCATAGAAAGAATAGGCAGGCAGCAAAACAAATAACTGATCGACAAACATCAGCAACGACACAAAGGTCAACAATGCCATCCGATGTTGTTTGGCCATCGGCCCTCGAAAATCTGCCTCACAACCCATACTGACCCCCAGCACACGAACATAGGCGGTTAATACAGCAAGCAAAGCCGAAACCCAAGCAAGAGGCATCGCAAATTGAGACTGAGCAATCAAGCCAGCAGCAATAATCAGTAGGGGATCAGCAATACGATCCGGCACATCATTAAAAAGCTCACCTGCCGGTGTCTTTTTGCCCCCCTCAACGGCGACCATGCCATCAAACAAATTACACAAAAGGCGCAGTTGTATCGCCAATGGAAATAAGATCAACCATATCGGTGATGGAAAATAATAATAACCCGCAGCAAAAGCCAAACCACTCCCGGCAAAGACCATGCTCATCAATGAAATTTGGTTCGGGGTTATATTTTTTTTGCTAAGCCAAACGGCTATACGTTTAGTTACTGATAAACTGCGCACCGCAAGTGGACGGCGATTTGCTTCATCTTCATGTTCCATAAGAGCTTTTATCCATTAATATCATTAACGGCATTATATACACAAGTTACTTAAATATGCAGGAGCCAAGGTGTTATCCTGCAAATACAACACGAAAAGATGACATTTCAGATCTAATACCCATCCCCTCTTTGGGTATATACCTGTTATTACTATGCTCACCTGAATCCTGTATATTGGGCAATTAGGGAATATTCCATCACGCACACTCCATCACGTATGGGTAACATTCATGATATTTAAACGAAACACTCTAAAACGATCTGGACTCTACTTTAACCTTCGCTCTCACAGGCACGATGCATTGAATCTACTATTGTCTTCAATGAAAGAAGATAAAATAAAAATGAGCACAGACCTACTTGAAGACATTTTTGAGATTGCAGAGCAAGATTACCAAAAAAATGAACTCCAGTGTCTTGGCGCACACCTTGAGCCATTTCTGAAAAAAACACGTTCCGACATGGATATTTCTGATGATGTAGTTTGTCAGTTTTACCGTTACCTATTGAGCGGCGGTTGCATACCCAAAGTCACCAACCAACACGACCTTGACCTACTGACATCAACATACAAAGAAATCGACCACAATAACAAGCTTGTCAATAAGTTCATGTTCTTACTGATCTTTGGTTATCATGGCAAATATAAAATTGATGAAAGCAACGCTCTCAATATCCATGATTTCAAGCTGTATTTCAGTGCATGGTCACAGTTCAACAAATACACTAACATGCGCAATATGGGGACAAAAAAAGACAAATTTATTCCGTTTGCAGAGTGCAACTCTCTCACAAAACATTTAACAAAAATATTGAAAGTCACAGAGGGAAACTGCACGTTTACTGAGACACTTTCTTATTGGGCAATGATATTTACTGTTTTGTTAAATGACACTCAGGCATTGGATTTTTTAGACTATCTTATTGAAAATGAAAGTGATATTGAGTCTCTTGATTTCTTTGTCTCTGCGACAAATAATCCCCAGTTAAAATTACATTTCAATCAAATACAAACCAATAGCTAATCACATACCAAGCTACGTCTTAGAGCATTACCTCATGTAGCTTGGTGACTCAATGGCTTGGTTCTCTCCTCCTCAATAAAGACCGGTTGAGCAAATTCCATACAACAACCTCAAATTTACACCACTAGACATACATTAACATTTAATTTACACCTAACTGGTTGTTGTAAATGGAATTTTTTTAACAACGCTTAGATTACAATAAATTAAAATCAAAACGCTCAAATAACGAGCAATCTATACATTTAACTCACAACAAACAATTGAAAAAACATTAAACACCATTGTTGTAGCGCAAAATTAACAGGTTACTTAAAATACTGTCTGAGATCATAAAGTCGCTGAATTGTTAATGTCCTATTACCTCTTTTTATGTAAATTAGCCACAAACAATCTGTAAGAAAAAACCCAACTTATTCATATTTTTTCTTATTTTATGCAAACAATGGATTAAGAGGATTATTCCATGCTGGAGCTATTGATTGGCCTTGCAGTTACGATTGCTGTTGGCTATTTCATAATTAAAGGATACAAACCTGCAGGCGTTCTACTAACAGCAGGTTTGACACTGCTTCTTATCACTGGCCTATTAGGCTATAAAGTTCTTCCTGCCAAAGTAGAAGCAACAGGCAACTTCGTCACCGACTCACTCGAATACGTGAAGTACATGCTGCAGTATCGTGGCGGCGGCCTAGGTATGCAAATCATGCTGCTTTGCGGTTTTGCCTCTTACATGACGCATATCGGCGCAAACAACGTTGTTGTTAAGCAATTCTCCAAGCCTTTGTCTGTCATCAAATCCCCTTACGTACTGTTGGTTGCGGCATACATTGTTGCCTGTTTGATGTCACTAGCGGTGAGCTCGGCCACAGGCCTTGGCGTACTACTGATGGCGACCCTCTTCCCTATGATGACAGCCATGGGGATTTCTCGCCCAGCGGCTGTTGCCATCTGTGCATCACCGGCAGCAATTATTCTATCGCCAACATCCGGCGATGTTATCGTCGCAGCTGAAAAATCAGGCTTGCCACTGCACGTGTTTGCCGTAGAAACCGTACTGCCGGTATCTATCTGTGCAATCATCGTGATGGCCGGTGCCGCGTTCTTCTGGAACAAGTACCTTGATAAGAAAGAGAATATCGTGATGGAAAAAATCGATATTTCTGAAATCGAAGTCAAGGCGCCATCCTACTACGCTATTTTGCCATTCCTGCCAATCATCGGTGTCTTCGCTTTCAACGGCGAAACTATCCCTGGCCTTACCCTAGACATCTACACTATCGTCGTTATGTCTATTGTTATTGGTGCTCTGGTTGATTTCGTGACCAAGCGATTCAAAGGCAAGGAAACACTTGAAGATCTTGAATCGTGCTACCAAGGTATGGCGGAAGCATTTAAAGGCGTGGTCATGCTGCTGGTTGCCGCAGGCGTATTTGCCCAGGGCCTAATGTCTATCGGTGCTATCGATAACTTGATTGGTCTGGCTGAATCAGCCGGTGCAGGTGGTTTTGCTCTGATGCTGCTACTAACCGGCCTTACTGTTGCGGCAGCTATCGCGACAGGTTCAGGTAACGCACCGTTCTATGCTTTTGTCGAACTCGCACCAGCTCTTGCGGGCAAGATGGGTCTAAGCCCTGCATTCCTGATCATCCCTATGCTTCAGGCATCGAACCTTGGTCGTACTATCTCGCCAGTATCTGGTGTTATTGTTGCCACATCTGGTATGGGTAACGTCAGCCCGTTCGAAGTCGTGAAACGTACTTCAGTACCGGTTCTGTGCGGCCTACTAACCGTAATCATCGGTACTATGGTATTGGTACCTATGCACGTTTAATTGAAAACGATTAGCGTAAGCATCAAAGCCCTGCTTCGGCAGGGCTTTATATATCAATAGATAATATCTGCAACATAGAGCTCCCTAAGCGAATACCCATCCCCCCTGCCGTTGGCGATCAAATCAACCGATTCAATTGCATAAATGCCCAAGGCGGTATGCAGCAGTAACATTGAGGCTAAGCTCTGCGTAAATTTCTTGAACCTCGTCAAGGTCGCAGGCTTCATTCGTCCCGTTTTCACCAAATAAATCAATACGATCCATTTAAGCAGGGAAAATATCGTATACATACTCTCTCGCTATCAAGATATTATATTATTGCTATGCCTGCGATCCTAACAATACCGTACGGCATCCTCAAGTATACGAAAGCCGTTATACCGAATCGTTATTCTTATTGCTAAAAGAAGCGAAAAGAGGAATAGAGCCCAACACCGTACTAAGTGCTAAACGGGGAAAGCACAGACTAACGGTGCAAAGATTTGCAGATAAATAAGACTATTATTTTTAAGACCGGAAAGATTGAAACTAACTTAGCTGCTTACAAAATGACCTTGCAGAGGCGTTGAGCCTCAATCACTTAATCACTTAATCACTTAAACACTTAAACAATTAAAACAATAGGTTATATACAGAAAGAGCCGCTATTGCGGCTCTGCTAACAATTACAGATTACTCTCTCTTTTCGAGAAGTAATGCTTGGCACTATTAACTTCATCCTCTGAAGGTACATAGATCCGCCAAGCGTCTCCCTCATGCTTTTTATATTTCACCTCACCCGTTACAGCATTAAACTCATAGTAAGGGTAGAATTCACGCAGATTGAAAAACATGGCTGGTGCAAAAAATAGAATATCTGCTGCTAAATACCCACCATTAAATTTCAATGGAACCAATCCATATTTGGTTTCATTGGTTGTAGAGTCAGTGATTTTATAACGATAATTGCCAAAACTCGTTGTTGAATATGTCTCCTCAATGCCCGTTCCCGGTTCCAAAACGATAGGAGAAAATTCGTTAATCATAATGCTTGTTTGGTTATCTGCCGCTGTCATTGACGTCGTCGCACTACAACCCGCCATCACAGTGCAGAAAGCAAACAATGCAATTTTATTTTTCATTTTTTATTACATCCATAATAATATGTTGATTGGCACATCGTAACAATTAATAAAACACAGTTCAATAATTGACTCGATGATATACCTGTTTATTCCTGCAATCTTATCGATATAACCTACATACACACTTTTCAGATAGAAATATATACCTACAATACTTCGTCAGATACAGCGTCCAACGTATTTCCTGTACGCGCGATTCAAAGAGAGACATAACGAAATAACCAGGCCTCTCAAGGAAACTCAATTCCGAATTGCAGAGATTAAAAACGTCAACCCGCCCTCTCTGGCCCACCTATCAGCCTCTTTACAAGCCTGTTAACGTCACTGTAATGAGAAATTGATGTTTTACTGCCTGTTCATGGTAAACTCTGTCCCCTTTTATACGCCCTATACTATCGCTTAGAGTCGTGCTGGCATATTGCCTGCCTCTGCTAAGGTTATCAGCGCCGATAGGCGGCCGGGGCAACGAACAGAATGACGTACAATTTGGATGGGCATTTGAATGTAACCCTTCAAAGATAAGGGGTATCTTCTTTTATAAGAGTGCTATTTTATCTTTATCCATTACGGATGCCCCACTGCGCCCCGAACTTTAAGAATTTTACTGTAAGCCAATGAATGTAAATAAAATTAACGAATATCCAAAATACTGGGCTGAATGCTACGGCACGTCGCCTTTCCTGCCAACCTCACGCAAAGAGATGGAAGCACTAGGCTGGGACAGCTGCGACATCATCATTGTTACCGGTGATGCCTATGTCGATCACCCAAGTTTTGGTATGGCGGTCATTGGTCGTTTGCTCGAATCACAGGGTTTCCGTGTCGGTATCATTGCCCAGCCAGACTGGAATAACAAAGATGCCTTCATGCAACTAGGCAAGCCAAACTTATTTTTCGGTATCACCGCCGGCAACATGGACTCGATGATCAACCGTTATACGGCCGATCGTAAACTACGCCATGATGATGCCTACACACCGAATAACGAAGGAGGCAAACGTCCTGACCGTGCTGTACTGGTATATTCACAGCGCTGCCGCGAAGCTTACAAAGAAACCCCTATCGTACTGGGTGGTATTGAAGCGAGCCTCCGCCGCCTTGCCCATTACGATTACTGGTCAGACAAAGTTCGCCGCTCAGTGCTGTTCGATGCCAAAGGCGATATCCTACTGTTCGGTAATGCTGAACGTGCATTGGTCGAAGTTGCCCACCGCCTGGCTGATGGCGAAGACATCGCGAACCTAACCAATATTGCCGGTACCGCAGTGATCCTCAAGGAAATTCCTGCTGGTTACAAAGAGATTGATTCTAGCCGCATCGAAAAACCAGGCAAAGCGATGCCGATGCCTAACCCATATGCGACAGAAGAAACCTGTAGCACCAACCAGAAAGAAAATGCCCAGCCAGCAGCGGCACAACCGGTCCAAATCCAACCTTCGCGTCATGATGCCACCAGCACGGTAGTGCGCCTGCCATCATACGAGAAACTGCGTAATGACCGTATTCTGTACGCCCATGCCAGCCGTGTCATGCACTTGGAAACCAACCCGTATTCTGCCCGCGCATTGGTTCAGACCCACGGTGACCGTGAGCTGTGGATCAACCGCCCGCCTATCCCGCTAAGTACGGAAGAAATGGATTTTGTGTTCGGCCTGCCCTATGCACGCGTACCGCACCCTTGCTACGGCAAAGCTAAGATTCCGGCTTACGACATGATCAAAACCAGCGTTAACATCATGCGTGGCTGTTTTGGCGGTTGTTCTTTCTGCTCGATTACCGAGCACGAAGGGCGGATCATCCAGAACCGTTCCAAGGAATCCATTCTTAACGAGCTTGAAGAGATCCGCGACAAAGTTCCGGGCTTTACCGGTACAATCTCCGATCTTGGAGGCCCAACTGCCAACATGTACCGTTTGGGCTGCTCGGATCCACGCGCTGAGGCCAACTGTCGTCGCCCGTCTTGTATTTTCCCAGAGATCTGCAAGAAGTTGGACACCGACCATAAACATACCATTGATCTTTACCGTAAGGCTCGTCAGGTGAAAGGGATCAAGAAGATCATGATTGCCTCTGGGGTACGTTATGATCTGGCTATCGAATCGCCTGAATATATCCGTGAGCTTGTCACCCACCACGTAGGTGGCTACCTGAAAATTGCCCCTGAGCACACAGAGAAAGGCACGCTTGACCTGATGATGAAGCCGGGAATGGGTACCTATGACCGCTTCAAGGCGCTATTTGAGAAATACAGCAAAGAAGCAGGCAAGAAGCAGTACCTGATCCCTTACTTCATTTCAGCGCACCCAGGCTCGACAGACGAAGACATGCTGAATTTGGCATTGTGGCTCAAAAAGAATGAGTTCCAGTGTGATCAGGTTCAGAACTTCTACCCGTCACCGATGTGTAACGCGACCGCGATGTACCATTCGGAAACTAACCCGCTTAAGCGTGTTAAATACAAAAAACGTGAAGACCTGTTTGTAGCCAAAGGTGAGCGCCAACGCCGCCTGCACAAAGCACTGCTGCGTTACCATGATCCAGCCAACTGGCCATTGCTTCGCGAAGCACTGATCAACATGGGCAAAAAGCACCTGATTGGTGATGCGCCGCACTGCTTGATCCCGCATGAAGGATCAGATGCCGAACTGACACAGGCCGACCGCCGCAAGTCGGGACGCCATAGTGCGAAACGCTTTGCAACCAAGCACCCAAACCAGCCGGATATCCGCAAGGATGGTCAGCGCGGTAACCGAGGAGCTAACGGCCAAAACAACAAGGGAGGCAAACCAGGCAGCCGCAATGGCACTTCCGCTAGTGGCCGCAGTACTCCAGCTAACGGTAACAAGCCAGCATCTGGCAAGCCGGGGGCAAACAAAGCCGGTAGCAAACCTGGACAGCGCCCTGCAAAAGCCTCGAATGGCGGGCAGCGCCAAGGCGGCAAACCGCAACGCACTCGCCAGCGCTAATCGCCAGCGATTATCAGACTCACCATAATCAAAAGGCCCGCACAAGCGGGCCTTTTAACGCATCAATTCCATTGCCATAAAAACAATCACCGCGATGACAACCAGCCCCCCGAATACCATCAGAGCCCGTAGCTGCGTGCGCTCATCCAAACGTTTAGCCGCCAAACCACCAATAATCAGCAGCAGCACAATAACGGCCACTTTAATCATTGCTAACCACCTATAATGAGAAATATCTTATAGTATCAATAAATTAGTCGACTTAATGCAATACTGCTCATACTTTAACCAAATTCATCACTCCAACGTCACCATAGAGACGCTCTTGATAATACAGCACTTGATTCTTGCCTTGTGACTTAACCCTGTACAAAACAAGATCTGCCCGTGCAATGGTACTATCAACCGAGTCTTCCACTGCGGCGACACCAATACTAACAGTGACCACACAGCGTTTCTTATCGTCACTAATAACCGTTTGATTTAGCCGCTGTCGCACCTTATTCATTATCGAAGCGGCCTGTTTGCCGCAACTAGCAGGAAACAGTACCGCAAACTCCTCCCCGCCATAGCGCGCCACCACACACTGCTGATCACAAGACTCCTTGAGTATGGTTGCCACCTCGAGGATCACCTTGTCACCAAACAGATGCCCGTGAGTGTCGTTGATCCGTTTGAAATCATCAATATCGAGCATCGCCAGATAGTGACGACTATCGCGCGTCAATTGAGCCTCTACCCGACAGCACAAGTACCGTTTGTTCATCAAGCCTGTCATCGCATCGGTATTCTTGATACGCTGAGTAAGACGAACATGGTTCAATGCACTTTGCGTATAATTGCGCAGGATATTAGCGAACTGTGGCAACAACAACTGAGATGTACGAATATATAGAATACCGATTAGTTTATTTTGGTTAGTCAACGGTACCCTGAGGCAAGACTGACAAGCGAACAATCTCGTGACAAAAGGATCATCATTGAGTGCAGGTAGCCGCTGAATTCGATATTGACTATCGGCAAACAATCCCCTTACCGTCTTCTTATCTATCGCACAATCACTCTGGTATACCTGATAGGTCTGGGTATTCTCATCATATCGTACCAACGCAATTTGAGATGACCCTAACACTTCCCGGACCATTGTCTGAAGCTGGGTATACAATTTATCCATGCTTCGCACTTCATTGAGCTCGCTGCCATATTGGTGGATCCGACGAGAAATCAAAGACAAAAAGAGTGCAAGAAGAATCATTGCAACCAGAGCAACCGTCGAGACCCCCATCCCCAATGTCTGCCACAAAATTTCAGACTGGGCCGTTCCGGAGAAAACAACCCACCCATAGCGCGAAACAGGGTGAAAAACACTGAATTTATCGTTCCCCTGATAGCTATAATTCAGTAACTTAGCCGGGTGATCTTTTTTCCCCGGTAGCGGCAATTGCTCTCCTGTCAGATAACTGACCGACGACGAGGCAATACGTGAGGGGTCGGGATGCATAATAATACGGTTGGTTGCTGCTTCTACGGCATAGAAATAGCCATTTGCCGATGTTTTTAAACCTGCCAGATTGGCGTAAATTTGATTGACATTAATTTCAAGGACAAAACGGATATCACGATGCCGATCATTGAGTACCTTCACAATCGAAACCGTCCAGCTCTCCATACTCTTACTGTAGTAGAGCCGACTCACGTAATACTGCCCTAACGGCGCATCCTTGATATACCAAGGGCGCTCAGAGACTCCCCCATTCACTTGATAGCGGGAGAATCCCCCCGTTGCGACATAATTCCCGTCAGCTAACAGCGCAATTTCCAAGTAGGTATTCTGGCCTTGTAATATTCGTTCTGCAGCCTTAATCACCAATTGTGGATCTTCTTCGGCCAACCACAATTGCTCCAGCAAATATAAATGCCCAGCCGCCGATGAATAATGGTGGCCAAGATACGCACTAGCAATCGTGACATTGTCAGTCGCATGACTAATTTCACGGCCTTTTAAGGTTTGGTATTCATATACAGCCATGTATATCAACGCGGTCATCACCAATGTGACTAGCGGGACGATACATCGCATAAACAATCGAGGTTGAATAAAATTTCGCCTCAATAAGCGAAACATTGATTGATAGTCCATTATAATCAAATTACCTTATTTGCTCTCTTATTGGCATAACTCGAACCAAAAGTTTCAATTGCGAATATCAACGTTAATCCTGATATCCACAGAAAGTAGAGCAAAATACAATACCACTGCATAACTAATGTTTATCTGGGTGGTGTTTCAAGCAGAATGCCTCAATATACCATAAAGACAGGTATACTGTGCAACTTCATTCATTTAGTTGATAATAGAGCATCTAAAACAGCCTACATAAACTCATAGGCTATAAAAAATATCATTTTTTATTCACTTTATAGGAACGTAAAACACAAAAAGGTAGCCAGAAGGTAAATGAAGGGTTAGGCAAATGCACCGACCAGACTACAAATAATATACATCCCCCACCCCAAAAGCAGGAAGCTCTAATAACAACAACCGGTAGTTAGCCTATGAAAGTGATTCAGCGTACTCACTTCTATCTTAAATACCTTTTATTCATTCAAGTATTTGCCTTAATTTGAGTACGCTGAAATCAATCTGAGCTCTGAATTAAATTAGATATACTCAGTATTTCTAAAACGAGAAATTTAATACTAACCCAATATCCAAGATTTATATTTCGAACATTGGATAATTTTTCAACTCAGGGATCATTTCATGTAATGCTTTTTCTTCCTGAGCCAACGACTGCATTGAACCACAAACAGATTCGGCTTCTTTTTTTACCTGTTCAGTATTGGCTTTAAAATCATTATTCAATGTTTTCTCTAACTCAGACATCTTCCCTTTAAAATCACCGAAACTAAGCTCACCTTTCTTCATCTCATTCGTCAATGCCGAAAAAATAGCCGAGGCAGAAGCCAAACTAACATTATCCATCGCAGCCTCAAACTCCTGCCGCCAATCTTTATCCATCACTGAAAATGTATCGGCAGGCATCACAAATTCACCATCTTGGTAGAATTTCGCTTTTGCTTTTGTACTGTATTCATTAATCAGCTGATTAACCGATGCAAACGCCTCTGTCTCTCCGAATGCCTGCCCCAAAGCATTAATTGCAGAATGTGCAAGTTCCGCCCCCTTCTGCGTCAACTCCGGAAGTTTTGGTAGCTCACTCTGTACATGCAAGCTGTAGGCTTCTATGGCCTCCTGCTGCAACGCCGTTAAGTCAACTTTCTCGCCATTGACAAACAATTGGTATTCATCGTCAATTTGCCAGATCGGTTTGCCGTTTTGATATACTTCTACCGTTTTACCTACAATATGAATGTCATTTTGCACATCTATCGGGCATGTCTGAGTTTGTGCATTGGCTGATGCCGATAGAGAAAACAAGTTTGCGCCGATAAGCGCCGAGAGTAGATATTTTTTCATGACTGACCCATTTCCTTTTTATTAAGGCTACTGTCACACTTTTTTACGCTGACGACAAGTCAGGTTCAAACGGACAAAAGCGGTTATGAGTCATTTTTGAACATTGAGAAGCAAGTTGCAGCATACTTGCTCCTGCTAACCTGTTATAATTTTACCGATATCTTAAACAAAACTATCTGGTTTATTGTGGAAAAAGTCGCTATTTTCGTGGATGTACAAAACATCTACTATACCGTTCGAGACACCTACCACTGTAATTTCGATTACAACGCTTTCTGGGCAGAGGCGACTGAGGGTAAGCAGGTTGTGGCTGCCTATGCCTATGCCATCCATCGGGGTGACGAAAAACAACGGCAATTTCAAAATATCCTGAGGGGAATAGGTTTTGAGGTTAAGCTCAAGCCTTTCATCCAACGTAGCGATGGCTCGGCAAAAGGTGACTGGGATGTGGGGATTACACTTGATGTTATCGAACACGCCAACGATGTTGACCGTGTCATATTACTCTCTGGTGACGGCGACTTTTCCTTACTGGTCGATAAGGTACAATCAAAATTTCATACGCCCGTTGAAATTTATGGTGTACCGGAATTAACGGCAAGTTCACTCATTAATGCCGCCGCTTTTTTCCGCGAAATTGACCACAGCTTATTGCTGCAGCGCTAGAGCATCCCTCAAGAAAACTCAGATCTAAAAAATCACAACCGTCTTTCTGTCGATAGAAACTGAAAGACGGTTGTGATTCTTCTTATACAGCCATCGCCTGTTGATCTCGCAACTGACCTATGGCATTTCGAACCATTTTAATTGGAACGATACCGAAATAGAGTGACGCAATAACAACCATTGCAGGGTCAGCATAAACGGCATATTCCGAATAACCCGCATAGGTCATCACACTCGAGGTAATAAAACCAAGCATAACCGCAGCACTGATAACTGTATCCATCATCCACTGTTTAGCCTCAGCTTCCACTAACAACGAACGTGTCCGCTGGCTAAACTTATGCATTAGGGTAAAGGTTGCCAAACAGCCTGCTACGTTGACCACACCAAATAAAAGGGCCATACCACCATCGACTTCACGGCCGCCACTCAAAATGGCATTCACCGCAGAAACCAGTGACAAACCACACATCAGGGTAATCACCATGCCTTTGAAAGCGATAACCATCGGCTCTAGTTTGCCTGATATCTCTTTGTTACGCTTACCAACGGCGGAATGCATATAAGCCGCTGCGCCTAGTGATACTAGGGTCAATGCCAGACTCACCAATGAATAGGCACCGTCGAAAACAATAACTAGCGACCCCATCCATAGACCAAGTCCGATACCCATCAGGGCAAACAGCAACGCAGAAAAAGTAGAAACCGAAAGTAATTTGCGTTCTAAAGCTATATTGATACTCATAATAATCTTTGAGCTGACCGTTTTGTTGTCAGCTTCCTCTTTGTATTTTGATTACAGAATCATAATAACGCTTTATCTAGCATGCAGTGAGTCGCCCAGCGTCGTGTTTTTCGTCGCTGAACTTGCCTCGCTTCCTCGGCCGGATTAATCTATGTTGGCAATATATTTAGATGGCGAATAAAAATGAAAATTCACCAATTGGAAATGTTTCTAGAAACCTGCATCTACGGCTCCATTGCTGAGGCCGCGCGCCGCCTAGGCAAAAGCCGTACCACCGTGAGTGCCTCTATTAACGCATTGGAAGACCAGCTCGGAGTAACGCTACTCCACCGGACTGGCAATCAGGTCATACTGACGGAAATTGGCGAGGCGATCAAAAACGACTGTGAGAGAATGGTAATGATAGCCGGAGATATCCGGGCTAAATGCAGCCAGTCAATGGCCGGTATCGAATCGGCAATCCGCATAGCCAGAGACGATGCGCTACCGGAGCCTTTCTGGCGCCAGCTAATCACTGAAATGAGTTTGCAGTTCCCCACAACGAACGTTTCGGTATATGTCGCACCGCCCCCTGAGCTGCATGAAATGGTCAGCGACAATATGGTCGATGTCGCCTATTGCCTGCTACCAATGACCGATACCCTGCCACACAACCATCACCATATCCTCGGTCAAATCCGAATGATGTCCGTGGTACACAGCAGCCATCCCCTCAGCAAGCTCAGTCGTATCATCAGTGCGGATCTGGCTCGCTACACCGAATTTACCCTGTCCGCCATCGAGGATGACAACCTGGTTGCCGTTGCGCCTGCATCAAGCAACTATATTGCCCTGCCTTTTTACGAACACCTGCGCAATGCCGTTCTTGATGGTACCGGCTGGTCCACAGTCCCTTCCGTGCTTATCAATCCCTATTTGCGCAGCGGCGAGCTGAAAGTGCTCAACCACTACCGGGCGATGAAGTGGCAACCTTATGGCATGATCGTGGGTCAAAATACCAACCTAGGCACACTCAACCAATGGCTCAGTGGCCGTCTGGAGCAGTATCTCAACGAAGCCTCGCTATAACACCTATTATCTAATGCTATTTATTTTGATGGATACGGCAATTTGTTGCAGCTATGAGCCACCTTGCGGGTAAGCGTCTGGCTAGACTATTTGGATAGTGTGGTCTTACTTTGCGCATGATGCGCAACACAAACGCTCGAGGAGGCACTGGCATGCTCAAAAAACTGGTTGCGGAATTTATAGGCACATTTTGGCTGGTACTGGGTGGGTGCGGAAGCGCTGTACTTGCCGCCGCCTTCCCTGACGTAGGTATTGGCCTACTGGGTGTGTCGCTCGCTTTCGGCCTTACCGTTGTCACGATGGCCTATGCGATCGGCCATATTTCAGGCTGCCACCTCAACCCAGCAGTGACAGTCGGACTATGGTCAGGCGGACGCTTCCCTACATCGGAAGTCATTCCGTATATTTTCTTCCAAGTTCTTGGCGCGATTGTCGGTGCTTTCGTACTGTACGTTATCGCCAGCGGACAAGCAGGGTTCTCTTTAGCCGGCGGGCTGGCATCTAATGGTTATGGCGAGCATTCTCCCGGAAACTACAACCTTGTCTCAGGGTTCATCACAGAGTTTGTTATGACCTTTATGTTTTTAATTGTCATCCTTGGGGCAACCCATAAGCTGGCTACGCCAGCAATGGCAGGCTTGGCTATCGGCTTGGCACTAACGCTCATTCACCTTATCAGCATTCCTGTTACCAACACATCGGTTAACCCCGCACGAAGTACCGGCCCAGCCCTCTTAGTCGGTGATTGGGCAATGTCGCAGCTATGGCTATTTTGGCTAGCACCTCTACTAGGAGCCGTTGTTGCCGGATGGGTATACCGCTGGCTTAGCCCGCAGACAGACTAAGCTACATTTTCCTTGCTCCCCCCATTCAAACTCTCTGCCTATTCACATTCAAAAAGGGGCTCGCGCCCCTTCCGTTCGTTTCACCCAAATGACGTCAATAAGCTAGAGTCACATTGCCCGCAAAACCTGAAGCAAAACCTGCACGGGGTGTTTCATCTTGATGTGCTCAAGCCGTTTTACTTGGCTACGGCAGGAATAACCCGTCACCATACAGCGCTCAGGATCCAGCTTGGCAATATTCGGCTGCCAGCTTAATCCATAGACCGACTTAGAGAGTTCAAGCTTATCTTGTTCATGGCCGAATGTCCCTGCCATACCGCAACAGCCAACAGCAACAGGCCGTAACTTGGCACCAAAGTGGGCAAATATTTGTCCCCACTCTTTTTCAGCATTTGGCAGTTTTGTTTTCTCGGTGCAATGGGCAAACAGATACCATTCCTCACCCTGTACAGGCAAAGGCTCACTGCTACCAAGTTCTTCCAGCAGCCATTCATGGGCTGTCAGGACTTGGAAATCCCCCCGCCCGTCACCGAGGATCTCGTTGTACTCATCGCGATAACAGAGCACCAGCGCCGGATCCACCCCGATCATCGGGATCCCAAGCTGGGCCAGCTGATTCAAAAACGCGGCCGTATTCTGAGCCGTCTTGGCAAACTGACGCAAAAAACCCTTGATATGCTGAGCCTTACCATTGGGTTTGAACGGCACCAACATCGGCTTCTTACCCAGTTTGTCAGCCAGCAGCACCAAGTCCTTTACCACATCGGCGTCATAGTAACTGGTGAATGGGTCCTGAACGATCAATAGGTACTTCTCACGCTCCGCAGGCGACAATGCTTCCAGCCACTGCTGATCGAAACGCAAAGCATGATGACCATCGAGACTCTCCATCAACGTCGGTACTGACAACAACGGCATATCAACATATCCGATCGTCTTTGCCGTCAGTTTCTGCGACCAAGATGGCCTCATCAGTGCATTGAAGGTCGCCGGTGCTTTCGCCATCAACGGCAAGTAGCTCTCAACATAGGCAACCAGATAGTCTTTTACCGGTCGCTGGTAACGGCTGTAATACATATGCATAAAGCGTGAACGGAAACTGGGCACATCCACTTTTATCGGACATTGACTGGCGCAAGCCTTACAGGCCAGACAGCCATTCATTGCCTCCATCACCTCATGGGAAAAATCATATTCATCGCGATGTTTACCGAATGTATTGCGAAAACGGTCAATAATGTGCTTAACACTGGGTGCGGTAAGCATCAGCTCCTTTTCCAGCACAACCGGATCGATACCTTGTGCAGCAAGCTGCCGTAACCATTCTCGTACCAGTCCCGCCCGGCCTTTCGGTGAATGGCGACGGTCAGCCGTTACCTTCATCGACGGGCACATTGGCGAGCTATTATCGTAGTTAAAACACAGCCCGTTACCGTTACACTCCATTGCCTGTTTGAAACTATCACGGACTTTCACTGGGATCTGGCGGTCGTAAAATCCGCGCTTGATACTGTCTACCTTCACCAGTTCGGCATCACTGCCAAGCGGGGTGCACACTTTTCCCGGGTTCATCCTATTATCCGGATCAAAAGCCGCTTTTATCCGCCGTAATTCCGTGAATAGCTCATCCCCGAAGAATGCAGGGCCGTACTCGGAACGGTACCCTTTGCCATGCTCACCCCACATCAGGCCGCCGTACTTGGCCACCAGCGCAACCACCTGATCAGACAATGATTTCATCAGACGCTCTTGCTCGGGATCACAAAGATCCAATGCTGGCCTGACGTGTAACACACCCGCGTCGACATGGCCGAACATGCCGTAATCAAGGTGTTTGTCATCAAGTAACTGGCGAAACTCGGCGATGAAATCAGCCAGGTTTTTCGGCGGTACGCAGGTATCCTCAGCGAAAGCGATCGGTTTTTTGCGCCCTTTCGCCGCACCCAGTAAACCCACCGCTTTCTTACGCATGTTATAGATCTTCTGGATCCCAGCCAGATCATCACAAATCTGATAACCAATAATGCCGTTTTGCTGACTGGCCAGCATCTCATCCAAACGCTGGCACAACCCGGATACCAAACTGCTGTTCTCGTCTGCATTGTTACCCGCAAACTCGACCATATTGATGCCCAGCATTTCCTGTCCCGGCACGTCTTCCAACAGATCACTGACCGTGTGCCAGACAATATCCTGCTTGGCCAAGTTCAACACTCGCGAATCCACCGTCTCGACAGACAGGGCCTGTGCTTCAACCATCATAGGTGCATTGCGCAAGGCCGAATCAAAACTGTCGTATTTGATATTAACGAGGGTGCGCGCCTTGGGGATAGGGGTAATATTGAGTTTGGCTTCGGTGATAAATGCCAGTGAACCTTCAGCCCCGCATAACAAACGAGTGACATCAAATTGCTCAAGGCGTTCATCAAATACATTTTTGAGATCATAACCGGTAAGAAAACGGTTAAGAGGAGGAAACTTGGCAAGGATCTGAGAGCGTTTCTGGTGGCATACCCGAGCTGCAGCCTGTACGGCATGAACGGCCAGCTCGCCGCTATCCGATACTACCGCAGGATCCGCCTCTTCCAACAGGTCACCAAAAGGCTGAGGGCCGCTGTACAAAACAGACCCGTCAACCAGAACGGCTTCGAGCCCCAATACATGATCAGAGGTCTTGCCATATTTTAATGACCCCTGCCCCGATGCATCGGTATTGATCATGCCACCGATAGTCGCTCGGTTGCTGGTCGAAAGATCAGGAGAGAAAAAATAGCCGAAGGGACGGAGCGCATCATTAAGCTGATCCTTAACGACCCCCGTCTGTACCCGAACCCACCCCTGCTCGACGTTGATCTCAAGCACCTTGTTCATGTGGCGCGACAAATCAACAACTATGCCCGGGGTCAGCGACTGGCCATTGGTACCCGTGCCGCCCCCCCGAGCAGAAAACGTTATCGTCTTGAAAGCCTGATCTCGGCCAACAGTACCGATAAGAATCACATCAGCGGTATTCTTTGGCAACACAACGGCTTGTGGCAACTGTTGATAAACGCTGTTATCTGTCGCAACGGCCAGTCGGCTGGCATAGCTAATTTCAATATCGCCCTCGAACCCCGCCAGCTCAAGGGCAGTGAGGTAAGACAATACGCGCTCATCGGTACTGTCTCGGTAAGTCAGTGCAGGTAACATTGCTCTCCTTGTCCAGTATCTCGTCGTATCCTACGACTACTGGCCTCCTAAATCTTATTGTCCTGACACTTTACCCTACCGCTACAGGGAAAAAAAGTGTGACCTCAACGACACTTGCCCCTTACCCACGATGCGCCGGCAACAAACCACAAACTCATCAGGAAACAGCCAAATGCATTGATCCCTAAAACAATCAAACTAACGGTTTGTACGGCCGCCAATTCCTCCGTGCCACACCAGATTACAGCTGCACCACCCCCGAGCATCAGCAATGCCAAGATTCGCCCCTTAAGGGTCTCGGGGGCGGGTTGATCAAACCGAACTGCGGTTTCCATCGCAACCATCACTCCCAACATTGCAGAGAATGCATAGGCATGTAATGGATCCAAGGTATAGCTGGCTCCCACACCAACAGCAAACGTCATGCAGAGCCAGAATGTTTTGCTCGTCATACAACGCTGCAAACTGTCTGGATTCATCTCTCGCCATACCGCCCAAGCAGAAACAATAACTAACCCCAACATGATACTCAGCACAGTATCGCTGATAAATTGCACGCCATACCACACACGGACCATCCCTTGTGCCAGTATCAGCATCAACATCGAAGCCATTAACACCCTTTTGTATCGCCCTTTGGTTAGCCTATTTAACCCATACCATGCACCACCCAAAACCATCGTTGCGGTCATCGTATGAGAACTCGGAAAACCAAATCCGTAGGCCTCGATTCTTTGCAATTCAGGCAGGACAAAAAAAGGCCTTGGCGATGCAAACCAATATTTAAGAGTCGACGAGGCCACCAGCATGACCAAAGAAAACAAAAGACATTCAAGCAATACAGAAGTACGGCAGCTTACCGCCACTAATAACCCCAAGCACAGTAATACCCATAATTCACCCGGCTGATTGGCGATAAACATCACCCCATCGAAACCCGCTTGCAGCCAGTGTGGCCAGTTCTCAGTGACTGCTTGGAAGTTAATGACGAACGGTAACTCAATACGATGCAGCATAGATAGTTGATGAGTAAGCGAATCATAGTACTGAATCTGACTTTCAGGCGTTCTTGCCAGCCACTTCGGCAACAAGTTCACATCTTCAGGATAACGATAGTTACTAATATCCAATTGCCGAGGGTCAAGAAGATAGACACGTTCAACTTCAGTGGCAAAATGCTTGGAAAACCATGAAGCAACGATCATGAAGCCATTATGATCCCGAAAATTTGACACAGGAATCGGGCTAGTTGCCACGCACGCATAAACGGCTGCCCGAGAGCGGTATTGCAATAGTTCAACAACCTCAACATCTACGCCCGTTTCTTCCAATACTTCCCTGACAGCAGCTTCTGGTGCTGTATTACCATCATCAATATACCCCCCAGGAAGGGAGTATTTCTGGGTAATCACTTCCGAGAGCATCAACATTTTGTCTTGGTGGCGTATGACACAGACAGAGCCGACAATATGCTTAGGCAATTTAATGCTTGATTCTAATTTAGGATTAGCTGATATCTGACCGCTGATCAGCAAACAACAAATAAAGCCAAGCCAGTAGACAAATTTCATCTTAGTTATATGCTTCCAATGTCAAGCCACCCATTTAGAGGGAAAGATGTGAAAATAAACACAAAATGTATAATATCAATAGCTAGCCCCATAAACCATTGAGAATAATAATGATTCTTTTATGCTCATAATAAAAACCATTTCTATTCCCAAGGCAAATAAATTATGAACAATTCACACCCTCAGAAAATATCAAATCCGCTGCGACCTGAGTTGCCTTCCGATTACTACCACACAAACTTTCTCGAACTTATTCATACCGTCTCAGAACAATATGCAGATTTACTTCGCGAAGAAGAGCAACATTGGGTTGATACCTTTAATCAACTAACGCACACCGCTCAACAACTCTACATCCGCTTGCTTTCTCGCAAAGGAGACATATACCGGCAGGGCAAACTTCACTACACCGAAATTAACAATATTCCAAAAGCTTGCCAGCAACTGGCTAATGCAGAACTCATCTCCGTTATCTCTGAGCATTCACCACATATCGATACATTACGACCAAGGGTTTTCAATCTATTTACCAAGCCCGAGCTTGTCAGCAAATTCCCCCATATTTTAGTGAAAAAAGATCTTCCAAAACCAAAAATAATTGACCTTTTATGCAAGGAAAATATAGAGATAAACGCATGTGGGGAATCTATTATTCAAGTTAGCCATCCACAGTTTCTCACTACCTTTTTACTGTGTTTTTTTGGTAATACCCACCAAACGCTCAGTCAATTTGTTATTTCAGATCTGGGGATCCAGCAGTTTGAAACTTACACGATTGACCGCAATACCCGTTTTTTCAAACATCGACGTGATATGGAGTCCTGGCTGTTATTAAGCTCACTCAACGAGGCGTATTGGCAGGCTAAACAAGAAAAAAATACCGAGCAGTTCAACAAACTCCTGACACAACTTCCGCCACCATTCAGCTGGGCCAAACTTGAAAGGAAGCGCTGTCGGCTGCTCAATCACCTAGCCAGAGAGCTGGAACGCCAAGCGGGCTCTGACTCAACCAAGCTCAAAGCAGCATTGGCACTGTACAAGCAGAACGATTTACCCCCGTCCCGCGAACGGCAGGTACGCATTCTAGATAAACTTGGCGAACACGCAGAGGCTGACTCGATCGCCAAAGAAATGCTCGCCAGCCCACAAAATGAAGAAGAGCGGGATACCGCCACCCGTTTATGCCGCAACCTTGCTCGCCAGCTCAAGCGCCCTTTCACTCCAGCCACAAAACCGCCTATCACTCAGAGTAAACTATCCATCCCCAACACAGATCTTCGGGTCGAACGGGCCGTCGCCGACTATTATGAACAGCAAGGATGGCAAGCCTATTATGTTGAAAATACACTATTTACGGCATTATTCGGTTTGTTATTCTGGGACATCATATTTTCACCCGTAGAAGGCGCGTTTCAGAATCGTTTTCAACGCTCCCCCTACGATATGTTTTCATCAGAGTTCTACCCAACACGCCAGAAAGCAATTGATCATCGTCTAGACATGCTTGAGACTGGTCAATGGCAAAATTGGTCTGTGGTCTACCAATCCAAATATGGTATCAGCAACGACTGGGTTGCCTGGCATTTGGTTTCATCGACTTTGGTCGACCAAGCCACAGCTCTTCTTTCTCCACAAGCATTAAGTGGTATATTCCGCCGTATCCTGTTCGATCCGCGCAATAACCGAAGCGGCTTTCCCGACCTCATTCTTATAAGCACAGATAACATCAAACTTGTTGAAGTCAAAGGACCTGGCGACAAACTTCAACACAACCAAATCCGATGGTTTGAGACATTTACTGAGCTTGGAATTCCGGCTGAAGTGGCTTACGTTGAATGGATATAATGCCACTCAAGATTCCTAGGGTCTCAATCTTCAGTGGCACCAAAGAATAAGCCCTCTCTTTCGTGCCATAACATCCACATGAAGAAGATATTCATGGTTAAAACCGAGACTTCGGTCTAATCTTTTAGAAAAACAGAGGCAATAGCCCAAGAGCTTTCATGATGTTGGTGGCAATCATGAGTGAAACCCGGCAAATACAGAACGTTCGATTCGGCATCAAACACGGCCCGCGAACCGCTTTCATCTCACCGCGAGATCACAATCAATGCAACCCATTCATGTCATGGGATCATTTCGAAGCATCCAAAATCACGGCCAAGCGTCCCTTGCAATACCACGGATATTCTGGCGTTGAAACCCTATGTTACCCCGTATCCGGTAGCTTGCTTCAAAATGACTCTATCGGATCAAGAATCTTAAGAAGCGGTGATATCAATGTCATGAATTCAGGCTCTGGGATGATCCAACGTAATACCTTACTCCCACACAATGGACATATTGAAACCTTTAGCCTGTGGACCGCTCTACCTGCAGGCAAAGAAGAAATGGCAAACGCAGCCAGCCAGTCATTCCCGACTCAATCCCTACCACTTGTTGAAGAAAAAGACAGTACAACGAAAGTACTGCTTGGCAACTACCATGCTGCGACAAGTCCTGGAAGCTGCCGCACTCCCGTCACATTACTCGATATTATTATTTCCCCGTATGGAAATTGGCACTTTGCCCCACCGGAAAACCTCACCCATGGATTCATCTATATCCGTTCGGGTTCTGTCTACATTTCAGGACATCAACTACACCCTAGTCAAATGGCAACGCTTAAACCTTCTCACCTCGAAATTTTACTAAAAACAGGAAAAATCGGGGCGAGGCTTTTTGTTGCATTAGGTAAGCCTCTGCAGCAACCATTTTTTACTAATCGAAACTCAGTGCATTCAAGCCCAGAAAACGAGTCAAAATCAACCCAAAACATTATGCAACTTTTAGCAAAGAGGCCGTGACGATTGCAGCCTTTTCAACATATATGGTATCCGGATCACAAATCTCACCATTCAATTTTTTGACACCACCCACGTCACCTTCAATCATTTTTGAGTCAAATAAGCAACAAAATAAGAGAAAATATATCAACCTCGAGCAAAACACGTTCCATAAACAACACCAGCGTCAAATTCACAAACACAGACCTCGCAACAACATACCCAAAAAGCCCAAACAAATAAGTATCCATCCCTATTTGGAATTTTCGGACATTTTTTAATCCATGAAAAATCTTTTTAAAAATAAGGCATTAGTGACTTTTTTGGTAATATATAGTGGTCTTTTTTATTTTGATTTCATTGAATATGTCTACACCGACACCGCAGCAGAAAGCCCTATTTATACAGCCATCCTTTCTGGCTAGTGTACTTATGCTGACAATGTCTTGTTACGTTAATGCTAACGACTTGGATATTCTGCTGGCAATGAGCCTTGAGGATCTCAGTAACACCGACATTAGCGTCACTTCGGCTGCCAAAAAGCCACAGAATATCGAAGATATCCCAGCCGCTGTTTATGTCATCACCAATGAACAAATTCGCCGCAGTGGCGTTCGTTCGGTTGCCGAAGCCCTTGCCTTGGCTCCCGGGGTACAAGTTACCCGTATTTCAGAATTTAACTGGCAAGTTTCATTACGCAGCCTTAATGAAGTCCTTTTCAATAAACTGCTGGTAATGATTGATGGACGAAGCGTCTACAGCCCGCTGATGTCCGGCACCTTCTGGCATACTATTGACGCCCTCTTTCAAGATATCGACCGAATCGAAGTTATACGCGGTACGGCAGGCACCATGTGGGGAGGTAATGCCGCTAACGGTGTGGTCAATATCATCACAAAAAGCAGTACAGACACGCAGGGACATTACGCCGAAGTTGCTGCTGGTGAAAAAGATTATCAAGAATTCAATTATCGCTATGGTTTCAGCCTCGACGATAACACCACTGCCCGTTTCTATATGAAAGGGGTAACAAGTGATTACTATCTGGTTAATGATGATTCATGGCGTAATCTCAGCGGGGGATTCCGAGCCGATCATAACGTTGATAATCGGAATATTTCCGTACAGGCTGGCGGCTACCAAACACGATCGCAACACTATTGGTTCTACGGTAACTTCTACTTACCGCCAGAAGATGTCTTTACCAATACGACCTTAAATGTCTTCGCGCGCGGGGCCTATGCTAGCTTTGACTGGATAGAGCAATATAACGACAAAACAACCTACGAATTACACTTGTGGGCAGATGCCAACAGCACTAACGAACCCTCGGCCCAAGGTGAATTCTATACCTTGGACCTTGATACACTCGCTCATCACGCCTTATCGGAAAAACATCAATTAACTGCCGGTGGTGGTGTCCGTGTTATTCATCGCCGTACTGAATCCTATCCCGATGACTTCTACTCGCATGTCGAACCGTGGGGGCGTTATAGTCACGACCCGATCGGTACCGATTTCATCGTCAATGGCTATGGCCAGATCGAATCTCAGCTAAATGACCAATGGTTTTCGACCATTGGTGCCAAAATCGAATATTTCAGCCTCAACGACAGCGTAGAGTTTCAGCCTCAAGCACGCTTTCTTTACCGTCATAATGACCAGCAGCAATTTTGGTTCGGTGCAGGCCGGGCAGCCGTCACGCCATCATTTGTCGAAAGCAAAACAGACAGCTACATACTCGGTACTGTTGGCATTACCGATGGTAATGGCAACATCATAGATTCAAGGCCGACGGTGGTATATACCGTAAATAATCAGAACCTGAAAAATGAAACGGTACGTACCATCGATGCGGGTTACCGCTATTCACCAACCCATTCCCTGTCTATCGACAACACAATTTTTTACAGTAAATACAAAAATTTAAGAATGGAAGGTGACAGAGCTTGGGCATGTGTCTACGGTGAATGCATCGACGGCAGCACCCTGCCTTATGAAATCTTCACTCTAATCAATACATTCTCAGACGGATTAAATGCCGATAGCTACGGTTTTGAAACCGCCATTCAATGGCAGCCATTATCAGCACTTAAGCTCAACACCAGTTACAGCTATATGAAAACAAACGCTGAATGCAGTGGTTCTGCAGGATGTGATGCGAATGCGACATCCGGCTACCGGCTAATGTATGACCATCAACCAGCCCATTTCGCGTCGATACAAAGTCTTTGGCAGATCACCCCTGCCTGGCAATTGGATCTCTGGCTCAAATACAAAAGCAAAGTTGAAGCCGATGTTCCAGCCTTCTCAGCACCGTCAATCACCACGCTGGATGTCCGCCTAGCTTGGCAGCAAAAACCATGCTGGCCAAGAATTGAATGGATCATCGATGGTATTGGTAAAGATCCCTATGAAGATTTACCGGGTAAGAGCCTGATTGAAGAAACCTTTTTCATGCGGGCGGCTTGGGATCTACCATAATGAACAAACCATTATTACCGACATTCTTGATTGTGCCGCTAACCGGTCTAATTCTGATGCTAATCTCAGCATGGGCCAAAGCAGGCAGTGAGCCCGCAGCTGGATTTGCAGCACACCAAATCAAGGCCGTTTATATCTACCGACTCGCCAGCTTTATTCGCTGGCCGGGCGACACTGTGCTTCCGAAACGCTTTTGCGTAATAGGAAGAAACAGTATCACCCTCACTTTGGGCACCTTACTTGATAAAAATAAGCTGCAATTACTCAGCCCGACGAGCATGACCGAGGCCAGCAAGAAGTGTGACCTGCTATACATTACAGAACAAAAATTGTCAGCATTTCAAAGCTTGCCGCAATATCCGGGGCTTCTCACGATCAGTGATAACCCTAATACCCTAGCCATTGGTGGGATGATTGAGCTTCGCACAATTAACAATCAAGTTAAGCCTGCGATTTCGAGCCAACATATACACAATGCCAATCTATCGGTCAGTTCCATGTTAATGCGAATCGCTATTACCGATGATGAACAAACCGCCCTCCAGCAGGAGGATGCTAATGAATAACTGGATAAGTAAACTATCGCTCAACCAACGCCTCTCTTTCCCAATTATGGCGTTTATATTAGCGGTCTTTGCCTGCTTCCAATTTACCAGCTACCGAAGCTACCTCAATATTGAGCGAGACAACCTGCTTACCCGGACCCAGATTCTGGCTACCGGGGTCGGAGCGAACCTAACCGCCGCGATTCAGTTCAATGACTTCTATGCCGCCGAAGAGATATTAGCGTCATTCAATGCCGACAACCTCATTACCATGGCCAGCCTTGAACTACCCAACCACACTGTTTTTGCTCAATACCATAATGAAAACAACGTATATGTAGCCCCAACTCAAAAACAAGAGACCAGAATTCGTGACAATGGCTACTATTTCAGCCACGAATTACTGTACATGATTGTACCTGTCACTATTAATAGCTCAGAAATAGGCCATATCCACTTAGCTGTTTCTTTAAACAAACTCCATCAAATACGAGTAAATCACCTACAAGTCAGTTTGTTTCTGCTGATTTTGATCTCAGCTACCGGTGTTTATATTATTAATCGCCTCCAGCTTTGGGTGGTCACCCCCATCACCAAGTTGAACGACGGTATCAAGCGGATAATCAATGACAAACAATATCTGCCGATCCTAGAACAAAAACACAGCAATGATGAGTTCTATGAGCTGACACGTAGCTTTAATAACATGGTCTCAACCATCAGCCAGCGAGACAATGAATTGCAAGCGGCAATGAAACATCTTTCTGATGAAAAGTCCTTCGCAATGAACATCATTGAAACAGTGCAACATGCCCTTCTTGTCGTTGACCAGCAAGGTAATATCACATTAGCCAATAATACCTGCCACAGTGTTTTTGGCCGTCCCGTCGCCATGATGATGTACCAGCCACTGACTGACATCCTACAGCCTGTCGACAAAGACGCATTCACTCTGCTGTTTAACCAGGCCCTAAAACAAAACCACCAATTAGATAATTTGCTAATTGAAGGCCTTAATAACAAAGGGGAAGTTCGTACCTACCAGATCATCAGCCGACCATTGCACCAACAATACCAAATATTGTTTGCAATCAGTGACGTCACTATCAGTCATCAGGCGGCAAGGCAATTGCAACTAGCGGCAAAAGTCTTCGACAACAGTCAGGATTCTATCTTGGTGCTGGACAGTAAGGGGGTCATCTCTATGGTCAACTCCACTTACCTGAATATTACGGGATTCACCGAAGAACAAATCAACGGCCAGCATTACAGTTTTTTGGTCGATATTAATGAATTTAATCAGGTCAGCCCCGTTCTCCGTCGAGAGTTGTCGGCCAACAACCAATGGCACGGTGAGATTAATTCTCATACTGCCAACGGCGAAGTACTGCCACTGTTTGTACGTACCCATCGTATAACAGACCCTTATACCCAAGAAGTACAGACTGTTGTAGTTGCCTCTGACCAGCGTTCGTTGCATGAGATGCAGCGTCTCGAACATATGGCGAACCACGATCCTCTGACCAGCTTGCCTAACAGGGTCAAGCTAATGCAAACACTGGACAGCTTTCTCAGTCATCAAGTATTAACTTTTGAATCATTTGCGGTTTTGTTTATCGATCTTGATGGGTTTAAATCGGTAAATGATACCTATGGCCATAACATCGGTGATGAAGTACTAAAGATCATTGCCAAGCGCCTCAACGATTCTGTCCGCAAATGCGATATGGTCTCTCGTCTGGCGGGTGATGAGTTTGTTATCCTACTGTCACCGACAATCAGCGAGGAAGGCGTGAACGTAACTAGCGAACGCATTCTCTCTTTGCTTCGTGAACCGTTGCACATTCCAAAGATAAAAAACCATATCGAGCTAGGCGCCAGTATTGGTTGCTACTATGTCAATGCTACCGATTTTCAGAACAGTGATGACATTTTAAGACGGGCCGATAAAGCAATGTATGAAGCGAAAATGAAGGGAAAAGGCCAGGTAGCTCATTTCAACAGCCTGAATAATGACTTAATTCTATGAAAAAACAGCCTAAACGGCTGTTTTTTCATATCCAGTATGACCTAGATTTGAGCAATTCAACGACTATGGGCGATTGGCCAACTTGAATTGTCCGTCAGAGCTAAACCATATTGCTTGTGTTTTCTTGCGACCAAGTAAGATAGGACCGTCATCAAAGAACAAGAAGTTTTTCCAATTGCGCTTGAACACCGACCATTTCGTTTCAATAACGTTGTACTTTTCATAACAGAAAAATACCGTCGTATTATCTTCCCAATCAATAAAATTCAAAATAGCCTCTGGCAATTCAGGCTCATCGCCATCCCAAGCCAATTGCCAATCTTGTGGTTCAGACCAAATTTTATCGTCAAAGGCCCAATCACCAACACCAAAATGATCGGCATCTGAACTTTGGCTGCTAACATGCTCACGCCAAATTTGAGATGCACGGGCTTGAGTAAACGGTTTGATCAATGCCAAATCGGTTTCTGCCACCGGCATTGAAGCATGAGTGAAAATCCACTTGCGGTTATAGCTATCTAAATCAACGTAGTTCATTGGGTGACCTAATCATCTTTGACCTGAGGAATTTACCTGAGACAACCTTGAAGTGCCAGCGGAAATGGTAAAATTACCGATGATTAAGTCCGGGATTTCGGGGGGCACTGCACAAAGGCCCCCTGAGCGGTCAGTGCTATTTTTTCACGTCCCATAAATTACTTACCCACCCCCCTATATCAGGATCATAGTGGCAATTGGTGAACCTCTGCTCTGAACGCTGCTCGACATGATTTCGGGATTCCAGTAACTGAGAAATGTGGCAAGCCATAGGATCGCCATCGCTTGTCAAACGGCGACGCATCGCGACCTCTTTGATGATTTGTAATCGATATGCCGAGTTCATCTTCTTCATCTTTCCACGCCTCTGTCAGTGAAACCCAGATAAAAATAGAACCTGGTTAAAAAAACGTCAAACAGCTCACACGATACTGTCATATTCTTCATGTAAGGCTCGTAACTAACATCTCCTTACTTTTCATGTTGTTATTAAACAATGATTTAACACGCCTACGAATTAGCCGATCTATACAAAGATAAAATAATGATTTTGAAGTAAAATATATTTATCGATCTAACGCACATAATTTACCGAGCAACCTAAAACCTAACCGGGCTGCCTATATTAGAATTGTCATAAACGCCAGAAGATAAAAAATAGAATGTATAATTTAGCTACCAATCTCGAACGCAATGCCGAATTTCGCAGTAAAGACACCGCCATTATCTTCAACGAAGACAAAATTGATTACGCCACCCTCAACCAACAAGTCAACAAAGTAGCCAACCAGTTGGTAAGACTCGGGCTGCAAGCCGATGATAAAATCGCCCTTTCCTGCCCCAATACACCCGCATTCGTTATCGGATACTATGCAATCCAAAAAATTGGAGCCATTACTGTTCCACTAAACGTCATGCTCAAAGGCCCAGAAGTCGCTTATCATCTTGCCGATTCTGATGCTGTTGCTCTTATCTGCTTTGAAGGCAATAGCACACTGCCAACGGGTGAATACGGTTTTGAGGGCTTTAGCCAAACCCCTAGCTGCAAACACTTTATCCGCATTGAATCAGGAGCAGAAACCCCTGCCCCCGAAGGATCCCACAGTTTCCAGCAATGGCTTGCAGGTGCCTCCGTCCATTTCGATGCGGTTTATCGTCGAGCCGAAGACAGTTGCGTCATTCTCTACACATCAGGCACCACCGGTCGCGCCAAAGGGGCGGAACTCAGTCAAAGCAATATGCTGTGTAATGCTCAGGCATGTCAGGCATTAACCAATCAAAAAGGCACGGATGTCAGCATGGCGATTCTGCCGCTCTTTCACACCTTCGGCCAGTCATTGATCATGAACACTTCAATCCTTGCCGGTAGCGCATTGGTTCTAGTGCCGCGTTTTGTTCCTAAAAACGTCATGCACTTAATGCAGGCACATAAGGTGACACACTTAGCAGGCGTACCAACAATGTTTATTGGCCTGCTCGCCTTTGCCGAAAAACATGGTGGCGACTATATAGAGGACATTGCGGCCAACCTGAAAGTAGCCATCTCTGGCGGCGCATCAATGCCCGTTGAAGTACTCAAACAATTCGAGAAAAAACTCAACGTACCGGTCATTGAAGGCTATGGCCTGTCTGAATCCTCGCCTGTCGCAGCGTTCAACCATCTGGAGTATCAGCGTAAGCCAGGCAGTATTGGCCAACCCCTGCCGGGTGTGACCATGAAAGTCGTGGACAACGAAGGCAACGAGGTACCCCGGGGCAAGGAAGGCGAGTTGCTGATCCGTGGCCACAATGTAATGAAGGGCTACTATAAAAAACCGGAAGAGACAGCGAAAACTGTCGTTGATGGCTGGCTCCATACCGGCGATATCGTACGTATGGATGACGACGGTTATGTCTTTGTGGTCGATCGCCTCAAAGAAGTGATTATCAGAGGTGGGTTCAATATTTATCCTCGCGATATCGAAGAAACCTTCATGGCTCATCCAGCCGTGCACATGATCGCGGTGATCGGTGTACCCCATAAAACCTACGGCGAAGAAGCCAAAGCCTTCATACTTCTCAAGGAAGGGGCTAACGTATCAAGCAAAGAACTGGCGGCATGGGGCAAAGAACGTTTGGCTGATTATAAATACCCTCGCCTAATTGAGATCGTGGCCGAGTTGCCAATGACAGCAACGGGAAAGATCCTCAAACGCCTGCTGAAATAATCACATCTGGAATAAAAGAAAGCGGTCTGGCCGGCCGCTTTCGTCTACCCTTAACTATGAGCTTGTCGGCTGACAATCTGCTTTTTATTGGTTCAGGATGTGGATGTTATAGTGCTACGATTATCAACACTGTGTTACCTGATCGGCTTTTTGATGATGAAGCCGACATCAGTACTCGCCCAACCTTCAACGGCTTTCCACCAGTGCAACAAAACCTTTAATTATCAACTGTATTTCAATAATCTCAAAATCGGGCAGTTTACCCGAACCCTCAACTGGAAAGACTCTCAGGCCAACATTAATTCCTACAGTACTGTCAACGTATTAGCGACCAAAACACGCTTTCGCCAACAATCAATAATATACTGGTCGGCACAGCAACAAAGTTTTCTGACCAAAAGCTTTAAGCGAGATATCAATGGGCTGCTTGGCGGTTCAACCCAAGCGACGTTCAGTAATCACGGATTACAATCTGAAGTCAGCGTCGATGGTACAAAAAACAGTTACACCAGTAATAAACAACCCTTACTCGATGCCGATGCCATTGGCAGCCAAATTCGACTGATGTTAATCGAAGGTAAGACGCAATTTAATTTCAAAATGCAAGATACCGATGAAGTGAATCATTACTATTTCCAAGTAAAAGGGAAAGAGACTATCAATTCAAACTTCGGAAAAATCAGAACTATCCGTGTTGAGCAGATCAAGAAAAATGACCGCAAATTTGTTATGTGGTTTTCTCCGGATATTGACTACCAACTAGTACGTGCGACCTACCAAAGAAAGATCCTCGACTTAAAAGCCGTCATGCTCAGCAAACGAATTTCCTGCCCACCCCAGCAGGTCGTGGTTAAAACACCTTAGGCATTTATTTTCTTCATTTCACTATGACAATCGCCTTATCAGCCCTTATCAAATCTTGCTGTTGTTCTTGGTATCTGTGCCAGAAGTTGGTCAATATGCGCTAAATGCTCACGTTCAACCCCTGCATGCTTGCCATACTTTGGCTGATGGCGATCATTTTCCCTTGGGTAATGCCAACCATTTGTCGTTTCGACAAAAGTTTTGGCAAAAATTGGAGAGATAGATAAACATCCGGCCAGCACTGTATCAACGTAAGTTTGCATGATTGGCCAGTGCTGGCATGGAGGTTCCGTTTCATCCTTGGTATACACCCACAATGGCAACTCCCGATTAAAGCAATTTAGCGCGCTTTGGGCGCGATCGAAAGTTTCAATTTGTCCTGGTTCTAGCGCTACACGCGTATAGCCCTTTTCCCTTAAATCAAACTGAGCCAAGGCAGCCTCATCCACTTCGACCAATACCCCATTACAGTGCCCCTTACCCATCCTCGCCACCAAGGGAGCGATTTGGTAACTCCCATTCACTTTTCCCCAATGACGCTCAAGGCCATGAACGGTTACGGGTATCGCCGCTTGGGTATTCCCCGTCATCTGGCGAGAATATTGATTAATCAAGCTGCCGTAGCCAAAGATATACATACCATTGCTCCCTTGTTACCACGCTATCTCACTATGTTCAGTTCGGCGCATTCGCAGTGACACTGCGATCTAAAGTTGAAAAGGATTGTATCCCTACACGCCAAAAAAGCGCCCAAAAGCCAACCATTCCTTTTGCAACAGCGGCAAATCCCCTTTCTCAAACCGGATCTCTGTGCCGGGCCGAGCCTGTGCCAATAGCGACAAATCAACCTTAGCCACGCAGCCAATCTTCGGGTAGCCACCCAAGGTTTGCCGATCGTTGAGTAAAATAATCGGTTGCCCGTCGGGAGGAAACTGAATCGCCCCCAGCGCAATCCCTTCAGAGACCATTTCAGGTACTTCCACAGAGATTGCAGAACCACTGAGCCTGCATCCCATCCGATCACTTTCCTGCCTCACAGTATAAACGGAATGGTAGAAGCGCTCTTTATCATCAAAAGAAAATAGATGGGACTGGTAAGACTCGATAACCCGCAGCATAATCGGCTGAGAGTAGTCAGGAATAAAACGAAACGACGTCATCCTCCCCACAAAGCCTTGCCATTGTGTCGGGTCGGCTTCGCCTAACGGAATAATGTCACCAGCCTCTAATGCCTGCCCATCGACAAGACCACCGAGTTGATTGCGAGGTACTGTCGAGCGACTTCCCAGCACCTCTGGTGTTGCTATGCCGCCACGAATTGCAATATATGCCCTGATTCCCGTGCGAGCATAACCGAACGTTAGCACCTGACCCTTTTTGACCTCGAAGCTCTGCCACAAGGGGCACACATCACCATCCAATTGCGGACTCATATCAGCACCGGTAATCGCCACCAGTAAATCACTGCGCGCGTACAATTGCGTCTGGCCAATAGTCACCTCGATGACAGCACTCGACGATGTGTTACCAACCAAGTGATTGGCCCAGCAGGCCGCATGCAGATCCAAAACTCCTCCTTGGCTCAATCCCTGCTGAGCAACGCCAAAACGCCCTAGATCCTGCACTAACGCCAACATCCCGGGACGGATCACTTCCAATGCCGGCATAGCCTCCCCCCTTTGGCAAGAAACACCGCTTTTGTCACAGGCTCAAAACAAACTTCATCTCCCACTTCGACAGGTGAAACTGGATCGGCATGGGGATCAAACAGCGATACGGGACAATTACCGATAATCTGCCAGCCACCCGGAGAGTCCAGCGGATAAACGGCTGTTTGCTGCCCTGCAATCCCAACACTGCCTGCCGGGACTAACTTTCGAGGTGTCGCATGGCGAGGCATGGCAATGCGCTTGTCAACGGGAGCCAAAAAAGCAAATCCCGGGGCGAAACCTATCGCGCATACCCTGTATGTTTGTCCACAATGAATATCAATGACCTCTTGCTCGCTGAGACCGCACAGGGAAGCAAGCATGGGCAGATCTGGGCCAGCCTCGCCACCATAAAATACCGGTAATACTATCTGCCTCCCCAATAACGGGCTGCCATTATTTTCCCAACAAGCCAAAGCGCTTTGAATCATAGAATCAATCATTTCGATAGTGAGTACATCAGCACGGTACTCTATTAGCAGCGAGGTATAGGAAGGAATGCGTTCAATAATGGCCGGGTGATTGAGCGAATCAGCAACATGCCGTATTAGAGGGATCAGTGACTGATCAATATGGTTACCGAAATAAACAATCGCTGTCGTTTCAGAAACAGGCTGCAATTGAATCATCGCCGAAGATCCTCGTGCAGCTGTTTGACCAGCATGACAGACTCTTCGTTGTCACCATGCACACAGACCGTGTCCGCATATAGCTTCAAGCACTGATTGTCGATAGTCGTCACCCAGCCGCCGGCCAGTTCAGCAACCTGCTGGCGAATACGCTCGGTATCATGATACACAGAGCCAGCTTGTGATCGCGGTACGAGCAAGCCCGTTGATTGGTAGGCGCGATCGGCAAATGCTTCAAATAACAACGGCACCGCATACTTGGCCGCTTGTGCTATATATTGGCGATTATCAGTACGAGCAAGGATCATCAACGATAATGATGATGGACGTTGCATATTAAGCAAAGATACCGCAGACAAAATCGCCTCGTAAACCGAGGGATCTGCCATCATATCGTTATACAGCGCACCATGTGGCTTAACATAATTCAGCGTTGCGCCATATAAACGACAAATGGCATCTAACGCACCAACCTGATAGGCCACGAGCTGGGTAATTTCTTGTGATGTATGAGGAATATGCCGACGCCCAAATCCTTGCTTGTCGTCGTAGCCGGGATGCGCACCTATCTCAACGCCATGCACTAACGCCAATTCGACTGTCTTCGCCATATGAGACGGATCTGAGGCATGAAAACCACAAGCCACGTTTGCCATGTCGATCCAAGGCATCGCCGCCGCATCATTCCCCATCTCCCAACTGCCGAAACTTTCCCCCATATCACAGTTAAGTTTCATCGCTATCCCTGCCTTTGTGCTTAGTCATGCTCACAAACCTTGATATCATTCTATTACCATAGCTGACATCAGGCCGCAACATCCTCACAACACAAGAATAGCGATGTGACTAATCTTATTCGGCACGCAGCGCTTCAAGCACATCCTCAAGCGGCTGTGGTCGTGCAATCAGAAACCCCTGTACGATATCCACACCACTGTTGGCGACAAACTCATACTCCTGATCGGTTTCAACACCCTCAGCCACAATCTTACAGTTAGCTATTTCACCAATTTGAGCAACCAGCGGATAGAGTGCCCGCCCCTTGTCCGTAACGGCATCAAGCAACAGTGAACGATCAATTTTCACTTTATCGAACGGGTACTTCAGCAAATGCGGAAACGAGGCATAACCCGTACCAAAGTCGTCCATTGCGACCTTAATACCCTGAGACTGTAGAGCTTCCATCGTCCGACTCAAATGCACATTATCACTGAGTATGGCTTCTTCGGTAATTTCAATCTCTAACCATTGGGGCGAGATCTGGTAATGCTGCAAACGTGAAAGTAAATGATCAACAAAATCAGGCTGCTCAATCGATGCAACCGAAATATTGATTGCCACCCGTCGCTCGGATGATAGAGGCATCTGTTGCATATCAGCCAATACCTGTTCGATAACGGCTTTATCCAGCATCGGCATTGCATTGAGTAACTGAAAATCACCAATAAACGTAGGTGGATATAGCTTACCCGCAGCATTCTTATAACGAATCAACGCCTCGAACGAGCAGATTTTTTTATCACTAACCGACTGCAACATTTGATAATGCATAACAAGTCCACCATCTCGCAACATATTTGCCAATCGCTGCTGTGCCGAAGACTTATTAATACTTGTCGCCGCTGAACTTCTTACCCCATCAAGCAAGTTCTTGAACATGGTTTGTTCCATACTCGTATATTGCGCAACAGACTTGAAGTGTACTGAATATTTCCCTGCAAATTCCTGATAAAATGGTCGATATATAAAAACACCCACGCCAATAATAAATAGTTGCAACAATGCCCCTTCAATATTATTACCCATAGCAACGTAACCACTAAATAATGGCGGAGTCATCCAATTTACAATATTTTCGACTGGCGAGACTAAACCAGATGCAATGCAGGCATAGGTTATTATAAAGCTCACCAAGGGTACCGTAACAAATGGAATAATCATTACAGGGTTAAAAATTATAGGCAGGCCAAACAACAAAACTTCATTAATATTAAATATTACAAGCGGTAATGCAGCTAAAGCCAGCATGATATGGTTGCGGGTTTTAGAAAATAGTAAAATACAAAGCAGCAGACTAATACTATTGCCCGATCCGCCCATAGACATAAAGGCATCATAAAAACCCTGGCTAATGACATTTAGCGAGGCTTCTCCCGCATGCCAGGCAGCCACATTCAGCTCCGTTGCGGCAAACAATTGCTGCTTTGTCGCAAATAGCATGTTGTGCCCATTGATACCAATCGCGCCAAGCAAACCTAGCAGCGTCTGGTAAACCAAACCACCAGTAAATGTCAAAGGATCTGGCTCTACTGTACTGATCTGTTGAGACAAGAAATTGATAGACTCAGCACTGAATTTTGAGAGTATTAATGCAACACACACAAATACAAATAAATGGAGGACCTGCTTCGCCAACTTAGTTGCAAAATCAAGAGACTGCGGTTCAGTTAGTTGTACATTAAATCGAGCACAATAAGCAAATGTAAGTAACGCACTCAATAGCGCTAACAATGGGTTGTTGGGCAAATAATAAGCGACGGATAATGAATCTGTTTCTAATGAAACTAAATATAGCATCACAACAGAGTATATAATTACAATGACGCTACTTGTATTGGTTTTATGTGAAAAATAATAAGCAGAAATAATACAAAAAGATAATGGGTAAATATTAATGAGCAAGTTAGATAGATGGAAAAATAATTTTGCCAACTCACCGTAATGAATAATATTAAGCCCATGGCCCAATAACATAGCTAAAGCATTTGCCAATGTAATTGGTAATAATAGCAATGCAATTGATGATAGATCATATAGATAAGAACGAGCATTATTTTTATTAAATACCGATTCCAAAAAGAGCTTATATGAATTATTGAATCTAATACTAATTGTCATAAATTATTAACTACAGAAATAACCTTCAAATAGAAAAACAATCATTATGATGGCTATGTACTTTATTCTTTCTCTCGTACTTAAACCATACTCACAGCTTGCCGATCCATCCTTGAACTTGGTTCTACTGTAAAATGACACCAAAATTGCGAAGATAGTTATTTTATTAATACAAATCAGTATATTATTTATACTAAAAAAGTTCCAGTACAGAATTTTATCATCGCCATGAAAAATACAAATATACCCTCAGAGACTAAGCCAAGCAACGCTTAGCCTCTCACGGCAGCATTAATTTATTAGCATAAGATATTAAAAAAGCAGAAACACAAGAACAAAACAGAGCCGTCTAGAGGGAAAACTCAGCGCACTCACTCCATCCATTTGAACGAATAAAGCCATTATTGCTTCAAACATCTTGGTTGAGCGAAATGCGCTGATATGGTGCGATACTGACTTCACTACCCGCGTTGAGATACCACTTTCTTTAATTGCAATCCCAAAAATACAAAGCTTACCCCTTCGAACAATAGAGATACGCCGACAAACACACCGAGCAGAGACAAGGAAAACTCAGGATCATTTAACAATGAGAAGAAGTAAAAACCGATCAAGGTCGAAATCAAACCACTGACAATTACCCAACCGCTTCCGGATAGCGAACGATGGCTAATCCCAAAAACCATACGGGTAATACCATTGAAAATCATTACTAGCACCATCAGCATAGTAATTGTCACGAGTCCAGCTAATGGCTTAAACAAAATAAACAAGCCACCAACAATATAAAACACAGCCCCCAGCACATACCACAGCTTGATACTCCAAGGGGTTATGCTAAAAGTATGATATGCCTGTACCAATCCGCTAAATAAAAAAATGGCCCCTACTATTGTCGTAATCGTCACTCCTGCCATCACAGGTAGACTCATAGCAGCAATACCAGCTAACGATACAAGGATGCCGACAATAACAAACCACTTCCAGCTTTTAGACAGAAAGGATGAATTGCCAGATTGAGCAGGCTCTTGAATAGAATTAGACATTTTATACCCCAGGGTTTTATAGAATACCCCTGAAGTCTAGAACAGTTATGGAATAAATCGTAATTCGATGTATTAAAAGTAAAATTACAAAAATAGCAGGTACTGAGAAAGAGATATTAAAAAGCCCCGTCATTACTGACGGGGCTTATAATTTGGAGCGACACACGAGGTTCGAACTCGTGACCTCAACCTTGGCAAGGTTGCGCTCTACCAACTGAGCTAGTGTCGCAAATGGTGCCCCGGGCCGGACTTGAACCGGCACGACGCGAACGTCGAGGGATTTTAAATCCCTTGTGTCTACCAATTTCACCACCAGGGCACGCAAATTCTTTGCGGTGCCTGAAAGGATGCACCATTTGATACCGCCGATTTCGGCCATATCTTAATTATTTGGAGCGACACACGAGGTTCGAACTCGTGACCTCAACCTTGGCAAGGTTGCGCTCTACCAACTGAGCTAGTGTCGCAAATGGAGGCGCGTCCCGGAGTCGAACCGAGGTACACGGATTTGCAATCCGCTGCATAGCCACTCTGCCAACGCGCCTCTGAATAACCTAGCGAGCCATTGCCGCTGGGGTATGCCGTGCATTCTACGCAATGCTGCTTATGAGTCAATAAAAATTTTATTTAATTATCGCCAACTGACTGATATATGAACAATTGATCGTGAAGAGTACGCATTTTGCCCATGCAACCTCCCCCTTTCAAAGATCAATCACAGTAAAGATGTCATCGCTGTAGCAGGAATAATCGCGCCAGGATGCTGGATAACTATCGATGCCAACCGATGTCCCAATTCTGCAGACTGTTTTTCATCCACCCCACTCAGACGTCCTGCTAAATAACCCGCAGCAAAGGAGTCACCAGCGGCGCAAGTATCAACAACATTGCCAATATCATTAGCATCAACATAAATACGCCGAGGTTTAGGCGACTGCAAATGGCTAACAACTTCACAAGGATCACTGCCACGCTTGATAACCACTTCATTGCAACCAAAACGGCAACAGCGGGCGACTATATCGTTATCACCCCAAACCCGTTGATCATCCTCTTCCGTCATCAAAGCGATATCAACAAATGGCAGTACCTGCGAATACCAGTACTGAGCTTGTTTCTCCGTCCATAGCTGGGGCCGGAAATTATTATCAAAAAGAACTTTACCGCCAAGCTGACGATGCCTATCCAGTAACGTCACTAACGTCGCTTTGGCATCTTCAGCCAAAATAGCCAGGCTTATGCCGCTAATATACAGAGCATCGAACTCGTTACGGTCAATCGCCTGCTCCAGTGGAGTCGCGGCTGCCGTTGAAAAATAAAACTTAGCGGCGCTGTCATTCCTCCAATAATGGAAATGACGTTCACCATTAGGTTCTGTTTCAACTAAATACAATCCCGGCAGCTTGTTTTCTAATTTCCGCACCATATGGGTATCAATCCGTTCCCGCTGCCAAGCCGCCAGCATTTCCGCACTAATATTATCAACCCCTAAGGCCGTAGCGTAGCTCACTGATATGTTGCGACTAATACCTAATCTCGCCAAATAAAGCGCGGTATTAAGCGTATCGCCACCGAAAGTGCGCTGTAGCGGCTGCCCGCTGAGCTCAACCATACACTCACCAAAAAAAGCCACTTTCACATAATCACCTTCATTCATTCGATTATCTTTAAAGCGTAATGGATTATCCGCACCTTACATCACCACAAGTCTCTGCAATTCGATGACTTTTAGAAGATTATTTTGCATTACATTTTAACAAGTTGAAAAATACATCGGCATGTAATAGTCCACCAAGATTATTTTCATACTACCCCCGATTTTTCTCACTTGTCGTATTAATCACCCACAAAATTTCATTATTTATCATTGCTCATTAACACTCTGTTTTTATTGCGTTTTAGTGTCGAAATTCCTTCCTATCGTGCAATTCGATGTGTATGATCCAGCCATCATTTTCGTGCCACAATGGATTAGGCCTGTTTATGAACTTTACCTACCTCATTGAGGGGACGTTATTTGCCCTGATCGTTCTGTTGGTATGCCTTTCCATCGGTGCGTTTTTTATCATGGCAACCCTAAAACCCCAAGATGGTGATAACGTGACAGAATCACGTATCGAGTTTGGTTTTTATGGTGTGGCAAGTCTGGCATTTGCCGCCTTGCTGGCAGGTATAATCTACTAAAGCAAGTCACTTCTCAGTGGCCATATTGATAAAGCTCTAGTGGCAGCCCGTCTGGGTCTTGGAAAAAGGTGAACGCCTTCCCCGTGTACTCATCCACCCTAACGGGCTCAACCCCTATCCCTTTCGATGACAGGTACTGCGCTACCCGTTCAACATCCTCCACGGCAAAAGCCAAATGCCGTAACCCACAAGCCTCCGGATAGGAAGGCCGCTCGACGGGTGAGGGGAAAGAAAACAACTCCAATTGACTACCATCAGGCAGTTGCAAGTCTAACTTCCAAGAATCTCTAGCCTCTCGATAATGTTCAGTAATAATCTCCAATCCCAAAATATCAACATAAAACGTTTTTGAACGCGCATAATCAGAACAGATCACGGCAACATGGTGAATGGCTTTCAACACAACTTGCAACCTCTTAAAACGTCACTTACTACCTCAAAATACTCATTTCGGCGAAAATGTCTTTGGCTTAATGCAAATTTAATCACCATTAAGTGTTTACATTTCGAAATATAATTTATATGTTAAATAGGAATCCGATACTTATGTCTAGGAAATGACCATGCTCAACCGCCAATGCCGACAATCTGTTTGCGCAACTGTCTTCAGGACAGGCGGGACATCTGTATCACATAACATTATTGCTGCTATTCTAGTGATTATTAACTAGGCTGGCGGCTATACCCGTCAGCCTAGCTGACGGGAGAATCATCATATCCATCCTATTCTTTCATCAGCTTATCTGACGGTCCAAAACAAAACTGAATACATTCAGTAAGAGGACTAGTCCGAATGAACAAACACAACACACTCGCCATAGGTCTTATGACCTTTGCACTGTTTCTCGGTGCGGGCAATATCATCTTTCCCCCATTCCTCGGCCTTCAAGCGGGTACCCACTTTTTACCGGCCATGCTCGGTTTCTTAATTACAGCCGTTGGCCTACCTGCCCTGACACTGATCGTTCTAGGACGCCTAAGCAACAGCCAACAGCTTACTGCCGCACTACCTGCACCAGTGGCCACATTATTTTGGGTATTGCTGTTTACTGCCATTGGTCCGGCTTTTGGTATGCCCCGCGCCGTTACCGTCGCCTACGAAATGGGTATAGCGCCATTCGTTGGCTCAAACATGTTGCTACCGTTTTCCATTGCGTTTGTCAGCTTGACCCTGATACTGGCTTTTCAACGTGGGAAACTCGTCGATTACATCGGAAAAATTATGACTCCGTTGTTAGTCACTTTACTCGCTATACTGGCTATCGCTGCTTTTACCCACCCAATCAGCCCAATGGCTGCACCAACAGGTGACTACCAACATCAAGCACTGACCCAAGGCTTAATTCAAGGCTATATGACAATGGATGCCATCGCCGCGGTTGGCTTTGGCTGGGTCATCATCAAAACTATCCGCGACAAAGGAGTCGCATCTCGCCAAGGCCTGTTTCGTTCTACGATTCAAGTTACCATGATCTATGCGGTACTGATGTCAGCCTGCTACCTTGCAATGGGGTACGTTGGCGCAACGTCCTCCGGTGTGGCTGGCGGCGCTGAAAATGGCGGAACAATCCTATCGCTGTACGTCGCCAAGCTTTTCGGTATCTATGGCCAATACCTACTTGCTGGCATTATCGTCATGGCCTGCCTAACGACAACTGTTGGCCTAACCAATGCCTGTGCCGAGTACTACCAGCAAACATTCAATGCCCCATTCTCATTTACATCGTTTATCGTATGCCTTCTTACAGGCATTATTGCCAACTTCGGCCTCAACCAAATTCTCGCAGTCAGCCTGCCTGCCATTCTGATACTCTGCCCTGTCGCTATCGCGCTTGTCATAACGGCACTATTCATCAAAGCGGAGCGCAATATGCGCAGTGTTTACCTTGCCACCGTTACCGTGACTCTATTTTTCGGTATGCTTGATACCCTGCATATCCTCGACAAACTGCCAGAAAGCCTCAACACATTATTTAGCCAATATTTACCGCTTTATGGCGCTCATGCCAGCTGGTTCTTACCTTGTCTCGCATCCCTGTTCTTTGCCCGGCTATACCGACACAAATTACCTTGCGTAGCCCTCAAAAAAAATAAAGCAGAATACAGCACTACCGAGCAGTAACCCCCTTCTACCACATGCCGCTGGCTATTGCTGGCGGCCCATTCATTTGATCCCTCGGTATATCGCCCACTTAACCAGCACAAAACTCTCGCTTTGATAAATTTCTCAGTTTGCGGTTTACAGCACCCGTAAATACTTATATGTTGTATCCGTTGTTCGCAGAAGGAATAAAAGCATCATGCTTATTCATACTAAATCAAATGCATTTCTTGCCCATTCGGCACTGGCACAAGCCCAGAATGCACTTATGCGTGCAACACAGACAGTCGTCGCTGTCGTCGTCCTAGTCATCGTTATCTAGGCTGGCGGCCATTTCCGTCAGCCGGGCTGACGGAAAGTAAGTATCCCTTCTCTTATCTCTCCTTTAGCCACTGACGGTCCTAACCCAAATTTTTGGAATGCAAATACAGGACTTGTAATGAAAACAAATGACATCTTGGCTATCGGCCTCATGACGTTTGCCATGTTCCTCGGGGCTGGCAATATCATATTTCCCCCGTTTCTCGGCCTTGAAGCTGGAACCCAGCTATTGCCGGCTATGGCAGGTTTTTTAATCACGGCCGTTGGCCTGCCCGCATTAACCCTCATTGTTTTTGGCCGCTTGAGCAGCAGCAATCAATTGACTAACCCGCTACCTAAGTGGCTGGCTACGCTAATTTGGGTTTCGCTACTCACTGCTGTTGGACCGGCCTTTAGCATGCCTCGAGCCGTCACCGTGGCCTACGAAATGGGGATCAAGCCTTTTGTTACTGATAACCACCTTGCCCTGTTTTCAACACTTTTTTGCCTACTCACTCTATTGCTAGCCTTCTACCCAGGCAGACTTGTCGACTACATTGGCAAAATCATGACACCAATGCTGATCCTAATGCTGTTTGCTTTAGCTATCACAGCGGTAATCAATCCCCTTGCGCCACCTTCTGTTCCGCGCGGTGATTTTGCCGATATGGCTCTTACCCAAGGGTTGGTTCAGGGCTATATGACAATGGATGCTATCGCAGCTGTGGGGTTTGGCTGGGTGGTTATCCGAGCCATTAACGACAAAGGCGTAACCGCAGAAAAAACCGTTCGCCGTATTACCTTCAAGGTCGCGCTTATCTACGCTTTCTTGATGAGCCTATGCTACTTGGCAATGGGTTATGTAGGGGCAACGTCATCACCTATTGCAGCAGGTGCCAGCAACGGTGGCGAATTGCTAAGCCTCTACGTAGCTCACGCATTCGGTGGCTATGGGCAGCTACTACTGGCTGCAATTATTATCATGGCATGTTTGACAACGACTGTTGGCCTTACAAACGCCTGTACCGAATACTACCAGCAAACATTCAATGTACCGTTCCGTCGCAGTGCCACTATCGTCGTTGTGATTACAGGTCTTATTGCCAATGTTGGTCTTGACCAGATCCTCGCTTTGAGCCTGCCTGCCATCCTGATTCTATGCCCGGTGGCCATTGCCCTGATCCTTGCAGCCCTGTTCTACCCAGGGGACAAGAAATTTAAGCGAACTTATGTCGCAACAATCGTAACCGCCTTTGTTTTCGGTAGCTTAGATGCCATTAGCATTCTTGATAAAATGCCACCGTCACTCAACGAAACATTTAACCAATGGCTACCGCTCTATAGCGCCCACGCCAGCTGGTTGCTGCCATGCTGCATCGTGCTGCTAAGCCAGAAAAAGTGGTTGGTTCCGAGTATGAAAAAACACACCGCATAAAAATAAAAACAAACACAACAAAAAAAGCCTGCCATTTAACATGGCAGGCTTTTTTAAGTGTCACCCCATATCTGGGCGGGTTAATGAAAATAACCGTTATTACTTAGGTAATTGAAATACGTCCAATTGGCTATTTTGATTTTCAGCCTGCAGCGAAAGATGGCTGCTTGCCTCAGCGGCTTGCCCAATGCCTGCTACATTCTGAATAATAATGTCATTGATACCATTAATCGTCGCCGTAATGTCAGAAATCGCCGTATTTTGCACTTCAACAGCTTGACTCACAGCAGCATTGACCTGACTAATATTGGCAATAACCTCACTGATCTTCAGCAACTGCTGATCGGCTTGCTCGCTCATTTGACGATTGCGACTAACCTTATCCAACGTACAGTTAACCACCTCAACAACCTCTGAAGATTTATGTTGAAGCTGTTCAATAATCGATTGTATCTGCTGGGTTGATGCTTGTGTTTTTCCCGCCAAGGTCCGAACTTCCTCAGCAACAACGGCAAAACCACGTCCGCTTTCTCCCGCCCGCGCGGCTTCAATCGCTGCGTTTAGAGCCAGCAAATTCGTCTGCTCCGAAATGCTGTCAATAACCGTCACAACTTCGCTGATTTTGATCGTCTGCTCGTTGAGCCCCATAACTTGAGCTGACATTTCATTTAACTGAGCTTGTAATTCATCCGTCATCTGGCGGGCCTGCTGGGCGACCTGGGCACTGCTTTGTCCCAAATCAAAAGCACGTCGCGCTTCTGTCTCAGCCAATTGTACGTGGCCATCCACTTGTGTTGCTGTCTGAGCCAACTCGTTAACGGCTGAGGTAATCAATGACACCTGATGCTGCTGCTCCTTGCCATTGACTTCGCTTTGCGTCATTACCGCGGCCAACTCAGTGGAAGAAGCCGCAACCTCCTCACTGATCCCACGCAAAGCGGCAAGGGTAGCGGCTAATTTATCAATGGCATTATCTAAACTTTGTCCTAACTTGCCTAGCTCGTTATAGCCATCTATCCCTGTCATAGCATCGAGCCTGCCATCTGCCAATTGACGTGTCGCGTCAGACAGAGTGGCAATAATCTTGCTGATACCAGCCGCCATCAGCACACTCAGGCTGAGGGCCAATAATGCAGCCACCGCTGTCGCAGCCCACTGACTGGCCGTTACAGATTCTAACAATGACGTCGTTTGTTGTCCCAATGCTTGGCTAGAACGAATAGACTGCGCCAATAGTTCCGTAACCATTGCCGTATTTTCTGAACCTAGTTTTGCCATTTCACCTGAAATAACAATAACTTGATTTTGAAGCAGGATAATATCACTGATTTTTCGGCACCAATCATGGGCATGTTGTAACAGCAATCCAACTTCTGGCCATGACTTAAATGCCTTCAGATCTTCTAGCAGAGACTCTGTCATAGTCAGTGTTTTCTGACTATCGTCGAGGCTTCGTCCCTTCACACCTTCGGCAATATGATGAAGCATCAACGCCCCGGTATCAGAGATTGCCGCTAAATTACGGTTCCACTGCGCAATATCATCTGCATTGCGATTGGCCCCAATGGCGAGATCGACCTGAGTAATCGTTGAAGTGATCCAACTTAATGACGCATAAGTCTCATTCATCGCCATTCGTTTATCACGCATAACGACTGACAGCTCAACATAGCGAGCGTAATTATCAAAAAATTGAGCCAGAGTCTGCCGAATATCAGATGTCAGCACTATATTGCCAGATTGCAAGATAGTGTTGTAACGTTCTTGCAACGATTCAAGATTGGCACGATTCGCTTCCACCATTGGATTAAGGCGGCTATCAAAACCTAATCCATAAATCGTTTCAACACGACTGCTATCTATGCTCTCCTGAAATGCACGCATATGACGGTTAAATTCAATATAATCGTTTACATGATTAGTGTTATCCCTAACACCAGCAAGCATGTTTTGATTTACCAATATCACTATGATGAAACACAGGATGGCAAAACAGGATGAAAGCGAAAGCAATACTTTAAGCGGGATGTTTTTTATGGCTTTATTTACTTTTTTTATCATTATCATTTACTGCACAAATCAACATATGAGTCTGTTTTTTTGGGCAGCGGATTATATTCACAAAAAGCATAAATGGCTACAAATAATAACCACGATGGAATAACTTAAAGCCAAAACAATAAAAAACCCTTTTAATCATAAACATAGAAACAAGATAGCACTCTGCACATAACGTAACTGCCATTTTCCAACCAATAAAAACAGTCACTAGCGAATAACAACCTCGAGAGAACTTAAAAAGGTTCTAAATATATAGGCACGATAGGCTTTTTTAATTTTTAAACAAATACAAAAAAGCCCACCACATTCCTGCGGCGGGCTCACTTACCGATCTTTATTGGGATATACGATTATCTTGGTTCAGCTACCGTTACTTTAAAGTAACTCACTTCGCCTTTTAGTTCGTCCACCAATTGGGCCATTTCAGAGTTAGATTCTATTGCTTCTTTGGCCCCCATAAGGTTATCGCCAACCATCACTTTAATCTCATCAACACTGCGGGATACTTCTTGGTTAACGATATATTGCTCTTCAGAAGCCCGAGCCATCGCTGAGTTGATATCTGACAGCTGAGAAACTTTTAACGATATTTCATTAAATGCCACTTCAATTTCTTCAGAATTGCTAGATAGTCGGCTTGCCAGCTGTAAATTGCCGTTCATCGCTTCAACCGCACTCTGCGTACTCGCCTGCAAGGTCGTTATAATACTCTGAATACTGACTGTTGATTCTTGAGTTTTTACCGCCAGTGCTCTGACTTCATCCGCAACTACCGCAAAACCACGCCCCTGCTCACCGGCTCGCGCGGCTTCAATCGCTGCATTCAGTGCTAACAAATTCGTTTGGTCTGAAATATTACCAATGACTTCAACTACCGAGCTAATATTGTCTGAAAGCCCTTTTAACTCGTTTAGAACCCTTGATGACTCTTTAATCGATAGAGTTACCTGATCTACGATGCTTGTAGAGCGCTTCAATGTCTCAAGACTGGCTGAAGATAGCTTCAGTGTTGATGATGTTTCTACATCAGCAGCTTGTGCACTTTCTGCAATATCATTGGCTGTTGAAGCCATTTGAGAGATAGCATTGGCAACTTGTTCAATATTCGCCAATTCAGATTCTGAACGAGTAACATGCTGCGATGAAATATCCGAAATCTGTTGCTGATGCTCAGATAGGCTTTTCATTATTACCTGTGCTGAATTCAGCACATTACTAATACGCGCCTGCATGGTAACCAGCGACCCAGATATGTTATCAAGTTCATTGCTGGCCTTTGGTATATTAACTAAATGAAATTCGCCCTCAGCCATATTACCGATCGTACTCACGACTCTCGGAATATTTGCCAACTCACGTCGTACGATCATATAGATTGTTGCTGTCAGCACCAATCCAATCGTGACCAGCAAGACGATCAACGCAGATAAGATATTTTGCGCATTTTCGACTGTTTGTTTTTGATTAGTAAACACATACGCATAATAATCATCACCAATTGATTCTCGAGACATACTAAAGACACTTCCTGCTGGGCTGACGATAATCGACGGCTCTTCAGTAATGCTTCTGTATGTCGGACGTACATCGAAAAGATTTTGGTTCAACCAGTCAATCGACTGACTATCAACCGCAACAATCATCCCGTCTTTCGTTGTAATCGCAAACTCCACACCGAGTTCTGGCATAATCTGATTTAAATCAACATCGATTGCCACAACACCCACCGTCCTACCGTTAAAGGTCAGCGGTGCGCTCACTGTAATCGTCGTTGTCCCATCAATTGACTGGTACGGTGCGGTAGCATGCCCGACTTTATGATCCACAATAATCGCCGTAAACCATTCGCGACCACTTTCTTTGGCATTCAGATCTTTCGACCAACCATTAGTGGCTGTAGAAAAGAAACGTCCATCAGGGGCGGCTACTGTCATCGCCTTATATGTATCGTTTGTATTAACGATATTCATCATATTTTGTAAAACAGATTTCTCATCAAATGGCTTAACGGGATCCAATAGCATTGCATGACCCAGCGATTCAGTAGAAGAAATCAATTCATTAATGGCAGCATTAAAACTACCTGTGATGGTTTTAGTGGCGAAATTATCTGCATATAGGATATTTTCATGTCGAAACTTATCCAAAAAATGATTCGAAACTAAAACAGTAATAGCGAGAATAGAAAGAATAACAAGTAAAAATACGAGACTGATTTTCTTTAGCATGTGAGAAAGTACAGGTAATAATTTGCGCCAATTATATTCACAATTAGAATTCAGCATGATGAAATTTATTTATTACATGCATTTACAATACACTATAAACATAGAGTCACTATTGCATAATTCGCAAACCTACCCGAGACCGACTCCGGAAATAGAAAACCAATTTCAAACAAAAAGCCCGCCGCTTTTCAGCGGCGGGCTTTTACAGCAAATAAACATGCTTTGCTTTAGTTTACGGCGTCCAATTTGACCCTGAAGAACATCGCATAAAACAATGGAATCACTACCAATGTCAGGATTGTGGCAAACAACAAACCAAACATGATGGTTACAGCCATGCTCTTGAAGAAGGGATCAATCAAAAGCGGGGCAACCCCCAGTATCGTAGTCAATGCCCCAAGCAGAACCGGACGAGCTCGACTCAAAGCCGCGTCAATAATAGCTTGATACGGCGATTTACCGTCTCTAATTTCAACATCGGCCTGATCCACCAGCACGATGGCGTTTTTCACCATCATCCCGATCAAACTGAGGAAACCGAGAATTGCCATGAACTCGAACGGGGTCTGGAAAATAATCAACCCCACGGTTACCCCGATCAACGCCAATGGTGCCGTCAACCAAATCACCAAAGGCTGGCGCAACGCATTGAACATGAAGATCACCGACAATATCATCGCCGCAAAACCGTATGGCGCAGAAATCACCAGCCCTTCGTTGGCGTCCTTCGAAGCTTTGTATTCTCCGTACCAAATCAGTTCGTACCCTGCTGGCAAGTCAATCGCCTCAATCTTGCTACGCACAGAGGCAAATGCATCGGCGGTTAGCACACCAGGGGCCGGATCGGCTTGAACCAAAATCGTCGGCATCCGGTCGATACGACGTAAAATCGCATCTTCCCATACCACGTCGACCGACTCGACCAATTGACTTACCGGAATGAAACCGCCCACGGTGTGGCTGTACACTTCAGTATTCTCAATGGCGCGTTGATGGTTGCGCTCATTTTCCGGCGAACGAACCACAATCGGGATAAGATCATCACCTTCACGGTAAACGCCCACATTACGCCCCGAGAGTGTCTGGGCAATCGCCTGATTGATCTCCTGAGTAGTCAAACCAAAACGCTGGGCTTCCTGCGCCGAGTATACTGGACGTAGTACCGGCACTTGCTGGCGCCAATCGTCCTGTACCGCAATCAGTTGATCGTCACTGAGCATGATGGCCTTAGCCTGCTCAGCCAACTGGCGCAAAACATGGCTATCCGGCCCTTTAAAGCCAGCTTCAATCTTCTTGCCGCCCCCACGGCCTAGCATGAACTTCCACACTTTAATTGAAGCATCGGGGTACTTGGCATCCAACTCAGCCTGCAACTCACCCAGTAATGGGGCGATCTTGGTGTAGTCATCAATATCAATCAATAACTGGCCATAGCTTGGGTTACGCGCTTCCGGTGAATAGGTCAGCATGAAACGAAGGCCGCCACCACCAATAAAGCTAGCAATATTCGTTACCCCTTCTTTGGCTTTCACATCCTGCTCGATGCTGGCGACAACCTGCTCAGTACGCTTGATGTCCGAACCTTGCGGCAAGTAAACATCCACCACAAACTGCGGGCGTTGCGAATCTGGCATGAAGCCCGGCGGGACAAACTTAACTCCCCACATGGCGGTCGCCAAAGTCGCTAGCAGCAGACCACAGCTAATAAGGCGGTACTTCAGAACCCAAGTCAGCAGGCCTTTGTACGCCGTCACCATAAAACCAGGTTTGCGATCGGCTGGTACCGCTTTAACTTTCATAAAGTCATAGCAGAGCATCGGGGTGACAGTAACCGCAAATACCCAGCTCAAGAACATCGAGTACAAGATCACCCAGAACAGCGAACCAGCATATTCCCCCATGTCCGAAGGCGAAAGACCGATAGCACTGAATGCACAGATCCCCACCACTGTACCGCCCAGCAATGGCCACTTGGTAGCATTCACCACCTCAGAGACAATCACTTCGCGATCTTCCTCTGGGTTAGTCTGCATCCTGACCAAAATGCCATCAGTTACCACAATGGCATTATCCACCAGCATGCCGAGCGCGATGATCAGCGCCCCCAGAGAAATCCGCTGCATGGCAATGTCTTCAATCAGCATGATGCATAACGTACCAGCAACGGTCAGCAGCAACACAAAGCCGATAATTACCCCGGAGCGGACACCCATAAACAGCAGCAAGACCACGAAAACAATAGCAACAGCGGCAATCAGGTTATCAATGAAGTTCGCCACCGATGCTCGCACCGAATCTGACTGCATCGAAATAACATGGAGCTCAATACCCAAAGGACGCTGGCCTTCCAGCTCGGCAATCCGCGCCTTGACCGCATCCCCCATATCCACCACGTTGCCGCCAGTGACATTGGATATACCAAAACCAATTGCCCGCTCACCGTTATAACGCATCATCATGGACGCCGGTTCTTGATAACCGCGGGTCACGTTGGCTATATCACCCAACCGCAAAACAGTATTGTTGCTGCCAACCCCCACCTGCAGGTTCTTCAGATCATTGAACGAACGGATGCTCGCACTCGGAATAACAGGGATCCTCATAGCATCAGTTTCAATGCTCCCCGCCACCGTTACCAAGTTCTGCTTTTGCAGTACTTTGAACACGTTCTCTGCTGAAACACCAAACTTGGCTAGCTTCTCACTGGAGATTTCAACAAAGATTGTCTCTTGCTGTTCAGCCAATGTTGCTGTCTTCGCCACACCCGATACAAGAACCAGATCGCGCCGCAAGCTATCGACATAGTCTTGCAGCTGCTTATCGGTAAACCCTTCTCCGGTTACCGCAAAGAACAACGCATAAACATCCGAAAAGTCATCATTGACAATCGACGGACCCGCCCCCGGTGGCAATTGGCGCTGAACATCACTGATTTTACGCCGCAGTTTGTCCCAAACTTGCTGGAGATCGGCCGAGCTTTTCGCAAACTCCAGCTTGATCTCCACAGTAACCTCAGACATTCCCTGCTTCGAAACCGACTTCACTTCCTTAAGCTCTTGCAGCGACTGGACAGCTCCTTCAATCACATCGGTCACTTCGTCCGACACTTCCTGAGCCGTCGCACCGGCATAAGGGGTGTTGATCACCGCCTGGCGGATCACAAACTCCGGGTCTTCAAAGCGCCCCAACTTCAGGTAACTGATATAGCCACCTAACAGTACCAACGCGATCATCACCCAAACACTGGTTCGCTTGGCGATTGTATAACGTGCAATATCCATCGATTATGCTCCGTTGTTATCGCTATAAGGACGCACTTCCATGCCCTCACGCACACTCGACACGCCAGCAATGATCACTCGCTCACCCGGCTTAAGGTGCTGTTCAATCACAATACGATTCTTCACCAACGCACCAACTTCAACGTAGCGTTTCTCCGCCTTGTTCCCTGCACCAATCACCCAAACAAACTGCTTGCCTTGGTTATCAGGGACAATGGCAGTCAACGGCACAGTAATTGTCGACGATGATGCCATTTGCTCATTCTCTGCATGTGCGGCAACAGGCAGCACTTTCACAGCCATACCCGGCAGAACACGAAAACCCTTCAGGTCATCAAAACCCAGCACCACCGCATACGTCTGAGTCACCGGATCGGCTTGGGTGGCATAGGTCCGCAATGCCAACGGAAACAGCTGCCCCGGAATAGCCGACAGTTCGGCCTGTGCCTGAGTACCACGCAGCGGTGACAGCATCACGCTGTCCGGGATATTAATCACGACCTCGAGATCACTAAGATCATGCAAGGTAAGCACAGGGGAATTAGCTTGGATCTGAACGTGGTTATCCACCATTTTTCGACCAATGATGCCATCGAACGGTGCTTTTAGCTGGGTATACTCCAGCTGGCGCTTGGCCTCTGCCAAACGGTTTTTTGCCAAGTTATAACGCGTTGCCAACGTATCGAGATCGCTCTTGGCTATAGCCTGGCTCTTCTCATAAATCGCCTTTGCCCTTGAATACTCTGCTTTGGTGTTATCCAACTCCAACGAAGCAGACGCAAGGGCAGTTTGAGCATCGCGAGGATCCAGCTTGGCAAGCAACTGCCCCTGTTTCACTTCATCCCCTTCTTTGACAAGGATCTCAGTGAGGCGCCCCCCAACCCGAAATGCCAAATCAGCACGTTCCGCCGCGCGAACCACACCGTTGAAACTCAAATCGGCACTGGTTTGGGTTGATACCACCTCCGTTAATGCCGGTTTCACAACTGGCGCCACGGTTTGCTGCGGCTGCTCTTCACCACAACCACTCAGCAGCAACACGGCCACAGACAGGCTGGCAGCAATGGCGCTTTGTTTAAATGACGCAAATGCAGGCTTGCTCGAATACGTTTTCACCTTGTTCTCCATTAAAAGATTGGTCAGGCGCGACCCGTGTTGTTCAGACATGGCATGGGTGCCGGTTCATTGCTAATACGTGCGGGGATGCATAAAGTAAACTCGCAAGTTTATTTTATAGCAGCGCAAAACCGAAAGTAAACTCGCGCGTGTACTTTTTGACAGAGATTTGATAAAGTTCAAACAAGGCAAATAGAAAAGAACGAACACCGATGACACGTTCAGAAAGAAAACGCTTGGCAATCATCGAAGCCGCAAAAGAAGAATTCATTCAGCACGGCTTTATTGCCGCCAATATGGATAGAGTCAGTGCTACCGCCGAAGTCTCCAAACGGACGCTCTACCGCCACTTCGAAAGCAAAGAGTGCCTGTTCGAATCCGTCCTGACGATCATCCAGCAATCTGTCGACAGCCACGTTCAGTATCCCTTTGACGAAAAACGCAGTCTCCACGAACAACTGACAGACATCACCTACCAAGAAGTCGATGTGCTATATAACACTTACGGTATCGACCTATCTCGCACCATCGTCATGGAATTTCTCCGCCAACCAGAAATGGCACAGAACTTAATAACCACCCTATACAGCACCAAGGCGGTTACCCAATGGTTCAAAGCAGCTATGGAGGCAGGAAAACTCAAACACACCGATCTCAAAACACTGACCAATATCTATGTCAGCCTTTTCCAAGGATTATTGTTTTGGCCGCAAGTCATGCACCTTGCCCCAACGTTTGATGGGAAGATTCTTGAAGAAAAGATTGAAACTGTCGTCTCGGTACTACTGGCATCCTACGGACAAGCAAACCAACCGGCAGCCTAAGTCCCTGCAGACTCAAGACTGATACCCCCATAATGAATAACGGGTCATTCTAGCCAGTTAAAAAACACGCATAAAAAAAGCAACCAACAGGCTGCTTTTTCTATGCATTAACAAGACATTATAGCTCGAAGTCACCGAACGCATCGTTCTCGACCTGACGCTCGATAAATGCGACAAGATCGTCATGCCCACCAATGTACTGGCCATCAAGGATAATTTGCGGCACCGTACGTACTTGGTTGCCCGTCGCTTGCTCAATGAAATCAACCATTGTTGTCTTCGCAAGATCAGTACCCAACACCAAAGTGGTGTATTCCGTACCACGCTCGTCCAAAATCGCCTTGGCCTTTACGCAATATGGGCAATTAGGCTGGGTAATTACAAGGTTCTGGTAGCTTGCCAACTGTTCCATTGTCATATCAGACATGTTTTCTATCTCATGGTATCAAAATCACTCAGGCCGCTAAGATATCGGATCGCCCTTATCCCTGACAAGGACTGTCTGTCATAATCGCCCGCAGCCAATCCTAGGCGCTGGTAATTTGCACGGGAATGCGACGCCGGCCAAAGGCATGCGCTATACGCTTAAAATGTCCAGCCAATTGGTAGCCGCAATAATGGCAAGCTCCCTTGGCAGTTAAATGGCACTCCCCAAGCTGGTACCAGTTGCGCGATAACACCTTGTGACCGCACCCCGGGCAGTAAGTGCTATCTCCCGCTTCATCGAATACATTACCGACATAGGCATAGTGCAGACCGTTGGCGATGGCAATCTCCCTAGCCTTAATCACTGTCTCCGACGGCGTGCGGGGCTTGTCCAACATTTTGAAATCCGGGTGAAACGCACTGAAATGAATAGGGATATCTGGGCCAAGTTGGGTATAGATCCAACGTGTCATCGCATCCAGCTCGCGATGGCTATCATTCTCCCCAGGGATCAACAAGGTGGTAATCTCAAACCACACCGTCGTCTCATGGCGCAAATAGAGCAAAGTATCGAGCACCGGTGCCAAATGACCACTGCAAACCTTGCGATAAAAACGCTCGGTAAACGCCTTGAGATCAATATTGGCGGCATCCATATGATGGAAAAACGCGCGCCGGGGCGCATCACACAAATAACCGGCACTAACCGCAACACTTTTTATCCCCTCAGCCCGACAGGCGATTGCGGCATCAATGGCGTACTCCATGAATATCACCGGATCATTATAAGTGAAGGCAATACTGTCACAGCCATAACGCTTGGCCGCTGCTGCCAATTGCTCGGGCATGGCTACCGCTCCCAAGGTATCAATTTCGCGAGATTTGCTAATGTCCCAGTTCTGGCAAAACTTACACCCCAAATTACAACCCGCAGTTCCAAATGAAAGCACCGATGAACCGGGATAGAAATGATTAAGCGGTTTCTTTTCAATAGGATCGATGCAAAATCCGCTCGATCGTCCGTAACTGGTAAGCACAATCTCGCCGTCTTTCGCCATACGAATGAAGCAAGCTCCTAATTTCCCGTCCCGTAACTGACAGTGGCGCGGACAGACATCACACTGCACCCGCCCGTCATCGAGTTGATGCCAGTAGCGAGTGGGATAATACCGAGGAGGCTTTTCCATCATAGTCACCTGAGTGAGTATTTATTCCTATAATGAGTATATAAGCTCGTATTCGGCAAGGCTTGCCGATTACACGACCTCAGGGAAATAGTTATGAACATCCGACCGCCGGCCGTTGCCGGGCGCTTCTACCCCCATTCTCCAGAACAACTACAAGGCCAACTCAATCAATGGCTGGATACACCCGTTCCGTCTTGCCGATCTAGCATTCGCGCTATTATTGTCCCCCATGCCGGCTATATATTTTCCGGCGAGGTAGCGGCTCAAGCCTACCGCGAAATCAAAATGCAGGCTGCGCATATCCGCAAAGTGATCCTCATAGGACCAAGCCACCGCTACTATTTCAAAGGCTGCGCCGTACCTGATGCTGAATATTTCGCCACTCCGCTAGGCAAGATAAAAATTGACCGACAATCTATTGAAATACTCAGGGAAATGAATGATATTGAGGTATCAGATCAGGTACATGCTCAGGAACACAGTCTTGAAGTCCAGCTGCCTTTTCTGCAGTCATGCCTGCATGACTTCACCCTGTTACCGCTCTTAACCAGTAATGTATCCTCAGGTACTGTCGCCACGCTGCTCGACCAGCTGTGGCGCGATGAAGACTGCCTGCTTGTCATCAGTAGTGATCTCAGCCATTTTCACAACTATGACCAAGCCTGCAGCCTCGATAATGCAACCTGTTCGCTTATCGAAAGCTTCGAACCAGTCCTGACCCCCGAACAAGCCTGCGGCTCAACCGGTATCAATACATTACTTTTGCTAGCCAAACAGAGGGGATACCAACTTACCCGTAAAACACTAATAAATTCCGGCGATACCCAAGCCGGAGATAAGGAGAGAGTCGTAGGATATGTCAGTTACCTCGTGTCAGAGCCTCAATAAAGGCGAATTAACCCAACTACTGGATGTGGCACGTGATGCTATTCATGGCCATTTTTCGTCAGGCTGCCCTCAGCCTCCACAGCTCGATCTTTATACACGCCGCCTTCTTCAGCCAGGCGCTTGTTTTGTTACCCTTACCGTCAACGGCCAACTGCAAGGCTGTCTGGGTACGATCATCGCACGCTCACCGTTAGTGATGGAGGTGTACAACCGTGCCCGTGCCAGTGCATACCAAGATCGCCGCTTCATGCCATTGACAGAAGACCAGTTGGACGACCTGCAAATCGAGGTCTCCGTTCTGTGCCAACCAGAAACCTTAACGGTCAGCTCAGAGCAGGAGCTCATCAATTATCTCGGCAATAACAAAGTGGGCCTAATCTTATCTGATGGTCACCAACAGGCACTATTCCTCCCGCAAGTGTGGCAAAGCCTGCCAAAAGCCGAACATTTTGTTCGCCAATTAAAACTCAAAGCAGGCTGGAATGCGTCTTACTGGTCGCCGACCATGAAAGTGCAAACCTTCACGGTCAATAGCATCAAGGGCAAGTACTACTTCTAAATCCCATTACCGTTCTCAAAAAAAAACGGCAAGCGATACATCGCCTGCCGTTTTTATAGATACCTGTATTTCAGCTATTCAATGGCGCCAAATCAACTATCTCGATAGGCGCAGCCAGCACATCCGGCAGCATCGCCAACATGGCTTGGGTATAAGGCTGTGCCATATGGGCCTCGAATGCTATCTGATCCTGCCAGTGCTCAATAGCAATAAAGGTATCCGGATGCTCACCATCTGTATAAAGATGCATTCCACAACTGCCCGGCTCCGACTGTGTTCCCTCAAAATTACGCTGCAATGCGTCTTTAAACGCTTCTTTCTGCTCTGGCTTCACTGTGAATTTGACAATTTTACTGATCATTTCCAACCCATATCGTTATATGCGGCAAACACAGGTTAGGTACCTGCGGCTCACAACTCACTGTTCAATATGTATTATCATGACACCCCTTCCTTCGCCGAAACATCCCCCTAGCCTCCATGCATTATGGAGCTATTCGTCCATAATCAGTGTCGCAATCAGGGGGCATTTATCTCATGCACGCTCACTACTCTCTTCCCTACAACACCGACAAAATCAAAAAATCGATAAATAAACACACAATCAACCGAAAAATACGATTGTAGATATTGATAAATCCATCGGTGAAAGCCTGCAAGCCCGTCTATATTCATAACGTGTCCATTTTCTGCGATAACGCATGACCTGATAGGAGTGATCCATGAGCAATGACAGTAACTCTGCAGGAAAATGTCCGTTTCTGCACGGCAGCCATACCCACCTCGGTGGCAGCGGGACCAAGAATGTTGACTGGTGGCCAAACCAACTCAATCTAAAAATCCTTCACCAGAACGACACCAAAGCCAATCCAATGGCAAGCGACTTCAACTATAAAGACGCTTTCAACAAACTGGACCTCACCGCCGTCAAGAATGATATCGAACATGTATTAACCCATTCCCAAGACTGGTGGCCCGCCGACTACGGCCATTACGGACCGTTAATGATCAGGATGGCTTGGCATGTTGCCGGCACCTACCGTACCGGTGACGGGCGCGGTGGCGCAGGCACAGGCAACCAACGTTTTGCCCCCCTCAATAGTTGGCCCGATAACGGCAACCTCGATAAGGCACGTCGCTTATTGTGGCCGGTGAAACAAAAATACGGCGACAACCTGTCATGGGCCGATCTCTTTATGCTCACGGGCAACGTCGCTCTTGAATCAATGGGCTTCAAGACATTCGGATTCGGTGGCGGCCGTGCGGATATCTGGGAGCCAGAAGAGGATATCTACTGGGGCGCGGAAGACGAATGGCTCGGCAACAACCGTTATTCCAGCGAGCGCGATCTTGAAAACCCATTAGCGGCAGTACAAATGGGGCTGATATACGTCAATCCCGAAGGCCCAGATGGCAACCCCGACCCGTTGGCATCTGGCCGCGACGTCCGCGAAACATTCGCAAGAATGGCAATGAATGACTACGAAACCGTTGCTTTAACCGCGGGGGGACATACTTTCGGTAAATGCCACGGTGCCGGAGATGCCGCCCTTGTAGGGGCCGAGCCCGAAGCGGCTCCGATCGAACAGATGGGGCTTGGTTGGAAAAGTAGCTATGGCAGCGGTAAAGGGCGTGATGCGATTACCAGTGGACTGGAAGGCGCATGGACCCCGACACCAACGCAGTGGGATGACAGTTATTTCAACATGCTACTGGGCTATGAGTGGGAACTAACTAAAAGTCCGGCTGGCGCCCACCAGTGGGCTCCGAAAAATCTGGCGGGCGAGAACCATGCCCCGGATCCAGAAGACAGCGCCAAACGGGTTAGCATTATGATGACCACCGCTGACATGTCGATGCGCGAGGATCCCGAATACCGCAAAATCTCAGAGCACTTTCGAGCCAATCCCGATGAGTTTGCCGATGCCTTTGCCCGTGCATGGTTCAAACTGACCCACCGTGATATGGGGCCAAAATCCCGTTACCTTGGGCCTGAAGTACCCGACGAAGATCTGATCTGGCAAGATCCCGTTCCCCCAGTAAATCATGATTTAATCGATAGCAACGATGCCGATGATCTCAAACGTATCATTTTGGCATCAGATCTCAGCGTCTCTGAACTGGTCTACACCGCATGGTCTTCGGCGGCGACCTTCCGTGGCTCTGATAACCGGGGGGGCGCTAACGGTGCGCGAATAAGGCTTGCGCCGCAAAACAGCTGGGAGGTCAACCAACCCGATCAATTACGTGCGGTATTGAGTACCCTTGAAGGCATCAAAAATGACTTCAATAACGGTCAATCGAGTAACAAGCGCGTTTCCCTTGCCGATGTTATCGTCCTCGGCGGCTGTGCTGCCATAGAAAAAGCCTCCAACGATGCTGGCCTCTCGGTAGATGTGCCATTCTCGCCAGGCCGAACCGATGCGACCAACGAACAGACCGATGCCAACTCTTTCGGGGTACTGGAACCCCTTGCTGACGGCTTCCGTAACTACAGCAAGCAAACCTATGCCGTATCCGCCGAGGAAATGCTCATTGACCGCGCCCAACTACTCACCCTAACCGCACCGGAAATGACCGTGCTTATCGGTGGGATGCGGGCACTCAACGCCAATTTCGGCCAATCGCAACATGGTGTATTTACAGACAAACCCGGTACATTGAGCAACGACTTCTTCGTCAACCTGCTCGATATGGGAATAGAATGGTCCCCAACCTCGCCAGAAGCCCAGACCTTTGAAGGCCGCGACCGCAACAGCGGCGCCGTAAAATGGACCGCAACGCGGGTTGATTTGGTCTTCGGCTCCAATTCCCAATTACGGGCAATCGCCGAGGTATACGGCGGCAATGATGCCAAAGAAAAATTCGTCCATGACTTTGTCGCCGCATGGTCGAAAGTAATGCATGCGGACCGCTTTGATCTCTCATGATTTTGCGGTGATCAACCTACCACCGACTCATCGAGGATTCAGAAAATTCGAGACTTCAGTCTGATAGCACCCCTCGGGGTGCTATCTATCGCTAAGGCCATCGGGCTATCCCCCCTTGCCATCTTCCACCAGCGTTCTATGATACCTTCAGCCTTTGCATTCCATGGAGACGCCTGCAATGAACCTGACTGATATTGCACAAACTCGTTATTCCACCAAAGAGTTTGATGCAACCAAAACCATTCCTGCCGAGTTGTTCGAGCAAATAAAAGCCCTACTGCGTTTTAGCCCGTCCAGTGTCAACTCCCAGCCTTGGCATTTTATTCTGGCTGATAACGACGAAGCCAAACAACGAATCGCCACAGGAACTCAGGGACTTTTTATCTTCAACACTCCCAAGGTACTCAATGCCTCCCATGTGATCCTGTTCTGCGCCAAAACCGACATCAACGAAGACTACATCCGCCATTTGCTTGAAACCGAAGAGCAAGATGGCCGCTTCCCGGATCCGGCATTCAAAGAGACGGTCAACAAAGGACGGACGATGTTCGTCAACATGCACCGCTTTGATCTCAAAGATGCTCAACATTGGATGGAAAAACAGCTCTATCTCAATATGGGTACGGTACTGCTCGGAGCCGGAGCGCTAGGAATTGATGCAGTGCCGATCGAAGGGATTGATACCAAGGCTCTTAACCAAGAATTTGGTCTACTTGAAAAAGGTTACAGCGCAGTAGCCCTCGTGGCCTTGGGCTATCGCAAAGAGACGGATTTCAACGCCTCCCTGCCCAAGTCCCGCCTGCGTGAAGAAGAGATTTTCACGATTCTCTAACCCTAGAAACAGAACAAGGCTACATGATGTAGCCCTGTTCTGTCATTGGTATCGTGCGCCTATTGGCTTACCAAACCATATGGCAAGTTATCGAATATTTCAGGATCTTGCTGAATAGTCGGCCCCTCTTTGGCGCCCCGCCAATCAAGCAGCATCACAGCCAAAACATTACGGTGCTCACCATCGAGTAGATCTGTACTTCCTGTCGTTGATGGCACCAAGCCAGCTTTGCGATCCATTGCTTGCTGAATATCCTTGCGAGCCATGCCCACAACAGGATCGTGCTCAAGCCCTGCCAATAAAAAGTTAATGCCCACCTCAGCAACCACATCCTCTTTCGCTCGGGTCAATATCATATTGATATTTTTACGGTAATAATCGTAAATCCACTGAAAATCAGATTCTTTTACCGGGTGCTGGTAGTACTCCGCCGCAGCAAAGATAATATGGGTCATCCCATAAATCTTATTCATGAACTGCTGGTCAGTCAGCTCTCCATCCTTACTGTCGGGATATGTTTTACGAAATGCCTCAATAAAATTATCAACAACATCTTGCTCGCCCAATTGGCGCAACCAATATACTTGGTTTGCCAACTGCGCGGCCCATGCGCGAATCATAGCAGGATTGGTTGCATAGATATTAAAGTCATAACGGCGTAACACATCGCGCAATTTACTATCTTCTCGATGCTTTAGGCCGTACTCGTTGGCACGAGCCATCGATCCGAGCAAATCCACCCCAAGGTAAAAGTACTCAGGGGTAGCCTTGGTTGCCTCATAGCGCAAATCGCTACGAATATCGTCTTTGTGATCGTAGCGAGACAAGCGGTCGGCTGAATATACTTGTATCTGCGCAGGTGTATAGACTTCAGTTGCGAAATAATTCAGACGGCTGGCAACCCGCGCCATATCAGACCATATCGCTGCATGATATTTAGGATCGTGTGTTTGACGATACATGCGCAGGCCATAATGGCCCATCTTGAAAGCCGGCAGGGTAAAAAGTTGACTCTCGTATGTATGACGGATAGTTGCCGCGTCTTGCTGGTAACTCGTAACAGCAACAGCCAAAGATGGCAGTGCTGTTTTTGATGCCGCTTGCGATGACGACTGATCAGGCAATGGCTCTCCCAGTAATGGGGCGGACAACAACAAGCTGGCAACCAAAGCGGATGTACCAAAGCCTTTCCAAACCCTTATCATTCCTTACTCCATGTGGTTGGCTATCACATGCTAGATACGTCAGCGTATTTAGCGATTGCGGGGGTATATCATACTCCTGAATATGCCACCACATTAACAAAAGCAACTATACGCTCAGTCAAATTACAGTAAGAAAGCCAACCGCCCCAGACTATCTAGCTCTGCGGCCCTCCACCATCAATCCAACGATACGTCAGGTTGATACGAGGTTGCTTATCTTGCAGGGTCTTAGGAATAGTGTGCTGCCAGTATTGCTGCAAATCCCCCGCCATTACTAACAACGATCCGTGGGTCAACTCAAATTCACGTTTCTGCCTGGAATGTAAATGCCTCAGCACAAACCGACGCGTTTCCCCCAAGCTAACCGATGCGATGATCGGCTGGTGGCCAAGCTCCGTTTCGTTATCTTGGTGCCATCCCATATAGTCGCTCCCATCGCGGTATTTATTGACCAATACAGTATTGAAGCGACAGCTCAACAAGCGATACAGCTTGTCCCTTATCTGTTTTAAGCCCGGTGTCCAAGGTGCAGGTTCCATTCTCAGGCCTGAATAGGTGTATGCCTCCTCGCCGCACCAAGCCTGAAGACGGGGTTGCAGCACCTTGCGACCATACATGAAAATAGCCTTTTGCTGCCAGTTTAGCTCTACTTCCAATTGGTCGTAGAGCCTATCCGCCTCATCGCGACTCAGAAAATTAGGCAACCAACACAACTGTCCTTGGGGGATACTCTCCCAAGCATTGCTCTCAATTGTCGGTACGATATTAACGTTCATCAATGGGCAGCCACTCCTGATGTTCAGGCCCGATATAATCGGCACTCGGACGAATAATTCGATTATGCTCTCGCTGCTCGAAGACATGGGCCGCCCAACCTGTCAGGCGACTCATCACAAAGATCGGAGTAAACAACTTGGTCGGAATTCCCATGAAATGATAGGCAGAAGCATGGAAAAAATCAGCGTTGCAAAACAGGTTCTTCTCCCGCTTCATCACAGCCTCAACCCGTTCTGATATCGCGTAGAGCATGGGGTCATCAGCCTGCTCGGCCAACTTTGCCGACCAGTTCTTTATAAGCGCATTACGAGGATCTGACTCGCGGTACACTGCATGGCCAAACCCCATGATCTTCTCCTTGTCGGCCAACATCTTCAATATGCCCGCTTCCGCTTCATCGGGGGTTTGCCATTGTTCAATCATCTCCATTGCCGCCTCATTGGCGCCACCATGCAGCGGCCCGCGCAGCGTTCCGATCGCCGCACAAACACAAGAGTAGATATCAGAGAGCGTAGAGGCACAGACTCTAGCGGCGAATGTCGAGGCATTGAACTCATGCTCGGCATAGAGGATCAAAGAGCAGTGCATCACTTGCTTATGCAGTTCGCAAGGCGGACTGCCCGTGAGCATATGCAGGAAATAACCGCCTATTGTGTCTTCCTCACAATAAGTTTCAATACGAACGCCATGATGGCTGTATCGGTACCAATAGCAAATAATGGCAGGAAACAAAGCCAGCAGGCGATCGGCTTTGTCATATTCCTCGGAGAACCCCTGCTCCTGCTCCAAATTGCCCAGCATAGAACAGGCCGTACGCATCACATCCATAGGATGAGCATCCGCAGGGATTTGCTCCAGCATCATCTTCAAAGCTAAAGGCAGCCCACGAAACGAAACCAATTTATCTTTGTAGGCTGACAGTTCGGCCTGCGTCGGCAACTTGCCCTTGAGCAACAGGTAAGCGACTTCTTCAAACTCAGCATGATAGGCAAGATCCGAAATGTCGTAACCTCTATAGGTCAGCCCTGTTCCGGATTTTCCCACCGTACACAGCGCCGTTGTGCCTGCCGACTGTCCTCGCAAACCCTCCCCACCCAGTGGTTTGGGATTTGAATGATGATCATGTTGAGGGGGATTGAGCTCTGGGGCTGTTATTTTCATCTCAGGCATCTTGCCTTCTCCATATTGCGTCCTGTTCTACAAGCGTAGGACACAAAAGGCCAGATACCCAAGCACCTCAATTCACGGCGATATCAACCCATACTAGGCGGTGATCCGATCCCGCCTGCGCACGCTCGCGGCCACGCTCATCGGTAATCAGCATGCGCAGTGGATCCTTCCTGTCTGGCCAAAATACACCGCTTCCCACGACATTCAGACTGGCCGAAGGCAACACATAATCTAACCGCAAACCGGCAATATGAGTCCATTCCGATGCTCTGCCTGTCCTCGTCTGCCACGGGCGTACAAATCGCCCCCCTAGACTTTTGGGGGTCTTACGGCCACTGGCAACCGCACGGTTGATCCTAGAATCCAGCAATAACTGGGAAATGGCCGATTTCATGCCGTCACCGTCAACCCGGTCAGCATTGAGATCCCCCATCACCACAAAATCAGAGCCCGACTTGAGCCCACCTCGGCATCCCGTATCGTCATACAACCAATCGGCGTCATCAATAATGCCGCGCACCATTCTCAGCTCATCGTGGTTACGACGGGCATTGCGTTTTTCTTCACCATCAAACACCGGAGGGGTCGGATGACAACCAATCACATGCAAGGTTTTTCCTTGCAACCGGATCGGTACAAGCACATGATTTTTCGATGACAACCTGAGAACTTGACGGGCTTGAGGCGAAAAATACCCTTCGGGCAACAAATTGTCTGGCATGTCCTGCCATAAAAACTGCTGCCAAGAACGAATACCAGCCGTATCAATCGGATATCGAGAGAGCAACACGAAACCAAACTGCCCATGATGAGACCCAAAGCCCTGGGCATCGCCCGGCAGGCTGACCACACCATCACCATCGAGATCATGCTCTACCACCAAACCGGTATTGGATGGCGGACAATAACGGTATGGATAATCAATCGGCGGCTGACCATGCTGTGAGTTAGCTAAATAGTATTCACAAAAACGGGCAAGAGCACCATCATCACCACCCTCGCCAGGGTGGTCAAACTCACACAACATCAAAATATCAGGAGCGGCCTGCTGGATAATGGCTGCCAGCTTAGAAAAACGGGTATTTTCATCTTTCATTAACTGATGAAAAATAGCGCAAGACTCAGGCTCAGACATAGAAATATTGAACATTGCCAAACGCGCAGTATTACCAGATGGTAATGAAGGTGAAGTCAAATGAGGTTCCGGACGGCATTCAGAAAAAGGCAAGGTCTTGACCGGTAGAGAAAACAAGCTGCAAGTATACCACATCACGGGGACTCGCAGCCTGAATATATACAGCAGGCTATTCCATCAACTGATTGAGTGCCTTGCGAATTTGACGTGCATCTGACTCTGCGCGGTGCTTAACAGGGCCTAGTGCGTCCATTGTCTGGTGAAAGTGCGCCCGCTCCATTCCGTTTTCCTGTACCAGCCAAGAGCCGATCTCGGTCAACATAAACGATGGCCGCATATGGGCGGCGTGGTACAACCGACCAAGCCAAAACAAATCCCACTGGCTATCGCAAAATACCCGCTCAAATTTACCCAATACCGCATTGAGATGCTGGCAGACCTCAACGACTGGGATACCGTGAGTACACAGTTCCTGTCGGGTGATCTGATGGATTTCATTCTCTGCAAATTCATCCCAATACTGCCAGACATCACTGGCGGTTAGAGGATTAATCAACAAGCTGTTTCCGGTTCCATCGGGTAATGAATACCCAACTTCAATAGGATAAGACTGATCAGATAAACCTGATGCTTCAAAATCTAACGTTGCCCACATTGTACTCTCCCTGCTGTGGTTATAGGGTGCCCTCTTTCGGAACAACGACTTCCTGTCAAACTTCACCGAAAGTGGAATGCGATATATTCATATGTACATACTGGTAGTAACAGATACCGTTGGTACACACAATAAATGTAGTCGGAAACATGACCTTGGTGGGGAAAATATCCTCTCCCCTCAGTTTTAATACAAATAGACCTCGGCAAGATCCCCCTATCCTTAGGGACTCATTTCTTTGACAATCAAAGCGCAGGTATAATACGACACCTCAATCCCCCAATAGGATCAGCCTCCAATGACACATCTTCATATGCCCGCAATGCTAGGGTTTGCAGGTTACAGCGGTTCCGGCAAAACCACCTTGCTAGAACAGGTTATTCCACGCCTCAAAGCTCACGGATTACGACTCGGCATCATTAAGCACAGCCACCATTCCATCGATCCCGACAAACCGGGCAAGGATAGCTATCGTTTAAGGCATGCAGGCTGCGCCCAAACCTTGCTGGCAACCAAAGAACGCCACATGCTTTATTTCGAATACGATCACGTCGAACGTCAAGAACCCACACTGGATGAGTGCCTAGAGCAACTGAAGCTCAACGAATTAGATCTTGTATTAGTAGAAGGGTTTCGTGACCAGCCTTTTTCAAAAATTGAAGTTTTCCGCCCTAGTTATGGCAAACCACTGCTTTTTCCCAATGATCCCCATATCATTGCCATCGCCACTGACGGTGAACTAAATCAAGAGCATTCACTCCCGCAGCTGGATCTTAACCAACCGGAGGCTATTACCCGTTACATTTTAGACTGGATGGATAACCAATAATCACAGGAATGAAAAAGGCCAACTACTGAAGGATTGATATCTTAGATACAAGATAAAATTATGCGAGCTAGTCGTGGTATCAGCTTAGAAAAAGGTGATATTTCGCACTGAATATTATCTCTGGGTCTCATAGCATGACGATGCAAGCAACTGGATGCATTTTCTAGGAATACAACGGATGAAGACCCAAGGCCCTATTCACCATTTCAGCACCTACTTGGTATTCGCCTACTCCGGCACGCTGATGTTCAAAGGGTTAGTTTTCCCTGAACAGCATAGCCGCTTGCTCAATGATACCAACCTCGCGCCTTGCTATATCATTGAACCTCTGGCCTTTTTACTACCAATGATGCTGGGCGTAACTCTTTTACTTAACGGATTGGCATTGACCAGCTTACGTCCTGTGATTGCCAGCCTAGCCTGCCACCTACTGCTGCCTGGTATCGCCCTCACCCAAGGCTTGCACCTCGACCGTGCAAACCTCTTGCCCGGCTCTCTATCATCCAATCTCTACAGCACCATAGAACCACAATTTTTCATCATGTTAACCGTGTTTATTATTGCCAACATGCTGCACATCAATAATAAAAGCCGCGCAACTACATGTGCTCATAATTCAGCAACGGTTCCCCCCATAAAACGGCGTAATCCCCAATAACCACCTCTTTGAACTTAACGGTGCTCAACCTCTGATATTTCCATTTGGAGATAATATTTATCGCTGGGTGGAACCGTAAAGGCGATGTCTTTACCTTCTTTCTCTACACCTGAACGCAGATAGGTTTCAGGCATCCGCTTAATTGACGTCCATACCGTTTGATTGTCATTAAGCAGCAAGTGACCGTTATGATCATAGAGTGATAGCTTTAACGAAACCAAAATAACCGCTTCACTGCCATTGTTACTCATTCTGGTTGGTAACCTAAGCTGACCAGCAACAAACTGCGGAGCCAATACTGTTAGCGTTACCCCACCGTATTCGTACATACCCACATCCTGCTGTTGCCCCATTTCAATCACATCACTAGCAGGTACAAGCAATGTTGGCTTGGCTTGCTGAGTTGAAACAATATTCGAGGACACATCAGCAGGTGCCGGCAAGGGAGCAGCAGGAAGGATAGATTGAGAATGGGTAGAAGGAGTAACAGGTTGGCGATGTTTGAGATCTGCAGGCCCATCGACTGGCTGCCAAGTCATGTCATCATTCAAAATGGCTTTGCGCCCGTCTGGCAGGATGACTTCAACAGGTTTGGCCTGAACAAATTGAATAAAGCCAAACACCATCCCCACAATGATCACATGGATCACCGTCTCTTTGTTTACTTGCATAACCAACCCCTAGCGTGATGGCCAAGTACACCCCAAATGCTTGTGTCAGCACAGCTCTATATCAAATACGTTTAAAATACGTATCATTTCATCAGGTAATTCCCATCTCCTAAACATACTGATGTCACTGTGCATCCTGCATATGAAAACTTGGCCTTATATTATTGCCTCGTCCGGCATAGTAATTTACGATCCTGCCATGTGATCGTGATCTCCCCTTGATGCTCAATAAACCTGACATTTTGGCCCAAATATTTACTGCCACTTGCCGTCGGTTTAGCCAACGTAATTTGTTGTTGGTTTCCCCATGTCAATACCATACTCGCCGGATCTGTTTGGTTATAAAATACCGCGGTAACGGGCTCTTTATTGTCTTGGCAATCAAGAGAAACCGGCTGTGGTACTTCAAGCTGCCCACTGATAATCTGTAATTCAGCAATCCGGCTTTTATAGGCAAACTCCGTACACTTCCTCACATCATTGGCTTTCCAACAATCATTTCGCCCCTTTATCCACCCTCGCTGGATAGCCTTTTGTAGCTTAGCATCATCAAATGGCAACGCTGGCAAGGCTGTTTCAAACACCCGTTGCATCTCATGATCCAGTGCCGCCAAACCACTATCATTACAAATTAATTTTTCAACTTCTCCTTGGGCTTTTTTGCAATCAAACGCGGGTTTTCCAGCACTGGCAACCGTTGATAAGCCAATCAATCCGATAGCGACTATCCATGTATAATTGGGCATTGCCTGTCTCCTTTACATTAGTCCACCCCACCCCTTACTTCTTTTTCAAATGTAAGAGGCAACATCGCAATTATAGTCAAGTAATTGGTTTCGATGTGTTTTTACTAAATAGCAGGCAAAAATGAAAAAGGCCTCATAACGAGGCCATAGGCATGATAATAAGGAAGACGCGGGGATCAGATATTTTTGAGGCTGTGCTGAATCAGCTTCGCGGCGAGTCTTGCAGTCTGGCCTTGATAATCATATTCGGTATAAAGACCAGCAACATCCATAATTCTCACTTTTCCGCTAGCCATTAACTGTTTGAGAACCATCTCAATCACCGGCAGGCTAACACCATAGACTCGCGACATATTGACCCCTTCGGCTACCGCTGATGAAAACACGGCCAAGTCCAAACTTAAATGAATATGATCAACCTGCTCAACAAAGGCATCAACCGTAGCTTGAATTTTCCGCCGATATTTCATCTTCATTTCGCTATCTAGCAACCACTTTGCCCCTAATTCGCTGGCATAGGCAAAACTGGATTGAGAATTAGTATGGTCACAAATTCCCAACCCCAAATAGCGAAATTCACGCTGCTGTGACTGACAAAAGCTAGCAACAGAATGAAATGCCGATCCTGATCTTACGGCAAGAGAACGGCGTAACTGGAAATTAGCGTCAATATTGACAATACCCACACGTGACGCGCAAGGGTTAGGAAGTGGCGCAATCACTTCAGGCTGAGCGGCATCATTTACCCGGTTTACCGTATCAGACAACGCCCGGTAACTCGCAATTGCCACTTCGTGGCCTCCCCCTAATACCACGGGGAAATGACCTGCTTGCAAAATTTCACGTACTTTCTGGTACTGCATCGACTGCAACACATCAAACGATGACCATTCCATCGATTGCTCATCGATAACACCAGCATCATAGAGCGGTACATTAAGCGTCAACGGATACTTGGCTAACATCCGACGAATACTGTCTGGCCCTTCCTTCGCGCCAATTTGTACATCATAGGCATTGAGACTCAAATCTGTCGCTACGCCAACCAATACCGCCCCTGATTTACGCTGTTCGGCGTAAGGCTCAATCATTGCTGGAAGCGGATTGATTTCATTCTGTGTGGTTAGGCGGGTAAATGAAAACCAACGTTTGAAATCCAGCATGCTTGCTCCTTATCTATCAAAATCAGGCAGCGGGTGGTAACCCTCGAGCCGCCTGCAGAACACTAAAAATAATGGCGTGTTTACGCTTTTGAACCCGGTCTTCCGGCGCCATAATACTCACGGCTCCGACAATTTTATTGCCGGAAAAAACAGGTGCTGCAACCCCAGACACACCTGGGTCATACTCAGAAGTACTGATGGCATAGCCCTCTTCTTTTATCTGGGCAAGCTCTTTCAACCACTGCTCAACAGCATCGGGCTCGGTGATCCCAAAATGATAGAGAGTACCGAGAATCCGAGACTCGGGCAGATGCGCCAAAATAACCTTGGCTGACGCCCCTCGCACCAACGGCTGGCTTTGGCCTTCTTCATAGGCACAACGCAAGGCATGGGGACTATCAATCCTAGCCATACACAGCGCCCTAAAACCTACTGGCACCAAATAAGCCGCCATTTCTCCCGTCTGCTGTTGTAAACGCTGCAAGACTTGATGGACACCACTTGATAATGGCGAAAAACGCTGAAAATTACGAAGCAACTGCAATGCGGCAGGTCCGATGGAATAGCAGCTTTGACGAGGGCTTTCTTCAATTAAGTTCCAGTTTTTCAAAATGACCAAGTAACGATAAACACTGCTTGACGGCATTCCTGTTTGCTCGCTGAGCACATGCGCTGTCAGTGGCTCGTCTGCCGATGCGATGTGCATCAATAACTGAATCAGCTTTTCATTCGCATTGGGTTTAAATTTCGTTGTCATGCTTTCATCCTCTGCTGCCCCTATTTACCCACTAAGCGTCAATACACACAAGGGCAATTTCCATAATGTGATAACAACCGCAAATTAAAACACATTAATTATCACATTACGAGAATCAAAAGGAGAATACTGAGAATCAAGGACTTTCTTTCGGTAACATTTTTCACCAAAATAACGAACTTAAACATACACAAAATAAGACAACACCTACATTAAACCTCTACTTTTTCGGATAAATCCCCATTGAATCAGAGAGTTATTCTGTATTGATTTTCAGACTAATCATAAATGATGCAGATAGATAAATATTTCTTGTAAAAACAAAGATTACCAACCCAAATGCGTATAAAGAAGTCGTCAATAAAATGGCGGGGAATTATTATTGCTGTCATAAAAACACCAGTGTTGATATATATCCTAAAGAATAAATATTGCTTTTAAATAATGTTTTTAATTGAAGACTGTTCTTTTAGATAAAGATCTTCACCTGCCTAACCAATGAGTCAAAACCCACCCAAAAATAGACAAACAACACGTACCGTTTAGAAAAAATGCTTAAATGGCACTCGTTTTTCAGTAAAAATGTGCCATAAACGGATAATTTTGCATGGAACCAGCCACATCTCGCTTAAATAATAATATTGTTAATTTATAAATTTAATAGTACATTACTACCCTACCGTTTTTCTTTAGTGATTGAATACCTCGCCATGTTTAAAAATCTTTCTGTCGGAAAGAAAATCGCTTTTATATTTTCTATTATTGCCGCTCTACTGATCGCATTTGCTATATTCCTACGTTCAGAAGTGCAAGTAGTTAGAAGCACCATCTATAACCTGACCGACTCAACAATTCCAAGTGTGTTGCAAGTTGAAGACATGCGTTACGAAATGTCGTACGCTCGACGCACCCTGTATGCGCTGATTACCTACGCTGATATTGAGAAAATCCGCTCTCGAATCGACAAAGTAGATCGTCAACACCAAAGCATAAAATCAATGCTAGATGCCTACGGCGCAACCGTCGCATCACCAAGTGAACAGCAGGTATTTGACCGCGTTAATAACGGTTGGAATAAATATATCCAAGACCTTAAAGCTTTTGAGCAGGCTGCATATCAAGGCGATATGAAAACAGCTCAGCCAATTCTGGTTCGTACACTTGGCGTGTACACCCAAATTGAAACGGCGCTGGATGACCTGCGCAAAATGAATACGGGTTTTGTTACCAAGAACCGTACTGACATTCTGAGCAGCGTATCCATCATGATGGACATGGCGATTGGAGCTATCGTTGCAATCATTGCCTTTATGATTGCGATGACCGTCTTCCTGACCAATCAGATCTGCCGTCCGCTTAATCTGGTAATGGAACAATCTGTTCAAATTGCTGCCGGTAACCTGACTCACTACTTAGACCGTGATCAAATCGGCAATGACGAACTAGGTAAACTGGCTGACAGCAGCATCACCATGCAATCTGACCTGCGTGCATTGATCGAACAGATTATTGCTGCGGTAACTCAGTTGAGCTCCGCTGTTGAAGAAGTCAGTGCCGTTGCAAACCAGACATCGGGTGGTATGGAAATCCAACAGTCGGAAATCACTACCGTTGCAACCGCTATGGACCAAATGCGAGCAACCGTTGCTGAAGTCGCCAACAATACCGAGACAGCGTCAACTGCGGCGCAAGAGGCCAACCAAGAGGCACAGCAAGGCGCACAGGAAGTCAACCAGACGATTGACCAGATCCAGCGAGCTTCCAACGAAATCGAAAATGCCGGTGTATTGGTTGCCCAACTTGAAAAAGAATCCGCTAACATCAGCATGGTTGTAGATGTGATCCGCGATATCGCAGAGCAAACAAACCTGTTGGCGCTAAACGCGGCGATCGAAGCAGCCCGTGCCGGCGAGCAAGGCCGAGGATTTGCCGTTGTTGCTGATGAAGTTCGCACATTGGCAGGTCGTACCCAGCACTCAACAGGCGAAATCATCACTATCATCGACAAGCTACAGCAAAGTGCCAACGAAGCACGCGAGGCGACCACGGTCAGCTGCAGCTTGATTAACTCCTGTGTTCAGCAGAGCCAAGAGACGGGTGAAAAAATCCGTTCGATCGAATCGACGGTTAGCCAAATTGCCGATATGAGTGTGCAAATTGCCAGCGCATGCAGCGAGCAGGATTCGGTTACCGAAGAACTGCAATGCAGCGTAACGCGTATCAACGAATCATCAACTGAAGTTGCACAAGGCTCGAACCATACCACTCAGGCTTGTAATGAGCTAAGTCAATTGGCGGCGAACCTACAGCAAACCATGATGCAGTTCCGCCTGACCTAAAACGGCGTGCAATCAACATCATTTAAATGAAAAGCCAGCATACCCATGCTGGCTTTTTTATGCTTCATCAATCCCCTGCCCTTCTTCATCTCTATTGATCCTTGCCGCAAAATCACCCGAAATAAAACGCCCATCACCTTATCTAGATATAGATCACTGTTCCAATCCCTCCTTGTTCGATACAAAAGACCGGAAATAAACTCATCATTAACAAATACGCAGGATGTTTTAATGAAACACGGAATTTTCCACCTCGGGCTAGCCGTTACGCTTACGCTCACAGGATGCAACATAAACATAGGTGGCAGTGACGACGATGAAAACCAAGGAACCAGCGGTAAGGCAACACAATATTTAGTCGAAATAGCCAGCGCCACCGAAGGAATTGGCGCACGTGAAGCAAGCACAGAACAAGAAGTGAGAGCCGGAAACTGGATCTACGACAAACTAACCGGATTTGGCTACGACGTCACTGTTCAGCCATTTTCATACCAACAGAATGGCATGATGCTGTCATCAAAAAACTACATCATCGAGAAAAAAGGCAAGATAGATAAAACTATCATCCTCGCGGCACATTATGACTCTACCGGTTCCGAACATGATTCACTGGGCGCAACAGATAATGGGGCCGGGCTTGCTGCGGCAATTTCTCTTGCCGAGCAATTAAAAGGGAAATCCCTACCGTACAATGTTCGTATCCTATTGCCGGGGGCCGAAGAAAACGGACTAAACGGCTCTCTCCATTACGTGAAACAAGCACTGAAAACAGGCGAACTTGAAAATGTCATCGGAATGATCAATTACGATACCATCGGTGGGGGGGACATTGTTTACGTTCATGCTGCCCACTCTGATTATGATGAATATGATGGTATCTGTAAAAAACTCTCACTAGATAAAACCGATTACAGTGCGGCAACAACAATGCGAGATGCCATGCTAGAAGCCTCTATCGCAGTCAAAGGTGAATCGGGCAAGTTTGTAGTTCATCCCGCTTTTCCTGGCTACCCTGAGGGAGAAACGGGTTCTTGGTCCGACCATGCTGGCTTCGCTTGTGCCGGGATCCCGATTGCCTATGTCGAAGCCACCAACTTCAATATCAACGGCAAAGGGGGATATGACGGCTATTCTCAAACCACCCATCCTGACACATGGGATTGCTATGAAACCTGGACAGCTTCAGCCTGTGATAGAAAGACCGAAACACAATGGGGACGCATTTGGCATACTGGCTATGACCGCCTCGAAAAACTCGAAGAACTCTTCCCTGGCCGAGTAAACGAGCAACTAAATAACAATGTGGCTATCGCCCTTGAGTTACTCACCAACGAGAAATACATCAAGACCGCCCCATAATCTAAACTTCCTTCGATCGAGACATAGATAGATACATAAAAAAAGGGGCGGAATATATCCGCCCCCTACTGACTCTATTTAGGATTATCGCCTATCGTGTTTTGAACTGTTCCAGTTCATCACGCAACTGAGCAGCCTGACCGGCAAGCTCATCGCTCATAGCGACAGATGCCTGCATGGTTTGCATCACACCGTTAGTCGCTTCATTAATATTCACGACATTGCGGTTAACCTCTTCGGTCACCGAACTCTGTTCTTCTGCAGCGGAAGCAATCTGATTGTTCATGTCATTGATCACATTAATCGCTTCGTTTACCTCTTCCAGTGCCAGCTGAGCAGCCTGCGTTTCCTCACAAGTATCGCGAGCCTGTTGCTGACTCTGGGCCATCAATGCAACGATAGACTGTGTTTCTTCCTCTAGTCGACTCAGCATGTTACGGATTTCCTCCGTTGAGCTCTGGGTCCGGTTTGCCAGATTACGTACCTCGTCGGCAACAACGGCAAAACCACGTCCCTGCTCACCAGCGCGCGCCGCCTCGATGGCCGCATTCAGCGCCAGCAAATTGGTTTGCTCTGCGATACCGCCAATTTCAGAGAGGATCCCCTGAATTGCCGCACTTGAATCAACAAGCGTCTGAGTCTGTGCTTGAGCCGAGTTGATCTGTCCTGCAAGCTCCGTCACAGCCTTGGCGGCATGGCCCATCTTTTCGGTACCATCCAGGCTACTATTTTGCACCTGAGCAGCAGCGGCTGCAGCCTGCACTGCCGAACTGGCCACCTCTTGAGCCGTAGCGCTCATCTCGTTAATCGCGGTTGCCAGCGAGCTCACTTCATTTAACTGCCCCAGCAATTGGTTAGACACATCCTCTGCCTGCCCACGACCAGCCGTCGCATGGCTGTCGACCTGCTCAGCCGCATCAGTCGCGGTACGCAATGTCCCCTGAATACGTTCCAAGAAAGTATTGAACCAAAATGCAAGCTGACCCGTTTCGTCTTGGCTATCCAGTTGGATACGGCGAGTCAGATCACCCTCTCCTTGTGCGATATCCTGCATGCGATCGACCAATTGTTTTAACGATGCGCCAATACGGGCCGCGAGTAGGAACATTGCAGCAAGGCCGGCCAACGCGGCAAACAAGCCCGCCATGATCCCTTCACCAATCGCTTCCTCGCTGAGTGATTCACTCCATTGCGTAAAGTCTGTCACGTCTTTTGTCACAACAGCTGATGGAATAGAAACCAATACTACCCAAGGCTTACCGCTTGTTTCTACCGTAGACACGGCAACCATCTCTGAACCAATAGTCAACAAACGCTGGTTGTCACCGCGAGCCATCGACACAATCTCAGACCAACGGCTCGACAGTTCACCTGTCACCTTCTTGCCGATATTGGCACCGTTACGGCTGTCAGCCATCACCATTCCACTACTGGTTAGGATCATGACATGGCCTTGACCATTGTACAGTTGACGGGCCAATTGTTCCGACTGCCCCTGAAATGCCACCAACGACCAGTCAAAACCCAACGAACCAACAATTTTGCCATTCACTTTCAATGGCTGGCTAATCGTTGTAATCAGCTCCTGATTACCCCTAACGTTGTAGTAATAAGGCTCCATAACGAAGGTACGTCCGTTTTCGAACGGCGCAAGATGCCATTCATCAATGCGCTCACCATTATTGTTGAGGTTTTGATTTCGAAATGAGGCCATCGCCGTTGGATCAAACGAACCATTTGGCAGTGGGGAGAAAAACGGAGCCAAGATCCCCTCAGGGGTCACAGACTTAATCCCATTGGCCGTTACTGGCGTTGTCCACGGCGAGGATTCCCACACCATATAACCCGCAAATACCGTTTTATCTTGGATTTCCAGCGCATTGATAAACTGCTGTACCAGTACATCCGCACTGACATGCTGCTCGCCGCCCAGTTCCAAGATTGAACGCAACAAGGAAAGGTTTGCTAGTACTGGGGCTAATTGCCCATTTAACTGTTGGCTCTGCTCGTTGGCAACTGCCAGCAAGTTCTGTGTCGTAGATTCTTTCAACTGTGCAGACACCTCTTGGGCTGTCATGGTCTGCACCTGAGTAAACGAATTAGTCGTAAACCCCATTGCGATTACTAATGTGAATACCAGTGCGACCCCTGCACTTAAGGCAATTCTGGTCTTAATCGTTTTGAACACGCCACCCTCTCTACAGATAAAATTTTAATATGTTACACGTTGCTATGACTTTTTTAATTCTATTAACAACATCCATTTTCAGAATCAGAGTCAAATAAAATCGACTTGTTCTAGCCGGTTGCAATCATCACCCTCGACCTAAGTACAACCTTATCAACGTAACATTATCTAGTTATGTCATTTAATTATCGGTCAAACCCGACCTAGACTTAAACAGATTTCAAAAGATTTTAACTTGTGAAATATAGTGAACAAAAAATAGCACTTATTTACTTCTGAACTGTTACTAATTAATCAACAAGGGGAAATGAAAGCTATTTAATATGACTGAGGCCCTATAAAACAATAATAAGATTAAGTAAAAGAATATCGAAAGCCAGGGTAGCCTTCACTTAATAATGAAATATGAAACGGGCACATTCTCAATTGTCTTTATTTTTAGTGATCGATTTAATATATATTCACAAGCGCATACACCAATGTTACCTCAAGATACAATATTCAGATGGATTCAATCCAAGATCATTACAAATAAAAAACCGCTGTTTTTTACAACAGCGGTTTTCTTTTCAAAGGATTCTATCTTTAACGACATTAGAAGCTAAGCAGTTTACGGCCTGTCGTTTTATCTGCTGGCCCAGAAACAGGCTTACCCTGTTTATTCCCACCTCGGGATTTGGCCGGTTTCGCCGCTTTGTTCGTATTCTTATTCTTTGCCTTATTCGTCGCAGAACCTTTTGCCCCACCCTTCGCTTTATTTGACGCTTTAGGCTGTGGGCTGACCGATGGTTTCACCGTTGGTTTTTCTACTGCTTCAGTAACGGGCTTATCGCAGATGACCAAATAATACTCTTCGTTGAACTCAATAACATCGCCATCATACACCTTACGGCGCTTACGCTGTTCAAGCTCACCATTAACCGCGACATAACCCTCGGCAATGGCAAGCTTTGCTTCCCCACCGCCGCTCACTGCATTGGCAATTTTCAGCACCTTGTACAACTCAATCGGCTGACAATCTACCTCAATACCCAGTGCTTCTACTTCATACTCTTCGTGTTCTTGCGACATCTTGTACCCACCACGGGTTATATAATATTACCGTGATTTTAACCCAATGCCCGAGAGTATTCACCATATAGCCTCGTTATCCCCTTCTCGGAGGTTTTATCTACCTTGAGGCCACCTGAGTAACAGTATATTCTCGCAAGCATTATTCACCGAGATGCTTAATAACCATGACAACTATCCAATATTGCCCATCATGTGGGTCATCAGCACTAAGGCATTATGAAAAACACATCAAATGCGACCAGTGTGATTTTGTCTACTACCACAATACCGCCTCTGCCGTAATGGCAATTATTCGTTGTAACGATGAAGTGCTCATTGCTATTCGTGGACGAGAACCCGGTTTAGGGATGTGGGATTTCCCCGGAGGCTTTGTCGACTACGATGAATCACTTGAACAAGCCCTATACCGCGAACTTAACGAAGAACTGAGCTTCACACCGCCCCACTGCCGTTATGTCGGCTCATCGCCAAATACCTACTTATACGAAAATATCACTTATAAAACATGCGATTGCATTTTTATCATCGATCTTGTGAACAAGCCTAACCTTGTTGCCGCCGATGACGTTGCCGAAATTTTGTGGGTACCGGTTACTGACATTTCCCCTGATCGTTTTGCATTTGACTCTACCCGTCAAGCTCTTAACTTCTTACAAAAATAACCAATCTTATTTTTCGCACCGTGACATTCATAATGAACCAAGAGACAATGCACCAATATTGATATCAATTCCAACGGAGGGGAGTAGCCAGATCTACGCCTTAGCACTCCGCCCTAAATTACCACACCAAGGATGATGATTTTTTAACCGACCCGATACAGGATGTCCTCTAGAAACGACATGATGACTTCGAGGGTATAACGTCATGCTTATTTTTGATAAAGACTATGCTTTTAGCGCTGAATCACAGTGGGTTACCGAAAATTCGGCACCAACAACCCATGCTGACACTGACAACGAATATGCACAAAAACGCAAGGCACTTGTCGCAGCAGCCCAAAAGAACGGTGGCCTAGTCGCCGACTAATCGCCTCTCCGCACTGGTGGAACAAGGGGCCGGGCCGCCAACTCGCCCCCTCCTAGTACATCACTAAGCAATCATTAGATGTACTAGGCCATCAGTGCACCTTTTATTCTTCTTGCCATCGTTCAACCCAACCAAATAACACTTGTTCTTCGTGCAATGCCTTTTCTTCTGCTATCTCTTAATGGGTAACCATAATTGACTTGTCAATAAGGATGATGCCATGTTCAAACGCCTGCTCACCCTACTCATTGTCCTGCTCCCCTTGCAACTTGTCGCCGAAGAACCACCATACAGCCGAATGGATATGTTCGACAGGCCCCTGATGGAGCGCTATGTCCTCGACGAACTCAAAGCCCTGCGAACAGAACAGCAAGATCTCGAACGCAGAATGACAGTCGTAATCACCGACCGAGAACTGTCGGTCGCCGACAAATCAATGAATTATGCCAATGTCACCGTCACCTACTTCTTCTACTTAATTGCCGGTGCTGCCTCGCTTTTTGCCCTAATTGGCTGGCAGTCATTGCGTGAACTGCGTGACAACACAAAAAAAATGGCAGACCAACAGCTCCAGGAAATTACCGATCAATACGAAAGTAAATTCCGCCAACTAGAACAAGACCTCAAGCGCAAGACCCGGATCATCGCCCAAAATAACCGCGAAATTGAAACGATTAACGAAATCCACAACCTTTGGCTACGTTCGCAGAGCCTGCAAACCCCAGAGCAGCGGATCGAAGTGTACGATGAAATATTAAAAATCCGCCCCGGTGATTTAGAAGCACTGACCTACAAAGCCGATGCGGCAATGGAAATCCGCGAGTTCCATTGGTCACTGAGCCTCTGCAACCGAGTCCTTGAACTGGATGTCAATAACGCTCATGCCCTCTACCAACGCGCCTGTGCCTATGCCTGTTTAGGCTCTGAAGAGTTAGCCATCAATGATCTTGAACAAGCGATTGCAGGCAGTGCCTCGCTAAGAGAGCTAGCCGCCGAAGAGAACGACTTCGAATCACTATGGGGTAATGACCGTTTCGAAGCGCTAATCACCCAAAACGAACAACTATAGGCATTACACATTTAAATCAAGGAAAAGATATGCAAGTGATATACAATGCCGTGCAATAATCACATAAGCTAGTAATCAAATGAAAACACTACTAAATGCAGCTTTTTGTACTGCAATCGCCTTTACTCCCAAACTTTCGGCGGCTACCTTTGATCAGTTAGTCGCCGATAAACAACCCGACCGACAGATCATTGACTGCCGCTCGAGCAATTATTACAACGGCTGGCCAGAGGCCGGACAGCACAAGGGTGGGCATATCCCAGGAGCGATCAATTTCGATAGCGACTGGCTCAGCACACTCCGACCGCAAGTCGTACGAAGCGAGCTCGAAAGCCGTGGCATTGATTTCAAGCAACGAACAACCCTTTACTGCAGCACCACCAAAGCTGCAGCCTTAAAATCTCAGCTCAATGCACTCGGCAAATATGATGTCGAGGTGATCACCCAGCCGGTTGAACAGTACCCTGACAAACTGGCTGCCCTCGAGAACTACCAACAACTGGTTCCGGCCAGCTGGTTACATCAGCTTATTGAAGGCCAATCCGTAAGCCACGCCCCCGCCAAAGGGTTCAAAGTCGTGGAAGTCGCATGGGGGCCACCAGCAAAATACCTCGCCTCACACATACCGACAGCCTTGTATCTCAATACAAACAATATTGAGTCAGAGCCATGGTGGAATCACGTTGATAACGATCAACTCGGCGAATTACTGCGTGAGCTAGGCATTAGCCACGACACCACCGTGATCCTGTACGGTCGTGACAATACCGCAGCAGCACGAGCAGCCAATATCATGATGTACGCTGGCGTCGAAGATGTTCGCCTGCTCAATGGTGGGTGGAAATCTTGGATCAATGCTGGCTACCCAACCCAAGCCTTGCTGAACAGCACCGAGCCTGTCGATTTCGGGCGCCCGATCCCGGCTCATCCGGAATATATTATTGATATACAGGGAGCCAAAGAGATTCTGGCTGATCAGGATAACCAGTCACTGGTCAGCATCCGCAGTTGGGCCGAATACATCGGCGAAACCAGCGGATATAAATATATCGATCCCAAAGGTCGCATAAGCGGTTCAAAATGGGGACACGCAGGCTCTGATGCCTACAGCCTAGAAGACTTCCGCAATCCGGACGACACCATGATCAGCGAAGATTTGATCACCAAATTCTGGAAAGATTGGAATATCCATAAAAACCAAAATGTCTCATTTTATTGTGGCACCGGCTGGCGAGCCTCTGAAGTCTTCTTTTATGCCCATGTCATGGGCTGGAAGCACATCAGCGTATTTGATGGCGGCTGGTTTGAATGGAGCGGAGACCCTGCCAACCCAGTAGAACACGGCGAGATCCCTAATGCGCCAATCTCAACGCATCATACTCGCTAACCCATACTGTACATCCTCTACTTGAGTGTGAGATATAAAAAAGGCTGCGATTAACGCAGCCTTTTTACCGAATATATAACCTCTTCGTGTCTATGCGTCTGAACCACCAAAAGACTGGTTCAGGGCCTCAATTGACGCACGATAGACAGACTCCAGCTGCTCAACGGAAAGATCGCCAATATCACCCTCTTTGGCTGATTTCTCAAATGCCTGACAAACCTGATGAAGTCTCGTCAACCCCATTGTACCCGCAGCCCCCTTCAGGGTATGTGCCAAGTTGGCAACATCAGCCAACTGCACTTCCTCAATCGCCGGGAGCAACTTCGCCATCGTGTCTGCCGACGAGTCGCTGAACAGACCGATCATCTTATTGACCAGTTCCGCACCCAGTACCTGCAAATCACTGCCCAGCACCTTTTCATCCAAAATCGGCATATCACTATTCACCACTTTCTGCTCCGCATTATCAATAGCTTGTTCCAAATCGACGTTCTCATCACCACACGCAAGGCATGATAGATTCACCCTTTCTCGCCCAGCCAGAACCTTGGCTATGGTATCAACCAACTGATGCTCCACCAGCGGTTTCGGCAAGAAACCAGAGAATCCCGCATTGAGGTAAAGCTCCACCTCTTCATTAAAGACATGGGCCGAAAATGCCACCATCGGGGTCTCATGGGATGTTGAGCTATCCCGTTCTATCTGCTTGAGGTCCCCAAGCAAGGTCACCCCATCGGTATCTGGCAAGTTAATATCCAACAAGGCCACATCAAAACGCTGCTCAGCAAACACGACCTTGGCCTGCGCGCCATCCTCTGCCACTATGACCCGATGGCCCAGACGACGCAAAAAGCCCTCAGCAACCAAGCTATTAACCGGATTATCTTCGACCAGTAACACACAGGCCGAAGGAATGTCATCTTGAGCCACGGCTTCGGCGGCGACTTCGCATTCACCAGAGGCCAAGTTCAGACTGAACCAGAAACAGCTCCCTTCACCCGGCGTAGAGTCCAGCCCAATCTCACCGCCCATTGCTTCCACAATTCGTCGGCTAATCGCCAGGCCAAGCCCGGTTCCGCCCATGGTCTGGCGGCCATCGCTAGACTGCTGGAAAGCATCGAACATACTGTCCTGCTCATCGTACGGAATACCGATGCCAGTATCTTCAACCTGAAAATCCAAGCGTCCAGGATGCAACGGGGAAGAGGATACCCAGACACTGACTTGGCCCTCATTGGTAAACTTGATTGCGTTACCCACTAAATTCACAAGTATCTGGCGAATACGGGTCGCATCACCTACCCAGAACTCCTCCAGTTGCTCGTCAATTTCAGTGACCAAGGCAATTCCCTTGGTGGCGGCCCGATTATTCAACAAGCTGTAGACATCCTGGACCAACTCACGCAACGAGAAATTGGAAGGGCGAATATCCAAATGCCCAGCTTCAATTTTCGAATAATCCAAAACATCATTGAGGATATCAAGCAGCGTTTCGCCACTACGGTTAATCACCGCAAGGTACTCAGCCTGCTGCTTGTTCAGACCAGTATCGGCCAGCAGCGAAGCTGTACCCAATACCCCATTCATTGGCGTCCTAATTTCATGACTCATTGTCGCCAGGAAGGCAGACTTGGCGCGGTTGGCTCGCTCGGCTTCAGTACGCGCCTCTGCGTGCTTTTTCACCTCTTGGTTCAGTTGGCTGTTAGCCTCTTTCAACTGGCTGGTACGTTCTGCGACCAAGCGTTCAAGACTGGTCTTATGCTGTTGCAACTCTGAACGGATTTTCGATTCAACCTGTGCCAAGCGGTGACGCTCATAGGCGGTGTCGCGAGCCACCATGATCGCCCGCCCCATCTGTGCCAGTTCATCGTCGCCATGAGAAATTAGGCGAATTTCCAAATCCCCTCTTGCCAGCGACATCAGCGCCTGACTGTAGTCGTTAATCCTGCGAATAACCCTCGCGTAGACGAAACGCCACATGATCAGCACCAAAGCGATCATCCCCAATGCAGAAATCGCAATCAGGCTATTACGGGCTACGGTCAGTGTTTGATCAACCTGCGTCACGGCCTGCTGGGTACCAAGGTTGGCAGCTTGGATAATTTCATCCACTGTCTGATTCAGTTGCTGGAACATCACCAAGTTCTGTTGTTCCATCCGCTCAACGTCCTGCCGCGCATGGATCAATGCCTCCAACTTATGGAAAAAGTCCCCGCTTTGGTTGAGTACCTCGCCCAATTCAACCAATTGCGCCGAACGACTCGGATCCTCAACCGACTTGACCCGTTGCTGGATCACGGTCACCGCATAGGTATAGCGCTTTTTTAAATTATGAAGTTCATCAATTCGGTTTATCTGGATACTGTCATCCAGCATGTTGATCACTTGCAATGACAGAAAACGAAGCTCGAACAAGCGCTCGCTCAAATCCATGTCCACTTCAACCAAGCTATCAAGGGCCTTGAACACCGCACTGGTATTGCCCTTCTCAACCAAGTCATAAATGCGTGACACATTCGCCACCGCAATAGTATTGGCGTTGGAAACCTGCGATTGCGACAGTGAGTCAATCTGCATCGTCGCCGATGTCATCTGCTCATTCATTGACTCAACCTTATCGGTCAACTCTAATTTTCGCCCAACCAAAATACCGAGCATGGCCAAATTATTAATGATGTTTTCAACATCTTTGGTCAACTGCTTAACCAATGCCGGCTTAAAGGAGTACCGCTCAAGTGATTTAAGGCTGCTGTGCAGAGCCTGAATATGAATCGTCAGTGACTTACCTTGCCGTTCACGCTCCTGCTCGTCCTTGGACTTTGCCAAAACCTGGGCATTGAAAATAATACGGGAGCTAAGATCCGACAGCTGCCGAGCCTCAACCAGGGCAGGTACTGCCGAATTGATCACATTGCGCTCGGTTTTGGCAACCAACGAAAAACCTGCAACGCCAATCACAACCGCGATAATCATCAAACCGGCCATCATCGAGAAGGCAATCAGCAGCTTTTGGCCAATTCCACTGGGGGTAAACGTCATAATTTATCAACCATCGTGCAGGCTTTAGCTATATATAAAGAGAAAACAGCCTGATAGACGCAAAAAATGGTATTATACCCAAACACCATATTTTCACCCAGCCTTAAGCAGGCGAATCAGTACAGATTGAACATGATAAATAAATGGCTCCTCCCTTTGCTGCTTTGCGCCAGCGTCACCCAGCCGGTACAGGCCATCGACGTATTAGCAGGCAAACCCGGCCAGAGCATGGAAAAAATAAATTATCAGCCCCTGAGCCATGCAACAAAGCCGTGGAAACTCTGTACTGTTTATCCCCACCTCAAAGACTCCTACTGGCTCTCCATTGACTATGGAATGGTCGAGCACGCCCGCAAACTAGGGGTTCAGCTCAAAGTCCTTGAGGCAGGCGGCTACCCCAACCTTGCAAAACAAAAAGCACAACTGACCGATTGCCGAGAATGGGGAGCAGACGCCATTATCCTCGGCACTGTGGATAGCCATGCCTATGAAAACCAGCTCACTGAGCTTACCGGTAATATCCCGGTATTCGCGACGATCAATGAACTGGATACATCCACGGCCGACAGCGCCAAGAAGATCATTGCCCGAGTAGGCATAGACTGGTATTACATGGGTCAGGCCGCTGGCGAGTATCTTGCCAAGCGTCATCCAAGGGGCAGTGGCATCGTCAATATTGCGCTACTGCCAGGCCCGCTAAAACGCGGTGGGACAAAACCGGTTGTCCAAGGCTTCATGGATGCCATTGCCGATAGTGATATCAATGTCGTCACCAAACTCTGGGCCGACAACAGCAAAGAACTGCAACGCAATCTTATCCAGCAACTGTTCACCAGCGGCCACCATATTGATTACATCGTTGGCGGAGCCGTGGCGGCAGAAGTGGCTATCAGCGAATTGCGCACCAATGGCAAGAGCAACGACATTAAGCTCGTCTCGACCTATCTCAGTCATGGCGTATACCGTGGATTGCTACGCAACAAAATCCTGTTTGCCCCTACCGACAAAATGGCTCAGCAGGCAATGTTGTCTGTCGATCAGGCCGTTCGCTACTTGGAACATAAACCGATCGAGTTGGAACTGGCCCCTATTGTTGAAGGCCTGACCCCGACACACCTGCCCGACAACGTGATTATGGAATCGCTCTCTCCGGCGGAGTTTCGTCCTGTATTCAACGTACCGGCGCCGCCCCGCCCGTAATACGTACAAACCATGTTGATTGTTTAACCTAAGCAAATGAAATGGGGTGACTTACTTACAAGTTTCACCATTTTCCTTTGTACATCATGCTGCGGCTCTGGTTTGATATAGCCAGCTTCGTTCTCACCTTTTTGGAGCATGACATGCACGCAACAACTCGTACTATGGTTAAGGCCAAACATATCGCCCTTGTTGCCCACGACAACTGCAAGCAGCAACTGTTACGATGGGTAATGGAACACAAGGAAAAACTGGCAGGCCATATTCTGTATGCCACAGGAACTACCGGTCATATGATCGCCAAGGCCTCTGGCCTTGAAGTCAATTGCCTACTAAGCGGCCCAATGGGGGGCGACCAACAGCTTGGTGCTCAGATCTCCGAAGGCAATATCGACATGATGATCTTCTTCTGGGATCCACTCAATGCCGTTCCGCACGATCCTGATGTCAAGGCCCTACTGCGGATCTCAGCGGTATGGAATATACCGGTAGCCACCAACCGTGCCAGTGCCAATTTTATGATTTCATCTCCGATGCTCGATGAAGAGGTGGAAATCGAAATCCCCGATTATGACGCCTATATCAAAGAACGTTTAGGCTGACAGAAAGAACCTAGCCCCCAAGCCACCGCGCAGGGGGTTAGGTTGTCCAGAATCCAACAATGCAACATTCCCTTCCCCTTACCACTTGGGTATAAATCGCAACTTGGGTATATAGTTATCTAAAAATAACGATAATTTACTCGGTGGCGATAATGAAAGCATGGAAACTGACACAAGCAGAGGGCATAGACAGCCTCTCTCTGAGCAAGGCTGCCAAGCCAACACCAGCAGCAGATGAAATCTGTATCCGCGTCCATGCCGTTGGTCTAAATCCCATCGATTACAAACTCGCTCACTGGGGGTATGCCACCTGGCACTATCCGCAGATTATCGGGCTGGATGTCGCAGGCACCGTCTCGTTCGTCGGCAAAGATGTCAAACATTTCCACCCCGGAGACCGGGTCATGGTCTTTGTCGATCCCCGCTATGCCGGTGGATTTGCCGAATATGCCGTTGCCAAAGCCTACGCCGTCAGCCGCCTCCCGGATAATGTCAGCTTCACCGATGCTGCCGCCCTTCCTTGCGCAGGCTATTCGGCCTGGATAGCCCTGTACGACAAACTGAGGGTAACCGCAGGACAAAGCATAGCGATCACCGGCGCAGGAGGTGGTGTCGGTGGCTATGCGGTCCAGTTGGCAAAATTAGCCGGGGCGACCGTCTATGCGATTGCCCACCAGCAACACCATGAACGGCTTCGGCGCTACGGGGCCGACGCGGTCATCGATCCCGAACGCGATAATCCGGCAATGCGCCTTATCGAACTGACTGAGGACAAATTGGTCGACGCCGCCATCGACTGTGTGTCGGCCAAATCCGGCAGTATTCTTAGTGCCTTAATCCGCTACAACGGCCATATCGTAATGGTTGCCGACCAGTTCAATCAGGTTCCCCTGCTTGCTTCAACCAAAGCCATCAGCATCCACGAGGTCGCATTGCACGGCACCTATGCCCACGGACACATCGAGCATATTCAGCACCTCGCCGATATCGGCAACCAACTGGCAACGTTAGTCAGCGAAGGCCGCCTCGACCCGATGGTCGAACAGGTACTCCCTTTTGCGCAGTTAACCGAGGGATTGCGAATTCTCAAGGCCGGGACCCACAGCGGCAAAATTGTCAGCAGCATAAAAGAAGAATAAAAAAGCCCAGCCAATAAACAGGGCTGGGCTTGGGTGGTAGCGTTACCAAGGTCGTTTATTTTGCCTTGGCCTTGCTCTTAACTCGCTTAATCTTATTCATAACCGGGTACGCCTCATCGATGAGCTCATTGACAAACGGCGAGGTCTTCTCAGGATCAGCACACACCCATACATGCTGCTTGGCACGCGTCAAAGCGACATAAAACAAACGGCGCTCCTCGGCATCGGCGTATGATTCCGTTTTAGCCTGCAAGGCCGCAGCCAGCCCTGTATCACGATCAGGCGCAGGGAAGACACCACGGTTTACGTCCAATATAAACACGTAATCTGCTTCGCGTCCCTTGCTGGCATGGCAAGTCATAAACGTTAAACCCAACTGTGGCCATTTATCCTGCCACTGCTTGAGTTTCTCTGGTCGCTGGTTGTTATTACGCCCCAACAATAGCGTTGTCGACGAATCCTTTACCTGTGCCGCCAACTGCGCCAACTCTTGATCGATTAAATCCTGACACAACAAAGTAACGGCTTTGCGCTTTTGTTTTTTGAAGCTATTAAGCGTTTTCGGTAACTGTGCCGGGTTTTGCTGAATAAAGTGATTGGCAACCTCACCAATCATACTGTTGAAACGGTAAGTCGTGTCTAGCTCGGTGATATGACAAGCGCCGAACCGCTGTTCAAAGCCCGTCGTCAAATTCAAATCCGCACCGGCGAAACGGTATATCGCCTGCCAATCATCACCCACGGCAAACAAAGTCGGGCGCACCCCATCCTTGCCATCTCGACATAATGCCTCTATCAATGCCAAACGATGCGGTGAGATATCCTGATATTCGTCGACCATCACGAAGCGCCACGGCGATACGAATTTATTCTCCCTCACGTACTCGGTCGCTCGCTGGATCATCGAATTGAAATCGATATGCTTACTGGCTTTGAGATGCTGTTCATACGCTCGGTAACACGGCCAAAGCAACGCGAGTTCGCTCTTCATCCGAGCCTTTGCCGTATCCAGATGGTAGCTCTCAATACTGGCAACTAATTGCAACTTATTGCCGCCCCGCTGCCCGATCAATTCAATATGTCGCCATACCCAACTGGCCAGTTGTTCGTTACGGGCCTGTTTTTCCTGCGAGTTATCGGTTTTAACGCCGGGGATCCGCCACTGGGACAAATGCCGCTGCCAACGCTTGGCCGATGCTTCATTGCTCCACTGCTCAGTCAACACGGTAGCAATCCAATCAGCCCGGGCCTTTTCATCCAAGGTCAATGGCGATACGCTGGGCATTTCGCCCTCAACCGCTTTAATAATCTGGGTGCCAAGGCTATGGAACGTTGCCACCTTGATTTGACGGCTCACTTTTTCAGCCATCCGCTCGCTCATTTCCTGCGCCGCTTTTCGACCAAACGCCAACATCAGGATCTGCTCGGGTTGAGCCGTCTGGCTCGATAACAGATAACCGGCGCGAGCCACAAGTACGCTGGTCTTACCGCTACCTGCACCGGCAAGCACCAGATTATGATCCTGATTGAGCAAAATAGATTCCCGCTGGGAGGTATTCAGTGGCGATGACTCAAACGTATCGAACCAGGAGGCCCACTTTTCCTTTTCCTTCTCGAGCCAAAGCTGGTTGGCATTATCAATCCACTCGCTATTGTCACCCAGCCACGGGGTGATCTGCTCAAATGCCATCGGACGGAATGATGCGGCCAATTCGTTCGTCAACCCAGTAGAGACCAGCGACTGCTCAAGATAATGGCACAGATCCCGGTGATCGGATTCTCGCAAGTATGCGTCTTTTTCGGTCAGAGTTCGAATCTGGCCCAGCATCTCTGGCAACAGACCATCGAGTTTCTCTACCCGTCCCTGCGCCCAGCTCCGGTAAGCGTCAAGCAATACATTGGCAAAAGCCTTGCACTGCTGCCAAGGCAGGCCGTGAACCGTCCAGCAATACTTCTGATCTGCCGATGTCAGCTCAAAGCTGCCCCAAAGGACACCCCGTTGCACATTGATCGCACCGTCCCAGTCATCAAAGGGGATCTCTTCTGTCTCAAGCTGACTATCCAAAATCAGGGCGTTGTCACCAAGCGCAATACTGCAATAATCACCTTGGGCAAGCCACTGGGCCAACCACCCCGCTGTCAAACGCATCACATCACCAAATAAAAATTAAACGCTGTATAGAGCCAAGTTGCCTAACAATACAAGATTCATGCCTGTATATATACCCAGTCATATAGAGAAACTGGATACAAAAAGTGCATTCTCGCTCAAACAAGCTGCTCGAAGCGGCTTGGGTATCAAAATCACTGTCGCCCAAAGAGTATCAAGAACTGTATTTTGACCATAGCGGCAACGACCTATTTTGCGTAAAATTTCTGCTAAAAAATTCCTATACGTGTCATTTTTAAAGGGTTTTATATCCAACAGGTAACGAGTTTGTTATCTTTGGTGGCTAACGCATATTTTCTGTATTTCTGTTGATCCCCTCGGAACAGACTTTTCATCATGCAAACCAATCGACTTATGCTTCGCCGTTACTGGGCCAACGACCGTATCAACTACAGTATTCGTGTATTCATCGCTTTAGTTGGTGTCGCCCTGCCTTGCTGGTATCTCGATGCCAAATCAGAAATCACCCCCTTGGTTCTTGGTATCATTGCTTCTGCCTTGGCCGAAACCGATGACAGCTTCAGCGGCCGAATAAAAGCCCTGCTCATGACCCTGCTCTGCTTCTTTATTGCTGCATTGTCCATTGAGTTGCTGTTCCCCTATCCGCCGCTGTTCGCCATCGGGCTGTTTGTCTCGACATTCGGCTTTATCATGCTCGGTGCCATGGGGGCCCGTTACGCCAGCATCGCTTTCGCCTCACTCTTGCTGGCGGTCTATACCATGCTGGGAGCGGCAGAAAGCCCGAATCTATGGTACCAACCGACACTGTTACTGGGCGGAGCCGCTTGGTACGGGCTGCTATCGCTAACCTGGCACTTACTGTGGCCAAATCAGCCGGTTCAGCAGAGCCTTGCTGCCGTGTTTACGGAATTCGCCTGCTACCTCGATTGCAAAAGCCAGTTATTTGAGCCCGTTGCCAACCTCAACCCGCAACCATTGCGACTGGCTGCGGCGAGTCAAAATGCCCGAGTGGTCAACGCATTGAATAATGCAAAATCGACGTTGCTGCACCGTGCCCGACGCGGCCACCCAAACCATACTGGCGACAAATTCCTCAAAATTTATTTCCTCGCCCAAGATATCCATGAACGAGCAAGCTCGTCACATTACCGCTACCAAATTTTGGCCAAGGAATTCCAACGCAGCGATGTTCTGTTCCGGTTCCAGCGCCTCCTTGCCCGTCAGGCTAATGCCTGCCGAGAAATTTCACACGCACTGGCCATGGGCAAGCCCTATCAACACGGTGCCCAAAGCGTACTCGCTCTGGATGAACTTCAAGAATCACTGCTGTATCTTAAAACCCAAAGTAATCCGCAGCTTCGTAGTTATGTCAGCCAGCTGGAATACCTATTCAACAACCTCGCGACTGTTGAAAGGCAACTGTCCAACGTCAGCAACCCCGACGTCGCCGCCACCAGCAACGAAACCGAACTGGCCGACAACGAGGCACGCAGCATCAAAGACCATTGGCAGCGTATAGCCAGCCAATTTACGCCGCAATCGATCCTCTTCCGCCACGCTTTGCGCATGGCTATTGCCCTGACTGCCGGCTACGGCTGTATCCAAGCGCTGGATCTCGAGCGGGGATTCTGGATACTGCTGACCACCCTGTTTGTCTGCCAACCTAACTATAGTGCGACCCGCCAGCGCCTAAAGCAGCGCGTGATCGGCACATTGGCAGGCCTGCTCATCGGGATGCCGCTACTCTACCTATTTCCCGGACAAGAAGGGCAACTGGTGTTGATGGTACTGGCAGGCGTCTTGTTCTTTGCCTTTCGGATGGCTAACTACGGTTTGGCAACCATGTTCATTACCTTGCTGGTTCTATTTTGTTTCAACCAGCTCGGCGAGGGCTTCGCGGTGATCCTGCCTCGGCTGGGCGATACACTTTTAGGCTGCCTGCTGGCAGTATTGGCCGTTAGCTATATTCTTCCCGACTGGCAGGCAAAACGTCTCCACAAAGTGATGGCAGCAGCCATTCAAACCAACCGCGACTATCTGGCTCAAATTATCGGCCAGTACCGCATCGGCAAAAGAGACAGCCTGAGCTATCGTATTGCCCGGCGCGAAGCACACAATACCGATGCCCAACTCAGTACCGCCATCAGTAACATGCTGTCGGAACCTGGTCGCTACCGAATGGCAACAGATGAATGCTTCCGCTTTCTAACCATCAACCACGCCATGCTAGGCTATATCTCGGCCTTGGGGGCACACCGTACCCAACTAGACGATGAATATACCCACCATCTGGTCGCTCAAGCCCATAGGCTGATCCACAGCCATCTCGATTGTCTGGCCGCTCAGCTCGATGGCAATCAGTGCGCTCAAGCACCGGAGTCTGACAGTGAACTGGAGCAGCGCTTGGCCCAATGGCGAGACGAAGACTGTACCTCTGCCAAAATGGTGCTCCAACAGCTCCATCTGATCCAACGGATGCTGCCAGAACTACACTCGCTAGCCAACAAACTGGCAGCCCGTACCAACCGTCCGCAACCATCATCGGCGCAATAGCCTTCCAGCAGAGAACAAAAAGGCCAACGCAGTGCGTTGGCCTTTGTTTTTCTGACAACTGAAAAACACTTAATACAGAGTGTTTTATCACCACCTGAGAGGGAATCTGCTCAAACTGCGCCCACCAAACATACGCAAAAGGAATTAATTAAAATCTATTAATGACAACAATGAATAAATTTAATTAAATTTTTCAAGCATATGGTCGCATTAATACATATTGCATGTGCGCATATTTACAACCAAAAAGCACATAGCAATACCTCTAACTCTCTTTTATCAGCCTTCGGAGCGTCAATGAAAACCAAAACCACAGCACGGTATATCCAGGTTTACCTACTGTTTGTGCTTATCATGACTGGTGCCGCCTTCTTTTCAGCACAAAGCGTTAAAAACACGATGGAAATCAAGAACATCGACCGCTTAACCAACCTTCTTACTAATGCACTGGCCACCGTCACTTACTTCGAAAAGCAAGCCCAAGAAGGCAAACTGCCTCTGGCTGTTGCCCAGCAACATGCGATGGATGTCTTGCAAAGCTACAACTACGCCCCTGATGAATATATTTGGGCAACCAATGCACAAATGACCTTTGTCGCCGCCCCACTTGATCCGCAAATCATCGGACAAGAGTTCGCAGCAGTGGTCGGCCAGCAAGCTCTTAGTGCCGTCAAATCTGAACTGCAGGGGAAAAGTGGCCAAGTCGTACATTACATCTGGTCCACAACCCGTGGTGACGTAACAACCGACGTTCAATCCATTGCCGTAAAAAGTCCGGATTGGGGCTGGTATCTGGGAAGCGGTGTACAAAATCGCAAAGTTGAACAAGCTTTCTACCAAATTCTTATCGAAAACCTCTCTGTTGCCTTGTTCGCCTGCCTTTTTGTCGGCGTGGGGATGTTCATCGCGCTGAAGCGCTACCAGCAGATCGTTGGCCATGAGCCATCAGAAATCCTGACTATCCTCGAACAGCTGTCAAGAGGCGATCTTAACCGAAGCTTCGAGCTAAACGGCAAAGAAACGGGGATCTACAAAGGCGTGTTGGAAACTGGTGGTGCATTGAAACACATGGTCGCCGAAATCAAGCAAGTCACTGTCGAGCTCAACAACAGCTGCGCCCAGATGGCCCAGTCAACGGAAACGGTATCGGGCAATACTGCGGTACAGGCCGACAAACTCAGCCAAGCCGCAACCGCTATGTCGCAAATTATGACCAGCGTCGAAGAAGTTGCGGAAAAGGCCAACTCCACCTCAAGCAATACCCAGGATGTAGAGGAAAATACCCAAACCTGCGCGGCAACAATGAGCCACGTCAATGAACAAATGGGGCTACTGACCGTTAACCTTGCCGAAAACCAGCAGCAGCTTGACCACCTACAAACTCAAGCAAACCGAATCTCCTCTCTGGTCGAAGAAATTCGGGCGATTTCAGAGCAGACCAACCTATTGGCACTCAATGCTGCCATCGAAGCGGCACGAGCGGGCGAAGTAGGACGCGGGTTTGCCGTCGTTGCCGACGAAGTGCGGGCACTGGCCGATAGAACCCAAAAGAGCACCGTTGAAATCGATAATCTCGTTTCGTCGCTGCGCAACGATACCCAGCTATCGGTCAAAATGCTGCAGGCAAACAATGACAATATCAGCCAGATCCACCAGCAGAACAGCCAGAGCCTGAACGATGTTAACTCCGTTTTCTCAACACTGGGCAACATCAATCATGACTGCGAACAAATTGCCGTGGTGACGGAAGAACAATTCGCAGCAACCGTATCGATGAACACCATCATCGAGAACTTGCTCGTCACGGCCGAAAGTACCAATCAGGAGATGGCATCAGCCAATGCGGTCCGCCATGATTTACTGCTAAAAGCCAACGGGCTATCAGAAATTGTTGCCGGTTTTAAGATCTAAGGCACAGGAAGCGAACCGCACACCGCGGTTCGCTTCACCTTCATCTGCAGTTGCTGTATACCTGCCTCATCAATCAGATTCGGGTATGCCTCATGGATGACTATTGTGACAAACGCAGCCTCGCCGCCTATTTCGAAGCACAGTGGCTAGACAAAATCAGGGAAATGGGTGATTCCACCCTCCTAAATTCAGCTTCACGTACGATTCCCGATAATTTCGTACAGTCCCCTTTCTACCTTCAGGTATGTGATTTTATCCATAGCTGCATTGCACAAACAGGCTCTTCTCCACGCAGTTTCCTTGAGGTCGGCCCAGCACTTGGCCGAGTGAGTTACGAGCTCTCCCGCAGCTATCCTAGCCTAGAAGAGGGATGGGTGGTCGAACCCTCTCACCGACTGATGACCCACTTTCGCCGACTGCTGCTAAATGCAGAGGGCTATTATTTCCCGTTTATCGAAAGCCTCCACCGACAAGGAAGCATCCACCTCAACACTGCCCCCTTGGTTCGTGATTGTCAGCACGTTTCCTTCCATTGCATCGAATCTCGCTATGATCACAACAGCATTCCAACGCCTGTTGATATAACCATTTGCCTCAATGTGATCGACCAATGCGAATCACCCTCTCTCATTGTCGATGCCCTCAAAGAGGATACCCGGCATGGCGGCATTGTTTTTCTGGCCAATACCTACCAGTGGCAGAAGAAACACCTCAAAGAGGCCAGCGAAGCCGTCAACGATATCAACCAGTATTTCACCGAAGATGGCTGGCAACCGTTGGAAGAAGCCGAAATACCCTATCACTTCCGTTTCAACGAACGCTTCTCCAAGCTCTTCCTATCACACGTCGTTGCCTACCGTAAGCGATGACCTCCCCCGATTTTGGGATAAAAAAACGGGTAGCCAAGCTACCCGTTTGTATTCGGTCTCAAACCAATATTATGACGAAGCCATGCCCCACTTAAGGTCATCATCAAGCACTTCGATCGCATCATCCAGATAAGATTCAACATGCTCTTCGACCAAATCATCCGGTTCTTCAAAGAAGGCAATATGGAAAATGGCATCCCCTTCATTTACCAACGGCAACGTCTGCTGGCCGATCACAATCCCCCCTTGGGGAGCGACCACGCTTTGCTCGGCGCTACCGGATGGGTCACTGATTGTCGCGATAACCTGATTTTTGGACACTTTCGCCCCCAATGCGACATGGGAGCGCAGCAAACCATCAAAATCAGCTCGTACCCAGCGTGTTGCTCTTGGCACCATTGGCTCAGGCAGTTTCTTGCTATGGCCAGTACGCAACATTTCGAGATGGCGCATCACACGCAGCACGCCGCTAACCCCAGCCCCAACAGCATGAGGATCAAGGCGCAGAGCCTCACCGGCTTCCATCGTGATTACCGGAATATCAAATTCCTCAGCGGCCGCGCGCAGCGATCCGTCACGCAGGGTCGCGTCAACGACCACCGGCGAACCAAATGCCATCGCCATCTCTCTAGCGGCAGGATTCTCCAAATTCGCCCGGATTTGCGGCAAATTGGTGCGATAGATTGCTGCAGTGTGCAAATCAACCACATGAGTACAGCGGCGCACAACCTGATTGAAATACTGATAAGCCATTCGCCCGGCAATCGAACCACGCTCAGATCCCGGGAAACAACGGTTAAGATCCCGACGATCAGGAAGATAACGTGATTTATGGATAAAGCCGAATACGTTAACCACCGGCACAGCAACCACAGTGCCATGCAGCTTCTTAAGATCAATCTTGTCAATCACCTGACGGGTAATTTCAATCCCGTTGAGCTCATCACCATGAATGGCTGCATTCACCAGCAATACCGGCCCGGGATGCTTGCCGTGAAGGATTTCCACCGTTACCGATAATGGCGAGTGAGTGTACAAACGGGCAATCTCAAGCTCGCAGCTTTTGCGTTCACCCGGACTAACCGTCACACCGCCTAGCTCAAAATCGACATTCATTGATTTCTTAGGCATGTAAAAATCCTTTTGTCATCGTTCTATTGGTTCGCAGGGTATGAAAAAAAACGTTGCCAAAACCCAACCTACATCACAAAATCACAGTCACTAACGTGAGTTAAACCAGAAAGCCACGATTTTCCACAACGTATTGATTAAATTATTAAAAACAATAAAATACTCTCATCGTCACCATGAAAACATTGGTTTCTAACGCTTAAACGCATCTCTTATTATCAGTGCTATCAGCAAAACCGCACCCATTCATGGTTTACTCACGCAGCACTTTCTGGTTCATTATGAAAACTATACCGCTTTTGTTCGTCAGCTTGTTGCTAACGGCATGTTCCATCGCTCCGCCGCCACCGCCGCCGCCATGCGATTGCAGCACGGTTAACCGCCCGCCTGTGGTTACTTTGCCACCAGCAGTGGTTATCCCACCACCGTCCACTGGCTCATCTAACACCCAGAACGAAAACCTCAACAAGCTGTTTGTCCTTCTCGCCCAGCACGTTAAAAAGCAATGGGGGGATGACGAATACCTCGAGGCCGGCAAGCACCGTTACGTAAAATACCTTGATGGCTATAAAACTCGCGCCCATATCGACTTCGATACCGGCAAGATTTATGTTTCCACCATTGCCCGTAACCTGCCGATGGAAAAACTCCAGCACGGTATCGTACAAACCTTGCTAATGCCTGCCGATCCACAGCATGCAGAGCTCTTCAGTGACAAAGAAGCGGTACTGAATGGAAAACCCTTCCTACTTGGCCAGGTTTTAGATCAAGATGGCAAACCAATAGAGTGGCAATGGCGTGCCAACCGCTATGCCGAGTACCTGATTGAGAACAAGCTTCAGAAAAAAGCACTCAAACGTGGAACGGCCTACTATGTTGAAATCAACATGGCAAAGGATCACCTTAGCCAGCGTGAATACCAGTATGCCCACTTAATCCGTGACGCGGCAAAACGCTACGATCTACCAGAAGATTTACTCTACTCGATAATCAAGACCGAAAGTAGCTTCAACCCTTATGCTGTCAGCCATGCCGGCGCCTACGGCTTGATGCAGGTGATCCCAAAAACCGCAGGGGCCGATGTCTTTAAACTCGTTAAAAACAAACCGGGAATTCCGACAAAAGACTACCTATTTGATCCGGCAAACAATATCGATACCGGTGCGGCCTATTTCTATATTTTGAAAAACCGCTACCTGCGGGAAGTTAAGAATCCAACATCCTTGCATTTCAGTATGGTGTCGGCCTACAACGGTGGTACAGGGGGCGTATTAAGCACCTTTGACTCTGATCGCAAACGCGCCATGACAAAACTGAACAGTCTGAAGCCGACTCAGGTCTACGATGCTCTGACCACTAAACACCCGAAAGCAGAAGCCCGACGCTACCTGCAAAAAGTGCTTTATTTCCAAAAGGACTTCAACAACGGCAAACTATAGCCATTTCAGGTTGTAGTCTGGCAAAGGTGGGATCTGAACACCACCTTTGCCAACCGCGTCATCTTTAGCAGCTCTTCTTCTACCAGAAGCAGCTGCTACATTAATTCAACAATCCCCTTAAAACAGAAACATTACGCCATGAATCACCCACAACTTGGCGTAAGTTATCGCCACAAGCACAAATTTAAGTTCAACTTACCAACAAGAACCGCTAGAATCCGCCCCTCTATAGACATTTCCACCCGAATTCAATAGCCAAACATCATGATTGATCTATCCATATTGCCTGTTTACCTTACTGCCGTACTGGCCCTGTTGTTGATCCCTGGTCCAGACATGTTGCTGATTGCCAGTTCTAGCTTAAGCTATGGAAAAAAAGTAGGGGTTTTTGCTAGTCTCGGCAACGCTACATCTGGCCTGATCCTGACAATGCTCGCAGCTATGGGTGTATCTGCGCTGATTGCAATGAATCCAATCGCACTAGAGGTACTCCGTATTATGGGCGGTGCCTATTTGCTGAAAATGGGCTGGGACTGCATGCGCACCAAACCTTCCGATGCGCCAGAAGTCGAGCAGAGCAACAGCCTTGCCGCAACACTCTACCGCCGTGCCGTAATCAGTAACTTGCTCAATCCCAAAGCTCTGATCTTCTTTGTTCTGTTCCTGCCACAATTTGTCTCTACCCAGATACAAGCCACTTCTGGCGAGCAAATGCTGGTACTTGGCCTACTATTGAACGTTCTAGGACTTCTGTTCAACCTATTTCTAGTCACAACTGTCGGTAGTCTGGGGCAATCGCTACTGAAGAACGAAAAGTTCCGTACCAACCAGCACAAATTCATGGGCTTGGTGTTTTTCCTACTGGCTATCTGGCTATTGGCCTCGCAAGTACCCAGCGTAAACTAACAGATAAAAAAGGCCGCAGTTCTCTGCGGCCTTTTCGTTATTGTCCTCTATATCGCCAACCAGTGCTTTTTTTGCACGCACAGCAGCACGAATATCACAGCTAACTATCAAATGTGTCCTGCAACGCAAGCTTGAGCTCCTGCTCGGCCTGTGCCAGTGCTTTGTCAGCCTGCTGGCGCTTAAGGCGACCTTCCTTAACATGCTTGAGCGTATTGTTGAGCGTCTCGATCGTTAGCTGGTTCACTGTCTGAAGAGACTCAACATCCAGAATACCCCGTTGATAGTTTTCGGCGATCTGCTCTTCCAATGCCTTGAGCTTCTCGGCATTTTGCACATACTGCTTGTTGGTGTAGTCCTTCACCGCGCGCGTGACTTTCAATGCCTTTTCTTTCTCGTAATTGGAAATCGCAATCAGGAACTGGCGTTTCCATAGCGGCAAAGTGTTGTGCACAATATCTTGAATGTCCTCCATCAACATCTTGTTGCCTTCTTGCGACAACCGGATCTGCGGAGCGGCCTGAATTGCCGCCATTCTAGCCAAAGCCAAATTATGCACCCGCTTTTCCAAGCGCCCCATTACCTGCACCGCATCGCGGTAAGCCTGGCTATCAAGCGGATCATCGCTTTGCTCGGCCTTCAATCTCAACGCCACCAGCTCCTGATCCTTCAGCACCGCCAGCCGCAACTGCCCCGCATAAATATAGATATCCAGCTGTTGCAGCAACGTCAGGTTTTCCTCATACAGCCCATCAAGCTGTTGGATATCTATGGCGAGTTTTACCTCTTGGGCTTCAAGCCTGCTCGCCAGCTCATCCAAATGGCTTTTGACTGAATCAAACCCTTTTACAAATTTTCCAAAGGACTGAAACAGCTCACCGATCAACGGCAGCCGCGATAAAAAGCTCGATTTACCCAGCTCATCAAAGCTGGCGCTGCTCATATTAGAGACCATCGCGTGGAGTATATCCCCGGCCTCCCCTGTGTCTTTCGCCCTAACACCGGCGAGTACCCGATCCGAAAAATCGGTAATGCCCTGCAGTGCCTCCTTGCCGAAAACCAACGTCGACACGGTATCAAACGGATTGAACGCCTCGGCAATCTGCTTTGCCTGCGCCTGCTCGCTCTCACTAAGACGGCTGGCGACGTTCAGTTCTTCCGACATTTGTCTTTCTGGTATGCTGACATCCTGTTTCATAACGTCTCTCCCAAAGCGGACTCTCGACCATAAAGCGGGAAATCCCGCCAAAGTTGGTCAAAATGCTGGGTAAACGCCGCCAAGTGGCGGCTGTCATTAGTCATGGTCAAATCTTCAGAATTGAATTTAGATGCACTACGGGTCCAGTTGAAACTACCGTTTATCAATCGGGAATTGTCAAAAATCGCAAACTTGTGGTGCATGTGATACTGCGTTTCATCAACCTTCACCATCACACCGTGACGAGCCAGATAATCAATATCACTCCCCGAGTCATTCACCTTATCGTTATCGGTAATAATCCTGACTTTAACCCCGCGGTGATGAGCGGCAAGAATAGCGTCGGTCAAGTTGTCATCGGCAATAGTAAACACGCAGATATCCACGCTATTACGGGCAAATTTCAACTGATTACGAATTCCATCAATACAGCAGTTACCCGGCGAAAACCATGACTCGGCAACCACAACCTCATTCCCTCCTCGAGCCTTGTCTAACTGCTTCATGACCTGCTCAAGCCACTTGAGTCCTTTCTGCCCGTCATCCCCATCACGGATGCTCTGCTGTACCAGCGAAAAGGCCCGGTTGCGCAGGTAAGAAATACCATCAGCCTTGAGATCCGCCTCTTCGAGAGCGTCGGCCAAATCGCGACGCTCGTGGTTATCAAGTTTGGCATCATCAAAACTGCGTACCAGCAACGTTTCAATATCCCTTTTTGCCATTATTACTCTCCTTGTCTGGCTCTGTATGCCCTTCGTTAGAGATCGCATACCTGTGTCCCTGGGTTAAGCTCTGTGCTACCGACGCGACGCTCTGGTTCAGTACCAGCATCTGCTGGACAACCTGTCCAGCCCGGTCTTCCCCATCGCCCAGTTGCTGGCGACGGCGGTAGCCCTCGGTAATTTCATGCCACCTCGCTTGCTGATCGCTATCCATCGCATTGCGCAACTGTGACAGTTTGAGCAGGTTCTCCTCGGTACCGGCCGTCAAGGTCTGGGCCTCCCCTTGGTAATGGTCAACTAGCAAGGTCTGGATCTCATCGTCTGTCATTACCGGCGAGATCTTCTCACAGAGCTTATTCATGTTCCGGTAAGAACCTTGCAGCTTGAACGGCGGCTCAACCCGGTATTCGTCGGCCATCGCTGCCGAGGCAATATATTGCTGGTTGACCCTGAGCACTGTCTGTTGGACCTTCATCAACTTATCGAGGGTTGCGGTGATCTCCCCCGCTTCAGTGGCCGAATAAGGGTGGGTCAAATCACTGAGCGCAATCTCTTCGCCGCGAGCCATAGCAATCAACTTGTACAAATCACCGAGGTCACGGGTTGCCAGAGGAGCCAGTACCGGATTAGACGTCAACGAGTTCTCAATAAATGACAATTCGAAGGCCTCTCGCTGGTCCGACAGCATATCGCCCAAGTTGTAGATATCCGCACGGTTGGCCAGCATATCCGGGATCTTGAACACTTCGCCAGACTCGGTATACGGGTTACCCGCCATCACGATGGCAAACTTCTTGCCCCGCATATCGTAGGTCTTGCTCTTGCCTTTCCAGCTACCCTCAACGCGACGAGTACCGTCACAGAGTGATATGAACTTCTGCAAGAACTCCGGATGGGTATGCTGGATATCATCAAGGTAAAGCAACACGTTGTTGCCCATCTCAAAGGCCAGGTTGATCTTCTCTACTTCGCGGGCAGCATTCTGGTCCGGCGCATCTGCCGGATCAAGCGAGGTCACCTCATGACCAATCGACGGCCCATTGATCTTCATAAAGACCAAGCCGAGTTTATGGGCAACGTATTCGATCAGCGTCGTTTTACCGTAACCCGGAGGTGATATCAGCAATAGCATCCCCATCAAGTCGGTACGCTTGGCATCCCCCATCGCGCCCATTTGCTTCGCCAAGTTATCACCGATTAACGGCAAGTAGCTCTCGGAGATCAGCTTGTTCCGCACAAATGATGTCAATGGCCGAGCTTTGAAATCGCCCAAGCGCAACGTTTGCTTGGCCTGCTCCAGCAAGGACGCACGCTGAGTAATGTACGCCTCATAATTCGGCAAGGTATGGTTATTATGGTGATACCCTCGCAGCAAGAAGGTATCTAGCGTCAGCGTCAGGCTGCCCTGCTCAACAAGCGGGTGCTCCCCCAACAAGCCATTAACCGTTAACTGCAGAGAAAAATCCACCGGATTGAGCAATAACATGCCGTTATCCCGCATTGTCGCCAAAGCCGCCGCCTCGATCACAAATGGCTGCCCCTCTCCCTGCTTGGCCGTATATGCCCCCAGCCAGAGCAGATGATCCGTGAATTGGGCTCGCCACTCCTCCCCTTCCGGCTGCCAGCCCAAGCTGCGCCGGAAGCTCAGGTAACTGTCACATAATTCAACGGCATCTCGGCTGGTTTCTGCCTGCAAACGTTCCTGTCCGAGCAAATGAATCGCATATTCGGCACAAACATCGGCAGCTTCATCACCGCCCAGCAAGCTCTCGCCCCCTTCAAGGCTCACACTCTCTATTTGCAGAGCAAGCTGCTGCTTTAGGGCATCAAAAGAAACCTGCGAAGCCAAATGCTGCAACATAAGCAATGCATTACGAGCCTGTTTGCGCCATTGTTCCAATATATCTTGCGGCTGAACTATCAACCATAACCACACACTGGCCCGTACTGCCTGCGAATAACGCAACAACCCAGCCTGTTCGAAACACGGTAAGAGTGCCTTCAATAACCGCTCGGCATCATGGTCATGAACCCCTTTTACATAGCCCTCGCGGTATTTCGGGGCGGCGTAGTCCTGAATCAACTTGAGCAAGGTTCCCTTTTGACTCGCGTCAACAAGTGCTGCCAGCGTGATCCCCTCCCGCTGCTGCTCAGCGGCATGCAATAAGCTGAAGGCCAAGTATTCAGCGCGGTATAGGGTGTCGGTTTCCGAGGCGACATCAAGCCGGGAGGCACTTTGCAAAGCCAGAAATTCATCATCTGTTACTGGTTCGTAAAAGTCCGTCCCACCAATGTGCAAACTCAACTGGCTGGCGTGTTCAACCAGACTGACCTCCAACGGCTGCTGGTTGACGCTGAAACGGTGCTTGCCAAGACGCAGTACTTTGCCGCCCTGCTCAAAAATATCCTGATTGTCACGCAATGCGCGCAATGCCTGATCCTGAGCAGCTTTGATCCGACCGTCTAGGGCATCAGCCTTGACGCTATCCCCCAGCTCACGAATCGTACCCGACAGCTTTTTGAGTTTGTGCACCATATTGTCGGTAGCAAAATAGCTGTTGAGCTCAGCGACATTCTCAAACCGGGCCACCCGCTTTTCGATACTCTTGAATGTCACATCGGCCGCTTGGTACAGATTCTGGATCCGTCGCTGCTGGGCGGTGACCAATTGCTGCTTGTGACCTTCAAGGGTCGACTGTATTTCTTCCCGCTTGGCATAGATCTCAGCAAGGAACTCGTCGTAATCGGCAAACCTGGATTCCAACTTCTCCAACTGCCCAATCAGCTTGGCCAGCTGCTCATCGCACTGTTCGGGGGTTGTGGCCTGCTCCATCGCACTGTTAACCGACTGGGCCAACAACTTGAACTGGGCGCTGAACTCGGCCTTTGCCTCGCCCCCACGCAGGGACTGGAACTGCTGCCGCAGCCTTGCCGACAATGCATTGAGCTTGGCGGTAACCTCAGTGGTCAGATCGAGAATACGTGTCGACATCGTCGGATCGTCTGTCTCGATATCCGCCACTTCCTCAGTAACCAGCGCAATCGCTGTACGCACCGACTCGGCTTTGTTCTGCAACAACGCCAAATCGGTCGTTTTCTCTATCGAGCCTAACTGCTCTTCGATGGCCGCGATATCTTGCTTGTAAGGCAAATAGGCTTTTTCGTTCTGCAATAAATTAAGCAATACTCTGTTAAGCTCAACCCGCTGCTCATCGAGTGATTGCTGAAGCGTATCGACCGCAGCCTCTTCCATGTAACGGTACTGACGAAGCGCCATCACATTACCGATCTCAGCCTTCACCTTGGCCAGTAACGACAGCAATACGGTCGCATCATCCTTCGATGCGAGTTTCAGCTCGCTTACCACCGCCTGAACAACACTCTGCTGCTGCTCTAACGCACTTTCTGCATGCAGTTGAAGCTGGCGAACCTTGGCGAACTCATCGATGATCAGGTTGGCCGTTTCCATCAACTGATTAACGGCAGCCCCCATCTTCAATGCCGATGGATGCATCAGCCAATCATAATGATCAAGCGTGGTTTGGCATGTTTTCAGCAAGGACTCGTAGATCGCTTGGCTTACTTCTTCGGTACGAGACAACTGGCAAATAGACAACAAGGCCGACAACGCCCTGACCAGCTCGGTATTGCCTAAATTAGAAAGAAATGAATCTGCCCCGGGCCTATCTTGCCGGGCATAGTGCTCCGCATCGGTAAACGGGGTCTGCCAAATGCGTAGAGGGTGGATTGTTGCTGCTTCGGCATTTTCCGACACCCGGAAAATCAGCATTCGGCCATCAGGATACAGGCTATAGCCATGGCTATGAATTGGGGCAGAAAAGGCCTTGTCGATCAAGTTGTAGGTGTAGATGACATAGGAGCCTTTATCGACATCAAAAAAGAAATAAAGCTGGTCTTCACCGTTTGGCGATGATACCTGTTTGAAAAAACGCAGCCCCTGCCAAGGCTCATCAAATTGTTTGTCCTCACCATGAGCCAACACATAACCATGCGAGTATAAGATACCGTGCTCTTCAGGCAACAGCTTGGCACAATGACCAATAGCATCAGCACGAACAACCTGATCATTCAGTGAGTTATAGATAAAATAACGATACTGCTTCTCGCGATTCGGCAGTACCTTCAGCACAATTAAATCCCCAAGATCGGCATAGGCAATCTCAGCGTCAATAATGGTCTGGTAGGGGTCATCGACTAACTCCCGGTAAATACCCAGTCCTTCATCGGTATTGTTTTCGACCTTGATCGTGAGATCACCGCCGATACATTCAACAAACAGGCGATCTTTCACCGAGACGTGTGAATGGGTACCGATAACATGGTCGGCGCGCGTGGTCGACACCCACTCAAAGTCATGCTGGACGGCACCGATGAGATCCTGATTACCCAGGGCGTCGAGATAGCGAACGGAGGCCTTGCCAATATCAAACCGGAATACCTTTCGGTCCTCGGCACGCATGCCGATCTGAAAAGCGATATAAAGCATGCTTTCGCGTCGGGAAATCTGCGAGAGACGCGCATCTTTATAATATGTAAACAGCTCATTGAATTCATGCACGAACTGAGGGTCATTAAGGAACGAACCTTCCAAGCCCACTGGATCCATGCGATAAGTCCCGTCATTTTCTGACAGGCTGTACAAGCCAAACACATCATCAAGCGACGGCTGGCTCTTTAATCCGATATAGACCTGATAGCCAAACAGCAGCTGGCCGTTGACCTGGGCCATATCAACAGGCATACACCGAGTATCTGTCTGGACATTCGCTTTGCCAATCAGGGTAAACTCACTGCCGCCGAATGTCTCCTTGCGTGACTGGTTAAAAGTATCTGCCAGTCCTCTCAGGGCTTCACCCTGCTGGTAAAGCCGAGACTTGAGAACCTCATAGGCTCCACCCTCGCTGACTGCTTTGTCGACCGTATTTTCTGTAATCTCTGTCATTCTATGCCCTCCTCAATCAAACACCCCCGTGCCAATGCAATGACACAGGGGTGCTTAATGGTTTACCTATCCATCAACTATCCAGCGTTTCGCTATCATCACCAGACAGTGTCCGTTTCAGTTTGGAAAGCACATCATTGCCAGATCCCGCCGCTGAATTCAGCAAGTTGGCCAGTGCAATATTGCTAACGTCCCCTGATTTAAGATCCGTTTTCTCTAAAATATCCTTGATATCCTGTGGCAGGCTGCGACTACCATTGCGGTACTCATTGACCAGCGGTGCTAGGATCTCCGAATCAGTAAAGCGGCTATCCAGCATCTCGGTATTCAGAACAGTACGGCGCAACTGCTCCATACCCTCACCACCAAATAGTTTGATATCCGCAGCCGCCAGTGCCTGGGCCAACGCCTTAGCACTTTCGCTATTCACTGTACGCTGGGCGTCAATACGGGCAATCTCCAGCTCTTTCTGCTGCTGAAGCTGCATAACCCACTTATCGTGCTCTCGTGTTTGGTCATCGTACTGACGGGCAGCTTCAAAGCGTGCTGTTTGTGCTTCAGCTTCCGCCAGCCCCTTGGCACGCATTGCATTGGCTTCAGCTTCACCGGCAGCCTGCAACGTGAAGGCTTCGGCCTCACCACGCTCGCGAATCACTTGAGTCTGCTCGCGGTCCACTTCTATCTGAGCCAAGCCAGTTGCACTGATGTGCTCTTTCTCAGCCTGAGCCATCCGCTCTTTCGCTGCCGCCTCACGCTCAAGACGGAAAAATTCAGCCTCAGCTTCCTTGGATTTCTGCGCATATTCTGCTTCGGCCAAACGACTCTTCACTGCAAGCTCGTTCTCGGCATCTCGAGTACGCACCTTCATCTGCGCTTCATTCTCAATCAGCATTCTCTCGGCACGCTCTTTGGCTGCTTCTTTCTCAGCCTTGGCCGCAACAATCAATTCAAGCTGCTTGGCTTCCGCATCTGCCTCGGCCTCGATCATCCGAACTTTCTTGGCACGGTTTACTTGCTCGGCCGTACGCAGGTTCTCGGTTTCTTCTTCTTCGCGCGCAATCTTACGCTCAATTTCCACCCGCTGAGAGCGGCTTTCAGCCAACGATTTACGTGAATCTTCAATCGTGGTTTCTTTTGCCATATCACGCTGGGCAACTTCAGAAGCCGTACGTACTTTCTCAATCTCGATACTGCGAGTAAGCTCTTCATCCTGAATTGCAATCTGGCGCTGGTTGGCAATTCGGATCAGCTCAACTTCCATATTGACGCTTTCTTGCTTCTTACGAACCTCTTCTTCTGTCTCCAACTCAGCCAGACGGGCCACTCGCTCATACTCATGGCGCTTCTCTTCAGACAGGGCATGCTCTTGTGCCTTGATGATAGAGACTTCACGTTCAGTACGCGCGATACTTTCCTGCTCTTGCTTCTCTAGCTGCAGGCGGTTGGCTTCAGCTTCGACATTTTTCTTCTTGATAGACGTCTGCTCATCCTGGCGGATTGCATTAGTCTCGGTATTTTTCAGCGAAGTAATTGAGGAAATTTTACGGATCCCCTCAACGTCGAGGATGTTGTTCGGATCGTGGGCATCAAGCTGTGTTTGATCAACTTTATCGATAACCACATCGTAGATCTTGAAGCCATCCATCTCGCTGCCAATAACATCAACGACAGCATCACGGAAAGCACGGCGATTAGTCAGCAACTCTTCAAAATCAAATTGCTTTACAGCCGTCTTCAATGCTTCTGAAAATTTTGGCTGGAAGTGTTCACGAAGGCGCTCCTGATCCGAAGCCCCTAACGTTGTGAATAACTTTGCAACCCTGACAATATCGTCTTCTTCATGGTTCACCCCGATATAGAAATCAACCTTGAGGTCAGCTCGGATATTATCCTTGCAGTGCAGACCCTCGTACTCTTCACCCTCCTGATCCTTGCGGCCACTGCGAATAACTGAAATCTTTTTACGGGTGATATCCATGTATTCGGCGCGGTTAACAATCGGCCATACAAACGTACCGGTTAAGGAAGCACGGGTTCGGTCAACGCCATTAACAATCAGCGCCTCACCTTCATTTCTTACTTTTTTATACCGAGATGTCAGGAACAACAAAATAATCAACGAAATTCCGACACCCGCAAGAATAAATATCATGCTTGGTGATATAGCCATTACATAACTCCTTAACGTTTAAATAGCAGAAGTGACGTTGATAGCCACTCTGCAAAATCTGATAAACAATGCGTATTTTTTATAACTTGGCAACAAGAAACTTATTTTCATCGGGATGTTTGGCTACAATAATTACCTCATCGCCATAATTAATATCTTCATCCCCACAACTATATACATCCAGTTGTATTTCACTCGCGCCTTGATATAAAACGACTTCCCCTTTCTCTGAAGAAACCTTACTGCTCCTGACTGTAGCTCGCATTCCTTCATAGTTAATCGTCACAAAGGCTTTATTGGTATCGAAAACGACGGCGAGTGGCTTCAATGTCAATGCCGCTATATATAAAGCACTATAGAAAACGACAAAAAGAGAAGGAATCGTCACAAGATAGGAAAAACTTTCAGGAAGAATGCCAAATAGGTATATTTCCAGATAATAGGCAATTATTGTGGCAAAAAACGTGGTAATAGTCAGTGCAATAAAGATAGGAACCTGAGAGACAATCGGGGGCAAAAACAACCTTGTCGCCCAACCTGCATCGACATCAACAGCATCCGTATCTCCTAAACTTCCATCAGAAAGATCAAACATTAAATCGATGATCATCAATAGAGAAAATATACAAAACGGAGCAAAAAAAACAATAACCGGAAATCCGGTCAATACCGCAAAAAAATCAATCAACATTGACATCCTTGATTATATTTACAGCTTGATGTTAAGCCATATTAATATGATTCCTTTTGTAACATAACGCCTAAAATAAAACAATTGAACAATTGCGGTTCACATCACACCCATAATGCTATGGATAAACAAAATAAACCTATACTCTTTCACTGAAGCTCCTTTGATATTGAGTTGATTTCATTGAAAACAATGCAAGCGACGCATAATTACTCAAAACAAGCCACTAGTGTTGTTTTTTGAACCACCTGATACATGCTTAACCCTCTCGAGGGGAACATTTGTCTTGTTATGCTGACAAAGTATGACAGAACACAGACATTCACACGGGCAGATTAGTGTTATATATCCAAGTTGCTTCAAAAAATGGATTAAGCATGTGAACAGCATACTGAAGTCCAACCGTTATCAGTGATAACTGTAATCGGAACCTTGAATTACAATTTCACTGTCCATATATAGTTATAAAGACAACTGACAGCGTGTACACAAAGACGTTGTTGCCCGGGCCCGACTTTTGAATACACTTTTAATGAGCTGGCACGAGTCACACACACGCTAAGGATAATTATGATTACTCATGTTGGCATCATCGATCAGGACCCAGTAAGACTGATCACCCCGCTTCTTGACCATGGTATCCCTGCGGACAAGATGATTTTTCTAGGTACAGAATCACAGCGCGAGCAATACGATCGACTGGCATCCATTCTGACCCCCCGCGATATTGACGCAGAATTCTTCGTTATTCCGGATTCAATCAATATCAGCTGTATTCGTAGCAAAGTCATGGCGCTAGCTGAAGACCTTAAGCAACAAGAAGGTGACGTGTGGTTCAATGCCAGCTGTGGCCTTCGCCACCGTCTGCTCTCTGCCTACGAAATTTTCCGAACCTACCACTGGCCGATTTACGTCATTGAGCCGTTTAGCGACGAGATGTGCTGGCTTTACCCGGCTGACCGCAAACAACAACAGGTTGAAGACCGCATCCAACTGACTGACTATCTCACCATCTTCGGTGCGCGCTGCGAGTTCCCGGAATCAGAAGTCCCTGAATCACTCAACGATCAGCTTTGGGAACTAGGACAACGCTGGGCAAGCTCCGCGCTTGAACTTGGCCCTGGCCTTGCGACGCTCAACTACCTTGCTACAACCTGCCGCAAAGAACAAAAACTCGATGTCGAACTAAGTGACAAGCAGCAAGGCTACAAAGAGCTTGCAATGCTAATCAATGATCTCGAGGAGACTGGCCTAGCCACCTACAACAACGGGGTGCTTACCTTCAAACATGAAGAAGCCCGCCGTTTTGCCAATGGTGAATGGTTGGAAAACCTTGTCCACAGTACGGTTCGAGCTATTCAAAATGACCTACCGACAATTCAGGACCACTCTCTAGGCGTTCAGGTCTACCGAAAAATTGGTGACCGTGAGGTGCGCAACGAGCTTGATGTGGCAACGGTGGTAAACAACAAGCTCCATATCATTGAATGCAAAACCAAAGGTATGAGAGACGATGGCGATGACACTCTGTACAAGCTCGAATCTCTGCGAGACCTTCTGGGCGGACTGCAGGCACGTGCTATGCTCGTTAGTTTCCGCCCTCTACGCCATCACGACCTGATGCGGGCACAAGATCTTGGACTCGCCATCATCGGCCCAGATCAACTTGGGGAACTGCAATCCTACCTACACGATTGGTTTATTGGTGCCGGCGGCCAAAGTCATAATATTGCATAAACAATAAACTAACCATCTAGAAACAGGAGCTGCTTTATGGCTCCTGTTTATTATTCCAAAGACCTTCTTACACCACATTTCCACTCTCATCTATAAACCAAGAAAATAATAAATTTATCAACTATTGCCCTTTACCCTGTTAACCTTCGCTGACCGTTACATTGTCATTATTTATCCGTCGCATTTTCACCATATCTCGCTACCATACATATGACACTCATTACCACTACATGTAAGATGATCTAATTCCCCCCTCTCTTTGGAATATGTAATGACAACAAGGATGATTATATTTCTGTTATTCCTATCTATAAATTACACCATCGTTCAAGTGATATTGAATACCAATGGCGAAGTCGTATCAGATACATCTGATAGCCTCTGGGGATTTATATTCGCTATCAGTATCGCGATATGGGCGAAAAAAGAGGCCGCTATAAAGAATTATGGGCCTCCATTCAATTTTGGTGCTTTTATGTTTTTTGTATGGCCAATAATTTTGCCACACTACTTGATAAAAACCAGAGGCAGCGATGGCATTATTATGTACCTCGGTTTTTTAGGCATATACTTAATGCCATTCCTCTCCGGCCTTGTCGCATATGTTTATCTCGCACATTAGCGTATTCTTATACCCTTATTGCTACTTATCGTTCCCAAATGAAACATCAACACGCCGATTTAACTGCCGTCCTTGCTCACTAGAGTTAGTTGCAATGGGATGAGTCTCGCCATAGCTTTCAATATGTAACTGCGGCCCATTAACACCCGCTTTCTTCAAATAGATCGCAGCACTGTTCGCTCGCCTTAGACCTAGTGCATAGTTATACTGTAATGATCCCACGCTATCGGTATGTCCATCTAGCGAAATAATCCTCGGGGACTGTCGTAACCTTTCAGCGACTCGGGAAAGAATGGTTTTTGAAGCCGGAGTTAAGCTTGCCCTATCAAAATCAAAATATATACGAGCCAATAGTGATGCAGGAATTCCATCCTGATCAATAGTCAAAAGCTGTTTGCCATTAAGATATTCAAGGCATTTATTCGGCAATCCAAGCTCTTCAGATAAAGATAATAAGTATACAGCAATATCGGGATCATCAGATTCTTGGCTTACTAACAAAAAGCCATTGCGATGATGACCTAATCCCACCACATCATCAATCATTACTTCGTGCTGAACGGAATAAGTGGATGTGTTGCAGTATTCAACCAACGTTTTCTCCATGCTCTCTTCAGCAAAAGCAGAGAGAGCAAAGCAAGTTGTCAATATCAATATTAATGTCTTCATCGTACTGTCATCCCTATTATTAAGTTTTACAGTTTTGTACCCTCATACCTATCTTATTCATTCCTGTTTGGTTATGGATACGCTCTTTATGGCTTGTGAAGACCCTTTCACGGTTTGTTTTTCCGGAAAAGATGGAATGATGTCACTATGAAACCACGACTGGTGCATCGTTTGTGCTGTCACTGTATATCGCACCCTTGAAGATGCTTGCAATCCAGGATTAGCCGGCAACACATCACGCTCTATCACCACCTTCAGATCATCAATATCGCGTACATAAGCTCGAATATATTCCTGAGCCATTTTCGGAGCAGATTGCACGTTATCTTCAAGAATCAGCGCAAATGCTGCCATTTCCGTAGCATCTTCAATACGACTTTTTTCATGAATATACCTTGTGCCCTCCACCGCTAAAATCACAAATCCCATAATGGGTACTAACAACAAGATTAACCATATAACCGCAATACCCCGTTGATAACACCTTAATGGTCGGCTAATCCTCTGTTTATGAATGTATATTTTCATTTCACCATCCTGCACTAACCGCACTTGAGGTAATAATCATCGAATCCTTTTGGCCACTGACAAAAGGCAGGTACCACCCATCATGGCGCACACATAAAGTTAGCTGATACAGCGGAAAGTAAGAGCCATCATCTTTTCGAGGTCTTAGTGCATCATGTTCATTGATCAAGATTGCTGGCTGACACCCCCAACGATCAAAAACATCATTACTTAGCTGCTGAATATCATTATCAACGTTGGATTCAAGGCTTAATGCAACGTTTTGCTCGGGAACATGCAGTACTCGTGATGCTAATAACTGCATTTCTTTCAAATCATTGTTATTCAATATGTAACGAACAAATTGAGTATTACCTGAAACAACCGAATAATAACGCGTCCGTTCTTTTAATATATTGACTAAAGAAAAAGCCGCACTATCTAACTGCGAGCGTAGTAAGAGCCGTTGACTCAAATCGGTAGCAAAAAAGCATATCGAGCACAGAGCTATCAAGACAAAAACAAACTCGATGACAAAAGATCCTCGTGCTCGATAGTTATGACGATTCATCACTTCCCCCTTCCACTGTCGGCTAAATTCACAACCACTGTACGCATAATGGAAGATGGTGAACTTTCTGATAGCGATAACATGGGTTGATATTGATACGTTAATGTTACCTCAGCTAAAGGAGAACTTAGGTTTTGAGATTGGTAATCATTAATAAAATCTGGATACGAATAAAAATAGTCAATCTGGATGTCATAATTATTTTTATCAATCATGAAGTGCCAAAGGCTACTTTCATCTAAAAAGATTTTTTTGATGCTATCATGAAAGAGATTATTTTCATTATATGGTTCTCCTTTTTGTATTGGCTCTAATATATTCTGCTTTGCTTCCCTGACCGTTTCACGTAATGCATGTTCGGTTAGTGTTGTAATAAAAATTTGATAGCATACTTCAAAGATAAAAAAAGTTGTAAAAACAAGGATAAGAAAACACAAAGAAACCTCTATGGCAATAACTCCCTTCTGTAGTGCCCGTTTCTTCGCGACTTCCTTAACCATAACTACTAACCTCATTATTAAAATGACATTATTTGATCACACATTTTTCATCTCTTTAATCATACGAAATAGTACTCGCAATTGCTCGTCACTATATAATGGCTTTAATATATCGTATGCTTGCTTGTCTTGTCCTTGCTTAATCAAAGCAATAGACAAATTAATTTTCACTTTGTTATTGTCTCTAGCTTGAGACAGCAATGGCAACAATATCTCGATAGCATCCTGGTATTTCGCTTGCATCAAATACAGTACAGCAAGATTATTCTTTATTGTAATGTCATCATCCCCTCGTAATCTAGCAATATTAAATTGCTTCTCTGCTTCGGAATACTTACCAAATTTACTTAAAACTATACCATAGCGAATATAGAATTCGGGTGTTCCCTCTCCCAATGCCTCTGCTTGCTCAAAAAACCTAATGGACGTCGAATAATCACCTAAGTCATCATGAATTCTCCCTTTCAAATACAGGATATCTTTATCTTCCTTTACAATACTGTCATAATGGTTGGCATAAAACATCGAAGATTCGAGGTCGTCTGCTTTATAATAGAGTTCTGCCAACATTTTCAATAAATGATAATTATCCGGTTGAGATTGCAACTGCTCTTTATAAGAGGCTATCATGCCCGTCACATTCCCGGCCTTTTCCATTTTTTCTAAGAATAACTGATTATCACTCACTCCCGATTGACTACATCCAGACAAAAAAACGAACAACATAATTAAAATTTGTTTTTTCATTTTTCATTGTCCTATACCAAGAGATAATTGCATCACTTCCGGAGCTAATATAATGATCACAATTGGAAACATAATCAGCAAGATAAGTGGTATACTGATTTTAGCCGAAAGTTTTCCCATCTTTTCTTCTAATGTCAGCAATTGCATTTTCCGCATATCTTCTGCAAGATCGCCTAATATCATTGCTATTGATGTACCATGCTGCAGATTCTGTATAAGGGTTAGCGCAAAGCTACGCACTTCGGGAGTCGGAAGCCGGTGGCTAAAATCATTTAATGCTTTTTCTAATCCATGAACTTTGGCTGAATCAGATGTTTTTCTGATATGAAAGCATAAATCTCGGTCAAATGCCTCTAGCTCCTCACCCAGAAAACCTAATGCAGCCTCTAATGTCATACCGGTTTGCACACACACTGCCATCATGTCCAACATGTATGGTAACTGACGAGACGTTTTCTTTACCAACGCCCTTTTCCTTGCTGTTAGGTACATATCTGGAATAATAATAACGGCAATCAATATACAGAGTGCTACTATCATTTTAGTCATCATGACGTAGTCACTAAATACAATCATCAACCAACATATACATACAACACCAACTTTAAATGGGAAATAAAAACGTACTAATTGTGTATTGTATATACCTGCATCTAGCATTTTATCTTTAAGGTCTTTATGATAACGCCTTCCAAACCCCATTAACATTTTGTTTATCTTATCAAATTGTGTGCTGTATTTCTTATTGAGTAAATTGGCAATAGTTTTTTCTCTGCGCTTATAATTATAATGGATCATAATTAACGCAGACAGTAAAATACAACATAATAAAAGAGATAATAATGCCAACATTAGCGAACCCCTCTCATTATCAGCCAAATAATAATAAACCCCAAACATTCACTCCCCAACGCATAATAGAGAATGAATCTACCATCTGGATGATTAAGAATGAAATCCACATTCTGTGGTTTAATTTCATTAATAATAATCAAAAATATCAATGGTATTGCTGCAACTATCTTTGCAGAAATTCGAGATTCCGATGTGATTGCCATTTTCTTTTTTTCCAATTTTCTGGCATCGATCAATACGCGTATTAAACGTGCTAATACATTTTTTAATGAGCCACCTCGGCTGATATTGGCACGTATCGTTACAACAAAAAATAAAAAGGCAGGATAAGGATAGTTTTTACACGCACGTTCAAATATAATGTCTGGACTCTCACCGAGTTTAAATCTTTCTCCCATCGTTTTGAATTCTTTACCAATACGATTTTCGACATTATCGCCGACATAGCAAATCGCCTGCATGAGGCTATCGCCCGCTGTAATCGCACTCATCATAATATTCAAAACATCAGGAAATGTCTGTTCAAAATCACGTCTACGTTTGTTTACCAGCCAACTCCAGCCTAACCAATAGAATATACATGGCACCAGAATACTCACCCACTGTGAGTCAATATCCAATAGCGTATAATTTACGTACCATACAACTAGCAATACGGCAGTCACATATGAAAAAACAACCCATTTTGCTCTCTCCCCTAACATTGCCAATACTGGCCTTACCTGATTTTGCACCCTTTGCCACAACGTAGGCTGCTGAAAGGCTTTTACATTAACGGCTTGACGCATGTTTTTTAATTCAACAATGCTCATCTGCTGAAAATATGCACGCTTGTTGTCTTCCGCTTTCTCGTCCAGAAAAAATAACGCAAGACAAAACAGGAAAAATGATAATGCAATCCACATAATTGGCTCCTGCCTTAGTGCTGAAATGCCGCCATCAATTCACCGTATAAACCACAAAATTGCGCCTTTTGAACAATAACAGAACGCTGCATGATACCCTGTGTGACAAATTGGCCTTGCAACGGATTACCTGCCATTTCTGATTCTCTCTGTTGATAATGGAATAGCTCTTCCATAACAACCTGATCCCCTTCCAAACCTATAATTTCAGAGATATGGGTGATCTTCCGCGTTCCATCACGCATCCGGCTCACCTGAATAATGATATTCACTGCACTCACAATAGTTCGGCGTATGGCATCAATCGGCTGATTCAAGTTTGCCATCATCACCATCGACTCAACACGCGAAATCGCATCTCGTGGAGAATTAGCATGCAGCGTCGACATCGACCCATCATGCCCTGTATTCATGGCCTGCAGCATCTCAAAGGCTTCAGCGCCACGGCATTCACCAACAATGATACGATCCGGGCGCATACGTAATGCGTTAATCACCAAATCCCTTGGGGTAACCTCCCCGGTCTGCTCGATACTTGCGTGGCGCGTTTCTAGTCGCACCACATGCGGTTGCAATAAGCGCAACTCCGCAGCATCTTCAATGGTGATCACTCGCTCATCATCCTCAATGTACTGAGACAAAGCGTTTAGCAGCGTCGTTTTACCTGACCCTGTCCCTCCGGAAATGAGGATATTAAGTCGGCAACGAGCAGCTATCATCAGCACTCTCGCCATGTCTACCGACATTGAGCCTAAGCCGACCCATTCCTCTAACCCCATCTTTTGTGAACGGAATTTACGAATAGAAATCGTGGTGCCATCAAGAGAAATAGGCGGAATGACAATATTAACCCGACTCCCATCTTCAAGGCGGGCATCCACCATCGGAGACAACTCATCCACCCTGCGGCCCACCCGCGAAGCAATCCGTTTGGCGACTTCCAATAATTGGTACTCACTAACGAACGAGATCTCGGAGCGTTGCAACTTACCATTGCGTTCAAAGAAGATATGTTCAGGACCATTGACCATGATATCGGTGATCGTCGGATCATCGATTAATGGCTGTAAAGGACCTAAGCCGAGCAACTCATCCAGCAGGCCTTTCACCAGTCCCTCACGTATCATCTTCGTCATTGGCTGGGTCCGGCTACGAGCAAGAATATCAACCGCATTGGATATTTGTTCCTGCAATTCCTCACGGTTCATTTCCTGGATAGCTTCTACGTCCAGCGCTTCGAAAATGTGCTGACGAAAATCCATGTATATTGATTTTTTAGCACTCATCGCATCATCAACCTCTTCAGCCAATTCATTGTCTTCGCTTTGGCTTTACCATTAATGAGTAACACTAAATCATTAAATGCCCGTCCCATGGATTTATCACATTGGCTAACACGCCTTCCCTCTATAATCCAATGTGAGACCTGTTTGCTAAATGCTAACGATATAGGCACCTTCGTTTCCAAATAATGCTCAACTTCCTTGTGATCCAATTCATAGGAGTCCACTGCACGGTGGCGATTAACAATAGGGATAATGCGAATTTTACGCCCTCCTGCCATTGACATATTCTGAAGTGATTCAATGAGATAACGAGCATTTCTGACCGAAGAGATCGAGGGTTCAATAACCAGAATTACGACATCACTATGCTCCAATAGCTGCATTGCATCGACCCAGAAACTGATACTGGCGGAATAATCCTCAACGATAAAGTTGGTCTGCCGATCCAGCATTTGGCATAAATACTGGCATACTTCCAATACATCCGTATCGGCCTGCTGGCTTTCCATCGCGAGGAGACGCAAATGGCTCTTCACTGGCTGCAGATATAGGCTTGCACTCTCATCATCCAATTCAAGCAAGGGTGTTGCCATTTCACTTATGTTGTAACGCTGTAATGTCTCCATACCCAGCATCACATCGATATTGCTGCCTCGATATTGGTGATCAACCAATATGGTGTCGGCACCTTGGTTTGAAAGAATAAACGCCAACTCACAAGCGATGAAGGTTGTTCCAATCCCCCCCTTAGAGCCGACGACAGCAACACGTTTTGCTTTGCGGCTTTTATACAACCCGGATATATCACTGACGTTTTTATTCACATGAAGGATAAATTCAGCCAAATCCTGTTTTTCAGTCGGCCAAAATAAATAGTAAAACCCCATCTCTTTAAGCGTACGCAAGGTGGATATCGCATCTTCCTTCGCTATCACTATCACGCCTTTGTGAGGCGGGATCTGGCTGGCAAAATACCTCGCATCCTCAACCACATCATCAGAATGATTTAGCTCTAACAAGACGATATTATTCAGATCAGCATGATCTATCTGGTTGGAGTATATCGACTCTTTTATGATGGTTGGCTCTGGCCACCCTTCGAAAAGGAACACTTCTTCAATAAGCGTACGAAAATCCTCTGACTGATAAATCAGCGTACAGCTTGCTGGCCCTTTATTGATCGCGTAGGCCGGTTCAGCGGCCGATGGCGAATTCACCGCTTTTGCTAGGTCAAACATTTAATGCTCTCCCCATTTATTGTTGCCCGGATAGTGCGCAGGCCGGGCCACTTGTTTCATTCGTAGGGTGTCAACAAAACACCCTATACGATGGGCAGGTTGCTCAATCTCTCTGGGGTAACACGTTTCGGTCATGAAGCGGGTCAATTCGATATCCAGCATCACGTCGCTCGGCAATGAGGACTGATACTCCGCCCGATACTGTTGGGGAGAAAGCCCCCACCACTTCCACGTAGCCAGCTGCCGCTTCACAAAGGCTTGCCCTTGCTGGGAGCGGTAACGGATAGTAATACTTGCATCAAAATCTAGCTGCCTCGCCTCCCTGACAATACGCTCAATCTCATCCTCTGCGGGCTTTGAATTAGGTGTCAGCGTAAATTGGTAGGAATGAGAGACGGTGTACAGTAAGGCTTCAGCCCCCTTGGGAGTGCTGACATCTTGCGCGCAGCCATTACCCCAAAGTAATACACTCACTACACACGCGTTAATAACGCTGCCATGCATCCATTCTTTCATTGCATGAACCCTCCCTGAGACAATAAATCAATCCCCAAAGCCTGCTCTGCATCCGTGGTCTTATCCCGATTAATATTGAACCAACGTTCAAGTGTCGCCGTTTTATTGACGTAGGGAAGTTGCACCTCTTGAGGTGAGGTTGGACGCACCAAATTCACCGTAGCAACAATCACCAGTTCAGATTTTTTCCGTTCTGTCACCGATTTTCTAAATAAAGCCCCCAGTACAGGAACATCACCCAATAATGGGATTTTCTGCAATTGTTCAAAGTCATGATTGTTCATCAACCCAGCGAGAATAAAGCTCTGCCCATCTGCTAGCTCAACGGTTGTCATCGCTTTTCGTGACGCAAACTGCGGCACTTCTAATCCGGCGGATTTGATATATTGCTCAACCTCACTCACTTCCGGCGCAATAAGCATACGTACTTTTTCATTGCTCATGACTTTCGCCGTTAGATCTAGTTTGATCCCGAATTCTTTAAAGGAAATATTCACATTATTATTAGTTGAAACAATAACGGGTACCTCCCCCCCAACCAAGAAACTGGCAGACTCTCCGGATAACACCGTTAAATTGGGTTCAGCTAACACTTCCGCCATGGTCTCATCACCCAATGCAGTAATTAAGGTTGTTAAATCAGCGGCTTTCAATTCGGCAAACGCAAACTGACCAATACCAACACCGACGGTTCCCCAATCAACACCTATGGTATTGGCAAAAGATTCCGTTACTTGTGCAACAGAAATCTTCACATTCACTTGCTGGACAGACAGCACCTCAATGTTTTCAACAATACCCTTCCAGCGATTATTTCGTGCAAAAATCAAACCTTCAGGTTCTTCTAATTCACTATCAGGAAAGGTAAATTTATCTATTTCTTGATATCGAGCTACTGTTTCACGGTTAAGCAAGGTGGCAACCAGGCGATAGACATCATCACGTTGTTGTTCTGACTCCACCTGACCACTGACCGAGACCTGCTCGCCGACTGATTCCAATTTGATATCAAGTTGGGGGAAATGTAGTTTCACCTGGCGGCGAATTTGGCTGAGATCGATATCAACCAATATCCGCTGAGACAATAGAACCTGATTATCTAACCCATAAACGATCAAACGAGCTTGACCCACTTCTTTGGCAAAGACGACCAACGTTTGATCATCTATCACCTGGTAGTCAGCAATATCCGGCGTACTAATAAACACCGTACTGATTGGCGCAGGGAAATTAAAATGGCGCGCATCATTCAACGTTATATAGGTATCTCCTGCCTGACAATAAGCAGCGAAATAACCACTTATGAGAACCACTATTATTTTCAAATATTCCTTTATCATTGTTAGCGTTCCTCTTTGTATCCCAAAAGTTTTTCGATACTAAGAATGCCATCATCGCCATCATGACTTTCATCCGCTAAATTCGATGATACTTTGCTACTGCCTCGCAACTCTTCAACATCAGTATAATTATTAATAATACTGCGTAGATCCGCATGAAGAGGTGACTGGTACTCATAGCTACGATACATTTCAATATGCATAGCCCGTTGTGCCAATGATAAACGGGCTATATCAGAAGGCTTCACTTCAAGTACAACTGTCATTTTTTGTTCATTATTAACAGCATGTTGTGCATTGACATTTTCACCCATGTCATTTTTTGAAAATATCTGCTTGCTCCCTGATGCAATACTCATCACTTTGACATGATGAAGAAAAATTGTTGCTTCTGTACCAGCAAAATACGGTAATACTTCTTTGACTGTTGCGAGATTTATCTTTGGTGAGCTAATAGAAAGAATATCGACATAATCACCAGGATGAATAAAGTTAGTGATTAAATTTTTGGCGCTGACTTGCAGAGGAAATAACGTCATTCCTTCTTTAATCATCAAATCAATATAACCGGGCTCTCCAGGCTTGGTCTGATATTCTTCCCATATCCATTCTCCTTTCTTAATTGGACTATTAAGCAATACAGTAGGAGAAAAATCGAGTTTAACATCAGTCTTAAAACCCAGAGCAGCAGCCTCCTGCAACTCGACTTGTTCACGAACAACCTGTGCAGGTGTTATTGCCATCCCTTTGGCCAAATCGGTATTTGAACGCCAAAGTGTGACATATTGCAGAGCTGGGGCTTGCGGTAAGTTAGCCGTCGATTCTGAGACAGCTGGGCGTAAAATATCAATCACTCCATATACGCCTGAAATTACTGCCATCAAGGCTATCACGAATACTTTTTTTCCATTCATAACCGCCCCTTAACCCTACAGAAGTTGAACAATAATCGGGATATAAAATCCAATTGCTATTGCTAAACCATAAGGCAAGCCAGGATCCATCCCTTTTAATTTTCTTTTTATCAAACGGTATTTCAGCCAATAAAAAACAGCGAGCCCCCCCCCAACCATTACAGTTAACCAAAGCGCAAATGGTAGACTCGACAACGGTAATGCCAATGCCAATACCGTTGCCAATTTACTATCCCCTGCACCAAATACATTGGCCTCAACCAAGATCGCAGTCATACCAAACACAACCAAGGCTGTTAGCCAACCGCTATATATGCCCATTACAATATTAATGATTAGCGTATTCCCCAATAGAACAAGGAGCCATCTATTAGGGATACGTCTAACAGTCACATCGCAATAGCAAATATAAACAAGACAACAGGTTAATATTAATAACATTTGAGGCTAAGGTGTAAACACACCAATTTTCGCAGCAATGGTTGCGAATGCTGCTCTCAACTCACCCAAAAATGTAGTTGGTTCAGAAACATTTAAAACTATGGCCAACATCGATGCCATTGCGACACCAATCAAACCATACTCAATCGCCGTTACCCCGCGTTCATCTTTCTTATAAGTAGAAAGGAATGCATCGGTTTTTGCATACATTGAACGTAACATTGTAGCCTCCAAATCCATTTTAAATGTTGTAGGCACCGCGCCTTACAATGCAAGATTACTTGGCGTGTTTAATAGATACAAAATAGTCAATATTGAAAAAATCAATAATGGGCTTATTTTATAAAACCTTGAAGAATAGAATAAATTTCAAAAATAAGAGTAAATATACTAACTTTCAGCCAGATAGATGAAGACAAGGTACAACGTATAACCCTTATTGCTAACTTAAATGACGAAAAAACATGTTCACTGCTCATGATGTATCTTTGATCCGACTCACAATATTTTATTTGCCACCTGCCACACTAGATATGAAACAGTATAAAAATTAATCACTGAGCATAAGGATATGATAAAACTACATTTAGACAGTATCGCTGCATTTGTCTTGGTTGCTGACGAAGGATCATTCAGTGCCGCAGCGAGAAAGCTCAATAAGTCGCAATCCACGGTCAGTATTGCAGTTCGGCACTTGGAGGATGAAATTGGCGAACTTTTATTTTCGAGGGAAAGAAAACAGCCGCAACTAACAGAGAAAGGAAAAATACTCTACCAAACGGCAAAAACATTCATGGATAAATACCATGAGATAGTTTCTATCGCAAGCACCATAAATAATGACAAGCCTATTACTATACGGCTTGGTATCGATCCGTTGTTATACAGCCGCCACGTCTTAAGTTTACTTTCAGAATTATCACTATCATTTCCCAATATTGATGTGATTTTAGAGCATGCATCAAGCAACATCCTGTGTGAAAAAATAGTCAACGGAAATCTAGATCTTGCTTTTGGTTTTCTCAGTAATTCAAGGGTTTTGGATATTGAATACAGTGATATTTTTTCTGTTAATTATTCATGGGTAAAATCACCAACTTATAACCTACACTCTTCACTACTACGACTTTTACTTTTGAATAATGATATTGAACCTACCTGTATTTCAAAAGGTGTTAACTTTAGTATCTGGAAGTTTGATGACGTCACAACATTAATCATGATGTGTCTTCAAGACAAAGGGGTTGCGCTACTCTCAGAGGAGATTCAATCGACCTATCTCGATACCGGACAACTAGAACCCGTCAAAAATGATCAGCGATTCTTCGGGCAGCAACGTAAAGCCAGCCTATTTTGGCGTACCGCCCCCTACTACCCGCCCGCAGTTAAATGGTTACTGGAAAAAGCCAACCAGCCGGATATATAGACACAAAAAAACCAGCGCCTCGGCACTGGTTTTTTATGTCTATCACTAACGAGTCAGTGAATTATTCAGCAAGCATACGACGAGCAGCATCTACAACCACTTTGATTGAACGAGCTTCTGTCTCTTTCAGCGTTGCGTGATCTGGGATCTCTTTTTGTGTGCGGTTGATGATAACGCCTGCAACACAACCTGCGCGTAGGCCAGAACTTGCACACATGGTCAGCAATGTTGCTGATTCCATTTCAAAGTTCAATACGCCCATTTCCTGCCACTCTTTCATTGAGCCTTGGAAACGACGAACAACACGACCAGTGAATGTATCGTGACGCTCCTGACCTGGGTAGAAGGTATCACTTGATGCAGTTACACCCGTGTGAACTGTTGCACCGTCAGCATCACAAGCCGCTTTCATCGCTGTTGCCACAGTGAAATCTGCTACCGCAGGGAATTCCATTGGAGCAAAGTGCAGGCTTGCACCGTCAAGACGCACAGAACCGGTTGTTACGATCATATCACCTACGTTGATATGTGGCTGAATAGCACCTGTTGTACCAACACGCAAGAAAGTACGTACGCCTAGTTGCGCCAACTCTTCTACTGCGATAGACGTAGACGGACCACCGATACCGGTAGAACAAACAACGACAGATTTACCATCCAACTTGGCGCGGTACACAGTGTACTCACGAGAACTTGCCAAGAATTCAGGGTTATCCATTAGGTTAGCGATTTTCTCAACACGAGCTGGATCACCAGGGATAATCGCCAACTCGGCACCATTTAGATCCGCTTTATTTACACCAAGATGGAAAACTGCGTTGTCTGACATAATGAGTTCCTTACTATTTGTCCGCCGATTAGGGTTTATGAGGTTCGACGGCTAATTATCAATTATTGTTTTATAAATGTACTCGATCCACACCGAACATCATTTGTAAAACACAAACTAACGATAGCGGATCGAAAAACACTTTTAAGTGATGACTGTCACACCGCAGGGAAAATTATAAATTTCAATTCTCATAAAAAAGTGATCAACATCACAGGAAATGGTTTGCTTTTGCGGTTTGTCACAATAATTCTTACAGTTATGCCTGCTTTATCAAGCGACATTTTATCGGATTTAGCCCTTTCAACATCAACCATTCCCCCCGATAACGAAACTGTACTTGCTCATTCACACTCTTGTCCCATCTCCATTTCGCGCAAACATACAAGCCAAGACATCGAGTAACTATACTCAGTCAAAGTTCTCAGCCCGAGCATACTTTCACTAAACAATATAGAAAGAACGTTCGGTAAGTTAACGGCAGCTATCCTATGTCTTATTCAATTAACGCAGAATCAGTCAGGAGGCAGGCAATCGAAATTTTCATCAATTTCGAGATTGCCATCAACTCAGGGAACGATCGTGAAGTTAGAGCCTCTTGGCGTGAATTAATGGATTTTCGCGCCACCATAAGTGCCATTGAGCCTCCCCCACAACCACTTACAGAGCAGCTTGAAGGCTATATCCAGCAATTACAGCCAGCCTATGACTTCTGGTGTACCAACCACCCGGTGCACTAACCACATATTTTGGCCACGAGTGATAATCAAGCAATCGGTAAAGACCAGCTAGACTTGTAAAATCCGTGGCTCCTTTTGCTCTCCACCAGCAGCTCGTAAACGGGGCACTCCGCACTCAAACAACAAGGGCATACCATGATCAAACAAGGCGACACTCTACCCAATGCAACGCTGAACCAACTGACACCTGATGGCATGGCCACTCATAGCACACATGAATTATTTGCTAACAAAAAAGCCATTCTTTTCGCTGTTCCCGGCGCTTTTACCCCAACCTGCTCCGAAGCCCACTTGCCAGGATTCGTTGTACTGGCTGATCAACTCAAAGCCAAAGGTGTCGATCTGATTTGCTGCATTGCCGTCAACGATGCATTTGTCATGGATGCATGGGGCGATGCCCAGAATGCCAGCGAGATCATGATGCTGGCTGATGGTGATGCCAGTTTTACCAAAGCCATCGGCCTTGAAATGGATACCGATAAATTTGGGGGAATACGCTCCCAGCGCTACGCGATGGTGCTCGACAACGGCACCGTGACAACACTCAACATCGAAAAAAGCGGCGAGTTCGATGTCAGCAAAGCGGAAACAATCCTAAGTACCCTTTAACAACCCCTATTACCAGCACATCAAAATCGGAAGAGAGGCTTCCGGTTTTGATGCACATCGTTATTTATCCCCCCCTGCGACTCTCACCCGCACGAAAAAGCCAAAGTGCCTAAAAAACCATACAGGAATACATAAAAACCCAAAAATACAGCCAAGGAATTTAATGAAATTTCATGTTCATACCGATTATTTCTCATCCCGAAATATTTGTGCGCCGGATAGCAATTTTCCAATAACAATCTTATAGATAAGATGCCAATATCTTCGATTGATGTCACAATCCCTCACACAATTGGGCTTACTATGACTCATTATTTCATGGAGTGAAAATAGAAGCCTCTGCACCGCACTGCCTAATTATCGCAACACAGTTGTAGAGTAAAAAATAATGACGTTGTCAGTTGTACAAAAAACCGTTGTCGGTTTTGCCATCATGTTTGCCCTTATGGCATCGCTTAGCGGTGTCAGTCTATTCAATGCCACAACCTTACAAAGCAAAGTTGAGCAAATTACCGACCAATCCACCCCGATGGTTGTCGCCTCCGGCAACCTGATAACCCAACTAATGCAGAGCAACTTGCTGGTCAGCACGTTCCATACCGATCCTACGTCGGCATCGCAGATCGACACGACGTTCAAGCAACAGAAACAGCAATTTTTCCAGATTCTGAACGAGACAGAACAGCATGTGCGCCAACCCGCCGAGCAGCAACGGATCAACGCACTAAGACAAAACTCAAGGCAATATTTCATCCAGGCCGAAGCATTGATCCAGCTCCAGCAGCAGTCACTCAACCTGATTACCCAACGGCAGGCATTGGCGCTCCAGTTCCTACGCCTTGAAGATACTTACCAATGGGCAGCAAACTTGTTGCTCCAGAAAGCCTCGGCTAAGCGCTCTCTGCACAACCGCGCAGAGCTTATCACCAGTGGCATCGCCCGCGATCTCAAATCGCTTCGCCGGGCAGATCAGCACACGGATCTTGCCAAGCTGCGTGCGGTTCTGTCCAAAGACATTGAAATGGCATTCAAACGTCTTGAACGCATTGCTGTCGAAGACGATGTGAAAGCCCGCTATTCGCGCAACCTCAACAAAGTGAAATCACTCACTCTTGGCAATAACGGTCTACTTGATGTTTTGGTTAAACAACAGGAGATCAACCAACAGCTGGTAGAGGCTAAAACACAAACCTCGAAGCAGCTCAATAATATCCAAAACCAGCTTGTCAGCTATGCTGAACATGCTCAGCAAATTGCCCACTCAAGCCGAGCCGATGCGGAATCTGCGGTTAGCAAGGCGTTCTTTTACGTCGTCATTATGATCGCAGTCTCCGCCAGCGTCAGCCTTTGGGTCGGGTTCAGCACAACCCGAAGCATTCAAAAGCCCCTCGGCCTCATCAACGCCATGCTGGTAAAAATGGCCGACGGTGACATGAGAAACCGCGCCAACTACCAGGCTGACGACGAATTCGGTGAACTTAGCCGCTCTATCGACATGCTGGCCGATACCATGTCACACACCCTCGACAAATTCGGCAACGGCGCACAACACCTGCTCGAACAAGCGAGTCGTTCAGCATCGGTCAGCGAGCTGGCAATGAGCCGTGTCGAAGATCAGAAAAACCGTACCGATCAAGTCTCCGCCGCTATTTTAGAAATGGAAATCAGTGCCAAAGAAATTGCACGCTCAACCGAAATGACCGTCACCGAAGTTGACAGTACCAATCAAGCCGCCAACGACGGGCGCAGCCAAGTCTCCCGTAGCCGTCAGCTCACAGAGCTGCTGTCAGAGAACATCGAAGAAGCCGTTTCCAATACTCAGCAACTCAACCAGTATTCCAACAATATTGATTCGATCTTGCATGTTATTCAGGATATTGCCGAGCAAACCAACTTGCTGGCGCTCAATGCTGCCATCGAAGCCGCCCGAGCCGGAGACCACGGTCGAGGGTTTGCCGTTGTCGCCGATGAGGTTCGAGCATTGGCAACCCGCACCCAAAGCTCAACCGAAGAAATCCAACAAATGATCAGCAATTTGCAAAACAACGCATCAAGCATGGCCAGCACCATGAGCGTCAGCCAGAAACAAATGGAGGATTGCCTCATCCAAACCCGCCTGACTGATGACATCCTTCAGGATATTGCCGGCCGAATGGCCTCTATCCAACAAATGACAATGCATGTTGCCCACGCCACCGAAGAACAAATCAAAGTTTGCCATGACGTTGCCGAACATATCCATGACATTGCCAATGTAGCAAGCCAAGCGGAGCAAGATGCCCGTGAGTCTGCCTCAAGCAGCGACTCGCTGGCTTCTCTTGCCCAAGAACAACAACGCCTGATCGCCAACTTCCGTGTGTGAGAATGTAACAATGATAAAGTCGACTGTTTTCCCTATTGCTGCATTATTACTGGCAGCCACTTCATACGCTCATGCACAGCAAACCGTGGTTATTGAATCATGGCGCGCAGACAATGCCATCTGGGATCAGAAAATCATCCCGGCATTCAACAAGCACTACCCCGACATCACGGTGAAGTATGTCGCTCCCCCTGAGGCTGAAATTGCCCAGTGGAACGCCAACCCGGTCGGATACCTCAAGCAGCGGATCGAAAGCGGCAAGGCTGGCGATCTGCTGGCATGTCGCCCGTTCGACGGCGCGCTGCCGCTGTTCAAAGACGGTTTACTCAAGGAAGTAACCGAAATGGAAGGGATCGAAAACTTCCCGAGCTTCGCCCTCGCCCCGTGGCAGACAGACTCCGGCGCACAGACCTTCTGCCTGCCGATGGCGTCGGTCATCCATGGTTTCTTCTACAACAAAGATATTTTCAAAACATTAGGGGTCAATGAGCCTGTCACTCGGGCTGATTTCTACTGGGTGCTGGAAAAGGCCAAGCGCGCCGGTTATTTGCCACTGGCACTTGGGCTCAAAGATCGCTGGGAGACCGATGCTTTGGCATTTCAGAATATCGGCCCAACCTATTGGCAGGGCGAAGATGGCCGCAGCGCCCTTATTTCCGGCGAGGAACGGATGGACAGCCAGGCTTACCGCGATACCTTTGCCGAGCTAGCCAAATGGGCAACATATATGGGAGATGATGCCACTCAACGTGGCTACGGTGACTCACGCCAGCTTTTTGCCGAGGGCAAAGCCGCCGTCTTTCCGGCCGGCTCATGGGATATCATGACCTTCAAGGGCAAGCTGAATATGGGCGCCTTCCCTCCACCAGTGAAGAACAAAGGCGATGCCTGCTATTTCAGCGACCATACCGATCTGGGGATGGGGATCAACGCCAAGGCCAAGAACCCCGAGGCGGCACAAATCTTCCTGACTTGGATGGCTTCCGCAGAATTTGCCGAGTTGCTCACCAATGAACTGTCCGGCTTCTTCTCCCTATCCAACCACTTCTTCGAGGTCAACGATCCTATCGCCCAGAAAATGATGTCATGGCGTGATCAGTGCGACTCGACCATTCGCAGCTCCACCCAGATCCTGTCTCGCGGCACCCCTAATCTCGAACAAGAGATATGGAGCACCAGTGTCTCCGTTATGGAAGGTAAGATGACACCGAAACAAGCAGCAAGCCGTCTCCAGCAAGGCCTTGAGGCATGGTATCCACCACAGCAGAATAGCAACAAGAATAGCACCACTGACTGCGACTGCCCGGCTCAATAACCCTCCTACAGGCACACGCAGATAGAAAGCCCCAAACGGCACAAAAAAAAGCACCCGAAGGTGCTTTTTTTATACTCACAAGATTAGTCCTTGTAATCGAACTTGAGTAACCGAAGCGCATTGAGTGTCACCAACGCCGTCGCACCACTGTCTGCCATAACGGCTACCCACAAGCCCGTCATACCCAGCAAGGTCGTCACAAGGAAGACCCCTTTCAGGCCCAGCGCAATCACAATATTCTGCTTGATATTGAACAATGTCGCCCGTGACAGCGCAATCATCATCGGCAGCTCGGCAACCCGGTTATGGGTCAGTGCGGCATCGGCCGTTTCCAACGCCACGTCGGAGCCGCCCCCCATCGCAATACCAATCGACGCCGTTTTCATCGCAGGGGCATCGTTGATCCCATCACCGACCATCGCCACATGGCGGTTCTGGTTGGCCAGCTCCACCTCGCGCACCTTGTCTTCAGGTAACAAACCTGCGCGGAAATCAATGCCGATTTCGCCAGCAATCGCGGCTGCCGCACGCGGGTTGTCACCCGTCAACATCACGGCATGGATCCCCATTTTTTTCAGGTTGGAGACGGCCTTGGCACTGTCTTCGCGCAAATTATCACGCCACGCCAGCAGGCCAACCGGTTGGTTGTTACGCAATACCACTACTAGCGTCTTGCCCTGATCCTCAAGGGCAAAGACCGCTTCACGCTGGGCATCATCCAACACAACCCCTTCTGGCAACCGGTCAGCAGCAAGCAGCATCACGGTATCCCCTTCGATCTCCCCTTTGATCCCTCGTCCCGGCAGAGCCTCACGGTGCATCGCATCCACAACAGTAAGCCCTTGCTCCTGCGCAGCCGAGATAACGGCCTGTGCCAACGGGTGAGCCGAGCCCATTTCAACCGCAGCACTCTGGCGTAGCATGCGGGATGTATCGTTATCCCAGCACACGGTATCCGTCAGCACGGGCTTGCCCTGAGTCAAGGTGCCTGTTTTATCAAATGCAACGGTCTGAATCCGTCCCAACTGCTCTAGGGCCGCACCGCCTTTGATCAAGGCACCACGGCGAGTCGCAGCCGCCAAACCAGAGGTAATCGCCGCCGGAATAGAGATAACCAAGGCACAAGGACAAGCAATCAACAACAACGTCAACCCCTTGTAGAGCCACTCATCCCAGCTTTGAGCGAACAACAGCGGCGGGATCACCACCACCATTGCTGCCAACACAATCATGGCAGGCGTATACCAACGACTAAAGCGATCAACAAAGCGTTCAAGCGGCGCCTTACGGGACTCTGCATCCTCAATCAGATGCAAAATACGATCGATCGCATTCTCGCCCTGCTGGGACACGATACGCAACCGCACCACCTTATCCGCCACCAACGCTCCTGCCATTACCTGCTCACCAGGCTGACGCTCAACGGGAACCGATTCACCGGTCAGCGCGCTTTCGTCAAAACTGGCGGCAATATCAAGCAATTCCACATCGGCTGGCAATCTGCCACCAGGGGCAACCTCGATAACATCACCCGGTTGCAACGCGCTGGCCGCCACCAATTCCTTGCTGCCATCAGCCAAAATACGTGAAGCTTTTTCAGGCACCAATGCCATCAAAGCCTTCACCCCACTGCGTGCCTTGGCCGAGGCAAAACCCTCTAGCTGCTCACCGATCAAAAACAGCAGCAGCACCATCGCAGCCTCGGCGGTTTCGCCCAGATACAGCGCACCAATCGCGGCGACACTCATCAAGGTCTCGATAGAGAACGGTGAACCGTTCTTGGCAAGGCGCACAGCCTTACGGGCAATAGGCAGCAGGCCAACCAGGGTCGTTGCCGTAAAGGCGGCAAACCCAAGTGACTCAGAATGTTTGCTAAGCAAAAACGACACCAGCATCAGCGCCGAAATCAACAAAACCGATAGGTGCTCCCGCCAAAAACTCTGCGGCTTCACCTGCTCATCCTGACTGTCGGAGGTGATCAGCAAGAAACCCGTTTCGCGAGTCTTGGCAATAATGGCATCAGACAATGCCGTTGAATCACAATTAACCACCAACTTTTCGGTGGCAAACATCACTTTCGCCGAAACAACCCCCTCAAGCGAGGCAATCGCCGTTTCCAGCTTCTTAGCACAGCTCGGGCAATCCATCCCGCCGACTTTCCAGCTCAAAGTCGTACTATAGCTCCCCGGTGCTATCTCTGGCTCGCCTTCATCATGGGATACAGAGCTACAACAATGGCCACCATCACACGCGGGGCTCTCTGCCGACGGCGGTAATGGTTCTGAAGATAAATGGATGTTGGATGTATTAGCTGCCTCTGCGGAAGTGATTTTATTTATCGAAAATCCATGGCGTGGGCGGGAGGCAGGATCATCATCACCGGAGAGCTCGCCATCAGTCGTAGGCCCATGAGTCGCCACGGCGGATGCCGAGGACGTCGAGGCTTGGCAACTGCCTGTGGCGCAACAAGCCTCTGTATGGGTGTTATTCTCGACAACGACAGAGGCGGATGAAGCCGCCTGTGACGCTGCCGCATGAACGTGGAACTTCTTGTTATTGCATTGTGCACACATGGGCACGCTCCTTGTAGTGAATACTGATGAGACATTTCATCATTACAATCACTATAAACCTTGGAGCTATATCCAAGGTCAAGGCCCAAATGCGAATTTTTCTCTGTTAGCTTCTATGAGGGATGCTTGCTGACACAATTAAGCGGCTAATGCGCGCTTTTTCTTTTTGGCTTCTTTTTCCAAGTAATCAATGTAACGAATATTGATTGCATTTTTCACATCGCTACTTTTACATTCCAGCCAGTTTAAATCAATAATTACTGACTTGCCATGAATAAGCCTATGGCAAAAAGAGCATTTAATTTTTTCCTTAAACTCCGAGTCATTAAAGTAGATAACAATATAATTCGCTCTATCCGCTGATCTGACCGATCCAACAATATCGCCGTCTTCATCATGAAGTAGGTTGAAGTTTGCAAAATTAAAATGCTTGAATCTACTCACAGCAGACCACGGAATAAACTTCACACCATGGGCTTTTTCTATCGATTCATAATAGATACCATCTTTATTGATCGTTAAAGGAGACGCGTTTTGAGTTATTCGCCGAAGCAAATATAAGCTGAGAAGGAACAGCGGCACCGACATGATTAAAGTTAAGAACCAAAGCTTATCTTCAAGTAAGCCCATAAAAAATACAATAATAGAGGCTAAGCCTAAACACACACAGTTTAGCTTCGCTTGTCCGTATACTTTCGGTTTGAATTTGATACTACTCGACATGGTTTATAGTTTTATTATTAAAAAGTAAAATGTATTTTACCCGCAAACATCTTCTTGTCTATCAATCATAAATGGAGGCAAGAAGCGGCAGGTAACAGATAATCTCGTCACCAACAAAAGCAGAACGAGTAAAAAAACAAAAAAGCAGGCCGAGGCCTGCTTTGCTATCTGATGCTCTTTCTGTCACACCGTGTTGTTTAGCTCAAACGGCGAAACACCACGCTATTGTCGAGAATGTCGATCCAAGGCTGGTAATCCAACCCCATATCGAACACGTACTCGGTGATCAAACTACGGGCTGCCGTCAGCAGGCTCTCCGCCTTCCACGGCTTTTCGAAATAACTTTCAATACGGGCACGATTAATCGCCGCAATCGTATCTTGGTGGGTCGCTTGCCCTGTCAGCAACACTTTCTTTGTTTTAATAAAACGGGGATCTTGGGAGATTTCTGTCAGCAGCTCTACACCAGTCTTGCCCGGCATCACATGGTCTGAAATCACTAAGGCAATATGCTCACCCTCAGCATCCAGTTCGTCCATCAGCTCCAACGCCTCATCCGCTGACTCGCAGTCTTCAACATGGAAGAAATCGTTCAGCGGAGCCAAATCCTTCAATACCGCACTGAGCACTTCCCTTTGATCATCGACACAGATGATATTTAGTTTTTCCATAACCATCCCTTACGCGATTGGCAGTTTAATACGAAACTTGGTTTTCTCGGGGTCACTCTTCAATGCAATTGTACCGCCGTAGCTATGCACAATACGCTGCACGATAGAGAGCCCGAGCCCGAGGCCAAACGACAGGCCCCCCTTTTTGGTGGTGAAGTTTGGCTGGAACACCTTGCGCCGCGTCGCTTCGTCAATCATCGGCCCGTTATTGCTAATCGTAATCAGCAAACGGTTCTTGGAATGGCGCGTAATGATCTCTATCTGGGGATCATCAGTTCGCTCCATTGCATCGCAGGCATTCTTGATTATATTCACCCAGACCTGCACCAACTCAGTGGCACTGGCCGTAATGCACGGCAATACTGCCGGGCGCAATACCACGTTCACTCGACGCAGGTTGCTTTGCAGCAAGGCCAACGACTTATGAATAGTATCATTGACATCGACATCCGGCTGACGAGCCGTATCGGTTCCCCCCAATTGCTTGACTGAACGCACAATACTGGCGGCATGCTTGGCAGCAATACGCATATCATGAATATCACGGCCAATATCCCAGTATTGCAACGCCTCATCGAGGTTATCCAACCAATAAGCCGGCACCTCCCCTTCGGGCAGCGCCCGCGCCAATTGCCGAGCCTGCTCCCGTTCAAGAGAATGCGCTAATTGCAATTCCTTAGCTCGGGCTCGAACCTCGGCAGACGTCGCCGACTGGCCGGTATAAATCCCCAAATCAATGAATGGGCTGACATGGGGCTTGCTCTCCTCAAGCAACCGACAAATCCCCTGCTGTAACCCTTCGGTCTTGCTGCTGATCACACCGACAGCGTTATTCAGCTCGTGGGCAATACCGGCCGCCAACTGGCCAAGCGTCGTCATCTGCTCTGCCGCATAGAGCTTCTGCAACGCCTTTTCTTTTTCAATGGCCTGCAAGCCGGTCATCATCTGGCGCTGAGCCAGCTCATGAACCATGACCGGCATAAACTGCTCGGCCAACGAGCCGTATACCTCTGGCTCTACGGGACGGGTTTCCAAATCAATCCAAGCCAGTTCGCTGTCTTTTTCGGCCACCACCGTGGTCGAGGCCATCAAAGTCTGGGCAAAGAAGCTATGGACACCGAAGAACATCCCCTGACTTACCTGAAACACCTTGGTTTTCATCCCGCCATTGTCCAGATAGCCATAGAGCTCCCCTTTTTTTACCCAGTAAAGCCTGTCGTTATGGCCATCTTGTACCAGTACTTGCGTTCCCGCCTTCACCAACGTGGTTCGGGCAGGATCACGAAAGTAAACATCAATAATACGTTGCATGGCCTTTGGCTGGTGCATAGCGGCTCTCTTAAATATGATCAATCAGGTGTAGCAGCCAAATCATTGCAAAGCTCAATGCCACACCGACGACACCAATAATAACGCCGACTCGGGCCATCTGATTACTTTCAACATGTCCGGTAGCATGAGCAAGGGCATTCGGCGGCGTACTGATCGGCAGCGACATACCAAGCGAAGCCGCAAAGGTAACCACCAGAATCAAGGTAATTTCCCCCCCCAACGGCACCAACGATGCCATCGACGTACCCAAGGCAGCCATTATCGGCATCAACAAGTTGGCAGTGGCGGTATGAGACATAAAGTTAGCCATCAACAAACACAAGGCGGCCGCCCCCAACAGCACCACATACGGTGAATAACTGTCAAAAGGAATGCTGTGTACCATCAGCTTCGCCAGCCCTGTCTGATCAAGGGCCAAACCAAGCGCAATACCGCCAGAAACCAACCACAACACATCCCATGAAATTTTCTTCAGGTCTTCTTTGTTGATGATGCCGGTCAGTGAAAAAACAGCCACTGGGATCAATGCAACGGTATACGAGTTCATGCCATGCGTTGAGCCCATCAGCCACAAGATAATCGTCAGGGCAAATGTCACATACACGGTGATCGCCTTTGGCGTTTTCAGGAACTTCCCTTTGATACTCAGCTCGATCTTCTCTTGCTGGGCCGGATACAGGGCGTTAATCAAAAACCAAGCAAAAACCAGCAGCACCGCAACAAACGGTACCCCAAAGAACATCCACTCACCGAACGTAATCAGGTTCTCGCCAGTCAGGTATTTCAACGCGATGGCATTGGGAGGGGTACCGATTGGGGTACCAATACCACCAATGTTGGCCGCGACAGGAATACACAGCGCAAAAGCTATCTTGCCGGGATCCTTGGCACCGAACAGTGCAATCACGGGGGCCAGAATCGACAACATCATCGCCGTCGTAGCAGTATTGGACATGAACATCGAGAAAATCGCCGTGATCAGCATCAAACCGAACATGACGTATTTGGGCTGGTTGCCAAACGGCTTTAGCAGCACCCGCGCCAAGTTGACATCCAACCGGTACTTGGTTGCGGCCATAGCCAGAAAGAAACCGCCGAGGAACAGCATGATGATCGGACTGGCAAAGGTTGCCATGATATCGCTGTAATTAAGCAACTCACCAAAATGCGGCTCTCCCTCCTCAGCACGAAACAGAAAAAAGCCCTTATTGGAAAGCAGTAGCAATTCAAGCACGATAATCACCACCGATGTGGCATAGATCGGAATGGGTTCGAGCACCCAACACAAGGCAGCCAACAGGAAGATCGCAATCACCCGCTGCTGGATCACCGTTAGCCCCTCAACGGGAAACGCACTTGCCGGTAGCAAGATGATAATGAGTGGAATGAGGATAGGCACTATGTACCTGATATATTGACGCATGCTGACATTATTCCCTTAAAACACAAAAACTGGCGTCTGCTACCACCGGCAAGCAATGTCAATGAAAGGAGCACCGCAAACCCGTTGGAACAGGGGGATCCAGAAGCGCGCTATCCTGCCTTCCGGATTGATTCCGATTTGGGCAATTCTGCTAACAAAAGGGTGTAATTTCACCGAGTTAGATCAATAAAGCGGTCAAATATCAATATTTTTATGAATAATCAGAGCCCGATCTTATAACGGACAGAACCGCTTAATGCCGGCATTATTTGGCACAAAATATCGAGGATTATCACAGATGAGGCCATGATGTTCTGCACCAAAGGGATGGTGCAACAGAGTGAATCTGCCAACTAACGCCAAGAGAGAGGGTTGTATTGCAACGACTTAGCTAAACAAAATACCGCCACTGAGCAATACAAAGCAAAAAGGCGCATAATGCGCCTTTTTGTCTTATTAATGTCAATGAGCAAACGGGGATGACCCGTTATTTACGATGCTTGGTATTACACTGGGTGTTTAAAACAATCCCCAATCTGGTTGCTAATCGCCGTCAGCACATCGCGACGAGTGATCACGCCCACTAACTGGCCGCGTTCTACTACCGGATAGATTTTGGGCTTTTGCCCTGCCATCGTATCAGCCAACTCAATGATCGAATCCTCGGGTGATACTGTTAACACGTCAGGTCGCATTACCTCCTCGACGGTGTAGGTATCTTGGCAATAGTAACCAACCTTGAGCAATTTATGGATCATGTCCTGCTCGGACAAGAACCCAACGACCGCTCGGCTCTCATCAACCACCGGCCCACCAATTTGCTTGGAAGTAAGCAGCTTATCCAAAGCTTTCGAAAGCGACATTTTAGGTTCAAATGTCACTGGGCGCGCATTCATATAATCTTTAACTTTTAACGACTCCATGCATCCCCCTAACTTCACGAGTTTTGGCCAGAGCAAGCATTGACTCTATTAATGCCACACTAACCTTTGGATTCAATTCTAGCCACTCTCATCGTGACTACCTTTTGATTTAAGTGTCGTCTATTTCGTTGAAATTACTAAATTGAAATTGCCAATTTCATCAATAGGCCGTTTCGATAACGCGACAGCCAATAGCAGAATGTCACAAGCACAGGCCAAACATAATAAAAAAAGCCGCCTTTGCTGGCGGCTTTCATTGCAACAATCTATCAAGCTACATGAACAGCATGAAAAGCATGTGCAGCGGCAATTGATCGCCAGAGGCCAAAATGATCTTGTCCCCGTCAATCTTCATATTAAGCAAATAATGACTCGCATTTCGCTCGGCAATTGCACTTTGCTCCAATATCGTCGCTCGTTCATGCAACGCCGGATTGCTCTCAACAAGCTCTACGGGCAGCTTAATGCTAATCTCGCCAGCCAGTTGCTCGGCCAATCGTTCGATATTATTGGATACCCCTGTCATGCCCGGCTCGATAGTAAGACGCAGGTGGCTGTCGATATCACCTTGTGGTGTATCGACACTCAGATCGCTGATCGAAAAAGTCAGCCCTTTCTCAACGAGCATATCCAGCGCCTGTGTCGCGGCCTCAATCTGTTGCGGGTCCAGGGTATCATCCAACTTATCGGCCATGCTACCCAGCGTTGACATCGACGGATAATCCAAACCGGAAAACGACATGGCAAAATTGAAATTATTAAACTCACCACCATCCAGTGACACCAGCTGCTTAATTTTAATGCTGTTGCTATTGGTCAATAGCGTTGCTGGCGATGCTCCCGGCTCTGTCAGTTTATTTTCCATGCCTACCGACAAGCCATTAATAGATACCTGCTGATCGGACGACGCATCTTTGAATGTCAGGCTATTTACATCAAATGTTTGCGTACCAATCCAATATTGACCATCTAGGTGGCCCTTGCCACCACCGCTCAAGCCTTTAACCACCATCGCTTCTTGCGCGACTGTCGTAACAACGGCTGACGGTAACTGGTAAGCAAATTCTCCTGCGCCATCAGCATCCACGTTACCGCTCATGCTAAAGCCAGCAAAATCCATTTCCGTGCCATCAGCATTCTCTGCTTTTGCTGGTAGCACTTCAAAGGTGAAATCAGTCTTGCGGGTCAGTGCGGTATCGGTCGTAAATACCACCGGAGACACGCCCTGCCCCCACATTTTAGCAACAATAGGCTGCAGAGCAGGATCAACCACCAACTCGCTGTCTGTCGATACACCAAACAAACCATGCTGAATGTGGTGTCGGACTTCCCATACCGTTGGCAGGCCTTCATCTTCAAAATACAGTTTGAGCTCATCTTTGAGCGTGATCTTAGACAGGGCTTCCGACGACAAATAGCCCCGCTGGTAGCTCTCGTTGGTCACGGCCAGATATGGGTTATCATATTTGGCCACGGTATCTAAATAAATTCGCTCACCGATCTGACCGGTTGCAAATGGCCAACATAACGCAATAGCTACTGCACCACCAGCAGCACCGAGTTGTTTCAGCATGATCCTATCACCCTAATTCCTTTGCATATTTCCGCTATTCTACCACAGCTCTACCGACACGCATTGACTATCATGGATTTATCGCGATCTGCGCCCAGCAATGCCAAGATGCTAGCCGCTTCTCAGTCTGAACCGGATGATTACTATACACTCGAATTTGCTAAGGTCTTGGATTAAAGAAGGAATAAGGGTGAATAATTTTGCCATTGTCTGTCTCGACGACGATCCACTCGTTGTAGAATGCCTGAACAATGAACTGGCTCCTTTCGCCGAGCTATTCGACATCTACAGCGCCTTCAGTACCGATGACGCACAACGCGTTTTGGCCGATATCAGCACTCAACATCAGCGAGTGGCAATGGTGATATGCGACCATGAACTCGGCACCGATAGCGGGGTCGAATTTCTGATCAGCCTTGACCAGTATCCCGTTACCCAACAAGCCCGCACGGTACTAATCAACGACAAACCCCAGCTCGACAACATTGTTCAGGCTGTCAACGAAGGCCGACTGCATTACTGTTTGACCAAACCTTGGAATCCCCACGAACTCCAGCAGGTACTCATCAAAGAGCTGACCAACTTCATTCTCAAGTACCCCGATGAAGACTGGCTCAGATACAGCCAACTACTTGACCACCGAAGAATTCTCAACGCCCATATCGAAAACCAGATGTCACGTTTTCGCTCGGGGTTTATCCGCGATACCAGCACCCTTGACGACGCCACCCTCGCCAAACAGGTTTCCGATGCGTTGCACGAGTTTTTCGCCCTCAATGATGAAAGCCAGGCCTGCCGAACCTACAGCAAGCAACATGTCTTGACCCAAGAAGGGGAAGCCAATCACTTTCTGTGGTTTATCACCGAAGGTGAAGTGGCGCTCTACAAGAATGATGAGCACCAATGCCAACACGAGGTCGTCAAGGTTGGCCCGGGGCATCTCGTTGGCGGCATGTCCTTTGTCACCGGCGAGCGCTCGTTCTCAACCGGGATCACTCTGTGCAAAACCTCAGTGATCAAGCTGGACCGTACCCTGTTCAACCGGGTGATGAACTCCAAAACCGATCTCCTGCCCTTGTTCACCAACCTGCTGCTGCGCAACTTCAACCGTCGGCTGCAGGGCAGTATCCAAACCGAACTCCGGCTGCAGCAAACCCTGACGTCACTCGACAACGCCTACCATCAGCTGATCGAAAAAGAAAAAATGGCCATGCTCGGCCAACTGGTGGCAGGGGTCGCCCATGAACTCAACAACCCCGTTTCGGCTATTCTGCGCGGCAGCGATACATTGAAGCAGACCATCAGCAAGCTCACCAATACCCCGCTTAGCCATGAAAACCAAATCCGGGGCAACCATATCCTCGAACAGGCGATGGAGTCGCGACCGCTTTCAACCTCTGAAGCCCGCCAGCGTGCCCGCCAGTTGGAATCGATCCTGGGTGATCGCCAGCAGGCCCGCAAAGTCGTTCAAATGGGTATCGACTCGGCAGATTACCTCGAAAACTGGTTGCTCCCCCAGAAAAAGCAACTCGGGCCACTGCTCAACGAGTGGGACAACTACTATCAGATGGGTAACTTCCTACGATCAATTAATGTCTGCGCCCAGCGCATTGCCGATCTGGTCAAGAGCCTGAAAAGCTACGCCCGACAAGATGATGAAACTCTGCATTGCGTCGATATCCATGAAGGGCTGGAAGACACACTGGTCATTTTCGAGAACAAGCTCAAGCGACACCGGCTGATCAAAGATTATGCGCCGCTCCCCGAGCTATGCTGCCAGCCCATCGCCCTACAGCAGGTATGGACCAATCTGATTTCAAACGCCCTTGATGCTATCGATCAGGAACCCGGTGAAATAAGAGTGACGACACGCCTCGTCTCAACCAGCAATAACACACCGGCCATCGAGGTCGAAGTGAAAGACAACGGCAAGGGGATCCAGCCCGACCAGCAGAAGAAAATATTCGAACTCAATTTCACTACTAAACGCGAAGGTAATTTTGGTTTGGGTATCGGCCTGTCGGTTTGCCAGCAGATCATCCACCAGCATCACGGCAACATCCGGGTGGACTCAGAGCCCAACCGCTACACCAAAATGATCGTCACATTACCTTTGGACAACGCCATATAAGGAGGCGCCGATGAACAAATATCTGATCCTATGCGTGGACGATGAGCGGGAGGTCCTCGACAGTGTCATCAACGATCTCAGCAGCCTCGAGGAATATTTTATTATTGAAGCAGCCGAGTCGGTCGACGAAGCCAAAGAGGTACTGGCGGAATCTATCGGTGATCATATCCCTCTCGCCTTGATCCTGTGTGACCACATCATGCCGGGCGAAACGGGCATCGAATTTCTGATCGAGCTAAAACAGCAAGACGAAACTACCCATGCCCGCAAGGTTTTGCTTACCGGCCAAGCCGGACTTGAAGAAACGGTCAAAGCCGTCAACAATGCCAGCCTTGATTACTATATCGCCAAACCGTGGAATGGCGATGAGCTCAAACAGATTGTCATCGAACAACTCACAAGCTACATCATCGACAATGAGCAAGATTTAATGCCGTGGATCCAAGTTCTCGATACCACTCGAATCATGGAAGCATTAAGCGACAGGCGGCTTTCGTTGTCAGATATCTAACCACTCGGCTGGTCTGCTTTTACAAAACCGACCAGCCCAATTTGTCACACAATTAACTTTCCGCTTGCCCGTTAAAATGTTATCTTGATCACAAATTAAAATGATTCAACGATACTATCGTGCGGCAGCCCGTCCAGGGGCATATGGAAAATTGCCTCTTTATATCGGTGTCGCCGATGGCAAACCGGAAAGGTGACCGATGAAAGTTGCAGTCTTCAGTACCAAAAAGTACGACCAAAAATCCTTCGAGCTGATCAACCAGCACTATGGCCACCAGCTTGATTTCTTCGACTTCCGCTTGACCGAACAAACAGCAAAAATGGCCCACGGCTACGATGCGGTTTGTGCCTTCGTCAATGATGATCTCAGCCGTTCAGTCTTGGAAAAGCTCGCCGCCAGTAATGTACGTCTGGTTGCCATGCGTTGTGCTGGTTTTGACAAGGTGGATCTTGATGCCGCACAGGATCTAGGTATCCAAGTCGTCCGTGTACCCGCCTACTCACCGGAAGCCATTGCGGAACATACCCTTGGCTTGATGCTAAGCCTAAACCGACGAATCCACCGAGCATACCAGCGTACCCGTGATGCCAACTTCTCCCTTGAAGGGCTGACGGGCTTCAACTTCCACGGACGTACCGTCGGCGTTATCGGCACCGGGAAAATCGGGATCGCAACCATCCGGATCCTCAAAGGTTTGGGCATGAATATCCTCGCCTTCGACCCGTTCGAAAATCCACTGGCCATCGAACTGGGTGTTACCTATACCTCCTTGGAAGAGATCTACCGCCAGGCTGATGTCATCACCCTGCACTGCCCAATGACACAGGAAAACTTCCACATGCTTAACGCCAATGCCTTCGCGCAAATGCGTGATGGGGTGATGATCATCAATACCAGCCGTGGCGAGCTGCTCAACTCCAAAGATGCGATTGAAGCCCTAAAAGTGGGCAAAATTGGTTCGTTGGGGATCGACGTTTACGAAAATGAAAAAGACCTGTTCTTCGAAGACAAATCAAACGACGTCATCACCGATGATGTCTTCCGCCGCTTGTCTTCCTGTCATAACGTACTGTTTACCGGCCATCAAGCATTCCTGACCGAAGAGGCATTGGGTAATATTGCCGATACAACGTTAAACAATATTGCACAGTTCGAAGCAGGCAAAACCTCTGGTAACGAGCTGATCAAGTAATTCACATACAGGCCGTACCATCAGTGGCTACCTTTCAATCTTTCAACAGTAAGGCAGGTACTCAACCTGCCTTATTCCCCCCTCATATCCCGCACGCTTTTGAGGTCACCTCTGCAAAGACACAGCTTGAGATAATGCAGAAATATGCCCCTTTGGCCTTACCGGTTTTTGTCTTTATTTGTCATGATATGTTTCCCCGTATAACCAATAATCACATTTAAAAACTTGCTTATCATTGCTGTGAAAGGGATTAAAAAAGAATGCACTAATAACTTTTTTACACACAAAAAAGCACTAGTGACCGCAAATTTCTATGCTAATAGGCTATTGTCCAGTAAAATACGCCCATTATTTTAAGACCTTCATGGATTCTATGATGCGTAAAATTCTTCTTGCGACTAGCTTAATGCTAGCGTCAATTTCTGCAGCCCACGCTGACACATCATCAACAATGAGCAACTTCAGCTACGATTATGCTGAGGCTCGTATTGGTATCAGCCCACTGACTTATGGTGCGGGCTTTAGCAAATCAATCCACCCTAACGCACACATCATCGGTAGCATTGATACAGAGTTCGACAGTGACTGGGACGCGGCACTAGGTGTGGGTTTCCATGCACCTATCAATAACTGGGCAGATATCACCGGTGAGCTGAAAGCACGCAATGCCAAAGACAGCGGCCGCTTTGATACCTCAGCAGGCAGACTCGGTATGGAAGTTAACCTAGGCGTTCGCCAATGGTTGGGTCCACAGCTAGAAGTCGGCGGCCAGATCGGCCACCTGAACATTGATGACTACGAAAAAACTATCGGTAACGTCTACGCACGTTTCCACGCCACCGAGCTATTCTCAATTGGCGTAACAGGCCGATTCAACGAAATCTACGGCGATCAAATGTTGGTAACAACACGCTTCAAGTTCTAATTGACGCGCACCGAAATCCAAATACTCAACGCCCCGCGATATTCGCGGGGCGTTTTTGTATGGGAAACCAAAATCAGCTCACTTTTTTCATCTCTTCCAGCCAATCGATAAATGCCTTAATCCGTGGTGACGTCGCCATCTCCTTGCGGCAAACCAAATAGTACGTCAACGGCGATGGCACCGATAAGGTAAACGGTGCGACTAAACGACCGCTCTCGAGCTGCTCGGCGATAAAAGAAGCACGCCCCATCGCCACCCCAATCCCCCGCTCTGCCGCCTGCAGCGACAAATCTGCACGGTCAAAGGTACAACCGGTCCCATCAGGCAGCAAAACCCCATTTTGCTGTGCCCAGTACTGCCATTCGTCATTGCGGCCGGCCTTGGCCCAAGGGGCGGCATCATGAAGCAGCATACAAGCGGTTAAATTTGCCGGATTGCCATACAAATGATGACGCTTCGCATAATCATGGCTGCAGACCGGCATCATGCTCTCGTCCATCAGCTTGACCACATGCAAACCACTGTGCTTACCGTTACCAAAGTAGATTGCGCAGTCAAACGACTCAGTCTGGAAATCCACCAGCTCGTTGCGGGTACGTAAATGAATACGCAAAGATGGGTATTTATCAATAAAACGCTTCAGGCGCGGCAACAACCAGCGCTGGGCGAATGTCGGCGGTACTGAGATATTGAGATCGCCGCAAAGTTCTTGGGTACGCAACTCGCGCAGCTCATTGGCCAAATCGCCAAAATTCTGGGCAACGACCTCTTTGAGGCGCTTCCCGTCATCCGTCAGGCTCAAGCGTCTTGGCTGACGAATAAAAAGCGTAACCCCCAAAGCTTCTTCGAGGTTTTTGATTTTATGACTGACCGCACTTTGTGTCAGGCATAAAATTTCGGCAGCACGGGTAAAACTCATTTGATCCGCTGCAATAAGAAAACAGTGGAGTCCTGAAAGGATTGAGCCGGTTAGTCGAGGTAATTGCATGGCAAGTTCAGAAAGTGGGTCTGTAAGTTATGAGAGGGATCATACAACAAAAACACCACCAAGAGGATCGGAGCTAGGGCCTATTACGCTGATCTCCACCAAACGTTTTAGACCCTAATACTCTGCAAAAAATATGTGCTACCTCTTATTCAAGAGCACGTAATAACTTTTGCTTATCGTCGTCTTTAAGCAAAGACCAATGACAACCGTCAATCGCCCCTGCAAACATCCAAAGTAATTTTACATCCAAATCTTTACCTTGGCTTTGGCGAACCTTGCGGTACACCTCTGCAGCCCCCAATGAAAGGAAACTGCTTACATCAGGAATGCCGGCCTTTTTAACCATGCGCTCCAATGTTAGGCGCATATTTGGCAAGTCCCTGATCCTTTTACTTTTATCTGATAATTTATCAGCTTTTTCCAAGACTGATACATTAATTGATTGATTAATTAGATCTGATGAGAGGGCCTTATCACTGACGTACAAGGTGGTAATGTCGTAGTAGTTAACGACAGCCGTTGTACTGCGTTTGATATGCCTGAATTTCTCGCAGCCTAACTCAACCAGTTGATGATCCAACTCATCGCCACCGCGAAGGTAAATAGCCTTATCGGTGATAATCGCATACATGGCACCGTTCAGGAAAATACCTGTTCCGCCAAACATCGAGCGTTTGTCAAACTCACCAAATTTTTGAAGAAAATTAAATAACTCTTCCTTGAATAAATGCACAATATTTCTCCTGTTAAACGTTATTGGTTGATTTTCCAGTAACGCCAAACACCAAGCGTCAACAAATTGACAATGACACACCCCGGAAATAATTGCTACATATGAAACAATGAACATGCCAAAGTGAGATTTCAGACATATTATGGATTGCGAATTAAGCGTTTTGTGACAAAAGCGACCTTAATGTGAGCAATAGATTCTGGAGCAAAATCACCTAAACTGATCTTAGAAATCCACGATATTTGCGAAAATATGCCTAAAGAGAATGCAAGTGACAGAGTTTCCCTCTTTCCTTCTGCCAGTCATTTATTGCCAGAGGGGAAGACCGAAATAAATATTGTCGAAGAACGGCACATCAGAATGATGAAGATGTCGCTGGCTCAAATACGTCCTTTTGCTTTATGCATGCTCAGCGAAGAGGCCATTAATAACGAAATCGCCAAAATTCCGGCTATTGCGACTCTCTGCACCATTACCGATTTCGACCAAAATGATAATGGCGGCCTGAAACTCCAGATCATAGGCACTCAAAAAGTTCGTCTTACCCAAATCCATGTCGAATATGACGACTTACTCAGTGCTGAGTACACGGAATATCCCAACTGGCCAACCAGCCCCGTCGAAGAAGAAGACTGTGAGTTAGCGGATAAACTCCAGCTGTTTTTTGAAACCATGCCAGAAATCGGTGCTTTGTACCCAGATCCCCACTATAAAAACCTCAGCTGGATCTGCCAACGATGGATAGAAGTCTTACCGCTAGAGGTTCATTACAAACAATTGCTGATTACCCAAGATAGTCCAAAACTCACATGCCGATTCCTTCATAGACTTTTTTTCGAAGAATAAGTAACCAATTCTGAATAAATCTAACAAAATTTACTGTTTATAGAACTACCTTTACGCTTCATGACTAGTTAAACTAGCCCCGTCATCTTACTGTAAGAGTATGTATCTATTACTCATGTCTCATGTTTCATTTTTTTGGCTCAAACCTGAGCACGATAAGCTTGTTAAAGGGCTAGAATCCGAATTTTGCACCTTGGTTAAGTCTGCGATAACTAAAAATCGCCTGACCTTACCCCCGGTGCCAAAAGTTCTCAATCAATTGCATAAATTATGCAACCGAGACGATACGACGATTCATAAAGTCGCCGCGCTCCTATTGGAAGATCCGGGGATGGCTGCCTATATCCTGAAAATTTCCAATACGATGCTGTTTAATCGCCGTAATGTCATTTGCCACGATATCCATACCGCCGTAGGCCGGCTTGGTATTGTTCGAGTCAGGGATATTGTCACCGCCAAGGCTATCGAAGACCTCAAAACACGGCATAACTTTAGCCAGCATTGCAATCAGCTACTAATGCAAAGTGCAGTCCGCTCTCGTCAGCTCGCGGCAACAATGGGGCTTATTGCGGCCGGTCTGGCCAAACATGATGAATTTCCCAAGGCCATCGAACCGGAAAAGGCATTACTGGCAGGCTTGTTTGCCGATATCGGCCTATTTAGCCTTGTCCACGAATACCAGCTCTATCTCGATAGCGGTAATTTCCTCGATATTGAAATTGCAAAGTACGTTTTCGAGCACTGCTGCCAACAGGCGAGCCTGCTGGTTCTGCAGCACTGGGGATTTGACGATGACTATCTAGAGGTCGCGTCCAATATGCCGGTACCGTTCCGCTCTGCGCTATGCGAGCACCTGTATCTTGACACCGCACGAATGGCTCACCATCTGCTGATGTACAAAAACAACGATGAGGCCATCGAAGAGCACCATGTCGAAATGGATCTGGCAGCCGCGGAGGTTATGTACGATCTTACTAACCTTCCCGATGACGTGTTCAATCAGCACCTCAAGGCAGTATTTAAAACAGGAGAACTCTGATCATACCGTATCGACCAACAGAAGATTGACACACCGATAGAATCTGCGATAAACACTATAGACTCTAGACCCCTCAAGATGCTCGTCACAACGAGCCATCGAGAATGCAAGACCACCGTGCCGGAGTCACTCTGTGCACGGGCACGCCCTATATACGCACCACATATACAATAGGTAGTCTCACCCTAGGTAAGACAGCAAGGTAACAGGACATATACCGCGGTAACGCTGTTTAAGGATGATTATGTTTTCAGGCATGCTCTATATTTTCCTCCCGCTGGTGATCGGCTATCTGATCCCGATAAATAAACCCTCGGTACTGAATTTTATCAATACCCAAACCAGCCGCTTAGTACTGGTTATCTTGGCCTTAATGGGATTGAGTCTGGCGGGGCTTGATAATATTGGCCAGAATCTCAATCAGATTGTAATTTACACCTTGGTCTTCTTCTCGCTGATCAGTGGCTGTAATTTGCTGGCTCTGCCACTTTTAGACAAGCTACTACCAACAGAAACCGCTCAACAAAACCAAAAGCTCCCCTTCCTCACCATGATGATGGAATCAGTCAAACTCATTTTCGTCGTTGCTGGCGGCCTTGTTGTCGGTCTGATTGCGGGCATCGATCTTGGATGGGTCGACAAGGCCAGCGAAGCCATTTTGCTACTCCTGCTGTTCATGATCGGGATACAGCTGCGAAACAGCGGGATGACCCTAAAGCAAATCCTGCTCAACAAGAAAGGGATGCTCATTGCTTTGACAATTGTTGCGACATCGCTACCTGGCGGCCTCATTGCCGCTTGGCTGCTTGACCTGCCTTACCAACACGGTCTAGCGATGGCTTCCGGCTTTGGCTGGTACTCGTTGGCCGGTATTCTGATTGGTGACAGTCTCGGTCCTGTGATGGGCGGGGTGGCTTTCCTCAACGAATTAATGCGCGAGCTCATTGCATTGAGCCTGATCCCGATGATCATTGCACGCTACCCCAGCACCGCTATCGGCTATGCCGGAGCCACTGCTATGGACTTCACCCTACCGATCATCCAAAGCTGTGGCGGTATCCGCTGTGTGCCTATCGCCATTGTCAGTGGGTTTATCCTTAGCTTGCTAGTACCGGTGCTTATCTTGTTTTTCCTTTCGCTGTAACGCCAGCAGGTGGGCGATACCAGTGCCTGATATGCTCGTATCAGCGAGCATATCAGGCTACTAAGCATCACTAACCATACTTACTACAGTGATACCGAACAGCCTTTTCCTTCCGATTCCTCCCCCCAATTGAACGCACTGAGCTCGCTCTGCATACGCCATCTTCCAATAGCACCTATCTATCAAGAACACCTATCTATCAAGACCGCCTCTCTAACAAGGCTATTACTCTATCGAGACAAAGAGTTGGAATCCCCGACACGCCCAGCATCGAACACTGCACTTCGGATAAGCGTTGGGAGTCGCTCAAAATACGTCATAGGATTCCCGACACAGCCTTTAATCAGTCTCTGGTGCTCTATACAAGGAACTTACACTCTTTGCCATATTCACCTCAGCGTGCACTGTAACTTGGCTGACCGATCATTTCTCCGTATCGCCCTAACGCAAAAAGGGGGAGCCGAAGCTCCCCCTTTGATAACACAGTTCAGTAATTCGTATTAGTTGTTACGAATCCACTCATCCATGTCAGATTTCAGGTTGTCAGACTTAGTACCGAAGATAGCCTGTACACCGCTACCTGCGACAACAACACCTGCTGCACCTAGTTGCTTCAGACCAGACTGGTCAACTTTCTCAACGTCGGCTACTGATACACGTAGACGAGTGATACAAGCGTCAAGACCAGTGATGTTGTCTTTACCACCGAATGCCATTACTAGGTTTTTCGCTAGCTCAGAACCTTCAACGGCTGCGCCTGCGTTCTTATCTTCTTCTTCACGACCAGGAGTCTTCAGGTTCATCGCTTTGATAACTGCGCGGAATACCACGTAGTAAACAACAGCGTAAACAAGACCTAGGCCAACAAGCAGAAGCATGTTTTCAGCGCGTGGAGACTGTACGATAAAGTCAATGAAACCATTCGAGAATGTGTGACCGTGAACGATACCCAGTGCGTTAGTCAGCATGTATGCCACACCAGCCAGTACAGCGTGGATAGCGTACAGAACAGGCGCTACGAATAGGAATGCGAACTCGATTGGCTCAGTGATACCTGTTAGGAAAGACGTCAACGCAGCTGATGCCATGATACCCATTACTTTTGCACGGTTCTCAGGTTTTGCTGAGTGAGCAATCGCGATTGCAGCAGCAGGAAGACCGAACATCTTGAATAGGTAACCACCCGCAAGCTGACCGAAACCATTACCCGCTGCGCGAGAAGCGTCATCAGCAGTTAGGAAACAAGTCATGATACCGTTTACGTGCTCACCAGCATTGTTCACACAAGAACCAGCTTCGTAGAAGAACGGTACGTTCCAGATATGGTGAAGACCAAAAGGAATTAGAGAACGTTCAATAACACCGTAGATACCGAATGCAGCTACAGGGTTCTGGTGTGCAGCCCAGTCAGAGAATGCTGCAATTGCGCTACCGATTGGAGGCCATACAACAGACAGGATTAGACCTAGTGCGATAGATGCGAAACCCGTTACGATTGGCACAGCACGCTTACCAGCGAAGAAGCCTAGGTATTCTGGAAGCTGAATACGGTAGAACTTGTTAAATGCCCAACCCGCGATACCACCAGCAAGGATACCACCAAGAACGCCTGTCTCGATGCCATCAACGCCCATTACGGTTGCCATTACTTTTAGCGTAGCAACCATGATGCCGTAACCAACAACGGCTGCAAGACCCGCAACACCGTCATTCTTAGTAAAGCCAAGTGCTGTACCTACCGCAAATAGCAGAGCCATTTGACCGAAAACAGAGCCACCAGCTTGCTCCATTAGGTGAGAAACTACGTCAGGGAGGAAGCTAAAGTTAGCAGCACCAACCCCCAATAGAATACCGGCTACCGGCAAAACCGATACAGGCAACATCAGCGCCTTACCGACTTTTTGCAGGTTTGCAAAAAGGTTCTTGAACATAATCAGCTCCTGAGTGAGAGATATAATTAGATTTATATTGTCAGTATCAACGACCTACCCCCGTAGCCTGTTGCCGATACCAACCGTTTTAATACAGCATAAGTATAAGATGCGGGGCTAAATATAACTTGATGGCTATCAAAATTACCAATAGCGAGTGAAATAAAATTTCAAATTTCAATATAGATCACAATTGACTTTTGTATTAAACACCGCCAGAAACACACCTAAGCAATTGAATAAGATGGGTTTTAATCTAAGCAACTAGCCAGTGAATAACGTGTAATTATCTTACATTACTGTAAGCAACGTTACTTAACGTTACAAAATTAGAATTCAACTTTTTATTATGTTTTTTATTTTTACATTGCAGAAAAAGTTGATATGGATATTTAGATAGAGGGATAAATAATCAAGTTGATAAAAAAAAGGAGCTTTCGCTCCTTTTTTGTACTTATTTTTGTTTGGCCTGCGAAAAAAGCCTAAAGAAGTTCTCAGTGGTCGCTTGTTCAACCTCCTGCACCGAAACGCCTTTAAGCAAGGCAATATAATCAGCAACTTCACGCACATAAGCTGGCTGGTTCTGCTTGCCGCGGTAAGGCACTGGCGCCAAATACGGGGAGTCAGTCTCAATCAACAAACGCTCTAATGGCACCTTGCTAACCACATTTTTCAACTCACTCGCCTTGTTGAACGTAACGATACCTGAAATTGAAATGTAGAACCCCAGCTCCATTGCTGCCTGAGCCATTTCCAAGCTCTCGGTGAAGCAATGCAACACGCCACCACATTTCTCTGCGCCTTCTTCACGCAAAATTTGCAGGGTATCCTCGCGAGCCATTCGGGTATGGATGATCAGCGGTTTATTGAGCTCTACCGCCAAACGCACCTGCTGGCGGAAAATCTCTTTTTGCTGCTCGGCCAATTCGGGCTGGTAATGATAATCAAGCCCCGTCTCACCGATCGCCACAACGCGATCATGCTGGGCATACTGCTTCAGCAGCTCAAAATCAAAACCTTCCTCGATATCGAGCGGGTGAACGCCGCATGACGCAAATACGTTTTCATGCGGCTCAATCATCGCCATCATTGACGGAAAGCTCTTTAAGGTCACCCCTACAGACAAGAAATATTCGACACCACGGGCCTTCGCCTTAGCCAGTACATCATCGATCCCTGTATGCAGCTGTTCATAATCCAATTTATCCAGGTGACAATGTGAATCAACTAACACGTTAACATCCTCGGTTTTTCAATCGACACCGATTTCACGGTGTTCAGTACAGTTTAACGATTGGCTTTACAACTTCGGCTGGGGCATAAACCCCATCAGCCAATCCATGATCAACAGCTCGGTATTCAAGCCGGTATGGGTATCCAATTGACGATGCAAAGCATTTGCCTTGCGGATCTGATTCATCAACAAAGGGGATGTCACAGCCGCCGCAGCCTGCTGAACAAGCGGCAGCGACTCGCTATGTACCAAGAAAGAACCGGCCCCTTGCTGGAGTTTCAGGCAATCCACCAAAAAGTAGCTGACCCATGACAGGCTATGATGCCCCTCTTTGGCAAACATACCCACCAGTTCTTGCAATCCCAAATGAGGCGGCTGCAAAAAAGCCGCAAAAGCTGACAGCAAATTACCGTAACGAATATCCTGCCCTTGCTCGATAAACGCTTGCGTTGCCAATGGCGCGCAACCATTGATCCGCACAATTTCAAGCTTAACATCCTGCATCAACTGCCGGCCGACCCAACGGCGGGTATCCTGTTCATCAGGCATAGCCAAACGCCATTTGTTACAACGACTGTTAATCGTCGGCAACAATTTGTCCAACGCCTCGGCCATCAGTATAAACTGGCATCCGGCTGGCGGTTCTTCCAAGGTTTTCAACAAGGCATTGGCAGCCGCCTCCCCCATCGCATCGGCAAAATCAATTTGCATGATCCGCTGCCCCCCTAACTGAGAGGTTTCCACAGCCAGACGGGTGCATTTACGGATGGTATCAACGCCAATCTGTTTACCGGCTTGCTCGGGGGCGACTTGATGGTAATCAGGGTGATTGCCTGCCTCGAAAAGTCGGCAACTATGACAGACCCCGCATGGTTCGGTAACACCATTGCTACACAGCAAGGTTTTTGACAATTGCCGGGCTAGGGCCTCTCGGCCGCTGCCTGCCGGGGCAAGCAACAAAATCGCGTGGTGCAGGCGCTCTTGATCCAAGAGCTGCTGCCATTGTTGCCATAAGGATTCTTGCCACGGATACAGCATTATTGCTGCTCCAACCATTGCTTGACGGCCTGACGCACGTCAGCAGTGACGGCTTCCAGCGATTGCCCCGCGTCAACGATGACCACGCTTGGATCAGCCTCGGACAATTCAAGAAAACGGGCACGGGCACGGTGGAAAAAATCAATATTCATCTGCTCGATACGGTCCAGCTCACCACGGCCGCGGGCACGCTCGAGACCTAGCACTGGGTCGATATCCATATAAATAGTTAAGTCAGGTCGAAAATCACCTAACACCGTATCACGCAGGCTCGCCATTACTTGCTTGTCAAAGCCCCGGCCACCGCCCTGATAGGCCTGTGACGACATGTCATGACGGTCGCCAACCACCCAGCTATCACGCGCCAGGGCCGGCTTAATCACGTTTTCCACCAGTTGCGATCGTGCCGCGTACAGTAGCAGCAACTCAGCCATATCGGTTAACGGCTCATCGGGATGGCCTTCTTTGACCAAAGTACGCATCTGCTCAGCCAGAGGCGTTCCTCCCGGCTCACGGGTCGCCGTAATATTTTCAATACCGTGAAGTAGCAGCTCCTCGGTCACCTGCTTGATAGCCGTGCTTTTCCCTGCCCCTTCAAGCCCTTCAATTACAATAAATTTACCAGTCATCTTATTTTCTTAGCGATTTTAGGTACACCCGAACGGCACGATTATGCTCAGCCAGTGTACGTGAAAAAGTATGGCCACCCTTGCCATCGGCAACAAAGTAAAAGTAGCTGCTCTGATCAGGCTTCACCGCCGCCAGCACAGAAGCCTTGCTCGGCATGGCAATCGGCGTTGGCGGCAAACCGAAAATGGTATAGGTGTTGTATGGAGTCGGTGTACGCAAATCGCGCTTACGAATATTGCCATCGTACTTGTCACCCATACCGTAAATCACCGTAGGATCGGTTTGCAGGCGCATCCCCTTGTCCAAACGGTTCATGAATACAGACGATACCACCCCGCGCTCACCGTCCACGGCGGTTTCTTTTTCGATAATAGACGCCATGATCAAAGCCTCGTAAGGCGTCTTGAGCGGAATCGACTGATCTCGGCTCTTCCAAGCGCTATCAAGCAGCTCTGCCATATCACGGTAGGCTCGGCGCAACACATCCAGATCACTGGTTCCCGCCGTATAGTGGTAGGTTTCCGGAAGCAGGTAGCCTTCTAGCTTATTCACATTGGCACCGATTGCCTTAGCGACCTCGGCCTCACTCATCCCTTCACTGGCGTGAGTAATAAACGGAGCCTCGGCAAGCTGCGCGCGCCAGTCAGTGAAGCGATCACCTTCAACCAAGGTAATAGAGAACTGGTGTTCCCGACCTGATGCCACCAGCGCCAATACATCGCGCAGCGTCATTCCAGGTGCAACAAGATAAGTACCACTTTTCAGACGGGTCAACTGAGGCTCCAACTTGGGAATCCAACGCGTCCAAGGTGATACGGGTATGATATCATCGCTGTCTAATTGGGCCAGCAGCCCCCGAAACGAGGTACCTGACTTGACTGCCAACAAAACCGGTTCGCTGTTCGCTACCGGGGCATTCAGTGATGATTTGACTTGCTGATATGACCAGCCCAACGCTCCGGCCGCCATAACCCCCAGCAAGACGACTAGGATCACCAACTTCTTTAGCACGTATACAACCTCTTGTTCAGCTCAACCAGCGCACTGCGCTCGCGAAAAGATATTCCATTGATTTCATTAATCGGCACCAAGGCCATCAGGGCATTGGTAATAAACACCTCATCGGCCGCTAATACGGTTTCAATCGGCGCTTTAACCAGCCGCGTATGATACCCCATTGCCTCCAGCAATTCGATAACATGGCGGCGCATTACTCCTTCAACGCCCGACGTATCAAGCGCCGGCGAATACACCTGATCACCTTTGCGCCAAAAAATATTCGAGGCGACGGTTTCCACTACATACCCGTCCACATCACACACTAGGGCATCGACCCAGCCATGCTGTTCTACCTCACGCTTAAGCATTACCTGCTCCAAGCGGTTGAGGTGCTTTAATCCGGCCAGCATCGGCGCTTTAGCCAATGACTGCCGACACACCCCCAGTGCAATTCCATCATGTTGCCATTGAGTATAATGGGCAGGCCACGCAAACGTCGAAATCACCACCTGCGTATCGTTGCAACCGGCTGCGCTGTAACCACGCCCGCCACTGCCACGGCTGATAAGAATTTTGATACCCGCTTTACTACTGCTATTAACCGCCTCTTGCGGAGGGCACAGATCGGCAGCCAACTGATGGACACTCTCCGTTAGTGCCCCCCAATCAGGAGCGCTAATCGCCAGCCTTTCCAGAGCAGTCTGCAAACGCGCCAAATGATACGGCCATAATCGAACCTTGCCTTGTTCCACCAGCATCGTGGTGAAACACCCATCACCATATTGCATCGCCCTGTCGCTCACCGCGACCGATGACGCTTTCACACCATTGATTAGGATCATCCACCACCCTATTTGCGACATTTGCGAAAGACCAGCCAGTGAGGCCAGCTCGGCAAAAAATAAGACCTATCACCGCCTGTGTTCAGACATAGCACAGAGATAAAAAAACGGCCCAACGCAATGCGTTGGGCCGTCTATCATAACAGGTCACATAAAAGATTATGATAACCGGTTATCCATTAGATTTTCTTGAATAGCAAAGAGCCGTTGGTTCCACCGAAACCGAACGAGTTACACAGTGCGTATTCCATATTTTTCACTTGGCGAGCTTCGCCTGGAACGTAGTCCAGATCACAACCTTCATCCGGGTTATCCAGGTTGATTGTCGGCGGTACCGCCTGCTCGCACAGTGACAGAGCTGTGATGATCGCTTCAACTGAACCCGCAGCACCCAATAGGTGGCCGGTCATAGACTTAGTAGAAGAAACCATAACCTTGCTGGCAGCCGCGCCCATTGCGCGCTTGATGCCAAGTGTTTCTGCAACGTCACCAGCAGGTGTCGATGTACCGTGAGCATTCACATAGCCGATTTGGTCAGCATTGATACCCGCATCACGGATAGCCGCTTCCATTGCCAGTGCGCCACCAGAACCATCGGCACTTGGTGAAGTCATGTGATAAGCATCACCACTCATACCAAAGCCAACAACTTCTGCATAAATTTTCGCACCACGTGCTTTCGCATGCTCGTATTCTTCAAGCATCATCATACCGGCGCCATCGCCTAGTACGAAACCATCGCGGTCTTTGTCCCAAGGGCGAGATGCCGCCTGTGGGTCATCATTGCGAGTAGACAGTGCCTTCGCAGCAGCGAAACCACCCATACCCAATGGGGTTGATGCTTTTTCAGCACCACCGGCCAGCATGGCGTCTGCATCGCCGTATGCAATCATACGTGCGGCATGGCCAATATTGTGCAGACCCGTTGTACAAGCAGTCGAAATAGCAATATTCGGACCACGCATACCATGCATGATAGACAGGTGACCAGCGATCATGTTCACGATTGTAGACGGAACAAAGAATGGGCTGATCTTGCGCGGGCCTTTTTCAAGAAGTGCCTGATGGTTTGTCTCGATAAGACCTAGACCACCAATACCAGAACCAATTGCCACGCCTACGCGCGGGCCGTTCTCTTCAGTAATTTCAAGACCAGAGTCTTTAATTGCTTGTACGCCTGCTGCGATACCGTACTGGATAAATAGATCCATTTTACGGGCATCTTTCTTGGACATGTAGTCTTCACAGTTGAAGTCTTTGACCAATCCAGCAAAACGGGTAGCAAATGCGCTAGCATCAAAATGTTCAATAGTGCAGATACCGCTGGTGCCGGCAAGTAGAGCATTCCAAGAAGACTCAACTGTATTGCCTACCGGTGATAGCATACCCATGCCAGTAACAACAACGCGACGCTTAGACACGATTCATTTCTCCGGGACTTGAGGATAAAACAGATTGCAAAAGAAATCAGGCGGTCATGGAGACCGCCTGGAGGGAGTTCGTCAATTACTCAGATGCGCCAACAACGTAGTCGATTGCAGCTTGAACTGTAGTAATTTTTTCAGCTTCTTCGTCAGGAATCTCAGTGTCGAATTCTTCTTCAAGAGCCATTACTAGTTCAACTGTATCTAGAGAGTCTGCGCCTAGATCGTCAACGAAAGATGCTTCGTTCTTAACTTCTGCTTCGTCTACACCTAGTTGCTCAACGATGATTTTCTTTACGCGTTCTTCGATGTTGCTCATTAATCTATTTCCTTAAAACAAGAATTCGCTAATGCGATTTGCTGTAGTTTATTCAATACTGCAAAAGTTGCAATACTCAACTCGCTGGTCAAACCACGATTTACCGTTAAATCAAGTTGAGTTTGACTTGCATCAGCAAGTTATGCAACTTTTTTGATTAAATCATATACATGCCGCCATTGACATGTAGGGTCTCACCGGTCACATAACCAGCATCATTAGAGGCTAAGAAAGCAACAGCTGCTGCAATTTCACGCGGATCACCCAAACGGCCAGCCGGAACATTCGCCAATGTCGCGGCACGCTGATCGTCATTTAGGGCTTTGGTCATATCTGTTTCAATGAAACCAGGCGCTACTGTGTTCACAGTAATACCACGAGAAGCCACTTCACGAGCCATCGACTTGGTAAAACCAACCAAGCCCGCTTTCGCAGCCGCATAGTTAGTCTGACCAGCATTGCCCATTGTACCAACAACAGAGCCGATGTTGATGATACGGCCGTAACGCTTCTTCATCATGGAACGCAGTACCGCTTTTGACAAACGGAATACAGAGGTCAGGTTGGTATCAAGGATATCCTGCCACTCATCATCTTTCATGCGCATCAGCAGATTGTCGCGAGTAATACCTGCATTGTTAATCAGAATATCGATATCGCCGAATTCTTCTTTGATTTGCTTAAGTACTGACTCGACAGACTCAGGGTCAGTCACGTTCAATGCCAAGCCCTTGCCGTTGCCGCCAAGATATGCACTGATCGCTTCAGCGCCGTTTTCAGAGGTTGCAGTACCAATAACGGTTGCGCCACGCTCAACAAGAATTTCAGCAATCGCACGGCCGATACCACGGCTAGCGCCCGTTACCAGAGCAATTTTACCTTCCAGGCTCATTGTTATTCCTCTCAAATGGGTATGGAGTCCCTGCCAGAATGCCTTGTGGCTACCCTAGCAGGTCACATTATTATTTTGCCGCTTCTAGGCTAGCAGGATCGTTCACTGCAGCACCGCCCAGCGAGCGCTCGATACGCTTAGTCAGGCCAGTCAGCACTTTACCCGGGCCAAACTCAAGCAGAGATTCAATACCCTCGCCAGCCATGCGCTCAACAGACTCAGTCCAACGTACTGGGCCGTATAGTTGCTTAACCAGTGCCAACTTGATAGCAGCAGGATCAGTCTCCGTCGCCACATCGGCGTTGTTGATCACAGGGATCGCAGGCGCATTGAACTCAATGGCTTCCAATGCAACAGCTAGCTTCTCGGCAGCAGGCTTCATCAGCTCACAGTGAGATGGCACAGAAACCGGCAGCGGCAATGCACGCTTGGCACCCGCTTCCTTACATAGCGCGTTAGCACGCTCTACCGCTTCTTTGTTACCGGCGATAACCACCTGACCAGGTGAGTTAAAGTTAACCGGCGAACAAACCTGATCCTGAGCAGCTTCCGCACACGCCTTGGCAATCGCATCGTTGTCCAAACCGATAATGGCAGACATTGCGCCAACACCGGCAGGAACCGCTTCTTGCATCAGCTGACCACGAAGCTCAACAAGCTTCACAGCCTCTTTGAAATCAATCACACCGGCACAAACCAGTGCTGAGTACTCACCGAGGCTGTGACCAGCAAGAACCGCTGGCTGAGCGCCACCCTGCTCTTGCCATACACGCCAAATCGCCACTGAAGAAGTCAGTAGTGCAGGCTGGGTACGGTGAGTTTGGTTCAGATCTTCGACTGGGCCATTTTGTACCAGTGCCCACAGGTCATAGCCTAGGGCATCAGACGCTTCAGCAAAAGTCTGCTTAACAACGTCAAACTGCTCGGCCAGCTCAGCCAGCATACCTACTGTCTGAGAACCCTGACCCGGGAAAACAACTGCGAACTTAGACATTCGAGAATCCTTATTCTGTTTCTGGCACCCGCCAGATTTAGGGGGAGTCAATAACACTCCCCAAATAACACAATGATAAAATTCGTTAGAACTTCACCAGGGCAGAACCCCAAGTGAAACCGCCGCCAAAGGCTTCCAGAAGAAGCGTCTGGCCACGTTGGATGCGACCGTCACGAACGGCTTCGTCCAATGCTGTGGGCACGGTGGCCGCCGATGTGTTGCCGTGGCGGTCAAGCGTCACAACCACCTGATCCATCGACATCGACAACTTTTTGGCCGTCGCGGTAATAATACGCATATTGGCCTGATGGGGAACCAGCCAGTCTAGTTCTGACTTGTCCATATTATTGGCGGCCAATGTGTCCTTCACAAGGTTAGACAGTTGGGTAACCGCCACTTTGAACACTTCGTTACCCGCCATATACAGCCACTTGTCGTCGCTGAACGCTTGACCGTGATCAGGCACAGCAAGGCTTAGCAAGCCACCGAAATGACCATCAGCATGAAGATGGGTGGAAATAATGCCAGGCTCTTCGCTCGCACCCACAACTACGGCACCCGCAGCATCACCGAACAAAATGATCGTGGAACGATCATCTGGGGCACATTTATGAGAAAGCGCATCAGCACCAATAACCAGTACATTTTTCGCCATACCGGTTTTGATGTGCTGATCGGCAATACTCAAGGCGTACACAAAGCCTGAACACGCCGCGGCAATATCGAAGGCTGGGCAACCCTTGATATCCAGCATTCCCTGCACCTGACAGGCAGCCGAAGGGAATGAATGGCTGGCGCTGGTTGTCGCGACAATGATCAGATCAATGTCTTCCTTATTAATGCCAGCCATTTCGATGGCATTAAGGGAGGCCTGATAGCCCATCACAGCCACGCTTTCGTCAGCATTGGCAATGCGGCGCTCACGAATACCGGTGCGTGCAACGATCCACTCATCGCTAGTGTCAACCATTTGCTCTAGGTCGGCATTAGTACGGATTTGTTCCGGCAGGTAACTGCCAGTACCTAAAATTTTGCTATACATGAAGACTAATAATGCCTCTCGAGTAAGACTTCTTCCAAACGGTCACTGATTTTAGTCGGTATTTGCCGCTTGACCTCGTTCACAGCCTCGCCAATCGCATTGGTAAATGCTGTGATGTCAGCACTTCCATGGCTTTTTACCACGATACCGCGCAATCCTAACAGACTCGCGCCATTATACTGGTCGGGTTTCAGCTGGTTTACCGTCTCAAATAGGTCACGAAACAGCCATTTGGCGACAAGTCGCTTAACTGGATGCTCCGCAATCGCTTTTTTCAAGCTCGCGATAAACAGGTTGGCGACGCCTTCGCTGGTTTTCAGGCTAACATTGCCGACAAAACCATCGCAGACGATAACATCCGCTTTGCCCGTATAAATTTGGTCACCTTCCAAGAAGCCAACGTAGTTGATATCGTCCAAATCTGCCAACATTTCAGCACAACGACGAACTTGATCGTTCCCCTTGATGTGCTCCTCACCGATATTCAGCAAGGCCACGGTAGGATTCGGTGTGCCTTGCTCGGCCAGCACCGCCCCCATCACCGCAAACTGAAACAACGTATCAGCATCGCAAGATACATTGGCACCAAGATCAAGTAGCCAAGTACGCTTGCTGCCCAACGTCGGGATTGCAGAGACCAACGCCGGACGATCAACACCAGGAAGTTGCTTGAGAATATAACGGGACAATGCCATCAACGCACCGGTATTGCCCGCACTCACGCAAGCATCTGCCGTTCCGTCTGAAACTGCATCAAGAGCAGCACGCATCGAGGAGCCTTGACTTCGGCGCAGAGCCTGAGAAGGACGCGTATCGTTTGCGATAACGTTATCGCAATGGACGATCTGGATTCGAGGGTGATTCGTTTGGTTCAGGAGAGATAATTGGGATGTGATCGCACTTAGATCACCGAATAGGACTACTTTTAGCTCAGGGAATTGCAACAGTGCCTGCACGGAGGCAGGCACTGTTACTTGAGGACCGAAGTCCCCGCCCATTGCATCAAGTGCAACGGTTAGACCACTCAAGGCTCAACCTTACTTGTTGATAACCTTACGGCCACGGTAGAAACCGTCAGCAGTTACGTGGTGACGTAGGTGAGTTTCACCACTTGCAGAATCTACAGATACAGCTGCAGTTGTTAGTGCATCGTGTGAACGACGCATACCACGTGCTGAACGTGATTTTTTGCTCTTTTGTACGGCCATTAACCCTACTCCTGTTAAAATTACTTACTTAGATTTTTCAATACTGCAAACGGATTTGGACGCTCATCAGCAACGGGGATCTCACCAAAAGTCATGTTTCCACTGGCTTTACAGTCAGCGTCATCATGCATAGCGACTTGAGGTAATTCCAGAATCAACTCGTCTTCAACGATTTGAATCAGGTTGATCTCACCATTTTCGTCGACGTCAGCCGGCTCATAAGCTTCCGGTAAATCATCTGCTTCTTCAGGCTTGAAGAGCGGACTATAGCAGAACTCAACACTGTATTCGTGATTGAATTCTTCCTGGCATCGCTGACAGGTTAGCACCACTTCAACATCCGCGCGTCCGCGCACGAACGCGACATGGCGCTGGTCCAAGTCAAATGATAAGGTGACGTTTGCATCACGTGTTACGCTCTGCGTTGATTCAGCCAGACGCTCAAGAAGCTCGGCCTTGATGATACCATCATAATCGAGTTTTTTCTGAGCTGCGCGGACCGGATCAACCGTACGCGGCAATTTTACCTTTTGCATAGGGCGCGAATATTAGCCTTCTAATCAGTGTGAGTCAAAGGAAATGTGTGCGAATTAACAGCATTTAGCCATTTCGTCGCCTCCTAACCAGAGACAGACGAGTTCACACAGCTACTTCCACCATTTTGTCTGCTATCTGTTTGTTCGGCAACACAATGACAACACTGCTTACACCGCACAAATAACGCACAAAAAATGGCGAAAAGGCCACCAACCCCATCACATCAGCTACCAGTATAACGTAGCCATCGCAAACCCGGACGCGTAGACTACCACAACCCTAATTTAATCGGAAAGCACCATGAACCAACCTTTGCTGCTGGCCTCGACCTCTCCGTATCGCCAAATGCTCCTCAACAAACTGGAATTAACCTTCTCCACCGCCAGCCCCAATACCGATGAAAGTGTCTACCCTGGGGAATCTGCCGAACAACTGGTATGCCGCCTTGCAGAAGCCAAGGCCAAAGCGTGTGCCGACCAGCATCCCGAACACCTCATTATCGGTTCCGACCAAGTCTGCGTTATCAACAATGAGATTGTCGGCAAGCCGCATACCACGGAAAACGCCTGCAAGCAGCTTGAGGCAGCCAGTGGCCAAACTGTCACCTTCTATACTGGCCTATGTCTTCACAACGCCAAGACCGGCCACAGCCAGGTTATTTGCGAGCCCTTCCACGTCCATTTCCGCCAGCTAACCAGCGAGGCTATTCGTCGCTATGTCGAACGAGAGCACCCCCTCAACTGCGCCGGTAGCTTCAAAAGCGAAGGGTTGGGGATCGCCTTGTTCGACCGCTTGGAAGGCCGTGACCCCAATACCCTTGTTGGCCTACCGCTGATAACACTGTGCGAGATGCTCGCCGCCGAAGGCATCGACATACTTTAACCGGCACCAGATACAAAAACGGCAGTCATGATGACTGCCGTTTTTGTCTTGTAGTACGACGAACCTTGTTAGCCTTTAAGGCGCAGTTGCTCAATGGCCTTATTGAGCATCGGTTCCATCGGTGCCGATATATCCATAGCCTCATCGGTATTCGGATGGGCAAATTTAATATTGGCCGCATGGAGGAACAAGCGATTCAGGCCCACCTTTTTAGTAAAGGCATCAAAACGCGGATCGCCATAACGATCGTCCCACGCAATCGGGTGTCCAGCGTACTGGCAGTGAACCCTGATCTGGTGGGTACGACCTGTCACCGGACTTGCTTGGATCAACGTGGCCTGTTGCAAACGCTCAATGATCTTAAAGCGGGTATCTGACGGCTTACCGTTCGGGTTAACCCGAACAATGCTATTCACCTCATTTTTCAAAAGCGGGGCCGTCACTTTCTTGCAGCTGGCTTTCCACTCGCCCATTACCAACGCAAAATAATATTTCTGCACGGTCTTGTTACGAAACTGCTCTTGAAGCTTGCGCAACGCAGAACGCTTCTTGGCCACCAGCAAAATCCCCGATGTATCGCGGTCAATGCGGTGTACCAATTCAAGGAAACGGGCATCAGGACGCAGAGCACGCAATGCTTCGATAGCACCAAACTTCAGGCCGCTACCACCATGCACCGCGGTACCCGATGGCTTGTTCAGGATCAGCATGTGGTCATCTTCATAGATGATGCACGACTCCAGCTCAGCAACCTTGTCCAGCTTGGTGCTAACAGGTGCCTGCTCGTCCTTTTCAGGTAGCGTTACCGGCGGCACACGCACCAAATCGCCGTCTTGCAGCTTGTACTCTGGTTTTATACGCTTTTTGTTTACCCGTACCTCACCTTTGCGCAAAATACGGTAAATCATACTTTTTGGTACATTTTTAAGCCGCGCCCGAAGGAAATTATCGATTCGCTGGCCTGCAAAATCATCAGAAATCTCGATGAACTGCACTTTTGGTTTATCATCTTTCATGGGCGGCATTCTAACACGCCTCTATAACCAAGTAACCTCAAGATACTCGTAGCACAGTGATTTTCCCTCCTCGCCCCATACGGGCTCTTTTATCACGGCAAATTTGTCAATACCGCTTTGGTAACATATCTTTCCCCAGCACAAAACCTGACTATTGCCTCCAAGAATACGGCATCTTGCGCCCACTAAGAGATAAAGCAGATTGCCGCAAAAAAGTCACCCTGCTATGATTGGCGTGCAAGAGTAGAAAAAATTGCCTACCTTGCCAGCGAGGCGAGCAAAAGACCGCCTGCTTGATTGTTTTACATGCAACTCTGACGAGAAACGCAGCACGTGGCGTAAGACGTTAACTTCCTCAGAGTGATTTTTAGTGCATTCCAGTTTTGTTTTTATCACTGATGTGAAAGATACCGCCGCAGAAAGTCGGTGTGCCAGCTGTACAGAATAAGATCTAACCATCTTGGTACAGTTGGATGATATGTGTTGCCAAAAAGCACCCCTGAATTCCAGCCGTGAGGCTGCATCTTCGATCAGACTTGGGGTCAGGCACCATCAGGACGAACACATTACCGGAGGCACTTGCTGACTATAAAAAACGAGTACAATAGAAATGAAGAGAATGTTGATTAACGCAACTCAAAAGGAAGAGTTGCGCGTCGCATTGGTTGATGGGCAGAAGCTCTTTGATCTTGATATCGAAAGCCCTGGCCACGAATCTAAAAAAGCAAACATCTACAAAGGACGCATCACACGTATCGAACCAAGTCTGGAAGCAGCGTTCGTTGACTACGGTGCAGAGCGCCACGGTTTCCTCCCTCTTAAAGAAATCGCCCGTGACTATTTCCCTTCTGATTATTCTTACCAAGGCCGCCCTAACATTAAGGAAGTGCTGAAAGAAGGTCAGGAAGTAATTGTTCAGGTTGACAAAGAAGAACGAGGCAACAAAGGCGCAGCCCTTACCACTTTCATCTCCCTTGCGGGCAGCTACTTGGTTCTGATGCCAAACAACCCTCGTGCAGGCGGTATCTCCCGTCGTATCGAAGGTGAAGAACGCACCCAACTGAAAGCCGCACTAAGCACTCTGGAACTGCCTCAAGGCATGGGCCTAATCGTGCGTACCGCAGGTGTTGGCAAGTCAGCCGAAGATCTGAAATATGACCTAGACTACCTGCTAAACCATTGGGAACGCGTAAAACACGCATCAGATTCAGCGCCAGCACCTTTCCTAATCCATCAGGAAAGTAACGTCATTGCTCGTGCTATCCGTGACTACCTTCGCCGCGATATTGGCGAAATCGTCATCGACAGCAAAAAGATTTATGACCGTGCACGCAGCCATATCGAACAAGTACGCCCTGACTTCCTAAGCCGCGTAAAACTTTACGAAAACAACGATACCCCGCTGTTCAATCACTACCAGATCGAAAACCAGATCGAATCCGCCTTCCAGCGTGAAGTTCGTCTGCCATCCGGTGGCTCTATCGTTATCGACCCGACCGAAGCACTTACCTCTATCGATATCAACTCAGCCCGCGCAACCAAAGGCGGCGACATCGAAGAGACAGCGCTTCAGACTAACCTTGAAGCAGCCGATGAAATCGCTCGCCAGCTACGTCTTCGTGACCTTGGCGGCCTAGTCGTTATCGACTTCATCGACATGACACCAGTACGTCACCAGCGCGAAGTAGAAAACCGCCTGCGCGAAGCTGTCCGCATGGACCGTGCCCGCGTTCAGATCGGTCGTATTTCTCGCTTCGGCCTATTGGAAATGTCTCGTCAGCGTCTGAGCCCGTCTCTGGCAGAAGCGAGCCACCACGTATGTCCTCGTTGTACCGGTACCGGCGTGATCCGTGATAGCGAATCACTGTCGCTGTCTATCTTGCGTCTGATCGAAGAAGAAGCACTGAAAGACAACACCTCTCAAGTACTAGCGGTTGTACCTGTCGCGATTGCTTCGTACCTGCTTAACGAAAAACGTCGTTCGGTACAGTACATCGAAAAATCACACGATGTACGCGTTATCATCGTACCTAATGCCAACATGGAAACTCCGCATTTTGAGGTTGTCCGTGTTCGCGCCGGTGATGAATTCGACGCTCTGTCCTACCATTTGCCTAACGCACTTGAAGCGCTTCGCGAAGCTGAATCCGGTGAGACAGCACAAGAGCGAGTGCCGACCAGAAAACGTGAAGAACCTGTACTTCAAGGTTTTGCCACACCGCCAGCACAACCTGCAGCAGCGGCACAGCCAGCCAAGGCCAAGCCACAATCTGCAAACGTTGCTGCTAGCAATGAAAAGCCAGGCTTCTTTAGCCGTATTTTCTCTGCCATTGCAAACTTCTTCTCAGGCAACAAGCCAGAAGTAGAAACCAAGCAAGAAGAGAAGAAAGAAGGCAACAAGCGTAATCGCCGTGATCGTCGCGACACCCGTCGTAATGGCGAACGTCAAGACAACCGTCGTGGTGAGCGCCAAGAAGGCAACCGCCGTGGTGAACGTCAGGAACGTGGCGAACGTCAAGAGCGTGGTGAGCGCCAGGACAACCGCCGCAATGCGAAAGACAACCGCCGTGGTCGTCAAGACCGCCAAGAGTCTGAAGTAAAGCAAAACACCGAGCAGCAGCGCGAACAACGTGAACAGCGTCAGTCTCGCCGCCGCGGTGAGCGCAACGAAAAAGCCAAAGACAATGCCGAGCAGCATGCTGAGAAGCAGAGCCAGCAGCCTCGCAAAGAGAAAGAGCAAAAGCGCCAATCTCGCCGCGAAGACGTTCAGGTTCAAAAGCAGCGCCGCAACGAAGAGCAGCCAGCCAAAGCTGAAAAGCCAACTGTAGCCGTTGAGGAAAAGCAAGAGCAGGAAAAAACAACCAAAGTGAAACAGCGCCGCCAACGCCGTGATCTTCGCAAGAAAATCCGCGTGACCGACGATGCAGAGCTAATGGCTGTAGCACCTGTAGATGCTCCAGTAGCAGAAGAGACAACAACCCCTTCTCCACTGGCCGAAATGGGTACAGCAATGGCAATGGCTGCCAAAGCGGAAGCCTCTGACCAAGACGTAGAGAACAAAGACGACAAGCAAGCCGAGCAAGACGGTAACCAGCGTCGTAACCGCCGTTCTCCTCGTCACCTTCGTGCCAGCGGCCAGCGCCGTCGCCGCATCCGTGACACACGTCCGGAGCAACAGGGCGATGTTGAGCAGCTTGTTACCGATGCAGTTGGTCAGGCCGTAGAGGAAGCAACCGATGTACTAAACGACATCGAGAATGTTGTGACTATCGTTGAGAAGCCAAAAGCTGCACCACGCCAACTAACAGGTGTTGCATCACCTGAGATGGCAATGGGCAAAGTATGGCCGTCAGCGCCTAAGTTGCCGGTTGAAGCACCTGTTGAAACAGCAGATGCCGAAGCAAGCGATGCAGCAGTAGAAGCACCAGCAAGCAATACTCTTGGTGGCGTTGCAATGCCTGAAATCGCAATGGGTAAAGCATTCCCGCTGCGTGAGCGTGCACCTAGCCAAGAAACGGCTGCAGTTTCTGCCGACAACGCACCTGTTGTTGATGGCGAAGCTGAGCAAGTTGCCCAAGCCGTTGCGGCAGCCCAAGCAGCTATGACAGCAATGAATGTCAGCGAAGAGCCTGCTCAAGATGCAGAGATCGTAGTGGAAGCCCCAGCGAAAGCTGCGGTTGCAGCAACGACAGCGCCAGTAACAGCAACTAGCCCTCGCGGCAACCATGCTGTTGCCCAAATGGCTAAAGCACCTGCACCTGCATCATCAGCTGCTCCGATTGTGGTAGCAGTTGCACCGATGCGCGAACAGCGTCTTACTGCACGCCAAGCTGGCAGCCAAACAGCAACCAGCCTTGCTACAGCGCCAATGACCAAGCCTACAATGTAATGTAAGTGGGTTATTCCACGCTAAAAAAAGCCATGCAGTTTCTGCATGGCTTTTTCTTTATCTATACTAATACCCATCTAAACGCCTCAATAAACGCGCAGCTAGTCACATTCAAAATGCGGCAATCTATGCATCCTCATTAACGTCGCCATGAAACATCCATAATCATTGTTTTTTCATGATTCATGTTACTTTCATCAAATTTATTTATACTCATAAACAAATTTGACGAAATCAAGCGATTGAAAGTTGAACTAAATCACATATTTCTGTAGGATGCGCAACTTTATATCTACACCCATCCATCATTACCGGAAGATAACTGAGTAAAATGTTTGAGTTCCCACAATTTTCGAAGCAATCCGTCAAAAATGACGTTCTTTCCGGGCTTACGGTGGCCCTCGCCCTGGTTCCAGAAGCCGTGGCGTTCGCCTTCGTAGCAGGTGTTGACCCAATGGTTGGCCTGTATGCGGCCTTTATCGTCGGATTTGTAACTGCCGTTCTTGGCGGCCGTCCGGGCATGATTTCTGGTGCCACCGGTGCTATGGCTGTCGTCATGGTTAGCCTTGTTGCTGAACACGGTATCCAATACCTCTTCGCCGCTATCATGCTTGCAGGCGTCATCCAAATTTTGGCTGGGATATTTAAGCTGGGCAAATTCATCCGGATGGTTCCCCACCCGGTAATGATCGGTTTCGTCAATGGTCTGGCTATCGTCATCTTTCTGGCCCAGCTCGGCCAGTTCAAAGTCCCTGACGCCACCGGCGCATTGGTATGGATGCAGGGCCCTCAGCTCTACATCATGCTTGGGCTGGTACTGCTGACAATGGCGATTATTCATTTCTTGCCTAAGTTGACCAAGGCCGTTCCGTCATCGCTGGTTGCTATTATCACCGTAACCTTGCTGGTTCATGGCCTAGGCCTTGATACCCGTACCGTGGTAGATTTCGTCCGCACTATGAGCGGCGATGCCAACGCTACTCTCGCAGGCTCATTGCCGACCTTTGCTCTACCTGAGGTTGGCTTCAATATGGAAACCCTGCGCATTATCCTACCTTACTCAGTGATCCTCGCCGCTGTCGGCTTGATTGAGTCCCTGTTGACCCTAACTGTTATCGATGAAATGACGGGTACTCGAGGCCAAGGTAACCGAGAGTGTGTTGGCCAAGGTATTGCCAACATGACCTGTTCGGTATTTGGCGCTATGGGTGGCTGTGCGATGATCGGCCAGTCGATGATCAACATCAACTCGGGTGGCCGAGGCCGCCTGTCCGGCATCACGGGGGCCGTGGGCCTGCTGCTGTTTATCCTGTTCGGCTCATCACTGATTGAGATGATTCCGCTAGCTGCCCTAGTTGGGGTAATGTTCATGGTTGTTATCGGCACCTTTGAGTGGGCAACTTTCAAGCTAGCTCGTAAAGTTCCAACCCATGATTTCTTTGCGATCTTGCTGGTTACAGGCGTGACTGTGGCCTTCGACCTTGCTCTGGCCGTTATCGTCGGTGTGATTTACTCAGCGCTTGTCTTTGCCTGGGAACATGCCAAGCGTATCTACGCCACCAGCCATACCGATCAAAACGGCTCGAAAATTTATGTCGTCAATGGCCCGCTATTCTTCGGCTCGGCATCGCACTTCCTTGAGCTGTTCGATGCCAAAAACGATCCGGCCAATGTCATTATTGATTTCGCCAATTCGCGTGTTGCCGATCACTCCGCCATCGAAGCGATTGATACCGTTGCCGAACGTTACACCAACCAAGGCAAGACCCTGCATATTCGCCATTTGAGCCCTGAATGTCGCTCTTTGCTGAAAAAAGCCGGCAACTTGGTGGAAATTAACATGCTAGAAGATCCAACCTACAAGGTTGCGACCGATACGCTAGGCTAACTACACCCTAGACTTACCGACAAAAACGCCCGCAACTGCGGGCGTTTTGTTTTTGGTCTCGGGGCTCAGCCCAAATGGCGAGGCTTGGTGTTCTTTTCTGCCTCATAAACAGTGAGCCGAATGAAATGGACTATATCTTGGGTAAACTGATCGACTATCTCTTTGATTTGCTGATATTTGAGCAGCTCGGTATCGTTTTCCAAAATATCTTCCGCCAGCAGGACACTCACCCGTTCGGCAAGTACCTCCCCGCTTTGGCTGTCCAGCAATTGCGATTCCACCAACAGACGAACATTCCGATCACGCGTTCCAAGCAGCGCTTTAGTGGCGCCAATCAAAGCCCCATACGGTAGCACCTCGGTGATTTTCAAATCCTCCATGTCGGTACTGGCCCGGCTGATTTCAACCTGCAACCGTGCCGCCTTCGGCCGAGAAGAATCAACAATATCAATCCCCTTACCCAACTCATCGTGAAGAATTTGGGTCAGGCGCAGCGATACCCTGTCCAACACGCCCGCCGGCACTTGCGCGACATTTTTGGCCTGAGGGTGCACACCAACCGGATCGATCATCAACGTGTCATAGTGCGCTACCGTCAACGCCGGAGAAACCCATTGCAACCCGGTAGCATCCTCAATATAAGCAACTTCGCTTAATGCATTCGGGTTGGCAATCCGGCTGAAATTCTGCTCTTCCTCAGTCGGTAATCGGCTTGAGCACCCAGCCAACAAAACTAACAATCCACATATTATAATTCGCATAGCAACCTCCCTCACCCAAATGGAATGGCATACCGTATAAAACGGTATTACCAGAGTGGTTATAGCTTTATCGACGAATATTGAGTAACTTATACCCACTTTGCGATTTGTCTCCCGTCCTGACCCGGAATCATTATGTTCAAGCACCAATGGCACCTATTTCTTATCGCCCTCGCTTTCTTTACCCGGATCCCCATTCCGGCTTCCGTGCCCTATTCCCCTGAACTACTCAACAGTGCCAATCGTTATTTTGCTCTGGTCGGTATTATCGTCGGGGGGATTTGTGCTGCTGTCTTTGGCGTGAGCCAATGGCTGCTCCCAACCGAAATCGCCATCTTGCTATCCATGGTTGCAGGATTATTGATCACAGGTGCTTTTCACGAAGACGGGCTAGCCGATGTCTTTGACGGGTTCGGCGGTGGTTGGGAGACAGAGCAAAAGCTCAAGATCATGAAAGATTCCCGCCTCGGCACCTACGGGGCTGCCGCCCTCATTCTGGCCTTGCTGCTAAAGTGGACCAGCCTCTCGGCATTGGCCGGGCATTCTGTCACACAAACCATGCTAGCCATTGTTTGCCTGCACGGCCTGAGCCGCGCCGTTGCAGCTAGTCTTATCTTCAGCTATCCCTATGTCAGGCTTGATGCAGAAAGCAAGGTCAAGCCGCTGGCCAACCAACAAAGCCCGCAGGATTTGTGGGTTTTAATTTTCACCAGTTTGATTATATTGCTGGTTCTACCCATGACGACAGCCGTGCTCCTCGCCGTTACTCTGGTTATTGTTCGCTACCTCTGCGCGCGGTGGTTCGTTCGCCAGCTCGGCGGCTACACCGGAGACTGCCTTGGCGCTGCCCAACAGCTCTCGGAGCTTAGCGGCTATCTGGTACTGCTTGCGTTATGGCATTAAATCACGGTCAAAAGATCCAGCTACCAAAGAGAACAAGGAAACCTATGGCAGAACAAAACCCAAAAAACGAACGTTACAAAGCCAGACAGGAAAAAGTGAAAGCTGAAATCGATGCCCGTATCGATGCCGCTCAGGAAGAAAAAGGCCTATTCCTTATCATTACCGGCAACGGCAAGGGAAAATCGACGTCGGGGTTTGGCACTATTGCCCGCGCCGTTGGCCACGGCCAGCAATGCGGTGTCGGCCAGTTCATCAAGGGGACGTGGGACTGTGGCGAACGATCTCTGCTTGAACAGCATGGTGTTGACTTTGCCGTTATGGCTACGGGCTTTACTTGGGAGACCCAAAACAAAGAGGCTGACACAGTCGCCGCCCAAACCACTTGGACTGAATGCAAACGCATGCTGGCCGATCAGCGTTACGATGTCGTCCTGCTCGACGAGTTGACCTACATGATCACCTACGGCTATATCGAGCTTGAGGAAGTACTCAGCGCCATCACTAACCGACCGCCGATGCAGTCCGTGATCGTCACTGGCCGAGGCGCCCACCGCGCTTTGATCGAGCTGGCCGATACTGTATCAGAAGTGCGCAATGTCAAACACGCATTCGAAAGCGGCGTCAAAGCACGCAAAGGCATCGACTGGTAAGATTCCGATGCCCAATCCTATTGGGCATCACCCCTTGGCATATCCCTTCATAACAACCACGCTTAAGGTTATAATTCGCAAAATTTTATTCCTATAAGGGTTAAGTATGCCTTCACATTTACCCAAAAAATTCAGTCAGCCATTTTTAAAGCTTTTCCACGTCATGGAAGCCGTCCTGCTTGTAGCCATTACGATGGCAACCCTCGCGGCGATGATCACCGAATTTATTCATGTCTGGACCAACAAGCAAATCCTGCTGACCGATATCCTGCTCATGTTTATCTACCTCGAGGTCTTGGCTATGGTGCAGCAATTCGTCACCAACGGTAAGATCCCGGTGCGCTACCCGATTTACATTGCCATCATGGCCATTGCCCGCTATATCACTCTGGGCATGAAAGAACTAGATGGGATCTACGTCGTATGGCTATCAACGGCGGCATTTATTCTTGCTGCCGCAACACTGATCATCCGTATCGGCCACCATTACTGGCCCTATGAAGAAGTCAATATTCCTGGCCGACGCCAGTCTGATGACTAACGGCCCCTGCTAGCGCTAAATATAAAAAAGGAGCGGTTACCCGCTCCTTTTTCTCTTTTCGCAACGGCTTAAGCCAATACATCAACTTATCGTTTTCGGACGACTAAACTTCTTTTTGTAATACGCCACTGCTTTTTTCAAAGCCTTGCCATGCATTCGCATTCTGAGTTCGTCAAAATCAACTTTAATCATTACACCCTCAGTAAAAAATAAAACTATCTAATGCCTTACTGATATGCAGAGATGCTATTTCAAAAAACAATAATATCTTTAATCACAAAAATGAGTCGTGCTTTCCCAGCGCCACACCTTGCGACCCGGCAAATCATACCGGCCAATATCGCCAATGCCGCTTCAGTTTCTGGTAATAAAAGCCAATAGCTATGAGCTATTGGCTTTACCATCACAACATACTGATTCTGTGACTATTCTAAAGAAGATAGTACAATCACTAATGATCTTTATACGATAATTTGCGCAATCGTGTAACCTATCGCACAAGCAGATACCACACCGATCAAACCAGGCATCATGAAACTGTGATTAAAGTACCACTTACCTATTTTAGTCGTTCCTGTGACATCGAAGTTACAAGTTGCAATATCCGATGGGTAATTAGGGATAAAGAAGTAACCGTATGTCGCAGGCATCAGACCAATTAGCAACGCCGGGCTCAGCCCCATTGCCATACCGACCGGTAGCATCATACGTGCAGTCGCAGCCTGGCTGTTAACCACCACAGAAACGGTGAACAGAGCCAGTGCGAATGTCCACGGGTACTGCTGAACCATATCAGTGATCCCAGACTTGAACGATGGCATCGCATACTGGAAATAGGTGTCACTCATCCATGCAATACCAAAGATAGCAATAGCAGCCACCATGCCTGATTTGAACACGACGCCTTCTGGCACCTTCTGAACATTGGTACGGGTCACCAGCAAAATCAAGCCACCGAAAGCCAGCATCATCATCTGGATAACGACAGACATTGAGATTGGCTTACCTTCACCAATTGTGCGAATTTCCGGCACCATTGCCACAATCACAATGACAACCAATGCCATGATAAATAGCAAAACAGCATGCTTGGCTGACTGCGGCAGTTTTTCATCCAGCGAGGTAGAGGTTGTATGCAGAATTTTATCTTTCCACAACGGATCATTCAGACGGCGCTGGTATTCAGGATCTTCGCTCAAATCAGCACCACGGCGCAAACTGTATAGAGAAAGCAGCAAGGTACCCAACAACGTTGACGGTACAGTCACCATCAGGATCGTCATCAGGCTAATACTTTCCTGCACGCCAGACAGTTGTGACAAATAGTACACAACGGCCGCTGAAATTGGGCTGGCAGTAATCGCCAACTGCGATGACACCGAAGAGGCCGCCATCGGACGTTCAGGACGAATACCGTTCTTCAGCGCGACATCACCGATAATCGGCATGATTGAGTAAACCGCATGGCCGGTACCTAGCATAAATGTCATGACGTAAGTGACCAATGGACCAAGGAAAGTGACACGCTTAGGATTGCTACGCAAAATACGTTCAGCAATTTGAAGCATGTATTTCAAGCCACCCGCAGCTTCCAGAATAGAGGCACATGTCACCACAGCCAAAATGATCAGCATCACCGTGATCGGTGGCGAAGTCGGAGGCATTCTGAAAATAAATACTTCAACTAACAAGCCAAGGCCAGAAACAACCCCTAGACCAATACCACCAAATCGGCTTCCTGCATATAAAACGAGTAAGAGGAAGAGAAATTCCAAGTACAGCATTTTGCTATCTCCCTATATCAATAATGTATTCCGGTGTCGGAATGAGAAATGAAACTGTGAGCAGAGTGCCAGTATGCTAATAACCAAAATTTGATACCTGTCAATTTCTCCAAGCCTAATTTTACTGGTATAGCGAACTGTGAGTTGCCACTTGAAAACGCCGTACTATAAACAATGAAGCACTACATCAAAGACACTATTAACAAACCCGTTTTTTACACCAAAATTACATGCGATTGAAAAACAAGCAAATAAAAGCCCCGTGGTAAGATAACCACAGGGCGAAAGATAAAGCCAAGCCAAACACCAACAATATGTGCTACATATTCACAACACTCGCCGTGATGTCGGGGCACTCAGATATATGACAAAGGTTGGCATCGATATCTTGATTACCCAACAGCCTTAGCCATAAGGCGGGTAAATGCTTCGGCTGTACATTTGGGCTTTCAAGCTGTCGGGGATCCGTCAACTGCCAATCCCCCTGTGCGCTTTGAGTCGCCAACGCAAATTGAAATGGCAAGTAATCCACCATCCCCAGCCGAAGATCAGAAACTACCAAGATATTGTCGCGCTGTTCATACTTGATAAATCCAGACGTAAAATGATCCAACATGTTTATATGCTTCGACGGTTGGAGTCCTTCTGGAAACGTCCCTTTAGGCTTGGCGATCAACGCTATCTCGTTGCTCTCGTCAAACAACGAAACCAACCCTTCCCAGTAAGTATGCTCACCTTTCACAACCACACGCCACAATACCGTATTCAACGGCGTGGGGGCGATAAATACCGGCTTCCCCTCCAAATCGGTCGAGGCGGTATACTGTTCTACCCGCTGTTCAATCATCTGATACGCAATCAATGACCACGAGAGATAGATCGTCGATAACCCTAAGCCCACCATACATAACTTCGCCGCCCGTCCACGCCAGAGCAATGCGGCCACGACAGTCAGCAGCAACGGCAACGTATATAGCGGGTCAATAATGAAGATACTTGAAATAGAGACCGGATAAGGGATCGGCCAAAACAGCTGGGTACCATAGGTTGTGCATGCGTCAAGCAATGGGTGGGTGATCAGACATGCCGCCACCAGCAACCATAACCTCATAAACGAAAAAGGGATCGGACGCCATCTCTGCCATAGCCAGCTCAGCAACAATGAAAATGGCAAAAGCACGAACAAAGAGTGACTGAATCCCCGGTGCTTGACCATATCGGAAACAGGATCACCATAACTGATCAACACATCCAGATCCGGCAGTGTGCCCAATGCCGCCCCGGCCAACAAAACCTTCGGCGAACATTGTCTACCGGCTATGGCCCCGGCGACCGCCGCTCCCAATGCAGCTTGTGTTACTGAATCCACATCCTACTCCTCTCGTCCATCGAACTGCCGCCACACATTAACAAAAAATGCTTTGGTAAGTTAACGCATTTTGCCCCCCTACGTTGAGGCGACTCGAAGATAAAAACATACAATAATTGTTACCATTTTGTTTTGGGCATCCTCTATATACTGGCCAAAACACGGAGCAGATCGCAGCGGGATCCGCCAAGATCCGCTAGGGTAGAAAAGAGACAGAGCCATTCATATACAAAAAAGGATGATGCGATGCCCCAAAAAGTGTCAGAGTACATGACCCAGAAAGTCATCACGATAGCCCCCGATGCCGGGATCCGAGAAGCTTTTTTCCTGATGAAAGATGAAAGCATCCGCCACCTCCCGGTCGTTGACGGTAGTGGCGAACTGGTAGGGATTGTCAGCGATAGAGAGCTAAGACGGCCTGGCTGGGTCGATGAGTCCCCAGATGTAGGCCATGAGTACCACCTCACCGATGACCTCCACATTAGCGATGTCATGTGCAAAGATGTTATCCACGTACGCACCTACGATACTCTCACCAAAGCCATTGGCACCATTCTCGACAACCACATTGGCGCGGCTCCGGTGCTCAACAAAGCCGGGGAACTGGTCGGAATGCTCTCGGCGATCGACCTTCTCGCTGCTTACCGGGATAGTCTGGAACGGCAAAAATCCCTGAAGAAGAAAAAGTCAGCCGCCTAAGAAAGTCCTCTCGGCAAGCTAACTAGCTGAGTATCAGGCATAAAAAAGCCCGCACACAATGTTGCGGGCTTTAACGTTCGCACCAGTTCAACCTTAGTTAAACAGGCCCTTTAGCAACTTGTCGGCTGCATTTTTGATATTCTCGTCATCAGCCTTGTCGCCGAACAACTTCTTCAACCCGCGCTCAACCTCACGCTGAGCCTTCTCTTCCAGCTCATTGTTCTGCTTGAGCAGCTGTGCAATATTAAGAGCGAACTTAGGCTCATTCCAGTTGCCGGTTACATTAATAGGAACCGTAAGATCCGCCACTTCATCAATTTCCTTGCCACCTTGGCCTTTGCTGGTTGCAACTACCGAGGTATTGATCAGAAATGCCAATTTCTCCGACACCAAATTGGTCTCACCTTGGCCGCCAATACGCAGCAGCGGCGAATTGATATCCAAATCACTGGTCGATGCAATACCGTTGCCCAGCTTCATTGTCGCCTTCATGGAAGAGAAATCGGTTTTCTTTTCTTCTTTGATATACTCCGCCTTGTGGCCTTTTAACGTCGCCTTAGCTTCACGGATCATCTCGGGAATATTCACTCCATACACCGCACCATCGGCAAAATTCACCGCAATCGTACCGTTAACGTTCTTGCGGATCCTTGATTCGGTCAACCCCTTACCAGACAGTGCGATATCGATACTCCCCGTACCGGCAAGAACATCGTTACCCGCAATATCAACAAGCATAGGTTGGATCTGAACGCCGTTGAGATGCTTGCTGACACGATAAGTCGGCAATGCCCCCCGTGCATCAATCGTCGCCGATGCGTTCAGGTGGCCTTTATAAAGATCGGCATCGAGGCCCTTCAGCTTCAACACCCCGTCTTTCACGGTAACCGACAAGACGACATTGCTCAGCTTGGCATTGGCGGCCTTCAGCTCACCGATAGCGACCTTGCCTGCCACATCCACTGTCTTAAATACCGATAGGTCAGGTTCTTGCTCTTCAACAGCAACCGACGGATCACTCCCCTCCGCCTTGGTGCTGGCAGTGCTCTCGCTACCCGACTTTGGTGCCGGCTGCTCGTCTTTCCCCATAAAGGCATCAACATCAATCCTGTCGGACGCCAAATCAAAGCGAATGACGGGAATATCAGCAGATTTAAACGACATTGAACCAGACACCGCAAGCTCATCGGCACTGGTTGCAAAAGCCGATACCGTCGCTAATGCAGCCGGGATATCATACGTAGCATCGGCTTTTACTGATACCTTCATTGACGGGCGAGGCAAGGCCGAACCGCTAAGGGCCGCATCAAGCGACAGCCCGTCAAGACTAACCATCTTCACATCAGGTGATACATTAAGGCGGGTCTTGCCTTTGCTGTCAAAAGCCAGCTCAGGCAACTGCCCCTTGGCTGAAAACTCAATGGTCGACCACTCGCCCAACTTGAAGCTGTCCAGCGACAGGCTTGCAGACTTAATCTCAGTATTGCCGTCATTGGCCGACAGATCCAGCGCAAGCTGCTTGAGCTCGGCACCGTCTAACTTCTTGTTTATCAGTAACTGAGTCTGGCCCTTTGCGGCAAACACCATCTTGTCAGCTTGACCATTAATGTCGAATTTGGCCTCGGTCCACTCCCCTGGCGCAAAACGGCTCAACGAGAAATCAAACTGAGAGATGTCCGTTTTATTGCCATTACGATCGTCTCTAATCACCGCACTGGCATCGACAATCTCAATGCCATCAAGGCTCATCGCCCAAGGCTGAGCAGGTGCTGACGACTCTGGCTGCTGGCTATCCGTTTTTTTAGCAATATCCGCCGGCTGTTGTTCCCCGGTGGAATCTCCAGCCTGCTTGCCCAAGCCGTCAAGGTTGCTCACACCAGAAGGTAACGTTTGGACAAAAATCCGTCCACCTTGCAGGCTGACCTTGCCGACATGCAGTTCGCGGGAAAAAAGAGGCATTACAGACACTGACAGCTCGGCATTGTCAAACTGTACCAAATTTGGCTCGGCGAACCCCTGAGGGTTGCGAAACGCCGTCTGACCAATGTCAAAACCAAGACTAGGGAAGAACCGCCAACCGATGTCCCCCTCAATCACCAAATCACGGCCCGTCGCCTTTTTGACTTGTTCGGCAATCATGGGTTTGAACTGATTTGGATCAACCAAGGCCAGTAGAGCTGCGATAGCTATAACCACGGCAATTACGACGCCCAGCAGGGCAAAGGCTATCTTTTTCATTGAGTCCCCAATTTCTTCATGCTCCGATAAGCATATCCTATCAAACAGGCCGCTATAAATTCGAGCGGTGATCACCCGTTTACAGTCATAGGCCTATAAAAAAATAGGCAGCTTACGCTGCCTATTCTGTCATTCGGTTTTCGCGGCTTAAGCGCGAAGCAATTTGGCAATATGTGCCTTTAGAACGTCAATCGCAATTCGGTTCTTACCGCCTCGAGGAACGATAATATCGGCATACTGCTTAGACGGCTCAATAAACTGCATGAACATTGGGCGTACGGTTTTCTGGTACTGACCCAGTACAGATTCCATAGTACGACCGCGCTCTGCAACGTCACGCTGTAGACGGCGCAGCAGGCAAATATCCAGTGGAGTGTCCATAAATACACTCGCGTGCATCAGTTCACGCAGGCGTGGATCAGTCAACAGCAGAATACCTTCAAGGATAATCACCTTCTTAGGTGTCAGCGTTGATGTTTCTGTCATACGCGTGTGTTCGCTGTAGCTGTACTGAGGAACCTCAACTGCTTCGCCACGCATTAGTTTTTCTAGATGATCACAAAGCAAGTCGTGATCAAGGGCATTTGGGTGATCGTAGTTCGTCTTAACCCGCTCTTCCATGCTTAGGTGACTTTGATCGTTGTAGTAACAATCTTCCGTGATGACACCGATCTGATGATCGCCGACTTTTTCTTTTAGCTCTTTGTAAACAGTACTGGCAATCAAGCTTTTACCGGATGCAGAAGCACCTGCAATACCGATAATTACGCATTGGTGTGAGTTTTCAGACATATCAGAAAGCACCTGTAAAACAACGTGGCGAGGTGGATCCCATTATTGATGTCAACCACAGGCTTACCCTTAACCCGGCAGACAACAAAATGGATAATTAGGCTTAAATAAACCGCCTGATTATAGGCAGATGTATAGGCAGATGCCAGTAAAAATGAGGCATCTGCCCTATTTGTCTAAATCCTCTGCGATTTAGCCTAACGCAATGGTTTACATTGTACGAATTGTGATCTGCTCTACAACGGGAGTGCCGTGCCAGAATAGACGGCTCGCAACGGAACCGGCCAATTCAATATAAGCCTGACCATGATCCGATTCGGGCGCGGAGGCCACGGTAGGCTGCCCTTTGTCGATATCCTCGCGGATCTGGATATGCAGCGGAAGCTGGGCGAGCAACGGTACCGCGTACTCGTGCGCCATCTTCTCTGCTCCCCCCGTGCCGAAAATAGCTTCGTGATGACCACAGTTACTACAGATGTGGTAGCTCATGTTTTCGACCACCCCCAATACGGGAACATCGACTTTATTGAACATATTCACACCCTTAATCGCATCCGCCAGAGCCAGATCTTGCGGGGTGGTCACCACTACCGCCCCGGTAACAGGGATTTGCTGGGCCAGGGTCAGTTGGATATCACCCGTGCCCGGCGGCATGTCGATCACCAAATAGTCCAAATCCGGCCACCAAGTCTCGGTGATGATCTGCGACAGAGCCTTGGAGGCCATCGGACCGCGCCAAATAGTGGCACTGTCAGCGGGCACCAAATACCCGACAGAATTGGTATATAGGCCGTGGGCTTCGATTGGCAACATCATTTTACCGTCGGCCGAGCTCGGCTTTTCGTCCACCGTCCCCAGCATCATCGGAACAGACGGGCCGTAAATATCGGCATCGAGCAAGCCGACCTTGGCCCCCTGTGCTCGCAGACCCAACGCCAAATTGACCGATGTCGTTGATTTGCCAACGCCCCCCTTGGCCGAGGAAACAACGATAATATTCTTCACGCCGCGCAACGGAGATTTGTCGCCTGTAGCCAGCGGGGCGACCCGAATCTTGACATCAAAACGACTGTCGCTCGGAATATGGTGCAGCTGTTTCTGGGTCGCGATCCACTGCTCAAGCAACTCGGCCATGGTCGCTGCGGCAAAGGGCAAATTAACCGATACCGTTCCATCGGCCGACACCGACACCAAATGAGGGGTATCTGCCCATTCTTCATGCAGCCAAGGATGTTCGAACTGATTCAACCAGCGGGTTATATCGGCAACACTTTCGAAGCGGGTCATCGCATCACTACTCATGTTTTAGCGCTCCATTTTTGTACTTTCTTTTCATCCTATCACCAATGCCCGTTTATCGCTTTCTATTTACCTTGATAAACAACAGATCCTCCTAGGCAATGCCGACTCCATCAGGTAGTATCTAACCTTACGTTTTTTTACCCATCATGAGCGAAACAAGACATATGGCTGCAAATCCAAGAAAAATTCTGGTGACCTGCGCCCTACCGTACGCTAACGGTTCGATCCACCTTGGACACATGCTTGAGCATATCCAAGCGGATATCTGGGTGCGCTATCAGCGCCTTCGCGGCAACGAAGTTCATTTCATCTGTGCAGACGATGCACACGGCACTCCAATCATGCTTAAGGCCCAGCAGATGGGTATGGAACCTGAGCAGATGATTGCGGAAGTGAGCAAAGAGCACCAAGCTGACTTTGCTGGCTTCGATATTAGTTTCGACAACTACCACAGCACACATTCCGACGAGAACCGTGAGCTGGCTTCTTTTGTCTACAACCAGCTAAAAGAAAAAGGCTTCATTACCAGCCGCACCATTTCTCAGCTGTTTGACCCAGAAAAAGAAATGTTCCTGCCTGACCGTTTCGTAAAAGGCACCTGCCCGAAATGTAAAGCGGAAGACCAGTACGGCGACAACTGCGACAACTGTGGCGAAACCTACAGCCCAACGGATCTAATCAACCCGAAATCTGCCGTATCTGGTGCGACGCCGGTGATGAAGGATTCCGAGCACTTCTTCTTCGACCTGCCTCAGTTCGAAACCATGCTGAAAGAGTGGACCACATCAGGTGCCCTTCAGGATGAGACCGCCAACAAGATGCAAGAGTGGTTCGAGTCTGGCCTACAACAGTGGGACATCTCTCGTGACGCACCTTACTTCGGCTTCGAGATCCCAGGCGAGACCAACAAGTACTTCTACGTTTGGCTAGATGCCCCTATTGGCTACATGGGTTCATTCAAGAACCTGTGCGACAAGCGCGATGACCTGAACTTCGACGAGTTCTGGAACAAAGACAGCCAAACTGAACTTTACCACTTCATCGGTAAAGACATTGTTTACTTCCACAGCCTATTCTGGCCAGCAATGCTGGATGGCGCAGGCCTACGCAAGCCAAGCAACGTATTCGTACATGGCTACGTAACCGTAAACGGCGCGAAAATGTCCAAGTCAAAAGGTACGTTCGTGAAAGCCGGTACTTACCTGCAGCACTTGGATCCAGAATGCCTGCGTTACTACTACGCAGCCAAGCTGAACAACCGTATCGACGACCTTGACCTGAACTTGGAAGACTTCACCCAGCGCGTAAACAGCGACGTGGTGAACAAGATCGTTAACTTGGCATCTCGCAACGCCGGCTTTATCGCCAAGCGTTTTGACGGCATGCTATCCGAGCGCTGTGCAGAGCCTGAGCTATACGCAGAGTTCGTTGCCGCTGCAGATCGTATTGCCCAGCTTTACGAAAACCGCGAGTTCGGCCGTGCTATCCGTGAAATTACGGCTCTGGCTGACAAAGCCAACCAGTACGTGGACGAGAAAGCACCGTGGGTTGTGGCGAAAGAAGAAGGCAAAGATCAAGAACTACAGGATATCTGCTCAATGGGCATCAACCTGTTCCGCGTTCTGATCACCTACCTCAAGCCGGTTATGCCTCAGCTTACCGAGCGTACTGAAGCATTCCTGAACGAAACCCTGACTTGGGAAGGTATCGCACAGCCGCTAACTGGCCACGAAGTGACTAAGTTCAAGGCGCTGTTCAACCGTATCGATCCAAAGCACGTAGAAGCCATGATTGAAACATCTAAAGAAGACGCTGCAGCTGAAATGGCAGCAAAAGAGAAGGCTGAAGCGGCGAAGACCGAAACTGAGCTAAGCAAAGAGCCAATCGAAGCAGAGATCGAATTTGACGATTTTGCCAAGGTTGATCTGCGTATCGCCAAGATCGTGTCATGCGAATCTGTGCCAAAAGCTGACAAACTGCTGAAATTCCAGCTGGATATCGGTGGCGAGATGCGTCAGGTATTCTCAGGTATCAAAGCGGCATACACCCCAGAAGAGCTTGTAGGCAAACTGACGGTTGTTGTTGCTAACCTAAAACCACGCAAGATGAAGTTCGGCATGTCTGAAGGCATGATCCTAGCCGCTGGCCCTGGTGGCAAAGATCTGTGGATCCTTGAGCCACACGAAGGTGCACAGCCAGGTATGCGTGTAATGTAAGTCCTCTTACAACGACACTTCAAAAGGAGCCTCACGGCTCCTTTTTTATTGCCGCCACATTCTATCCCTTCCTATTATTTCCAATCACACCAGTGAGTTATTCATCATTTATTCAACAATATGAATTATGGGGAAACCATAGAATACGAACCAAAACACCCTCCAAGCAAAAAGAATCAACAAAATCATTACACGCAATATCACACATCCCTGCCTCCCATCGAATATGCCAACTTTCAATATGTTAACAAGCATTATTCTCTTTATTTGATAACTGCCATTTTTAATAGGAAAAAGCCGATATATCACTACATGCGCAATTCAACCAGTATAAAAAACACTCACAAACACAGCAATTGGTTAATGAAAGGTTAATTTTATTGTTTTCAGAATATCATTCCGCTTAAAAAAACGTGATCTGAAACATAACTTTGACCATCGAACACTATTTTACTTCGCATTAACACCAAAGAGACTGATAACCTGCTCCGCACTCGGACAATGAATATCCGAGTGAATAATTATATGGAGTGTTTTATTCATGCAAGCACAGCAGAAGAAAATGTCGCTCACCGGCCGAGTTATTCTCGGAATGGTACTCGGCATCCTAACAGGGTTTATTATTCGCTCTCTTTTTGCGGAATCCTCTTTTGTCCACGAATACATCGTCAACGGCCTGTTTGAAGTTGGCGGGAAAATCTTTATTGCCAGCCTGAAAATGCTGGTTGTCCCTCTCGTATTCGTCTCACTGGTGTGTGGTACCAGTACCCTAAAAGACATCAGTACACTTGGACGCCTAGGTGGTAAAACCCTAGCCTTCTACCTGACCACCACGGCCATCGCCATTACCCTAGCGCTGAGCATGGGTAACCTGTTCAAGCCCGGTGCTGGGGCCGACCTGTCCGCAGCGACAACCTTTGCAGCCAAAGAAGCACCATCGCTAGGTCAGGTTATCATCGACATGTTCCCGACCAACCCGATCAGCTCAATGGCCAACGGCAATACCCTTCAGATCATCGTGTTTGCGATTTTGTTCGGCATCGCTATCAGCGCCGCAGGCAAACCCGGCGAGCGCATCGCCGCTGTTTTTGCTGATCTCAATGACGTGATAATGAAATTAGTTGCGCTGCTCATGAACATTGCCCCTTACGGCGTGTTCTTCCTAATGGCGAAACTATTTACCGGGCTGGGGTTGGATGCCATTTTCAATCTATTGGGCTATTTCCTTGTCCTTAGTGCCGCACTATTGCTCCACGGCCTTGTCGTCTACGGTGCCATGTTCAAGCTATTTACCGGACTGAGCGTCAAAACCTTCTTCCGTAAAATGGAAGACGCGGTAATGTTCGCCTTCTCGACCGCATCATCCAACGCAACGATCCCAGTGACTATGGAAACGGCCACAAAACGCCTTGGGTCAAACAACCGCATCGCATCATTCACAATCCCTCTGGGAGCCACCATTAATATGGACGGAACGGCGATCATGCAAGGCGTAGCGACAGCTTTCATCGCCCAAGCCTTCAATATCGACCTGACTATGGGGGACTACCTGACGGTGATCCTGACCGCAACCCTGGCTTCTATCGGCACTGCAGGTGTACCGGGCGTCGGACTTATCATGCTGGCAATGGTACTGAACCAAGTTGGCCTGCCGGTTGAGGGGATCGCACTGATTATGGGCGTCGACCGCCTGCTGGACATGATCCGCACCGCCGTGAATATCACCGGTGACAGTTGCGTAACCTGTATTGTCGCCAAATCCGAAGGGGAGCTGGACGTGAACCGCTTCAATGACCCACATGCTGGCGAAAAAGACGAGGAAGTACACCTACACCCAGCCACCAACCACTAACCCCGGCGTCTCAAAAACAAAAAGCTCCCACTGGGAGCTTTTTGTCTATCTACTCTCTACCCTCTCCCTCAGAGCTGCTCCTGCACATTAATGGCGCATTCATGCACCATAAACAGGCACACCCTATTAGCTACTTCTTGGGCATAGATGTAATACATTGGTAATTAATAACTTTTAAACCTAAATATATAACCAACAAAACGGCCTGACACTTGCAGATTAAACCTATACCCAAACATCCTACATTCACTTGGGTAGGAATGTTCTATGACTGGAGGGATTCCTATGACCGCATCGGTTACGCTTATCGTCCTTTCGCTAGTGGCACTGGCTACTTACTTGCACTATCGCCACCAACAACGTCTCACTCTAAATAACCGGTTCACTATCATTATCGGCTTACGGCAGCTTATTTTTTTACTGCGCTTTCACCGCCGACATACTCACGAACTCCTACTAAACGGGAATAAAACGGCTAATCACAATGACACCTCAACGCCTCTGACCGAATCGATAGCCATCGAAGCTCTCGGACACAGCTTGCTCAATCAAGCAGAAACCTGTAACAAGCCAATGTATCGCATCACTCTCAAGCAATTTAAAACCTTAACCAAAGAATGGCAGCGCTACTCATTACAGCGAAATCAAGCTGCGCATGGTAAAGCTATTCGCCATGTGATGTACCTCATTGACGATACCTTGACCCAGTGCCTGCTCAGCAACGACAACAACCAGCTCTTCCAACGCTATCAATCAATATGGCCAGTTACCCTCAATGCCCTCGATAGCCTTAGCCGCTTTAGATTTGCTATCCAGCAGTTCAGCCACAAAAGTCCAGCTATGCAGCGTGAGCTGACGCACCAGATGGATATTTTGAAACGACGGATGAATCATCTGGCGATAACGGCAGAGCACCATGAAGCAGTGCCTCTTCTCGATACTTTGTTTGATCAGGTCAGCCACATTGAGAATTCAAACAACAACGACCAACAAACGCAGTCAATGCTTTACCATTTCTCGCTAGAGGTCTCGGATACTCTGTTCATGCTGTTTGATGAAATACTCCAACAACTCGGCGATGAACTTGCGATCAAACTGCCCGAAATGAAGCACAAACACTGCGCAACCATCGTCCCTATTCAGCAAATGCGTTCGGGGCATTAATTGATCCAAGACAAAACACATGCAATCACAAGCGATTGCTCTCTCAAAGTTGCATAATGTTTTTAAGTGATTGATATTTTAGACGCTTATTAAAAGTGAACACTTTCGTTCACTTTGATAAGGGATTCTCATGAAACACTTCAAAGCATGCGGCCTACTGCTCGCAATCTGTCTAGGGCTTATTGGTTGCCAAGAGCAACATAGCCAATCAGACACCACAACGAAAAACGATACTGGCTCACTGAATATCGAAGCGCAAAACCAGCGTCAGATTGCCCAGCAACTGGGGGCAAACTATGCGCAGATCTCAAGCCAATTACAACACCAGATCAACGTTGAAAATACCCATGTGCCATTAACGATGCTCGTCGATACAATTGATATCCCAGAGCTCACAACCCAAGTGGCCAACACTGAAAAAATGATCATTGCCAAGCATGGTCTGTCTGTACAACCAGAGAAACTACTCACGGTTTCTCTTGCTAACCCTGCCATGTTGCCGGGTGTCGAAGCAGGCCAGCAGCCCCTGTTTACCTATCAGCAAGACAACGTAAAAGCCGGCGATAGCATCGATCTCTTTGATAGCCACGGTGAGTTAGTCATCGGATCAGCCGATATCATGCCTGATCAGCCCGTATTTATCGTCGGGGTCGATGAGCAAAAAGCAATGCGGGCAGGTCTTGCCACCATGCAATCAATCTTCAACAACCAAGATATGGTGACTACTGGCTTCCAGCCTAAACTGGCCAGTGCACCCAAAGCTAGCGAAGATTTCCTTTCAACGACGGTTCTGAAGAAATTCAGCGTACAAGATGACCAAGAACCTTGGATCTCAGGCAAAGCCGAGATGTATGCCTTTGTGAGCGGGGTCAACCCAAGCCGCGACGAGCCGACCATCGATGTCGTTGAAATGCCTTACGCGCACTACCAGGAACAAGTCTACTACCCGAACCAAATCATGATTTACTGGCCGCGCTACCGCTGGGGAGCCGCAAATATCATCATTATGGAGCATGATAGCAACACCAACTACCGTGAGCTGGCAGAAAGCATTATCAAGGCAGCAACAGGCCTTATCACCAGCCAAATTGACGGTGGCGCAGCGAGCCTGCCAATCGTTAACCAACTGGTTGATGCGATTCTAAAAGCTATTCCGGATGAAGCCTTCACCAACAACGATGACATCGTCGACTTTTACTACACCATCATGCAAAACGATGAATTGATTGACCAACCGGGTGCTTCAAACAACGCGACCGCAACATTCGCACCGTTGGAAATTCCAATGACCCAATAGCACAAACCCTTACATAAAAAAGGCCACCCTTCGGGGTGGCCAGCAGAGAGTGAGATAGATAATTATTAGAATATGAGATGTGCTACCATGACGATAATCGGCAAGGTAATCAAAGTCCTTAGCAAGAAAATAGCCACCAACTCAAAGAAGTTAACCGGTACTTTACTGCTTAAAATAACAGAGCCTGTTTCTGACATGAAAATTAGCTGAGTTACCGATAACGCTGCAACAACAAACTTCGTCATCTCGGTATCGATTGTCGAAGCGGCAATGATTGACGGTACATACATATCAGTAAAACCAACTAACATCGTCTGGGCTGCTGCCTGAGCTTCTGCAACATGGAGCAACTCCAATAGCGGTACAAATGGCGCACCAAGCATCGAGAACAACGGCGTTGTTTCGGCAACAATCAATCCCAAAGTACCAATCGCCATCACTACCGGCAAGACACCGATCACCATATCCAATGCATTATGGATACCTTCTTTGGCAACCGCCCCCAAACTGTCGATTTTACTCGCCCGCTTAAGCGCCAGATGCATACCATACTGCATCGATGACTGGCCTTCTGGCACCAATTCTTCATCACGGTTTGGCGCCGAACCGTCAATATACAGATCCTTTTTGTAACTCAGTGGTGGCAAGTACTGAATCACCACGGCAGCAGCAACACCTGACAAACAAACTGACAGATAAAAAGGAACAAAGTAATTCGCCAAACCCACCTGAGTCAGTACCACCAGCGAAAACGAGATCCCGACAGGCGAGAACATAGTCGCCACAACTGCCGCCTCACGAGCGGTATACTTCTTCTGCTCGTACTGCTTGCTAGTAAGAATCACGCCCACGGTTCCGTCACCCAGCCATGATGAAATACAGTCAATGGCAGCACGGCCCGGTAAGCGGAATACCGGCCGCATGAATTTGCTCATCATGGTTCCGAGAAGCTCCAGCAGGCCAAAATTGAGCAGCAACGGTAATAGCAAGCCAGCAAAGAAGAAAGTCACAAAGAGCGAAGGCAGCAAATCATTCAGCACCAACCCACCGGTATTGCCATTCCACACCACCTCTGGGCCCACTTGATATAGAGCCAGCACGGTAAATGCCGCACCAATACCACGGATCGCCAACCATGTCGGAGATAGCACAAACAAACGAACCAGCAATGGTGAGTTTGTTACAAAGCGCGGCTTAGCAATACTGGCCGCCAACGACAACAGCGACGACGCACAAATCACGACAGCCACTGTCGGTAACAAAGCCTCCCCCATCAGACTCTTAAAGCCTTTCGCCATCAGGGCCAAGGGAAACGTAAAGTCGCCATTCACCGTCAACGGGGCAAGAAAAAAGAACAATCCCAACAACGATGGGATCGCGAACATCAGCATATTCCGGCTGGTTTTATGGTTATCCTGGGCTAGTACTGTATCCGTCATCCTACTACTCTCTGAATGATTAAATCCAAACGACTAAAAAATCGATAAAAGTGCATAATTCCTTAATAAGGCCATTATATCGACAATCGTATACGACGCAACCACGAAAGCAAAAATAATCACAAAAAACGAATATCAATTCATAATTTATAATTCTAATCTAATTTATTCATTGAGATAGAAGCACCAGTGACAATAAACATACATTTAGCACACCAGTAAACCATGCCATACTCATCCAATCCCCAATGAAAAAAGTACAATTCCAGCACCACCCATCTATGAAAGGCAACGAGAAGGCGATCAGTTTACGGCAGACATAAAAAAACCCGGCCGAGGCCGGGTTTCAAAACAAATAGCGGTGATTAACCGATGTGAGTCACGCCACCCATGTACTTACGCAGTACTACAGGAATGCGGATACGGCCATCTGCTTCTTGGTTGTTCTCAAGAATAGCAACCATTGTACGGCCTACAGCCAAACCTGAACCGTTCAGGGTGTGAACCAATTCTGGCTTCTTCTCGCCTTTACGACGGAAACGCGCTTGCATACGGCGAGCCTGGAAATCCCACATGTTAGAGCATGAAGAAATTTCACGGTACGTCTCTTGTGCTGGTACCCAGACTTCCAGATCGTAAGTCTTCGCAGAGCCGAAGCCCATATCACCAGTACACAGTACAACCTTACGGTATGGCAGTTCTAGCAACTGAAGTACTTTCTCGGCATGACCGGTTAGTTCTTCCAATGCCGCCATTGAGTCTTCAGGGCGAGTGATCTGAACAAGCTCAACTTTGTCAAACTGGTGCATACGGATAAGACCACGAGTATCACGGCCGTATGAACCCGCTTCAGAACGGAAACATGGCGTGTGAGCTGTCATCTTAACAGGCAGATCAGCTTCTTCAGTGATCGTATCACGTAGCAAGTTAGTCACAGGGACTTCTGCCGTTGGGATCAAAGACAGGGTACGAGGCTCTTCATCGTTCACTTTCTCAGTCAGCGGCTGAGTGTGGAACAGATCAGCACCAAACTTAGGTAGCTGGCCAGTACCGAACAGGCTGTCTGAGTTCACAAGGTACGGTACGTACATTTCTGTATAACCGTGCTCGTCTGTGTGAAGATCCAGCATAAACTGGGCAATCGCACGGTGTAGACGTGCAAACTTGCCTTTCATCACGATGAAACGTGCGCCAGTGATCTTCACCGCACTTGCAAAGTCCAGTCCGCCGCTCAGCTCACCCAAATCAACATGGTCTTTGATTTCGAAGTCGTAAGTCTGAGGCTGGCCCCAACGTGAAACCTCAACGTTCTCGTTTTCATCTTTGCCTACAGGCACAGAGTCATCAGGAAGGTTTGGAATCGTCTGGATGATCGCATCCAATTCTGCCTGCAATGCAGCAAGCGCTTTCTTCGCATCGTCCAGTTCAGAGCCCAGATTACCGACTTCGGCAAGGATACGCTCAGCTTCTTCGTGATCGCCCTTCGCTTTCGCTTGGCCAATGGACTTCGATCGGGAGTTACGCAGTGCCTGTAGCTCTTCAGTTTTAACCTGAAGTGACTTACGTTGCTCTTCCAGGGAGCGGAGTGCTTCTACATCAAGAGTAAAACCACGGCGCGCTAATTTTTCGGCTGTTGCGTCCAGCTCAGTTCGAAGTAATTTAGAATCTAGCATGCTAATCCTGTGCTCGTTATGTTCTAAAGTGCACATTATTTAGCCAACTTGCTGGCTAAATAATTTTAATTCAGAAAGCGTTAGGCAACCTAACGCCGATTGCTCAACAATACCCAAAAAGCCCTATTATTGATAGCGTTTTGACGCGCTTTTTGCATCTAAAGAAGCAAGATACTCTAACTTTTCTGCAATTTTTGTTTCCAAGCCCCGGTTTGTTGGGTTGTAGTAACGCGTACCGGCCAATTCCGGCGGGAAATAGCATTCCCCGGCAGCATAGGCCCCAGGCTCATCATGGGCATAGCGGTACTCCTGCCCGTACCCCAACTCTTTCATCAGCTTGGTCGGGGCATTGCGCAGGTGAGGCGGCACTTCGTAATCCGGATAGTTGGCCGCATCGAGCTTGGCCTGTTTGAACGCGGTATAAACCGCATTGCTTTTCGGGGCGCTGGCCAAATAGACAATCGCCTGAGCAATGGCCCGCTCGCCTTCGTAAGCGCCGACCCGGGTGTAGCAATCCCATGCCGATACGGCAACCTGCATCGCCCTCGGATCGGCATTGCCGATATCCTCAGAGGCAATGGCCAGCAACCGGCGCGCGACATATAGCGGGTCACAGCCGGCATGCAGCATTCGGGCAAACCAATACAGCGCGCCATCCGGGCTCGAACCGCGAATCGACTTATGAACCGCCGATATCATGTCATACCAGAGATCACCCTTGTTATCGAAACGGGCAATCTTCTCGCCGGCTACCTCAGCCAGCAAGGCAAGATCAATACGCTTGTAACCCTGCCCGTCCTCGTCGGCCATATCGATCAACTGCTCGAGGTAATTGAGCGACATCCGGGCATCACCGCCAACCAGTTCGGCCAAACGCGCCTTGACATCATCAACAAAGACCAGCTTTTCAGCGTCAACGCCACGCTCTTTGTCCGTCAGCGCCTGCTCGATCACCGCCAGAATATCAGTGGTGTCTAACGATTTAAGCTTGTAGACCCGCGCCCGGGATAACAGTGCGTTGTTGAGCTCAAACGATGGGTTCTCGGTCGTCGCACCGATAAAGGTCACAGTGCCATCTTCGATATGCGGCAAAAATGCATCCTGCTGGCTCTTGTTGAAACGGTGGACCTCATCGACAAACAGAATTGTCCGTCGCCCGGCCATCTTGTTCTCACGTGCCTTGTCGATCGCCAACCGGATATCCTTGACCCCCGAAGTCACCGCGGAAACCCGCTCAACCTCGGCATTGGCGTAATAAGCTGCCACTTCGGCCAAGGTGGTTTTGCCTGTCCCCGGCGGCCCCCACAGGATCATCGAATGCAAATGCCCGGCCTCAAGCGCTCGACGCAGCGGCTTGCCCTCGCCGAGGATATGGGTCTGGCCAATATATTCCGCCACCGTACGCGGCCGCATACGGGCAGCCAGCGGACGGAAATCAGATGAAAAATCCAGGCTGAAGTTATTCAAACTCACCGCTCCTTAAACAAAAATAGGTGGTACTCGCGTACCACCTAAAAAATACATCTCGCTGGGTGTTCCCGGCTTAGTTGCGCTGATCATCCAACTCCACGCCTTTAGGCGGGGTGAAAGTGAACGCACTGGCTGCCGGTGCCTTGCGGGCAAACGAAGAAAAACGGAAATTGCTACGCTGGCCGTCCTGCTCAACAACTGAGAAACTACGCACCTCGCCGCCCTTGTCTACCGTAACCACAAACTTACCGGCCGACGACGTCCCCGCCTTCGGGGTCAGGGTAAAGGTATCTGCCGTCTGGGATACATTGTAGTTCTGCCAATCACTTGGGCTATTGCGGGTCAGCAGTACGAACGGCGTCTGATCGGTCGCATCATTGAGCCACATCGCCGTTACCTGCTCGATAAACGGGCTGTAGTACCACAATGTCCGGCCATCTGAAATCAGCACGTTTTCATCCGGGGTCTTGGTATTCCAACGGAACAAGTTAGGGCGCTTAATCGCCACATCGCCATCGCCCTCAACCAGTACATCGCCATCAGGGCTGATCACCGTTTGCTTGAAATCCGCAGTAAACGCATTCACTTTGCCTAATCGGGCGCTGAGTTCCTGCTGGGGGTTAGCCAAAGCCTGCCCCGCCCACAACAACGGAGCGGCAACCAATACACCCAGAAGCATCTTCTTCATCATTCTCTCAAACCTTTTGCTCACGGCCTGCCCTAGAGCGTAGCAGGCCTATTGATTCCTATCTGTCTCGGAACAGCGTCCGAATCGTATAATCTTTGACTAGTCACGCGGTGGCGGCGGAGCCAACACTTCCCGATTGCCGTTATGACCCGGCGCGCTGACAATACCGTGCGCTTCCAGCTGTTCAACAATACGGGCAGCCCGGTTATAACCAATCTTAAACCGACGCTGGACACCGGAAACAGAGCCCCGCCGGGACTCGGCAACAAATGCCGCCACTTCGTCAAACAACTGGTCGAGATCATCATCACCGCCCACCGGTGTTTCACCCGGCAGCAAGCCGTCACTGCCCTGATCGGCTTCGAGGATCCCCTCGATATATTGCGGCTTACCACGCGCTTTCCAGTCATTTACCACGTTGTGGACGTCATCATCCGAGGCAAAGGCACCGTGCACTCGCACCGGATGGTTCTGACCTGCAGGCAAGTAAAGCATGTCACCCATACCCAGCAATGATTCAGCACCGCCCTGATCGAGAATGGTACGCGAGTCTGTCTTGGTCGATACCGTGAACGCCATTCGGCTTGGAATATTCGCCTTGATCAAGCCGGTAATAACATCCACCGACGGTCGCTGGGTCGCTAGCACCAAGTGAATACCTGCCGCTCGCGCTTTTTGCGCCAGACGAGCAATCAACTCTTCAACCTTCTTGCCGACAACCATCATCAAATCGGCAAATTCATCAACGATGACCACAATGCTTGGCATTTTTTCCAGACGAGGCGGGAACTCGTCCATGCTGTCTCCCGGGCGCCACAACGGATCGTGGATCGGGTGGCCGGCTGCGGCGGCTTCTTCAAGCTTGGCATTGAAGCCTGCAAGGTTACGCACCCCGCACGCAGCCATCAGCTTGTATCGGCGTTCCATTTCGCCCACACACCAACGCAATGCGTTGCTGGCGTCTTTCATGTCAGTAACCACTTCGGTCAGAAGATGCGGTATACCTTCGTAAATCGACAGCTCCAGCATTTTCGGGTCAATCATGATAAAGCGACAGTCTTCGGGCTTACACTTATAGAGCAAGCTGAGGATCATCACGTTAACACCGACCGACTTACCCGAACCCGTTGTACCGGCCACCAAGAGGTGCGGCATCTTGCTCAAATCGGCAACCACTGCCTCACCGGCAATGTCATAACCCAATACGATAGGCAATGGGCTCTTCTTATTCTGGAAGTTATCGCTCGCAACCACCTGCGACATATAGACCGTTTCACGGTTGACGTTCGGTAGCTCCAAACCAATGTACGGCTTACCCGGAATAACCTCTAGCACTCGAACCGCCGAGGCTGACAGCGCACGCGCCAAATCTTTTGCCAGACCGGAAATTCTGCTCGCCTTCACCCCGGGGGCAAGGTCAAGCTCATAGCGGGTAATCACCGGGCCAGGGTAAACCCCAACGACCTTGGCCTTGATCTTGTAATCAGCCAGGCGGGCTTCCACCAGCCTTGCTGTCTGTTTTAATTCTTCCTCACTGGCCGGTTCAACGTTTTGCTTGGCCGGGGCCAGCAAATCCACCGTCGGCATCGGTGAGGTTGGTTTCGGCAAATCGGCATCTTTCTTCATCAGGAACGGATTATCAAGACCAGCTGCATGAGCCTGCGCCTTCTGAGCATCACGAATCTTCTTGAGGAAGGCCTCTTCGTCGCTCAGGCCGTCGTCGCCATCAACCAATCCTGCATCCTGCTCGGCGCGCTCAAGTTCTGACATGCCGTCCTGAACACCTATTTCGAAATCACTCTCCGGCGCTGGTGACGCTGGTGACGCTGGTTCGAAAGCGTACGGCTCAGCCGCAGCTCGCTCATGGCGAAGGTTATTTTCTTCCTGTTGCCACGGCAGTGTCTCCGCGTTATCTTCTGGCTCCGTTGTATCAACCCCAGCATGAACAGACGATGAATAGTCATATTCATCTTCCTCGGATAGGCTTTCATCCGCTTCTGCTCCAACCTGATGCTCTGCAGGCCACGCGTCTGCTACAGGTTCTGGCTCGGCGTGACTTTGCATGGCACCGTACATCGTTGAAGCAGCGTTACGCACCTCAGAACGGCTTTCCTGCTCGCTGGCATAATCAGACAAAGACTGCTCATGATCGGCTAACCCTGCCGGATCATCCATGTGCATGGTAAAGTCTTCGTTCTTTTCCAGTTCGCGCTCAAGATCGGCAATAGACATTCCCTTCATCTGGCGCGGCAGCTCCACGTCTTCAACAGCCACACGGGTATTTACAGGCTCAGGCTCAGGCTCAGGCTCAGGCTCAGGCTCAGGCTCAGCGTCATGATATTCAGGCATTGATGCCACCGACACTATTTCAACTGGCTCGATATCCGCGGTCACCAGTTTTATCGTTGTTTCTTCCTGCAGTTCTGGCTCACTCGCCGTCGAAGCCAAGGTCTCGACGTTAGATTGTGGCTGAATGTCGGAAACCGGCTCAACCACCGCCTCAACGACCGGCGAAGTTGTCGCCGTTTCAACCAGTGAAGCCACTGTCGGCGCAGCAACTACTGCAGCAGCAGCCACAACCGGCTCAACCACCGATTCAGGCGTACTCACAGGACGCTCCTGATGACGCTGAGGCATAACAATCTTCATTTCCGGCTCTGGTTCAGAGACCGGTTCAGGCACGCTGACCGCCGGTTCACGGCGAGCAAACGCACTGCGGTCATTGGCCACCGGAGCCGCAACCCGACTGCTGGATGCCAGCAATACGTCATCGGCATCTGGCTCCTGCTCAAACTGGGCGGATTGCTCAGCCAAGCGACGGCCAAATTCTGTTTGGTGCTCATCCGGAATATCGGCGGCAAATGGGGTCAGTACCTCGGACTTGTCCGAACGTACCTTGTTCATCAACCAGCCCAGAGCCCCGAGAGTTTTCTCACCAAGGGTATCGACAATCGTCAACCATGAGATACCGGTAAACAGTGTAAAACCGATAGCCCAGACAAACATCATCACCAACGTCGTGCCGAGCAGGTTAAATAACGGCAAGGCCATGTTTGACACCACATCGCCGATCACCCCGCCTGACGAGAAATACCAAATATCGTCAAAGTTCAGATCGGCGAGACCGCAACTGGTCACAAACAGTATCAGCAGGCCAAGCAAGCGGGTGCCGTAGATCATGTAGTCAAACTTCAACGGCTGTGAACGGCGACGGAACAAGAACCAAGCGCCAAGGATAATAATCGCCGGCAAAGGATAGGCCAACGATCCGAAGGTGAACAATAAGGTATCGGCGACCAGCGCCCCTAGCGAACCGGCTTTGTTTTGCACCGGCCCTTCCCAAGCCGTTTGCGACCATGACGGGTCCGCAGGGTTAAAGCTCAGCAATGCCACCATGGAAAAAATCGCGGCCAATATGCCGATAATCAAAAAGCTTTCCAGTAAGCGCTGCCCCCCGGAAAGACGCAATGTAGGCTGCCTGTTGCCCTTTAGCTTTCTCAAAAAAACACTCCGATGTAACCAACTAGCCAGCGTCTGGGCCGTATTTTTGTATTATGGGTGCCAATGGCCCGTCAGACGCATTAAAAACGAATGCCTTATCTTATACTAAATGCGACCTATTTTTGCTATTTTGGCTCGGTGTAAGCGTAAAGAGTTGGTGAAATTTTTAATGGATGTGCTGAAAATCTCCCCCCCCGCCTGAAAAACTGCCGCCAAGCCCAAAAACAAATCAAGCGGCACTAGGCCGCTTGATGAAAGACTGCTTGTTCTACACGTCAAATAAAGAACTAGCGGGTCTTGATAACCAGATTGTTGGTCTGCTTCACTTCTTCCATAACCACGTATGTACGAGTATCGTTCACCCCTGGCAGGCGCAGCAAGGTCTCACCCAGCAACTTACGGTATGCAGACATATCCGATACACGCGTCTTCAACAAGTAGTCGAAATCACCGGATACCAGATGACACTCTTGAATGTCTTCCAGCTCTTGCACTGATTTGTTGAACTGCTCAAACACATCAGGTGCACCACGGTTTAGTGTAATTTCAACAAACACCAGCAGTGAGGCATCAAGGTATTGAGGATTCAGCAGGGCGGTATAGCCACTGATGTACCCCTGACGCTCCAAGCGACGAACACGCTCAAGACAGGGTGTAGGAGAAAGACCAACACGTTTTGAAAGTTCTACGTTCGAGATACGACCATCTTTCTGTAGTTCATTCAAAATATTGCGATCTATACGATCCAGGTCCTTGGAGGGTTTTTTCTTGGTATCTACCATTTTTTATTCCACCTTCTTACTTCCTTGCAAAAAAATATACTACAACTTTAGCTTATTTAGAATCAAATACTCTAAAAGTCCAACTATACTGCCAATAGTTCTGTAATTACATCCTTGTCAATAGCCTTCACTGCTGGATGCCAAGGGAGGGAGCGGAATGATTATTGGGGTACCCAAAGAAATCAAAAATCACGAATACCGAGTCGGTTTAGTAACCAGCAGTGTTCGTGAACTCACTTTACTCGGTCATCAAGTCTTGGTCGAAACCCAAGCAGGTGCAGGTATTGGGCTGTCAGACGCAGACTACGAAAACGCAGGTGCTGAAATTATTTCTGACGCTAAAGAAGTTTTTACCAGATCAGAGATGATTGTCAAAGTAAAAGAACCACAAGCAGCAGAAAGATCCGCACTTCGAGAAGGACAAATTTTATTCACCTATCTTCACCTTGCACCGGATTTTCAACAAACAAAATCCCTCATCGACAGTAAAGCCATCTGCATTGCCTACGAAACAGTGACCGATACCCTAGGCAAATTACCCCTACTGGCTCCTATGTCGGAGGTCGCTGGCAGAATGTCCATCCAAGCCGCAGCCCAAACCCTAGAGAATTCTTATGGCGGGCGGGGCCTGCTTCTGAGCGGAGTTCCCGGTGTTGAGCCCGCCAATATCGTGATCCTCGGCGGTGGGGTCGTCGGCTCCAATGCAGCCCGCATGGCTGTAGGAATGCGGGCAGATGTCACCCTACTCGATAACAATATCGATACCCTACGCCAGCTAGATCGCGAATTCAGAGGCGCGGTGAAGTTACGTTACGCCACCCGCGAGGCCATTGCCCAACTCGTCCCCCGCGCCGATGCGATTATCGGTGCAGTCCTGATCCCCGGGGCAGCGGCCCCTAAACTGATCACAGCAGAACACGTCCGCCAAATGAAGCCAGGCTCAGCACTGATTGATGTCGCCATCGACCAAGGTGGCTGCTTTGAAACGTCACACCCAACTACCCATGCACAACCCACTTATATTATGGACAATATTGTGCACTATTGTGTTGCCAACATGCCCGGAGCCGTTGCTCGAACCTCGGCATTCGCCCTTAACAACGCCACATTGCCCTACGTAACTAAAATTGCCAATTTGGGATACAAAAAGGCACTGCTGGATGACGAAGGATTCCTCTCGGGAATGAATATCATGCATGGCAAGGTAACCTGCAAGGAAGTCGCCACCACATTCGACCTTCACTATACGGTTCCCACCGTCGCCCTGAGCATGCACTAGGTAGAACGTGAACCCTATATTGCATATAACTATTTGATATTTATTATAATTAAATAATCTTAAAAATTTTAACCTCAGTGTCCTTGATCAAGGACAGTACGCCGTTTTATTTATCCCACCCTACATACCACAAACGCCCACTGAACGACAAAATAACCACCTACCAACAGGCAGAAAATCACGCTGAGCATCACTCGAACAAGAAGCAGAATGCGCTGGCCAATCAGGAAATATCCTTTTCTTGGCGCAGCAATTTACCTACAATCACCCATCACATGATAATAATCTCATTTCAGCCTGGAGAAGTAATGAGTAACGTAAGACATAGTAAACTGCTCATCCTTGGTTCTGGTCCTGCTGGTTATACCGCAGCCGTTTATGCTGCACGCGCCAACCTAAACCCTGTCATGATCACTGGTATGCAGCAAGGTGGTCAGCTCACCACCACCACTGAAGTTGAGAACTGGCCGGGCGATGCTGATGGCCTAACTGGCCCTGGCCTGATGGAGCGAATGAAAGCCCACGCTGAAAAGTTCGAGACTGAAATCATTTTCGACCATATCAACGAAACAGACTTCACCCAGCGCCCTTACCGACTGAAAGGCGACAACGCCGAATACACCTGTGATGCGCTCATCATCGCTACCGGTGCATCTGCCAAGTACTTGGGCCTTGAGTCCGAAGAGCTATTCAAAGGCCGTGGCGTTTCTGCTTGCGCAACCTGTGACGGCTTTTTCTACCGCAACCAGAAAGTTGCTGTTGTCGGTGGTGGTAACACGGCCGTCGAAGAGGCGCTTTACTTATCGAATATCGCATCTGAAGTTCACCTGATCCACCGTCGCGAGACCTTCCGCTCAGAGAAGATCCTTCTCAAGCGCCTGATGGACAAGGTCGAAAACGGCAACATTATTCTTCACACTAATCGCACCCTCGATGAAGTACTGGGTGACGACATGGGTGTGACCGCCGTGCGTATCAAAGATACCGCGTCTGAGGCCACCGAAACGATCGAAGTAATGGGTGCATTCATCGCTATCGGCCACCAGCCAAACACGGCTATTTTCGAAGGTCAGCTGGAAATGCACAACGGCTACATCAAGGTACAGTCAGGAACTGACGGCAACGCGACCCAGACCAGCATCGAAGGCATCTTTGCCGCCGGTGATGTTATGGATCACACCTACCGCCAAGCAATTACCTCAGCAGGTACCGGCTGTATGGCAGCGCTCGATGCAGAGCGTTACCTTGATGCCATCGAAGAACAATAATCATCACTACCGGCCACCCTCAAGGTGGCCGTTTTTGCCTTCAGCTCCTGCTGCAATTACCTGCAACTCAAGAAAGCTATATGGATAAACAATTACAACGAGATTTGACCAACTGGTTGAGATCACAGAGCAAACTTGCGAAACGCTGGTTGATGCTCAGTGTCGGCCTTGGTTTTTTATCGGGATTGCTGCTGGTGGGACAAGCTGCGCTGCTTGCCCATATCCTCCACCAACTCATCATTGAGCATACCGACAAGTACCAATTGGTCGATAGCTTCATCGGCCTGTTTGTTATCGTCGGCCTCCGCGCGGCCTGCAGTTGGGGACGCGAGATATTCGGCTACCGCTGCGGGGAGCAAATACGGCTCCATATCCGCCAGCTGATCCTCGAAAAGCTGCAACAGCTTGGCCCGGCCTATATCAAAGGGAAACCAGCCGGTGTCTGGGCAAGCTTGGTACTCGAGCAAGTCGAGGAAATGCAAGATTTCTTCTCGCGCTATATCCCACAGATGTCAATTGCGGTACTGGTGCCGCTGGTCATTCTGTTTGCGGTCTTCCCACTTAACTGGGCAGCGGGCCTGATCTTCCTGATCACAGCACCACTAGTGCCTCTTTTCATGGCACTAGTCGGACTCGGAGCCGCCGATGCCAACCGCCGCAACTTCAAGGCACTCCAGCGCCTATCCGGGCATTTCTATGACCGCCTTCGGGGACTCCCGACCCTGCGCCTATTTAACCGTGCCGAAGCTGAAGCCGAAAACCTCCATGCCGCCTCGCATGTACTGCGCAAGCGAACAATGGAAGTATTGCGGATGGCTTTCCTCTCCTCGGCAGTGCTCGAGTTCTTCTCTGCTATCTCGGTAGCAATCGTTGCGGTCTACTTCGGTTTTGCCTTTATCGGCGAACTGAATTTCGGCCACTACGGCGTACCGATTTCACTCTTCACTGGCTTGTTTGTTCTGATCCTTGCTCCTGAATTCTATCAGCCACTCCGTGATCTCGGCACTTTCTATCACGCCAAGGCACAGGCAATCGGGGCTGCGGAATCCATCGTCGAGTTCCTCAATACCGAAGCTGATGGGATGGATAAAGGCTGCGCCAACCTGCCATCGCCAGAAACCATCACTATCGAGGCCAGCGAGCTGGAAGTACTCAGCCCCGAAGGCCAAGTTCTGGCTGGGCCGCTCAGCTTCACCCTTGCCCCGCATGAGCAGGTCGCCCTTGTTGGCCCCAGCGGTGCCGGCAAGACCAGTTTGCTCAATGCCCTACTCGGCTTCCTGCCCTACCGTGGCAGTCTTAAAATCAATGGCGTTGAACTGCGCAGCCTAGATGCCAGCCAATGGCGGCAAGCCATCAGCTGGGTAGGCCAAAACCCACTGCTACTGCATGGTACGGTGCGCGACAATATTGCCCTTGGCAACCCGTTAGCGACCGACGAGCACATCCTGCAAGTTGCCGAGAATGCCTACGCCAAAGAGTTCATCGACCGACTGGAACTGGGCTTTGCCCATCAGGTTGGCGACCGCTCAGGCGGCTTGTCTGTTGGGCAGGCGCAACGTATTGCCGTTGCCCGTGCCATGTTGCAAAGCGGTAGCTTCTGGCTGCTCGACGAACCAACAGCCAGTCTCGACGCCAACAGCGAACATCTCGTGCTAGACAGCCTAAAAACCGCCACCGCCGGCCAGTCGACTTTGATGGTCAGCCACCGCCTCGACCAACTCGCGTCGATGGATCGCGTTATGGTGCTGGAAAACGGCAAACTGGTTCAAAACGGTCACTTTGACCAAATTCGCCAACACGGCCTGCTGGCCGATATGCTGGCCCATACTGACAAGAGGGATCTCGATGCGTGATTTAATCCCTTATCTGAAACTCTACCGCAAGCACTGGTTCGGCCTGACCCTAGGTATGCTGCTGGGCCTTGCCACCCTGCTTGCCGCCATGAGCCTGCTGACACTATCAGGCTGGTTTATCGCCGCCTCGGCCGTTGCCGGGCTGACCATTGCCCGCGAAACGTTCAACTACATGCTGCCGGGTGCCGGTGTCCGAGGTTTCTCAATGGCCCGTACCGCTGGCCGTTGGGGCGAACGCGTTGTCAGCCATAATGCGACATTCAAGCTACTGGCCGATTTGCGCCTGTTCTTCTTCCGCAAATTGACCCCGCTGATCCCGGGCCGTCAGGCCAACCTCCGCGATGCCGACTTGCTCAACCGCTTGGTTGCCGATGTCGATGCAATGGATCACGTGTACCTGCGCTTGGTCAGCCCACTGACCATCGGGATTATCGGCCTGATTGCCATTACCGGCTTCCTTGCTTGGTTTGATCTGACTATCGGCCTGACCCTTGGTGGGATCCTACTGGTACTGATGCTCAGTCTGCCGGTGATCTTCTACCGCTTGGGCAAGGCCAACGGCGAAGCCCTGACACTGGCCAAGGCCAACTACCGAATCAAATTGCTTGATTGGATTCAAGGCAACGCCGAGCTGCTACTGTTCAATGCCGACGACCGTTACTATCAAGCGGCACTGCATGAACAGCAGTCGCTGCTTAATGCCCAGCGCAAGATGGCAAACCTGACCGGCCTTGCCAATGCTATCCTGATGGCGGCGACAGGCTGGGCTTTGGTCCTCATTACATGGATTGCCGCTGACGGCGTCGGCGGCAATGCCCCAGACCCGTTCATCGCGATGGTTGCCTTTGCCACAATGGCCAGCTTCGAGTTAATGATGCCAGTCGCTGGAGCATTCCAGTACCTCGGCCAAACGTTAACTTCAGCCCGCCGCTTGAATGAAATCATCGAAGCCGAGCCGGATACGCCATTCAATCCTGACGGCCATCAGGCCAACGTCAGCGGGAATATTGATATCGATGGGATTAGCTATACCTATTACGGCAGTGACCAACCGGTGCTTAAGTCGATCAGCCTATCGATCAAGGCCGGAGAGAAAGTCGCCCTGCTGGGCCGGACCGGTTGTGGCAAGTCCACCCTGCTCCAGCTGCTGACCCGTAACTGGGATCCGCAGCAGGGCCAAATCAGCCTAGATGGCGTCGCACTGCCAAAATGGCAGGAGGCATCACTGCGCAAGGCCATCACCGTGGTCAGCCAGCGGGTTGATGTATTCAATGGCTCACTGCGTGAGAACCTGCTGCTTGCCAAACCTGACGGCAGCGACAGCGAGCTCGAACAGGTATTGCAACAGGTGGGGCTCAACAGCCTGCTTGAAGGCAAAGGGCTGGATACATGGCTGGGTGAAGGCGGCCGCCAGATCTCCGGTGGCGAACGCCGCCGAATCGGCATCGCCCGCGCCTTGCTCCACGATGCCCCTATCCTGCTGATGGACGAGCCGACCGAAGGCCTTGACCGCCGTACCGAGCAACAAATCATTGATCTATTGCTGGAACATGCCAAAGACAAGACCGTGCTGTTTATCACCCACCGTCTGGTCGGCCTCAACGCAATGGACCAAATTTGCCTGATGGACGAAGGTTCGATCACCGAGCAAGGCACCCATGAATCGCTGCTGGCCGAGCGCGGCCGTTACAGCGAGTTGTGGCAACGGATCTAACCCCGAGCCACTCAACCTAACAAAACGGGAGCCATTGGCTCCCGTTTCTGTCTTTTCGCTTCAACAAACCTGTATTAACTGTCCCTGACTACCCCAATGGAGGAGCCCAATCGGAGTTGATTCTGGCCGTCAGAATATGGTCTTCCCAGTTGCCGTTAATCAGCAAATAATCTTTCGCCCGACCTTCGATAGCAAAGCCGCTTTTCTTCAATACCGCTGCGCTCTTGGCGTTTCTCGGCATATAGGCGGCCATTATTCGATGAAAGCCCTTATCGAACATCCATTGATTGGTCGCTTCCAGCGCCCGCCCCATCATGCCCTGACCTTGATAATCTTCATCAATCGAATAACCGACATGACACGCATAAAACGGATGGCGCACCAAATTGCTATAGTTAACCACGCCACAAATTTGTAGGGGATCCTGCTTAGGTACGATAACAAAATAATAGGCCATTTCATGCTTGTGCAACTTCATCAGCTGCTCAAGCCGCCGCTCCCATCCCCTCGCAGTAAAAAACGTATCTTCCCTAAGTGGCTCCCACGGTTCGAGAAACTGGCGATTTTTTTGATAATAAGCCGTAATCGCAGCCGTATCCCGAGAAGTGATCAGCCGTACCGTTATATCTCCCAGATCAATGACCTGCGAGCGTGTAATAAAAGAGTGGAACAACAATATCCATCCCCTTGCTATCCATGATGTTCAAACGTTAGCATACGCAAGTAATGCTAAGCCAGCCCCATTTGCCAAAGACAGAACCGAAACTAATTTCAGTCAAAGATTTACCCAGCCAGTTAGACTATGATAATCCCATTACCTATACCAAACCACAGTGGGAACTATGTATTACGACTATCTCGATTCGGTTCTGGGCCGGTTCTACCTGCTCGCCGATGAGCAAGGGCTAAGGCAGCTCACCCTTGCCAGTTCTGGTTACAGCGTCAATGACTGCTGGCAACGCAACCCTGACTTCATGGCCCCTTTCACCACCCAACTCAGCGAATACCTCGCTGGCACTCGAAAAGAGTTCTCCCTTCCCCTTGCACCACAAGGTACCGATTTCCAGAAACAAGTGTGGCAAGCACTCACCGAAATCCCCTACAACAGCCAACGCTCATTCCAACAAATCGCTTCATACATCGCCCATCCCTGTGCATTCCAGGCTATCGGCATGGCCAGAAACGTCAACCCCATCCCTATTATCATCCCTTGTCACCGGGTCGCTACCGATAACGAATCCTCGCTCAGCAGCCGTTATGACAAACCGCTCATCACCCTGCTGCGCCAACTCGAAAACGGCGAGATCACCCTCTTCCCGGCAGACGGGTAATTAGCGAGAAGCCAAACGCAAACAGGGAAGCCGAAGCTTCCCTGTTGATATGATTTAATTGGGTGGCCGAAACCACTAGCGCTTGTTGATACCGTACTCTCGCAACTTGTTAGCCACTGCGGTATGCGATACTCCCAGTCGCTTGGCCAGCTTACGCGTCGACGGGTAGCTTTGGTACAAACTGGTCAGAATACCGGACTCATATCGCTTCATGATGTCGTCAAGCGAGCCGTCGAGCGTTTCCTCGCTGATCACCGTGGCCGACTCGTTCTCTGGCAACTGGATATCATCGACGGTCATCTGGGTAGATTCCAGCTGGGTCATTGCCCGGAACAGGACATTGCGCAGTTGGCGGATATTACCCGGCCATGCATACTGACTCAAAAATTGGGCGACTTCTGGCGAAATCACCGGCTTGGGCTGCTGAAGCTCTTGGGCAAACTGCGACAAGAACAGATCAGCCAATGGAACGATATCGGCTGTGCGCTCGCGCAGCGGCGGCACAACCAACGACAGAACATTAAGGCGATAGTAAAGATCTTCACGGAACTGGTTCGCCGCTACCAAGTCAGGCAGCTTCTTCTGGGTTGAACAAATAACCCGGACATTGACCCGCATCTCTTGCTCTTCGCCAACACGGCGGAACGTGCCGTCCTGAAGGAAACGCAGTAGCTTGATCTGCAAGTGCTCGGACATCTCGCCCACTTCGTAAAGGAAAACGGTACCGCCATCAGCCTGCTCGAAGATCCCCTTCTTGCCGGCTTCTGTCGCCGTTGCCGCCATACCGAACAACTCCGTTTCTGCCGCGCTATCTGGCATCGATATACAATTCACCAGCAAAAATGGCTGTTCGCGGCGCAATGACCGCTGGTGGCAAGCACGCGCCAGCATCTCTTTACCAGAGCCAGTTTCACCCTGAATCAACAGCGGCGCATCAAGCATTGCCAACTTCTTGGCCTGCGAAACCAACTGCTTAAAACGGGATGACTGACCAACTAGGTGTTCGAAACCGTTGTCACCACTTAGCTTGCGCATCGCCAGCGGCATCTTGGCCTCAGACAGAGACTTAAGCAAAATAACCACACTGGCCAGTACCTGCTCGTCGCTCTCGTCGGCCACGTATACCGGCAGGATCTCCATGATGTAATCCAGCCCGGCAATAACCACCAACTCGCTGCGCTTGGCGGCCTGCTCCTTTTCCAGCCAATTTTGAATATTGAATCCGACGAAGGTCTGGATATATTCACCGACAATTTCGCTGCGCGCCTTGCCCAACAGGGTTTCGGCCGCATCATTGGCAAGATCGATTTTCCCCTGCAAATTGATGGAGAAGAACGGGTCAGGCAATGCTTCGAGCAGAGCCTTGAGTTCCTTGTGCTCACGTTCGGTCGGCATAAACTGAATCTTACGAACATCAGTCACCCCATCCAGCTGACGAATTTGCGACATCAGCTGGCTGAATTGATCGAACGCCACTTCGGGGCAATTAAGGTAAATGATACCGACACGGTCAATCTCAATACCCCGCAAATCGATCTGGCGGCTGGCCAGAATATCGAGCAACTCGCGGGTAATCCCCAAGCGGTCCTCGCAAAAGACTTGTAGCCTCATATTCTTCTCTTCCAAAGTGTCAGGAATTGTTGACACTCGAAGTTTGCGCCTTCACTGCCATTCAGTCAAGCCACCAGCCCCTCAGGGTGTGCCCTAAGGCACTATTTTTTTTCAACCATTTCCTTATGGCCGGTCAGACGCTTAAGCAAATCTTTACGCACATCACCCAATTTAGGCTGCTGATCCGGCTGCCACGGTAGCGGACGCATCAAGCTAATCGCTTTTAGCCCCAAACGCCCGGTCAGCAAGCCGACACCGACACCTTGGGCAACTCGGGTTGACATCCTTCCGGCCAGATCCATCGACAGCATATCCATCCCGTTGTCGATAATTACCTCACTGGCACCGGCAAGGGCCATATTGGCCAGCACCAGTTTCACCAGCCTGATCCGCGACCAATAACCCAACTCAACCCCGTACACTGCCGAAATCTGCTCGATCAAACGGAAGTTTCGCCAAGCCACCAGCAGCATATCCGCCACGGCCAATGGGCTAACTGCCACCATCACGGCAGCCTCGCTGGCATATTTGGTCACCAACTGACGCGCCTGCTTATCCTGAGAGCCCAGTACCATTTGGTCGTATAGCTGCATCACTTCGCGGTCGTTATGGGTTGCCGCCAAGGCATGTTGCCAGCGGTCATAACCCGCATTGTCCTCTCGGATATTGCCCTTACGGGCAAGCTTGGTACAAAATGCCTTGGCCTGACCGATCCCATCGGCTTCCAACAATGCCTGCGCTTGTTCTCGTTCACCCTGACGTTGCTTCAAACGACGCAGACTAAGCAATTCTCGTCCCAGCGCCCCGATCCCAGCCGTCGCCAAGCCGGCAACAATCACGCTCCAGCCCAAAGCCAGCCAGTCACCGCCCTGAAATGCAGTAACCACATAATCCACGCTCTGCCATGCCACCATGGCTGCACCGCCAATCAGTAACCCTTTGAGCCAACCACGACCGCGTTTTGGCTTGGCCGCCAACGTCTGGGCCAACTCTGCTTCGACATCCTTCTCATCGGAATTCACCGGCTCGGGCAGAAAATCCGCCTGCTCGGCAAACTGCAACTGACTGGTCAGCTCCTGCTCGTCTTTGCCCGCAGGCTGCGGTTCCTCAAATTCGATTTTGGTTTTGAACTGCTCATTCATCGTAATTTATCTCCAAGCAGATAATCGAGCGCCTTGTCCATTCGGATATGCGGCAAGGGCTCATCACTTTGTATATTCAAAGGTCGGAAATTCATAAAATCAAACCCGGACTGCTGCCAAAAATCGTCCCCGGGCAAGCGGCGCGGTACTTCACCGGGAAAAAGCGTTTTCGTTTCCCCACTCATCGTCACACCGCGCAGGGCTGGCACTTGCTTGCCCTGATATTCAACAAAACCCGGGGCTGTGGCCTGAATCGACGACAAGCTGATGCAATCCATCTTGATCCCTTCAAACGAGGCTGTCTGCCACGCTTCGTTAACCAACTGCTGCATCAGGCTAACCAAATTCGGGTGCTGCTCCGGGGTGACATGGTCGGCCTTGGTCGCGGCAAACAGCACCTTGTCGATACGGGGCGAGAACAACCGACGCAGCAATGAGCTCCGGCCATAGCGGAAACTCTGCATCAGTTGATCCAGCGCCTGCCGCATATCATTGAACGACTCCGGCCCGGCATTCAGTGGCTGCAGGCAGTCCACAAGGATGATCTGGCGGTCAAACTTAGAAAAATGCTCTTTGTAAAACGCCTTGACCACATGTTGCTGGTAATAACGATAGCGGCTCTTGAGCATCCCGATATTGGTATCGTCTCCGGCTGCGGCCAATTCTTGTTCTGACAGCTTATCGAGCCAAACCAGCGGGAAGAACTGCAGAACCGGCGCGCCCGCCAGCTCTCCCGGTAACACGAAACGCCCCGGCTGAACCCAGTGCAAACCACCTTCGGCCTTACACTTGAACAAATACTCGGTAAACCGAGCCGAGAGGCGCTCAATCGCCGCCTCGTCGGCAGGGGCCAGAGGGTCAAAGGTCTCACCTTCTTCCAACCACTGTTGGGCCAATTCCTCTCGCTTGCCCTTCAGGGCCTTGGCCTGCTGGCGGGACCATGTCAGAAAATCCATCTCAAGCAACGGTAAATCAAGCAGCCACTCCCCAGGATAGTCGATAATATCAAGGTATAACGTGGCACTGTCTTGCAGCAATTTCAGAGGGCCTTTCTGGGGCTTATAGCGCAAGGCAATTCGGGTCTGGCTGACATCCTTGGTTGGCGTCGGCCAATCGGGCGGTGTTGCCAGCAAGGCACTGATCCCTTCTTCGTACCCAAACTTAGGAACATGCATATCCAATTGCGGTACTCGCTTGGCACCGAGCAAATGGCCATCACGCACCGCCCCGAACAGCGGCAGACGTGGATTGGTGCTGACATGCATCAGCTGGTTGACCAACGAGGTAATGAATGCGGTTTTGCCCGCACGAGACAATCCGGTGACAGCCAAGCGAACGTGGCGGTCCAGACTGCGGTTGACTAACTTGTTCAGTTCATTGCCCAATCGGTTCATGGTGGTTCCTAACTATCGTCAATAATGTTCACTGTAACGAATGCCAGATTAACCCACGATGAATCCGACATTCAGGGTATTGAATACAAAAACAAAAGCAGGCCGAAGCCTGCTTTCAGATAATACGCCGAAATTATAAGTTACGGAATTCCCGGTCGACCTTGAAGGCGGAAGAGGTAATGTACGCTTCCATCTTGCGCAGGTCTTGCTCCATCCCGTCCAGCTCCGACTCGACATTATCAAGAATTTGCTGGGCAGTCTGACCCGCCTGCCAGGGTTTCTGCTTTACGTTATGATCACGGTATACCGACTGCTGGTAGAAGCGTTCTTCCGGCATTTTGTCGAGGAACAACCAAGCCGCAATATAGGCCAAGGTGACAAAGAAACCGACACCGAGCAGGAATGCCGATACGGTTAAGATCCGAACCAGCCAAATTTCCATGCCGAAATACTCGGCAACACCGGCACAGACCCCACCGAGTTTGCCGTTATGCGGGTCACGGTAAAGGGTTTTGTTCATTGACGTCCCCTCCACTGTGGTGCTTCGGCATCCAAGATGCGCTCCAATGTCACGATCCGCTGCTGCATTTGCTCTGCGCGTACCACCAGATCCTGTAGTTTCTGGTGATCCTCCCCACTGAGTCCTTCACTTGACAGCTTCTTGCTGCGGTAGTGCAGGATCAACCACAATGGGGCAACAAAAATCATAAATACCACCAGCGGCCCAACTATAAACCCCATAGACATTTCATTCTCCTTATTCGCGCAGATTCAATAACTTGTTCTAGCCAGCTTGTCACATCACACAACGTAAGTGAATTAGTCTTTATCCTTGAGGTTCGCTTTCATGCGCTCCAGCTCTTTCTCGATATCATCCTGCGCCTGCAGGTTGGCAAACTCGTCATGCAGATTCTTGCCTCGGCCCATGCTGTAACTGTCAGCTTCGGCTTCCATCTCATCAATACGGCGCTCGTACTGCTCGAACTTCGACAATGCTTCGTCCACCTTGCCGGTGTCCAGCTGGCGGCGTACATCACGACGGGTATCAGCGGCCTTGTGGCGCATCACCAACGCTTGCTGGCGGGCACGGGTTTCCTGCAACTTGCGCTCAAGCTCGGCAACCTCAGTCGCAAGCTTCTCGATGCTCGCCTCCACCAATTTGAACTCTTCGTTCAGGGTCAGCGCGACATCGTTGAGCTTCTGTTTCTCAATCAGGGCTGCACGGGCCAAATCCTCACGACCTTTTTGCAGGGCTAGGCTGGCTTTTTGCTGCCAATCGGCACTTTGCGCTTCAATCGCGTTAATGCGGCGCTGAAGCTCTTTTTTATCCGCAAGGGCGCGGGCTGACGAGGTGCGCACTTCTACCAAGGTGTCTTCCATTTCCTGGATGATAAGACGGATCATTTTCTGTGGATCTTCTGCCTTGTCCAGCAGCGAGTTCACGTTGGCGTTTACAATGTCAGCGAAGCGAGAAAAGATACCCATAATTACATCTCCATCGTTTGAGAACCTTGGTCTCAGGTTCATCAGTTTGTTTTTGCAGCAAACATTTTGCCGCGCTACGTTGTTACTAATACAACTAGTATGCCAACTTTTTGTTTTTTAAATATCATACACTTAGCTTTACACCCACTGAGCTGCCCTGCTATGGTGTGGACAAATACGCCAACAGTTAGCGAGATTAACCATGCGAAAAACGGACAATTTAATCGGTGAGTCTGAAGCATTCCTTACGGTACTCGATCAGACATCTCGCCTCGCTCCACTTGACCGCCCGGTACTGATCCTAGGGGAACGCGGTACTGGCAAAGAGCTCATCGCCCAGCGCCTGCACTACCTATCACGCCGCTGGGACCATCCTCTGATCTCACTCAACTGCGCAGCACTCAGTGACGGGGTGATTGATTCCGAACTGTTCGGCCATGAAGCTGGATCATTTACCGGTGCCAAAGGACGCCATCAAGGCCGTTTCGAACGGGCAGAAAACGGGACCTTGTTCCTCGACGAGCTGGCCACTGCACCGCTTGGGGTCCAAGAAAAATTGCTACGGGTGATTGAATATGGCGAATATGAGCGAGTGGGCGGCAGCAAGAGCTGTCAGGCCAACGTCCGTCTTGTCTGCGCAACCAATGAAAACCTCCCGGCACTGGCGGCCGACGGAAAGTTTCGGGCCGATCTGCTTGATCGCCTGGCGTTCGATATCATCCACCTGCCCCCGCTTCGAGAGCGAAGAGAAGATATCCTGCCATTGGCAGAGTATTATGCCGTCAGAATGTGCCGCGAACTGGGCTTCGGTTACTTTGCTGGTTTCACCCCGGCAGCCACTGAACAACTTCTGGCTTACCAGTGGCCGGGAAACATCCGCGAACTGAAAAACGTGGTGGAGCGCTCGGTATTTCGCAACAACAACGAAGATCTGCCCATCGACGACATCATCCTTGACCCGTTCCGAGCCCCTTGGGATAACAGCCATGCATCAAGCCTCCCCGTAGAACAGGCAGACGACGCGATCGCACCGATGCCGTCCTTGCCGATGGATTTTCGCCAATGGCAACAGGATCAGGAAATCACCGTCATCGAGCAGGCCCTAAAACAAGCCCAGTTCAACCAGCGCAAAGCGGCTGACTTGCTCGGCCTAAGCTACCACCAGCTACGTGGACTGCTGCGCAAATACCAACTGGCTGGCAATAACGAATAAAAACATAAACGGCAAAATACCGTACGATCTGGAAAAAATCCTTTAAGTTTGCAGGTATTTGCCGCTTATTGCTTGGTGGCGAACTATGATAGTGGTAAATTTGTAATCTTGTTTTCAAAAAATTACCTATTCTATGAGTGCCTATACCCGTTTCCTTCTTGCGTGTATCAGCCTTGCCAGCCTTGTTGGCTGTACTGATCCGCAGCTGGACAGCAGTATTCGTCGCCAAGGCTTCGTCTATTGTGGGCAAGATACCCCTACCACCTTCAATCCACAGCTTGTCGAAGGCGGACTGACCGCAGATACCCTCGCGGCTCAGGTATTTGACCGCTTACTGATGCTTGACCCCGTCAGCCACCAGCCGCAGCCCTCGCTGGCCAAGAGCTGGACTGTCAGCGGCGATGGCTTGAGCTACACTTTCAAGTTGCAAACCGGTATCGAGTTCCAAACCACTGACTGGTTTACACCTACACGCCCGTTCAATGCCCAGGACGTCGTGTTTAGCTTCAAGCGAGTCATTGACGATAACCACCCGTTCCATGCTATTTCGGGCGGCCGTTATCCGTGGTTTGAAAGCCAAAACTTTGCAGGACTCATCGAGGATGTTCGGGTTATCGATCCGGAGACGGTCGAGTTTACCCTGTCGCGCCCAGACAACGCGTTTTTAGCCAACTTGGCGACAGCCTATGCGGTCATTCATTCACAGGAATACGCCGACATCCTGCTACGCGCCGGCAAGCCAGATCAAATCGACAAACTGCCCGTTGGAACAGGTCCTTTCCACATAGAGCAATACCAGCCCAACGATTTTGTCCGCCTGAGCCGCCACTGGGGCTACTGGCAGGGCACGGCCCCGATGGATCAGGTGGTATTTGACATTTCCTCTCGCGGTACAGGTACGCTTGCCAAGCTGCTGAGCCATGAGTGCGATGTACTGTCATCCCCCGTTGCCAGCCAGTTGCCGGTGATCAACGAAGACGAGAACTTCAATCTCACCGCACAAACCGGTATGAACGTGGCCTACCTCGCACTAGACACCAAGCAGCCTGAACTGGCCGATATTCGTGTTCGCAAGGCCATCAACCATGCCATCAACCGCGACAACCTGCTGAGTTCGGTCTACTACGGCACCGGCACGCAAGCCCGCAGCCTGCTTCCACCAATGTCTTGGGCCTACAACCATAACAGTCAGGCTCTCGACTATGACCCAGCCAAGGCTCTGCAATTACTCAAAGAAGCTGGCTTCGACAAGAATCTGCACCTGACTATGTGGGTCCCGCTTGAGCCAAGGCCGTACAACCCAAGCCCGCGCAAAACAGCCGAGTTGATCCAAGCCGATCTCAATGCGGTTGGCGTTCAGGTAACCATCATCGCCCAAGATAACGTCAACCGGTTTAGCAAAATCGACCAAGACAACAGCGATCTGATCCTAACAGGTTGGGTGGCTGACAACGGCGATCCGGATAATTTCCTGCGCCCGTTACTGTCTTGCGATGCCATAGGTGCTGGGCTCAATGCCTCGAAATGGTGTGATCTTGATTTCGAAAACTTGCTAGAACTTGCCTCGCGCACCACACAGCTTGACCAGCGCCTGAATTATTATTTCCTTGCCCAGGATATTCTTGATCAGCAGGTTCCAATCATTCCGCTAGCCCACGGTGTGCATTTCCAAGTCCATCACCGTTCGCTACGTGGCCTGCAAATGAGTCCTTTTGGTACCCGTTCTTTCTCAACGGTATATCGGAACGAAAACTGATATGTTTATTTATACGATTCGACGCCTGAACCTGTTCCTGATCACCTTGCTGATCCTGACGGTAATTGGTTACAGCCTCCTTCGGCTCGATAGCGGTTCGCTTTGGGCCAGCCAGCCATTTTGGACTGGTTGGATGGCCTACCTCAGCAACCTGCTCAGCGGCAACCTTGGACTCAATGCCTTGGGAGAACCCGTTCTGCTTGAAATCATCCAAGTGTTTCCGGCCACACTGGAGTTGAGCTTTTTCGCCTTCCTACTCTCCTTGCTGGTGGGTATCCCACTTGGTACATGGGCCGGCGTAAAGCGCGGTAGCTATACCGATACCGCAATATCCTCGATCACCCTTGTCGGGTACTCGATTCCGCTATTCTGGCTGGCAATGCTGCTGATCATGCTGTTTTCGCTTAATCTTGGCTGGCTGCCGGTTTCCGGCCGCTATAGTCTGCTGTACGAAATCGATCATGTCACCGGCATCGCCATTGTGGACGTCATGCTCTCTAACAAGCCTTACCGGGCAGAAGCCCTGCTTGATGTCATCCGCCACCTTATCCTGCCAACACTCGTGCTGGCGATGGCACCGACCACAGAAGTCATACGCCTGACCCGCGCCTCGGTGTCAGACGTCATGGAGCAGAACTTTATCAAGGTTGCCCAAACCAAAGGTTTGTCGATGTTCGAAATCATTGCCCGCCATGTGCTGCGCAATGCCATACCGCCAATTATCCCAAAGTTGGGGATGCAGTTTTCGACCATGATGACCTTCGCCATGCTGACCGAGTCCATTTTCAACTGGCCGGGTATCGGCCGCTGGCTGCTTGATGCTATTTCTCGCCAAGACTTTGTTGCCATCCAAGCAGGTGTGATCACCGTCGGCGGTTTCATCTTGCTAGCCAACATCTTGTCTGAATTGGCCGGTGCATTCGTCAACCCGCTTGTACGGAAGGAATGGTATGCTCTCAAATAACATCTATCAGGAAACCAAAATCCCGACCCAGTGGGAACGAGCATGGCAGAACTTCCGGGCCAACTCGCTGGCGTTCTTTGGCTTTTGGTGCCTGCTGCTACTGGTGATCGTCACCCTGCTCTCTCCTTGGCTTGCCCCTTATGAGCCTATTAGCCAAGTGGGCGAACTCCTGATGCCACCATCATGGGATTCGGCCGGACAAGTTGACTACTTCTTCGGTACCGACGACCTTGGCCGGGATATTCTCAGCCGCCTGTTGATCGGCACCCAGCTAACTTTCGGCTACGCCGTCCTGATCGCCATTGCCTCAGCCGCCATCGGTATTCTGATCGGGGTACTGGCTGGTATGAGTAGCGGCTTGAAGTCCAGCTTCCTCAACCATGTGCTTGATACCATCCTGTCGATCCCCTCTCTGCTGCTGGCCATTATCGTGGTGGCGTACATGGGACCGGGCGAAACCAATATCCTGCTGGCCATTTGGCTGGCTCTGATCCCTCGATTTATCCGAGCAGTCTACACCGCGGTCCATACCGAGGTAGAAAAAGACTACATCATCGCAGCAAGGCTAGACGGCGCAAATAACGTCTACCTGCTCTACCACTCTATTTTGCCGAACATTCTGACGGTATTAACCAACGAGTTGACCCGTGCGATTTCGATTGCGATCCTGGACATCGCGGCACTGGGCTTCCTTGGCCTCGGCGCGCAGGCGCCGCACCCTGAATGGGGAGCGATGCTGGGGGACTCCATCGAGCTAATCTATTTGGCTCCGTGGACGGTGACCTTACCGGGATTGGCCATCACTTTCAGTGTTCTGGTTGTAAACTTAGTTGGAGAAGGACTCCGCCAGGCTATCAATGCGGGGATTGACTAATGCCTTTACTCGATATTCGAAACCTCACCATTGAGATTGACACGCCGCAAGGCATGGTCAAGGCCGTCGATCGCATGAGCCTGACCATCAACGAAGGGGAAATTCGCGGCTTGGTTGGCGAATCCGGCTCGGGCAAGAGCTTGGTCGCCAAGGCCATTGCCGGTGCGACCAAGAAGAACTGGCGGGTCAGCGCTGATCGCCTGCGCCTTGGTGATATCGATTTGCTGACCCTGTCGCCGCGAGAGCGACGCAGGGTTGTAGGCCGCGAAATCGCGATGATCTTCCAAGAGCCGTCAGCCTGTCTGGATCCTTCCGAACGCGTCGGCGAACAGTTGGAAGAAGCCATTCCGTCCTCGTCGTTCACGGGACGCTTCTGGCAACGCCTGCACTGGCGCCAAAAGCAGGCCATTGCCCTGCTCCACAAGGTCGGGATCAAAGAGCACAAGCGGGTAATGCGCAGCTACCCTTACGAGTTGACCGACGGCGAGTGCCAGAAGGTCATGATCGCCATGGCCATTGCCAACCGCCCCCGCCTGTTGATTGCCGATGAGCCAACGAACGATCTGGATGCTATTACCCAGGCCCAGATTTTCCGCTTGCTGAGCCGAATGAACCAGCTGGGCAACACCACAATCCTGCTGGTCAGCCATGACCTGACTACGGTTACCCAATGGGCCGACCGGATCACGGTGATGTACTGTGGCCAGTCGGTTGAATCGGCCAGCCGCCAGCAATTGCTTGAATCGCCTCACCATCCGTATACAGAGGCGCTGCTGCGGGCGATGCCCGATTTCAACATGGACATGCTGCCGCACAAAAGCAAGCTGGAAACCCTACCGGGCTCGATTCCCCCGCTCCAGCACCTGCCGATTGGCTGCCGCCTAGGCCCGCGCTGCCCACATGCCCAGCGCAAATGCGTTGAAGTACCGAAACGCCAGAAGATTAAAACCCATAAGTTCAGCTGCCACTTCCCGCTGAACATGGAGGAAACCAGCAAGTGAGCGCACTGCTTGAAGTCGAAAACCTGAAAAAAGACTACCACTACCGCTCCGGCCTGTTTCGACGCCGGACCATCGAGGCGGTAAAACCGGTCTCTTTCTCTCTGGAAGCAGGCGAAACCATCGCTTTCATGGGGGAAAACGGTTCAGGCAAATCTACCTTGGCCAGAATGCTAGCCGGGGTGGTCGAGCCAACCGAGGGGATAATCCGGGTTAACGGCGAGCCGCTGGCCCACCGCGACTACCTGACCCGCTGCAAGCTGATCAGGATGATCTTCCAAGATCCCAATACCTCGCTCAACCCGCGCCTGCAAATTGGCAAAATACTGGAAGGGCCGCTCAAGCGAAATACCGACATGACCCCGCACGCACGCGAGCGCCGGATCATGGAGACCTTAAAACGGGTCGGCCTGCTGCCCGAGCACGCCTATTTCTACCCGCAGATGCTGGCAACCGGGCAGAAGCAGCGCGTCTCTCTCGCGCGCGCGCTGATCCTCCAGCCGTGTATTATCGTCGCCGACGAGGCCTTGAACGGCCTTGATATGTCAATGCGCTCGCAGATCATCAACCTGCTGCTCGAATTGCAGGAAGAAATGGGACTGTCGTATATCTACGTCTCGCAGCATATGGGGGTGATCAAGCATTTCACCGACAAGGTGATGGTGATGCAAAATGGTGAAGTGGTCGAAAAAGGCCTGACTTCCGAGGTATTCAGCAACCCTCAGCATCCGCTGACCCAAAAGCTGCTCGACAGCCATTTCGCCGCACCGGCTCATGACCGCAGCAGCCGCAACGTGAGTCCCGCCTAACTGACTTATCCGGCGTGCTCCCGCTATCCCCATCCATTACACGGGAAACGGGATCACGCCATTGCCATCACTGCTGCCCCGCCCAGAGACACCGACAACAAGACCGGCCAAATAATATAGTTACGCATCCCAGCATGGCCTATTACGCACGCCATCCCCATCTTAACCAAACTGTTTACCGAAGCCGCAATCACGATCCCCAACGCCGCCGTGGACAGCAGCAAGCTCGCCGTACTTTGCCGGCCCAGTGCCAGTGTTATGGCATCGACATCGGTGATCCCGGAAATCGCGGCAAGGATCAGAATCCCGGTCTCGCCAAACCACGCCTGCAAGGCGCTCGACAGCAGCATAATCAGTAACAGGATAATCCCAAACCATAGAGCCGCAGAAAGCGCCAACGGGTTTTGTTTCATATCAGGCTCAGTGGTGGCATCACCACGGTGGCGATACCAGATCCACACCGCAGGCAGGTAAAACGCCACCATCATCACCCCGAGCGGTAACGCCAGCAGTTTCAGCAACGGCATATTAATCACCGAGCAGACAAACAGGATCCGTGGAAACATGGTGCCGCAACTAAGTAGTATGCCGCTAGCCAGCAATCCGCTTAAGCCCGGTTGATTTTTCGACAAATGGGAAAACTGGAGGGTCAGTGCCGTTGAAGAGCTCAAACCGGCAAACAGGCAGGTCAGTAAAATCCCCTTCTCCGCCCCGCCGAGTTTCATCGCGAAATAGCCAATAAAGGAGATACTGGCGATCAACACCACCATCCACCAGATCTCATACGGATTAATCGCCTGCCAAGGCCCCATCGCCTGATTAGGCAGCAATGGCAGCATCACCACTGAAATCAGCAACAACCGCAGCGCAGCATCCAGTTCGTACTCCTGCAGACGCTGCAAGGCAGTATGCATCTCCTGCTTATTATCCAAAATAATCGCCGTGATCACCGCGACAGACGCCGCCAGTACAGGCTCGCCAATCACCACAAGCACCCCGAGCGAGAAGGTGATCAACATGCCCACCAAGCCTGTAATGCTCAGGTTAACATTGAACTGCTGGCGGGTTTTATAGGCCACTGTCACCACAACGGCCATCGCGACAAAGGCCAGCCCAAGGAACAGCTCTGAAAAATGGCTGGCTATCAGCCCGCAAATCCCGCCCAGCAGACCCACCAAGGAATAGGTCCGGATCCCGGCGATGCGGGTTCCCGCCGCTTCATTGCGATCCACCCATCCACGCTGAATCCCAATAATCGCCCCAAGCAGCAAGGCAATCGCTAACCGTATGTAAGGGGAAGAGAAATCGAATTCCGTTTCCATAACGCTCTCCACTGGCCAGTGATAGTTTCAGTGTAGAGGGAGTCGCAAGCTGTGAATGCTGAGTGGGTCACGGAATGGGGGAAACCATAACGCGGTCATGCAATAACAGCGGAAGGCGTCAAACGTGTGAGGGTAGATAGAGGCATTTACATAGCAGATAGGCCTTTTTGTCGCCATACCCTATGGAACATAGAAAAATAACAGCTAAAAAGCACTGAGCGTACTCGGTGCTTTTTAGCATATCGAATTACCTCAAAATGCTGGATTCAGAGTCCACTGAAACAGGCAACTTGAGGTAGCTTAAGTATACATGTCCGTATCAATTTCCATCTCTTGGATGCAAAACAATCAAGCTCATGATACCAAGCAAGACAGCGGCAAAAACAGAACCAAAACGAACCAAATCATCGGAGATAGCGCTAATATTGGTCGAAGTAATACCGTAGAAAACCAGTACGACATAGCTTGAATACAGCAACTGAATCGAGTTATAACTGGCTTTCTTCGATACAGCATGAATCCCCATGAACAGAGAACTTATCACCGCCACCCCCAGCGTTCCTACAAGGTTGACTTGCAACAGGCTCATCACTAACGGTGGAATGGCATATAACACGCTGGCATATGTGGTAAGCAACCGTCTCAAACCATAATCTTTACCAATACTGGGATCGGGATCTTTGATGATCAACGCAACAATAATGGTGATGATAGTGCTTTGCTCCAAATTCAATTGGATAGTACATACCATGGTTACCATGACAATAGCGTGGGAGGCGAATTTTTCTAATAGCGCATACTTTAGTTTTGTTACCCTAACAACTCTTGGTTATGGCGATATTAGCCCCGTCACCCCGATAGCAAAAACACTCGTTCTCCTAGAAGCAATTGTCGGTATATTTTACATGGCTGTTGTCGTATCCAGTTTAGTCACCTCTAATTTTGAACATAAAGCACACAATATAGGCGAATTATAGGTGAATTAAATATTAAAAAAATATCGGCATTCTTTACTTTCGGCAGGAATGTAAACTGAAAGTGCTAAGGGTAGAGGCTTAGATTCGTCGAAGAGACGCATCACATTGACATATACCGTCATCATATAAAACCTAAGCATCATAAAATGATCTATCTGTTTTCCATCCAAAAGAAAAATAATATTATTGTTTCTCATATACTGAGACAACAAGTGCCTGTCGCTTGCATCTTGACCAAGAATGCTTACAAACACCCCCTGCGGGCAATGTTTGTGCTCAAGCATATAGACGAAACTGCTCTCATTCGTGTTCATTGGCTCTTTCAATTTAAGACCCCATCCTTTTTTCTTAATAGAATCGACCAATTGTTCTTCTAAAATAAGATGTTTTGGGGCAGAAATTTCTACCGTGTAGCGGTATATCTTCAGTGATAGGCTGATGCCTACTAACAAGATAAAAATCGCAAACGCAATTATTCGATACGGCATCGTTTATCCCCTTGAGAGCGCAGAGAGAGAAAAATAGGAGATATTGAAATAATAACAAGAATTATATTATATATATTCGCACCAACACCATCATGCATCCAAATATAGACCTGATAATCAATAGACATTAACCCTATTCTAATAACATTGGTAAGCAAAAGAAAAAGAAAAATATTTAAAAACCATTTTGTATTGATATTAGTGTAACCAAGGAGATAAAACATCGATACCCAACCAAGAATAACGAAAGAAACATTAAAAAAAACAGAGCACCCTATACCTATTGAGATGTTATGATCCTCACTTAAAAGAAGGTGGTTTTTATGAATATAAAGGTCTGAAAAGAAAGGAGAAAGAAGCTGACCGATAAACCATGTTTCCGCATGCAAAATAAAACCACTAGAAATCTTAAACAGGCAGTTTTTCCAAATAAAGCTCAATGCTAGCATCGTCAAAAGAACAACCTTGCCTTCAAAACGGCCCACCTGTAGCCGATATAAAATTGCAGCAATGAGCAATCCTACCCATGATGCTAATGAGCTGGGGATCATGAGGAAAAAAACTAAAACCAGACACGGAAGTATGAGTGATTTTTTTGTCGAAATATCAGTGAGATGCAGAAAAACAATAGTAAATACTGTAAATATCAGTATAGGGCTAACCGGGAATTGGCTGAAATCGTTAAACCATGCTACGAGACTGCTTGTTAAGCCGTTTGCTATTGTTAAAAGAGATAGCAATATAAACGAGGTGTCATAAAACACACCTCGCCATAGCTTATCATCCTCTTTATTATTTATTTTATGATGCCTATTATTACTTATCCTCACGGTTAATTACTCTTCTCCTTATATACAGACCTAAACTAGATGCAACAAACAAGACCCCTGCACCAAGCCACCCTGAAGATAACTCCAACATAGGGGCAGCTGAAGAAGTAACACAATGAGGGTTTCCAACATGTTTACCATTACCACAGACCGCATCCGGTACAGCATAGCTTTGTGAGGTTATGCATAGCATTGCTAAAATAAATATCAATTTTCGAGTGCGCTTCATTTTTCCTCTCACATTAATAACAGATTCCCAAAATTGTTTTCAATTTGCATATTATCTGTAAATTGAAAAAAAATGGGCCTTCAATTAGACAAATAATATCGCGATATAATTAATGCAAGAGTTGTTCCATTATAGAATGGAGTCAAAATGTTACGTTTAATACTTATAGTTTATTAAGGGTATGAAAATGATGGGTCATCAGCCAAAGCCTACCCGAGTAGGCTTTGGTGTTAGTCTTTATTTACTTAATAGCAGTACAGAAGCTCACATCTGCATGCTGGGTCTGCGGATCAAAACTATGGTACAGCTCAAAACAAGGACGGTTGTCGTTCTCTATCCCAGTGGCAACCACCTCACTCATTAGAGCATCCCATGCCTTTCCGTACTGGCTAACATCAGTCACCATTTGCCGCATCACCGCATACTGACCACCGGGAAAATCTTGAAGTTCAAGCCCTGCGGGAACGTCGGTATCATCCGGTACCATCAGACAGATATCGGTTCGGCACTTATCATCAGGGGTAATCTCTGGGTTATCGTGGTAAATGAATATACAGCTATTGCCGGCCAACCCTTTCATTCCAGCCCATTGGTACAAACGAGTACTCGGTTCTTCATAACCTTTCCCGTAAGGCCCGGTAACACGGATATAAGCCAGTTTAGTCGGCTCGAAGTATTGTGTTTCCATTGTCCTGCTCCATATTGAAGGTTCTTGACCAGTATATGGGGCATCCGTGGTTACTTCGTTTCCGATCTTGCGCAACGTGTGTCCAATCTTGCTGTTTCGCATCATCTGTCTGAAAGCATCATAATCCTGACAGTCGCGAAATGTGGTTGGGGTCTCACCAAAATGCTGCTTGAACGCCTTGGCGAAACTTTGAGAGGAAGAAAAACCGTATTCCAATGCGATATGTAAAACCGCAGGCTTAGACTTGAACAGCTCATTGGCGGCGGCTTCTAACCGCAACCGGCGAATAAAATCGGCCAGCGTCTCGCCTTGCACGGCCCTAAAAGTGCGATGAAAATGGTATGGGGAAATATTGGCTAACGCGGCAACCTCAACCAAGTTCAAGGGCTCGTTAAAATGTGCCTCAAGGTAACGGATAACGGGTAGCAGCCGCTTGTGGTAGTCAACAACCATGATATTCCTCACCATTTCATCGTTGAACATGCAGCCTACCGCTTTCATACAGAGTTTCAATCACTATTCTGCCAAGTTGGGATAAACCGCGTTAACTATCTGCCCTATAGTATTCACCCTATATGCCGCAAACTTAATGATTGCTCACTGCAACACATTGAAAATATTTCCCCTGTTGAGGATGATACCGTTAACGTAGAGCCTCGATGGTTCGAACCCTGCGCCTGATTAAAAGGCCAATGCATTTTCACGGAAGCAAGCAGTTAGAGGTCGCTTGGGTATAAGGTTAACGATGGAATTCATTTCAGCAACACCAGAATCTGAACTATATGCTTTGAGCCTTTATAAACTTTTGGGCTCAGTGTCTTGCTTGGTGCTTTTTACCGTTAGTATTTTAAATAAAAAATCGCTCTTTAACGCCACGGTAAAGACCTCTTTTTTGGCTGCATTTTTTATGTTTCTCAGCTACTCCGTTGCTGAACGATTTCACACAATGACGATTGTAAACAATCATATTTCGTTCAATTTTATATGGTCAGCATTAGACGAAACTATTGAGGCGGATGATATTTCAGCGGTCACTTTCGGTATCAGAGGGAAAGGAAAACACTGCTACATTAGTGTTAACACGCATTCTGGAGAAAAGTATCAAAGTGTCACACTCGCAAAAGATACGGACATTTGCAAAACGACAAGAACAGCACTAATAGAACGGTTAGGACTATAACAAATGAAAAACAGGCACTAGATCGTTCATCATAGTGCCTGTTTTTTATTCATGTATTCGGGGTTACCCGTTATGCCAGCGTCTTGTTAATGGCCGCCAATACAGCCGCTGGATCTTCTGCTTGAGTAATTGGGCGGCCAATCACCAGATAATCAGACCCTGCGGCCACCGCTTCCACTGGCGTCATTACACGGCGCTGATCGCCAGCTGCACTGCCCGCCGGACGAATACCCGGTGTCACCAGCTTGAATGACTGGCCCAGCTCACCTTTTAGCAGGCTAGCCTCCTGAGCCGAACACACTACCCCATCCAAGCCGCTGTTTTTGGTTAGGCGTGCCAAATTCAGCACCTGCTCTTGCGGCTCGCACTGAATACCGATACCGCGCAGATCCGAGGCTTCCATACTGGTTAGCACAGTAACGCCAATCAGCAGCGGACGATCTTTGCCATATGGCTCAAGAATTTCACGCGACGCAGTCATCATCCGCTCGCCGCCAGAGGCATGAACGTTCACCATCCATACACCCATTTCGGCCGCAGCACGTACCGCATGGGAGCAAGTATTCGGGATATCGTGGAATTTCAAATCTAGAAATACAGAATGGCCCCGATCATGCAGTTTACGCACGAAGTCAGGGCCAAAATAAGTAAACATCTCTTTACCAACTTTGAGGCGGCAGCTTCCCGGCTCAATACGATCAACAAAGGCCAGCGCCTCGTCTTGGCTTGGGTAATCGAGCGCAACAATCACTTTTGGGTCTAACATGGCATCTCCTGCTTCGCTATCATTTTCATCCTCCCCCGGCTAGCGGAGGCGGTCAGGATTGTACAGCAAATATCTATTTTTGCGAGTATTTTTTAATTACTGTCACGTAGCGCGCAAAACAACAACTCTTTGTGAGCAGCCAATCGTTTGTTATTACCACTTAATTACAAATCGGTTGATATGTATCCAGCTAATGGCGAAAAAAAACCGCTCTGATAAAGAGCGGTCTTCTCTGTCTATTCACCATCAAGGCCGCGGATCGGCTTGATGGTTCCCCAGCTTTTACACGACGGACACTGCCAGTAAAGCGAATGGGTGGCAAAACCACATTGACGGCAACGGTAATGGGGCTTCATCTTCAACTGCTCCCCCACCAAGCCACGCAAGGTAGCAAGGCTATCTTTGGCTCGCCCCTCTTCAGCTTCGTCAAGGTGGTAATCCATCAACTGATAGAAACCTTTCATGGTTGGGTTTTTCTGCAGCTGACGCATCATGAAGCTCTGTGCCATATTTGCGCCCTCGCGCTTGGCAATTTCATCCGCCAACATTAATTCGGCAGTAGAACCTGCTTTATGCTCGACACAATACTGCAAGTACTTGAGCCAGCCACTTTCATTGTTCAATGCTTCATAGCAATTCAACAACAATGGCAGCGCCTCGCCTGTAAAATCAATATCTTGGTCCACAACCTTCTCAAGATACTTGGCCGCTGCCTTGTAATCCTCTTCGCTGATCAGGATTTTCGCGGTCATGATCGATGCACGAACACACTGCTTATCCGCAGAAAGGGCCTTTTTTAGAATCGACTTGGCTTTATCCGGGCTCTGCGCACTGAGTTCCAGCATCGCCATTTCACACCAATAATGGGCAATATCGTGCTTGAGCTGGCTCTTACCCAACTTGACCAACTGGGAAGCGCTATCTATCGCTTTCTCCCATTCGCGGGTCTGCTGGTAAATCGTCAGTAGCTGCTTCAATGCCCCTTTACGATGATCGGGCTCATCAAGCAACTGATGGAAAATTTTCTCTGCGCGGTCGAAAAAGCCTGCGGCCATGTAATCCTGAGCTAACTGCTGCAAGGCCAAGTTACGCTGGTCGATGGTCAAATTAGGACGGGCAATCAAATTTTGGTGGATACGAATAGCGCGATCAACCTCTCCCCGGCTGCGGAACAAATTCCCCAGGGCCAGGTGAGTATCAATAGTTTCACTATCAACTTGGAGCAGCTCGATGAATACATCCACCGCTTTGTCTGACTGATCAGACAACAGCAAGTTCAGACCCGTCACGTACTGACGTGACATATGGTGAGACTGCTCCTGTTGTTTGTTACTAGCGCTCCTGTTACCCATGTACCAACCGTAGGCGGCGGCAACAGGCAATAGCAGGAACAACAGCTCTAGCATTAACGATTATTCCTTAACAGGCTCGGCACGTAGCTGATCCAATTCTTTCTGCTGTTTTTCGACTTTCTTCATCAAACGATTTCGAGTGAAACGCGTCTTCAGGTACAAGGTACCACAAATTAGCCAGCCAAGGGCAAAACCACCACCGAAGGCAATCCCTAACAGGGTGGACAACTGGAAGTCACCTTGGGCAATCAGAAAATCAAAATTTACCAGCTGCTGGTTCTGGGCACCTAAGGCAAGGGTAATTAAAAAGCAGGCAACCAATACAAGAACAGTCAGTATCTTCATCGTGAATCCTTCTCACTTGAATGTAAACAGATGTGCTACCTATCCGTGAATGTCAAAGTGCTATATTTAACAAAAGCCTTTTTCTAAGGACAGATCGGTATGGGCTGATTATGCAGGATTTTGGCTCATCAGACCATGATCAATAGATATAAAAAAACGGCATACCAAGTAGTATGCCGTTTTTTTGATCTATACGCGGTTAACCGGCAAGAGCCAAGTTAACACGGTCGCGCAGTTCCTTGCCTGGTTTGAAGTGGGGAACGTACTTGCCGTCCAATTCCACTTTGTCGCCAGTTTTAGGGTTGCGACCTACACGCGGAGCACGGTAATGCAAAGAGAAGCTGCCAAAGCCGCGGATTTCAATACGGTCGCCATCAGCAAGTGTTGACGCCATATGCTCAAGGATTTCCTTGATCGCATCTTCTACCTGTTTGGCAGAAAGATGTGTTTGTTGACTACATAGCCTTTCAATTAATTCAGACTTTGTCATAAACACTCCGGTTTTTTAGTATGTTTCTCAGTAGTATAACCGCTTAGGGGGAAAAATGTTCCCCCTATGCTCAATTATTCGCCTTTAGCCGCTTTGAATGCGTCAGCCATAGCGTTACCGAACGCAGCATCATCTTGCTTGTTCAGTGTAGCCATTGCTTCTTGCTCTTCAGCAACGTCTTTAGCACGTACAGATAGGTTGATTACGCGGTTCTTACGGTCAACGCCAGTGAACTTAGATTCAACTGAATCGCCAACAGAAAGAATTAGAGTAGCGTCTTCAACACGGTCAACTGATGCTTCAGAAGCACGTAGGTAACCTTCAACACCTTCAGCTAGCTCGATAGTTGCGCCTTTAGCGTCAACTGCAGTAACTGTACCAGTTACTAGAGCGCCTTTCTTGTTAAGAGCTACGAAGCCGTTGAACGGGTCTTCTTCGATCTGCTTGATGCCTAGAGAGATGCGCTCACGCTCAGCGTCAACTGCTAGTACAACTGCAGAGATTTCGTCGCCTTTCTTGAAGTCACGAACTGCGTCTTCACCAGCAACATTCCAAGAAATGTCAGATAGGTGAACTAGACCGTCGATGCCGCCTTCAAGACCGATGAAGATACCGAAGTCAGTGATAGACTTGATCTTACCAGTTACTTTGTCGCCCTTAGCTTGCATTTCTGCAAATGACTGCCATGGGTTTGCTTTGCACTGCTTAAGACCTAGGCTGATACGACGACGTTCTTCGTCGATATCAAGAACCATAACTTCAACTTCGTCGCCCACGTTAACAACTTTAGATGGGTGGATGTTCTTGTTAGTCCAATCCATCTCAGAAACGTGTACAAGACCTTCAACGCCTTCTTCGATTTCAACGAAGCAGCCGTAGTCAGTTAGGTTAGTTACGCGACCAGAAAGCTTAGTACCTTCTGGGTAACGCTTAGCGATAGCTACCCATGGATCTTCGCCTAGCTGCTTAAGACCTAGTGATACGCGAGTACGCTCACGATCGAACTTAAGAACTTTAACGTTGATCTCGTCGCCAACATTAACGATTTCAGATGGGTGCTTAACGCGTTTCCAAGCCATGTCAGTGATGTGTAGAAGACCATCAACACCACCCAGGTCAACGAACGCACCGTAGTCAGTAAGGTTCTTAACGATACCTTTAACTTCCATGCCTTCCTGTAGAGAAGCAAGAAGTTCATCACGCTCAACGCTGTTTTCAGATTCGATAACTGCGCGACGAGAAACAACTACGTTGTTACGCTTCTGGTCTAGCTTGATTACTTTGAACTCAAGCTCTTTGTTTTCTAGGTGAGCAGTGTCACGAACTGGGCGTACGTCTACTAGTGAACCTGGTAGGAACGCACGGATGCCGTTAAGTTCAACTGTGAAGCCGCCTTTAACTTTACCGTTGATGATACCAACAACAGTTTCAGCATCTTCGTAAGCTTTCTCAAGAACGATCCATGCTTCGTGGCGCTTCGCTTTCTCACGAGAAAGTTTAGTTTCACCAAAACCGTCTTCAACAGCGTCTAGAGCTACGTCTACTTCTGCGCCAACTTCGATTTCAATTTCGCCAGCAGCGTTCTTGAATTCTTCAGCAGGGATAGAAGACTCAGACTTAAGGCCTGCGTCAACAAGTACATAACCGTTTTCGATCGCAACAACAGTACCTTTAACGATGGCACCTTGACGCGTTTCAACTTCTTTTAGTGACTCTTCGAATAGCTGAGCAAAAGATTCAATCATTTTTCAATCTTCAAAGTAATTAACAACCACGGGTATCCTACCTCGTGGGGTTGGAAATAAAGTCGGACATCATCCTTGAAACCGACGCACCATCAGACTAATTATTTAGCCGATAATATCTTTTCAATATAAGCCAATGCCTGTTCGGTCACCTGCTCAATGGACATCTCCGTTGAGTCTAGCACCACAGCATCATCAGCGGGACGCAACGGTGCAACCGCTCGGTTGCGATCGCGATCGTCGCGCTCTTGAATTTCTTTCAAAAGGTGGTCAAAGTTAACATCTAAGCCTTTCTGTTGCAACTGTTTCATGCGACGGTTCGCACGTTCTTCAGCACTGGCATCTAGAAAGATCTTTACTTCGGCCTGAGGAAAGACCACAGTTCCCATGTCTCGCCCATCGGCTACTAGCCCTGGCTCTTCGCTAAAAGCACGCTGACGGCGCAGCAAGGCCTCACGTACGCGTGGCAACGCAGCTACCTTAGACGCAGCCATACCCGTCTCTTCTTTACGAAGCTCTCCGGATACATCTTCGCCTTCAAGAATAACCTTAACCAACTCACCTTCGGCAACAAACTGTACATCCAGATGAGCAGCCAACGGAACCAAGGCATCTTCAGACTCAAGGTCTACCCCGTGGTGGATTGCCGCTAGGGCAAGCACACGGTAAATAGCGCCAGAATCCAGCAGCTTCCAGCCCAGTTTTTCTGCCAACAGCATACACAGGGTGCCTTTGCCGGCACCGCTCGGGCCATCAACAGTAATCACTGGTGCGTGAATAGACATAGGTTCTCTCCAAACTCGTTCTAACGTAAGCAGTAATACGCGTAAGCACGACAATTTTGCCCATGCGTATTACCACTCAAAATCGGTTGCGCATTATACGGGAAAATGGCTGTGATACCAATCAGTAAAAATTATCTTTACCATATATCAGCATGACCGATAACAGCCCACCGTTGCCAGCAGGCTGTCAGTAAAAGGACGAGATACCCGAGTTACTGGCTCAAAATCGCCAATTTTTCGAAATAATCGGGAAATGTCTTTGATGTGCACTTGGGATCGTTAATTGTCACCGACGTGTCACTCAACGCCACCAGCGAAAAACACATTGCCATCCGGTGATCGTCATAGGTATCGATCGCCGCATGTTTGAGCTGAGACGGCGGGGTGATCATAATATAATCCTCCCCTTCTTCTACCTCAGCCCCTACTTTGCGCAGCTCGGTCGCCATCGCGCTCAGACGGTCGGTCTCTTTGACCCGCCAATTGTACACATTGCGGATAGCCGTTGTCCCTTGGGCAAACAGCGCCGCAGTCGCAATAGTCATCGCCGCATCCGGAATATGGTTGAAATCCATATCGACCGCATTGAGCTCGCCGCGACGGGCAATCACATAGTCATCACCCCATTCGATCTCTGCGCCCATTGCCGCCAGTGCATCGGCAAACTGAATATCACCCTGAATGCTGTTGCGGCCAATACCGGTCACTTTTACTTCACCGCCACGGATCGCAGCCGCCGCAAGGAAGTAAGATGCGGAAGACGCATCGCCTTCTACCAGCAAATCTCCCGGCGAGACATAGCTCTGTCCGCCTTTGACAATAAACGTCTGGTAATGTTGGTTTTCGACCGTAACCCCAAACTGGGCCATGATATGCAGGGTAATATCAATATAAGGCTTGGATACCAAGTCGCCTTTGATAGCTATCGTGGTATCCGTATCGGCCAATGGTGCTGCCATCAAGAATGCCGTCAAAAATTGGCTAGAAATAGAACCATCAATCTCGACATTCCCTCCCGCCAGGCCCGTACCGTTAATTTTCAACGGCGGATAATGCTCATTCTCAAGGTAGGAGATCTCTGCCCCTGCGGTGCGCAAGGCATCCACCAAATGGCCAATGGGCCGCTCTTTCATGCGCGGCTCTCCGGTGAGAACGTACTCACCATGGCCAAGGCACAAAGCCGCAACCAACGGACGCATCGCGGTTCCCGCATTACCCAAGAACAGTTCCAGTGGCTTATCGGTATGAAATGCACCGCCCAAGCCCGTTACTTCACACTCGGTCTTGTCTTCCGACAGCGTGTAGGCCACACCAAGCTGGCCTAAGGCGGTAAGCATGTGGCGAATATCGTCGCTATCGAGCAAGTTGGTCAGCCGAGTCGTGCCTTTGGCCAGCGCCGCCAGCAATAATGCTCGGTTCGATACACTTTTCGAGCCCGGTAAATTCACGGTGCCACTAATCGTCGTGATTGGCTGTAAGGTTAAACTTTCCATCTGTTAGGTCATCAATCCTGTTTGGTCGCAGTTATTGCAGAGTAACCAATAATATCATTGTGATCTATACCCACTTTTGAATGAGGTCTCTCCTCACTGGTCCATCACGAATATTGACGCAATAACCCTGTCGCAACCGAAGACTATTCTTTGATATCCACCCGATTCGCTGTAAATAAGCCATTGGTGAATTGACCGAACATCTGTACATACATACCATTAGCCAGCGTCGCGCTACCGGATACTGCCGATGGCATATAATCAATTTTCTCACCAGACAGCAGGAACTGCGTATCGGTCAGCCCGCTCACCCGGCCTTCCACCTCGGCACTCGGCATGGCATTAACCGGTGATACATTGGTCACCACCCATTGATTCTGCGAATCCAGATGCGCGAACACCATCACCCAGCCAAGGCTTCCACCACCGAATTTGTAATCCAGATTGAATACATCAGGATCAGGAATACTCAGTACCGTGCCGTTGATAAGCAGTTGATTATCTAGATTCAGTTCTGCTATCCCCACAAAGGCCGGTTCCAGTACCATTTCCGTCACGTTGCCGTTGGTCAACGTTGCCGTCACGGCCATGCCTTTTTGCTCCATAGAAACATTAAATGCCTGGCCCTCATAGGAGACATCTGCCATCTGTGCCGTGTATGTTTTACCTGCCAGAGTGATAGCGTTACCAGACACCGCATCGATGACACCCGACACCTTGCTCGAGGCAGCCACGCTCGGTGCTCCCGCCTCTGCTGGAGGCGAGGCTTGTTCACCGCACCCGCCCAACAATACGCTCAGTGCCACCGCGATACACAATGTCTTCATAAACCCTTCTTAACTCATTAGTACCATTGATAATCGAATAGATAGACCATACGCCTGAGGCATATAAAAATAAAGCGCCCCGAAGGGCGCTATACTCAACAAATCGTAATTAGCTCAATGATTAGCCACGGTAGTCTCGTTCGATTTCGCGGGCAACGTTCTTACCGTCAATCACAACGGCCTCAACTTCAACGTACTCACCGTCAAGGGTCAGCATCGTCACCCCTTCGAAAACCGTGTTGCTATCTGTGGTAAAGTTAACTGTTTTATATGTTTCTTCATCCCACACAGAAAACGTACCAGCAACAGAATCAATCACCTTGGCGTTGCCTTCCGCTTCCACTTCTTGCCAGTTACCACCCGGTACATAGTCGTTATCATTGTCGAACTCGACTTCGGTTGCTACCTGCTGGCCATTGCGCAGAGCTGACTGCACTTCAACTAGCGCACCTTGCTTCAAATGGCTCTTGTTACCGTCTTCAAAACGGGTGCTCGCATTCACAGCAAAACGGCCACGGTAGCTAAGCTCAAACGATGACAGATCATTGGCAACCCAGGTCACTACGCCTTCTACTTCGTTGCCCTCATCCAGATCGTCATAGTTGTCGATCTCAACTTCACGAGCGTCAAGTTCAGCACCGTTCATCGTGCCCTCAACTTCTACCCACTGACCAACTTGCAAATGAGATAGATTGGCATAGTTCACAGTCAGGTTAGCGCCCAACTTAAATGAGCCGGTATTCTCATCTTTGCTTGAGATTCGGCCTTCCACTTCAACTTGGTTACCCAGTTTGTCGGCTTCAAACTCAACCACAGACAATACCTTGTAACCCATTGTTGCCGATGGCAATGAAGACACCATCACCCAATCATTCAGGTCAATTTCGGCACTCAAACCAGCAAAGGTCAGGTTAATACCATTGACTGTAAAAGTCTTCGCTACGTGATCGACCGCGGTCACAGCACCAACAAGAGTCGGCTCGACATCAACTTGAACACCTGCCTTAGTACCCGACAATACCTGAACCATCATGTCTTTTTGCAGATCAGCAATCGACAGCGCATTGTTGCCATAACCTACGCTAGCCACGTCGTAACGGTAGCCATTCACCACGATTTGGTTAGATGGAGCGTCCACTGAATCAATCGTACCCAGTACAGCCCTCGGCGAAGTCTCTGGTTTAGTCGGTGTCGTAGGCGTACTACCACCATCGCTACCGCCACCACAACCAGCCAGAGCCATACCCAATGCAATAACCAGTGCCGCTTTTTTCATCTAACCACCTCAAAGTAAAGGAATAAAATGTTCTTTAGAGGTATATTACACCTACCAACGTGAAGCAGACGTGAAATTCAGGAAAGAAATCGTGAAAGTATTGATTGTTGATGACAACCACAATGTGGTCGAGACTATCGCTGATTACCTTGAGCTAGAGGGGTTTCAAGTTGATTGTGCCTACCACGGCGAAGCGGCTCTGACCCTTATCCAGCAAAATTATTATGATGTCATCATCATGGATATCATGATGCCCAAGATCGACGGCATCTCCACAGTCCGAAAATTGCGTGAGGAATTCAGCTGTCAAATCCCGATCCTATTTTTAACCGCCAAAGACAGCCTAGAAGACAAACTGGCCGCTTTCGGTGCGGGAGGCGATGACTACCTGCTAAAGCCCTTTGCCATGCAAGAATTGAGTATGCGCCTGAAGGCGCTGAGTAGCCGAGGTCCACGCCGCGATATCGGCGCTATCAGCTTTGAAGATATCCGTATTGATACCGGCACCGAACAGGCTTACCGCGATGGCCAACCCATCAAGCTCAGCCGGATTCAATACCGAATTCTAAAATTGCTTGTCCGCCGAGCACCTGCCATCGTCACTCGGCAAGAGGTCACCGACGCCGTATGGGGCGATGATGCACCACCAAGTGATGCCCTACGCAGTCATATTTACGGGCTGCGCAATGCTATCGACAAGGGTTTTACCACTTCACGACTAGAGACTGTTCATGGACAAGGCTACCGCATTAAACCCTAACCCGTATCCAAGCATCTACCGCCAGATCAAGATCGGCTTTCTTTTCATGACACTGTGCACTTTCGTGCTATTTTGGAAGCTGATCTATATTGCAGAAAACCAACTGGAGATCATCAGCCTCCATCACTGGCTTGATACCGAGGCCAGCCGCTACGTCAACGACTATGCCCATTATGGTCAGGACACGTTGTTGCCCAACCCCAATGAATTTAATACCTATAGCCTTTTCCCGACAAACACCCATATGGAGAACGTACAGCTGGAACCTCCAGCGTGGCTGAAACACTACCGTGAACCCGGCTTCTACGAGCAGATGATCGGCACTGAAGACAAGCACTTTATCGTCCTCAAGCACCCATCCGGAGAGGGACTGATGTATATCGTCTTCCAAGATGATGCCGACGACTACCTAGATGCATACGAGAAAAATCTCCATCTGGCTACCGTTGGGTTTGGTCTATTCCTCTCTCTTTGCGTAGTTTTGTACGGTATTTATTTTATCCGTATCCTGTCAAAGCCGCTGGCAAGTATCGCCCAGAAAATCACCCAGATGTCACCAGAACATGAGGCGTTCAAAATCGAGACCAAATTTGAGGAAACTCGCCAGATCGAACAGACGCTTCTTGACAGCAAACAGGAAATCGCCCGCTACTTCCAACGCGAAAAAGATTTCAGCCGATTTGCCTCACATGAACTGCGTACCCCCATCATGGTGATCCAAGGCTCGGCCGAGCTGCTGGAAAAAGTCCCCAACCAACCTAAAGTGGCGCTAAAAGCCATTGGCAGGGTACAAGATGCCAGTCAGGAGATGCGAGTATTGACTGAAGCCTTCTTGCTACTCGGAAAGGAAAGCATCGACGATCACCACCTTGGTCGTCAACCACTGGCCCTTCATCTACGGCACCAGTTAGAAGTACTTGAACCGCTATTCGCCAAGCAAAATGCCGGCTATGACCTTACAATCACCGAACCTGGCTTCGTTATTGCCCCAGAGAGCTTTATAACCATAATAATCAACAATTTAATTAAGAATGCATTTAGCTACAGTGTAGGTAATATTCATATAGCCCTCGATAATAACCAGTTGACCATTACCAACTGCCATGATGGCAATTCTACGTTCAATGCGGGATATGGCTGCGGCTTAGTGATTGTTGAGCGGATCTGCGAGCGAATGGGGTGGAGCTTCAAAGTCCACAACGACAGCACCCATTTTCAAACGATGGTGTATTTCACCCCTACCGCATAGTGATCGCAGAATGATGGGAGCCAATCGACTCGCGTTAATTCTGTATAACTTACAAAAAAACCGCCGGAAGGCGGTTTTTTTACTAGCGTTACGTGAGGCACAATATTAACTGTTTTCCAGTTCAAAACGGCGCATGAAATCAACCAACGCCTGAACACCTTCAAGCGGCATAGCATTGTAGATGGATGCACGCATCCCACCGACCACGCGGTGCCCCTTAAGGGCTTTAAGGCCAGCAGCGTCAGCCTGCTCCAAGAACAAGGCATCCAATGACGGATCCTTGAGCTGAAACGGCACGTTCATCAGCGAGCGGTTATCGGCATGGACATCGTTGCGATAGAAATCAGAATGATCAATGTAGTCGTACAGCACCTTGGCCTTGGTCATATTGCGCTTTTCCATCTCGGCAACACCACCGATAGACTTGAGCCACTTGAAAACCTCGCCCGCCAAATACCAAGCAAAGGTCGGTGGTGTATTGAACATCGACTCCTTATCAACCTGCACGCTATAATCCAGAATACTCGGCAGTTCTTTGCGAGCCTTGCCCAACAAGTCATCACGCACAATCACAATGGTCAAGCCTGCTGGGCCGATATTCTTCTGCGCGCCAGCATAAATCACACCGTATTGCGACACATCGATTTCACGGGACAAAATGGTAGAAGACAAATCAGCCACGATAGGCTTATCGGTTTTCGGCAAGTCGCGAATTTCAATCCCATCGATGGTTTCGTTAGGGCAGAAATGCACAAAGGCCGCCTCGTCAGACAGCGCCCACTCGGAGGCTGGCAATACCGCTTTCTTACCATCACGCTCACACGCAATACCAACAATATTAGGCTGACAGTATTTCTCAGCCTCTTCTGCCGCACTGTGCGCCCAATAACCACCGTCAATATAATCAGCCGTATCGGCCTCGCCCAACAAGTTCAGCGGCACTGCGGCAAACTGAGCGCGCGCACCGCCGTGGCAGAACAGTACATGGTAATTATCGGGAATTGCCAGTAAATCACGCAAATCCTGCTCGGACTGCTTGGCAACGGCAATAAATTCCTTGCCGCGGTGACTAATTTCCATCACGGATGTTCCAAGCCCGTTCCAGTTGATCAGCTCCTGTTGGGCTTTTTTCATGACGTCTGCCGGGATCATTGCCGGTCCGGCGCAAAAATTATAAACCTGCTCCATGATGAAAGACTTGCTCCTGCTTATAACATGGGATTACGACCTATCCGCAGCCATCGTCATTTGACAGCCCGAATGTGATGACGACCAGATATACACCTTTATGACGGAGCTGAAAAGAGTCGCAGGAAAATTTGTCATCCCATTCACTACAAACAAAAAAAAGCGCAGCCTGAGGGCTGCGCTTCTATCAGTCAATCATACTACTAGGCTTATTCTTGCTCAGAAGAGTCTTCTGCGCCGGCGTCAGCTGCTGGCTGATCTGCCGTGTTTTCGCCCTCGACGATTTCAGCGTCTTCGATCAGCTCATCTTCTTCTGGCTCATCGATACGCTGTAGGCCAACAACCTGCTCGTCTGCGGAAGTACGAATCAAGGTAACACCTTGGGTGTTACGGCCAACACGGCTTACTTCGCCAACGCGAGTACGAACCAAGATACCACCGTTGGTGATCATCATGAATTCATCGCCGTCTTCAACCTGGATGGCACCGACAACGCTACCGTTACGCTCAGAGACCTTGATAGACACAACACCTTGTGTCGCACGGCTCTTCGCCGGGTACTCTGTCAATTCGGTACGCTTACCGTAACCGTTTTCAGTGACAGTCAGTACATCGCCACCGTTGTGCGGTACGATCAACGATACCACTTTGTCGCTTTCGGCTAGCTTGATACCGCGAACACCTGCCGCTGTACGGCCCATGCCACGTACCTGCTCTTCGCAGAAGCGTACCACCTTGCCGTCTTTCGAGAACAGCATGATGTCGTCGTTACCGTTGGTAATATCCACACCGATCAGCGAGTCACCGTCGCGTAGGTTCACCGCAATGATACCGGCACTACGTGGACGACTGAAGTCAGTCAATGGTGTCTTCTTCACCGTACCGTCAGCGGTTGCCATAAAGATGAACTTGTCTTCGGTGTATTCCTTCACTGGTAGGATCGCGGTAATACGCTCGCCTTCTTCCAGCGGTAGGATATTAACAATCGGCTTACCACGCGCAGTACGGCTTGCCAACGGCAATTGGTACACCTTCAGCCAGTACATACGGCCACGGCTTGAGAAGCAGAGGATCGTATCATGGGTATTGGCAACCAGCAGACGCTCGATGAAGTCTTCTTCCTTCATGCGGGTTGCCGCTTTGCCCTTACCGCCACGGCGCTGAGCTTCGTAGTCGCTCAGTACCTGGTATTTCACGTAACCTTCGTGAGACAGGGTAACCACAACGTCTTCTTGGTTGATCAGATCTTCCAAGTCGATATCGTGTGATGCCGCCGTGATCTCAGTACGACGAGGATCGTTGAACTGCTCCTTCACCGCTTCAAGCTCTTCACGGATCACTTCCATCAAGCGCTCGGAGCTAGCAAGGATGTACATCAGCTCTGCGATTTCTTCTAGCAGTGCCTTGTATTCATCAAGGATCTTTTCGTGCTCAAGGCCAGTTAGCTTGTGCAGGCGAAGATCAAGGATCGCCTGAGCCTGCTGCTCGGTCAGGAAGTACTTGCCGTCACGGATACCGTACTGCTCTTCCAGCCACTCTGGACGGGCTGCATCGGTACCTGCGCGCTCAAGCATCGCAGCAACGTTGCCAAGATCCCAACCACGAGAAATCAGACCAGCACGAGCCTCTGCAGGCGTCGATGCATTCTTGATCAACTCGATGATTTCATCGATGTTGGCCAGTGCCAGTGCCAAACCTTCAAGGATATGGGCACGTTCACGGGCTTTGCGCAGTTCAAAGATAGTACGGCGTGTTACCACTTCACGGCGGTGGTTCACGAAGCACTTCAGCATGTCTTTCAGGTTGAAGGTCTTTGGCTGGCCATTGTCCAGCGCAACCATGTTGATACCGAATGTTGTTTGAAGCTGAGTCTGGGCATACAGGTTGTTCAGTACAACCTCGCCAACTGCATCACGCTTACATTCGATAACAATGCGCATACCGTCTTTGTCAGACTCGTCGCGCAGGGCACTGATACCCTCAACTTTCTTCTCTTTGACCAATTCGGCAATCTTTTCGATCAGGCGAGCTTTGTTCACCTGGTACGGGATCTCAGTAACAATAATGGTCTCTTTACCATTCTTGTCAGCTTCGATATCCGCCTTCGAACGCATGTATACCTTACCTCGACCGGTATGGTACGCATCGATGATCCCCTTGCGGCCGCTGATCATGGCTGCCGTCGGGAAATCTGGCCCAGGGATGTATTCCATCAACTGGTCAATAGTGATGCTTTCGTCGTTGATATAAGCCAAACACCCGTCAATCACCTCACCCAAGTTGTGAGGCGGGATGTTGGTTGCCATACCTACGGCAATACCCGACGAGCCATTAACCAGCAGGTTCGGGATTTTAGTCGGAAGTACCGCTGGGATTTGTTCCGTACCGTCATAGTTAGGTACGTAATCTACGGTGTCTTTATCGAGATCAGCCAACAACTCGTGGGCAATCTTCGACATACGTACTTCGGTATAACGCATCGCCGCCGCGGAGTCGCCATCAATCGAACCGAAGTTACCTTGACCGTCTACCAGCATGTAACGTAGCGAAAACGGCTGCGCCATACGAACGATTGTGTCGTAGACTGCACTGTCACCATGTGGGTGGTATTTACCGATTACGTCACCGACCACACGGGCAGATTTTTTGTATGCTTTATTCCAGTCATTGCCAAGTACATTCATTGCGAACAAGACGCGGCGGTGTACAGGCTTAAGGCCATCACGCACATCAGGAAGCGCTCGACCCACGATGACAGACATCGCGTAATCGAGGTACGAGCCTTTCAGCTCTTCTTCAATGTTTACGGGCGTGATCTCTTTTGCAAGATCGCTCATGGAGCCAATATCCCTCAGGTAATTTCTGTCGTATACGTATACCAAACGGCATAGCTATCACGGGCAAAATTAAAACCCTTGAAACGTGATACCTATAGCGTTTGGAGCTAAGTCTATATTCGTGTCAAACGCCATAAAAATACATCGTTTAACATAAGCTCAGCAGATACGTGCAAGGTGCGAAAATATAGCATATTCGAGCCAAGATAGGCACACCTTTCGCTATCATGTTGTGAGTAATTTAGCGTATAAGCAGAAAACCGCAGACAAAATACCGTCATCCATCCCCTGTTCGCCTGTTTTTTACCCAAGCATCGCTTTTCTGCTGCTAGTTGCATCCCACCTTTGTACCTGTACAAAGTGCAACCAATTGTAAAAAGTAGACCCAATTACCAATTCTCAAATCTCATCGCCAAGCCACTAGAAAGGCTGAACCAAAACTGATCTCTATCAATTCCGCCCCTTACCAGCACCGTACAATAACACTGCAAGAACAAAAACTAAGATTTCAAAAATCGACATAGATAAGTGAGGTCAATATGTTTGGACAAGCAATCAACACCATCGGCATGTGTATCATCGGCGGCAAATACCTTTTAATGTTCATTCTAGCTGCAATCACACTGACTACCGGTGCGGTGCAGGCAGATATCGCGCAATTGGCAATGGTTGAACCTGCTGAATGATCACAAAATAACAAGCAATGGGCAGAGCCTGCATCGCATAAACGGAGTGACATCCCCGCCCAAACGCCTTGCAGGCTATTGTTTTAAAATAATAAAAAATCATCACTCCAACTTTACCCAGCCAGAGTTCAGGTTCCGCTTACCTCACGGCATGATTTCGCTATAATGCTGTGATTGTTTATGGAAATGGCTAACTACATATGGCAAAGCAGTTGAATGTCGATCCGGCAGAAATCAGTAAATTCGAAGACATGGCTTCCCGCTGGTGGGATCTCGAAGGCGAGTTCAAGCCTCTACACCAGATAAACCCCCTGCGCCTAAATTTTGTCATGGACAACGCTGAAGGGCTGTTTGGCAAAAAAGTGCTAGATGTCGGCTGCGGCGGTGGCATTCTTGCCGAGAGCATGGCCATAGAAGGGGCTGACGTGACAGGCTTAGATATGGGCAAAGAGCCTTTGACCGTTGCCCGCCTGCACGCGCTGGAAACCGGCACCAAGCTTGAGTATGTCCAACGTACCGCAGAAGAGCACGCCGAACTGCACCCGCAAACCTACGATGTCATCACCTGCATGGAAATGCTCGAGCACGTTCCCGATCCGGCTTCAATCATTGCCGCCTGTGCCAAAATGGTTAAACCCGGCGGCCATGTGTTCTTCTCAACCCTCAACCGCAACATCAAATCTTATCTGTTTGCTATTGTCGGCGCAGAGCAACTGCTCAAGCTCGTACCCAAAGGTACTCACGACCACGAAAAATTCATCCGTCCGTCAGAACTACTAGCCATGATTGACGCAACCCCGCTCCAAGAGCGCCATATTACCGGCCTCCATTACAACCCGCTGACAGACAACTACTGGCTAGGCAACAATGTAGACGTCAACTATATCGTCCACACCACCAAGCCTGAATAACCATATTTACCGAAGGCCCCATATTGCGGGCCTTTCTTTTATTCATAACTGTGTGTAATGCGAGCAGTTACCCTCCCCCCGAAACATTGCTAACTAGCCAATAAATAACCACAAAAACACTTGTGTTTTGACCTGTCTAATACACATTAAAAATCAAGATTTTTTTTTTACCGACGCAAAATTTCAGGCTAAATTTCTTTTGCAATTTTCTATGATATTGTCACACTTGGGCAAATAGGTTAGTAGGCACTAACTATGATTTGTGAATCCCCATGTTATCCACAGCTGGTCAAAAAATACCACCTTGCAATACCCCACCTTCATCACTATCTTGTAACTCAAACAGCTCAACACCCCAATATGTAGTGTTTGATGCATGAGCAGGAAATCGAACAAAGATCGCCCGCGTCACTGAGCTTGTTAGTGAAACTTGCAAAAAACACGATTATTGATGGCTATCTGGGAAAAAGACTAAAAAATGACTCAACAACTCACTGTTACCAAGCGTGATGGACGCAACGAAAATATCGATCTGGAAAAAATCCACCGCGTGATCACTTGGGCCGCCGAAGGCCTAGAAAACGTATCGGTCTCACAGGTCGAACTCAAGTCACATATTCAGTTTTATGACGGAATCAAAACTGAAGACATCCATGAAACCATCATCAAGGCAGCAGCAGATCTGATCTCTGAAGAGTCTCCAGATTACCAATACCTGGCTGCACGTTTGGCTATCTTCCACCTACGCAAGAAAGCCTACGGCCAGTTTGAGCCACCTAAACTTTACGACCATGTGACAAACTTGGTTGAAAAAGGCAAGTACGACCAACACCTGCTCGAAGACTACAGCAAAGAAGAATTCGACGTTATGGATCAGTTCATCGATCACTGGCGTGATATGAACTTCTCCTACGCAGCCGTTAAGCAGCTGGAAGGTAAATACTTGGTACAGAACCGCGTCAGCGGCGAAATTTTCGAGAGTGCCCAGTTCCTTTACGTCATGATCGCGGCCTGCCTGTTCAGCAAATACCCTCGCGAGACACGCCTTGACTACATCAAGCGTTTCTACGACGCGGTTTCGCAGTTCAAGATCTCACTGCCTACGCCGATTATGTCTGGTGTGCGCACGCCTACCCGTCAGTTCAGCTCTTGCGTTCTGATCGAGTGTGACGACAGCCTAGATTCTATCAACGCGACTGCAAGCTCTATTGTACGCTACGTATCCCAGCGTGCTGGCATCGGCATCAACGCGGGCCGTATCCGTGCTCTTGGCTCTGAGATCCGTGGTGGCGAAGCCTTCCATACTGGTTGTATCCCATTCTACAAATACTTCCAGACTGCCGTTAAATGCTGCTCGCAGGGCGGTGTTCGTGGCGGTGCCGCTACCCTTTTCTACCCAATTTGGCACGGCGAAGTTGAATCTCTTCTAGTACTGAAAAACAACCGTGGTGTTGAAGAAAACCGTGTCCGTCATATGGACTACGGCGTACAGATCAACAAACTGATGTATACCCGCCTAATCAAAGGTGAAAACATCAGCCTGTTCTCACCATCAGATGTCCCTGGCCTATACGATGCCTTCTTCGCAGACCAAGCTGAATTTGAACGCCTATATGTCAAGTACGAGCAAGATGAAAGCATCAAACGCAAGACGATCAAGGCGATTGACCTATTCTCGCTTCTGATGCAAGAACGTGCGTCTACTGGCCGTATCTATATCCAGAACGTTGACCACTGTAATACCCACAGCCCGTTTGACCCAAGCGTTGCGCCAATCCGCCAGTCTAACCTGTGCCTGGAAATCGCACTGCCAACCAAACCGCTGAACAACGTTGAAGACGAAAACGGCGAGATCGCCCTATGTACGCTGTCTGCGTTCAACCTAGGTGCCATTGACTCGCTTGACGATCTGGAAGAACTGGCCGAACTGACGGTTCGTGCGCTAGATGCCCTGCTTGATTACCAAGACTACCCGTTGCCTGCGGCCTACCGTTCAACCATGAACCGCCGTACGCTGGGTGTAGGTGTGATCAACTTTGCCTACTATCTGGCCAAGCACGGTGTTCGCTACTCTGACGGCAGCGCCAACAACCTGACTCACGAAGCCTTCGAAGCCATTCAGTACTACCTACTGAAAGCCTCTGTCGGCTTGGCAAAAGAGCAAGGTGCCTGCCCGGCATTCAACGAAACCACGTACGCACAAGGTATTTTGCCTATCGATACCTATAAGAAGGATATCGACAATATCTGCAGTGCCGAACTGCGCTACGACTGGGAAGCGCTGCGCGAGGAAATCAAGACCCACGGCCTGCGCAACTCAACACTGTCTGCTCTGATGCCTTCAGAGACATCATCGCAGATCTCGAATGCGACCAACGGCATCGAGCCGCCACGCGGCTATGTCTCGGTGAAAGCATCGAAAGACGGTATTCTGAAACAAGTCGTACCGGAATACAGCAAGTACAAAAATAATTACGAGCTACTCTGGAACATTGGCAGCAATGACGGTTACCTTCAGCTAGTCGGTATCATGCAGAAATTCATTGACCAGGCGATCTCCGCCAACACCAACTACGACCCAAGCAGTCAGCCGGGCGGAAAGGTACCAATGAAACTCTTGCTAAAAGACCTGCTAACGGCGTATAAACTCGGCGTGAAAACCTTGTACTACCACAACACCCGTGATGGTGCCTCGGATGCACAAGGCGATGTGGGCGCAGACGACTGCACAAGCTGCAAGATTTAATTTACGACATTATGGCAATGGGAGCTTCGGCTCCCATTGATATTGAGGATACGATGGCATACAGCACTTTCTGTCAAATCAATAACGACCAACTAAAAGAGCCAATGTTTTTTGGCCAGCCTGTCAATGTTGCCCGTTATGACCAGCAAAAATTCGAAATTTTCGAGAAGCTCATTGAAAAGCAGCTTTCTTTCTTCTGGCGTCCAGAAGAAGTGGACGTATCTGGCGACCGCATTGACTACAATAATCTGCCGGACCACGAGCGACACATCTTCATCAGCAACCTGAAATACCAGACCCTACTTGATTCGATCCAAGGCCGTAGCCCGAACGTGGCTCTGCTGCCTATCGTATCGATCCCTGAGCTGGAAACCTGGATCGAGACGTGGTCGTTTTCCGAGACGATCCATTCTCGCTCGTACACCCATATCATTCGCAATATCGTCAACAACCCGTCAGTGGTGTTCGATGACATCGTGGACAACGAGCATATCCTTAAACGTGCTGGTGATATTTCAAAATACTACGATGATCTGATCAGCGCGACCAACGACTACCACCGCTACGGTGAAGGTTCGCATACGGCAAACGGCGAAGCGTTTACCGTAAGCCTGCGTGAAATCAAGAAAAAGCTGTACCTGTGCCTGATGTCAGTCAACGCACTGGAAGCGATTCGTTTCTACGTCAGCTTTGCCTGCTCTTTCGCTTTCGCCGAGCGCGAACTAATGGAAGGCAACGCGAAAATCATCAAGCTGATTGCCCGCGACGAAGCCCTGCACCTTACTGGCACCCAGCATATCCTCAACCTGCTTCGTACCGGTCAGGACGATCCTGAAATGGTCGAAATTGCCGAAGAGTGCAAAGAAGAGTGCTTCAATATCTTCAAAGATGCTGCCGAGCAGGAAAAAGAATGGGCGGAATACCTGTTTAAAGACGGTTCGATGATCGGTCTGAACAAGAGCATCCTGTGCCAGTACGTTGAGTACATCAGCAACCTGCGCATGGCGGCTGTTGGCCTTGAACATGCCTACCCTGGTGCAACCCAAAACCCAATCCCTTGGATCAATGCGTGGCTGTCTTCTGACAACGTGCAGGTTGCCCCTCAGGAAGCCGAGATCAGCTCCTACCTTGTTGGCCAGATTGACAACGATGTCAGCGCCGATGATCTGGGTGACTTCGAGCTATGAGCCAACTCACCTTCACGGTGAACGGTATTAAGGTACGCGGCAATAGCCGCGAACCTTTGCTGATTCAATTGGAACGAGCAGGCCTGCAACCGGAATACCAATGCCGAAACGGCATGTGCGGCGCTTGCCGCTGCAAGCTTCAGGCTGGCGCAGTCGACCAGCAAGACAGCATGGCGTTCGTTGCGCCCAACGAAGTACTCTCCTGCTGCTCAATCCCTAAATCCGACCTCACCGTTGAGTTTGCTTACCAACTCCAGTCCTCCTTACAGGGCCTTCAGGCCAACGAGAAATAACAGCCTCGTGACTGAGCACTCATCGCGAGGTCTCCCCACACTTTTATACCACGCCCCCTTCTTTCCTAGACTAGCCAGTGCGTCGTTCATTGCTAAAAGAAGACAATGATGACAGAGATTCATAATGACCAAATACAGGCATGCCACACAGATAACGCCGTAGCATGTCTAACGCCAGGGTCGCTATCACAGTACGATAGGATGACTGAGAATATTGCCGCTTGCTCGCAACCTGCTGAACCCAGACCGCCCCCTTACCCGCCAAGGCAACCGAAACGGCCTCGTGGCGTTTACCGCCAACCACCAAAACAACATCCGCATTAGTCTCTCTTCGGTGAGCTTCTGCCAAGCTAGCGAGATCTTTATCTGTCTTGGCAAAATCGCGTGCAAACCGGCCATCTTTCAGCAATGAAGCACAGGCTTCATCACGATGTAGTTCATTCACCAAGGCACCTCCGGTAAACTCTTCGATAACAGACACCGTCATGGCATTTTCCTGCAGCAACCCAGAAATCTCTGACAACATAGGTTGGCCAATACCAACCACATTATCGCCAAGCATTTCAATGATTGTTCGATAAAACGCAGAGACATTTGGGCAATTCTGTGGGGCAAAAACCTTAACCTCGATAAACGGCAGCGCAGATCGGTAACCAATCACCACGCCTTCCGGTACCACCAGCGATGACAGAGTCTGGCTGATCCCCGATTCGGACAGACCAAAGGTATAAAGCCGCTGGCAGACTTGGCTCACCACCGAAGGGAACAATGCTTTGAGATAAGGCAGCACCTGATCTTGAACCATTATCTTGAATTCGCTCGGTACTCCGGGCGTAAACAGGACAATAGCCCGATTGATCCGCATCACGAACCCACACGCCGTCCCGACAGGGTTGTCCAAGATCTCCGCCCCCTGAGGCAGTAATGCCTGCTTGAGATTGGTCTCCGGCATCTCACGTCCCATACGGGCATACTTGGCCTCCATTTCGGCCACCCAATGTTCCGACAGCTCCAGCCCGGTATTGGCTGCCATTGCAGCAGCCTGCGCCGTCAAATCATCGCTGGTGGGGCCCAGCCCGCCATTAACCACAACGATATCAGCTGTCAGGCTACAGTGCTCTATTTCCCGTGCCAGCCCATCTAGCTGATCGCCGACGGTTGTCCTGCGGCTCAGCGCATAGCCCTGTTCGAAAAAAAGCCGGGACAGCCAGGCTGCATTAGTATCGGTAATATCCCCGTGCAATACCTCTTCGCCGGTACTGATCATCGCCACGTTCAGCATACGATTTCCTTTGTCATTATCCTCCCCCCATCATACCCACTCATCACACACAGGACACCCACTGGTTTCATCTCGTTTCCGAACCACTGAATTCAAACACCTTACAACTAAAAATGTAAACTTATGATTACACCAAAATAAACATAAGTTGACAGTGAAAAATGATGCAGTTAATGTAGCAAACCAGAGGCAGCAAGGATTAGCGCCGCCAATCACAATCATCTGACTATAGAAGTAGTATAAGTATGGAAAAATACACTGTTAACACCTGCTATCGATAGCCGCAATGGCTACCGAGTGTAAACATTAAATTACACATATCGTGCCATTGTGGCCTTAGTTTCTCAGCGGGAGTTATCACAGGTATCTGCACATCCTCCCAAAACCACCTATTTATATCGGGAACCTATTTCCATGGCGATGAACAAAACCTTCGGCAGTATGCTTATTATTGCCGGCACCACTATCGGCGCGGGCATGCTAGCCCTGCCTCTTGCCTCGGCCGGGCTCGGCTTCGGTACTGCGACACTTATCATGGTTGGCCTATGGCTGCTGATGACCTACACCGCCCTGCTGATGCTTGAGCTCCACCAGCACGCCGAGCAAACCGCAACGCTCAACTCGCTGGCCTATAAACTGCTTGGCCGCAAAGGTCAGAGCCTTGCCAGTTTTGCTGTTGCCTTTTTGATGTACTCGCTGTGTGCCGCCTACATTGCCGGTGGTGGCGACCAGCTCAATGACAAGCTCACCCATTGGGCAGGCCTTTCAGTAACCCCGCAGTTCAGCGCCCTGCTGTTCACCGTGATCATCGCCACGATTGTCGCGGTTGGCACCCACTCGGTAGATATCGTCAACCGGATCCTCTTCAGCCTCAAACTTATTGCTTTGGTGGTGATGCTGACGTTGATGATCCCCAATGTAGATGGCCAACATCTGGTTAGCATGCCTGTTGAGAAAGGCCTGGTGATCTCAGCCCTGCCTGTGATTTTTACCTCATTTGGTTTTCACGGCAGTATCCCGTCAATTGTTCGTTATGTCGGGCTAGATATGCGCGCACTGCGGAAAATTATGATTGTCGGCTCATCAATGCCATTGATCATCTACATTTTCTGGCAACTCGCCAGTCAGGGTTCCATGAGCCAATCTGCATTGATGGCCAGCGGCAACCTGGGGAGCTTTATAGCGACTCTGAGCCAAGTGCTGCACAACCCCATGATTAGCAAGTCGGTATCGATCTTTGCCGATCTGGCACTGGCAACCTCGTTCCTCGGCGTAAGCCTTGGCCTGTTCGATTTCATTTCTGACAGCTTCAAGCGCGATGCCCACAAGCATGGCCGTATTCACACTGCCCTGATCACCTTTGTACCGCCACTGGCATTTGCCCTGTTCTACCCACAAGGCTTTATCATGGCACTGGGGTTCGCAGCCATCGCCCTCGTTATACTGGCTATCTTCCTGCCAGTAGCCATGGTCAGGGTTCAGCGAAAAACGTTTTCAGAGCACCAGCAAAACTATCAGGTGTTCGGTGGTACAGCGGCACTTATCGTCGCCGTCGGATTTGGTATTGTGATCATTTCTGCGCAGCTGCTGCAAATGGCAGGCCTAATCCCTGCAATTGGATAAAAAAACAGCCTCCAAACGATATTAAGTCATAGGAGGCTGCTTATTGATTACAGACAAAACACATTAAATATATTCACTTACGATAAAACAAAATAATTTATGATTCCTAGCGATTAAAATCACTAGGAATCATATTATTTTTCAGTGATACTCTCCGCCTTTCTTTTTCTGTCCACCCCTGAACAACTGCGGAGCGTATTTTGCGCACTTCTTTTCTGTCATCTTTTTTTGTCAGCTGTGCAACCCTTAGCGCACCAGCTTACGCCTGGCACGGTGAAACCGATTTCTATCAATATGAGAGTCAAGGCACTTTCCTAAACTATTACGCACCAGACTCTTTATTAGTATCGTCTCACTCGGACATAACAAGTCGCTCTGCTGCCAATATTGACCGACAGGCCGACAGCCACTCGATCAATACACTTCCGATGCACTTATCTGTCGCACCGGAAAAAGACTGGGATTACCTGCTCAGCCAGTCATATACCATTCTTGGGCTCAGTTTTGCTACGGTTGGCATGATGACCCTGCTCCCAGAAAGCGTGACCAATTGGACGGATGAAGATCGCAATCTAGGCAACCTTGGCAGCAAGTGGTGGGATAACGTCAGCGCGGGGCCGGTCTGGGACCATGATGACCACTACCTCAACTACGTCATGCACCCTTACTTCGGTGGAGTGTACTACACTGCCGCACGTCACTCTGGTTTCAACGAATGGGAGTCATTCCTGTACTCGGCGACCATGTCGACCTTTTTCTGGGAATATGGCGTAGAGTCTTTCGCCGAAGTGCCGTCTATTCAAGATATCATCGTCACACCACTGTTTGGCGCTGCCGTCGGTGAATGGATGTTCCAGACCGAGTTGGAAATCACAGCCCGTGGCGGAGAGGTAATGGGTTCAAAAGCCCTCGGGGATGTCAGCCTGTTTCTGCTCAACCCTGTCGGCCATATCCATTACTGGGTCACTGACTGGTGGGCTGGCGATGCCGATGTCAGCTTTACTTACAAACCATGGTTCGGCAACACAACAGCGGCCAACTTCGCTACAGACGCAGGTATCCCCTACGACAGGCAATTTATTGGCCTAGAGTTGAAGCTCGCTCTGCAGTAATACCACTTATCGACTGCCGGTCGGATTAACCCCTTGTTTCACCGGCAGTCAACAACATTATTTACCTTTTTAAGCATTCGTGAATTGGCTTCACGATTCCCCCACTTTTATAAACAACCTACACCGTTTTTTACTTATAATAATTATAATTATGACAATAAGTTAATAAGCGTTGGTCATGAATCATACCTTTTCTCCCTTCGAGTATTTACAAGCTCCGATATGGGTCTTTGATGTTCACCATAAGCGCATACTTTGGGCAAATTCCGCAGCATTACCGCTGTGGGAGGCAAAAACCAAAGAAGAGCTATTGTCCCGCGACCTCAGCCTTGATATGTCTGAAGCCGTAAATGCCTTGCTGCACAGTTACCTAAACCGGTTCGATGCTGGAGAAAGCATTCGTACTTGGTGGTACTTTTCGCCAGAAAATATCCTTAAAAAAACACTCTGCCATTTTTCCGGCTACCCGCTTAACGATGGCCGCAAGGCGATGTTGGTCGAAGTCATTGCCGAAGAATCAACCCTGCGCCGGGATCTTGCCTTCTCCAGCTCATCAAACCTTGCCTTACTGTTTGGCGAAAACGGCAAGCTAATTAGTACCAACCGCACATATCAACACAATTTCGGCGATCAGTTGACCGATCTCAGCACTTTTCTCGGTGACCATGAACTGGCCTGGCAATGGCTAGACGAGATCCGACATGGAAACCCCATCACCACCCAGAAGCTATGCTGGACTGGCAGCAACCACAATTGGTTCGATATAGAAGGAAAGTGGCTGGAAGACAAAAACCAACTACTGCTCAATCTGGTCAATATCAGCAAAGACCGGGAGAAACTACAGAAGGCAACCTACAATGCCGAGCATGACTACCTAACCGGCCTACTTAACCGCCGCGGCCTGACAAATGCCATCTTGGAACAACAGCACATTCAACGAGGCTACAGCCTGCTATTCCTCGATATCGACGGTTTCAAATTGGTCAATGATACCTACGGCCATGCCATCGGCGACAAACTGCTTCGAGCCATTGCCATCCGCCTCAAAAACGAAATCAAAAGCCGGGGCTTGCTGGCGCGCTTCGGCGGCGATGAGTTCATTGTCCAAATCGAACACCGCTACAGCAGCGATACAGCCCTGTTTGCCAAGCAGCTGATCAGAGCCCTCAATCGTCCTTTTCACATCAAAGAAGTTGGCGAGCTCTCTATCGGTTGCAGCATCGGGATGTCAGACTATCCGACCGATACCAAAGATATCGAAACCCTCATCACCCAGGCTGACATGGCCATGCACCGGGCGAAATTACGCGGCCGCAACCGCAGCCATTATTTCTCGCCGGATATGGCCGATGCCCTTTACCGGAAGATGACCCTGCGCCACCATTTGTCACTCGCCCTTGAGGCCGAATCCTTCGAGCTCTACTACCAGCCTATCGTTGATCTCAAGCACGGCAAGCTCAAGGGCTTCGAAGCGCTGATCCGCTGGCATGACGAAGTGCTGGGACAAATATCCCCCTCGGAATTTATCCCGCTGGCTGAAGAAACCGGCCAAATCGTCCCGCTTGGGCGCTGGATAATGAAGACAGCCTGCAAACAGCTAGCCAAATGGCGCAAGCGGTATCCTGAGCTGCCGCCTTATATCATGAGCGTCAACCTTTCCCGGGCTCAACTGCAATCCAGCCTTGCCCCAACTATCGAGAGCATTCTCCGTCGCTACTGCATTCCCCCAGCGCAGCTGGCCATCGAGTTGACGGAATCGGCGATGCTGCAAGAATTTGATGATGCCAAGCAGTGCCTTGAAGATCTCGCCTCGCTCGGGCTAGAGTTGTATCTGGATGACTTCGGTACGGGGTATTCGTCGCTCTCGCAGTTGCAGGATCTGCCAATCAGCACGGTGAAGCTAGACAAGAGCTTCGTTCAGGGGGAGCACAAAAGCAGTCAGGCCATCGTCGAGGCCACTCAGGCGATCTGTGAGAAACTCGGCTTGAAGGTCGTCGCCGAAGGTGTCGAGACCCTCGAACAGCTCCATTACCTGCAGCGCAACCACTTTGACTACTGCCAAGGCTATTACCTCGGGCGACCGATGCCAGCGGCGATCCTCGAGGAGCGCCAGTTTCAGTTGCTCAACTCTGTAATAGCATTCGAATAAATGTGCCCATTCATCCTGTAAATCATCCTATGGGTGAAGGGTGAAGCCTCACACCAACCAAACAAAAGGCCCGATTCATGACTGAACCGGGCCTTTTGTTTGCGAGCATCACTCTGTATCAAACCCAATAAGGGGAAACACCCTGCCAAATAGCAATCACTCCGGAAACCGAACACAAGAGCAACAAGGCATAGCGCAGCCATTCAGCTTTGATGAGATGCTGAATACGGTAGGCAAACAGCGTTGCAAGAACCGGTGCGGGCATAATCAACATCCCATATTTGAAATGCCACCAACTAAAATGGCCAGTAAACGTCAACGCCACCAATGACAATACGCAGCTAAAGGCAAAGTATCCGGCCAAATTAGCACGCAGCTTCGCCGCCTCGGCATGCTGCAGTACCAATGCCATTGGCGGCCCGCCGATAGACGTTGAGGTCCCCATCAAGCCTGAAGCAAAACCGGCCCAAAATAGCGAGGTGTTCGTCGGCTTGATCCGTATATTGAGTAAACTAATCGCCACCGCCAGCAAAACGCCAATCCCCAACACAAGTGCTAGCGACTGCGAGGAAATATAGAGCAGCAACCATCCGGCAATCATCGTTCCGGGCACCCGTCCGACAAATGCCGCTCCAAGACCTTTAATTGAAAGCATCGCTCGGTACTGCCACATGTTAATCAAAGCCAGTACCAACCCAACCAAGGTAATTGTCCCGGGAACAAAGCGCGGTTCGAAGAAATACACTATCGGCGCGGCGACAATCGCCATGCCAAAGCCAACCGTACTCTGAACAAAACAACCGGCGGCTAACGCCAGGGCACAAAAAACCAAGGTTTGGGTATCAATCACTCTATTGCTTCCGTTCTGCGTGAATCATAATATTGCGAGGTGTCATCGGCTTATCGCAAAATGTCCCGACCGTGACTGCATATCCGGCATCCTCCAGAAAACAGGCCCGATCATACACCAACCACATTTCCAGTGGCCGGCGGAAAACCTGACGCAACAGCTCCAGGCGCTCAACCCAATGGTAGCGCTGCTCGCCGCACTGTTGCCAATAACGGTAATCAAGGGATTGTGGCAGTGTTATGCCCTTCTTCTCAGCCGCCCAGCGGCAGAAACCTTCAAATCCGTCGTTAAACAACGCTTTCTGGCAATTGGGGACCGGCAAATAGCGCTCTTCGCCCAGTAGATCACGCTGGAGGCTATCAAACCCCAAACGATAGCTCACCTCGACAAAGCGGAGGTTGCGCACCCGGTTCCCTGCCGTTACCGTTTCTTGAAGCGGCAATTTGAGATCGAGCTTAGATAATCGCAACACGCTCTGCTGGCCCAAGGCTGACATCGGCTGATACTCTTTGTCGCGGATCAAATGATAACAGCACGGCGATATACTCACCGCCTGCCCCTGCTTGGCCGCGACTTGCTTGAGCAAGGAAACGTGCAGGTCACCACAGGCATGGAGGGCAACGGCATGTTGGCGAGAAACGATATAGGCACTGCTCTCCTCGGCAAACGCATCGCCTTGGACAAAGGTCATCGGCAACCCCAAGCGCTTGGCCGCCACAGCACCGTCATCACACAATGCCTGCTGCCATTCAAGGCTGGTCACCGGGGTCTGGTGCGTCGCCGACAGCACCCGGCCAAGATAGCCTTTGCCCGAGCACCATTCCAACCACGGCAAACCCAGCTGGGGCATCACACCATTAAACGCTAATAATTGCTGCCATTTGCGACCTGGGATCCCGGTATCGATTCCCCTTGGCGGCAAGCGATCCACTTTCTCGAGCATGGTAAGCTGACTCGCTGCCTGCAAATCCACGACCTGCGGGATCCACTGGGACAGCTTATCAGCCAAGGCTTCGGTATCAGCCAAGTAACCGGCCAGCGCGTGCTCATCCAGCCCCATCAGCCATTGGCACAACTCTGGATACTGCGCCTCCCAGTTAGCATAGTCGGCAGAAAACGGCATAAACTGCCAGAACTCACGGGTTTCGGCCAGTAAACGGTCAAGGTGGCTAAATTGCTCGGAATACATCTGGGACTCTTGATGATATGGGAAAACACGCCATTCTATCGCCAAGAACCAAAGAACACATCCGAAATTGGCACAATCAACAAGCCCTCACCGCAGGGCACCGTTCTTGCCCCTCCCTGACTGATCGCACGACACGGCTATTTTACCGGCAACTCCATATCGGCAAACATCGCCTCAATATCGGCATTGGATTTAAGCATCAAAGCCTGATCGACCACATTGCGCGTTAGATGCGGGGCAAAACGCTCCATGAAGTCATACATATACGTACGAAGGAATGACCCCTTCTTAAAGCCAATCTTGGTCGTGCTGGCTTCGAAAATATGGCTGGCATCGATTGCGACCAAGTCACTGTCGGTTTCGGGATCCATCGCCATGCTAGCAATGACCCCCACGCCCATGCCAAGCCGGACATAGGTTTTGATCACATCGGCATCCGTTGCGGTGAAAACGATGCGTGGCGTCAGCCCCGAGCGGTTGAAGGCACTATCCAGCTCGGAGCGGCCGGTAAAACCGAACACATAAGTCACCAGTGGGTAGGCGGCCAAATCATGGATGGTAATTTCTGATTTCTGGGCAAGAGGATGGTCGGCCTTAACCACAATAGAACGGTTCCAGTGGTAGCACGGCAACATCAGCATATCCTGATAAAGATGCAAAGCCTCGGTGGCGATGGCAAAGTCCGTCGTCCCCTTGGCAACGGCGTCAGCAAGCTGGGACGGCGTCCCTTGATGCATGTGCAGGGTGACCTTTGGATAGCGAGCGGTAAAGCCCTGAATAACGGAAGGAAGTGCATATCGAGCTTGGGTATGGGTGGTCGCAATATTCAGCGTCCCCATTTCGGGATGGGTATGCTCTCCGGCAACGGATTTGATACTTTCGACCCGGGATAGAATATCACGAGAAATTTTTACGATCTCTTCACCGGCAGGCGTCACCTTGGTTAAGTGTTTACCGCTACGTTCGAAAATCTGAATACCGAGTTCATCTTCAAGCAACCGAACCTGTTTACTGATCCCCGGTTGCGAGGTATAGAGACTTTCGGCCGTTGAAGAAACGTTCAGATTGTGATTAACAACCTCAACGATGTATCGTAATTGCTGTAATTTCATGGTACCGCCTGCTATTAATCCCTTATACCTTAAATACAGCAGCGCAGTGAATCCTACCGCTATATAGAATGTATATGTAATCCTCCATGTATAATTTTATGTTATATATTTTCTACCGCTGTTTTCATAGTCTTTCTTGAAAATAATCCCCCGAGCAAGCCATCATTTGGGCAGGCATTCCCCCTTCTTTCTTCCATCAAATATCCTTAATAGAGAATAGGTTCCCTTTTAGTATTATTTTTTCGAGGAATGCGCGAAAAGTATTCTAAAATTACTTGAACAGGAGTCATAAAAAGCTTTGCAACACTGTTGCAAACAAAGCATATGGTGTATCTTATAAGACTAAATATCAGTACGGATGGTCAATACCTGACATGAGCATGCCACTTATCATTGGCTTGATCGGCTTACTACTGGTCCTTATCGTTGGTTACAACGTTATTATCCAGTATCGCCAGAAACTAGAAAGTGCCAAACAGCAAGAACTCGCCAAATACATTGCGATTATCGATGCAACCGAAGAGCTTATCGGTAATGCCCACCTTCTACCGTATAGCAAAGAATTGCTAGTTTGCCTCAATAGACGCGTACTGCACTCATTAGAAGGGATGCAGCAGGCAGATCCGCAAGATCGAAACATGCCTGTTCGTATCAGCCAAGTTAGCGAACAAATTCGTCAGCTGCAAGAAAACTATTCCAATGCGGATGCTACCGCATTCAAAGTACCAAGCACTGACCGTCAAGCGATTGGTATGCTGCAGCTGGTAAAACGCCTAAAAGCGGTCATCAAGAGCGAACACAGCCGTGGCCGTATGGCGACTCAGGCCTTTGTCGCTGAAAATGCGCGTCTTGAAAGCATCCAGTTGCGAATTAATATCGAGAACGTCATCAAGCGTGCCAGTGACGCGGCTCAAAAACGTCAGCTTGGTACGTCAAAACAGCTTTTGCAAAAAGGCTTGGATGCCCTTTCAAGCAAAAATGACAATTATGCGAATCAGGCAAGGGAAAAGCTGCAAAAAATGCTCAGTGAAATTGATATCAACCAGAGCAGTCAGCACGAAAAAGAACGCCAGCAAATGCTTGCCAAAGAGCAAGACGAGCTTGACGTGCTATTCCAGCCAAAACGCAAATGGTAATAACAAGAAGGGCCACCCAAGGGTGGCCTTTTTTATTATTGCATTCTTGCTAAAACTGCCGCCTCTTGGGTATAGCCCACTTGCACGGGTATAATGGCGCAACTATTTCAATCATAAAAAGTTAGCCCATGAGTACATCCCAACAGCAGATGATCGATGAGCTGCTTACCCCGGTAAAGCAATTCCTTCACTGTGAAACCCCCGATGCCTGGATTAATCAGGCAAAGCAGCCAGGCAATCTTACTACCCTGCTGGTAGATCACTGCAACTGTGAACTGAAAGCCAGCCAGACGGCGATATTCCTGATCCGCCGCTATGCCATCGACAAAGCCAGCGGCCAAGCACTGCTCGACTGGGCCAAACCGTACGAAGAGTTCGTCTATGGTCAGCATCGCGATACCCGCCATTTCCACGGTAAGAAAAACGGGCTCAGTGCACCGCTCACTCCCCGCAGCGACTTTCCTCACGGCCAACCGCTGATCGACAAAATGGTGCGGCTAATCAAAGAAGAATTCCATCATTTCGAGCAAGTGCTCGAGATCATGGAAAATCGCGGCATCCCATACTCCAACCTCAATGCCGGCCGCTATGCCAAGGGGCTGATGAAAATCGTCCGCACCCACGAACCCGCCACGCTAATCGACAAACTGATCATCGGGGCATACATTGAGGCCCGTTCATGCGAGCGTTTTGCCAAACTCGCCCCTTACCTCGATGACGATCTGCGTAAGTTCTATATTTCGCTGCTACGCTCCGAAGCACGCCACTACCAAGACTACCTGATCCTTGCCGAGCAAATCGCCGGTGGCGATATCAGTGACAGAATCCAGGCCATCGGGGCCCGCGAGGCGGAGCTTATCAATGCCCCCGACGATAACTTCCGTTTCCACAGCGGGGTTCCCTGCGAGACCTTGGCAATCGCCTGATCCGCTACAGAATACTTACGGCAATAAAAAACCGCCTTTCGGCGGTTTTTTATTATTCTTCTTCCGACTTGCTCGCTTTTGGCTTCTTGCGCTTGTCGGTGATTTCCCACTTGCCGTCAATGTGCAAGCCAGTCCAACCCGATGGCTTGCCATCAATTTCAGAGCGAACGTAGTTTTCTTTAGTCTTACGGCTAAAGCGAACCACTGTCGGACGGCCATCCGGATCGTGGGTCGGAGCTTCCGTTAGATACAGGAACTTAGGCGACAGACGATCTTTGAAACGGACCAGTTCTTCCACCAACGGAGCACGGGTTTCCCGTGACTTAGGGAAGGTACTCGCGGCCATAAACAGACCAGATGCGCCATCACGCAGCACAAAGTAGGCATCCGAATCCTGGGTGCATGGCAGCTCAGGAAAATGTACCGGATCTTCTTTTGGCGGTGCGATTTCACCGTTCTTAAGGATCTTACGGGTGTTCTTACATGACTCGCTGGTACAACCCATGTACTTGCCGAAACGGCCGTTCTTCAGTTCCATATCGGAACCACATTTGTCACACTCAATCACCGGACCATCATAGCCCTTGAGCATGAACTCGCCTTTCTCGACAATGTAGCCGTCACAACCTGGGTTGTTACCGCACACATGCAGCTTACGCTCAGCATCGATCAAGTAGGCATCCATCGCCGTACTACATTTCGGACAACGCTTCTTGGCACGCAGTGCAGCCGTTTCAACGTCTTCTTCCAGTACGTTGACAATACCGTCCTCGTCACCGAGGTTGATTGTCGTCTTACAACGCTCTTTCGGCGGCAGGGCATAACCCGAACAACCCAAGAACACACCGGTCGATGCGGTACGGATCCCCATTGGGCGGCCACACGTCGGACACTCGATGTCTGTCAGCACGATATTGTTCGGCTTCATCCCGCCTTCGCTTTCATCCAGCTCTGCCTTTTCCAGCTCGCCAGTGAAATCGCTGAAGAAATTGTCGAGTACCGCTTTCCAGTTCGCTTCGCCTTCGGCAATTTTATCGAGATTGCCTTCCATGCGGGCGGTGAAATCGTAGTCCATCAGATCCGCAAAACTTTCGTCCAGACGATCGGTGACAATCTCACCCATCTTCTCAGCGTAGAAACGGCGTTGATCAACACGTACGTAGCCGCGATCCTGAATGGTCGAGATGATTGACGCGTAGGTCGACGGACGGCCAATACCGCGCTTTTCAAGTTCTTTAACCAATGCAGCTTCGGTAAAACGAGCTGGTGGCTTGGTGAAATGCTGCTTCGGATCCAGCGCTTCTAGCGTCAGGGTATCACCCACCTGCACCATTGGCAGGGTGGTATCTTCGTTCTTTCCAGTCGGGCGCTGGACATGAGTCCAACCGTCAAAGCGCAGGGTTCGGCCCTTGGCTTTCAGGGTAAACTCACCCGCCGTCACGGTAATCGTGCTCGAGTCATATTTTGCCGGAACCATCTGGCAAGAAACGAACTGGCGCCAAATCAAGTCATACAGCTTGATCGCATCCTGATCCATGCCTTCAAGATTTTCTGCACGCACCAACACATCCGACGGACGGATCGCTTCGTGGGCTTCCTGGGCATTTTGCTTGCTGCCGTAAGTATTCGGGCTTGCTGGCAAGTACTGCTCACCGTACTCGCTGCCAATATATTCACGCGCCGCTTCAACCGCTTCTTTCGACAGGTTAGTCGAGTCTGTACGCATATAGGTAATATAACCCGCCTCGTACAAACGCTGGGCCAAGCCCATTGTGCGCTTAACGCCGTAGCCCAAACGGGTACTCGCAGCTTGCTGCAAGGTCGACGTAATATACGGCGCTGATGGCTTACTGGTCGTCGGGCGGTCTTCACGCTCGGCCACAGTGTAAACCGCACTGTCAAGCAGCGACTTGGCTGCCATAGTCTGGCTTTCATTGACCGGACGGAATGCCTTGCCAGCCTGCTGGGCAACCATCAGACGCAATGCGTCTTTGCCGCCCGTCAGTGTATCGGCATGGATATCCCAGTACTCTTCCGGATCAAACGCCTTGATTTCACGTTCGCGGCCAACGATTAGCTTCACCGCGACAGACTGTACGCGTCCAGCAGATAGGCCTCGTGCCACTTTTTTCCACAGCAGCGGCGACACCATGAAGCCAACCACGCGGTCAAGGAAGCGGCGCGCCTGCTGCGCATTGACACCGTCAATATTCAACTCACCCGGCTGCTCAAAGGCCTGCTGGATGGCATTTTTGGTAATCTCGTTGAAAACCACTCGTTTGTAGCGCTCATCATCGCCGCCGATGATCTCACGAAGGTGCCACGCAATGGCCTCTCCTTCGCGGTCCAAATCGGTCGCGAGATAAACAAAGTCAGCGTCTTCGGCCAGCTTTTGCAGTTCGTTGACTACCTTCTCTTTGCCCGGTAGTACTTCGTAATGGGCTTCCCAATTGTTGTAGGGATCCACACCCATCTTGTTGATCAGCGCTTTTTTTTCTTTTTCTTTCTTAATGCGCGCTTTTTCTTCTGCATCCAAGCCTTTCGTGGTCGTCGCAGCCGCCTTCTTACCGGTGCTGCGGGCGCCCGTCGGCAGGTCACGGACATGACCTACGCTTGACTTTACGATGAAGTCCTTGCCCAAGTACTTATTAATCGTCTTGGCCTTGGCTGGGGACTCCACAATAACGAGAGATTTGCCCATAATCGTTCTTTTACGTCCTCGTGCTCAAACTTAAAAATAAACAAATAGTTGCACGTTCAAATAACCCACTGAAAGCACGGCAACGGCAATACGCCAAACTGATTACGTAACTTTTCACGCCTCCTGAAAACCGCCATTTATGCTGGTTAGGCAGGTAACGAGTTACGTAATGCGTTTAGTATTTACATATTGGGCTACATTCTTAGAAGGTCAACTGCTTTTTGCCAAATCGCAGCCGTTTGCTTGTCCCTTCCCCACATGTTAATGAAACGTTGCAGCAAATACATTATCAATGACAAGAACTTGCTCAGTGCCTCGTTTCGCCCCTGTAACGGGCGGTAATGATTACCACCTAGGCTGAAAATTTACTATCAAAAACAACGATTTTTTGTCGTCGCTCACAGAATTTCATCGATTAGGGCAGCAACCAGACAGTACGCCGACCAATAACCACTCACTTGATTTTTCTTACCTGTCTTCAATACACTAATGACAACCGGCTGGTATCCACCAGTCCCGAGACTATGCAAAGAGACTGACCATGAGCGACAAAACAAGCATTTCAACGTCCGATCTTCTAATGATTGCCAACCAAATCATCCAAGATCATGACAGCTATATCGATGGCATGCGCGCGACTGCAGTGGAAGAGCGTGACGAAGTACTGATCTTCAAGGGTGAAAACTACTTCCTTGATGACAAAGGCTTACCGACAGAAAAAACCACACTGGTTTTTAATATGTTCAAGTTTCTTGCCCATAAACTTTCACCGGAGTTTACTCTGGCCAACTAACAAAATAATAGCCCCGCATCGCGGGGCTATTTATGCTATCCGGTAGTGAACTCAAATATCAATAGTCATCGTGTCTTTATTGCTCTCCTGACCATCCTGAGGGGGCAACGGTGGCTCTCCCCGCCCCTTCGGATCCGGGCCATATGCATTATCGCCCTTGGTTCCATCAAGGCAGCCCAGTTCAATAATGACAAACACCGGCCCCACCAGTGGCGCAAATGTCAGAATCAGCCACCATGCACTCTTGCCACGGTCGTGCAAACGCTTGGCGTTAAGCGCCATTGACGCCCACATCGCAAAGCCCGTAATTAACAACGACAGAATCGACTGCAGATCATTTTCCGCAGCCATATCCATTGGTGAATAGATAATAACGGGCATCATTACCAAAAGCACAGGAAGACTATAAAGCCAGTAGTCACGGCGACGCATACGCCCTTGGAAGGAAAACAACGCCCACATCTGGTTCATACGCTACCCGCCTTAAACAATCGGACGCTGGCCACGGCTAATCCACTTCAACAGTAGATTATCAGCAGCATCACCGGTTGCCCCAGCTAGCTTTTCAGCCAGTTTCTTACGCTGGACATAGCGAACCTGCAACACCTCACGATCTTTGCATGCATGGCTAATAAAATCATCACTGGTGCCGATCTCATCAACCAATCCTAAACCTAGAGCCTGCTTGCCAAACCAGTGCTCGCCCGTAGCCACTTTTTCAAGATCCAGCTCAGGACGGTGCTCTGCAATAAAGTCTTTGAACAAACCGTGGGTCTCTTCAATTTCAGACTGGAATTTCTCACGTGCCTTGTCGGTATTCTCACCAAACATGGTCAGGGTACGCTTGAACTCACCAGCAGTAATCTGCTCAAACTCAATATCGTTCTTTTTCAGAAGTTTATTGAAGTTTGGTAGCTGAGCAATCACCCCGATAGAACCAACAACCGCGAACGGCGCAGAGATGATCTTATCAGCCACGCACGCCATCATATAACCGCCACTGGCCGCGACTTTATCCACTGAAATGGTCAACGTAATACCGGCCGCTTTGAGGCGGTCAAGCTGCGATGAAGCCAAGCCGTAGCCATGCACCATGCCGCCGCCCGTCTCAAGACGCAGCAACACCTCATCGCCTTCAATCGCGACAGCCAAAATAGCCGTCACTTCCTCGCGCAGCGAAGCCACTTCTTTGGCATCGATACTGCCATGAAAATCAAGAACAAAGAGACGAGGCTCACGGGAATGGCTCAAATCCCCTTCCTTCGCCGCTTTCTTTACTTCATTCTGGCGTGCCTTGTGTTTCTCTTTTTCAGCCTTTTTCTCAGCCTTGTCACGCGCTTTGAGCAATGGCTTGTCAAACAAGTGGGATTCCAGCTGCTCGACCGTCTCCTTGTACTGCTCGGTCAAGTCTGTGACTTCCAACTCCCCTTTGGCGCCGTGGTGGCCTTTAAGTCCCTTAACGATAACAAGAATACTGATAATCGCGATCACCACCGTGGCAATCTTGGCTAGAAACAGCCCGTAATCAAACAAAAAATCCAATGTCGAGTCCTCATTCTCTTGTTTGAATTCATTGTAACCACGTTGTCATCGATTCGGCTACGCCAATATTCATCACCGACGGCAAAGGGCGAGCAACTGCTCAAAACAGCGGCTATTCCCGATTGTCGAGGAGCGATCATGTCATCGCCAATTTGACAGTGTTACACTACGCCAATGATAACAACGAAAAGGAAGTATTGAGTGGATTATCAAGTGGATGAGAATACACTGAAGGATAACGTTATTCTGGTAACCGGGGCCGGTGACGGTATCGGACGCCAGGCAGCTATTAGCTATGCCGCTCACGGTGCTACCGTGGTCCTGCTCGGCCGCACCGTTGCCAAGCTCGAAGCGGTCTATGACGAAATCGAAAACCTTGGCTATCCGCAGCCAGCCATCATCCCCATGGATATGATGGGCGCAACCAGACAAAACTACCTCGACATGGTCGATACCATTGAAGGACAGTTCGGCCGCCTTGACGGCGTGCTGCACAATGCCGGTTTATTGGGCGTACTCAGCCCCTTCGAGCAACTCGGCGAAGAGGTCTTCGATGATGTCATGCAGGTCAACGTCAAGGCCCAATTCCTGCTGACACAAGCTGTTCTGCCACTGATCAAACAATCGCCACACGGCCGTATCATCTTCACCTCATCGACAGTCGGCCACGAAGGCAGGGCTTTCTGGGGAACCTACTCAATATCAAAGTTCGCCACTGAAGGGATGATGCAGGTACTGGCCGACGAACTCAACAACACTCAGGTTAGGGTCAATGCTATCAACCCCGGCGGCACCCGCACGGCAATGCGCGCCCAGGCCTTCCCCGCTGAAGATGCCCGCCTGCTGAAAACACCCGCCGAGATTATGCCGCTGTATGTTTATCTGATGAGCAAAGAGAGCGATAGCGTCCACGGCCAATGTATTGACGCTCAACCCAAGAGAAAACCCGGGGCTGCCAGCTAAAACACCAACAATGAAAAAGCCAGGCTCAAGAGCCTGGCTTTTAAAATGTCCGATTTAACGAAAGGCAGTATTATTTGCGCACGCGCGGCTTTGCCGGTTTCGTCTTCAAAGGATTGCGACGGTTAGCCGCATTGCCAGAAGGCTTACGACGAGAACCATTCGATTCAGAACCGAACTGCTCTTGGCTGTTGCGGTTAGCACCGCGACGCTTGTCCTGACGGCGAGAACCGCTGTTCTCCTGTACAGGCATCTCTTGGCCATTGCGGTTTGAACCACGGCGCTTGTCTTGACGGCGGTTGCCACGAGTATCATCGCTCAGGCGCTCTTCATGGCGGCGTACCGCACGACGGATCTGACGAACACCACGCTTACGCTTCTGGCCTTCAACCGTCAGTGCTGTTTCGGTTTCAGCAGGAAGTTCTACTTTCTCGCGAAGGTAGTTAACTTCTTTTAGCTCCAGCTCCATCCAACCGCCGCGAGGCAGATCTTTGGTCAGGAAGATATCACCGTAACGTACACGCTTAAGACGGCTTACCGTCACACCCTGCGAGTCCCACAGACGACGAACCTCACGGTTACGACCTTCTGTGATCACCACGTAGAACGTGTGGTTCATGCCTTCGCCACCAGCGTAGACAACGTCTTCGAAGCGAGCCATACCGTCTTCAAGCTCAACACCACGAACTAGGTTGCGAACCATATCTTCGCTCACTTCGCCGAATACACGTACCATGTATTCACGCTCGATACTGCGGCTCGGGTGCATCAGGCGGTTAGCCAGTTCACCATCTGTTGTGAACAGCAGCAAACCTGCAGTGTTCGCATCAAGACGGCCAACAGATACCCAGCGGCCATCTTTCAGGCGAGGCAGGCGATCAAAAACGGTACGACGACCTTCTGGATCATGGCGAGTACATAGCTCACCTTCCGGTTTGTTATAAGCCAGTACTCGACAAATTTCGTCCGACGATGACACCAGTTGGATTTTATGACCGTCAATACGTACGTTAACGCTCAAATCTTCCAGGCGATCACCCAGTTTAGCCACGATACCATCAACACTGACGCGCCCGTTCTGGATCATCAGTTCGATTTCGCGGCGAGAACCCTGGCCAGAACGCGCCAGTACTTTCTGTAATTTTTCACTCATTAGACAAACCTTTGTCGCCTTCACAGGCGTCGAAATATCATCACGCTTCGACCTATTCAAAGCGACGGCGAATTATGCCAAAAGCTTAACCCACTTACCACCTAAAACGCAGTTTGGTAGTAAGGAATTGTTACCGTTTCTAGCTCGACCCAGCGCGCCGTGAACGCCCGCCAGTGATAATATTTACGCACCCAGTGTGAATAAGGCGCTATATTGGCTAGGATTCAAACGGAGATGGATCACCCGCTCCAACGCGAGCAATCTCAATCTCGTCATTGCTAAAATCAACCACCGTCGTAGGCTGCTCGCCAAGGTAGCCACCACTGATAATCAAGTCGACTGCATGCTCAATCTTATCGCGGATCTCCTCAGGATCAGACTCGGTCACTTCGTTACCCGGCAAGATCAAAGACGTTGACATCATCGGCTCGCCCAATGCTTCCAGCAGAGCCAAGGCAATAGCATTGTCCGGAACCCGGATACCAATCGTCTTGCGCTTCGGATTCATCAAACGACGCGGCACTTCCTTGGTACCCTTGAAGATAAAAGTATAGGCACCCGGTGTGTTGTTGCGTAGCAGGCGGAACGCACTGTTATCCACCCTGGCGTAGAGCGAAAGCTCGGAAAGATCACGACACAGCAAGGTAAAATTATGCTTGTCGTTAAGGCGGCGGATCTGGCAAATGCGCTCCAATGCCGATTTATTTTCCAACTGGCAGCCCAACGCATATCCCGAATCCGTCGGGTACACGATCACACCACCATTACGGATAATCGCCACAGCCTGATTAATCAGACGGGTTTGTGGTGTTTCCGGATGAACATAAAAAAACTGACTCATTCTTCCTCCACGGGAAGGCCCTCACTCAGGACGCTTCACCTTCTTCACGTAGCTTCTCAACACCCCAGTCATGCCAGACCTCAGTCACGCCCTTCGGTAACCATAAGTTACGTCCAAGATCGGTCCATGGAGAGACATAGTGAAAATCAGAGCCCTGCGAAGCCATCAGATTATAATCAATTGCATAATCCCCCAGCACGCGTCTATCTTGCGGAGCCTGCTGCGGTTGAGCCACCTCCATTGCATCGCCACCAGCGTCGACGAATGCAGCGAGCAGCCGCTTGATCCATTTGGCCGTCATATTGTAACTACCCGGATGCGCCAGTACGGCAATGCCTCCGGCTTGATGAATAGCCGTCACAGCTTCAGCCATCGAACACCAATTAGGCGGGACATAACCCGGGTTATTGCGGGTCATATACTTCTTGAAGACGGCCTGCATATTCTTGGCATACCCTTGCTCGACAATCCACTGGGCAAAATGAGCTCGAGTCAGGGTTGCGCCATCGGCAATAGCCTTTGCACCGGCCAGCGCCCCCGGCATCCGGTTTTTCTCTAGCCGCTCACCAATCAGCTCGGCCCGGGCCTCTCGCCGCGCGGCCTGCTGCTCGATAATCTGCACCATTGCCGGATGCTCAGAATCAATCTGCAAGCCAACAATGTGAATATCAAAGTTTTGCCAAAGTGTCGATATTTCAATGCCTTTGACCAGTGTTATTGGCAAATTCTGTGCTGCAATCGTCATCTCGGCCTCTGCCAACCCGGCCACGGTATCGTGGTCCGTAATCGCAAGCACATCCACCCGGCGTTCTACCGCCCTCATCACTAGCTCTTGTGGCGACAACCGACCATCAGACGCAGTCGTATGACTATGTAAATCAAATAACATAAATTTTATTCTTGACTTCAATTCAATGAACTAGTTTACTAGTACGCAGTTACCCCGAACTAGGTTACAGGACATTTACATGTTACAGCAATTTAATCATCAGCTCTGCGCTTTCTTCTCTTGGTGGTGGCACTTCCCTCTGCGGGTGGTGTGAGTCGCTGTGCCTAGAGCCAGATAACACAAGCCCGCCCGAGAGCGGGTTTTTTTATATCTATAGCTAAACTAAACGAAGCCGAATATGCAGCCCCGGCCCCAAATACGCTGGGTAAGTAAAGGAATAAAAAGATGATTATTGTACTAAAACCCAATGCCACCGAAGCCCAAGCACAAGAAATACTGACCCGCATCGAAACAGCCGGACTCAAGCCTCTGTATATGCCGGGAGTTGAGCGTATTGTTCTCGGCGCGCTGGGCGACGAACGTATCTTGCAGCAGCTCCATTTCGATTCTTACCCATGCGTTGAGACCGTCAAGCCAATCCTAACCAAGTACAAGATGGTCAGCCGCGAAGTACAAGCCCACGATACCGTCGTCCGCTTCGGCAATGCCTCGGTAGGCGGCGACAAATTTGCCGTTATTGCAGGACCTTGCTCAGTAGAGTCTGAAGACCAGTTGATGGCTGTCGCCGAAGTGGTCAAACAGTATGGTGCCGTCGCCCTACGCGGCGGGGCCTACAAACCCCGCACCAGCCCTTATGATTTTCAAGGAATGGGCATTGACGGCCTGAAGCTACTCAAACAGGCCAACGAACAACTAGGGCTGCCTACCGTTTCGGAAGTGATGGAAGTAAGCCAGATGGAGGCTATGTGCCAGTATATCGACTGCCTCCAAATCGGCGCGCGCAACATGCAAAACTATGCCCTGCTCAAAGCCGTCGGTGAAAGCCAAAAACCGGTCTTGCTCAAACGCGGACTTTCCGCCACTATCGAGGAGTTGCTGCTGGCGGCGGAATACATCTACGATGCCGGTAATCCGAACATCATCCTGTGCGAGCGGGGGATCCGTACCTACGAAACAGCAACACGCAATACGTTGGACCTCAATGCCGTCGCCTACCTGAAACAACGAACCCACCTGCCGGTGGTGGTAGACCCAAGCCACGGTACCGGTGTTCGCGAACTGGTGATCCCACTATCGCGGGCAGCCGCAGCCGTTGGCGCTGACGGTATCATCGTCGAATCGCACCTTAACCCGTGCGAGGCATTGTCTGACGGACATCAGGCACTGACGGGTCCAATGTTCGAACAGCTCATGCAAGAGCTGAAACCTTTTGTAGAAGCGGCAGGGAGAACGCTGTGAATACGAACCCGCTAGGCGTCGGTGAGCTGGAGTTGCTCAGCCTGGACGTCCCCTACGTGGCGGATCCCACCGAGCTCTATTACTCGGTGTGTGACGGCCGCCCCCATAACCTGCTGTTGGAATCGGCAGAAATCGACTCCAAGCAGGATCTGAAAAGCCTAATGCTGATTGATGCCGCCGTGCGCATCGTCTGCCGGGGCAAGGAAGTCAGGCTTGAAGCCCTGACCGACAACGGCCTCAATGTACTGCAAACCCTGTCCGGCAAACTTCCGGCAGATATCCAGAGCCAGCGTGAACCCCGCACACTGGTGCTGACCTTTGCCGAGTCCGGTCGGGCTCTGGACGAAGACAGCCGCCTACGCCAAACGTCCAGTTTTGATGCCTTGCGTTTGATCCAGCAGGCTTTTGATATCGCGGGCCATCCGCGCGAGGCCCTGTTTCTGGGCGGCCTGTTTGCCTATGACGTCGTCGATAGTTTCGAGCCGCTCCCGGCAGTCAAGCAGGACAACCGCTGCCCAGACTACCTGTTCTATATTGCCGAAACTCTGTTGGTTATCGACCACCAGCGCCGCAAAGGCAAATTGCAGGCAACCCTGTTCGGAGGGGACACCTATACCGCGAGCTACTTCGAACTGAGCCGCCGCCTGCAGCATATAAAAGAAGCTTGCCTAGTGCCGACACCACTGCCGGCCGCACCGATACTCGATGATGTCACTCCGACCGTTACCGTCAGTGACGAGGCATTCTGCCAACAAGTGCAAGACCTCAAGCAACACGTTATCAATGGGGATGTCTTTCAGGTTGTTCCATCACGCCAGTTTATCCTGCCGTGCCCATCCCCACTCAACGCCTACAAAGAACTGAAAATCGGCAATCCCAGTCCTTACATGTTCTACCTGCAAGACGTGGATTTCACCCTATTCGGCGCCTCACCGGAAAGCGCCCTCAAATATTGTACCGAAAGCAACCAGATCGAGATCTACCCGATAGCTGGCACCCGCCATCGGGGCAAAAACCCGGACGGGACGATAAACCTGGATCTAGACGGGCGTATCGAACTCGAACTGCGCAGTGATATGAAAGAAAATGCTGAACACATGATGCTGGTGGATCTTGCCCGCAATGACGTGGCGCGCATCAGCGAGGCAGGAAGCCGCTACGTTGCCGACCTCCTCAAAGTCGACCGCTACAGCCATGTGATGCATTTGGTTTCTCGCGTGGTTGGCCAGCTACGCAATGATCTCGATGCCCTCCATGCCTATCAGGCCTGCATGAACATGGGGACGTTGACCGGCGCGCCGAAAATCCGCGCCATGCAACTGATCCGAGAGGTCGAACAACGCCGTCGAGGTAGCTATGGCGGTGCCGTCGGCTACCTGACCGGCCAAGGCGACATGGATACCTGTATCGTGATCCGCTCGGCCTATGTCGAAGATGGTACGGCCAGCGTGCAGGCTGGAGCTGGGGTGGTCTACGACTCACAGCCACAGGCCGAAGCCGATGAGACACGCGGCAAGGCACAAGCCGTCATCACCGCCATCTGCAAGGCACACAGCGCCCCGGCCAAATTACGAGGAGCCGCATCATGAACCAGCCTCATATTGTTCTGATCGACAATTTCGACTCCTTTACCTACAACTTGGTAGACCAGTTCCGCTCACTGGGCTGTCTTGTCACTGTCTACCGCAACAGCCTTGATGCTGCCGATATCGAACAGGCCATTGCCGAGAAAAACAATCCGGTACTGGTACTCTCGCCGGGCCCCGGCGCCCCGGCAGATGCGGGCTGCATGCCCGAGCTTATCCTGAGGTTACGCGGAAAAGTGCCGATGATCGGCATTTGTCTCGGCCATCAAGCTATTGTCGAGGCCTACGGCGGCAGAGTTGCCGGAGCCGGTCAAATCGTCCACGGCAAGCCAGCCATGATGGCCCATGGCAGCCATGCCGTCTTCGACAGCCTTCCCAACCCATTGACGGTTGCCCGCTACCACTCGCTGGTGGCGACCTCAGTACCAGACAATCTGGCCGTGATCGCCGAAGTCGACGACCTTGTTATGGCTGTAGCCAACGAACAAGACCGGGTTTGCGGATTCCAGTTCCATCCCGAATCAATTCTGACGACCCAAGGTGCCCAGCTACTGACCAACACATTGGATTGGGTCACAACCAAACCGCGGGCTGACGAACAGAGAAACAATCAAATTTAAGGGAGAATCTAGGATGGATACGACCATTTATACCATTGCCGACAAGCTGTATGACCAACAAGCACTGAGCGAGCGGGAAAGCCAAATTCTGTTCGATGCCATTATCAAAGGCGACATCGAACCTATCCTGCTATCAGCACTGCTAACCGCCCTTAAAATCAAAGGCGAAAGCCCGGCCGAAATAGCAGGGGCAGCCAAGGCGCTGCTGGCCAATGCCAATCCGTTTCCTCGCCCGGAGTACGACTTTGCCGATATCGTCGGAACTGGCGGTGACGGCCATGACACCATCAATATTTCCACCACTGCGGCCTTCGTGGCGGCAGCCTGCGGGGTCAAAGTCGCCAAACACGGTAACCGCGGTGTTTCGAGCAAATCAGGCTCTTCAGATCTGCTCGACAAGTTCGGGATCAATCTGGCCATGACACCGGAAACCGCTCGGGCAGCCCTTGACGAGCTAGGAGTCTGTTTTCTGTTTGCGCCGGAATACCACGGCGGCGTTCGCCATGCGATGCCAGTACGCCAAACCATGAAAACCCGAACCGTATTCAACCTGCTCGGCCCGCTTATCAACCCGGCCCGACCGAATATCGAACTGATGGGCGTCTATGATGAAGCATTGGTTCGGCCTATTGCCGAAACCATGAAGGCAATGGGCATGAAGCGCGCCGCTGTCGTTCACGGCAGCGGGCTTGACGAAGTGGCAATCCACGGCCCGACCACCGTCGCCGAGATTGTCAACGGCAAGATCAGGGAATACATCCTGACTCCAGCAGATTTCGGGGTGGAGAGCTACCCGCTAGCAGCAATCAAAGGTGGCGAGCCGGAAGAAAACCGAGCCATTATTACTAACATCCTGACCGGCAGTGGCACCCCGGCACAAAACGCGGCAGTTGCTGTCAACGTTGCCCTGCTCCTCCGCCTATTCGGCCAAGAGGATCTAAAAGCCAACACCCAGCAAGCACTTGCCGTCATGGCATCCGGCAAAGCCTTCGACCTGGTCAGAAAACTGGCACAGAGGGATTAATGATGGAAACCGTATTAGCAAAAATTGTGGCTGACAAACGGCTGTGGGTCGAGGCACGCAAAGCCGACCAGCCTTTGGCTTCGTTCAAAGAGGCACTGGTGCCTAGCGATCGCAGTTTCTATGATGCGCTGTCCGGCGAGCATGTAGCGTTTATCCTCGAATGCAAAAAAGCCTCACCATCAAAAGGGCTGATCCGCGATGATTTCAATCTCGATTACATCGCGCAGGTCTACAACAACCATGCCAGCGCAATATCCGTGCTGACCGACGAAAAATATTTTCAAGGCAGTTTTGACTTTCTGCCACGCGTTCGCGGCCAAGTTCGCCAACCGGTACTGTGCAAGGATTTCATGATAGATCCGTATCAGGTCTACCTCGCACGGCACTACCAGGCCGATGCGATCCTGCTGATGCTGTCGGTACTTGACGACGAACAATACCAAACACTCGCCGCTGTAGCCGAGTCGCTCAATCTCGGGATCCTGACCGAAGTCAGCAACGAAAATGAACTCGAAAGGGCCATTGCACTCAAGGCCAAGGTCGTCGGGATAAACAACCGTAACCTGCGCGATCTCAGCATCGATCTCGACCGCACCAAACATCTGGCGCCAAAGCTGCCGGAAGGCACTATCGTGATCTCCGAATCAGGGATCTATACCCACCAGCAGGTGCGTGATCTCGCCGCTTATGCCAACGGCTTTTTGATCGGCAGCTCACTGATGGCCGAAGACAATCTAGAGCAAGCCGTCCGCAAGGTTATCCTTGGCGAAAACAAGGTATGCGGGCTGACCCACGCCGATGATGCCGCGTCGGCCTACCAGCATGGTGCGGTCTACGGCGGATTGATTTTCGTATCCAGCTCACCGCGCCAAATTGATATCGAACAGGCAAGAATGGTAATGAGTGGTGCCCCGCTCAAGTACGTCGGTGTTTTCCGCAATGCCGACCCCGATGCCGTAACCAAAGCCGCCAAAGCACTATCACTGGCCGCCGTCCAGCTCCACGGTGACGAAGATCCGGATTACGTGCGCACCCTCAAGGCACAGCTACCCGCAGATTGCGAGATTTGGAAAGCACACGGCGTAGACAGCCAATCTCCCGAGCTGGCCTTATGGGATGCTGATCGCCACCTGCTAGATAGCCGAGCCGGTAGCCAAAGCGGTGGTACCGGTGTCGCCTTTGACTGGCGACTGATCCCAGACGAACAAAAACAGATCACCATGCTAGCTGGCGGGCTGACCCCAGAAAATGTCTGTGAGGCTGCCAAACTGGGCTGTCGCGGACTGGATCTCAACTCCGGCGTTGAAAGCGCCCCAGGCAAGAAAGACCCGAACAAATTGAAAGCGGCCTTTGCGGCTATCAGGAAATATTAAGGAAATAATGATGAGCAAGATTAACGCCTATTTCGGTGAATTTGGCGGTCAATATGTACCGCAAATTCTGGTTCCGGCCCTCGACCAGCTGGAAGCTGCCTTTGTTGAGGCCCAACAGGATCCAGTATTCCGCGATGAGTTCATGTCCCTCTTGAAAGAATATGCCGGCCGCCCGACAGCCCTGACCTTGTGCCAGAACCTGACCAAGGGCACCAAGACCAAACTCTACCTCAAGCGCGAGGATCTGCTACACGGCGGGGCCCATAAAACCAATCAGGTTCTTGGCCAGGCCCTGCTTGCCAAACGGATGGGCAAAACCGAGATTATAGCCGAAACCGGCGCGGGCCAGCATGGGGTGGCAACCGCTTTGGCCTGTGCCCTACTCGGCCTTAAATGCCGGGTATACATGGGCGCCAAGGACGTTGAGCGCCAAAGTCCCAATGTTTTCCGAATGAAACTGATGGGTGCGACCGTCATCCCCGTTCACTCGGGCTCAGCTACTCTTAAAGATGCCTGCAACGAAGCCATGCGTGACTGGTCTGCCAGCTACGACACTGCCCATTACCTGCTCGGCACAGCCGCTGGCCCTCACCCATTCCCGACTATCGTGCGCGAATTCCAGCATATTATCGGCGAGGAAACCAAAGCCCAGATCCTCGAAAAAGAAGGCCGCCTGCCAGATGCCGTGATTGCCTGCGTCGGCGGCGGATCGAATGCCATCGGTATGTTTGCCGATTTTATTGACGAGAGCGACGTCGGCCTAATCGGGGTAGAGCCCGCAGGCAAAGGGCTGGATACCGACATGCACGGCGCACCGTTGAAACACGGTAAGCTGGGGATCTTCTTCGGCATGAAAGCACCACTGATGCAAGACGAGTATGGACAGGTCGAGGAGTCTTACTCTGTTTCGGCGGGGCTGGATTTCCCCTCTGTTGGTCCTCAGCATGCTCACCTTAATGCCATCGGCCGAGCCGACTACGTGGCCGTCACCGATGACGAGGCTCTCGATGCCTTTCAGGCACTAGCCCGCCATGAAGGGATTATCCCTGCGCTAGAGTCTGCCCATGCTCTGGCCCATGCCCTGAAGATGGTCAATGACAACCCGAACCAAGAACAGTTGCTGGTGGTTAACCTTTCCGGCCGCGGCGACAAAGATATTTTCACCGTCCACGATATTCTAGATGCCAAAGGAGTGCTGTAATGGATCGTTACCAAGCCCTATTTGACCGCCTTGCGGCCCGCAACGAAGGGGCATTTGTCCCGTTTGTGACTATCGGCGATCCCACCCCGGCACAGTCGCTGGATATCATCGACACCCTGATCGCCTCTGGTGCCGATGCGCTGGAGCTCGGCATCCCATTTTCCGATCCGCTCGCTGACGGGCCGACAATCCAAGGGGCAACCATTCGCGCCCTTGAGGCAGGCACAACACCTACCGTCTGCTTTGAGCTGATAACCACAATCCGGAGCAAGTACCCTGATACCCCGATTGGCCTACTGATGTATGCCAACCTCGTTTTTGCCAATGGCATCGATAACTTCTATGCCCAGTGCGCCAAGGCCGGTGTCGACTCGGTGCTGGTAGCCGATGTCCCCATCAATGAATCCGCCGAATTCAGGGCTTCCGCCGAAAAGTACGGTATTCACCCCATTTTCATCGCCCCGCCTAACGCCACAGAAGCTACCCTCAAAAAGGTATCCGAACTGGGGGGCGGTTACACCTACCTCCTTTCCCGCGCCGGTGTGACCGGGGCCGAAACTAAAGCCGGTATGCCTATCGGCCACCTGCTTGAGAGCCTCAATGCCTTCAATGCACCACCTGCACTTCTTGGTTTTGGTATCTCAGAGCCTGCGCAAGTAAAAGAGGCCATCGACGCTGGCGCCGCGGGGGCAATTTCAGGCTCTGCGGTGGTCAAAGTGATCGAAAACAACCTCGGAGATCACGATGGCACACTGACAGCGATGGCGGCATTTGTCCGTTCAATGAAAGCCGCTACCCTCTCAGAATAAGCCCTCTCCAATATCACACAAAGCCGCCCCCGAGGCGGCTTTGTCGTCTAGTACCAATCACCGTAAGTCCCCCAGAAACAGCGCAGGGATCAATGCATCACAACCCCGCCACCTATACCGCAAGCAAGTTGTTAACAAACACGATAGAGTTATCATTAATGTTGCACATTATGATGAGAATATAAATTTATCCGCACTATTATTGATAAGTGATATGTTTCCATGTAAAACCACAATTGCAAATATCAAGTTAACAAAAATTACACATCCGAAATAAAAGGCTACTAGCCCACCTTGATATTCATGCTGTAACAAAAATCACACATGCAGGACAAACACAACTGAGGAATACAAGGTGTTGAAAGAAAAAGGACTAATGGGCAACATCGGGATCCAGGTGGTCATCGCCATGGTGGCCGGGACACTCGTCGGGGCAATGATGGGGCACTCTGCCAGTATGTTCGCACCGCTAGGCAGCATCTTCATTCACCTGATCAAAATGCTGGTCATCCCTCTGGTTGCTGTAGCCATCATCGCTGGGGCCGCCAGTCTCGGCGGTAGCCAATCAGCAGGCAAGGTTGGCTTAGCCACACTAGGCTTCTTTGGCCTGACATCGGCAGTCGCTGTTGCGCTTGCTCTGTTCATGGGCGAATTATTCCAGCCAGGAAAAGGCGTCGACCTTACCGGTGTTGAGGGCATGTTTTCCAATGTCTACGCAAACAAAGGCGACCTACCCGGTTTCTGGGCAACCGTCCTCGGTATGATCCCCACCAATGTCTTTCAATCCCTCAACGAAGCGAACATTCTCCAGATTTTGGTCTTCTGCCTCTTTTTCGGTATTGCCGTATCAAAACTGGAAAAACAGCGCCGAGAGCCGCTGGTCAACGGAGTCAACGCCATCGTCGATGCAATGGTGTGGATGATTAACGTGGTAATGAAAATCGCGCCACTGGGGGTCTTCGGCCTGATGGCTGATGCCGTCGGCACCTTTGGGTTTGGCGCTTTGATGGTGGTCTTCAAGCTCTTTATCGTCTACATCGTAGCTATTCTGATTTATGGGTTTATCTTCTATCCGGCTTTGATCAAAATATTCAGCAAAACCTCACCGCTCAAGTTTTTATCTGCCATGATAAAGCCGCAAACGGTCGCACTCTCAACCGCCTCTTCAATGGCCACGCTGCCCGTTACGATGGAAACCTGTGAGGAAGAGCTAGGCGTTAAAAATTCCACGGCATCGTTCGTCCTGCCTCTGGGTGCGACCATCAATATGAGTGGCAACGCCATCTACTATGGACTAGTTGCCGTATTCTTTGCCCAGATGTTCACTATTGATCTCGGGATGGGGGCGTATATCGCGATTATTGTCACCTCCACCTTGGGAGCTGTCGGTCAAGCCGGTGTACCGGGTCCTTCATTCTTGGTTGTCGCCGTATTACTGGCAGCGGGTATTCCAATAGAAGGCTTGCCGCTACTGTTTGCCCTCGACCGAATATTCGATATGATCCGCACCGCACTGAATATCACTGGCGATGCTGCCTGTGCGGTGATTGTCGATAATATGACCGACAGCAAGTAAGCAAAGCAATGACCACATCCAGGCAACCGCCCTACTGGGCGGTTCTATAACTGCCCCATCGAGATCATCCCCACCGATAATCCCAATATCGTCATTGCAAACATCGATGCGAATTGAATAACCATGGCGACAAAAGCCAGTACGAAGCCCACCACCGTATTAACCCCGAAAACCAAGGTATAGACTCCCCCTGTCACGAATAAGGAAACCACGAAAGCGAGGAAACCGTCCCCGACAAATGCAAGCAAAACGCCGGAAATGACAGCCGACAGAATAGTCGCCAGCACACAGACCCCAGCACCAGGACTTTCCAAACCCAAAAGCTTGGCCGCCAACTTAATCGTTAGAACGGTAAAAAAAAGTATTCCCAATAAAAAAAGAACGAGAAGTTCCATATCAATACCCATCTTCCATAACAGAAACCCGCCTAAGTAGAGCAAAAAACGTTCAAGAAAACACTTCAGAAACAGCTTATCTTCTAGAATATGGACGCATCTTGCTTATATCGTGCACACCATTGCAACAGTGGTAGCTTATCCATATCTCTTACGCCATCTCGGCAGCCGCCTCCTCCGAGTTGGCATTGTAGAAATTAGGGGTATGATGGCACTACTTTTTCGTGCTAGTGGCTATCACCATGAAACAACTGATTGACTTTATTCCCCTGCTCATATTCTTCGTTCTCTACAAAACCCATGATATCTACGTGGCTACGGCCGCCTTGATTGCCGCCACCGCTATTCAGGTCGCTATTGCCTGGTTCAAGCACCGAAAAGTCGAGACTATGCAACTGGTGACCTTTGTCATCGTAACCATTTTTGGCAGCCTCACAATTTTTCTCCATGATGAAAACTTCATCAAATGGAAAGTCACTATCATCTACATCCTTTTCGCGGGTGGGCTTGCCGTCAGCCAATGGCTCGGAAAACCCTTTATCAAAAACATGCTCGGTAAGGAAATCACCCTGCCTGATACAGCTTGGCGCAAGCTCAATACCGCATGGGTCTTATTTTTCGTTGTATGCGCGGTAGTGAATGTCTATATTGCCTTTACGCTCCCGCTCGATGTATGGGTCAGCTTCAAGGTCTTTGGGCTTTTAGCCCTGACTTTGATTTTCTCCCTTGCCAGCGGTGGATATATCTACCACCATATGCGTAGTATCCCCGAGCAGACAGAGGACTCCTCTGATCAGCACGGTGCAAATAACCATTCCGATTCCAAGTAGTACAGAGTCGCAACATGACAACAGAAAACAATATCCCGCGCGGGCAGCTACTGCTCCGCACCCTTGCCATGCCAGCCGACACCAATGCCAACGGTGATATCTTTGGTGGCTGGATTATGTCCCAGCTTGATCTGGCTGGAGCCATCTTGGCCAAAGAAATTTGCGGCGGTCGCGTTGTTACCGTCTCAGTTGACAGCATCGCATTCAAAGCACCGGTTAGCGTTGGTGATGTCGTATGCTGCTACGGTGAATGCAGCCGTATCGGCAACACCTCGATGAGTGTGGCCCTCGAAGTTTGGGTTAAGCCCATCTGCGTAGAAGGCGTTGGCGAGCGCTACCGAGTCTGTGAAGCGACTTTCAACTATGTGGCCATCGACAGCAACGGTCGTCCCCGCCCTGTTAGCCGCGGTTAGTGAAATCCCTACAAAAAAAGCCCATAGCTAATGCTTGGGCTTTTTTTTTGCATTAATATACAAACCGATACCATCGACCTCAGACTAACAAGGAGATAACAAATGTGGTATGTCATTTTTTCCCAAGACGTTGAAAATAGCCTAGAGCGTCGAATGAGTGTTCGTGAAAAGCACCTTGCTCGCCTGCAAGAATTACAAGAACAAGGTCGACTGCTAGTCGCTGGGCCAATGCCAGCCATTGACAGTGACAACCCTGGCGAGGCGGGTTTTACCGGCTCGACCGTTATCGCCGAGTTTGACTCTCTGACCGATGCCCAACGCTGGGCCGATGCTGATCCGTATATCGATGCCGGCGTCTACCAGAATGTTATCGTCAAACCATTCAAGAAAGTGCTGCCATAACCGAGCATCGGCCACAAGAGAATACACTATGATCAAACGAACGCTTGCTTTGCTGGCTACGGTATTACTGGCAGGTTGCGCATCAAACTCAGACGAAAAAGTATTGGCAGAATTAGCCAAGGCCCGTGCTGCCGCCATCAACCAACAAGCTCCGTACCACAAGATCGATCAATATCAGGTTATGAAGGCGCACGCCAAAGAGTCAATGGTAGAAATCACCATTCTCTATGGGGGTGGTGGCAAGATCCCACCAACGATGGCCGCCAAGAGCGCCGCAATCAACTATTGTAACAATGACGAATTGAGCCCATTGGTCAATGACGGGATCAATTACAATATTGTCATTATGGATATGCGGGGCCGGCCAATGGTTAATCAACCAATCACAGCCCAAACTTGCAACGATCTCACTGCCAAATAGACAAATATCACTAAGATAAACACAACCTAAAGGCTCAACCGCATTGCGGAAGGGCCTTTTTATTCGTAAATTAGTTTTACCGTTTATTGGCATACACATCCTGATAGATCTGCATCGACAGGTTGTAGTTATACTGGCGGGCGATTTTCTGAGAAAAGAACAGCTGCGGTAACTCATACACCGTCAAAGCAATCAAAATGATCCCCGCGTAATAAAAGCCCATCACCAAGGCAATAATGACGATGATCAGCAGCGTAAACTCCACGGCAAAAATCGCGTATTTGCGTAAGTAGAGATGATGAAAACCGCCCAGAAACAGCCAATTGAGCGCTGCATACGTATCAGGATCTTTCAGCTGCTTTGCTTGCTCCGCAAAAAAGCGTTTTCTCTGCTCCTGCGGTAGGTCAGCGACCAAGGAACGTAATTGCTCTTCCTTGACTTCCAATGCTTCTATTGACTCAGATCGTAACATTACGGCACCTCATCTCGAATTTTTTCAACCAAATCGGGTTGGTTGCAGCGTCGGATACGAGCAAGCCCTAACCGCCACCCCTTGATTGCCCCATATTTGATGATGCATTGCTTGGTATACTCCGAACACGAAGGCTCAAAATTACACTCAATATTAAAAAGCACTTTTGACCCGCCCTTACTCTGGTAAAAGCGGATCAATTTCAGCGATGTAGCCTTAAACAAAATTAACGGCCTAGCGTGATGATCACCGCTTCACGCTGCCAAAACAGCATATAGCGCTTACTTTCGATGGTTTGGAACACCAACTGCCAGCCATCTTGGGCATATTTGTTCAACTCGGCTTCCATTTTCTGCAACGGCAAACCACTGGCCCCTAATAGCAAGGTACCACAGCCACCTTCCGCTATATGAATCACTTTATATTCAGAAAAATTTGCCATCCTGACTCTCTCTTATTACCAAAAGTAAATATAAAACAAATTATTAGCGATTCATCATACATGATGTGCAATAACAACGGCTATACCCTATAACCCAAGATCACCTGCCGCCATCCACATTCCGGAACTAGCCACATTCAGCATCGGGGTATCCACCGCAACAAAAAGGCCCGAACGCTGAGCGTTCGGGCCTTCTGGAAAATTCTATTAGCCGCAACGCGGTTCTAATCAAACGTTTTGCTGTTCGAAAATCAGCACTTTCAAACCACCTTCCGGCTCGATATCAGCAAATTCCGGTGGATTCTCCAAACGCTCTCTATAAACAAGTTGAGGCGCTTCTGCCGCCATCCCGTCAATCAGGAATGATGAGGATACACCCGGATCATTCACACATGCCATCACCTGCCCTTCTGCGGTTAGCAACTCAGGCAGACGGCGCAAGATTTTCTGGTAATCTCGAGTCAGAGCAAAGCTACCTTTCTGGAATGATGGCGGATCGATAATAATCAGATCATAAGGCCCAAGCTTGCGCACCTTGCCCCATGACTTGAACAGTTCGTGGCCGAGGAAACTCACTTGCTTGAGATCATGCTGGTTAAGGTGATGGTTGTCACGGCCGCGGGACAATGCCGCTTTGGCCATATCCAGGTTCACCACATGTTCTGCGCCACCCGCAATAGCCGCCACCGAAAAACCACAGGTATAAGCAAAAAGATTGAGTACCCGCTTGCCCTTGGCATGCTGCATCACCCATTCGCGGCCATAGCGCATATCAAGGAACAAACCGTTATTTTGCTTACGCCCCAAGTCCAACTTGAACGTCAGGCCGTTTTCCACGATATCTTGATACTCGCGACCTTCACCCCACAACAAATCGGTTGGAGCCCCAGGACGGTCTCGGTGCTGGAGCAATAGCGCACGCGCACCAGATGCCTGCCATGATGGCAATGCCGTCAAACGATTCAGCATCAGTTCCAACTCAGCCAAGAACGCTTCCGACGGTTCTTTGAACAAGGAAACCAAGACCTGATCGCCCAGCCAGTCTACCGTCAACTGCTCCAGTCCCGGCCAGCAACGACCACGGCCATGAAAGATACGGCGAGCTTCGTGCGGCGGCGATTGCAGAGCTGCTGTTAAATGTTCTTCAAGAAGAGTAAGTGCACTAATTTCCATAATTCTACTGTGTGGGATAAGTCTACGCTGATAATGATAACAAATTTATCATCCGATATGGCTAGGCCACGAGTTTTAGATTTTCTTGTTCTGGAAGGCGATGGCTGGCCAGATGGACATATTCAGCCTGAAGGTGGAATCCGTGCTGGCGACGGAGGCGTTGCTGTTTGAACAGTTTACGTTGTCGACGGAATGACGCCAGCCCCCAAAATCGTGATTTAGATTTCTTCTTTTTTAGTCGCATTCTCAGCGACACAGAGCGGGTAAGGCGCATTTTGTTCCTCGGTCTAGGGGTTATCCTAGACCGATATTATAAGTGAAGTTGCTATAAGATGATATCTACAGTGGCTAATTTTCAGGCACTCGAAAAGAAAACCTAATAATTAATACCATTCCTGTTGAAAACAAATACTAATAGCCATTTTCTTATTTTTTGCTCTTTGCCAACGATGGCCAGCTCAATCCCCACGGCTCAGCCCATTCCGCCAATGCCAACTGGGTTTCCTCCCGCTGCCACAAGCTACCGTTATCCGGCGGGCAGACAAAGGTTAGCCATTGCCCTTGATAGGGGAAGCGCAATGCATATGCGTGAAGGTATCCACGATCCGAAGCTTCGCAGCCGTAGATATCATCCCCTGCAATACCCGACCCAACACTTCGCAACGCTACTCTGATCTGATGGGTTTTACCCGTATGCGGCTTACACAGAAACAAGCGCCTTCCCTCGCCAGCCGCGGTAGAGAAAAACTGGGTAATGGCAGGGTTTTCACGACTGTTTTCCAGCTTCCAGCTACTGCGGCGCGAGCGCACCATATCACCAATTACCACACCCTGCTTTTTCTTTGGCTTCTTGGTACCTATCGCAAGATAATATTTTTCAACCTCTCGCTTGGCAAAATTGCTCGATAACGCAGAAGCCGCCTCGCGGTTACGTCCCAGCAGCAAAATTCCTGATGTCATCTTATCAAGACGATGAATAAGGTACAGTTTCTCATCCCCTGTCTGGGCCGCCACTGCCGCCAGTAGCGGCTGATCATTGTCATCTTTGTGGACACTGATGCCAGGATGTTTATTAATGATAAGAAAATCAGAGTGCTGGTGTAGCAAGGTGAACATAACGGTACCGTCAAATAATAAAGTCGGCTAATTATATACCCAAGCAGTACCCGAATGCATGACCGACCTTATTTGGCAAAGAAGACGTAAAGCATCAGCAGCGGGCAGACAATTCGCACATAGGCAGGCCATACTCGCCAAAACAAGCCTTGTGCAATGTGCGGATTGCCTTCTCGCAACTCAGCCAATACCTTGTCGCGATGCCAGACCCAACCCACTAGCAAGGCAAAAACTAAACCCAGTATCGGCTGGGCATACTCGGTCGCGGCCACTACGATCAAGTCAAACAAACTACCGAAATTGAAAATAATCAGAACCGACAGCACGCTGATCGCCAAACCGATAATCCACGATGCCACTTTCCGGGTTTGCCCCAGCTCCTCGACGGCCGCCGCGACAGGCACCTCAAGCAATGAAATCGAGGAGGTAAGCGCCGCTATCACCATCAGGGCAAAAAATATAACCGAAACCACATACCCCGCATTTCCCATCGTCTCAAATGTTGCTGGCAGCACGTCAAACACCAAGGTACCTGAACTGGCCAATTGGCCAGATTCGTTATAAATTTCCACCCCGTTCTTTTGGGCCACAAACATTGCAGGCAATACCAACAACCCTGCGACAATGGCAATCCCTGTATCGATCATCGCCACCTGAGCCGCCGTTTTCGGTAAATTTGCCTCTTTTTTCAAATAAGAGCCGTAGACCATCATGGTGCAGACCCCGAGCGAAAGCGAAAAGAAGGCTTGCCCCATGGCGCTATGAATTAACGATGCGTCTATCTGGCTAAAATCAGGCACCAAAAACAAATGCAGGCCATCACTCGCCCCTTCTTGGGTAAAGATGTAACCAATCAAGATCACAAACAGTAGCACCAACACTGGCATCAACCGACTTGACCACCGTTCAATACCCTCTGCCACCCCATTTTTCACCACGTAAATCGTTGCTAGCATAAACGCGGCCATCAGCAGCAAATTGCGTCCTACCGAAAATGTCTCCAACCACACTGCGACATTATCCATTCCCAGCATGACCAACAGCGGGCTGACGAAAAAACCCACCAGCCATCCCGCCAATATGGCGTAGAAACTAAGAATACATGACGCCGCAATCAGGCCGACCATTGCCAGCACAGAGCCTATATTCTTAGCTGCATCCGGCAGTATGGCCTGTAAAGACCGGATAGGATTCGCCTGTCCATAGCGGCCAATAGTCAGCTCTGCCACCAGTAATGGGTAGGCAAGAACAACGACCATAAGGATATATACCAACAAAAATGCGCCGCCGCCGTTACTCGCAGCTTGAGTCGGAAAACCCCAAATATTTCCCAATCCAACCGCAGAACCTGCTGCGGCTAAGATAAAACCCATCCTCGAACTAAACTGCGCCCTAGATGCACTTGCCATACGACTACTCTTTATTATGTTTTGATTGATAGGGTGTCTGACGTTCCCTGTAACGTGCGACTGTAAAAATAGTAGTACAAAAGTACTTTATTTATTCACAACAACCATATTGGCAAGCAAACTCGCTTGTGGTGGAGAGGGTAAAAGCAACAGTATGCTTTTGACGTATCGGTCTGATTTTGCACAAAAACAAACCACAAGGCGCACAAAACAGTCCATTGCGATAGATTTTTATCACAAATGTGAATATGGGTATTAGCACATCCCAATGAAATGACTGTATTTTAGTTTCTGAAATTTCACTGGTATTCCCACTATTTCAATGCAAAATAGAACACAATTACGGTTAACTTATTGAGCAAAATGGAACAGTTTTACCAGATCCTTGCTTGGGCAAGCGTCTTTCTTTACTGGCTGACAATTGCAGTTGTCACCGTACGGGTTGTCTTCAAACGGCGGGTCGTCGGGGTATCGCTTGCATGGCTGATGATAATCTACATCATCCCGGTTGGTGGCGTTATCGCCTACTTTATGTTCGGCGAGCTCAACCTTGGCAAAAAACGGGCTGAACGTGCCCGAGATATGTTCCAGCCCTTTGAGGACTGGTTCCAACGCCTCAACGACTGCCCAGTTCACCAACCTGAATTATTGAACGACCACTCTCGCCCACTGAACGACCTGTGCGAAAACCGGCTGAGGATCCCTGCCCTAAGCGGCAACACCCTGTCCCTGCAAGACGCTCCGCATACGATCCTGCGATCGCTCGTTGAAGACATCAACAGCGCAGAGCATATGATACATATGGAGTTCTATATCTGGCATCCAGGCGGAATGGCCGACGAAGTCGCTTCAGCATTAATCTTGGCGGCCAAACGCGGCGTAAAAGTCCGAGTGTTGCTTGATGCGGCAGGCAGCATGCGTTTCTTCCGCTCACACTGGCCAAAAATGATGCGCCATGCGGGTATCGAGCTCATCGAAGCATTGGCCGTCTCCCCGCTTCGCTTATTCCTGCGCCGTATGGACCTACGCCTGCACCGTAAGATCGTGGTGATTGACGAACGCATTGCCTATACCGGCTCAATGAACCTGGTTGACCCGGCCTTTTTCAAAACCGATGCGGGCGTCGGCCAGTGGATTGACGTCATGGTTCGGGTTACCGGCCCTACCGTCTCCGTCTTGCACGGCATCCAGTCATGGGATTGGGAGGTCGAAACAGGCCAGCGCTTTTTACCAAGCTTACCCGAATGCCGTTTGCCAAACACCGAAGATGATAGTATCGACATGGTTCAGGTCATCCCTTCTGGCCCCGGAATGCCCGATGAAATCATCCATCAGGTACTGCTACTAAGCATCTACCAAGCCAAAGAGAGCGTGGTGATCACCACCCCTTATTTCATCCCGAGTGAAAACCTGCTTCATGCGATGAAAGGGGCGGCCCAGCGTGGCGTATCGGTCGATATTATCATCCCGGACAAGAACGACTCGCTGATGGTTGAATGGGCCAGCCGATCTTTCTTTACCGAGCTATTGACTGCTGGCGTAAAAATACACCGCTTCCATGGCGGTCTGCTCCATACCAAATCCGTTGTCATCGACAAAACCCACTGCCTGATTGGCACCGTGAACTTGGATATGCGCAGCTTATGGCTAAACTTCGAGGTTACTCTGGCGGTCGACAACGAAGAATTCACCCGCCAGTTAAGCTGGCTACAACAGGAATACATCAAAAACTCCAGCCAAGTCGATCCCAAAACATGGCAGCAACGGCATATTACCAATAAGCTGTTCGAACAATTTTTCTACATGTTCAGCCCGTTGCTATAAAAAAAAACGGTTGGCGTAAAGCCAACCGTTTTTATCTCAGGAATCAATCATCCCAGCTATCATCGAAATCGAAGATGTCGTCCCAATCAGGACCTTCCGCTTCTTCGATATCCAGCTCTAGGGCATCTTCGCTCGTCGCTCGGGTAATCGGCAGCACCTTGTAATCACGCGACAAAATCCGATCAACGAAAATCCAATCACAGTCGATTTCATCATGGGTGAATGTCACCGCCATGAAGCCACGGTCAACAATATTGGCCCACTTCAGATCTTTGACCAACTCGGGGAACAACTTTTGCAGCTCGCGCATCAGTACCGGAGGCAATGGCAGATAATGCTCGATACCCGGAGAACCAACTGACGAGGCCGCAAATTCGATACCACAAGTATTGTCATACTTATTGACCAGCTCGCCTGCCCATGCATTGTGAGTATCACCGGCAAAGCTTACAAATGACTTGCCGTATTTCTCCATCTGGCGGTACACCCAGTCACGGTCACGCGGATAACCGTCCCATGCATCAAGGTTGTACGGCGACTTGAGGAAACTCGGATTACGGGCAGCCTCCATGATCAGGTTGCCGTCATATGCGCTACGGGTACGGTGAGCCTCTTTGGCTCCCATAATCGCCAGCAACAGGTTAAACGGCACTTCCATTTTGGTCATCAGTACCTGCTGACCCAATGCCGTCCAGCGGGTATGGTGGTTTTGCAGCTCACTGGCAATCCACTGCTTCTGCTTTTTGCCAAGCAGTTGATGCTCCGGCGCATAAAGGTCTTTTTGCAGTTGATCGTAAGCAGCCTGCGGATCGCTGACACTGTAATTGCCGTAATCCAGTTGTTCGGTACGGCCTGTCACTCGGGTATCCAGCATCAGCAAGTGGACAAGATCGCCGTACACGAAGCTACGGTAAATCTCGCCATCCGCGACCATGTTGTCACGAATTGGCAGCCACTCGTGAAATGCCTGCACAGCAGCCTTACGACGGGCATGGAAATCGCCGTCTTGCGGCTGATGGTTGAATGCACCATCCTTCCATGTATTGTCAGCAATTTCATGGTCATCCCAAATATGGATAAACGGCATGCTGGCATGCAGAGCCTGCAAATCTGCATCTGAACGGTACTGAGCATAACGCTTGCGGTAATCAGCCAGCGTAATGCACTCGTGGGCCGGTGAAGGCACACGGTCAAGCTCAATGGCATGATCCGATGCATACTCACCCATGCCATACTCGTAGATGTAATCACCGATATGCAGCAATGCATCAAACGGCTTGCGATCGTGCTGGCGGATAATTTCGCGGTAGACGTTGAAATACCCCGCCGGATGGTTAGCACAAGTCGCAATCGCAAAGCGAACCTGTTCAACATTACGCTCAGGCAATGTGCGAGTAATACCGGCTGCCGATACAATCACACCGACGGCAAAGCGGTAGTAATACTGTTTGTCGGCTTTCAGGCCATCGGCATCGATTTTGACAATATAGTCATTGTCTTTGCTTGCCTGCGCCTCTCCAGCCGCAACAATACGAGCAAAATCCTTGCGGGTGGACACTTCCCAACGCAGAGTTACCGAATCCAATGCCAATGAGGCATCAGGCACGAAACGAGTCCACAAAATCACACGATCGGCAAGTGGGTCACCACTCGCGACACCGTGAGTGAAACTGCCGTATACCGGCATTGCGTCAGCTGAAACTAAACTATTCTCAAGCGTTTTGTCTGCTTGACCAGCCAAAGCACTGGATACCATCCCAGCACCAGAACCAATCGTCAGGCAACGAATAAAATCACGTCTTTTCATTGTTTTTAGTGTTATATCAAACGGGATGCGGAGTATTGAGAAAAGATCGTCTGCCATCAATCACGCAGAAACATTTTGTTACACCCATTGCGTTCGATGATACTCCAAAAGCATTCTTTGGCATCGAGCGCACACTGTTGTTCGTCTTCTGTGAAGAATATTTAACGGATGACTGGCATCTATTAATGCGATAGAGCCTGATTTATATACTATTCATAGATACGCACTAACGTGCACTTAATATGAGATCTCCTATCCAACTATCTGTACATATTCAAAAAATACATTACGTAATTTATTCACAAAAGCGCCTCCCCCTGCCAGCTGATGCTGGCCTACGACAACACTATAACGACAAGAAAATGACGATTGCTGACATACACACGACATAACCCCATGAATTAAAAGAAATCATAAACATATATTTAAATGACTAATTTTGTCTTCGTTTAGCCATATTGTGCTATTTATCATCTACACTATTAATGATATTCCCTGAAGGTAGTTATGAGCATGGCGTATTTTCATCAGGCAGTTCGAGATAGAATCAGGACTGTGCTAATCACATTACCCTTATTTTTCAACCTATTGTGGTTATCCGCAGATGTGATGGCAGACAGCTTTCCACCCCCTCTTATCCTGCAAGGGGTATCCTCTACGGGAGAACACATCAAGCTCGAACTAAGCCGCAACGAACTCGAACAGCTGCCACAGAACAAAATCACAACGCCCCTACCGTGGATCCCCCAGCCAAGCACCTTCAAAGGTGTACGCTTGCAAACGTTACTGGATCATTTCCACCTCTCTGGCCAGCGGTTCACCCTATCAGCCCTCAATGACTATTCCGTCACTTTGTCTCGTCATTACATAGACAAATATGATCCCCTACTGGCCATCACGCAGGATGGTCACTACATGAAGGTCAGAGACTACGGCCCATACTGGCTAGTGATGTCGATACACGACCACCCTGAAGTCGCCGAACACCACCACCTAGCAAAAATGATCTGGCAGTTAACAACCATTGAAGCCCATTGAGCACCGTTGACGTAGCGTAGTGATGACCAAAAAAAATAAAACAATCCGATTGTGTTTAATCTTCCTTATCCCCCTTTTGATCCTTAGTATTCTGGTTGCTGTTGGTGCCCTGAAACGCAATTCAGATATCATCAACCAAAGCCAAAACGAAACCGCTTGGTATGTCATGCAACTCACCAAAGAGTTTGCCGAGTTCAATTACCAACTAAAGAGCTACCAAGCAGGAAGCAGCGATCACAATGACGTTATGCTCCAGTACGAAATCCTCTGGAGCCGGTTTAAGACAATCCTGAACAATTCAATGATTGTGCACCTCAATCATCATAGTGGGGTAATACAGGAAATAAGCATTCAATTTGAAAACTTAAAAGGAATGGAATCACAACTGATGCAGCGTCCAAACGGCAAACAAATTACGCCGTTGCTGTCATTTAGCCGAAATAACTACGATGAACTGACCCTATTTCTGCACCATAAATTCCGCCTAACCAACAGTGATCTTGCCGCTGCAATCAAAGCAACGACAACCATGAAGTACCTGATCAACTATATGCTGATCATTGCCCTCCTGCTTGGCGCCACCCTGTTTATTACCTTGCTACGAGAGTCGCGCAATCTCCATCGCCTTGCGATGTACGATGGCCTAACCCAAATTCACAATCGTTTTTGGCTAAACCAGAAATTAGATGAATTGGCTAAGGCCAATCATGCTTTTCGCTTTTACCTGATTGATCTTGATGAATTCAAAAACATCAACGACACCCTTGGCCACCAAGCGGGTGATGATCTCTTGATTACCATCGCCAAACGCCTGAAAAAACTCATTCCTCAAGGCTGTGAAGTGGCAAGACTGGGAGGTGATGAATTTGCCGTTATCGAGAAATTGCCGGCGGAAGTGCGCCAGCCTATAGACCAGCAAATTTTATCTCTGCTTGCAGAACCGGCTATCTATGCCGATCAACCACGCCAAATCTCAGCCAGTATCGGTTGTAGCGAGTACCCCAAGGATGCCAAGACGATATCAACGCTACTTCAATTGGCCGATTTCGCTATGTACGAAGTAAAACAACAAGGCAAAAATGGACTGAAAATCTATACCCCTACCGCACCGTCTTACCGAATAGCTGAGGAGTAAAAACGAAAAAGCGGCCAACAAAGTGGCCGCTTTTCATTTTTATTCCGCGATGGCTGCTATGTTATAGCGCCGCTGCAAAGATAGCTGAAATTTCTTCGTGAGTAGCCTGCTTAGGGTTAGTAAAGCCACAAGCATCTTTCAGTGCGTTATCAGCCAATACTGGGATATCTTCCGCTTTCGCGCCAAGCTCGCTCAGACCTGCAGGGATACCCACATCTTTTGACAGTGCCTGAATCGCTTCAAGTGCAGCTTCTGCACCTTGCTCTGCAGTCATGCCTTCAACGTTAACGCCCATTGCCTTGGCAACGTCTTTTAGGCGCTCAGGGCAAACCTGTGCATTGTAACGCTGAACGTGTGGTAGCAATACTGCGTTGCAAACACCGTGAGGTAGGTCGTAGAAGCCACCTAGCTGGTGTGCCATCGCATGAACATAACCCAAAGACGCATTGTTAAATGCCATACCCGCCATGAACTGAGCGTAAGCCATTTGCTCACGAGCCTCGATGTTCTGGCCTTCATTCACTGCCGTACGCAAGTGCTGCTGAATCAGCTCGATAGCTTTGATTGCTACTGCATCAGTAATTGGTGTTGCCGCGATAGAAACGTACGCTTCGATAGCGTGGGTCAGGGCATCCATACCTGTCGCCGCTGTTAGCGAAGCTGGCTTAGCTAGCATCAACTCAGGATCGTTAACTGACATCAATGGCGTAGTGTGCTTGTCTACAATAGCCATCTTGATGTGACGCTCTTCGTCAGTGATGATACAGAAGCGAGTCATCTCAGACGCCGTACCCGCTGTCGTGTTAATGGCGATTAGCGGAAGCTGTGGTTTTGCAGAGCGGTCAACGCCTTCGTAGTCAGCGATCTCACCGCCATTTGAAGCAACCAGTGCAATACCCTTCGCACAGTCGTGTGGTGAACCGCCGCCTAGAGAAATAACGAAGTCACACTGGCCTTCTTTCAATAGCGCAAGACCCGCATTCACGTTACCGATAGTTGGGTTTGGTTGTGTCCCATCAAAAACAACGGCAGCCACATCGCGCTCAGCCAGCATATCAACTACCTGCTGAACCATACCAATCTGGCTTAGAATTTTGTCTGTTACGATCAAGGCTTTCTTATAACCCTGAGCTTTAATTGCATCAGCCGCCTCAGTAAGACAACCTGCACCCATCAAGTTAACTGTAGGAATAAAGAATGCGCTAGCCATGATTGAATCTCCATAATTATCAAAAACTTATTACTTTAGCCAACATCTGTCTTCTGTCATGGCACACCATGATATGTCAACAAAGGCATACTACCTGTAATAGGTTTCTTGCCGATGTGCTAAACCTACCACCAGAAAAGTGTGCAACAAATTGATCTCGAACAATATTTCTGTTGCACATATAAATCGAACAACCGGAACATGAAGTGGATCACCAATTCAACATTTCCCAACATAACTTTGTTTATATACGGAAACATTAATTTTCATTACGTCACTAAAGGCAATCTTGATATGTGAGTAAACACGCAAAAAAAAACGCCAGCTTATGCTGACGCTTTCCATAAAACTCATAACGTTACAACTTTGTCCAAGCATCCTGCCAGACTGAACCAAATCCCGGTTCATAATGTATGGCCGAATTGACGTTGCACCACCCCCCTTCGGGAAAAGGACGGCACTGGTACGTATTACCGTCACGCCCTAGCACAACCGTTTCGCCAACCACATAACTGCCAATCCCATCCGGATAGGTATAATCATGTTCCTGAGTCGGTTTCTCTTTGCCGATCACCCGAATGGAATGGCTGACCACCGTGGGTTTACCATTACTTTGTAATGGCGTCACTTTGATCCTAACCGTAAATTTGCCCGCTTCGTCGGCAAGCAATGCCAGTGCCGCCTGCCCCCGCGATAACTTACTGGAATCACGAGCTATAATTCGCCCATTACCACTGAGCATCACCATCTCAGCCTTAAACTTCCCATCGGCACGCACAATAGCCGAAATCACCGAATGGCCTTCCTTGCCTACCTGATACTGATCTTGAATGCCGGTAACGGTAAAGGGAAAACCTCCCGAGCTCACGCTATCATCACCGTGGTCACCATCGGGAACCGGCTTCCCACTGACGATACCGCCACTCCCCGAACCAATACGGATATCACTGCAATTGTAAAAACCTTCACCCGCAGGATCTTCCCGCTGCCAGCGTGTCACCAAGGTCGCATCACCACGACGATCCCGCGGTAGTGTCACATCAAACACGAAGTACTGGCCTTCTCCTTCATTTCTGGGTTTGATATTGCCAGCGGTGCCGATGAGTTCCAGGTCACGCCAACGCAATGATGTTCGCGCAGCATCATAGCCGGGCTTGCTCAGGTAGACCTGCCAAAAACCCGGCACATGCGGTGCTGTCGCCCGGTAGCGCAAACTAAAGGTTTCCCCTGGCTGCATCTTGGTCCGCTGCCAAAACCCAGATGGAATACTCATTCCGCGCTTACGTTCATCACCACCCGAGCATATAAGGCCGTCGCCCACAGCCTGCTTGACCGCTGCCATGCTGTTATAATCCCGCACCATAGCAGCAAACTCATTATGCTGAGTGAACTGATACGTTCCAGAGGCCTTAAATGCCTCCCTGCAGGCTCGATTGGCTATCCCCGCTCCGTCAGCACCGCCCCAGTAACCACCACCCTCATGACAAAACACCTGCCTTGCCTTGGGGTAATCGGCCCAACCATGCGCCTTGGCCTGTCCGGTCGGCCCCAGTACTGTGGCCACAGCCATTAACGATAAAAGCATCCCTTCTTTATTCATTGTGCTTAACCTATCTTCCTTATATTAAGTAGCAAGACTCCCTCGCGCGACAGGATAGGAACTATTCATCTGCCATGCAGAGCCTCCAGATATGGCTGTTATAGGGTGCATGCGAGCCAATTCAAAGAAGGTAATAATAAGGTGGGAGTCATCTCTCAACACTTCAGGCAACACGGTTTCGATTGCAGAAGAGCACAGCTCAATCGGTTTGTATTGCAGCACCAAAACACAGGCAGAAAAAAACCCCGCTTATTCAGCGGGGTTCTGGGCATTCTCTATAATGTGTCGTGATTACTGCTTGATCCAAGCGTCTTTCCACGCAGAACCAAAGCCTGGCTCATAATGAGCGGCTGAATCAATGTTACACCAACCGCCTTCAGGGAACGGACGGCACTGGTAAGTGTTGCCGTCGCGGCCTAGAACCACTGTTTCACCCGGTACGTAGCTACCAACACCCTGTGGGTACTCGAAATCATACTCACCGCCACCAGTTGACTCGGCTTTCACTGTTACAGCTTGGCTTGCAACCACTTTCGCTTCATGGCTGCCTTTAGCCATTGCTGTCACTTCTACGGTGTACTCACCCGCTTTGGCAGCAACAACTTCCAGTGATGCAGAGCCGTTGTTAATCATCTCGCTCGCCAGAGATACAGGGGTACCAGAGGCATCAAGCAGAGACATATTAATAATGTACTGACCTTCTGAACGTACTGTCGCTGCAATTGCTGCTGAACCGCCCGCCATTGAGTACTCAGGTTTCAGGCCATCAACCATCACAGGTGCAGGCTCAACAACCGCATCACGAACATCCAGCGCATAGCTGTAATCGCCATTGGTCACAAATACTTGGTTCGCATACAAATCTGCAGCATTGTAGGCAATCTCGCCCGATGCCTGCTGAATACCCACTTTCGTAATCGTCGGGTACTTGGCATTCACCAGCTCGGCCAAATCATAAGACCATGCGTGAACATCTTCATTTGCAGCAGTGATAGCCAGTTTTTCAAAAGCAATTTCATTGCCCTGTGCCGAGAAGATACGGAACCACACCGAATCGCCCTGTTCAGCGGTGATACCCGGCTTCACGTAAGCGCCTTTGCTGGTCCACTCTGCTGGCTGAACTTCGCCATCGAAACGGATATCGCTACAGTTGTAGAAACCTTCGCCAGCTGGATCCTCACGCTGCCAACGGCTTACCAGCGTTGCATCTCCCACGCGATCGGCCGGAAGAGTGAGCTCGATGTGGTAATATTTACCGTCGTTCTCTTGGGTAACAGCAATGTTGCCCGCCGTATCAAACAGCTCTAGGTCATCCCAGGTAATGCGGCCATGAGCAGCATCATAACCTGGCTTAGTCATGTAAAACTGCCAGTAGCTTGGGTTGTGCGGGGCCGTCGCACGGTAGCGGAACGTAAAGGTTTCGCCTGCTTTCATCTCTGTACGCTGCCAGTTCGCAGACGCTACTGCCATACCACTTTTCTTGGTATCACCACCAGCACAGATAAGACCGTCTTTAACCGTATTCTTTACCGCGTCCATATCTGTATGGTTCGGTACCAGAGAGGCAAATTCATTGGTCTGAATAAATGGGTAGGTGCCCGACTCCAAAAAGGCTGCACGACACGCCTCGTTAGGAATAGTCGAACCGTCTGCCGATCCCCAGTAACCGCCATCTTCATTACAGATAACCTGACGCGCTTTAGGATAATCAGCCCAGCCGTGAGCATTGGCCAGTTGAGGTAGCATAGCCGTAACAACCGACGCGGCTGCTACAGAAAGTGTGAATACGTTTTTCATTGTTGAGCTTCCAAATTAATTATTATTTGTGGAAGCCAGCTACTGGAAGATAACCACTACTTGCGCTGTTTCATTCCAATCAGGTAACCCCGCTACCCTAGAACCTCTGGGACTCCTGTCCACCGGTTTCCTTAGGCCGGAAGCTTTGCGTCAAAACCTTTCGATTTCTTTGCCATTAGCTGACTAAGCATATTTATAGAGGTTCTTTGATTTTCCGCAAAAAGATCAGAAATACATATGGGATAAAGATCACATATATTGTGATTTTGGTATGCATAAAGTTCAATAATGACAGTGAGGCATACGAAGCACCGGTTACTTTGTTGTGGCCACTGATTGCTATCTCACTGATATAAAATAATAAATTAGAAAGGTACACGTCAGTACCTTAAATATCAGGCTTAACAAATAAAAGCCTTGAGAGAATTTATGCTGTAATAACGGCATATCCGGCGCACAAAATGAGTCGATGAATAAATTTGAATGGCATTATTGTGAACAATTTATCAGAATTGAATAAAACTTGGATTTTTTGTAATAAAACTCTCTGGAATTATATTCACAATTGACGAATCGTTCGCAAAAAAAATAGTTACCACAACTACAGAACTAGCATAAATCTGGATAATTAATCGTAAAATGATTATTTATCCCCGCCGCCTAGCCATTTCTGCAAAATAATACTTTGAGATTCATCACAATTATCCTGAATATTTTACCTTACCATTGCCCCCACTTTAACGATTCTTACAAATACGATCACCTAAAAATACATACGTATTTTCTGTACTCTATAACAAGGATAAATTTCAAATGCCTGGCGATATCATCAAGGTTTCAAGAAACACTGAAAACGCACCTCAAAGCACACTGTCTTCTCAAACTGTTGCTTTCTCTCATTACAATAACTTTTCTGCACAATTGCCTGTAGATCCTAAAACTGGTGCAATCGTCGTTGGTGATGTAAAAGACCAAGCAAAACAGTGCCTAGCGAATATTCAAGCTATCGTAGAAAGCATCGGCCACGTAATGGATGACGTTGTTAAAATCAACGTATTCCTAAAAGACATCAAAGATATGGAAGCAGTAGACGCAGTTTACGCAACATTCTTCGATAACCTACTTCCAACTCGCACTGTTGTTCAGGTGAACGCACTGCCAATGGGCGATGCATTGGTACAAATGGATGCACTGATCTCTAACGGTGAAGGTACTGCACCACAAGCGCCTTGCCCACTGATCAAGCTATCTCGCAACACTGAAAATGCACCGCAAAGTGCACTATCTACTCAAACTGTAGCTTTCTCTCACTACAACAACATTTCAGCTCAACTACCTGTCGACCCTAAAACGGGCGCACTAGTAGAAGGCGGTGTAAAAGAGCAAACAGCACAATGTCTTAAGAATATGAAGGCTGTGCTAGAAAGCATCGACGTACCGTTCGATGATATCGTGCGCGTCAACCTGTACCTAACAGACCTAGCAAATCTTGATGCAGTTAACGAAGCATACTCAACCTTCTTCCCTGACTCATCTATTGCTCGTGCAGTGGCTTACGTACCAGCACGTTCAGTGATTGCTGCTGACGCACTGCCTATGGGCGCACTTGTTCAGATTGATGCGTCAGTTTCTCACGGCGACGGCACACCTCCACAGGAAGTTGAAGATCGCCACAACATCGTGATCCGCGCCCACAATACTGATGCGGCACCACGTAACCCGCTGCACACTCAAACAGTGGCTTTCTCTCACTACAACCACATTGCCGCTCAACTTCCAGTTGACGTAAACACCAACGCAATCGTCGCTGGCGGTGCAAAAGAGCAAGCTGAGCAGTGCCTGAAGAACATCAAAGCTATCGTAGAAAGTGTTGACCATGTAATGGACGACATCGTTAAAATCAACATCCACCTAAAAGATGTTGCGGATATCGATGCGATCAACGAAGTGTACACCACATTCTTCAACGGTGAGCTTCCTGCACGTACCGTTGTAGGTGTATCTCAGATTGAAATGGGTGCCCTAGTACAAATCGACGCAGTTGTTTCTAACGGTGAAGGTACGCTTCCACAGGCATAATATGCCTATATGCAGCTTATTGTTATCAATGCAATAAGCTGTATTCCATACCCAATACAAAGGGTCGGCTTTATTATTTTATTATGTTTATTACGATAAAATAATAAAACCGACCTTTTTTCTTTCAGAGCAAATATCCCCAAGAAACGAACATTCCAGCTTATAAAGAATACCTCCTATCAGCCCACATGAAGATATTTGAATGCCATCATTCACACTCAATATAAATAAAAAAGCCGACACTGCTGTCGACTTTTTAATAAATCTGATTATCTCAATACACAGCACATCCACAACCGTTGACTACGGCTGCTCACCCAAAATAAGTGTTACTTAAACTTTGTAGGTTATGACGTTGCTTGATGGCGGCAAAGATCCGTAAACGTGGTGATATTTTGCTTAGACTCCAACCAAGCGCGGTTGGCATCCCCTTCGATAATCGCTTCAACGATACCCGTATGACTAATACCGCTTTGCGACAAGTCATAATCATGATGGGTCAACTTGATATAGCTCTTGAGCTGATTGGAAATCTGCTCGTAGATCTTAATGAACTTGTTGCTCTTGCTGATTTCAACCACCTTCCGGTGTAGCTCGAAATCTTTGTGGCATACTTCCACAATATCCAACGCTTCATTGGAGCAAAATTCACAGAACTCGTTGTAGATACGGCGAAGCTCATCCTTGTCTTCTTGCGTAGCCCTTTCCGCAGCCATCACTGCCGCCTGGGATTCAATCGCCACCCGTAGGTTGTATAGCTCCCACAGGTCATCATCCGACAACGTAAAAACATGCCATCCCACATAAGGCTTCTGCACAACCAGCCCCTCATGTGAAAGTGAGTTCAATGCCATACGGACAGTACTGCGCGAAAGCTCAAGATCTTTTGACAGCGTACTTTCAACGATCTTCTCACCCATTGCCAACTGACCGGAAACGATCATATTTCTAATAAATTCAGTAGCTTGCTCTTCTAAGCTCTGTTTATTGATCTTCATTTCCCTGACTCGTTCTTAGTGCACGATTTAAGTAATTGAAAAATATAACACGAACTTGTGACATTTGTCATATTTTGTCATCTGTAGATCTGTATACTGCCGATTGTCGGACAATAGACAATTAACTGTTAACGGTAGACAGAGAATATAAGAATGAAAGCAATAAAACTTTCACCTACGGATAACGTAGCGACACTGCTGGGTGACGTTGAAAAACACGACGCTGTTGAAATTATTTCAGCTGACAACGAAGTGATCGCTGAGATCAAAGCACTGCAAAAAATCACGTTCGGCAACAAAATTGCGCTGGGCGATATCGCCAATGGTGAACACATTCTGAAATGCGGCCACTCTATTGGTAAATCGATTGTTGAAATCCCACTTGGTCAGCTTGTGCATGTCCAAAACGTTCGCAGCGAACGTCTAGACATTCCTGAGTCAATCATCGAAGAAATCATCAAACAAATGGGGATCGAGCAATAATGAGCGCAACATTCAAAGGCTACCCGCGTCCAAACGGGACTTTCGGTATTCGCAACAACATCATGGTTGTTGCAATTGACGAGTGTTGCGAGGGCATTGCGCGTAACATCAGCAAAGAGATTGAGAATTCGGTCGTTGTGACCAACCACTACACCTGTATGTATGGTGGCAACGAAGAAATGATCGATACCATCATCCATACCGCAACCAACCCGAATATTGCCGGCGTACTGGTTATCGCGATGGGTTGTGGCTCGATCGACCCGCAGATGATAGCGGAGCCTGTTCGCAAGGAAGGCCTACCGGTTCATACCCTAACGGTTATCAAGAACAAAGGCACAATCGAAACCATTAAGGACGGTATCGCACTGGCTAAAGAGCTGGAGTCTTACGCCAACAGCATCGAGCGTGTAGATGCACCTGTCTCAGCCCTGCGGATCGGTATCAAGTGCGGCGGTTCAGACACGTCAAGCGGTCTGGCATCGAACCCGTCAGTGGGTGCCGCCTCTGACAAGCTGGTCGACATGGGCGCGACCACTATGGCCGGTGAACTACTGGAACTGCTGGGCTGCGAAGATATCCTAAAAGCCCGTTCTGTCACGCCAGAAGTCGGCGAGAAGATCGAGCGCCTGATCGCTGAGGATCTGAAGCGCTGGCACGTGATCGAAGGCACGGAAACAATGTCTATCGGTAACAGCGTTGGCGGCCTGACGACCATTGACGAAAAATCACAAGGTGCAATGCACAAAACAGGTACTCGCCCTATCCAAGACTGCCTGCGCATTAACCATATTCACCGTGAAAAGCCGACCAAACCCGGTTTCTACCTGACCGAAACCACCATGCTATGTGGCGGTGCGGCCATGCATTTTGCGTCTCTGGGCTGCCAGCTAATTATCTGGACCGCTGGTGCCGCAGGCTTCAACAACTCGATTGTTCCTGTTATCCGCGTATCGGGCAACACCTCGCTGATCACCGCTGACATGGACATCAACGCCTGCGGTATCATGGATGCCACAGACACCATCGACAACGTATCGAACAAGATTATCGACAAGGTCTTCACTGTGGCCAATGGTGCCCCGACCAACCTTGAAGGTGTTGGCTACGCCTACGCATCCCTATACCAGAAAGACCAGCGTCTAGAACACGTTATCGGTATTTGCCCTCAGTAATCATCGTTGCTTTCAAAGGGGCGAGGACAGCCCCTTCATATGAGATTAAGAAAATGAGTAAAACAGCGCCAAATAAATCATTGGGTCTGACCCTTGCGCTCGTCTGTGCGGCCCTATGGGGAGCATCATTCCCTCTGGGCGGCGTTCTGGCTGGTAAGCTAGATCCCGTGGTACTTGCGATTGCCCGCTACGCAATCGCTACCCTGTGTTTCGTTGCCGTGTTTATTTTCTCCAAAAAACACACCCTGAAAAAAATCCAAAGCAAGAAAGACGCCGTGCTTCTTATGGCTGCCGGAATCTCTGCCCAGGCGGTGTTCTTCTACTTCACCATTCTGGCGTACGAATACACCTCATCCGGTGAGATCGGCGTTATCAACGGCATGGCTCCGTTCCTGACGATGGCTGCTGTTTTTATCATCGATAAAATCAAGCCAACCGCTCCGAAAGTCTTCGCTGTCGTATTGTCTCTGATCGGTGCCGCCGTTATCGCCTACGACCCATCGAACAAAATTCAGGGCTTGAACCTCGGCCATCTGTTCGCACTGTGCGGGGTGCTGGGCTTTGTTACCTACAACTACATTCTGGGCAAGTTCGGGCCAGATCTGAACTCGCGTTACGATTTGTACTCAAGCAGCTTCTACCAGTTCGCCTCAGCCACCGTGGCACTGCTGATTCTTGGCGTGATCACTGGCGCTGACTTCAGCTCTGCAACCGTACTGGTTGAAAACGGCAAACACCTTGGCAGTATTCTGGCACTTGGCCTGCTATGTTCTGGCTTCGCCTACGCCTTGTGGGAACTGGCTACACTGAAAACCCAAGATGCAGTTATCACCACAATGGCCCTGAACGTCCTGCCGCTGTTTGCGATGATCGTTGCCTACTTCCTGCTAGGTGAAACCATCACCCTGCAGAAACTGGCCGGTGTTGTCACGGTAGTTATCGCGCTGTGCATCTACACCGTGGGTGACAAGTTCAAGAAAGCACCTGTTGCTCAAGAAGCCGCCGCTTAATGAGAACCCGCTGCTCATTCGCTGTCAGTACCTAGACTGGCAGCGAATTTTGAACGGGGCCTAATAGCTCCACGATTGGGCTCCGTACTGAATATATTTAGCATCAGAGAAACAACATGTTATTTAACGAATTGAAAATCACTGAAGTAGAAGTTATTCACCTGCGTGTTCCGGCTCTTGACGAGGCTTGCGAATGGGGTGAAGACGGTGTTCTTATTCGCGTTCACACAAATGCAGGCATCACGGGTGTGGGTGAATCTGATAGCTCACCAATGATGATTCAAGCATGTATTAAAGCTACTCAGAGCCACGGCTCTTCGCAGGGTCTTGAGCGTCTTCTTATTGGCGAAAACCCATTAGACATCGAGCGCCTATACACAAAGATGTACAACGGCACTCATTATGCAGGCCGTCGTTCAACCATGATCCACGCTATCTCTGCTATTGATATGGCGCTATGGGACATCGCGGGCAAATTCTTCAAAGTACCGGTATGGCAGCTTCTTGGTGGTAAATTCCGAGACAAGATCCGTGCATACGGGACGTTTATCCCATCGGCAATCAAAGAAGAAAACATTGCCCGCACAACGGAATTGCTCGCTCAGGGCTTTACGTCGTTGAAGTTCGGCGGCGGTCCGCTGGGTAAAAATGCAGAGACTGATTACGAAATCATTAAGACCGTGTGCGAAACCGCTCGTGGTATCAACAAAGACGTTGAAATTGCCATCGACCTCGCAAGCGCATGGCGCACAGCCGGTCACACTATTGAAATGGCTAAGAAGCTAGAGGAATTCAATCTTCTATGGATTGAAGAGCCAATTACTGATGATGTTTTGGCTGGCTACCGAAAGGTGTCTCAATCAACATCACAGAAACTGGCTGGCGGTGAAACGTTGACCACCCGTTACGAATTTGCGAACTTCATCGAACAGTCGGGCGCTGACTTTGTACAACCGGACGTGACGCGTTGTGGTGGTATTAGCGAGATGGTGAAGATCTATGACATGGCGCATATGGCAGGCATGAAGCTAGTCCCTCACGGTTTCTCAACTGGCATCCTCATCGCAGCAACGGTACATTTCCTCGCTTCTCGTGAACATGGCGATCTAATTGAATACTCTCAGAGCACAAGCCCGCTGTTTACGTCACTGGTCAAAAACCAGATCCAGTTCAACAACGGCTATGTTGACGTCCCCAACACCATTGGTTTGGGCGTGGAGCTAGATGAAGAACTGATTGCCAAGTACCGTATTGATTAACGGAAGTCATTTACGGGAAACGGAAAATTAAGGTTCATGACGGCTTTCTTCGGAAAGCCGTTGTCATTGTAAACTGAAGACTAATCCTGACGCCCCAGAATACGGAGAATCCGCAAAAACAGGCCGATAATATCCATATACAGTGCAGCGGCACTGTCCACCGCATTATCGAGTGTTTTGGGGATCTGATTCGCCCGCCCCCAGTCATAGCCAATATAGCCACAAAAAATAAGCGCCACCGCCCAATCGATCCATCCCCGGTGAGCGGTACCAAAAATAAAAATCTGAAGAATCCCCACCAGCAACACGGTAAGCAGAGAAATGCACAATGCCCCCGCAATACGCTGGAAGAACTGCGGGAACAAGGTGCCCAGCAGCATCATGCATCCCGTCACTAGCCCCGTGATTTGAATGGCTTCCAGCACTAGGTCCGGATCATAGGCAGAAACAACAACATTGATAACCAAGCCAATAGGCAGCACAACAAAATTGTACCCAATAAAGCTCACTAGCGGGTTATCAGACGAGCTGAACAGGTAGACCCCAAAAAGACAACTGGCAAAATAACCGACAAAGAACATCCACCATGGTATCTGCATCACGTTCTCCGTCGGGATCGCCGACACCATCCACCCATTCACCGCGAACCCCCAGCACAATACCGCCCCTATAATTAGGTTATACAATCTGGCACTGATCTCTGGGTCATAAGACTCCGTACGTTCAAAGACACTTGATTCCATCATTGCTTGTGCACTCCTTTGCAAAACTTCGCGGGAAAACGAAAATTTTACCACCGCCACACTGGCTAATTTCGGTCAGGAACCCAATCTCATCGCTACATTGTCAATCTGCGAGACAAACCTCAAATGTTTCTGTATGTGAAAAAGCCCAGCGTTGTCAGGCTGGGCTTCGCGCAAAATACCAATATTCGCCAAATATAAAAAAAGCCGAAATAATTCGGCTTTTTATAGAGAATGAACAGACAAATAAATTAAATGCAGACGGTCGAAAAGAGACAAGCACTGTTGAGAGAAGACAGAAGACGCCTGTCCCTTTTCGTTTTATTTAACTATTGATGGCAAGAATAACGACGGCATTACACTGTGAGATGTTCAAGCTCACGATCGGCAAGAATCGCTTTGGCTTTTACCATTGCTTCTGCATCACCATGAACAATCACGAGGTATTTGTCAGCTTTAATCGCCGCGTTGTATTTCACAATGCTGTCTTTTGGAATACCGATACTCGCCAGAGCACCACCCACAGCGCCCAAACCACCGGTCACGACTGCACCTTCAATCGCACCTACCACGCTAGATACGATTGGACCTGCAACCATCAAAGCACCAACGCCTGGTAGCCAGAACATACCAGCACCAATCAATGCGCCCCAAACACCGCCCCACAACGCACCGGTCTTACCCCATGATTTTACGCGGTCGCCTGTATTGTAAAAGCCAGCGACGTTTTCTTCGCTGTGGTAGCCCTTACCCAAAATTGAGATTTTAGAAACATCAAACTCTGCATTTTGCAGTGTTTTAATTACAGCTTCAGCCTCTGCATGTGTATTAACTATGGTGATTATTTTTTCATGGTCTTTCATCATACATCTCCATTTTGAATACTGATTTGCTTATTTTTATTAACTGATTTGATGGTAAGTCATAAAATTTTGTCTCGCTATCGCCATAATTGGATAATAGGTTTACCTTTTTGAGGAATAAAAACACAAACAACAATTCCCTTTGCAAATAAACCAGCATTCATCATTCGCGCTGAAGACCGCTAATCTAAATCCATGTTTAGTACACTTGGAATACCGGCATAAAAAAACGTGAGCCATAGGGCTCACGTTTAGTTTCAGTCAATAAGCGTCATTTAGGCTAACACTTACCATTATTCTTCGCCGAACATCCGCTACTTTGCGAACATCCTGCGCACGCCCCACCCTTTTTCTTCATTACAACCAATTTGTAAATCGCTAGAGCAAGAATGATCAAGATGCACAGCGAGACAAGTATGTTCGTCATATTCACTCCTTACTGCAGGCTCAAGCCTAGTTTCTGCTGCTCTTTCACCGCCCCTTTTCTCAGAAGGCTGAAGAGGAAACCAATCAAGGCAACACACACAACAAGACCGTAGACAAAACCGTCACCCAACGCACCGGTTGTCGCCAGAGTACCGCCTTGGTAGATAGCAAACGCCGCCACGTAAGCAATACCCAGCTGCAGACTAATACCACCAAGCAACCACTTCTTGTTTTCCAGCTCCGCATTCATGGCACCGATAGCGGCAAAGCATGGTGGAGTAAACAGGTTAAAGACCAAGTATGCCAGCGCTGCTACAGATGATAGTCCCATCACCGTTGCAACATCCGCACTACCCGATACCAACGCCAGCTCTTCGGTATCGATAAAGTTAGTGATACCGTAAACCACGGCCAATGTACCGACCACGTTCTCTTTGGCGATAAAGCCTGTAATCGCAGCGGCAGCCAACTGCCATACGCCAAAACCAAGCGGAATGAGTACGAAGGCAAACGGCGATGCCAAGCCAGCCAGGATACTTGTGCTCTCTGCGCCTTCAGCCACGATGTCAAACTGCCATGTGAACGTCTGCATAATTTGCACCGCTGCGTTACAAAGCAAAATAATAGTACCGGCTTTGATAACGAACGCTTTACCACGAGAGAATGTCGAGTTCAGTGCCAATTTCAGGCTTGGTACACGGTATTCAGGAAGCTCAAGAATAAAGAATGAACGTGTGCTCTTTTCGCCGGTAATACGAACGATAAGCAGCGCGCCAAGGATAATCAGGCCAATACCGGCGAAGTACATGCTTGTACCTACCCACGCCGCGTCTTGGAAGAAAACGCCAGCAAACAGAGCAATAACAGGTAGTTTTGCGCCACACGGCATAAATGGCGTCAGCATGGCCGTAGTACGGCGCTGCCTTTCATTTTGAATGGTACGTGTCGCCATGATGCCAGGGATAGCACAGCCAGTACCAATAATCATTGGAATGATTGATTTACCTGACAGGCCCACTTTTTTGAAGAAGCGATCCATAATAACCGCAACACGTGCCATGTAACCGCTGTCTTCCAATAGTGCCAAAAGGAAAAACAGCACCATAATCAAGGGCAGGAAGCCAACGACGGCACCGACACCACCGATAATGCCATCCAACAACAGCGCGCTGAGAAGTGGCGAAACGTCCTCGCCCATTGCGCCTTGTACCATAGCGTAGAAACTGTCAATCCAGCCCACTAGTGTATCAGCAAACAGCGGACCGACATGGGTTTGCGAAATAGAGAACACCGCCCACATAATGACGGCAAAAATCGGCAAACCAAACCACTTGTGCGCTAGCACTGTATCCACTTTGTCATGGATAGTTTGTTCCGCGCTGCTTACTTGGCGAGTTTCAATTTTCGCCACTAGCTGCTTAACGAAGGCGAAACGCTCGGCATCAAATGCCTGAACAGATTCGGCATCGGTAATTTCAGTGTACTTTTGCGTAAACGGGGCGTTTTGTGATTGTCCTTTCACTTCCGCCGCTTTCGCCAGCAACGCTGACAGAGATTCACTACGTGCATCTGATGCTGTCGTCTCAACCACTGGACAACCCAGTAACTGGCTCAATTGGGGCGCATCAATGGTTAGTTTTTTGCTATTGTTCAAGTCGCTCTTATTCAAGGCGACAACGACCGGAATACCCAATTCTAAAAGTTGTGTCGTAAAAAATAGGCTTCGATTCAGGTTAGTCGCATCGACAACGTTCAAAATAACATCAGGATTTTCGCTTTTCACGTAATCTCTGGTGATCGTCTCTTCCAAGGTGAAAGGCGACATAGAGTATGCCCCCGGCAAGTCAACGACCGTCATCTCACCGTATGAACCACTCAGTTCCTTCTTTAGCGGAGCTTCTTTTTTGCTAATGGTAACGCCCGCCCAGTTTCCCACGCGCTCAAGTTTGCCGGTCAACGCATTAAATAGGGTTGTTTTACCGCTATTGGGGTTACCTGCTAATGAAATTTTCACTGCTATCTCTCCATGCAAAAGACACCCTCGTGACTTGAAATTACGAGCGAGATTAACCATCAAAAGCCCAAACAATGCCTGCACTGTTTAAGCGATGTCGTTTTCGCCACGCAATAAAATTTCACACCGTCCCGAGGTATAAAGGTTGTAATTAAAACAGCCCCAAGCTACCTCACGTTGCTTGGGTATGAAGTCGGCTTAATTGAGGAGTACGGTTTTTGCCAAATCAGAATCGATGCTATAACGTGCATCTTTGATTGAAATGACGTAAGTATCTGATAATACAGAAACAAGCGTAATTGACTCCCCTGCATAACATCCCAATGTATTGAGGAAATACGCCATTTCTTTGTCATCTTCTACAATGCTTTTAATCGTATACTCTTTGTTGATTTCAGCACCAATCAGCGAGCCATTGTTTATTTGCTGTGTTTTATTTTTTCTAAAGAATCCAAACATCAGTCCACTTTCCTCAATGCATCAAGGCGTAATAAAAGTCCTCGAAGGGAAAATTACGCACAATGAATAATAATCATTACTACTTTTAGATAATCACATCGGAGCATTCATAGCACCCCCCAAAGAATGACTGGCTACGCTTTCACTAAAAACCCCAATGATATCTTAAAAAACAAAGAGTAACATTTATACGCACTGCAATTACACTGATAAAAAATACTCTCAGCGATTAGAACCTCGACAGCAACCAGTGACCATTCTAGCCATTCACTTAGCGCATAATAAGTATCGTTCTAAACGAGAGCATAAAAATGATAATCATTGTTATTATGCTTTAATTTTCTCTGATTCTTGCTTTGTAAAAATTGAGCAAAATCAATTAACCACAAAAAAAGTATGAGAAATAAGCGGAGTGCGTTGAATATCATGTTTTGCACAGCCTCATGCTTAAATATTGGTATACAAATATTTTGCTTTATCTCGAAATAGCATATTCATAATCATTAATTTATTGGCACTGACTTGTTTTAAACAAACACCATTAAATTAATGCAACCCAAACTCATATTGACGTATGAAATTTGAGCCCATTGGCTGCTCGCATGAGTGAAGTGGATGTAATAGATAATTTGCACGAGGTATGAGGTATTAAAGTGTGGGGGGAACGGGCAATGTGCTTTCGCTTCGCTCAGGTGAACCCTGTCTAGGATTCTGCACCCTATCTCGATATCACAATATTCAGACGTAAAAAAACCGCTGTAAAAACAGCGGTTTTTTTGAGTGTGGTGGAGCCAGATCAAGGTATAGGGGGATTTCAAATCCCGGGTCTGCTCATCCATCGGTAAGATATACGAAAAAGCCCCAGCATTACTGCTGGGGCTTTGAATGTGGCGGAGAGATAGGGATTTGAACCCTAGATACGCTATAAACGTATGCCGGTTTTCAAGACCGGTGCTTTCAACCACTCAGCCATCTCTCCGAAGTTTTACATCCCAAAGCAGGGATGGCGGTGAGGGAGGGATTCGAACCCTCGATACGTTGCCGTATACACACTTTCCAGGCGTGCTCCTTCAGCCACTCGGACACCTCACCATATTGTTATCTCGACGCCCTACGTCTCGATGGCGTGTAATGTAACGGCAAGCGCCCGATGGGTCAAGCGCCTTTCCTGCGTTTTTTCGCAATTCGCAGTCAAGTGGTGATGAATGGGCCAATTTGTGGCAATCTACATCAACCAAGCCCGTTTTCATGCGCTTAGCTGAATTGATAGATTAGACTAATTACGATAAAAACACTTTCAATTTCCACGGAGCCTTATGTTTATCAGGATCTTCCCCCTACTGTTATTTCTTCTGGTTGCCCTTGGCACCCAAGCTGCCGATACCGACAAATACACGGAACGCGAGCAGCAACTGACCAACCGGATAGAAACCCTGCAGGCTCAGGCCAACACACCTGAAACCTTAAAAGATCTCGATACCCTACTCACGGCTCGCAGCCAGCTAGAAAAAACCCGCGAATTCGAACAGCAAATCCTGAACTACCAACAACTGGTTGATAACTTCCCTTCATTAACCGCCAAACTCAGAACACAAATAAAAGATTTCACCAGTACCGAGTTTCCCAGCTTCAACCAGCTTGATTATGACGGCCTCCATCAAGCGATCAGCGAGCAGGATCTGAAACTGAACCAACTCGAACAAAGCCGTAGCAACAGCAAAAACGAATTACAGGATATTGAGCGCGGAATCGATGAGTTCTCGACCCGTTCAGCCCAACTTCGCGATCGCATCAAAAAAGAGGAACAAACGCTTACCCAGCTCCAAAACCAAAGCCACGTTGCCGACGAGTTGGTACTGATCCACCAAGTGGCCCACCAATACTACACCAGCCAACTCAGTATGCTGGAAGCCAAGCAGCTCAGTGCCGGCAACCGCCGTACCTTGGTCAAACAGCACATCCAGCTGGCCAACCTTGAAATCGATGCAAGGCAAGCCTATCGCAATAATTTACAGCGCGAGCTGAACCGCCAGCTCAGGCTAGAGACCAATAACGCATCGGATTCCACCACCCTTGCGCCACCTGCCGATCACGACCAACCCGAAGCTCTGCGGATACTGGCTATCAACCACCAGCGCTATACCACCTCGTTAACAAATATTGCAACCAAAAACGAGCAGGTTCAGCAACAGCTCAAATCAACCCACGAGCAGACCAAGATAGTCGACCGCACGGCCGATGATCTCACCAGCATGGCAGAATGGCTCAAGCTAAGCCCGGCCTTCAGCGAAAACCTTAGAACCCGCATCAACCGGCTGCCCAATAACCCGCCAATCAAGGCGCTAGACAAAGACATCGCACAAAACCAACTTAAGAAGTACGAATACCAGCAGCTACTCAGCAGCCTGAAAGAGCGAGCGAACCAACCCGCCCCCCCGGTGCTTACCGCCGAGCAAAAAAAGCAAGAACGTGCCCTAACCAAGGACAATCTCAACTTGCTAGAAAGACTGGTTGATAGCTTAGACTCACTGATCTATCAGCAAGCTACTCTGAAAGTGGCCTACGAGCGGCTCAACAGCAACCTCAATGATCTCCGCACCCAAGCCAGCAAGCAGTTATTCTGGGCGCCGGATACCAATCCGATCAGCCTCAACATGCTGACATCGAGTGTCGAGATGCTGAAATGGTTTTTCTCGCCTTTCCAATGGGTCGGCTTTGTCAAATTCCCCACATCTGTTGATCAGTGGCCGCTCTTCATTGGCCTTTTCGCCGTTGCCATTTTGCTCGTAGGGCTCAACTGGTGCCGCAAATACTGGAAACGCTATCTTGAGGACACCAGCAAAAAGATTGGTAAAGTCACCCAAGACAAGTTCCGTTACAGCTACGGCAACGTCTTCTTCTCATTCTGCCTGGCTTGGCCAGTACCGCTTGCCATCGCCATCATCGGCCTGATCTTCACCGCAGCTTGGCAATACCCGTTTGTTCACCATTTCGGTCAGGCACTCTCGCTTCCGATGGCACTGGTCATGTATTGCTTCATGCGTGAGCTAGTTCGTCAGGATGGGCTGCTGATCAGCCATTTCGAGTGGGACGAATCCTTGGTAAGGCGCTGCTTCCGCCATTACCAACAACTGCTGGTGCTATACCTGCCGATGATGGTGATCCAAAACTTTGCCCACCTGTATAGCGATATCGAGGTCAATGCCACCCTTGGCCGGCTCGCCTTTGTGATGAGCAATATCGCAATCAGCTACTTCTTGTGGCGAATGTACCAAGAGAAGCTGCCGATGACTTACGGTGATATCCCCGAAGGCAAAGCCCACCTTGGCCACCACCTTTTCTGGTGGGGGCTGATCCTGCTGCCACAGGCCCTTAACTACACCGCCCTCAAGGGCTACCTATCGTCATCGCAGTCGGTCATGGGCAAGCTCGAATTCTCGGCGGTAATTGGGGTGATCACCTTGCTGGTGTACTACTTGACCAAACGCCTGATGCTGATCCAGAAACGGCGACTGGCTTTCGAGCGAGCCAAGGCCAAACGGCAGGAAATCATCGCCCAGCGTATTGCCGAGGTGGAAGAAGACAAGGACGATCTCGTCACCAGCAGCGAGATGCAAATAGAAGTGGAGGAGCCAGAGGTCGACTTGGACAAAATCAGCGCCCAATCCCTGCGCTTGTTACGTTCATTGCTGCTGCTGATCTACCTCGCTTGCCTATCGGTGGTATGGTCTGACTTTTATCAGGCCATTTCCTACCTCGGTGACATCACATTGTGGGACGTTACCAGCACCATTGACGGGATAGACGTACTCAGTGCTATTTCGATCAAAGACGTCCTGCTGGCTATCCTCGCCTTCTGGCTCACAGCCATACTGGCGCGCGACCTACCCGGCGCAATGGAACTGCTGATATTGCAACATATCGACCTGAGCCCCGGTACGGGTTACGCCATCACCTCATTAACCCGCTATGTGGCGATCTTCCTCGGTATCGTTATCGGCTCGGGGCTGATCGGGTTTGATTGGTCGAAAATGCAGTGGCTCATCGCGGCTCTCGGTGTCGGCTTGGGGTTTGGCCTGCAAGAGATATTCGCCAACTTCATCTCCGGTTTGATCATCTTGTTCGAAAAGCCGATCCGGATCGGCGATACCGTCACAATCCGCAACCTCACCGGGGTGATCGCCAAGATCCAAACTCGGGCCACCACCATCGTCGACTTCGACCGCAAAGAAGTGATCATGCCCAACAAGGCCTTTGTGACCGAGCAGTTCATCAACTGGTCACTGTCTGATCCGATTACCCGAGTAACCCTGTCGATCAGTGTCCATTACGCGGCCAATACCGACTTGGTCACCAAGCTCTTGTTCGAAGCGACCGAAGAATGTGATCTGGTGCTCGACAACCCGGCTCCCGAAGTGTTCTTCCTGACATTAACCACAGACAGCCAGAACTTCGAGGTTCGCGCCTATGCCGCCGAAACCGCACACCGGCTAAGCCTGACCCATGACCTCCACAACCGGATCAAAGACAAGTTCATCGCCCACGGCATTGAAATTGCCAGCCCGCAGTTGGAGGTGCAGATGAAACGCCCCCGTAAGGCCGCTACCAAGCGCAGCCATTATTAGAAAACAAAAAGCCCCGGAGTAAATAAACCTCCGGGGCTTTTTGTCGAAATCGGATCGGTAAGGGGTATTATGCGTGCTGGTAGTATCCCGGTACTCGGAACATACGACGGACACGATCCAAAAACTGGCCGTAAACAACACCCAACACCCCGGTCACAACCGCATTACTTGCTACCGCCGTCATGATCTGATCGATGTCAGCGCCAACCACGAACAGAATCCCTGCATAGGCAGGAGACTGGAAAGAGACATACGCCACCATATCAGAACAACCACGCATCCACTTGTTCGCAGACAGCTTTGCCCCCTGGCGCAACATCATGTCTCGGTACAGGCCATACGGCCATGCAATCGCAATATTTACCGGAATCGACAACATTCGCGAAGCCAATGATTGGTCGAATGTCATCCCTGAGATAAAAATTTCGATCATCATGCCTGTAATAAAACTAAAAACTACCATAGCAAAGATATCAGCAGCGGCACTTCTTACGTTAAATGGTCCTTTGGCAGACATAGTGGATACCTCAAATCACAGTAAATAAAACTAAAGGGATAAATTAAGTTAGTCAGAAAAACTGGATATGAAATACAGGCCAGTTGATATGAGTATTAAAACAACTTTTATGCAGAATTACCCGCTAAATATTTATTCTGTTTGTAATTTTACAACTGAATTCAGGCTGAAAATTGGCATGATTGACTACTTTGGCAGTATTTTCGTGCCACACCCAAAAAACACAAGATCTTCGACAGCCATAAAAACAACTTAAACCACCCCAAAAAGCCAATATCACCAAAGTTATCATGCCATTTTGATCGTTCCATCTGCGCAGCTTACCCTCATTGCTTTATTTACATTTCCGCCAAAGATAAACAGCAGTTATAGCAAACAACAATAAAACTAATGCAACAGTTAAATTAATTAAAAATCAAACATTTAAATACATACAAACACAAACAAAGCCATCAGTACCAAGCCAAATAAAATGATCAGCCTCTACCACAAGTAAACGTTATATTTAGTAACCAACAGTCAAATAACGCCAATGACAGATAGAAATAGTGACTTTACGCACAAAAATCACCGTTTACTTTATATTTAACTAAATTTGTCAGACAAATAGAGCGAAGGGAATGAACACAACAAGAGGCTGAATAATGATATGCAAAGGAAAAAAGAAGAGTAATACCAAGCAGCCCCGGCTCGGTAGGGGCTGCTGCTAGCTAGTCAAGACATCTGATTTAACGCTCGGTACACGCGCTAATCTCTTCCCAAGGGGAGTAAGCCGTCAGCCCAGGGATCTCAAGCTGAGTCCACCATTTCGCTTGCCACAATTTGCCCTGGTAGTCTGCAGTTTGCCCTTTAAGGTAAACCACATGAGGTTGCCAAGGCCCGCTCGGGCAAAGCGTCAGTGGTTCAGGCTCTACCATCCAGTCAATCAATTGCTCGTGGCTAACAAAACGCACCTGCGGCTTGCTCAGGGCATAATCTATAAACCGCTTGAGTACATTCTGGCGAGAGGCCACCGTCGTTTCTGGCATGCCCCAATGCTCCCCCCCGTTAAGCAGGCCATAGAACGCTGAATGTAGCCCCAATACCAATGGCGCTCGGTTCCCTGCCAGTCTCAGGTCGAGGTTATAGCTATAAATAGCTACCACATCATCTTCACTCAACCCAGCCGCTCCCCAATCGGGCGTAGAATAAAGGTTCCAGTCAAAGTTATCCCCCTTTCCTGAAACCGGGTCAAAATAGCTGATCCGGCTGGCTATCTTATCGCGCAGCGAATAGTCCAAGCCAAACCTATCCATCTCACTGTCTGGCGGCACAATCAACGTATGGAGGGGAACTTCCCATAAACCGGGATAGTTATTGATAGCGGGCTTCCAACCACCCGCTACGGCCATTTGATGAGACGGGCTGCCGTTATCAAGGGTAAATGGCCAATAGTTATTTGTGCCCGTTTGCTCGGCCGTGCTACCGGCAGGAAAACTCACATCATAGCGAATACCGCTCTCGACAACGGCTTTCAAGGTATTGTCGTTATACGTCATGAAAGGCGCGCGAAAGCCACTGACCTCATCGACACCAATCCCGCCATCCTCCACATCAGCAGTCAGCAAGGCGTCACATCTATTGACCTCTTCTTGCCACTGCTCGGCAGTCATCCAAGACTGGAGCGGATTATAGTTAACCTTATCGTCTGGGTGAGTGTAGGTATGGTTACCAATATCATGCCCCTGTGCCACTAGCTTGCGCCACAACGCTTTGACCGGCTCGTTAGCCTCAACAGGCTGGCAATGCATGAAAAAACTAGCCTTGAGTGGCTGGGAGGCAAACTGATCCATGCCCGGCGGATTTTGATAACTCTCTAGCAACGCCATCACCCACTCCAGCCCAGCAACTTCGGTATTGTCATCAAAACCAAAGCTGACAAACATCGGTGTTACATGGGTCGCCAACGGCGAAGCCGCTGACGGTGGCATATTGACGGCCGAGGCATGGCTGGAAAGCTCATTACTATGGGCTGCAGAGCTGGCGAAAACCAGTGCCCCGCCCAATAATGCCGCAGAGCACGCAGTGGCGACACGCGATTTCGCATTTCTATGATCATCTTTCACGGTGACTTCCTTATTGTCATCAACACAATTTCCTGCACACTAATCTAGTCGCCACTGAGGACTTTCATATTACCGATGACCAACTATGCTGGTATGCAATAGTTTTTATGCAACAAGCCTTTCAGACATACCTAACTATCTGGATCGAGTTGGCAGTTGGCTTTAGTGCAAGCTATCCGGAGTAGACATTGAATAAATAGAGGTGGGCCAATTCTCACGTAGCGATTCAATAAATGAGAGCAGCAGAGCGATGTATGAAAGGATGATGGCTCGTAAGCTTAATGATGATGGGAGCTGCTTAGAAAATGCATTGATATGGTGCTCTTGGCAAAACTCAGACGTAAAAAAACCGCTGTAAAAACAGCGTTTTTTTAGTGTGGCGGAGAGATAGTGATTTACTGCTCGCAAGCTCGCGCCCTCCGGGCTATTGCCTTTTCGTCCCTTCGGGACGGGCAATGTGCTTTCGCTTCGCTCAGGTGAACCCTAGATACGCTATAAACATATGCCGGTTTTCAAGACCGGTGCTTTCAACCACTCAGCCATCTCTCCGAAGTTTTACATCCCAAAACAGGGTGTGAGACAGCAGAGTTCACCTATTAAGCTATTGATTTTTTAATTTAAATAAAAACTTATACCCAAGTATTACATAAGACAACTGATGCCGTATCTTGGCACGCAAGTTTTAATAAGCACTATTTTAATTTGATGAAAGTTTAACCTTTTCTAACAAGTTCACCTGCTTTCTGGAAAGCCCAGCTTTGCCATATCGATAGCACAAGTAATCTGAGATATCCTGTTCATGGGTAGAAATTACTACTTGCCTATCCCTTAGTTCAACACGGAGCAAATCACTCAACGATGCTATGTTAATCTCATCCATACATTGTGTTGGATCGTCAATAAACACAAACGCAGTTTTGGCGTATTTTTTGTTAAGCGCAAGAAATAAAGATAGCGACAGAGCGTTGATTTGGCCGCTGCTCATCGAGAGCGCGGCATCATGCTCAGAGTCACGTACCGTAGTAAAGTTCATTGCAGCTGTTTTTCGCTGTTTACCATTAGGCGTATCAATAAACACCCCTAGCCCACTTTGATAGTTTTGTAGCAATCGTCCACTATAGATATGAAAAAGTGACTCCATTTGACCTAGTGTTTGATTGGTATAGTGTGTACGTGCTCGTTTAAGCTGGGTTTCTATGTTATCTAACTTTGAATATAAGTCTTCTAAATGCAGAAATTTTGCACGGTAAAAGTCTACATCCTTTTGCCGCGCAGCAATCGACGCATTTACCGTCAATTTATACTGTTGCTGAATGTAGTTTTTTTTCTGTTCAATCTGCTCTTCTGTCAAATTTTCAAGCTTGCTTAGATCGGAAAAATGAGCTTTAAAGAAAGCAAACTGATTCGTTGACAATATCTCATCTTCTGGCTCCAACGATTGAAGAATAGCGGTATTCACTGCTGAAACTTGTTTCGATTGGTCTTCTAGGTCAGGGGCATAAACCCTTGGTAACTTAATCCCTTGCATTTCCAATTTTTGTCCAATAGAGACCAATCGCTGCATTTGATGTTCATATTCAGCTAACTCAGAATACAGTTTTACATTAAACTCACGCCTGACCGTTTCTAACAATGGAGCATATTTTGCCTTCAAAGGTACAAGGATGGCCTCTATCGCTTGGTAACATTGATTAATTTGCAAACCGATCTTGGTTAGTTTCTGATCCAGTAAAGCTGTCTTCGCCTCGATTGCCGAAAGTAATATGCTGTTCTCTTGATAGTCAAATCCACAAAGGGGGCAGTCATTCTCAATATTATCAACTATTTGGAGAAGTTTTGTTCGTAATTGCATCACTGCTGCTTGCTTTTTGCTCACACCACTGTGGCCTAAATGTAGCTTATTCTTGTCTTCAATCAATCGCATAAGTTTGATAGATTCTTGTTCTTCGATATATGAAGAAATTAACGAACCATGTGATGAAGTAAGCTTTGATACTTCAATATCCAATGCATGACAAATTTTGTCTAACCTATCTAGAGCCGCTTTATCTTTATGTAAGGCAGGAAGCTTATCGAAATGATGAAAGAGCCTAACAGCCAAACCAAACTCAGCTCGTTTGGTAAAATCAATTTTAAGTTGATTCCTTACCCTCTTAGCAATCTCTTGCCGGCCTACATAGACATTATTTAACAAATCAAGTTGTCCCAGTAGCTGTTCTAAGCTTTTTAAGCTATCAACAGAAAATGGAACCTTAAGGTCCCATTGAGGAGTAACCTTTGACTCCGTTAACTTAATGTAGGCTACCGGAGCTACGTCACTAACCGTTAAAGTGTGCTGTAGATCTTCTAGTCGAAGTTTTTGCTTAGCATACTCATCTTCAGCATATTTCAACTGCGCTTTGGACTCCGACTTTAACTTACCAATATTGTCAATTCTTGTGTCTAACTCATCAAGGTTAAGTAGGTGACTTATTTGATCTGTTCTTTTATCGCTATTACATCCGTCAGGAATAACAATTGATTTACTATCTTGTTGCAAGTAGTTAAGCACTGGGAAGTTTTCCAGAAACTTATCTCCAAATTTCTCTGACCAAAACTGTTTCTCATCATCAATTAGCCTAGGGCTAGCAGTTTCATCGAAACCAGATAGCTCATAAAGCTTAAATTCATTAAAACTATTAGGTCTATTTACACTTGAATCTAAGTCTTCTTGTTTAGCCATCCTCATAACATAAAGTATTTCATTGCCCTTTTGAAGCTCTGCAATAATAGATATCCCATCATGACAATTGTGATTTTGAAATATACTACGATTGTATTTTTTGTTATTGTTACCACTTTTGAGCGCTCGATGTCTAGCCGAGATTCTCGGGAGCTCACTACAAAAAAGCAGTTGTTTGGCATCAAATAAGGAAGTTTTACCAAAGCCATTCGGTCCATCATAGATAACTAGATCAGATGAATAGTTTTCTGAAAACTGCGTAAATACCTTGAAGCCATTAATCTTCAGCCTGTGAATTCGCCATCTTGCCACGAATATACTCCTCAACTATTCCTTTGTAATTATTACTATTGCTTGTGAGCGCTTCAAATTCATTACCAATCGCCAATAAACCTACTTTTTGCAAGTATTCATCCGCCAACTGACAGGGGTCATCTAATTCTGATTCATCTACAGGAACAGATAAAAAAGGAAGCTTAATGTATATACGGCTTGCAATGCCATACTCTGACTCAACCATCGGCGATTTCTTGTATGAGCTGAATTTACTTTGATCTTTTATCAAATTAGCAACATTACTTGTATCATTTTTATTAAGAAGATCTAGTTCGGTTTGAGAGTAATACAAAACATGTTTTTTAAAACTATAGCTATCTTCCTCTAAAGCAAAAATCTCACTTTCATAGTCAATTACATCGGCCAACCGATCCAGCTCGAACAAAACCACTACATCTGTATTCTTTGCAAAAGTAGGTTGCTCTCTTAACACGCTCGGTGTGTTTGCCAAGACCCACTGATTAAGCTCATTTGGTTTCATCAATTTCGAAACCTTAACAACTGCCAGAAAACGATGATAGTTGCTCGACATAGAACGATAAAAAGAAAACTGCTCAGCATCTTGTTCTACTAGCTCAAACTGACACGGAGAGTTGCTTGATAGCATATTAATTATTTGATTAATCATTTATTTCATCACTTGCGTCACGAACTGACACAAACCTCACATTGTTTATTTTTGTAATTCGGTTTCTATCGTTTTCATATATTTCTGTGAATTTACCAGTAGAACTAGATTCACTATTAAGTGGAAATGGAGCACTATCCATGTGTACAACTAGATTATCGTACTCATAAAGCACATCTTGTATGGTCAGGTTTCCACGAAGAGCATCAACATTTTCTTGAATTTGCTTAACATCTAACTCTTGATTTAAAAAATCGAACTTCATCGCAGTAGGAAGAAATGAACCTAATCCATTTTTGAAATAGTGTGGTAAGTCTTCAGATGTTTTAACGCCCATGATGCTAAGAATAACTCTTAAATAATTATCTACTGTATCATTACTAAATCCAGATAATGAGATATCCTTTTGATTTGGTTTCTTTGAATAATAGAGTCGAGTTAAAGAATGAACACCCATATTCGCTACTGCAAATCTACACTGGAAAATACCATTCAAATCAACAGAATCATTGTCTTGAAGACTATCTAATATTTGATCGGTTCTATCCAAAAGAGTCTTTCTAAACTCAAACAGAATTGCTGCTCGATCATCACTATGAATTACCTCAGAACGCAAACAATTTACAATGTCAGAAAAATAAATTGGAATAGATTCTGCAGCTTCAAATTTGTTCATCGACTCATGCTGGTTTCGATAATGAGCTAAGTTCACCTTCCCAGCTAACAATACATGCAACTTAGCCAATTTATGCGCAATTAGTAATTCTGTGGATGGCAGACCGTATGCTCCAAGGTACTGTTCAACAATTTCATTGAGTTTAGTATCAATAGAGTTCGTTTCAACATAACAACGATCATCATGATACTGATAAAACTGAACAATATGCTCGCCATTAGCGTCATTAGCAGCCCAATCAGAAAAGTCATCAAGCCCCACAGAAACGTGAAACCATCTAACAGTGTTCCCATTACATCTCTCTGATATTTTTGATGCTTGTCGCAAGGCAGGGATATAAGAATAGCGCTTGTTACTCTTCATAGCTTTGACCTGATGAAGAGATAAAACGTTACCGCTGCGATCGTGGATCACAAAATCATCTAGGTGCTCGACATTCAGGTAATCAGCTTCGGAATCCCCTTGCGTAAGAAGACGTATCGCGTGATACAAGGCAACTTTACCTTGATAAACAAACCCACTCCACGCAGGAATGGCACTGCTGTTTACGATCTGAGAGGAGACTTCTATCAATCTAAATATTCCTTTTCGTAAGTAGCCCTGTGTTTTCAAGCTTTCATAACTACGTACAACGTCAGATTTAAGCTAACGCTCACCAAAAACCAAGCCGGCACGACTTCATATACAGTTGTTGCATATTAAACTGAAAAACCTTTATAGAAAAAGGGAAGTTGACCATAATCTAAACCTCAAAACTAAACAGCACTCCCAACGCTCGAATAGATTCTTTTCTTTTAGAAACAATAAAATCGCCCAGGGCAACGTCTAACGTTTGGCTAGGCTTAGGTAAGGAAGTAAAAATGACGAGTGCAGTTAGTTTTTGGGTGAGCTACCTAATAGTTCAATAGATGATCTGCTGTGGTTGACAGTAACAGTTTTCAATACCTGCTTGATAGTACTTAGCACAGCAAAATTATGCCCAACACCAACTGAACGCTCCTTAGTTAGTAAGGACACTTTCATATCAAATGGAAAACTACGATCACGACGTGATTTCGGGAGAGTTATACGTGTGTAGTAAGTGCAATTGTTAGCACAAAAAATATACATAGCCTCACCTGTTTGTCAAAAAGGTGAACCAACACCGCCACAAACAAAACCTTTTATATTCAATTACTTATTGATTAAGAAAAGTAACATAGATATAGGGCTTTACTGCTCGCAAACTCGCGCCCTCAGGGCTATTGCCTTTTCGCCCCTTCGGGACGGGCAATGTGCTTTCGCTTCGCTCAGGTGAACCCTGTCTAGGGTTCTGCACCCTATCTCGATATCACAACATTCAGACGTAAAAAAACCGCTGTAAAAACAGCGTTTTTTTGAGTGTGGCGGAGAGATAGGGATTTACTGCTCGCAAGCTCGCGCCCTCCGGGCTATTGCCTTTTCGCCCCTTCGGGACGGGCAATGTGCTTTCGCTTCGCTCAGGTGAACCCTGTCTAGGATTCTGCACCCTATCTCGATATCACAATATTCAGACGTAAAAAAACCGCTGTAAAAACAGCGGTTTTTTTGAGTGTGGCGGAGAGATAGGGATTTGAACCCTAGATACGCTATAAACGTATGCCGGTTTTCAAGACCGGTGCTTTCAACCACTCAGCCATCTCTCCGAAGTTTTACATCCCAAAATAGGGATGGCGGTGAGGGAGGGATTCGAACCCTCGATACGTTGCCGTATACACACTTTCCAGGCGTGCTCCTTCAGCCACTCGGACACCTCACCATATTGTTCTGCCAAGGCTATCGCCTCAACAGGGTCGCTACTATAGGGGCTTGAGATACAAAGGTCAACAAAAAATACCGGCAGAACAATCAAGTGGTCATAATTGCAACGACTAGCGACTATTTACGCTTAGCGATGCCGACATAGCAGTTGCCCTGCTACAATAGCCATCAACAGCCTGCCCGATGGGCAGTTAAAACAAACGAACCGCCTTTTAGTTGAGTAAAGAATTATGTCTTCATCCCTGCGTTCGCTGCTTGAAAACCCACAACTTGCCCAACAGCTGCTTTCTGAAGCCCAAACTCGTGGCTTCGTCACTGCCATGGCCGCAGCCCCTTACCTGATCAACCCATCCGAATGGCTGGCGTTCCTATGGGGTGGCGAGGAAACCTCTCCGTTCAACTCACAAGAAGAGCTGGAAGCCTATGCCAACGCCGTCGTTGAGCTTTGGAACGAAAGCCGCGAAGCCCTTCTGAATGGTAGTTGGCAGTGGCCAAAAGAGTGTGCCCTTGAAGATCGTGAAATTGTCACCCCGCAAACTCGCGAATTTTCGGAAGGCCTTCTACAAGGCTGGCAACTGGCCCGTGACGATTGGGAAACGATTATGCCGGAAGACAGCGAGAACAGCGCCCTGCTTGGCGGTGTCCTGCTGTGCTTTAGCCTACTTTACGATCCAGAAAATGCCATGGATGCCCTATCGGCCGAAGGGGCTGACAGCCTTGCCCAGTTCGAGGAAATCTTCGCCTCTGTGCCGACCATGCTATGCGGCCTGACTATCCGAGCCCACGAACTCGCCAGTGACGACGACGAGTAATTGCGCTTGATAAAAAAAAGCGACCTAGGGTCGCTTTTTTTTATTTTCAATCTATGTCGCTTCGACGGAACGTTATTACGCGTTGCCCTTCACCTTGAGTTGTAGCTCGGCGGCAAAATCCAACATACGGTTCAACGGGATCAGTGATTTTTCACGCAACTCATCGTCCACAAAAATCTCATGCAAATCACCGCCCTCACGCAGGCCCGCTTCAATAGCTTTTAACCCGTTCATTGCCATCCACGGGCAATGAGCACAACTGCGACAAGTTGCCCCTGCGCCGGCAGTCGGTGCTTCGATAAGTTCTTTTTCCGGCACGATTTGCTGCATCTTGAAGAAAATTCCCTTGTCGGTCGCAACGATCAGCTTTGTCTGCGGCAATGTTTTGGCCGCTTTGATCAACTGACTGGTAGAGCCAACTGCATCCGCCAGTGCCACCACACTCGCCGGAGATTCTGGGTGCACCAAGATAGCGGCATCCGGGTGCAGGTGCTTCATATCCCGCAGCGCCTTGGCCGAGAACTCATCGTGCACGACACATTCGCCCTGCCATAGCAGCATCTCTGCCCCCGTCTGCTTCTGGATATACGAACCCAGGTGACGATCCGGTCCCCAGATAATTTTCTTATCTTCGCTATCAAGGTGCTCGACAATTTCCAGCGCGATGCTGGAAGTCACGACCCAATCGGCACGGGCCTTGACGGCAGCGGAGGTATTGGCGTAAACCACCACGGTATGATCGGGGTGAGCGTCACAAAACTCGGTGAACTTATCTGCCGGACACCCGAGATCTAGCGAACACTCCGCCTCCAGCGTTGGCATCAACACTGTTTTTTCTGGGGTCAGGATCTTGGCCGATTCGCCCATGAAGCGAACGCCGCAGACCACCAACGTGCTTGCAGGATGCTGGTTGCCAAACTTGGCCATTTCCAGCGAATCACCAACAAAACCACCGGTTTCTTCCGCCAATGCCTGAATTTCAGGGTCGGTATAATAATGTGCGACCAGTACCGCATTCTTTTCCTTGAGTAGGGTCTGGATCTTGGCCTTGTATGCCAGTTTCTCGTCGGCCGTCAATGGGATCGGCTTGGGCGGAAATGGGTATACCATCTGTGAAGGATCAAATGTAATACTCATGGCTCAATTGCTCTGTTGCTGTCCTTGTTCGAATCTCGCCATTATACACCGCAAACGATTAAATATCATGCTAGCCGCCAAGCGCCGTTTTACCGGCACCACACTCCATCAAAACCAAAAGTATACATTACCGTTTACTTTGAATAAAAAGTGGGTATGATGCGCATTCTCCATATCCGTATGCTCAAAGACTTATAATAAAAATGAAAAAAATACTTTTTTCCACCATGCTGCTGGGGCTATTTGCCAACTCGGTATTGGCCAATGACTTTTCCCTTCCAATCTGGAAAGACAAAGCTGAAGCCTTGGGCTACGTCCTACCTGAACCTATCGGGATCAGTGTGGGCTATATGACCATGGAGCAAGGTATCGAGGTCGACTCCATTGCTCTTACCGGGCTACCAAAATCAAACATCTTCAAGCTTGGTATGGATGCCAAACCGGGAATTCAGAAGACCGACGTACTGTCATTGCGTGCAGACACCTGGATATTCCCATTCCTCAATGTCTATGCCATGGCCGGGGTACTCAAAGGCTATTCCAAAACAGACGTTGATGCATCGGTATCAGTCAACCTTGATCTTCCGTGGCCGCTTCCCTCTATCGATAAAACCTATACCGGCACCATCAAGGACTTCACTCTCGATCTTGACGGATACACAACAGGATTTGGTATGGTGCTTGCCGGTGGCTACGGCAACTGGTTCAGCCTGGTCGATGCCAGCTTCACCCAAAGCAGCCTGACCGTGATTGACGGCCAGATTGACGCCATCGTTATCTCCCCTCGTCTGGGTTACGATTTTGCCTCACACGGCGCTCCAATCCGTGTCTGGGTTGGGGCAATGTATCAGGATGTCGAACAAAACCTTTCCGGCAACCTCTCGGATCTCGGCCTTCCGCCACAACTAAGCGCCCTGATGCCAGAAGATGCCCGCTTCGAGGTCAAACAGCACCTGACCACCCAATGGAACCCTTTGCTCGGGATGCAATATCAAGTCAACAAACACTGGTATCTCCTTGGCGAAGCCGGACTCGGAGAGCGCCAGAGCCTATTCGTTTCTCTTGAGCACCGTTTTTGAGGCCCTATATGCGTTCACTGCTCCCTCTTAGCATGGTTTTATTAAGTGCATCAGCCATGGCCGATACCACAACGGGTGAACATGGTTGGATTGACCAGCTGCTGGCCGAACTCGGTGCCAGCGAAACCGTCGACACATCAAAGCTGATCGACTGGGGGGTATTGCCCGGGCCGTTCGTCAATCCCGAGCAAGGATTCGGGATTGGCGTGGCAGCCATTGGCCTCTATACCCCGACCGGCTGGCAACAAGACGATCCGCTATCGACACTCAAGTTGACTTCTTACGCCTCAACATCCGGCTCGTTTGGCCTCGGGGTTGAAAACCGCACCTACCTTGCCGGTGACAGCTTGCGCCTGCTTGCCAACGCGGGGATCAGCTTCAGCCCGAGCTACTACTGGGGGATCGGTAAGCAGGCCGCCGAAAACGAACAGGCAAAGACCGCCTACGATGCCCAGATTTTGCGCTTCGAGCCCAAACTGGCTGTTGAGATCTTCCCCAATGGCTACCTGATAGGCGGCTGGAGCTACCAGCAGCTCAGCAGTATCGATGCCGATCCGGGAGCATTTACCGAAGCCGATCAAGCTGATAGCCAAGCTAGCGGGCTACTTATCGGTCTGGAATATGACAGCCGGGATTTCGAGCCCAATCCGGCATCAGGCCATTTACTGACCCTCGAATGGATTGGTTACGACAAGACGCTGGGGAGTGATCACGACTACCAGCGACTTACCGCCAATGCCCGTACCTACTGGCAGCTGGATAGCCAATCACTGTTGGCTATCGATGCCTTCGGCCAGTTCCTCGACGGCGACATCCCATGGTATGGCTACTCGGAAATGGGAAATGCCAGTCGAATGCGTGGCTATTACGAAGGCCAGTACCGCGATCGCACTCAACTCGCCGCCCAGATCGAGTGGCGCAGGCAGCTCAGCGGCCGCCACGGCATGGTTGCCTGGGCAGGTGCAGGCAACATCGCGCCGAGCGCCAGTAAGCTATTTTCGGATAGTTGGCTACCAACTGTCGGCGTCGGCTACCGGTTCGCCTTCAAAGCCCGAGTCAATATTCGGGTTGATCTCGGCGTAGGCAAAGACAGTACCGGCTTTTATTTTCAGGTTAACGAAGCCTTCTGAGAACACGCAGGAGTTTAACGATGAAGCTATTATTCTCAGCCTTACTCGCTATTATCCTAGGCAGCTCGGCACTCCCGACCATAGCCGCACAGGCACCCACGGGGGTCCGCCCCTGCTGTGCGTTCGGTTATGATCTCAAAGCTGAACTCGGCGGCGTTGCAGTACCGTTTTTCTCGCTCAATAACGTACTGGACAGCCATACGCTTGGCCGCCATCGCTATAATGACGGCTCAGGCTCGGTCGCCCTGAATCTGGCAGGGCTGGACAAGGAAAAAAATGGGCTGATCTTCACTACGCTCGGTGGTTTTATCGATACGGCCCACGTCCGCGATACCGCAGACTACACCTACTACCTTTACCAGCTGATGCAGAAGAATTTAGGGAGTAATACCCATTATGATTTCCCGCCGGAGCTCAAGCTTCGCAGGATTCAGTGGCTGCCACACCGTGTATCGCTAACTGACGAGCAGAAACAGGCGCTGAGTCTCGACAGTGCCGCTCTTATCGCATTTCGCCTTGCTCAATGGCATGAAATCGCGCAATGGTTCGGAATGGAATCTGTCGGCGGCTTCAAGGAGTATGCCTCTGCATTCTCTTCTGAGGATCTGTACTCAAACATGCTAGGCGCTCTGCTCGCAAAACAAATTCTGGCAGATGAGCCTAAGCTGGATATAAACGGTTTCAACCATGCCATGGATAAGGCATTTACCGATGCGATCATTGCATTGGAAGGCCAACCGGCGGCAATTACAGAAGCGAAGATAAAGCACCTTGATGGGATCTGGTGGGACAGCAGTAAGCGCCTTCCCAATAAATGGGTGGTACTGTTCCGTGACTACCGTTTTGGGCTGGCACTCGCCCCCAACTATCCAACGGCCACCCACAGGCAAGACCTGCCATCGACAGTCAACGGACTGGCAATTGAGCAGTGGGTCAGGCTGGAGCTGCATCCAGACCAGCACGAGCAGGATTTCGCAGCACTGCCCGCCTCCCTGAATGACAAACCATACTGGACGGCGAGTGATTTCCAGCCCATTGCCAATTACGCCCAGCAGCAAGACGGCAAAGAGCTCAGAGCCCGCCACCTCGACGGACTACTGCCCAAGCACTCACTCAGCGAGCAGCGTCAATAGCACCGCATAGATGTAAAGAACGGGGATGTAAAGAGCGGGCATTCTCGACATTCACGCAAAAAAATACCGCCGGCGGTCTCCCTCGGCGGTATCCTATTTTTCGCTGCACCCGATAACCCGGGATTATAACTGCTTCAGATTCTTTTCAGCCTGCTTGGCGCTAGTCGAACCAGGGTACGCTTTAATCACGTCCTGAAAATACTTCTTGGCCTCGTCCGCTTTCTTGCTACGCTGGGCGATAACGCCCAACTTCAACAAAGCATCAGCACGCTTGTTTGAATCGGCAAAGCTTGCCACTGCCGTGAACTGCTCTGCCGCCTCAGGTAACTGATTCTGGGTAAAATAGAGCTGACCAAGCCAGTAATGGGCATTGGGCCTATAGACCGATTTAGGGTAGGTTTTCAAAAAACCATTGAAAGCAGAGATTGCGCCGCTATAGTCCTTCTCTTTTAGGATCAGGTTAACGGCATTCTCGTAGGCTTCGTTCTCGCTGACATTGCCGCTATAGGCTTCTGTCGGCTCTGTACTGCCCTCGCTGGTTGCGGCGGTTTCTGCCGCGGCTTTAGGCTGACGGCTCAATGCATCTACTTCGCGGTACAGCTCGCGCTGCCGCTCCAGCATTTGGCCCAAATCATAAGAATTTTTCTCTACGATGCCTCGTAGCTCGTCCATCTCGGTTGCCAGCTGATCCAGTTGCCGCTGCATATCCAATTGCAACTGGTTGCGTGCCTCAATCATCCTTTCCAGACGTTCCAGGCTAACGCCCTGCGCACTGTTACCACCCAGTTCAGTAACAGGAGCAGGTGCGGCGACCACCTGGGTCGCCGCACCAACCAGCAACGTTAATGCGAGTTTTCGCATTGTGTTACTGTTCATAATGTTTACCTATTGTATTAGTAAACAAGAACCGAACGACGGTTCTTTGCGTAGTCAGCATCAGTGTGGCCAAGCACTAGAGGCTTTTCCTCACCGTAGCTAACGATTGAGATTTGGCTTGCAGATACGCCAAGTGCCTGTAGGTACTTAGCTACCGCGTTTGCACGACGCTCACCCAGTGCAATGTTGTACTCAGGTGTGCCGCGCTCGTCAGCGTGACCTTCAACGATCACCTTCACGTCAGCATTGTCACGTAGGTACTCTGCGTGAGCAGTCAGCATATCCTGGTAATCAGGCTGGATTTCTGCATTGTCAAACATGAAGTATACGGTCTGCTGCTGGCGAAGCTGCTGGTTACGCAGCTCTTGCTCAGTCAGTGCAGGTGTTGCTGGCTCAACAGGAGTCACAACCGTAGTTTGCTCAGTTTGTGTGCCCGTGTTGGTTGTTTCAGACGCCGCTGAGCTATCAGTGCTGTCTGTCGAACTACATGCCGCAAGAGTGAACATTGGCAGCGCAATTGCCAGTCCCTTCAAAACTTTGTTCAGTTGCATTTCATTTTCCTTATTTTATTTCTAAGTGCGACTCACGTTAGAGGAATGGTCCCCAGGAAGGAGCCCGAACTCGCCCGTTCGTTGCGGGTAATCGTGCTTTAAAGCGCCCGTCAATGGACACCAATGACAACTCATTAGATTTATTATTCACTGAGCTGTAAATCACCATGCTGCCATTTGGAGCAATGCTTGGAGATTCATCCAAGAATGTCTTGGTCAATATTTGCACTGCACCTGTTTCTAGATCCTGCTTAGCAATGTTGTAGCCACTATCTGACTTATTCACCATTACCAAGAACCGACCATCAGGTGTCAATTGGCCGCCCAGGTTCTGACTACCTTGCCAAGTCAATCGCTTGGTTGAGCCGTCAGCTAAATTTACTCGATATATCTGAGGTTTACCACCTCTGTCTGACGTGAAGATCAGGGAGTCTCCTTTCGGATCCCAAAATGCTTCAGTATTGTTTGAGCGGCCTCGGGTCACTTGGGTAAGCTTCTTGGTTGCCAGATCCATCACGTAAACCTGCAGGCTACCGCTTTTCGACAATACCATCGCCAACTTCTTGCCATCTGGCGAGAAGCGAGGGTTACCATTGTGACGCGGATACGAAGCCACCATCTCACGGGTGCCTTTGTAAATATCCATGATAAAGATCTGGGCCTGCTTATTCTCGAAGCTCACATAGGCCAGCTTGCTGCCATCCGGCGACCACGATGGAGACATCAATGGCTGTTGCGACTTCAGTACTAACTGCTCATTAAAACCATCATAATCAGCAATACGCAACTGGTACGGGTACTTCGCCTTGTCGTCAATCACCACATAGGCGATTCGGGTCAAAAAGGCCCCTCGCTCCCCGGTCAGCTTCTCGTATACCAAATCGGCAATACGGTGACCGTTCTGACGAAGACGTCTTCCTTCGGCGACAGTACGATTGGTGAATAGAACGTGGTCTTTTGTCAGCACCAACTCGCCATTTTGCAGCCCCTTGCTCTGACCGCTGGTCAACTGACCGCGAACAACATCAATCAGCTGATAAATAATTTCATAGTTACCATCTGGGGTCTGAGTGATCTTCCCCGTCACCAAGGCATCAACCCCCATTGATGTCCAGGCGTTGTAATCCACCTGCTCATCGCTGTATGGCGTCTGCGGCATCTTACTGATCTCCACAGGCGAAAACTTACCGCTGCGGCGCAAATCCGAGGCAACTACCGCCGCTATATCTGCAGGCAACTCGCCCGGCCCTTCCCATTGGAAAGGCACCACACCGATAGGACGTGCCGAGTCGATACCCTCTGTAATAACCAACTCCAATTCGGCCCGTGCCAACTGGCTAAAGCCCAGTAGTACGACACACAAACCCACTAACCAACGCTTCATGCTTTCTCCTTTCACTGTGGGATCACCGTCAGACGAATGTCACGCAGCCGCTCAACCACAGCCGGATCTTCCGGCATCGGGAACTGGCTCACCTTAACGACCGCCGCTTTGGCCGCCCGGCACACGTTGCGGTCACCACCGGCCTCTGAAGCATCCAGCACTAAGCCGTTGCTAGAAAGACGCATGCGGATCACGCACTCTTTACCGACAAAACTTTGTTCAATCAGCAGATTCTGCTGAATCATCTGAGTATAGATAGCACCATAACGCTGGGTCTCATCATCCACGAACTGACCGCGGACACCGCCGCGCTGCTCCGTTTCAGCTTCCAACCCAGCAAACATGTCATTAAGTGCCGCTTCTTGCTGACGCTGCTGCTCACGCGCTTCGGCAGCCTTACGCTCTGCTTCTTTGCGCGCAGCCTCGGCTTTGCGAGCCTCTTCCTCAGCTTTCTTCTTCGCAGCAATCTTGGCCTGACGCTCTTCCTCAGCGCGCTTGGCTTCAGCCTCCGCCTTGCGTTTGGCTTCTTCTGCCTGACGCTTGGCTTCTTCGGCCTTGCGCTGCTCGGCAACTTGACGCTGTCGCTCTGCCTCTGCCTTACGCGCCGCTTCCTGCTTCAACTTACGCTCTGCCTCGGCTTTCGCCGCCTGCTCGCGCGCTACCTTGGCAGCCTCATCAGCCTTGCGCTTTTCCTCCGCAGCCTTGGCTCGCTCTGCCGCGACCCGCTTACGCTCGACTTCCGCCTCACGCGCTGCCTTTTCGGCTTTTAGCTTCTCGGACTTGAGCTCGCGCAACCGCCGCTCTTCAGCCTGACGTTCTTTCTCCAGAGCCTGAGTTTGCTGCTCAAGACGGCGCAAACGATCTTGCTCGGCTTTCTTGGCAGCTTCACGCTGTTGGCGGATCTGCTTTGCCTGCTGGTTCACCAGAGCCGGATCAACCACCACCGCTTTGATGGTATTGCCCGCGGTCTTGGGCTTATCCATAGAAAAATCCGCGCCCCACAGCAATGCCGCTATAAGCAAACCATGCAGCAGCAACGAGATAATGACGGCAACAGTATAGTCATTCTGTTTCATTCAGCGCCCGCCGTTCAGTTTTCCAAAGGCTCAGTCATCAACCCCACCGAGCCAACACCGGCCTGATTGAGCGCATCCAGAGTCTCGATAATATAGGCATAGCGCGCCGAACGATCCCCACCTACCAGCACGGCCGATTGTGGATTGAGCTCGATTTCAGCGCGAACACGGGTCAACAACTCGTTCAGCGTCAAGCCGCGCACCATGTCCTTATTGTCGACACTCAGCCCCAGCTCGCCGTCCTTCGACACCTCGACAATGATCGGGGCGCTAGGATTGTTATCGCCGCTCAGCTCAGCCGCCGTTTTGGCCGAAACCGTCCCCGGCAAGTCAACATCCACCCCCTGGGTCACGAAAGGTGCCGTTACCATAAAGATAATCAATAGCACTAGCATGACGTCGATATATGGTACGACATTGATTTCCGCGGTTAGTTTGCGTTTCTTCGGTTGATAGGCCATGCCTTACTCCTGATTAGCCGCAAACGCCTGACGGTGCAAGATGCTGGAAAACTCTTCCATAAATGTCGCGTAGTTATGCTCTAGCTTGGCAACCTGGTTGGTCAGCTTGTTGTAGAACATAACCGCTGGGATCGCCGCGAACAGGCCCATCGCCGTAGCCACCAGAGCCTCGGCAATACCCGGGGCAACCATTGCCAGCGTCGCCTGCTTCACCGCACCCAGTGCGATAAATGCGTGCATGATGCCCCATACCGTACCGAACAGACCGATGTACGGCGTAATCGAGCCAACGGTTGCGAGAAACGGAAGGCTCGTTTCCAGCTCTTCAACTTCGCGAGAGAGGGCCACGCGCATGGCACGGCTTGTCCCGTCCATCACCGCTTCCGGCGCCTTGCCGTTGCTGCGATGCAAACGGGCAAACTCACCGAAACCCGCATAGAAGATTTGCTCAGTACCGGTCAGGCTATCTTTGCGGGCTTGCACTTCCTGATACAGCTGAGACAAATCGATCCCCGACCAGAAACGATCCTCGAACCGTTCCGCTTTCCCCTTGGCGTAAGCCAGTACTTGCGAACGCTTGAAAATCATCGCCCACGACATCACTGACATACCGAGCAGGATGAGCATTACGATCTTTACCAGCAGGCTGGCCTGTAGAAAAAGATCTAAAATCGATAGTTCAGCTGTCACTTAGTTATCTCCGACAAAATGTTCTCTGGGATCTTAATGGGTTTGAGTGTATCAGGGTGTACACAGGCTACCTGAACCTCGGCTTTACACAATATTTGACCGGTAGTGTTTACTAAAACCTGACAAAATTCGATAGAAGCCCGACGCACAGTCATCGGCCAAGTACGTACCGTCAGCTGATCATCAAGCTGGGCACCTTTGAGAAAGTCGATATCCATATGGCGCACCACAAAGCTGACTTTCTCTGCAAATAAATCGCTAAGACTGACACCGGCGTGCCGGAAGAGTTCCGTGCGAGCCCGTTCAAAAAATTTAAGGTAATTGGCATGGTAAACGATACCACCCAAGTCCGTGTCTTCGTAATAGACCGTAATGGGCCATTCAAAGGCGTTCTGCTCGGTCATTGCTGTTATCTCTGCAAATTAAACATAACGGCCAAGGCTGTACCTTGCCTTTCCAAAGCACATCAACAATTTACTTGATAATACTGTGGAATTTAAACCACATACTATACCCAAGTTGCCTGACAGAATGAAATCACACATCAAATTCCGCTATTCCTCAGCCCAGATTTTGATCACATTCTCATTTGCCCAGCCCTATAGATAACTCTTTGCGCAAAGAATATAAAAAAACAGCCCAGTACATAATTGCACTGGGCTGTTTCATTTGTTTCGTTTTGTTTCAGCTTTCAGAAATAGAAACCTATAACAGACGAAGCATCAGGATGTAAGCCAAAATAGGCAGCGACAGGTATGGCGTGAAAAACAGCTGCCAGTACCATCGGTGCGGGATAAACCCGACACCGAATACCATCGCGGCACAAGTGGCCCAAATCATCGCGGGCGAAATTATCGGTCCGAATCCGCCAATCGACTGGGCAAAGAGCGTTGGTTCCCATACCACCAGACATGCAGTGACCAGTGACATCACCAGCCCCAGCACTCGCAGCAGACCGAAGTCTAGCCACTGGTGGATACGCTTCACCCAGTGATTGATATTACTCACCGTCTTTAGCATCCATGTTCTCTGTCGCTTCTAGCCACAGAGCATTGATGATACCGAACGAGCAAGCCAGCAGCACACCCAGAATCCAAGCGAAATACCACATAGTCTGTCTCCTTAGTACAGTGAGTTCTTGTTGTCTTCGATAAATTTAGTATCAAGACGGCCAAACATCTTGTAGTAACACCATGTGGTGTACATCAGGATAATAGGCACCATCACGGCCGCAACAACCGTCATGATCTGCAACGTCAGCTCAGACGATGTAGAATCCCACATGGTCAAACTGTGGTTTGGGGTTTCGCTTGAAGGCATGATGAACGGGAACAAAGAGAAACCGAACGTCAGGATAACACCCGCCATTGTCAGGCTCGAGCTGATGAACGCCAATGCGCCACACTTCGCGCGAGAAGCCATTGCGGTTAGCAGCGGCATAATCACAGCCAGTGCCGGAGCAATCCACATTAGCGGGTACTCATTAAAGTTATTGAACAGAGCACCAGACTTACGCAACACTTCTTTGCCCAACGGGTTAGATGGTGCGTTGTGCAACAACTCAGAGGTAATCACATAGCCCTCTAGGCCTTTAGCCCAGAAACCAGCGATGGCAAAACACGCAGCCGTACCTAGCGCTGTGATCACAGCAACATTGCGTGAACGCTCCAGGACTGCATCGGTTGTTTTCATCTGCAGGTATGCCGCACCTTGGGTAACAATCATCAGCAAGCTCACCACACCACACAGCAGTGCAAATGGGTTAAGCAAACCAAAGAACGTGCCCTTATAGGTAGGAACCATCAAATCACTCAGTACAAACGGTACGCCCTGTAGCAAGTTACCGAATGCAACACCGAAGATCACTGGCGGTACAAAGCTACCGATGAAAATAGCGTTGTCCCATAGTGCGCGCCATTTTGGTTCTTCGATCTTCGAACGGTAATCGAAGCCAAGTGGACGCAGCCAAAGTGCCGCCAGTGTTACGATCATCGCTAGGTAGAAACCTGAAAACGACGTTGCGTACACTAGAGGCCACGCAGCAAACAAGGCACCACCTGCGGTGATAAGCCATACTTGGTTACCGTCCCAGTGCGGGGCGATAGAGTTGATCATGACACGGCGCTCGTTATCTGTCTTGCCAATCACTTTTGACAACACACCCACACCCATGTCGAAACCATCAGTGATTGCGAAACCGATGCACAATACACCGATCAGCACCCACCAGATAAATCGCAAACCTTCGTAATCAAACATTGCTCTTCTCCCTGCTTATGCTTCTACCTGACGCGATACCACGTTCTGTGGTGCATCGGTGGTTTCAAAGTGATAGCGGCCAGTTTTCAGGCTGCTAGGACCCAGACGAGCAAACTTGATCATCAAGTACATTTCGGCAATCAGGAACGCTGTGTATAGTGCGATAATTGCCAGCATAGATGTAATGATTTCTGATGCTGCAAGATTAGATGCTGCCATTGATACCGGCAGGATCTCACCTACCGCCCACGGCTGACGACCGTACTCGGCAACAAACCAACCTGCTTCGATCGCAATCCAAGGTAGTGGAATACCGTAAAGTGCAGCTTTCAGTACCCAAGGCTTATCAGTGATCTTGTGACGGCAAGACTGAACGAATGCCGCACCAATGATACCTAGCATCAGGAAGCCACAGCCAACCATGATACGGAAGCTCCAGAATAGCGGCCATACGGTAGGGATTGAGTCGTCGGCAGCTTTAGCAATGTCTTCTTCGCTCGCATCCACAACTTTGTCTGTGTAAGGCTTAAGAAGCAGACCGTAGCCCAGATCGTGCTTAACCGCATCGAATGCAGCAATGTTCTCTGCACTCTTGTCACCGGCACGCAGTTTCTCAAGCAAGCCGTAAGCGATCATACCGTTACGAATACGCTCTGCGTGCTCAACTTTAAGATCACGTAGACCCGTTACCTGAGTATCAAGCGAGCGCGTCGCGATAATACCCATCAGATAAGGGATCTTAATCGCGTACTCTGTTTCCATCTTTTCTTGGCTAGGGAAACCGACAACCGTAAAGGCAGCAGGTGCTTCCTCGGTATGCCATTCAGCTTCGATAGCCGCAAGCTTGGTCTTCTGAACGTCACCTAGCTCGTAGCCTGATTCATCACCAAGGATGATTACAGAGATGATTGATGCCATACCGAAAGCAGCGGCAATAGCAAACGAACGGCGAGCAAACGGAATGTCACGGCCTTTCAGCATGTAGTAAGAGCTGATGCCCAGAATGAACATCGCGCCGGTTACGTAACCAGATGCCACAGTGTGAACGAATTTCACCTGTGCTACCGGGTTAAGTACCACTTCGGCGAAGCTCACCATTTCCATACGCATGGTTTCGAAGTTGAACTCAGCACCTACAGGGTTCTGCATCCAACCATTCGCAACCAGAATCCACAACGCCGAAAAGTTTGAGCCAAGGGCAACCAACCAAGTGACAGCAAGGTGCTGACGCTTAGATAGGCGATCCCAGCCAAAAAAGAACATACCGACAAGCGTAGATTCAAGGAAGAAGGCAATCAGTGCCTCGATCGCCAATGGCGCACCGAAGATATCACCTACATAGTGGGAGTAGTACGCCCAGTTTGTACCAAACTGGAACTCCATGGTTAGGCCCGTGGCGACACCTAGGGCAAAGTTGATGGCGAAAAGCTTACCCCAGAACTTTGTCATGTCCTTGTAGATTTGCTTTCCGGTCATTACGTATACCGACTCCATAATGGCAAGCAGGAATGCCATACCAAGAGTCAGAGGGACGAACAAAAAGTGATACATCGCTGTTAATGCGAACTGTAACCGCGATAGTTCGACAATATCAAACATTAAGAACTCCTTTTTCGCCAGGCTGACTGACGACAGTACTTCACAGTGTACCGGTGGTTGGGCTTAGCACATGTAGCCAAACATTAACGCAAGCTTGTCACCTTCCTGGCTGCCATTAGATAAATAACGGCATCCTTGATTTGTTGCTTTTATGTGCCAAATTAGTTAATTTATTGTTAAGCCACAGCTAATAAAGTCATTGCTAATATTACTGATAATCGTCCCTGCGCTCAATGGATTTATCGCACAATTTGCTTTGATAAATATCAAGAAAGATTGCTCAATTTTTCATCGCGAGCCCTTTAATTGATCTGGATCATCAGATTTCACCGCTAACGGGCACATTGGTAAACTTTTAAAACTAGATATTTATCACATCGCTCAGTTCACCATTCAAGCTACTTCACATTCTTTTTTAATCCGTCATATTGCGTACAATTTGAAATAGAAAAAAGCGCACCTGAACTGCTTGACATGTTAAGCAACCCGCCTTGAATTCACCTTCTATACTGATAATTCAATAGCTACGAAGCGTATCCTTGGTAAATAATGATTAGATAAACTAATCCGAAAAATAAATTATTATCGCTTTTGAGTTTTCCGTAAATATCTATAATCAGCATCAGAAACAGAGAAGACCTCCCAGAGAGTAAAAGACGTCTTTTTGGCGGGTTGTAGATTGTTTCCCCATCTGTTTAAAGATAAGAATGAGGAAGTGGATATGGCTCGTATTTTTCAAAAGATCATTAACTTGTACCAACCTAGCTTTGCTGAAATGTTCAAAAGCCAGTGCTAAAAAGCGTACACAAAGCATCCGTTTGCATGTTTCACTAGGTTTTATTCAATACAGATAAGCGCCCACCGATGGCGTCATTGTCATAAAGATGTAAACACATAACGGATGTTCCAGCCCCAAAATGGGCTAATTTGGACTAAAGATCAAAAAAAGCGAGGCCACTAGCCTCGCTTTTTTACATTTAAACAACACGAAATGACAGCCGGTTTGCCAGAAACAAAAACGAAGCCCTAAGCCCCGTTTTTCGTCATTCGCTACACGTTAGCCCCTTATTCTGGTGCATCAAGCCCAAAATGCAGGTAAGCACGATGGGTGGCAATACGGCCACGCGGGGTGCGTTGCAGGTAGCCTTGCTGAATTAGGTACGGTTCGAGCACATCCTCAATAGTATCGCGCTCCTCGCCGATTGCCGCAGCCAAGTTGTCGATACCCACAGGCCCACCCATAAACTTGTCGATAATTGCCATCAGCAATTTGCGATCCATATAGTCAAAGCCACTGCTATCAACATCAAGCATATCCAGAGCCTGACCCGCAATGTCTGGGCAGATATGGCCATTGCCTTTTACCTCGGCAAAATCACGCACCCGGCGCAACAGCCGGTTGGCAATACGCGGCGTACCGCGTGAACGCATCGCCACTTCCATTGCCCCCTGCTTGTCCATCGACAAACCAAGACAGTCAGCGCTGCGCTGGACGATCCCGCACAGATCATCCACCTTGTAGTATTCCAACCGCTGGGTGATCCCGAAACGGTCGCGCAGCGGTGAGGTCAGGGATCCGGCTCGGGTTGTCGCGCCAATCAGGGTAAATGGCGGCAAATCGATTTTAATCGAACGGGCTGCGGGCCCTTCGCCAATCATGATATCGAGCTGGTAGTCTTCCATCGCCGGATACAGCACCTCTTCCACCTGTGGGCTGAGGCGATGGATTTCATCGATGAACAACACATCGTTTTCTTCGAGATTGGTCAACAAGGCGGCCAAATCACCGGCTTTTTCCAATACCGGACCCGATGTGGTGCGAATATTCACACCCATTTCATTAGCAACGATATTGGCCAATGTGGTTTTACCCAAGCCAGGAGGGCCAAAGATCAACAAATGATCCAGCGCTTCATCGCGCAACTTGGCCGCCTGAATGAAGATCTCCATCTGGCTACGGACATGGTCCTGCCCCTTGTAGTCTTCAAGCAGCTTCGGGCGGATCGCGCGGTCGATAACATCTTCCTCACGGCTCGGCACATAATCACTGGAGATCAGACGATCGGCTTCAATCATGGTTGGCTACCTTATACCATCGAACGCAGGGCATCGCGGATGATCATCTCGCTGGTCATTTCCGGCTGGGCAACCTGAGCAACCACCTTCGTGGCCTGCTGCGGTTTATAGCCCAAAGCAATCAGCGCACTGACCGCTTCATCTTCGGCGCGAGCCTGTGACATGGTGTCCTGAACCGGTGCATTCGATGCGGCCGTATCCAGCGCAGGCGTAAACAGATCCCCTTCGCCCCAGCCTTTAAGACGATCTTTCATCTCTACGACCAAACGCTCAGCGGTTTTCTTGCCGACACCCGGTATTTTAACCAAGGTAGTGATATCTTCATGCTCGACACTGAGGACAAACTGACTGGCCGTCATCGCTGATAAAATAGCCAGACCCAGCTTAGGACCGACACCATTGGCCTTGATCACCTCGCGGAACAGATCCCGCTCGCTTTTTTTGTTGAAACCGTACAATAACTGGGCATCTTCACGTACCACAAAATGGGTCGCAATCACCGCCTCCTGGCCAACTTCCGGCAGCTCATAGAAACAGCTCATCGGCATCTGGACTTCATAGCCAATCCCCGCCACCTCAAGCAATACTTCAGGCGGTTGTTTTTCAATGATAATTCCACGCAGTCGGCCAATCACAGCAAGATCTCTTCCAGTCATTTACAAAAAGTGGAACTAGGATAGTAAAGGACTGGATGTATATCCAGCTTTTTTTCACGGTTTGGCGACGGCCAAAAACAAAAAAAGCAGCCTTGCGCTGCTTTTCAAATCATTCATTGTAAACTCAGCGATAACGCCCTCGCCGTGCACCGCTCGCCTTACCGGCCATCGCCACCAAGGTCTTATGGGTATGGGCATGGCAAATAGCAACAGCCAGAGCATCGGCAGCATCGGCCTGCGGCTTACCTGGCAGTTTCAACACGCTGCACACCATATGCTGTACTTGTGATTTATCGGCACCACCGTTTCCCACCACAGCCTGCTTAATCAAACGGGCCGCATATTCATGAACTGGCAGCCCGACATTCACCGCGGCAACAATGGCACTGCCGCGCGCCTGCCCCAACTTGATCGCCGAGCTGGCATTTTTGCCCATGAACACTTCTTCGATTGCAAAAACGTCCGGCTGAAACTGGGTAATAACTTCTGATACTCCGGCGTAAATCTGTCTCAAGCGACCGGGAATAGCAGCCTCCGAGGTACGGATGCACCCACTTCCCAAATACTCAAGGTTGCGCCCAACCTGGCGGATCACCCCGTAGCCCGTAATTCTGGAGCCAGGGTCAATCCCTAAAATAATCGACATAGATGAACCGTTGCACCTGATTAAATATACAGTTGTTTATTCTATGGTGGATAGCCGCCATACTGCAAACCTTTCGCAACCAGACGCTGACAAAGCACTCAACATCGTCTGTTGATGAAAAAACGCGGGCAAGCCCGCGTTATCCTCTCTTTGGTTCACAAAACGGAGGGATCCCTCAATCCTCAGCTTCCGCCTGTTTGCTTTGTGCAATCAACGGCTCAAGCACTACGGTCAACTGCTCGAGAGCGTCTTCATCCTGCAACACCGGACGAATAAAGGTATTAAGGTACTCGTCAGGCTGCGACATAATAAAATCAGCCCCCCAGCGCACCAACGCTTCCTTTAATGCCATCACTAACTGGACATTTCCAACTAATTTTGCCGTCTCGATATCTTCGATCTTAGTCGACCAACGGGAGTCTGGATAACACATAAAACTCGCCAGGTGGTTGGCAAACACATCACAGGCAACATCATCATAACCACGCTCTTTATACAGCCGCACCAGCAGCGCGCCTGCAAAACGATCGCTGTATGAACCATCGCGGAATTTACCCAGCGCATTGAACAAGGCGATAGCCGAGTCTTTTTCCTCAGGCGCATAGAGCAAGATTGCCACGGCAGACATCAATCCCACGCTAACCAGATCGGAATAGCTCAGCAACTTCCCCTCAGGCATCGAGCTGAAAATAGTGATCCTGTCGACAAAGTCCACCAGCTTATCCACCAACTCGGGATGGCTCAGCGCAGCATGGGCAAAGATAAACTCTGACACCGCCTGCTCTTTGCCCGACAACCGGACATTGAGTGACGATAAGTCGCTGCGCACTTTCTCGGCCCACGCAATATCCAGCTGATTATTCAGCATCCGCTTGCTCAGCAGGTCACCTCGGTGGACAAATCGCAGCTTAAGCAATTTATTTCTGGCAGTCCCCTGCAGGCAGAATTCCCGGGTGGATTTCACGTCACCCAGCAATTCACCGTTAAGATAATCCAAGGCCTGCTCTAGCGAGGCCTTGTCGTTGACATCAACATCAATATTAAAAACCGCTTTGTGCGATGCCAAGTAGCGCATCAACCGAATGATCATGCCTCTACCTCCTTTTCGGCGTGGAAATCATGCAGCATCGGCGATGCCACCGGGCCATGGCGAAGTATAATCCGGCTCATGTCATGAAATACCTCGAACTCTTCCGCAATTGTCCAGCTGGCAAGGTAAGTCTCGCCTTTCTGGGCCAAGAAATGGTATCGCTTATAGCGCGCATTACCGTCGTCGGCACAGACCCATTTCTGGCCTGTCGCCCACTGCTCTACCGTCACGCGGTAAACCGCATCAGGAGATTCATCACTAATGACAAAGCGAAAACCATACAGAATCCCAGCTTCAGGTTTCACTACCGAGGTTTGTTCAAGCAGCACCAACTCACGGGCTTCAGCCAAATGGCGCTGAGTCAAATCAAACCCTTCCGGTGGCTGGTAGATACCGTGGTCAATCATCTCGACCCGCAGCACCTTGCACTCCTCGAAATTCTTGTCTTTTGGATAGATCTCTATCGTGTCGCTAAACAACACGTTTCCACTGTTTGCGTCCGCCAGTTCAAATACCCACTTGCCCTCGATATAGCCATTACTGTCATCACCACGAATGGTCAGATCGACAATCGACCCATCAGACACATTGATCGATCGGGCAAGCTCGAAAGGCTTAAACAACAAATCATCATTACTCGGCACCTCATCAGCCCGGTAAATCCTTGATTTCAAGGCAACTACCGCCTGTTCACCACCGCAATCCACACGCAAGTGGTAACCAATACTGCAATAGTCATAATTGACAGCCGCTTTTTTGTTCGCCACGTGCGTGTCACCAAAGAAGCTGCCGTATTTGACCGCCTCAACACTGCAATCAACCGCTTTATAACACTCAAGATCTATCACCTGTCGGCTAAACAACAAGGTTTCATCCAGGCTATACACCTCGAACACATAACGTCCGGGCACCCGCTGCTCAGCAGTGAACGGGTCGGTAATCTGCAGCGGGCGATTACGCTTGCCTATCACCTGCCATTCCGTTTGAGTCGTGCCATCAATCATTGGGTGAGTCAGTTTGACCACGAAACCAAATACTCGCCCCATCCCATCGCAATTGACATCGAAGCTACAGCCGAGTGCGCGAGAACTCTCAGCGATACCTTGCGGACGCACAAATCGACCACCCTCACTCTGACAGCCATAGCTAACCAGTTTGAGCTCGATACCATGCTCCTTGGTACTGAAGCTCCCTTCCCGACGCTTCACCTTAGGGCCAAAAGGCTTATCCCATACGGTGGCATTCTGAAATTCCGGAGCAACCAGAGGGTCACGCTCTAGACCGAGCATCTCGCCGATATCATAGAAATTCACACTGTAATCGACGAAGCTATAGAGAATGCCTTTCTCGTGATCGACAAAGCTCTGGTACAGACTCGGCCCTTCCTCGCAGTAAATAGTACCGAGACGGCGGGCTGTCTCCAGCTCATAGAGCTCTTTTTCTGTTTCGGAAAAAAGATGGGCAATCACAAACTTATCATCACCGACGAACTCGTAGCGGCTGACAAACTCATCACCCGGCAAGGTCAGCAATACCTGGCCCAGATCAATATCGATAAGCTGCTGCTTATAGATGATCCGGCTGCCATCATGGTTGATTGCAAATTCATCGCTCCCCAAATGGAACTGACTCGGCACGGTCAAACTTTCAGCTACCCCCGTGCGCAGGTCGATCCGGGTAAAGATATCACCACGATCGCGGCTTCCCCCCTGACACATCAGGGCAACCGAACCATCACCGCTCATCCTAAGCGCGGCGCGCTCATTCACTTCAAAACGACACAGCTCCTTGCCCTTTTCAAGATCAATCACCACAATCATATTCTTGTGGTCAACCACCAGTTCAAGCACGTCAGGATTGATCTCGCTATCGGAATCAATCTCATTTCCTACCCCCATCAGCAGGACTCGCCCATCATCGGATAGCTGGGAATCTATACAACGTTCGAAGGCATTCGCCCTAAGGGTATAAACCGGTGCGGTCTGACCAAAGTGCCACGCTTCCACCAGCCCTTTTTGCATATTGAAAGTGACGAAATGCGCTGGACTTTCCGGGGTTGGCCTTGCCGCGAAAATCGCTTGGTAAAGGCTGTCCTCCTCAAACGGACGGAACGAAACCGGCGTCATTTTTGCTAGGTCATAAATATAAACATTATCGTCTTCCTGCCCCAGCAAGTATTCGTTGCCCTCATAAGTCACACAGCAGAATTCATTGATATTATGAAGGGCAAAGAGCGGCTCAGTCTGGCGCTTGCGCTCACTCTCATCGCGGGACTCACGGCATGACTTGTAGCCATAGCATGGTTCAAAGGCAGGTTCTAAATGCCCGGCAAGGATCCCGCGCATATTTTTGCCAACCCTGACCTTGAGCTTGTAAATTTCTGCACACAAGGCCTCAAGATTGTCCTGGTTAACCTCTCCGCCAATCATTTGCACCGCTAAATGATGGAAAAAGTCCTCTTCAAAGAAATGGATTGCCCCATCTTCGCTGTGATAGCCACCCCATCCCTCCTCTTTTTCTTCCAGATCCTCAGCTAAATCCAGCAAATCCTCGACAAAGGATTCATCGCTGCGCAGCTCGTCAAGCGAAGAATAACTTTCGCTGGAATGACATACCTGAGCGCTACGGATTGCGTCCGTTGCACAAATCAACAACAGCTCTTCGATAAATTCCGGACTTTTAACCTGCTCGGAAAACCAAGGCGTAAACGGCGGGCACTCCTTATCATTACCGCTCAGACGATACCCTGTTGCCGGATAAAAATACTTCAGGTACGTTGACTGAGGATGGGCTTCCAACAGGTAGGATACCGTCGCGTTCTCGGGCAGATGGTTATACCAACGGTATGTCAGGCTATAGCTATCAACGAAGTCTGCTATGTAGCGATCGCTGTGTTCCAGCAACGCCTGATAGGGTGCCTCGAATAACAATTCCTGATCAGAGATATAGCGCAGATCTGATTCACTGCCGAGGTTCATATTACGCTCGTCGATCAGCTTGATAAGCTGCTCGACCATCGGCCGCAGTTCATCATCGGCCACCGCGCAACGAAACAGGCCCAAACGGCGTTCATGCTGCCACTGGTGGTAAAAATAACTCGGTGTATATTTGCTTTCCCGCGACTTGAAATAATGCGCTTCGTTTCGTCCGGCAAACTGCCCCGCCTCATCAAAAGCCAGATCGAAAAAGGTATAGACAATCTCGCGCTTGGTCGCTTTACCGATCTTCCAAGTGTCGACATCACTAATCAGCTTTTGCAATGCAAGGCGGATACTATTGCGATCTTGCGAATGATACTCGACCTTGTGGATGCTATTACGCCCATAATGCTGCTCGAGGAAATTCAAAAAGTTATCGCAAATCGGCTCAAGAACCGGATCCTGCTTAATCAGCTCGCACAGCAAGTCATAATATTTTTTGACCTGCTTGTAAGAGCGACACATTGCCGAGGCAAAGTCCCACAAGTCCGCCGTTGACGATCCCTCACCGATCCCATGGAGGCATTTATGAAGCTGGTAGAGTGTTTTGAAATTCTCGGGCAGGTATTCTGGGCTCTCCTGCAACTCATAGAGGCAGGCTTTGATCTTTACGGTGTAATCGGTCATTTTGATAGTGGGCCAGTTAAAGAAGTCTAAATATACAACTCTGTTTTATAAGGATTTTCAAACTAACACAGTATTTGACAAAAGCAACAATAAGCAGGTATTTCGGAAGGCGGTATATAACAGAAGCAAAAAGATAATGGATGCAAGGTGATAGATAAAAGATGAACGCTGAGAAATAGATGGGGAGAGGTAATATACGAAACGAAAAAAACGGGTGCGTTAGCCACACCCGTGGTCGATCTACAGGGTTGCCGCCACCTCATCGGACATATCGCCGTTGTGGTAGACCTCCTGCACATCATCGAGATCATCAAGCGCATCGATCAGGCGCATCAGCTTCGGTGCCGTTGTCGCGTCCAGTTCCGCCTTGGTCGATGGTACCAGAGTCACTTCGGCATTGGCGGCTTCGAAACCGGCGGCGTCCAGCGCATCCTTCACCGCACCAAACTCCTCTGGCGCCGTGTAGACATCGATAGAACCATCATCATTGGTTTCGACATCATCCGCACCGCCTTCAAGCGCCGCTTCCATTACCGCGTCTTCATCAAGACCCGGCGCATAAGAAATAACGCCTTTCTTGTCGAACAGGTAGCTCACACTACCGTCGGTACCCAAGTTGCCACCAGCCTTGGAAAATGCATGGCGAACACCCGATACGGTACGGTTGCGGTTGTCGGTCATGCACTCGACCATCACTGCCGTACCGGCTGGACCATAACCTTCATAGATCACGGTCTCCATGTTCTCTTCGCCTTCGCCGCCAGCCCCTCGGCTCACAGCGCGGTTAACCGTATCGCGCGTCATGTTATTCGACAGCGCCTTGTCAATCGCGGCACGCAGACGCGGGTTGTTCTCCGGCTCGGCCCCGCCTTCTTTGGCTGCAACCACGATTTCACGGATCAGCTTGGTGAAGATTTTACCGCGCTTGGCATCCTGGGCTGCTTTACGGTGTTTGATATTGGCGAATTTACTATGACCTGCCATATTTCACTCCTCTGCCAGCGGCCGACACACCGCTGAGTTTGTTACATGTAGTTTTGGGGTATACAAACAAATAAGGCCAGAATAATCTGGCCTTATTGTTAACGATTCAGTCTGACTTACGCGTCGGCTTCTTCGTTTTTCTTCGCCGCAGCGGTAACTGCAATCGCAAGCTCCTCAAGCGCAGCCGGGTTGGCAAGGCTTGGAGCATCAGTCAACAGACACGCTGCTGCTGTTGTTTTAGGGAATGCGATAACGTCACGGATGTTCTCGGTACCACATAGCAGCATCACCAAACGGTCAAGACCAAATGCAAGGCCTGCGTGTGGTGGCGTACCGTACTTCAGCGCTTCAAGCAGGAAGCCAAACTTCAGTTTCTGCTCGTCAGCATCGATACCTAGGATATCGAATACCGCTGATTGCATTTCTGAGTTGTGGATACGCACAGAACCACCGCCCACTTCGTAGCCGTTTAGAACCATATCGTAAGCGTTTGAGTTTGCTGATGCTGGGTTAGCTTTCAGCTCTTCCGCAGTCATGCCCAGTGGAGACGTGAATGGGTGGTGCATCGCGTGCAGGTTGCCCTCTTCGTCTTCTTCGAACATTGGGAAGTCAACAACCCATAGCGGTGCCCACTTGGCAGTATCTGTCAGACCAAGATCTGTACCTAGCTTCAGACGCAGTGCGCCCATTGCCTCGGTAACCACTTTCTTGCTGTCAGCACCGAATAGGATGATATCGCCAGATTCTGCGCCAGTACGGTCCAAGATGCCGTTAACCACGTCTTCGTTAAGGAACTTAGCAACTGGAGACTGGATACCTTCCAGACCCGCAGCGCGGTCGTTAACCTTCAGCCATGCCAGGCCTTTCGCACCGTAGATGCCAACAAACTTAGTGTAGTCATCGATCTGCTTGCGAGACAGCTCAGCACCACCCGGTACGCGGATAACCGCAACACGACCTTTCGGATCGTTAGCTGGGCCAGAGAATACTTTGAACTCAACATCTTTCAGAAGATCAGCGACATCAACCATCTCCAGCGGGTTACGCAGGTCTGGCTTGTCTGAACCGAAACGGCGCATTGCCTCTTCGAATGTCATTGTTGGGAATACACCCAGATCCACGTTTAGCAGCTCTTGCCACATATCGCGAACCATCTTCTCGGTCACTTCACGTACCTGATCAGCACTCATGAACGAGGTTTCGATATCGATTTGGGTAAATTCAGGCTGACGGTCAGCACGCAAGTCTTCATCGCGGAAACACTTAACGATCTGGTAGTAGCGATCGAAGCCAGACATCATCAGCAACTGCTTGAATAGCTGAGGTGACTGAGGCAGTGCATAGAAGTTACCCTTGTGAACACGGCTCGGTACTAGGTAGTCACGAGCACCTTCTGGCGTCGCTTTGGTCAGTACTGGCGTTTCGATATCCAAAAAGCCGTTGTCATCAAGGAAACGACGAACGAAGCTCGATGCCTTTGCACGCAGCTTGATACGGTCGCTCATCTCTGGGCGACGAAGATCCAGGTAACGGTGCTTCAGGCGCTGCTCTTCAGAGTTGTTCTGGTTGAAATCCAGCGGCAGCGGCGCTGCACGGTTGATGATTTCCAGACCGGTCGCCAGTACTTCTACTTCGCCTGTTGCCATGTCTTTGTTAACTTGGCTGTCAGGACGAACACGTACTTCACCAGTCAGTTTGATACAGAATTCGTTACGCAGCTGGTTGGCAACCTCGAATACGTCTTTCATATCCGGATCAACCACAACCTGAACCACACCTTCACGGTCACGCATATCGATGAAGATAAGACCGCCCAAATCACGGCGGCGATTTACCCAGCCGCAAAGTTCTACAGTTTGCCCTTCGAGGGCTTTGTTCAGGTGACCACAATATTGGGTGCGCATATGAAATTCCCGATCTGTTTACTAACTATTCCTGGGCACACAACCTTCGACGATAGCGCACGATTGTGTACCGGCTGAATCCTTCCCGGCCAAGTAGGCCAAACATCACCCAGTTTGGTGACGGCCCCTACCGAGAGAGAAAAATAACACGCTATTATATACCCAACAGCCCGCAAGATGCATGTTTGACACGCACTTTATCGCGATAATCCGCTCCAGAATGCTACCCGGAAGAGAATAAACCTTGTGAAACGGTACCGGAGGATATAGAGCACTCCTGCCACTGTAGAAAATAAAGTGCCCTAAGATCAAGCGATAAAACAAGGTTTGTCCCATTGACCTCCCCCTCATGTGCTGTTCACAATACGAAATGAGTGCCGTCGCAGGCCAAGGAGATATCATGCCACAACCCCAGAGCCCTTCCCCATCAGGACGCAAATTACCCCAAGCCGGATGCCAGCTCAGGCTTGGATTGGCGATGTGGTCGCATGCGCCGTGGCAGCAGAGCCTCTATGGCCGAGGCTGCAAAAGCGGGGATCGGCTTGCCCGCTATGCCGAAACATTCAATACCGTAGAGGGCAATACCACCTTCTATGCCACCCCGAGCCTGCAGACCGTAAAAAACTGGCACGCGGCAACAACCGATGATTTCCGCTTTACCTTCAAGCTGCCGCAAACCATCACCCATCAACACCAGCTCAGGCACTGCAATGCCCTGCTGGCTGATTTTATTTCCACCTTGGAGCCACTGTGTGGCCGCACCGGACTGTGGAAAATCCAGCTCCCGGCGCAGTTTGGCCCCGATGGACTACCGGCTCTTGCCGCTTTCCTAACAAAGTTCCCCGCGCATTTCCCGCTTGGGGTCGAAGTTCGCCACCCGGCTTTTTTTGCCAAAGGCCATGAAGAACAGCAGCTCAACCGCCTGCTGGCCGAACGGGGCGCCAACCGGATCATCATGGATAGCCGCCCGGTATTCTCGGCCGCCCCAACAACCGACGCCGTCATCGAAGCGCACCGCAACAAGCCCAGAGTGCCTGTCCACGCCGTTTGTACCGCCGCTAACCCGATGGTCCGCTTTATTGGCCATCCCGATCTCGCAGCCAACGATGCCTTCTTTGCCAACTGGCTACAACGGCTACCTGCGTGGCTGGAGCAAGGCAAAGAACCCTACTTGTTCATTCACACCCCTGACAATAATCTCGGCCCTGAATTGGCCATGCGCCTCTACCGCCAACTGCAGGCTGCCTGCCCGCTGCCGCTCGCCGACATCACGCTGCCGCAATCCGAGCCAGACCCGCAGTTCAAGCTGCTTTGAACCCGTTGCAATTTATTGCCACGACAAAAATGGATAAAGACAAATGGCCGCAGATTCTCTACAATACGCGACCTTTCAAGCAGGTGACGGAACACCTGGGGCAACGGATATAACGGCTCGATCCGCTACCGTGCCTTCCCATTTTGGATCCTGTTCTTTGACTAATTTAAGAGGTTCGTGAGAATGGCCGGTCACGACAATATTTTTGCGGCTCCGATTGATAAAATCGGCGACTTTACCTTCGACGAGCGCGTTGCGGAAGTGTTCCCTGACATGATCCAGCGCTCAGTACCGGGTTACAGCAATATCATTTCGGCAATTGGTATGCTGGCCGAGCGCTTTGCCAAACCGCATTCAAAAATCTACGACCTAGGCTGCTCTCTCGGCGCGGCAACCCTGTCTATGCGTCGCCACATCCAGCAAGAAGGCTGTGAGATCATCGCCGTGGACAACTCCAGCGCGATGGTTGAACGCTGTCGACTGCATGTTAACGCCTACCGCTCTGACACCCCCGTGCAAGTTATCGAAGCCGATATCCGCGAAATCGACCTGCACGATGCATCTGTCGTGGTTTTGAACTTTACCCTCCAGTTTCTGGCACCGGCAGACCGCCAAACCCTACTGGAAAAAATCTACGCAGGCCTGCGCCCGGGCGGGATTCTGATCTTGTCAGAGAAATACATCTTCGACGATGAGCAAGCACACGAGCTACTTATCGATCTCCACCACGATTTCAAGCGAGCCAATGGCTACAGCGAACTGGAAATCAGCCAAAAGCGCAGTGCCATTGAAAACGTTATGCGCCCAGACAGCATCGACACCCACCGCCAGCGCCTGGCCGATATCGGCTTCAGCAGCAGCGAGGTCTGGTTCCAGTGCTTCAATTTCGGCTCTATGTTCGCGATAAAATAAGGTCACCTGTCCGTTATGTTTAGTTTTACCGACTTCTACAAGATCCTTGCCCAGCATGACACCCTGCGTCCTTGGCTCAACACCCTGCCGCAGCAGATGAGCGACTGGGAAGAAAAAGCCCACGGCGATATGGGTCGCTGGATCCGTGCCCTGAATAAATTCCCGACCGACAAGCCAGACAACATCGACCTCAAAACATCGGTGACCGTCAGCAACAACGGCGGCATTGCCGAAGGCGAACAAAAACGCCTCGAGAGCCTGCTGCGACTACTGCATCCTTGGCGCAAGGGGCCATTTACCGTACACGGCATTCATATTGATACCGAATGGCGCTCGGACTGGAAATGGGACCGCGTGCTGCCGCATATCTCACCACTGAAAAACCGCACCGTACTGGATGTAGGCTGCGGCAACGGCTACCACATGTGGCGTATGCTGGGCGAAGAGGCCAAAATGGTTGTCGGTATCGACCCGTCTAACCTGTTCCTGATCCAGTTCGAGGCGATCAAGCGCCTGATGGGCAACGACGAGCGCGCTTTCTTGCTACCTTTAGGCATCGAGCAACTCCCTGAGCTACGCGCTTTCGACACCGTATTCAGCATGGGTGTGCTCTACCACCGTCGCTCGCCGCTCGACCACCTGATCCAACTCAAGAACCAGCTACGCAAAGACGGCGAGCTGATCCTAGAGACCTTGGTTATCGACGGTGACGAAAATGCCGTATTGGTACCCACCCACCGCTACGCCCAGATGCACAACGTCTACTTCTTCCCGTCTGCCAAGGCGCTGAAAGTATGGCTGGAAAAATGCGGCTTCGTTGATGTCAAAATCGTTGACGAAAATGTCACTACCACCGGTGAACAACGTTCAACAGAGTGGATGACCAACAACTCGCTACCCGAATACCTTGATCCGAACGACCCAAGCAAGACGGTCGAAGGATACCCTGCACCTAAACGTGCCGTGCTTATTGCGCGCAATCCTGACTAACTGTTGACAAGGGATGCTGTTCGCATCCCTTTTTGTCAGTTAAAATACTGCCGCTTAAAGAAAAAGAAGTACTGAACTAGGAGATACAATGCTTCGCCGCTGTGTGCCATTACTCACCCTTGCTATTCTTTCCGGTTGTTCCCTGACCCAGCCAGCCCAGCCCAATGACACGACGATGGCGGCTATCAACACCATGGAAAACCGCGTCAATTTTCAGCTAGCCACCATGATCAAGTTGATTGATGACCAAAATGGCCAAATTACCCAGCTTGAAAAGCAGCTTGCAACCGTCTCTACGGAAATGGGCCAGCTAAACCGACTCACAAAAGACAGCCTCGCCAACCAAGCCGATAAAGACGCATCGATTGCCGCAGCCCCGGTAATGGCCAACGACGATGTCCGTACTGCGCACGGCAAGGTCATTCTTGGTGAAGAGGAGTGGGTGTGGCTCGATTCCATTAAGGCCTTCTTCAAAGCCCGTGTCGATACGGGCGCGACAACCTCTTCCCTCAGCGCCACCGATGTCCAGATTTTCGAGCGTGACGGCAAAGAATGGGCCCGTTTTTATCTCAACCATACGACTTACGAACGACCAGAAGATGCCGATGTCATCGAAGCGCCAGTCGTACGTTGGGTGAAGATTCGCCAAGCCAATAGTGAAGAAGCCGAACGCCGCCCAGTCATCGAAGCGTGGATAAAATTGGGGCAGCTTCATGAAAAAGCACAATTTACGTTGGCAGATCGCACTCAAATGACCTATCCAGTATTATTAGGCCGTGAGTTTTTCAAAGACATAGCACTTGTTGATGTAGGCAAGAAATTTGTTCAAGGAATGAACGAACAGCAAGTACAAAACAAATAATAACACGTTGATGGGGATGTCATGACATCAAGAATACCGTTCTATTTTCTCATTACCCTGCTGCTCATTGCCGGTACTGCACTTAGTCTGTATCGCCATGATGTCTACGGGGTGCCATGGACACCGGGCGAAGAACGCGCCCTGTGGGAACTGGAAGCCCGCATCGAATTTGATGCCATCGGCGATCCGGTCAAAGTTTCAATGGCGGCACCTGAAACCCAGCAGGGTTTTACCCAAATTGACGAGAGCACCTCTTCGCCAGGCTACGGCGTCGCATTGATTGACACCAACAAAGGCCGCCGGGCTGAATGGTCTATTCGCGAAGCCACCGGCAAGCAGATCCTGTATTACAAAACCCAGATGCTGGTTGATGAGCAGGCCTCCTACAACACAGTACCGCCTAAAGGCGACACCCCGGCAGTGAGTTTGGATAACCCACAGCAAACTGCTGCCGATGCCCTGCTAGCCCAAGCCCGCAGCCTTTCTTCGGACAATACCACCCTTACCCGCGAGCTAATCAAGCAGTTCAATGACCGCAATAACCAAAACTCCGCCCTGCTGTTAAACAGCCTCAGCCGAGAAAAAGCGATCATCAACCTGCTGTCACTGGAGAAAATCCATGCCCGCATCGTAGGCGGCCTCCAGCTTGAAGACGGTCGCCGACGCCAGAGCATCACCTCGATGGTAGAGGTATGGGACGGCGGTAAATGGGAGCTGTTCAACCTGCAGACAGGCCAAGAAGGCAAGCCTGACAACATCCTGCTATGGAACCAACAGGGCCACTCGCTACTGGATGTCGTTGGCGGCCGCAACTCGACCATCAGCTTCTCGATCATTGCCCAGGATATCACCCCGCAACAGGCAACCCGCGAGAAGGTTCAGGCCGAAGATCTGCTGAACTTCTCGATCCACAGCCTGCCTGTCGAAGAGCAGGCCATGTTCAAGACCATCATGCTGATCCCTATCGGGGCATTGGTTGTGGTCTTCCTGCGGATCATCATCGGCCTGAAAACCTCCGGTACCTTCATGCCGGTTCTGATCGCGGTGGCATTCGTCCAGACCCAGTTGGTAACGGGTATTATCGGCTTCCTGCTGATTGTCGGCACCGGCCTGATCATTCGAAGTTACCTGTCGAAACTCAACCTGTTGCTGGTCGCGCGAATATCGGCGGTGATCATCACGGTTATCATGATTATCTCCGTCTTCACCGTGGTTGCCTTTAAGATCGGCTTGGTGGAAGGCCTGTCTATCACCTTCTTCCCAATGATTATCCTCTCGTGGACAATCGAGCGTATGTCGATCCTATGGGAAGAGGAAGGCGCGAAAGAAGTACTGATCCAGGGCGGCGGCTCGCTGCTGACTGCGGTATTGGTTTATCTTGCCATGACTAACCCACTGGTTCGTCACCTGACCTTCAACTTCATCGGCATCCAGCTGATTGTTCTGGCCGTTATCCTGATGCTGGGTAACTACACCGGTTACCGCCTGAGCGAGCTACGCCGCTTCAAGCCACTGGTGGAGGACTAAGTTATGTCACTGCTGTCGAGGTTTACCTCCCCGTTCAAGCTACGCAGCCGTGGCATCATGGGGATGAACAAGCGCAACCATAGCTACATTGGCCGCTACAACGACCGTGGGCTCTATCCGTTGGTTGACGACAAGCTGAAGACCAAGTTAATTGCCCAGCAGGCCGGGGCCACCGTGCCAGAGCTGATCGGGGTCATTGACAGCCAAGGCAACGTCAAGCGGGTTCACGAGATGGTCAAAAACTGGCCCGGTTTTGTGATCAAACCGGCTCAGGGCTCGGGCGGCAAGGGGATCCTTGTGATCGTCAAGCACAAGGACGGGGTCTACGTAAAACCGTCCGGTGCCGAGATCAACAAGCAAGATGTCGAACGTCACATTACCAATACCCTTGCTGGCCTGTTCTCGCTCGGCGGCAAGAATGACGTCGCGATGATCGAAAACCTGATCCAGTTCGACGACGTCTTCGATGGCTTCAGCTACGAAGGGGTGCCCGATGTCCGAGTCATCGTTTTCAAGGGCTACCCGGTCATGGCGATGATGCGCTGTTCAACATCGGCATCAGACGGCAAGGCCAACCTCCACCAAGGCGCTGTCGGTGTCGGCATCGATATCGCGACCGGCAAGGCAATTCGCGCGGTTCAGTTCAACCAGCCCGTCGAACGCCACCCCGATACCGACAGGCTGCTCAGCGAGCTGACGGTACCCAACTGGAACAAACTGCTAACGCTAGCCGCCAGCGCATGGGAGATGACCGGGCTTGGCTATATGGGCACCGACATGGTGCTGGACAAGGAAAAAGGCCCGATGGTGCTCGAACTCAACGCCCGCCCAGGCTTGGCGATCCAAATCGCCAACGGCTGCGGGCTGCTGCCAAGGCTGCACCATATCGAAAACCTCGGCGTCCCAGCCACCCAGCCGACACCGGAAGAGCGTGTTGCCTATGCAGCAAAGCAGTTTGGTTCAAAATCACAGTTCTAACCGATAACCACCCCAAAGCCCCGGCTCTCACGCCGGGGCTTTTTTTGACCTCGGCAGGCATAACAAGGATCACGCATGCACAGTTCGTCGTTCAATCCCCTGTTTGATCAAGCTATCGACCGCAACCAGAGCAACAGCATCAAATGGAAAAAATACCAAGGGCAGGACATCTTGCCTATGTGGGTGGCGGACAGTGACTTTAAAGTCCCCTCAGCAATTACCGACGCATTGCAGCACCATGTAGAGCATGGCGTTTTCGGTTATGGCCAAGCACCTGATAGCCTGAGTGCGCTAATCGTCGAACGAATGGCCCAGCGTTACGACTGGCAGATAGAGCCAGAATGGATTGTCTACCTGCCCGGCTTGGTCTGCGGCCTCAACCTTGCGGTACGGTCGGTAACCGACGATGATCAAGGCGTGCTGTGCCCGACCCCAATCTATCCGCCATTCAGATCATCAGCAAAACTGGCCAAGCGCCCTTTGACGACGTTGCCTGTTACTCTTAGCGATGAGAAACGCTGGCTGATGGCACTGGAGGATACACGGGTTGCCCCCAACAGCCGCCTGTTGCTATTTTGCAATCCGCTCAATCCCGGCGGGACAGTCTACCGCCGCAACGAGCTAGAGGCCGTGGCCGACTTTGCCCAACGCCATGATCTTGTAGTCTGCTCGGATGAGATACATTGCGATCTTATCCTCGACCCAAGCTGCCACCATATTCCTTTTGCCAGCCTCAATGATGATGCCGCACAGCGCTCAATTACGTTGATCGCACCGAGCAAGACCTTCAATATCGCAGGGCTTGGCGCTTCGATGGCAATTATTCCCAACCCAGCATTGCGACGCGCCTTTCTCCACGCCAAGGCCGGCATCGTGCCAGACGTGAATGTCCTCGCCTACACCGCCGCCGAAGCCGCCTACGCCGATGGCCAAGCATGGCTCGACCAGCAACTAGCGTATCTGCGCCGCAACAAGCAAAGGCTGGAAGCCGAAATTAATGCCCTGCCATACTTGACCCTTCACCCGATAGAAGGCACCTATCTGGCATGGATTGATGCATCTGCGCTACCTGTAAGCTCACCGTTCAAGTTCTTCGAACAAGCCGGAGTTGGGGTCTCTCCCGGCGCGGATTTCGGCGACTCTCACTTTGTCAGGCTCAACTTCGCCTGCCGGTATGAGTTGCTTGAGGAGGCCCTGAGGAGAATTGATATTGCCGTTAAGCGCTTGAGGTAGCCGAACACGTATCAAATATGGAAGAAGAAGGCCGTTCTCAGAAAATAATTTGAGAAATTTCCTAAAGTTATAGCAATATGTGCCGATAAGGCTATCATACCCTGATATTTTGCTCATTCGGCACAGCGTTACATGCAAATCCATACCATCGACAAAGCACAGCTGATCCATGAAGGCCAGCTCGGAAACCAGCTCAACCACGCGGTTGAACATGGTCGCCGTGCTGATTTTGCCTTGATGCTCGCTATGCTGTCGCCGGATCGCTTGGAAACAACGCCGATTGATATCCATCAGGATCCTGTCCACACTGATGAGACAATGCGGGCATACTTTGAACTGCAGCCACCGAAACCGCTGACAACCAGCGAGAACTGTTACAACCACAGCGCACGACAGGCAAAAGCCTTCCATGAGAGTGGCTTGGCTGATGTTCGCCTGCTTGATGGCCTAAAACCCATTGCCCTGACTTTCCCGCCACAAGGGACTAAAGGTATGCCGGAAGAGCTGTACCACAACCTGTCAGGCCACGAGCGCCGCCTACTGCCGCCAACAGAAACGACTCCGCTTAAAGTTTCACCACAGTCTCTTTACCGTTCTCTGATCGAAGCCAAGCGCTTTGACGAAATGTACGGCAGCCAGCGCTTATCTGTCGCAGCATAATCTTCTGCAGCTAGTCCCTTATCAACGTACTTTTTTCGTGACTCCCCTCATAGCTTTGTTCTCCCGTTGCGGCACGATGATCACACTTCACTAACATTCTATTACGTGTCTTGACGGATTGGGCGACCATTCACAGAACACCTGTTCGATACACGCTATCGTCAAATAAAATCACAAACAAAACTGCATTGGCACAAACAAAAATTTTTTAATACAAAGACTTAAACTATAAACATAAAGCCGCCATGCAATTATCATAGCCAGTAACAGAAGGCAGCAAGGATCATGAACATTTCTGAGTCAGTCATCCTTATCACCGCAGCAGGCAGTCCGTTAGGCAAAGCTATCTCTCTGCATTTTGCCTCACTCGGAGCAAGCCTCGCCTTGGTCGATACCCACAACAAAGCTCTGCAGCAAACCCTACGTGCCTGCCAAGCTATCGGAAGCCAGTGTCAATCGTACCTCATTACCAGCCAGGACGAACACTCGGTTGCCAGCATGATCAATAGCGTTCACCACCGCTATGGTAAAATCGATGTATTAGTCAATTGCTGGCTTGGGATGAAAATGCCACCGCTGCTAGGTCCCGAAGCCGTCGATCAATTCCGCCATACCATGAACGAGGCCGCTACCCCGTTTTTTATCTTCGGCAAGCACGCTGCACAGTACATGTGCGATCACCACCACCCAGGTGTGATCATCAATCTAGCAACCCACAACGACAGCGAACAGTACGCCATCAATGCCGGCTGCAAGGCCATGATTACCGGGCTAACCCAAAGCTGGGCCAAAGAGCTGGCTGCATTTAACATCCGGGTTGGTGGGGTCGTCCCGCTGACCATTGACCAAGGCGAACAGCCGATAGCCGCCGCGGGCCAGCCGATGCAGTACGAGATCGTGAGAAGTGCCGAGTATATTGTCGCCAATGACTATTTTAACGGACGAATGATTGAAGCTGAGGTGATATAAGCCTTCAGGCATAGCTACACCGCTATCCCCTTCTACCAAATACACCATATACACCGAATACAAAAAGCCCGCCAAAATGGCGGGCTAAAGATTTTGCGCTAGCTAAAACAATAATTATGCTTCGGCTTTATCTGATTTCTTAGCTTTGGCTGGTTTAGCTTCAACTGGCTCAGACTTCTTGATAACTGTTGTGCCTTCGAACGTCTCGCCCTCAACAAACGCCTTACCGTAGTAAGAAGCAAGCAGTACGTCTTTCAGCTCAGAAATCAATGGGTAACGTGGGTTCGCACCAGTACACTGGTCATCGAATGCTTCCACGGCCAACTCGTCAACTTTCGCTAGGAAGTCAGCTTCTGGTACGCCTGCAGCCTGAATAGACATAGGGATTTCCAGATTAACCTTCAGCTCGTCCAACCAGCCTAGTAGGCGCTCGATTTTCTGTGCTGTACGGTCACCAGCTTGGCTCAGGCCTAGGTGGTCTGCCACTTCTGCGTAACGACGACGTGCTTGCGGACGGTCATACTGAGAGAATGCAGTCTGCTTAGTTGGGTTGTCGTTCGCGTTGTAACGTACCACGTTAGAAATCAACAATGCGTTAGCCAAGCCGTGTGGAACATGGAACTCTGCACCTAGCTTGTGAGCCATTGAGTGACAAGCACCCAAGAAGGCGTTAGCAAACGCGATACCCGCGATAGTTGCCGCATTGTGTACTTTTTCGCGAGCGATTGGGTCGTTAGCACCATTCGCGTAGCTTGATGGTAGGTACTCTTTCAGCATCTTAAGTGCCTGAAGAGCCTGGCCGTCAGAGTATTCGTTCGCAAGAACAGATACGTAGGCTTCCAATGCGTGAGTCACGGCATCGTAACCACCGAATGCAGTCAGAGACTTAGGCATGTTCATCACCAAGTTGGCATCAACGATTGCCATCTGTGGTGTTAGCTCGTAGTCAGCCAATGGGTACTTAGCACCAGTCTTGTCATCGGTAACAACCGCAAATGGTGTTACTTCAGAACCTGTACCTGAAGTGGTTGTGATACATACCAACTCAGCTTTCTGACCCATTTTAGGGAACTTGTAGATACGCTTACGGATGTCCATAAAGCGCATTGCCAGTTCTTCGAAGTGAGTTTCTGGGTGCTCGTACAGAACCCACATGATCTTCGCCGCATCCATAGGTGAACCACCACCTAGCGCAAGGATTACGTCAGGCTGGAAGCTCTTCATTGCTTCAGCGCCCTTCTCAACCACAGAAAGTGTTGGATCCGCTTCTACATCGAAGAACGTCTGTACTTCCATGCCCTGTGCTTTAAGCAGGCGAACAACTTCATCACTGTAACCGTTGTTGAATAGGAAACGGTCAGTAACCAGGAATGCACGCTTCTTGCCTTCCAAATCGCCCAGTGCCACTGGCAGGCTGCCGCGACGGAAGTAGATAGACTTAGGTAGTTTATGCCACAACATGTTCTCAGCTCGCTTCGCTACAGTTTTCTTGTTGATCAGGTGTTTTGGACCTACGTTCTCAGAGATAGAGTTACCACCCCAAGAACCACAACCTAGCGTTAGAGACGGAGCCACGTTGAAGTTATACAAGTCACCGATACCACCGTGGGTTGTCGGGATATTGATAAGGATACGAGCCGTTTTCAGCTTATCGCCAAAGTACTTGATACGGTCAGCGTTAACATCTTGGTTAGTGTATAGACCAGACGTGTGGCCGATACCGCCGATTTCAACCATTGTCACAGCTTGGGCAACAGCGTCTTCGAAATCAGTCGCACGGAACATACCTAGCGTAGGTGACAGTTTCTCGTGTGCAAATGCATCATCGTAAGATACTTTACCTAGGCCTTCACCAATCAGTACCTTGGTATCAGCAGGAACAGTAACACCCGCCATTTCAGCAATAGCAGTTGCTGGCTGACCTACGATATTTGCGTTCAGGTTACCGTCGATAAGCAATACTTTACGTACTTTGTCAGCCTCAGACTTGCTTAGTACATAACCTTTGTGCGTTGCGAAACGCTGTTTCACTTCCTCGTAAACTGCATCTACAACGATAACAGCCTGCTCAGACGCACATACAACACCGTTATCGAATGTCTTAGACATAAGAACAGAAGCAACCGCACGTTTAACGTCAGCCGTTTCGTCGATAACAACAGGTACGTTACCCGCACCAACACCGATTGCAGGCTTACCAGAAGAGTATGCAGCCTTAACCATGCCTGGACCACCAGTAGCAAGGATCAATGCAATGTCATCGTGCTTCATCAGGGCGTTAGACAGCTCAACTGATGGCTCATCAATCCAGCCAATGATGTCTTTTGGCGCACCGGCTGCAATTGCAGCATCAAGTACTAGCTTGGCAGCATCGTTAGTTGAGTTTTTCGCACGAGGGTGTGGCGAGAAGATGATCGCGTTACGCGTTTTAAGAGAGATGAGAGATTTGAAGATGGCTGTAGATGTTGGGTTAGTCGTTGGGACGATACCGCAGATGATGCCGACAGGCTCAGCGATAGTCATCGTGCCCATGTTGTCATCTTCATCAAGAATGCCACAGGTCTTTTCGTCTTTGTACTTGTTGTAGATGTACTCTGACGCGAAGTGGTTTTTGATAACCTTATCTTCAACGATACCCATACCTGATTCCGCTACCGCTTGCTGGGCTAGAGGAATACGAGCTTGGTTAGCGGCCAGTGAAGCAGCACGGAAGATCTTGTCAACTTGCTCTTGAGAGTAAGTTGCAAACTCTTTTTGAGCCGCTTTTACGCGTGCAATCATTGCATCAAGTTCAGCCACATTAGTTACAGGCATAGTTAACTCCTAACTTAAGATTGAAAACTTTTTAGTAAGGACGCGTTCCACATCCTTTTCGTTACCTTCCGAGCATCCTGCGCAAACAATTCGGTAACACACACACTTAGTAAATTGCTTTCAAAACTGATTATATTCTTTCACACCGCGAAAAAAATTGATTTAGATCACTTGTTAATGTTGCTAATTACATTTTGTCAAAATTAGAACTTCATCATATAAAAACAGTAATTTATACGAAGAAAATGTGAAGTTTTCTATTTTAAATGCAACCAAGCGATTATGACCGCGGTAACTAACCGCCCTGATTATTACGTAATAAAGCTACACAATCACTCATAAGTAGAAAGAAACTGTGATAGCACTCACGTAAAGATTTCATTACAGGCATCAAATTTCAGCTTCGAAAGTAGCACATAATTCCCCCTTAGAGGGTACGCCAAAAAGCTTGCACTTTACAGTGGTGCAACATGAAATTCATAAATAACCGTTGCTATGTAGTACGGATGGCTATTTTTTATTGGTTAAAAGCAAACGATTAGCTTAAAGTAACGTCAACTTACGCTATCCAACAGTATTACTCGGTTTAGCCATGCGGTACGGCCTCTCGGCAACGCCCGCGTAACTCACCTCAGAATATGCGCAGGAATACGGGTAAGGATTAACACAGTGTCCACTCTCTAAATGTCCAGAATAATAAAATGCAAACATTTGACATCGCCATCTTCTTGCAGTTTTTTGTCGGCCTGATCGCCGCCGTCAACCCCATCGGCATTATGCCTATATTTGTCTCGTTAACCGGACATATGCCAGCGGAGGAGCGTAACAAAACAGCACTAACAGCCAATATCGGCGTTGCCGTGATCCTCACGGTCTCCCTGTTGGCGGGGCAACTATTGCTCGATATGTTTAGCATATCCCTTGACTCATTTCGCGTCGCCGGCGGCCTACTGCTGCTCACTATCGCCTTTTCGATGATGAGCGGCAAGCTCGGTGAAGATAAACAGAACAAACAAGAAAAATCAGAATCCATCAGCCGCGAGCAAATTGGTGTCGTTCCTCTTGCCATGCCCCTGATGGCCGGCCCCGGTGCCATCAGTTCGACGATTGTCTACGGCTCGCGCTACCCAGATCTCGGCAATACCCTCGGCATTGCTGCCACCATTCTCGCCTTTGCGTTCTGCTGTTGGATGTTGTTCCGTGCCGCACCGATCATTGTACGCGTCCTCGGCCAGACCGGGATCAACGTTATCACCCGTATCATGGGCCTGATCCTAGCAGCACTGGGGATCGAGTTTATCGCCAACGGCCTCCGCGCCCTGTTCCCCGGATTGGCATAATCCCGTCAGGTTAACCAGAATATCACCATCAGGCGGCAGGAAACCCCTGCCGCCGTTGCCTCGCCTTGCTATCTTTTATATGCTCATGCCTGCAAATTTACACTCCCCAGCCAAGACAACACCGAGCCTCAGGAGCCAAACAGGTTGAACCACCCTAACATCAGAAAAAAACTCTATAACATCATCTTCGGAACCCAGAGCAAGGCCGGGCAGTATTTTGATATCGCCCTGATTATCGCCATTCTGAGCTCCGAGCTGATCTTGATCCTCTCTTCCGTCCAAGATGTTGAATCCCAGTTCAGCCGAGTGCTGTATGTCCTCGAATGGACATTCACCATTTTGTTCACAATTGAGTATTTGCTTCGGTTGTATTGCTCACCCAAACCCTGGGCCTACGTACGCAGTTTTTATGGGGTCATCGATTTGATCGCCGTTTTGCCGAGTTACCTAGCGTTCTTGTTCCCTGGATCCAACTACCTGCTCATCGTTCGGCTTATCCGGGTAATGAGGATATTCCGAATCCTCAAACTGGCTAGATACTTACAAGACTCCAACATCTTGCTGCGCTCTTTACTGATGGCCCAGCGGAAAATTCTGGTCTTCTTCAGCACCGTTGCGATTTTGGTCACCGTGCTCGGCTCAATGCTGTATGCCATCGAAGGGCCTGAAAATGGCTTCACCAGTATTCCGACAAGTATTTACTGGGCCATTGTCACCATTACCACCGTAGGTTACGGCGATATCGTGCCGCAAACAGACCTTGGCAAAGCGATAGCTGCCTTTACTATGTTGTTAGGCTATTCCATCTTGGCGGTTCCAACCGGCATCATCACAGCAGAACTCAATCAGGAGATGAAGCACCACCGCAACCTGATCCGCTGCCCAAACTGCGCCACCAGCGGCCACGATACCGACGCGAACTACTGCCGAGAATGCGGAACCGAGCTTCCCGAACACCTCTAATACGTGGCGATAAGCCTGCAAAACTGAAAACATAACTTACGTTATTATTCCATATACCAATACCAGCCATACCCATGGGTATGGCTATCCTCCCGCCCAGTAACAATTTTTTACTTTTTTGCGATATTCATTCATCTAAAGATGCAAGCAATATGCATTTTTCTTTATTTTTCAGCCCATTGCACTTATTGCAACACCCCCATAGAATCGCCAAAAGGAATACCCCTTCACAAAACTTCAGGATTGAAGATCCATTTTTTATAACCATCCCAAAAGAAATCTATGAAAAAATTCAAATATTCTATGCTGACTGCCCTAGTCTGTGGCAGCCTGACACTATTCGGCTGCGGTGGCGGCGGTGATGACGGCGGAAGCTCTTCTGCCCCAGCAGGCTCTCTTCAGCCCACCAAGCAGGCACGAGAACCACTCACTAGTGAGGATACCACTCTCAACTATACCGATAATCTCACCTTCACCCCCGCATTGGGCAACCAGTATGGTTCCATCAAACTGCGCATTATCGACAGTCAACCTGCAGGAATGGCGACTCTATCACCCGACGCCACATCTATATCAGTCCTAAAACCTGGCATTCTAACTATCACAGCCATCGACCATAGCGGTGACTACCAAGATTCTGATACGACCTTTACCTTGTATGTCAACAAAGGCATCAACCCCGTTTTCCATGGTCAGGATCTCTCGGTTCACCTTAACGATGGCGACAAACAGCGTATTACCGTCAACAATGCCCACGGCGAGCTCTTTTTCTCGGTCGATCCTGCCAGCCAAAACCTGATTGATGTCGACCCAGTCACTGGTGAAATCACACCTTATGCTGCAGGGATCGCTACCGTCCATGTCACAGACCAAGGCAACGATCGCTTTGAGCCGGCCACAACCACTATCAATGTCACCATCTCGGCCCTTAATGCCCCTAGTCTGGGATTTGCCCCGCTGAGCGAACCCTATGCTCCCCAATATGAAATGCTGCCATGGCGAATTTATGGTAATGAAAATGCCATATATCACTACAGCTTGAGTGACGATAGCCCTGACAATGTCATCAATATTGATAAAGATTCCGGCTTGATCACTGTACTCAATGTCGGAGAGGTGACCGTTAATGTTATTGCTACCAACGGTGAAAGCTATGATCACCCGGTACAAACGACCTCATTTCCAGTAACGATCACCCAAGGAAACCGCCTTCCTATCACGGTCGATCCCGTCTCAGTAATCTTCCAGCCCGATGCGCTAATCGAGCCCAACGTTCGTTCTGTCATTGCACCTCCACGCTATGTTTTAGAAGGCAACAGTGACGCGGTCATGATCAACCCACTCAGCGGCCTGCCTCAAATTATCGGTACAGGCTCCGCCAGCATTACCGCCATTGACGATCGCGACCCGAACTACCCATCCTCTAATTACACCTTCAGCGTCGTCATAAACAAAGGTGAACACCCTGGGATAACCAAAACTGCAGCAATAGACGTCCCCTTCAATGATGGGCAGATCCTAAGCCCCCGTCTTGAGGGACAATTCGGAACCCTGACATTTAAGCCCGATCCAGCCAGCAGCGACAATCCAGTGGCAATCAACGGCGATAAGCTGATTATCCAGCATGCCGGAAAAACAACCTTGCGGGTAACAGATTCCGGCGGTACAAACTACCGAGAATCCACCCCGGTGCCGGTGGCGATCAACATCGAAAAGATTCCCCATCCAGGATGGGCAGTCAAGGATCTCAAGCAACCCTATCAGGCCATGTGTTACCCACTATCAAACCTTGTCAGCGGTAACCAGGCAGCGTTGGATATCACGGCCAATAGCAACCCTAATGTTGCCGATTACGACAGCGCCCTAAATTGCCTGAATATCAAAAATACAGGTACCACGACACTGACCCTGAATGTCAAGGAGAGCCAAAATTACCTCGCCTCGAAGAGCCAATCGCTCTCAGTGATCATGACCCCAGCCGACACCCAGCTCTCGGCATCCAGTGTCAAAGCCATCTACAAGGCTGGCAATGCCTCTCTCGCACCACCAGCCATCATAGGGAAACACGGCACCCTTCTCTATGCACTTGCCGACGGTGCCGACAACAGCGTTGTCCGTATTGATCCCGCCAACGGCCAAATGACTATTCTGAATGCAGGCAAGACAACCGTGGCAGTCAAGGACAGCGGATCGGCACTGTACAAACCGGCAGAGACTTTCTTCAACGTCGAGATAACCCCGTCGGTAGCGGTTGTCGAAGCCCACTATCCCGACACTACCTATACGCCCGGCAAATCGATTCTTCCTGTCGTTGAAGGACTCCCTAGCGATACCGTGCTGCGTTATAGCCTAGTGGACAAAGGCGATACGCCCGTCAAGCAGATCAGCTCAACATCCGGCGCTCTTGAAATCCAAAGCGCAGGTAACTTCACCGTGATGATCAATGCCGACTCGCGCAACTACACCGTCGATCCTTTCTCCGCCAACGGTAACATTGCCAAAGCTGAGCACCCTGGACTGAGCGTCAAACCGCTTCAGGTAACCTATGCACCGGGCAAACAGGTAACCCTGCCGATCGAGCAAGCGCCTATCGGCACCCGCCATTTTTCTGAAAGTGGCTCTAGCTACCTTGTTGATATAGATAATAATACCGGCCTGATTTCACTACTGGATTACACCTATCTATACTCCTCGGCCAGCCTGTATATCAGTGAAAGCGGTGATGAAAACTACTACCCGCTCAGTGACAACGCACAAACCAAAGTCACGGTTCTACCACCGCCAACGGGCAGCTCGAACCGTGATATCACCTTGGATCATGTCGGCACCCTGTTCGAAAGCCGACTCAACCCGACAGCAGACAATGACAGTTTCAAGAACCTTCAAGAAACCAAAGTCATGTTTGCAGGTACCCGACACGCCCCAGCTAGCGGGGAACTGCTAAAAAAACATGGCGCAGGGGAAATGGTCGTCGTCAGGATGGTGCCGGAGGGCGAGAGCCCAACACCGAGCAATATCAAGCCGGTCATGTTCCTTGTCCAGCGCTTTGATGGCTGCCCGTCACAAGTCAACCGTGATTCAGTGGCCGCCAAACGCGCAACACCGCAGCCAATGGACGAATACATCCGCTGTGACGGCGGTACGACTAACCGTTTTCTGACCTTCACCCTGATTGACGACAGCGCGCTCAATGCCGGCAACTGGCAAGCCGCCGTCCCGTTTGTGGCCTACCGCCAGTCACCCATGCCGTTCAAACCAACAGCAAACGGCGGCTGCAACGAAGGCACAACGGCAAACGGGGATATTGAATACTGTTCAGACAAAGGTCTCGAATCCCCTTCTACAATCAATGAATGGAACCGGATCGATATACGCCTGAGCAAGTAACCCGTACAAAAAAGCCAGCCTAATGGCTGGCTTTTTTGTACCTATATAAACGCTTTATTTCTTCTGCTCTGACAAATAATCAACGGCTTTGTCTGGGAAGTCAGTAAAGACCCCGTCAACACCGGCAGTCTTGTAGAACACATCGAGCATCCCATTAAAATCATCGGCATAAGCTGGAATACGGCCTTCGTCAGCTCGGAAGGTATACGGATGAACCTGCATGCCCTGTTCATGGGCCGCTTCAACCAGACCTGTCAGCTTGATATTCCCCTTGGTCGATGCATCGGATACCACCATTGGTTTCCATGGGCCAATACCGTCAGCATACTTCGCCACGGTTGCCATACCGCCCGGCTTGAACATCCAATCATAGTTGTATGGGGTTGCCTTACCATCCTTGCCGTAAACCATGGTCTCGTTCCAATCGGTGTAGGCCATTAGCTGAACCAATTTAACGTCCATCCCCATCTTGGGCATCAGCTCGTCGTGAATGCGTTTTAGTTCATCAAAATCAAAAGTTTGAAGATATACCTTGCTGTCTTTGCTGGTATAGCCGTAATCTTTAAGCACTTTCAATACGGCAGCACTGATATCTTTGCCTTCATGGCGATGGAACCACGGGGCCTTGATCTCAGGATAAATACCGATCCCATAGCCTAGCGACTTGTTCAGACCTTGGATCATTTCGATCTCTTCTTGGAAGGTCGGCACTTTAAAGTCTGACTTCCACATCGGGAAGCGCTGCGGGAACCCCTGTACCTGCTTACCGTCTTTGATATTGAAGCCTTCCGTCACACTCATCTGCTTAATTTCATCCAAAGTGAAATCAATCGCGTAGTAACGGCCGTCTTTACGGGCACGATCTGGGAAGAGTTCGGCCACATTGGTGACGCGATCCAGATAATGATCATGCAGCACCACCAGCTGGTTGTCCTTGGTCATCACGACATCCTGCTCAATGTAGTCTGGCTTCATCGCATAGGCCATCGCCTTGGCTGGCAAAGTATGCTCAGGCAAATAGCCTGACGCGCCACGGTGGGCAACCACAATTTTGTCGTCCATCGACTGGGCTGCAAACGATGCAGTCGCAGACAAACAAGCACAGCCAATCATTGTCGCAAGATAAATCTTATTCATTATTATCGTCCTGATGTGAATGTAGAGTTATTGGAAATATGATGCAGAATAATAGTCCAATAAATTTCCTTTTCAGCCACTTAAGTCACTGTTTACGAAAATCATCAGGGAAATAAGACAAATTAATATTCGAATGGTGATCTTTAGCCCGCGTTCAACAAGTTAGGTATATATCCAGCCACCATATCCAAACCATAAAAAACCGGAGCCAAAGCTCCGGTTTTCTATTCTTTAATAACTTATCTTGCGGCGATTACTTACGACGCCAAGTTGTACCCTGTGGGCCATCCTCTAGGATAATCCCCATTTCCGTCAACTTGTCGCGCGCCTCATCGGCTGCCGCCCAATCTTTTGCCGCACGGGCATCAAGACGCTGCTGAATCAATGCTTCAATTTCTGCAACGTCATCATCCTGACCGCTTGCACCCGCTTGCAAGAACGCCTCTGGCTCCTGACCCAAAAGACCAAGAACATCCGCCAGCTCACGCATACGCGCACCCAATACCGATGCTGCTGCCATATCTTCAGCTTTCAGACGGTTTACTTCACGAGCCATGTCAAACAGCGCCGAGTAAGCTTCTGGGGTGTTGAAGTCGTCATCCATCGCTTCTTTGAAGCGCGCAACAAACTCATCGCCGCCAGCGGCAATTGCTGTCGTATCCAAACCGCGTAGTGCGGTGTACAGACGCTCAAGAGCCGAACGCGCCTGCTTGAGGTTGTCTTCGCTGTAGTTCAGCTGGCTACGGTAATGGCCAGACATCAGGAAGTAACGCACAGTTTCAGGATCGAAGTACGCCAGTACATCACGGATGGTAAAGAAATTACCCAGTGATTTAGACATCTTCTCACGATCCACCATCACCATGCCGCTGTGCATCCAAGTGTTCACATACTGTGTACCGGTTGCGCAGCAAGATTGGGCAATTTCGTTTTCGTGGTGCGGGAACATCAGATCCGAACCGCCACCGTGGATATCGAAATGGTCACCAAGAATCGCGGAATTCATCGCAGAACATTCGATATGCCAACCTGGACGGCCAGCGCCCCATGGCGATTCCCAAGTCGGTTCGCCCGGCTTAGACATTTTCCACAGTACGAAATCAAGTGGGCTACGCTTGGCTGCCTCGATATCCACACGGGCACCCGCCTGCAACTGCTCAAGATCCTGCTTGGACAGCTTGCCGTACTCGTTGAACTTGCTCACTTCGAACATCACGTCGCCGTTGTCGGCAACATAGGCAAAGCCACGTTCGATAAGACGTTCACACAGGGCGATAATTTCAGCAATAAACTGTGTTGCACGCGGCTCGATATCAGGGCGCTTCAAACCCAGTGCATCAAAATCGGCATGCATTTCGCCGATCAGGCGCTCAGTCAATGACTCGCACGTTTCGCCGTTCTCCGCCGCTCGCTTGATAATTTTGTCATCGATGTCAGTAATGTTACGGACGAATGTCAGATCATAGCCGCTGTAACGCAGGTAGCGAGAAACCACATCAAACGAAACAAAGGTACGCCCGTGGCCAATGTGACACAAATCGTAAATGGTAACCCCACAGACATACATGCCTACTTTGCCAGGCTGGATGGGTTTGAATTCCTCTTTCTGTCTTGTCAGTGAGTTATAAATCTTCAACATGTCTCTTTTATACTCATGTGGTGGGATTACTGAATTTAGTCGGTTATTACACCTTTAATGACTATATATAGCAAGGAAAATCATGGATATTCCACCTTGCGGCAAACAGGTGACAGATACAATCTGTACCGAACAATGGCCTGCGCTCATCTATAATTATGCAAGCGGTTAATATCTCACCGATTTACTATCAACGGCACTCTCACGGGCTATCATTATTGACGCTTGATGCGGATAAGATAGAATTCAGTATTCAAAGCAATAGATATCCATTAAAGGACAAGCTCATGGTAACGCTTCACACTACTTTTGGTGACATCAAAATCAAGCTGAACACGGAACAAGCGCCTGAAACTTGCGCTAACTTCCTACAGTACTGCCGTGACGGTTTCTACAACGGTACTCTGTTCCACCGTGTTATCGACGGTTTCATGATCCAAGGCGGCGGTATGGCCTCTGGCATGGAAGAGAAAGAAACACGCACACCAATCAAGAACGAAGCAAACAACGGCCTAAGCAACAAAGTCGGCACGCTAGCAATGGCACGTACGATGGAACCGCATTCAGCTAGCTCGCAGTTCTTTATCAACGTGAACGACAACGACTTCCTTAACTTCAAATCTGAAACACCTAATGGCTGGGGCTACTGCGTGTTTGCTGAAGTTGTCGAAGGTATGGACGTAGTCAACAAGATCAAAGCCGTTCCAACAGGCAACTGGGGTTATGTACACCAGGACGTACCGGTTGAAGAAGTGCTGATCAACAGCGTAACTATCGAAGACTAATCGTCGCGAAGGGTGGCCACTGAGCCGCCCTTTTTCCTTCTATGATTCTATTTATCTCTGATCTGCACCTAAGTGCCGAGCGCCATGATATTACGGCCTGTTTCCTTAATTTCATGGCCAACGAAGCCAGCCAGGCCGATGCCCTGTACGTTCTTGGGGATTTGTTTGAAATGTGGGTTGGCGACGACGACGATTCCCCTTTCCACCAGCAAATCAAGACGGCCTTTCGCACGCTGACCGACAGTGGTGTCCCATGCTATTTCATTCATGGCAATCGTGACTTCCTTATTGGCCAACAATTTGCACGCGAAACCGGGGTGGAATTACTTGCCGAGCACACGGTGATCGACCTATACGGCACCCCGGCCTTGATCCTCCATGGCGATACGCTGTGCACTCTGGATCTGGACTATCAGCGCTACCGGAAGAAAGTCCACAACCGCTTTATCCAGTGGTTGTATTTCTGTCTTCCGCTGAGCTACCGCCAAAAAATCGGTGACAAGCTGCGCAGCAATAGCAGCAATACCAACCAAACCAAAAGCAATACCATCATGGATGTCACGCCCGACGAAGTCGTCAGCCAATTGCGTCAACATCAGGTCGCCCTGATGATCCACGGCCACACCCACCGACCAGCCGTTCACGAGCTCGACATGGATGGCTCGCCAGCCACCCGGATCGTCCTCGGCGACTGGTATGAACATGGCTCGGTGCTAGTTTGTACGCCCGATGGCAACATACTAGAAACTCGGGAGTTCGCGACACCGGAACTATCAACAAGGCATTGCGAACAATAAAAACAAAAAAGGTACGCCGTGGCGTACCTTTCTTTTTACTCGTCGAACAGTATCGCTGTCTTACTCAGCTTTCTGTCGCGACAACTACGGCAGGGGCAACCCGGCGCTCTTTAGACCACGAGCGGTACATGGTCAGTGATGTATACAACACCACGCCAATCACCAGCCACGCCAACAGATGCATATCCAGCGACTTCACCAGATACGCCGCAATCACCACCCCTATCGGTCCGGTAACGGCAACCACCAGCGCCGCACGGGCATTCACCCGGTTACGAATAATAAAACCACCGGCCGAGAAGAAGCTCAAAAATGCGCATGAGCACATCATGATCGGAAAGGCGGCCAGCGGATTCATGCCCAGCAGGTAGACCATCGTCATGCACGGGGCATACAAGCCGATCCCGACAGTCATCAAGGCCCCAAACAAGAAGTTGCCAGCAATGGCCAGCGCCAGTTTCCAGCCAGTCAGTCCCAAGGCCAATCCCCCTAGTGGAAATAGCTTCAGTTGCCCGGCCAGCATCAAACTCGCCACCACCAGTAAAGCAAGGCACATCACCAAACGGATGACCTGACGATCCCAGCTTGATACCAACTTCGCCCCGACAGTTGCCCCCAAGCAGGCAGCAACGACCATACTGACTAGGGTGACAGGGTCGACATCCACAGCGGTAAGGAAGATCAATGACTGGACAACCGTCGCCAACACAGCTTGGCTATTTAAGGTACCGGGGAGCAATTGATCGTCGACCAAGTTAAATTGCTTATACCCTGCGGTTTTGATGGCAAAACTGCCGATACCCAAGGTATCGCAAAAATTTGCAAAACCACCAATAATACCGATTGGGATGATCTTGGTATGCGCTTCCTGCTTTCGGTTTTTTTGCCAAGCCATTAAAAGCATAACAATAAAAACACCGCCACCTACAAGCAATCCCGCTTGTATGAATGTGAATACGGTCATGAGCAACACAGATTTTTTTACGGAAGGATTGACGATTATCCTCCATTGCGGCTGTTTTTTCTATAATTTATGCAAATTACGATGGTTCGTCGTTCTAAACTGAATAAGCAAGCGCATATATCCAAGCTATTTCGCAAGGCAGAATTCAAAGTAGCAAAATCTTTACTGCAAGTGAGTTGTCTTGAAATAGCCGAGGTATATACTGCTACGATATGTCGGGACAAATTTAAAATGTATAATTGCTATTAAGTTATCCTGTTTATAGTCGTTATATTTTGCGATACTAGCAGCTAAGTACAGACGGGAGCTTTTCCTGCCTCTTTCACTGGCTTATATTTTCATCGATGCCCAACTAACTTCATTATCCATGAACTCATATCTCGCTAGACAACCGATTCTAAATAAAAACAAAGAGACCATTGGTTATGAACTGCTCTTCAGGGATGGGCCGAATAACTGCTTTCCCGAAGTGGAAGATGAACACGCTACGCATCGCCTGCTTGCTGATAATTTTCTAACCTCGAGCACCGCAGAAGTGACGGCGGGCAAACGTGCGTTTGTTAATTTTCCCTATAGCAGCCTCATTAAACGCACTCCCCTGCTATTCCCTAAGCACTGTTTTATTATCGAAATATTGGAGTCATGCCAACCCAGCGATGAATTACTCGAGGCGATTATTGAACTCAATCGCAAGGGCTATACCCTCGCGCTGGACGATTTCATCCCATCGCCGGAATGGCTGCGTTTCTTGCCGTATATCCACATCATCAAATTCGATATCAAGCTAACGCCAATCGCTAAGGCCGGATTCTTTATCCGCCGCCAGCGTATACTCAACCGGCATTTGCAATTTCTGGCCGAAAAAGTTGAAACATACGAAGAATTTATCACCGCATGCGATAACGACTTCGACTTTTTCCAAGGTTTTTTCTTCAGTCGCCCAGAACTGGTTACCCGCAAGGCATTAACACCATCAGCTCTAACGACCCTGCAACTGTATCGGGAGATCACCAAGCCCGAGGTCAACTTCAATACCGTTGAGGCCATTATTGCCACCGACGTTTCGCTTTCGTACAAACTTCTACGTCATGTCAACAACATGACCGTGACTCTGGCCAAGCCGATATCGTCATTCAAACAGGCTCTCGTTTATCTGGGTGAAGAAAAGCTACGCCGCTTCATTACCTTTGTCGCTACCTCGCATGCAGCTGAAAATAAACCCCTTTCGCTCTACCTTCTTTCTCTGCAGCGAGCCCGGTTCTGCGAGCAGGTTAGTAACCACTTACCGGATATCGACAACAGTCAGGCCTTTCTTGTAGGCTTGTTTTCGCTACTGGATTCCATTCTCGATCAGCCAATTGAGCTATTGCTGGAACAACTGCCGCTAGACAGCCATATCCACCACGCCCTGATCAACCGCCAAGGTGACTTAGGCGCCCTGCTAGAGCTTATCTGCTCCTACGAAGAGGCCAACTGGACACGGATCCAACAAATAAGCGCGACGCTCGGCGTGAGTGAATCTGTTGTTGGCGATCTGTACTTGGAGTCTATAAAATGGGCGACAATTTTTGAAAAAAGAAACGCGGAATAACCATGGCCAAGCCTGATAATGCCTGCCCGTGCGGTAGCACACTGACCCTGGCGCAATGCTGCCAGCCGATCCACCACGATCCAAGTCTTGCCATTCAACCGGCACAGCTCATGCGTGCCCGCTATTGTGCCCATGTCCTCGGACTGGTCGATTTCGTGGTCGACACCTACCATCCAAGCTGCCACGCCGAGCAGCACCGTGAAGCCATTGCCGAATCTGTCGACAGCGAATGGCTGGGGCTAGAAGTGATCAGCAACGAAATCGCGCCAAGCGGTGAAGGCTTCGTCGAGTTCAATGCCTACTACCGCGACGGCAAAGAAGAATACTGCCTTCACGAACGCTCCCGCTTCCTGCACGAAGAACATAACGGCAAAGCACAATGGTTCTACATTGACGGTGAATACCCGGAGCCTGCCGAACCAGAAGCACCACAGCCAGCAACCAGCAACAAGGTTGGACGCAACGATCCTTGCCCATGTGGTAGCGGTAAAAAACACAAGAAGTGCTGCGGGTAATACCGGCTAACAACCGCCCCCCAGTAAAAGCCCCGGGATACCGACAATAACGTTGTCCCGGCGGCCATCTCTTTACTATCCCCCGGCAAGAAAAAAGCGCCCCCAACAAGAAAAAGCTAGCTACTGCACCACAATAGATATTCCCACCACCTCGTAACGCCGTTGCAACGTTCAATACCACCGTCGATTTGTTCACACAACCATTGGCGTACAAAATCACACCGCAAAACTGAAATATGACCAATTTCCACCCGCGCTTGTTAGCATAATGAAATTTTAATATTTCTTTAATTTTGTTATTGCAAAATAAATTCAGCTTAGTTAGTGTAAATATCAGACACGACATCAAATAAAGACTTACAAAGAGCACATAATTATGCGTATCGCTATGGCTAACATTCATCATCACCATCATCCTGATTAGTCTTTCGGGAGGATAAGCCTCGGCCGGGAAGACTTAACACATCTCTTCCAACGGTCAGCGATAGCACAGTTTCAAAGACCCTCGGAAGCAAAGACTTCCGAGGGTTTTTTGTTTTCAGGGTAAAACATCAAGTACAGGGATCAGACAATGCAAACACAACGACTTCGAATTGCCATACAGAAAAAAGGGCGGCTGAGCAAAGAGTGCCAAGAACTGCTCAAACGCTGCGGGGTAAAGTTCAACATGATCGGCGAGCGTCTGGTGGTCCATGCCGAGAATATGCCTATCGACCTGTTACTGGTACGCGATGATGACATCCCCGGCCTGATTATGGACGGCGTGGTTGATCTTGGCGTGATTGGCGAAAACGAGCTTGAGGAAGTTAGCCTTGAGCGCATGGCTCGCGGCGAGCCAGCCGAGTACATCAAACTCCGTCGCCTTGATTTTGGTGGCTGCCGCCTGTCAATCGCCATCGACAAGGATACCGAATACAACGGACCGCAAGATCTCCAAGGCAAGCGCATCGCCACCACCTACCCCCAGTTGGTGAAACGCTACATGGACACCCTCGGGGTAAGCTTCAGTACCTGTATGCTCAATGGCTCGGTCGAAGTCGCTCCCCGGGCAGGATTGGCTGATGCGATCTGCGATCTGGTTTCAACCGGAGCAACCCTCGAGGCAAACGGCTTGAAAGAGGCCGAGGTGATCCTGCGTTCCAAGGCTGTCCTCATCCAGCAATCAGGGACATTGCCAAACGAGAAACAAGCACTGATCGGGCGGCTGCTAACCCGAATGCAAGGGGTTATCCAAGCCAAAGAATCAAAATACATCATGCTGCATGCTCCTACAGACCGACTGGAACAAATCAAAGACCTGTTACCCGGCGCAGAAGATCCGACCGTAATGCCATTGTCCCAAGACAAAAACCGGGTGGCTGTGCACCTTGTTAGTGCCGAGAACCTCTTTTGGGAAACGATGGAACAGCTAAAAGAGCTCGGGGCAAGTTCGATTCTGGTCCTGCCAATCGAAAAGATGATGGAGTAAGCGATGAAAACTGTTGTATGGCAATCCCTTAGCTGCAACCAGCAAGAAAGCCTGCTGGAGCGTCCGGCCATTACCGAGGGAGCCAATATCACCACGATTGTCGAGACGGTGATCCGCGATGTACGCCAGCGGGGCGATGAAGCCCTGCTTGAACTCACGGAAAAGTTTGATGGCATAAAACCCGACAATATCAAGGTCAGCAATGAGGAGGTCACCGCCGCCTCAGCGCGCCTCAGTGACGAGATGAAGCAGGCACTCCAGCACGCTTACCGCAATATCGCCACCTTCCACAAGTCTCAGCAGCTCCCCCCGCTAAAAATTGAAACGCAGCCGGGCGTGGTATGTGAGCAGGTCACCCGGCCAATCAACTCGGTCGGCCTGTATATCCCCGGAGGCAGCGCACCGCTACCGTCGACTGTCCTAATGCTTGGTGTCCCGGCACAAATCGCCGGATGCCGCCAAATCATACTGTGCTCGCCACCACCCATTGCCGATGAAATCTTGTACGTGGCACAACTGTGCGGAATCACCGAGATCTTCAATGTTGGCGGCTCTCAGGCAATTGCTGCTATGGCATACGGGACCCAGAGCGTGGCGAAAGTCGACAAGATTTTCGGACCGGGCAATGCGTTCGTCACCGAAGCCAAACGCCAAGTCAGCAACGACTTCCGCGGTGCTGCCATTGACATGCCAGCCGGCCCGTCGGAAGTACTGGTGATCGCCGATGCTAGCGCCGATCCGGATTTCATTGCTGCCGATTTGCTCAGCCAAGCCGAACACGGCCCCGATTCACAAGTCGTTCTGGTTACCCCGGACCCCGCTATAGCCGAGCGCACGGCCGATGCGATCCAACGCCAACTCAAAGCCCTTCCCCGGGCAGACATTGCCCGTAAAGCATTGGGGGCCAGCCAGTTGATTGTGACCGATGACCTTTCTCAATGTATTGAAATTTCGAACCTTTATGGCCCAGAACACCTTATCGTTCAGACCCGCAACCCACGAGATCTTGTCCCGCAGCTCGACAATGCCGGTTCGATATTCCTCGGTGACTGGTCCCCCGAGTCAGTGGGTGACTACGCATCAGGGACTAACCATGTCCTACCAACGTACGGCTACACCCGCACCTACTCCAGCCTCGGCCTTGCCGATTTCAGCAAGCGGATGACGGTGCAGGAGCTCAGTGCACAAGGCCTGCAAGAACTGGCGCCTACCGTGGTCGCCATCGCCGATGCAGAGGGACTCGGCGCCCACAAGCGAGCCGTCACTATTCGCGTCGAAAAACTGGCAGCCCAACAACAAACGCCAAGGAACGAGGCCTGATATGAGCATCAAACAACTGGCACGGAAAACCGTGCGCAACCTAACACCTTACCAATCGGCACGGAGACTGGGGGGGAACGGCGATATCTGGCTCAATGCCAATGAATCCCCATTCTCCAACGAGTACAGCGTTAGCGGCGAGCGCCTCAACCGCTACAGCACCTGCCAGCCGACAGAGCTGATCGCCGCCTACGCCGACTATGCGGGTGTACGCTACGAGCAGGTGCTGACCTCACGAGGTGCTGACGAGGGGATTGAACTGCTGATCAGGGCGTTCTGTGAACCCAACCAAGACAGCATCATCTATTGCCCGCCAACCTATGGCATGTATGCCATCAGTGCTGAGATCTTCGATGTGAAGACCAAAACGGTCCCTCTCACCGAGCAATGGCAACTTGATCTGCCCGCGATAGCTAATAACCTAGAGGGCACCAAACTCGTTTTCGTCTGCAGCCCCAACAACCCGACCGGGAACCTGATCGACCGGGACGATATCGAAGCGCTGCTGGAGATGACCGCAGGTAACGCTCTGGTCGTCGTCGATGAGGCTTATATCGATTTTTGCCCTGAAGCGACCACCGCCGACTTGCTCGGTCGCTATCCAAACTTGGTGATCCTGCGAACGCTGTCCAAAGCCTTTGCCCTTGCAGGGCTACGCTGTGGTTTCACCCTCGCTCACCCCGATATTATCGAGCTGCTACTCAAAATCATCGCACCGTATCCGGTTCCGGTGCCGGTCACGGAAATTGCAGTCCAAGCCCTGTCGGAATCAGGACGGGCAAAAACCAAGTTTCAAGTACTGGACATCAGTGCCAACCGTGCCTATCTCCAGGCCGGCCTTGGAATGCTTGACGGCGTAACCGTTTTCGATGGCTACGGCAATTACCTGCTGGTTCGCTTCCCTGACAGCGACGAACTGTTCAAGGCACTCTGGGAGCACGGCATTATCCTGCGCCGTTCACCGATAGAAAACTGTATCCGCATCAGCATTGGAAGCCGCGATGAGTGCGAAAAAACCCTCGCCTTTATCCGAGAGCAACTGACACAAAACAGCGAGAAAAGGACGGCATTGTGAGCAAGGAAAAAATCTTATTTATCGACCGTGACGGCACCCTGATCGTCGAACCTCCCGTTGACTTCCAAGTCGACCGTCTCGACAAACTACAACTGGAGCCCTTCGTGATCCCTGCACTGCTCAAGCTACAAGATGCGGGCTACCGGCTAGTCATGGTCACCAATCAGGACGGTCTTGGTACCGACAGCTACCCACAAGCGGATTTCGATGCCCCGCACAATATGATGATGGCGATATTCGAATCCCAAGGCATCACCTTTGACGATGTACTGATTTGCCCGCACTTCGAAGCCGACAACTGCAGTTGCCGCAAGCCCAAGCTCGGATTGGTCAAAGAATACCTCCAGCAAGGCAAGGTCGATTTCGAAACATCTGCCGTGATTGGCGATCGCCAAACAGATTTGACCCTTGCCGAAAACATGGCGATCAGGGGTATCCAGTACCACCCACAAAATATGGGCTGGCAACAAATCGTCACCGATCTCACTACCCGCCCGCGTATCGCCGAGGTTGTGCGCACCACCAAAGAAACCGATATCCGCGTTAGGGTAAACCTCGATCAAAGCGGCGGGAACAAGATTGAAACTGGTCTTGGCTTTTTTGACCACATGCTTGATCAGATCGCAACCCACGGCGGTTTTCGCCTCGAACTGAGCGTCTCCGGCGATCTCCATATCGATGACCACCACAGTGTCGAAGATGCCGCTCTGGCGCTGGGCGAAGCACTGAAAACAGCACTGGGAGACAAGCGCGGGATCGGCCGTTTCGGCTTCAGCCTGCCGATGGATGAATGTTTGGCCCAGTGTGCGCTTGATCTCTCAGGACGCCCTTACCTCAAATTTGAGGCAAAATTCAGCCGTGATCGTGTTGGCGACCTGTCCACCGAAATGGTGCCGCATTTTTTCCGCTCTCTGACCGATGCGCTGGCTTGCACCCTTCACCTGAGTTCGACAGGCAATAACGACCACCACATCATCGAAAGCCTGTTCAAGGCCTTTGGCCGTACACTACGCCAAGCCATCAAGGTCGAAGGCAACGAGCTACCAAGCAGCAAGGGGGTACTCTAATGAACGCGACCAGCCAGAAGATCGTAATCATCGATACCGGCTGTGCCAACGTCTCTTCGGTGAGGTTCGCTATCGAGCGGCTTGGCTACCGCGTTGAGATCAGCCGAGAGCCGACTGTCGTGCTAGCGGCAGACAAACTCTTCCTGCCAGGCGTCGGCACAGCCAGCGAGGCCATGAAAAACCTCGCCGAACGCGATCTGATCAACTTGGTCAGGCAGGTCGAAAAACCGCTGCTTGGCATCTGCCTCGGGATGCAGCTCCTTGGCAAGGAATCAGACGAGCAAGGGCAAGATGGCCAGCAGCAGGTCCCTTGCTTGGCACTGTGTGATGCCTCTGTCCATAAAATGAAAACAGGGACGCTGCCACTGCCGCATATGGGATGGAACACCATCACCCCTGAACAAGATCACCCGCTATTTAGGGGGATCCCTGCTGGCAGCTACTTTTACTTCGTCCATAGCTATGCGATGCCTATTTTCAATCAAGGAGCGGGAGGCAGAACCATCGCCCGCTGTGACTATGGCGATGCCTTTACCGCCGCCGTACAACGCGGTAACTACTACGGCGTCCAGTTCCATCCCGAACGGTCAAGCAAAGCCGGCTCCCAGTTGATCAAGAACTTTCTTGAATTGTAAGGACACTAAGGACAGACATGATTATTCCCGCATTAGATTTGATTGATGGGCAGGTAGTCCGCCTCTTTCAAGGCGACTATGGCAAGGTCACCGAATACAAGGTCAACCCCGCAGAGCAGTTCAACCTTTACCAACAAGCCGGGGCCGACTGGCTCCACTTGGTTGATCTTACGGGGGCCAAGGATACCAAAGCCCGCCAACTTGACCTGATCCGCAACTTGCTTGCCAGTACTCCGGCCAATATCCAGATCGGGGGGGGCGTACGCTGTGAGCAGGACGTTGCCGATCTGCTTGCCGCAGGGGCGCAGCGCGTGGTGATCGGCTCGACAGCCGTCAAGCAGCCAGACATGGTCAAGGGCTGGATAGAAAAATACGGCCCGGCGCATATCGTGCTTGCTCTTGACGTGAACATTGACCGCGATGGACAACGAAGGGTCGCCGTTTCCGGTTGGCAGGAAGATTCGGGGGTAACCATCGAAGCACTGCTGGATGACTTTCTCACCGTCGGCCTTGAACATGTATTGTGTACCGATATTTCACGCGACGGCACGCTCACCGGATCGAATGTCGCCTTGTACCGTGAGCTTTGCGATCGCTACCCACAGGTACAATTCCAGTCATCGGGCGGCATAGGCTCGTTGGATGATATTGCTGCACTCAAAGGCAGCGGGGTCGCCGGCGTGATTGTCGGCCGGGCCCTACTCGATGGCAAATTTACCGCCGAGCAAGCCTTTGCTTGCTGGGCAGAATAAGGCGGAGGTTCATCATGCTCGCCAAACGCATCATCCCCTGCCTTGACGTCCGTGACGGTCAGGTTGTCAAAGGGGTACAGTTTCGCAATCACGAAATCATCGGTGATATTGTCCCGCTGGCCAAACGCTATGCCGAAGAAGGCGCAGATGAACTGGTCTTTTATGATATCACCGCCTCAAGTGACGGCCGGGTGGTCGACAAAAGCTGGGTCGCCCGCGTCGCAGAGGTGATTGATATTCCGTTCTGTGTTGCCGGCGGGATCCGCTCTGCCGACGATGCCAGCCGGATCCTCCAGTACGGAGCCGACAAGGTCTCCATCAACTCACCAGCACTGGCCGACCCAAGCCTGATCACCCTGTTAGCCGACAAATTCGGGGTACAGTGTATCGTCGTCGGTATCGACTCCTACTTCGATTCGCAAACCGGAAAATATCAGGTCTACCAGTTTACCGGCGATGAAAAGCGCACTCAGGCCACCCGCTGGGAAACCTGCGACTGGGTCAAGGAAGTTCAGCGCCGGGGCGCAGGGGAAATCGTTCTCAATATGATGAACCAAGACGGCGTTCGCAACGGCTATGACCTCGACCAGCTCAATATGGTGCGGGCCGTCTGCCATGTACCACTCATCGCCTCTGGCGGTGCCGGCGAAATGTCCCACTTTGCCGACGCCTTCAATCAAGCCAATGTCGACGGGGCACTGGCGGCTTCGGTGTTCCACAAGCAAATTATCAATATCGGCGAACTGAAACACTACCTGAAACAACAAGACGTGGAGATCCGACTATGAGCCTTGCCAGCCAGATCAATTGGGAAAAAGTCGGCGGATTAGTGCCGGCCATCATTCAGGACAACACCAGCGGCCAAGTCCTGATGCTCGGCTATATGAACGAACAAGCTCTGAGCCAAACACTCGAAACCAAGCAGGTTACCTTCTGGTCTCGAACCAAAAACCGCCTCTGGACCAAAGGGGAAACCTCTGGCAATGTCCTTGCGCTTGAAAGCATCAGCCTTGACTGTGACCAGGATACCCTGCTGGTCACGGTGACGCCGGCAGGGCCAACCTGCCACCTCGGTACCGAAACCTGTTTCGACCACGGCGACACAGCCGCCGCTCAGCCCGCGTTGGTTTTCCTTCATCAACTTGAACAGCTCCTCGCTAGCCGGAAAGAAGCCGATCCCGACTCGTCCTATACCGCAAGCCTCTACGCTCGTGGCACCAAGCGGATTTCGCAGAAGGTTGGCGAAGAAGGCGTTGAAGTCGCGCTGGCGGCAACGTCAGGTGATAAGGCGGAGCTAGTTAGCGAATCTGCCGATTTGATCTACCACTTGCTGGTATTGCTGCAAGATCAGGGATTGTCACTCGCCGATGTCACGGCCAAGCTACAATCCCGCCATCGCTAGACAATCGCGAAACAAAACAGCCCGGCCAAATGGCCGGGCTGTCAATCATCTTCACAGGGCGCTTACACTGCCATTAACGGCCCAGCGCATCTTTGTAGTGAGTACGACAAACGGAGACATAACGATCGTTACCGCCGATCTCAACCTGATCGCCATCAGCAATAGCACGGCCGGTCTCATCTTGACGGATCACCATATTCGCCTTGCGGCCACAGTGGCAGATTGTCTTTAGCTCGACCAATTTATCAGCCCAAGCCAACAGATACTGACTCCCTTCGAAAAGCTCACCACGGAAATCGGAACGCAGCCCGTAACACAATACTGGAATATCAAGCTTATCAACCACTTCCGTTAGCTGGTAAACCTGAGTCTTGGTCAAGAACTGGCATTCGTCAATCAATACGCAGTCAATCTTGCCATCTGCAGCCATACTCTGTAGGCGAACATACAAATCGTCACTATCGCCAAATAATTCGGCTTCTTCTTCCAAACCGATCCGAGAGCTTACTTTGCCCTTGCCAAAACGATCATCAATTGCTGCAGTAAAAATCACCGGTGTCATGCCGCGCTCGCGGTAATTAAACGATGACTGCAACAAGGTGGTCGATTTACCCGCATTCATTGCCGAGTAATAGAAATACATCTGGGCCATTAAGCTTTCCTAGTCGAAGTAGGTTGAGTCAAAAAAACTGCCGTGATGCTACAGAAATCCCCCCAAGATTAAAAGCCGCCGTCTCAAAATCACAGGCATAAAAAAGAGTCTGTATCGCAAATACAGACTCTTTGTCGTTGGTATGTCCAATTATGCTTTGGCTGTTAAATCAGAAGATCTCCGGGATATCCAATACAACACGCTACACATGATGATAAAGGCAACCGTCGCGGCCAAGAAAGCGACCGCCAATGAGTCCGTCGCACCCAGTACAAGAAAACCTATGGTCGATACCAAAGCAATTGACAGCGCATAAGGCAACTGGGTGGAAACGTGGTCGATATGGTGACACCGGGCACCGGTCGAGGACAAAATCGTGGTATCGGATATCGGCGAGCAGTGGTCACCAAATACGGAACCAGCCAATACCGCGCCAAGCATTGGCAGCATCAACATAATATCTGTTGCCGCCGCCAAATCCCCAGCGATTGGCAACATAATACCAAACGTCCCCCACGATGTACCCGTCGCAAACGCCATCACGCCAGCGAGCAAAAATAAAATAGCGGGCAACAACATCGGATCTAGGCTGCCTTCAACCAAGGTCGACAAATATTTGCCTGTTGCCATATCACCGATCACGCTACCGATACTCCACGCAAAGAGTAGGATCAATATTGCACCAAACATCGACTTAGCCCCAATCCACATTGTTGAGACCACATCCCCCATTGCGATACGCTGGCGAAAAATAGGAATTAAGGCAGAGACCAGACCAATAAGTCCACCATATACCAATGACATCCCCACATCGGTATTTTCAAATGCTCCCAATAAGGTAAACGGCAAATCATCGGCGGAAAGTGCTTGGCTACCGGTATAAATCATAAAGAAGAAGGTGGCGATAATCAGAGCAATAATTGGCATCACCAAATCGGAAACTTTACCATTAGCGCTTTCGACAATTTCCAACTCTTCATTTAAATCCTTGGCGCGCTTATCCGCATCCCCTTCATCGAAGCCACGGCAATGACTCGCCTCTAGTTCGTGCTTCTTCATTGGGCCAATATCCAATTGAAACCATGCCACCACAAAAACCATTAACAGGGCAAAAACGGCATAGAAGTTCATTGGGGCCAACTGAAGGAACGCACCTAACGGGGTGTACTCTGTCACACCGTGAGACACTAATATTCCACCAATCAAGGTAATAATATAAGCCCCCCAGCTTGAAGCTGGCATCAATACACACATCGGTGCAGCGGTAGAGTCAAGAATATACGCCAATTTTGCGCGGGATACGTAAAAACGGTCAGTAACAGGGCGAGAAATCGACCCCACGGCAAGACTATTGAAATAATCGTCGACAAAAATGAAGACGCCCAAGAATGCTGCGAGTAGCTTTGCCCCCCGTTTTGTTTTTATCTTGGTTTGTGCCCACTCGGCAAAAGCACGGGTACCGCCTGACAGCGTCAACAACGCCGTTGTCATACCCAATAAAATAAGAAAGGCAACAATGCTCATATTCCAGCTATTAATGCTGCCATCATCGATAAACAACCCTTTTACCGTTGTACCTATATACGATGCGGCCTGTAATGGAGCAAAATCGCTTAACAGTAAGGCACCTAACACAATGCCTACCCCAAGAGAAAATAGGACATGGCGAGTTAATATTGCCAACCCCAACGCAACCAGAGGGGGAATAATCGATACTACCGAATGGGAAAAATCTACTATATTCATGATCTCTACTACAACCGTTCCTGGTTGGAGACCTACTGCGAAACACAACGTCATGTCATGCGTAAAGAGTATAAGGAAGGGAGGGCTATACCCTCGTCCGACTCCACAGTAGCGCTCCATAGTTAATGTCATTATATACTATGGCAGTGTTGCCCCTATTCGGCGACAACCCCAGCAAGCTGGCTTGATAACCCAAAACTCACTTCGGCACTGGCTCCTTTCGTTATCCCTCTTTGGTATCACCCTAAGGCTAACTACTATTAGACAATGCTCCTCTACCTATGGTCTAGGTAAAGTCAATAATACGGAATGGAAATCCAATTGCAACAACGAAGCGTGAAAGATTTAACAATATTGGTGAATAGTTTTGCAGTAGCGATTAAAAAAACATCACACCAGTTCAATCACAACCATGCGATAAGCAACATGTAGCACCGCTTCTTTGGGATCTTGATAACAATTAAGTGGGGTTTACAATTAGCAACAGAATATTACTAATGAGAGTTATCCCCTATTAATAATCATTTTTTTAATTGAAGTATTAAATTTCTATTTGGCTTATCAAGTTCAAAGTATTAATATTGCAATTATAGAATTATTACTGCTATTCTTTTTTTACAGTATTTAGCCAACAGGAAATAACAACATGTCTGATCTAATGAAAGTGCTAACGAATCTTCGTAGTCTTCGCGCACTATCTCGTGAATATACTCTTGAACAACTACAAGAAGCGCTAGAAAAACTAACTACCGTTGTTGAAGAACGCGCAGAGCAAGAACAAGAAGTTCGCGCTAAAGAAGAAGAGCGCAATGAAAAGTTGGCTCAATATCGTGAAATGCTACTTGCTGACGGTATTGACCCAGAAGAACTTCTAGCAACACTATCTAAAGCACCAAAAGCAAAACGCGCTCAGCGTCCTGCTAAATACCGCTTTATTGATGAAAACGGTGAAGAGAAAACTTGGACTGGCCAAGGCCGTACACCAAGTGCACTTAAAAAAGCACTTGATGAAGGTAAATCTCTAGAAGAGTTCGAAATCAAATAATCGACTAATTTATTAAAAACCCGACACATGGTCGGGTTTTTTATTTGCACTATTTAAAATCTATTTCTAAACCTTTGAATTAAAAAGCCAATACGTTAAAGGGATAGCGAATAGATATATATAGCAAAAACTTATCCATATTGAGTAAAAAGCCAGACATCAATGCTGGCTTTTTTTGTTTGAGCTCTAACGAATACTATCAGCCAAGTGACTTACCGCTAAAGCAAAATAGTGTGAGCGATTCCAATGGAGCAGTACTTGGTAATTACCATACACCAAATATGCTCTACCATGTCTATCATCTGGTTGAATAAGCCAGGCTTTTATATCTACCTTCGGCAAATCCGTTCCATTTAAACGACGAACACCTAGCGATTCCCATTCGGCAAGAGAACGTCCTTTATCTTTATCGATTCCCATAAGGGCACTATCAATGTTCTCAGGCAATTTAACCTGTCGGCCCCAGGTATATTGATCGTTCCATCCTTCCTGATGAAGATAATTAGCTGCAGAAGCAAATACATCGGCTTGGGTTTTCCAAATATCAATCTTATCATCGCTATTACCATCAACGGCATAGGTCAGAAAAGAGGTTGGCATGAACTGTGGTTGTCCCATTGCCCCCGCCCATGAGCCTTTCATCTCTTGTGGTTCGATATGGCCGGCATCCAATATTTCCAAGGCTGCCATTACCTGCTTGCGGAAAAATGCTTCCCGGCGGCCTTCATAAGCCATCGTTGATAATGCTTCAATCACATTATAATTTCCGGTTAAGCGTCCGAAATTACTTTCCACACCCCACAAAGCAACAATAAAACGTGGCTGCACACCGTATTTCTTTCCGATGTCATCAAGCACACTTTTATGCTTCTGGTATAAATCGCGAGCCTGCTTCACTTTCCAAGCCGGTACTGCACGAGGAATATATTCATCGAGCGTTAATTTTTTCTCCGGCTGATTTTTATCCGCCTTGACTGCGCGCTCTACAAACTCAATGCCATCAAAAGCCGTATTGAGGATTGGTTCTGAAATTCCATTTTCCCGGGCTTCGGCTTTTAGCCCTTCAACATATTGATCAAATTCAGTATCTGCCGCCGAAGCAACAGATGTCAGTCCTAATCCTAAGGCCACTAAGGCCGATACCAATCGCTTTTGCATAATTTACCCTTGGCTTTTGGCAGCCTTGTCAGCCTTGTACATCTCAAGCAAGTTCGGTACCGGCGGCGGTACTTGCAAGTAATAACCCGGCGCAACCAATGCTGCTCTTACTTTCTCTATATCCGCTTGTGCCAGTTTCCGTCTTTCGTCTAGCTTAATCACCATCACGAACTGCGGGGTTCCAAATGTCGACATCAACGCATCCGGCACAGACGAAAAGTCATCCTTCTTACTGATATATAAGTAGGTACTGTCTTTTTTCGGACTTCTATAAATTGCACACAACATGCTTTGCATAACCTTTACGATAATTATCTATTATGACCGCAGAATCCATCAATCATTCCCAGCCAGCCCTATTCCCGCTTCCAAACTCGCAAAACACGATGAGATACGGCTCCGAATTTGCAACCTTAGGGCAAGGATAGCTTGCTGATATACGGTTTGGAATATAACATGCTAGGTATCTCGAGATAACGTACCCAACCGGCTAATTTAGCGACAGTCATCCTGATACCTCATGACAAAAACAGCAGAACTAAAGGGAGGCTCCTTTACCCTCTCTGCCCTCCACTTGGTGGATGGTGACATCCAAAAAGCCGCCGACTTCCTAAAACAGAAAGTTGAGCAGGCACCTCATTTTTTCACGGCAGCTCCGGTTGTCATTGACGTCAGCCAAGCTGGCGAAAATATCGATTTTAATGAATTAAATCAACGTATTCGTCAAGCTGGTGTCATTCCTGTCGGTATTAGTGGCTGCAAAGGCAACATTCAGCGCGAACAGGCCAAAGAGGCGGGCTTCGCAATTATGAATGCCGCACGCCATACCAAAGCGACAGAAACCGCAGAAACCGTTACCATGGAACCGACGCGGATCATTACCAATCCCGTGCGTTCAGGCCAACAAGTGTATGCCAAGAACTGTGATCTTGTTGTCATGAGCCATATTAGTGCAGGGGCAGAAATTATCGCTGATGGCTGCATCCATATCTATGGCACCTTACGCGGACGTGCGATTGCCGGGGCCAATGGGCAACCCAATGCGAAAATTTTTTGCCATAACCTACAACCAGAACTAATCTCGATTGCTGGGAATTACTGGTTAAGTGACAATATTCAGGACGAATTTTGGGGTAAGCAAGTCGTTATCTCACTCGCTGACAGTAATTTGAACATAGAGCCTCTCGCTCTATAACGTTTAATAAGGAATTAATGATGGCACGTATTATCGTTGTTACCTCAGGAAAAGGTGGCGTTGGTAAGACTACCTCTAGTGCAGCCATTGCTTCGGGCCTGGCCATTCTTGGCAAAAAGACCGCTGTAATTGACTTTGATATCGGCTTGCGCAACCTCGATTTAATCATGGGTTGTGAACGCCGTGTCGTTTATGATTTTGTTAACGTGATCAATGGTGAAGCTACGCTGAACCAGGCCATGATCAAAGATAAGCGTGTTGACAACCTCTATGTTCTGCCTGCATCTCAAACCCGAGATAAAGAAGCGCTGAACAAAGAAGGGGTCGGCCGTATTCTTGATGAACTAAAAGAAATGGACTTCGAGTTCATTATCTGTGACTCACCAGCCGGTATCGAAACCGGTGCCCTGATGGCACTGTACTTTGCCGATGAAGCCATCGTTACAACCAATCCGGAAGTGTCTTCTGTACGCGACTCAGATCGTATCCTTGGCATTCTTGATTCTAAGTCACGCCGGGCCGAACAATCCTTGGATCCAGTAAAGACTCATCTTCTACTTACCCGCTACAACCCAGCCCGCGTGACACTGGGTGAAATGCTGAGTGTTGGCGATGTAGAAGAGATCCTACGCATACCGCTAGTAGGGGTTATCCCTGAGAGCCAAGCCGTACTCAACGCCTCCAACAAAGGCGAGCCAGTCATCTTCGACAAAGAGTCAGATGCTGGTATGGCTTATGCAGATATGGTCGCCCGCCTACTTGGCGAGGAGCGTCCTTTCCGTTTTCTTGAAGAAGAGAAAAAAGGGTTCCTTAAACGACTGTTCGGAGGGTAATACAATATGGCACTGTTAGAGTTTTTCCGTCCCAAGAAACCGACGACAGCCAGTGTTGCCAAAGAGCGGCTGCAAATTATTGTTGCGGAACGCCGCTCTGCCAATCAGGGTGCACCAAGCTATTTGCCTCAGCTGAAGCAAGACATACTGGAAGTCATTCAAAAGTATGTTGCTATCAGCCCGGATCAGGTTACGGTCAACCTAGACCAGCGAGAAGAAGATCTCTCGGTACTAGAGTTAAACGTCACCCTGCCCGATGACGACAAATAAAACAAAGCCCCGCTTCTGCGGGGCTGTGTTTATCTGATACGGCGAACTGACATATCCATCAGTTACTGGCTATTGTCCAGTAATGGCAGTACCTTTGCCTCGAACAACGGTTGACGCCAGTTTTTGAGCATCTCCGGGCGAAGGGCTTCCGCACGGTCTTTGTTCCATGCCCAACTGATCAGCTGGTTAATCTGTTTTTTTGATGCCAACAGTTCTGGCAACAGGCCTGTTTGCTCCTGTACTTCCGCCACAACATCTTTGAGTGCCTTGACCGTCTGCTTATAACGCGGGTGATCAACCAAACGGGTGATCTTCTCCGGGTAGTGTTCGGCAGCCATGTCCTCGACATCAAACACCATCTTGATCAAACGGCTTCCATGGCGCTGTATTTCCATGCTGTCAAAGCCTTCTTTTTCCATAACGGCTTTGGACTTGATGCCCAACCGAGCCAGCTTCCAAATATTCAGCTCCTTAACGACGAAGTTCAAAGCCAAGTCACGCTTGCGCGCCTCAAGCATCCGCCACTTTGCTGCCTGCTGCAGCACAGCCAGTTGCTTCGGATTGAGCATCCAGGCGTTCTTCACGTCCAAATAAGCACGCTCAGGATCAGCCGACTTCATCCGCTTTAGCATCTGGCTGGCGCATTCCTGCTCAAGAGCCTCTGCCCACCCACGCGCTTCAACCTGCGGCAACAAAGCCTCGTAAAGCGGCAGCAGGTAAAATACATCGGCTGCGGCATAATCAAGCTGCTTGTCAGTCAACGGACGAGCCAACCAGTTGGTTCTCGCTTCGCCCTTGTCGAGCTCTACGCCAAGAAAATCCTTCACCAAGGTGCCAAATCCAGCCGAAACGCCATAGCCTAAAAATGCCGCCATGATCTGAGTATCAACCATAGGCACAGGCAGACAGCCCGCATAATGCTGGAACACCTCAAGATCTTCACCACAAGCATGAAGCACCTTCACCACCGACTGATCGCGAAGCAAATCCCATAGCGGCTCAAGATCATCAATAGCCAGCGGGTCAATCAGAGCGAGGTTATCGCCATCAAACAGCTGTACCAATCCCAATTTTGGATACAAGGTACGGGTACGGACAAATTCGGTATCCAGCATCACTACCGGCTTCTTTCGAGCCTGGCCACAAACGGTTTCCAAGCGCGCTGCGCTGGTAATAATTTCAAAATTCACGGTTATCTCACCAATAAAATGCCGGCTTACTGCCGGCATTAGTTATTCAAATTCCAGTTCGTTAGGCCTGCTCGGACGACGTCTTGTCAGCTTCCTCGCGCAAGGCTCTGCGAAGGATCTTACCCACATTGGTCTTTGGCAGTTCCTCGCGGAACTCGATAATTTTAGGCACCTTGTAGCCTGTCAGGTGTTCGCGGCAGTGCTCCAGCAAGTCCTCACGAGTCAAGCTGATATCGCGTTTAACCACACAAATCTTCACAATTTCGCCAGACACTTCATGCGGCTCACCAATCGCGGCCACTTCCAGTACCTTGTCGTGCAACGCAACCACATCTTCGATCTCGTTCGGGTACACATTGAAGCCCGACACCAAGATCATGTCCTTCTTGCGATCGACGATATGCAAGAAGCCCTCGTCGTCAAAGCGGACAATATCACCCGTCGACAACCAGCCTTCGTCATTCAGGACTTCCTTGGTTGCCTCCGGACGCTGCCAGTAACCACGCATCACTTGAGGGCCACGAACCTGTAGTTCGCCAGTCTGGTCATTGCCTAGGACGTTGCCTTCATCATCAACCATACGAACTTCGGTCGATGGAACTGGCAAGCCAATAGAGCCATTATAGTCAACCAAGTCGTAAGGGTAAGCGGCCACCAGCGGCGAACACTCGGTCAAGCCGTAGCCTTCCAGCAGGTAGTTACCGGTGATCTGCTTCCATTTTTCGGCCACGGCACGCTGTACCGCCATGCCACCGCCAACAGAAAGGCGGAGATTGCTAAAATCAATCTCGTGGAAATCCTCGTTGTTCACCAAGGCATTGAACAGGGTATTAACCCCTGTGATCGCGGTGAATGGGTAACGCTGAAGTTCTTTGACAAACGTCGGGATATCGCGCGGGTTGGTGATCAGCAGGTTGCGACCGCCCATTTCGATAAACAACAGGCAGTTTACGGTCAAGGCAAAGACATGATATAGCGGCAATGCCGTTACGATCATTTCACGCCCCTCGGTCAGCACAGGGCCATAAGCCCCTTTGGCCTGCATCAAGTTAGCCAGCATGTTGCGATGGCTAAGAACGGCACCTTTGGCTACACCGGTTGTTCCGCCCGTATACTGCAAGAACGCCATGTCATCGCCAGACATGAACGGTTTCACATACTGCATGCGACGGCCCTTGCGCAGTGCCATTCGCAATGAGGTGGCATGCGGAAGATTGTATTTCGGCACCATCTTCTTGATGTATTTCACCACGAAGTTCACCAAAGTGCCCTTCGGACGAGACAGCTGATCGCCCAGACTGGTCAGAACAACGTGCTCGACGCCGGTGTTCTTAACAACAGTTTCAAGGGTATGGGCAAAGTTAGAGACAATCACAATCGCTTTGGCGCCGGAGTCATTCAACTGATGCTCAAGCTCGCGCGGCGTGTACAGCGGATTGACGTTAACCACCACACAGCCAGCACGCAAAATACCAAACAGCGCAATCGGATATTGCAACAAATTCGGCATCATCACGGCAACACGGTCGCCCTTTTGCAGATTCAGCTCATTTTGCAGGTAGGCGGCGAATGCACGGCTACGCTCTTCCAGCTTACGGAAGGTCATTACCTGACCCATATTGATGAACGCCGTTTGGTCGGCATACTTCTGAACAGACTGCTCAAACATTTCAACCAAAGACGGATAGAGATCCGGGTTGATCTCAGCCGGTACATCTTCCGGATAGCGGTTAAGCCAAACCTTATCCACTTGCACTCTCCTTATATATCATGGCGCAAGGCCAATACTGCATGGCAACGGTCAGGCACAAGGACATGCCGACAACAATTACCACACAGTCAACAATTAACTTACATTCGGTTCAAAAACCGAATTCTTCATATTCGAACGAAACAATATAATCTGCTCGGCCACCCGTTCAGGGCTTTCCAGATGGCAATGGTGGCCGCCCGGCACCTCATGCTGGATCAACGTCGGCCAATCCGGCAAGCGGCCAGACTGCCCCTTCAACGATGCAAAGCCACTTTGCCCAACAATAGACAAAACCGGGCATGACAGTGATAAGACATAAGCCGCTGCCTGCTCCTCTCCCATTCGATACAGAGAATCGCAACGCAGACGCGGATCATGACGCCAGAACCAACGCCCCCCATCATTGTATGTACCCCGTTCAACCAACGGCCGCACTTGCTCCGGTGACAGGCCATTGATCTGACAACGCAACCGCACAGCCAGCTCAAGGTCGGGCATGGTTCGAGGGAGTCTTGCTTGCCGAAGGCGAAAGCGCTGTCGGCTCTCGATCCCCTGCCTTAACCTCAATACCGCATTCTGTGGTGATTCAGATAACGGAGCCAATCCTTCAAGCAGCACAGCCCCATCCACCCGCTCAGGAAACGCCGCAGCATAGCAAACTGAGACCAATGCGCCCAATGAATGCCCGAGCAATACCACACGGTTGCTCGGCAGCGCGTCAACAACCAGTGCCAGATCATCGATATAGTCAACAAAATGGTAATAGTTGTCCGAGCTCCGGTGCGAGGACAAACCATGCCCAGGCCAATCCAGTGCTACAAGGTAGTAGTCATCAACCAGTAACGGAAAGAGCGGAGTAAAACTGGCGGCATTATCCTGCCAGCCATGCAGCAGCAAAAGAACCGGTTTATCGAGCCCTCGTGGGGCCCCGCCGCCATCAGTCAGCCAGCTTGGGGGAAATGAGCACAACCCATGTAGGGATGCTCCCGCCAATCCTAGCGTGAACGGTGACATTGTGCCTCCGTTACTCAAGGCGTGACCCGCTCGCGTACTTCACCTCGGGAATAACCGCCATACCAGGTATTTTGGCGACAGTGAACCCCAAAGCAAGGCGGGAAACGGTCAAAATCATCAATCCATATTTCCTGCTTCACAGTCCACAGCTTAGTGCCTGTGGCAGAGACGACCGGATAGGTATAGTCGTACTCCCCGACTTTCCCTTGCTCCTTACCCTGCACTTTACCGGCAACCGTGATCAGCCTGCCGGGCTGGTACTCCATCGGCTCAAGAAAGCCATCGACATAGGCTACAAACCTCGACTGAGGCTTGCTTTTTATCTTAGGGCGAGCATCACTGCCAATCGGTACGGCAACGATTTCAAGCCGTGTTTGACTCTGACCGTTACTGATAGCCGCAATAATACCGCCAAGGCGTACATCCTGGCCGGCAGATTGTTGAATCTGGCCTTCAAGGTCACGAATATCACTGATTGGGGCCGGTGATTCTGTTACCAGCGCCTCTGGGATCGAGGCGCAGCCTACCATAAACGTACTAACCAGCCCAACAATAAGCTTTCTAAACATCCTTATCTCCTTGGTAATTGGCGAAGATCCAAGCAGCCCAGCGACTAGCAACAAATTATCGATTTATTCCCCTACCGCATCAAACATAGACATCCACCCCAACCATAGCCGAAAGCTCATCCCGCCGCTGTTGGTTCATCACCCCAAGATAAGAGGAGACGGCCTCGTGGCCTTTTCCTTGCGGCTGATCATACTGAATATGCCCGCGGGCTTCTTCAATAAGCGAGGGATCCCTCACTGTCTGGGCGACAGCACGGGCGACCTCTGTCGGTTGGCTGGGCGTTTGCGACGACGACACCGGCTTCGAGCGCGGTGATGACTGCGGAAGAGTAACGGGGAGGCGATGAATCGAGACCATATGAAATTCCAGTGTCAAATGGACCAATGCCGCCTCAGCGGGGCTGGGCCGGCGACTCGTATGGCAAACGGCATCATAAGATGCCGTTTTCTTGCCTGACTATATATGACAGGTACCTAACCGAGATAAAGGGAATTACTCACGTCCCGGCAGCTTTTTCCATGTTACGGTATCGCGCAGGTAAACCGGGCTTGCAAGTTCGGCCGCAACAGTTTCTCCACGCGCCAGTGCATATTTAGCCAAGTGTACCATATCCGCAGAATCTGGATACAGAACAGTACCTTGCTCCATTTTTGCAGGAATACTCGCTAATGCCTCGGCATAACTTTCCCAGCCCGTACCGGCACAGGTCCAAATACCCTCTGCCGCACCAAGCTGCTCGGCCAATGTGGCAGGCTTGATCACCTGCTCGGCACCGATAACCTGCCAATCACCGTCTGCCTGACGAAGGTATTGCCCCCAGTAGATTTCATCCATCCGCGCATCAATGGCGGTGAATACCTGTTCTGACTGATGGATCCGATACGTACCTTGGGCCATTGCCGCCAAGGTTGAAATGCCCAGCATTGGCAGATCGGCACCAAATGCCAAGCCCTGCGCAATACCAATTCCAATACGCACCCCGGTAAAGCTACCAGGGCCACGGCCAAACGCCAGAGCATCCAGCTGACTCAGGGTCAAACCGCCCTCGGCCAGAACCTCATCGACCATTGGTAGGATCTTGGTGGTATGCTCGCGCGGTGCATATTCGCAACGAGAAATCACATCATCGCCCACAAGCAGGGCAACGGAACAATTTTCAGTAGCAGTATCAACTGCAAGGATTTTGTTGCTCATTCAAGCCTCAGTGTGCTGTTCCTCAGTGTCCTCGGGCTCTTGTTGGCCATTCACTGAAGATAGAAACTGCCCGACACGCCCCACGTCACGAGTACGGGGGATCGCTGGCAGGCTTTGTAAAAACACCGACCCGTACGGGCGGGTGACTAAACGGTTGTCGCAGATCACTAATGCCCCTTTATCCTGCGTATCGCGGATCAATCGGCCAACCCCCTGTTTGAGGGTGATCACCGCGTCAGGGATCTGGACCTGCGAGAAGGGATCACCACCACGCAGGCGGCAATCTTCTATTCGTGCTTTCAGCAGCGGGTCATCCGGTGCTGTAAACGGTAATTTATCAATGATAACACAGCTTAGGGCCTGTCCTCTAACATCGACCCCCTCCCAGAACGCACCGGTCGCAATAAGCAGCGCATCCCCTAAGGCCAGGTATTCTTCCAGAAGTTTCTGCTTGGTCGTTTCGCCCTGGGCCAGCACCGGCAACGCCAATGCCGCCCGGAACCCTTCTGCCAGCTCACGTACCATCTGGTGCGAAGTACACAAAAAGAAACAGCGCCCGTTGTTAGCCGTGATCACCGGAGCCAGCAATGCCACCAGCCGGTCAGCTATCCCAAAGCTATTGGGTTCAGGAAGAAAACGGGGGACGCAGAGCAATGCCTGCTGCTGGTAATCGAACGGGCTGTCCAACGAAAACTGTCGTTTGGGCGCCAACCCAAGACGCTCGCTAAAATGGCTGAAGTCATCATTGACCGCCAGCGTCGCCGAGGTAAAGATCCATGCCCCGCCCTGCTCGCTGATCTGCTCGTGAAATTTATCGGCAACTGACAGCGGCGTAATATGTAAGCTGAAATGGCGCGGCGTGCATTCGTACCAATAGGAATACCCGGTAATGGTGGTATCACACACCCGCTCGAGCCTCGCCTTGAGCAGGGTCGCCCGCTCGAAGGCCGCATCCAGCAACTGGCTACGACCCAGCGCCAACTTGAGCACCTCATGGGTCAGCTCTAAGGCATCTTTCAGGCGGGTGATCTCGCGCTGGATGGCCGGGCTATTAACCACCTCGCGCCAATTGCCGCGGAACCCCGGCTCGCCAAGCACAATACGCAGATCCGACGCCGACTGGTGCAACCGCTCGGCCGTCTTTTGCAGCTGGCGCATATCCTTGGCTTCCGTCCGGTAGCCAATCTCAATATCCTTGGCCAGATCCTGGAGCTGGCGACTCGACAAACTCTGGCCAAAATACTGGCTGGCAATATCCGGCAACTGATGGGCTTCGTCAAAAATGAACACATCGGCTTCGGGGATCAGCTCGCCAAAACCGGTCTCCTTGATGGCCAAATCGGCCAAGAACAAATGGTGGTTGACGACAACCACATCGGCTTCCATCGCCCGGCGCCGGGCCTTGACGACAAAGCAGTCCTCATAGGACGGGCATTCCCGGCCCAGGCAGTTGTCATTGTTCGAGGTGATCAACGGGATAACCGGGCTATCCTCGGCAATATCGGCGCACTCGCCCAAATCGCCCGTCTTGGTCGAAGATGACCAGCTACGCACTTGCACCATCTGGCCAAGCTGCTTGGGATCCGTATGCACACCGTGGCTTTCGGTGATCTGGCGGCTCATCCGGTCGAGGCACAGATAGTTGCTCCGCCCCTTGAGCAAGGCGACCCGGCCACTAAAGCCCAGCGCATCTTTCATCAAAGGGAGATCACGATGGAACAGCTGATCCTGAAGGTTCTTAGAACCGGTGGAAATGATGGTTTTCTTGCCGCTGACCAGCGCCGGCACCAAGTACGCAAAGGTTTTGCCCGTACCCGTACCGGCCTCTACGACCAACTGGCCGTCGGACTGAATAGCATCGGCGACCGCTTCGGCCATGTCTATCTGGGGCTGGCGGGCCTGAAAACCAGGAATGGCTTTGTCCAACGCACCGCCGGCGGCAAAAAACTTCGCAATCATCATTCTAAGACTATGGGGTTATCGAACCGCTCATTATGCCAATATTCCATCAGGGCGACCATGTTTAATTGCCAGTCCCCCTGAAGGGCATTTAGGCTTTGACCCCGCTTCCAATCCGCGGTAAATAACTAGTTCCCCCCGATGCGCCGACGATGGACACACTCGCTCGGATCAGTAACGGTAACGATATACGTTCAAGGAAGATCATTTATGGAAAAGAAAACCCTGTTGACAGATTGCCCGGATGCGATGGGACTGATCAGCAAAATCACCAACATTTGCTACAAGCACCAGCTCAACATCATCCACAACCGCGAATTTGTCGACAATACCTACAATCGGTTCTTCATGCGTACCGAACTTGAAGGGTATTTCAATGACAAGACCTTCCTGCTGGATCTCGACCACGCCCTGCCAACAGGCAGTCGACGCCACCTGATCGGCCCTGAACGCAAGCGGGTTGTTATCATGGTCACCAAGGAAGCCCATTGCCTCGGCGATATTCTTGTCAAGGTTCTCGACGGCACCCTTAACATCGATATTGCCGCCATTGTCGGAAACTACGATGACCTGTCCGATCTTTCAGAGAAGTTTGGCGTTCCCTACCACTTCGTCAGCCACGATGGCCTCACCCGCGAGGAACACGAAGAAGCCCTGCTAGCAGTCATTGAGCCCTACCAGCCCCACTACGTGGTTCTGGCAAAGTACATGCGGATTCTGTCGCCATCTTTTGTCAGCAAGTTCCCCAATAAAATCATCAATATCCACCATAGCTTCCTCCCTGCTTTCATCGGTGCCAAACCATACCAGCAAGCCTACGAGCGCGGGGTGAAAATCATTGGGGCAACCGCCCACTTCGTCACCAACGATCTCGACGAAGGACCGATCATTACTCAGAATGTCATCCCGGTTGATCACAACTTCAATGCCGCAGACATGGCCAAGGCCGGGCGAGATGTCGAAAAATCTGTCCTCAGCAAGGCGCTAGGACTGGTCACCGACGACAAAGTCTTTGTCTACGCCAACCGGACTGTAGTGCTGTAAGCAGATAGATAGACAGAAGGAAACAGCAGGTATTCATGCTCGTCCCAGCCAGCGGCGGGACAAGCATGATCGAAAGAGATTATTCGGCTTCGCTCGCAATCACGTCCTTGAGCGAGCAAGGGTGGAGCTTGATACAAACACCATCGTGCTTGAATGCAAATGTCGGGTTGGCCAACCGCTCTTTTTCACCCGCCGGACTGCTTGCCTTTATTTTAACGTTCAGAGCATACAATTCGTTCCAACACTGTGCCAACGACGGAAAAGTCTCTTCCAAATCTACCTTGAGCCCATCTGTCGTGGCTGCCGTCGATGGCACGACAAACTCCAGATGTTCCCAGCCTTCTGAGGGATATTGCTTGCTTCCCGGATAAGGCAATTCCAGAGCTTCGACTTGCCAAGACCCAACTTGCAATGGCTCGCGCAGGCCAATCACCACTATCGGTCGGCCGTTGATTTCGGTGTTCGACCACTCTTCGCCATAGGCCAACCAAGCCTTGTGAAGCCGCTCAGCACAGTCCCAGTCATTGACCCTCAAGGCAATGTGGTCGGCCTGATAGTCATCCAGTGTCAGCCCAAGTTTTTCAGCTAAAGCCTCAATTCTCGCCGCAAAATCCGGCAATGCATCTATCATCTGCTCAGGAAGCAACCCTTTTTCTTCGAGCTTCTGCATGTATTTTCTCCAGTTTTTACTGCCTAGCGGTTGAACGCATAATTATCCACAGTTTAACTATTTGTGACAGCCCTTATTGATGGTGGCAAAGGCCTTGTACTCTCTTGGATTGTGCATATTTTTCGAGCTACGATACTTATTTAAAAAAAAACGCAATCTATCGCCTTTACACCTTGCCAAATGCCCTAAGTTTGTGGGTATTATTAGGGCAATACACGTTATGTATTCAAGATGTTTTCTCTCCAAATGGGGAGATTAACCCGTCAAAAATACTCACGTTCCTATCTTTTCCCGAAACTATCTCTACTTTCGGGGGGACGTGACTATTGTTGATGGCAAAGACTTTTGAATACACAGCGATTGTGGCCTCGCCATTTACCGGCGTATCAATGATTTGAAGGATAAGCGTGTGAACATTCAAGCACTTATTAATGACAAAGTTTCCCAGGCGCTAGAAGCCGCAGGTGCTCCTGCCGGTAGCCCTGCCGCAGTTCGCCAGTCGGCGAAAATTCAGTTTGGTGATTACCAGGCCAACGGTGTAATGGGCGTTGCCAAAAAACTTGGCACCAACCCTCGCGAGTTCGCACAGAAAGTCATCGAGCAACTAGACCTAGACGGCATTGCCGAGAAAGTTGAGATTGCTGGCCCTGGCTTCATCAATATCTTCCTGAACAAAGAATGGCTGGCCGAGCAAGCTGAGACTGCCCTTCGCAGCCCACGCCTTGCTGTAGAGACAGAAGAGAAGAAAAACATCGTTGTTGACTACTCTGCGCCAAACGTTGCCAAAGAGATGCACGTGGGCCACCTGCGCTCTACTATCATCGGTGATGCCGTAGTACGTACCCTTGAATTCCTGGGTCACAACGTGATCCGTGCTAACCACCTTGGTGACTGGGGTACCCAGTTCGGTATGCTTATCGCCAACATGGTTCGCAAGGAGCAAGAAGGCGCTGACGTATCAATGAACATCAGCGATCTTGAAGGTTTCTACCGCGAATCAAAAGTCCTATACGATGAAGATGCCGAGTTTGCCGAGACTGCGCGTAACTACGTTGTTCGCCTACAGAGCGGTGACGAGTACTGCCTAGAGAAGTGGAAGCAACTGGTTGAGATCACCCTGAAGCAAAACCAGCGCAACTACGACCGCCTAAACGTGTCTCTGACTGACGAGAACGTAATGGGTGAGTCAATGTACAACGAAATGCTGCCAGGCATCGTGGCTGACCTGAAAGAAAAAGGTCTGGCTGTGGAAGATGACGGCGCGATGGTTGTCTACCTTGACGAGTACAAGAACAAAGACGGCGAGCCTATGGGTGTTATCATCCAGAAGCGTGACGGCGGCTTCCTGTACACCACTACCGATATCGCCTGTGCCAAGTACCGCTACGAGAAACTAGGCGCAGACCGCGTGCTTTACTTCATCGACTCACGCCAGCACCAGCACCTGATGATGGCTTGGTCTATCGTTCGTAAAGCCGGCTACGTGCCAGAGAGCGTTTCTCTTGAGCACCACGCATTCGGTATGATGCTGGGCAAAGACGGTCGTCCGTTCAAGACCCGTGCCGGTGGTACTGTTCGCCTTGCTGATCTGCTGGACGAAGCAGAAGAGCGCGCTGCGAAACTAATCGAAATGAAAAACCCAGAGTTGGATGCTGCAGAGAAAGACAACATCGCGAAAACTGTTGCTATGGCAGCGGTTAAGTACGCGGATCTTTCTAAGCACCGTACCACTGACTACATCTTCGACTGGGACAACATGCTGGCATTCGAAGGCAACACTGCACCGTACATGCAGTATGCCTACACCCGTGTTGCCTCTATCTTCAAGCGTGCCGGTGTTGAGCTGTCTGATCTGACTCACCCAATCGTGATCAACGAAGAGAAAGAGCAGGCATTGCTATCTAAGCTGCTTCAGTTCGAAGAAGCCGTACAGACTGTTGCTCGCGAAGGCCACCCACACGTAATGTGTGCATACCTGTTCGAGCTTGCAGGCCTATTCTCAAGCTTCTACGAAGCGTGCCCAATTCTGAACGCAGAAGAAGCCGTGAAGCAGAGCCGCCTGAAGCTGGCCAACCTGACAGCGAAGACCATCAAGCAAGGTCTGGATCTGCTAGGTATCGAAACACTAGAGCGCATGTAATTCGCCTTAGGCCAAGATGCACACTACGGTGTGCAATCTTGAGCACAGCAAAAAGCCTTCCGTTATCGCGGAAGGCTTTTTTATTGCTTGCAACCAAGCTAAACAAGAATGACCCACCTCTCATCCGCTACTGGCCAAAGCGCTGCCCGCCATGATGGAGCCAGCTCAACTCATCCTGAGTCGATAGCCGCCCAAGCACGGCATTTCGGTGAGGAAAGCGGCCGAATCGCTTTATCACATCAAGATGGCTTACCGCATAGCGATAGAAGTGGTCAAACTGGGCATAATGCAATGGTGTCACTGACTGACGCAAGCGGTCAAAACGAAATACGGCTTCTTCCTGATCTTCCAATGCCTCCGAGTGTTCAAGCGGCATGTAGAAAAAGACCCGCTCAATAGGTGTCAACTGCAAGTCCTGATCCAGAGCCAGCCCCCGTTTGCACATTGCTAATGCCATCGAGTCATAACGAAATGCCGCCCCCAACCCGCGATAGATATTACGGGTAAACTGATCGAGCAAAATGATCAGAGCCAGTGTCCCCCTCGGATGTTCCGTCCAATGGCTCAATTCACCGACTCCACCCTTGCTGACCAAAGCACGAAATTGTTCGGCTATCGCAAGATCAACCTCTTCTCCGCCCTGAAACCAAAGCTTGTTGCGGTTTTCGAGTGTGACTTCTTCGTCGATTTCGCCAAACCAATAGTCCAATACCTGTTGATAGTCAGCCATCATGAGCCCCCTTTGGATTTATACCCCAGTCACATAGCACCTTGACCGGGTATACTGACTGTTCTGACAATAACCCGCATAGCCAGCGGTAACTTATTGCCAGTTATATGACTTTATCCTAACCTAGTCACCATCGACAGCCGTACTTATTCTCTCAGCCTGTGAGCTGGACAATACATTTAAGGTATAACCATGACACAATTTTCACTCCATCCGAGACTCGCAGCAGATACCACTGTGCTGGGTGATCTGCCGCTAAGCCGTGTCCTCCTATCCAAAGAATCGCTCGGGCCGTGGTTAATCCTGGTACCACGCAAAGAGGATCTTCGTGAGATCCACCACCTTCCAGAGCAAGAACAGCAACAGCTGATGCGCGAATCCAGTGCCGTTGCCGCTATTTTGGAAAGCGACTACAAAGCCGACAAAATCAATGTCGGAGCACTGGGCAATCTGGTTCCCCAGCTCCACGTCCACCATATTGCCCGCTTCGAAGGGGATATCGCATGGCCAGGACCTATCTGGGGCAATACCGATGGCACCCAGCGCAGCGAAGATCTGCAGCAGGCGCTGGCTGAAGAATTGCGCGCCGAGCTATCCTCCATCGATGGATTCACCGCCGCCTAACCAAGGATAATTGCTGAGCATACGCTTATCGCAGGTAACAAAAAGGCAGCCAATTGGCTGCCTTCTTTATTGATTGGACTCGCAATATTTGTCAGCTGCGCATGACCGTCACGGCCAGCTCATCGCTGCGAAGCGGGCGGTACCAGATCTCCTGCGCCCCTTGGCAACAAGCATCACTACTGCAACCAACCAGCTCCCTGCCGACTTTCCCCTTGCGGATCCATACGTCAAGCATTGCTTCGACACCGTCTTCCGACATCCCGAAATGACGGGCTATCGACTGGCGGCTCGCACGGCCATGCTGTTCAAGATACTGTTTTAGCTGCTGTAGGATCATTGTGTTGCCCACTCTTTGGCTTGTTGGCTGCCTTTACGCTTGAAGTATACAAACAAACCGCCGTTCAGCAGGGTAAACACACCTATCCACATCATGCTGGTCGCCGGATGATCGCTAAAGTGTGCAATCTGATACCAGTAAGTTGCAAAGGTATATGCCAAAAGCATGGTGTAGCTTGCAATGAACACCGAGTATTTCTGGCCAAATTCTCGAACATAGGCACCCATTGCAGCCGCACAAGGCGTATACAGCAAGATGAAGATCAGATAAGCCATCGCCGCTGCCGAGCTCACAAAATGCGCCTGGATATTGCCAAAGATAGATGCATCAACTTCCTGCTCTTCTGCCGCGATGCTCTGGTTTTCCAGCTCGCCGACGGTAATACCCAGCGGATCGCTATAGCTCAAATCAGACAGATTGGCTGGAATAGACATCACCGCCTCGTTAAGGCTGCCCAGCAGGTCATACTCAGCTTCGCCCTCATCTCCCGCAGCGGGTGCATATAGGTTGTTCAACGTACCCACTACGGCTTCTTTGGCAAAAATACCCGTCAGGATACCGACTGTCGCTGGCCAGTTATCTTCATTGATACCGATAGGCGCCAATACCGGAGTGACGATTTGTGCCGTCTTGGCCAACACAGAGTTTGGCGTGTCTTCATTACCGAATGAACCATCAACGCCCAATGAGTTGAAGAAGCTCAAAATAGCAACCACAACCACGATGGTCTTGCCTGCACCCATCACGAACTTGTTCAACTTCTGCCAAGTCTTGATACCCACATTACGCAGCGTTGGCAGCTCGTAATCCGGCAGCTCCATAATAAAACTGTCGCTTGTACCCGGGTAGATCGTATGGCGCAAAACCAAACCGGTCATCACCGCTGCGGCAATCCCCAGAATATATAGGCCGAACACCACATTCTGGCCGCTCTCAGGGAAGAATGCAGCGGCAAACAGCGCATACACCGGCAAGCGAGCACCACAAGACATGAACGGAGCCATCGCAGCTGCCAGCTTACGCTCACGCTCCTGCTCAAGGGTACGGGTTGCCATGATAGCCGGCACGTTACAGCCAAAACCCAATACCAAAGGAACAAATGCTTTACCCGGCAAGCCGATTTTCTGCATGACCTTGTCAAGCACGAAGGCTGCACGAGCCATGTAACCTGAGCTCTCAAGCATTGCCAAAAACAGATACAGGCAGGCGATAACCGGAATAAAGGTCGCGACAGTCTGAATACCACCACCAATGCCATCGGCAATCACTGTTACCAACCAAACCGGCAAATGGCCATCAAGCAGGTAATGCCCCCCGTCAACCAGCACCGCTCCAACACTAATATCAAAGAAATCGATGAAGGAACTGCCGATGTTGATGGAGAACATAAACATCAGGTACATCACGACAAAGAAAAACGGGATCCCGAAGAGACGGTTGAGCAACACGCTGTCAATCTTGTCGCTCATGCTGCGGCTCAACTTACCTTCCTGGCGGCGAACCTGCTGGCAAAGTGTGTGCAAAAAGCTATAGCGGGTATCAGCCACCTGAATATCCGGATCAACGTCAACTTGAAGCTTGTTACGGATATTACAAGCAAGATCTTTCTGCTCGTCATGCAGGGTATTGATGATCAGAGTGTCATTTTCCAGCGCGCGAATCGCCTGTGCACGAACATTCAGATGCTCATCTGAAAATAGCGGCATCAACGCAGCAACAGCCTTCTCGAACGGGACACCATAGTCAAGATGCATATCCGCCATCGCAATGCCTTGCGCCAGCATCTTATGCAGCTTGGTCTTGAATTCGGCAACTTGTGATTGGTTATTGGCAGATAAGCAAAGTACCGGACAACCCAGTGCTTTTTCCAGACCTTTGACATCCAATACCTGACGCTGACGATCGAGTACATCCATCTTGTTGAGGACAACGACCATCGGTCGGCCTAGCTCACGGAGCTGCAATGTCATGTACAAGCTACGCTCAAGACACGAAGCATCAACAACATTAATAATCACGTCAGCCGGGGTGGTCAAAATAGCACGCGATGCAATGGCTTCATCCAAACTGTTAGCATCATTGGCACTATCTAGGCTATAGATACCCGGAAGATCGGTCAGGGCAAAGCTGTCACCTGCGCAATCATAGCGGCCGGTTTTCTTCTCTACTGTTACCCCAGCCCAGTTACCGACTTGCTGCTTAGCACCGGTCAGGCCATTGAAAAGTGTCGTCTTACCACTGTTCGGGTTACCGACTGTCAAAATACTGTATTGCATTAATCCAACTCCACTTCAATGTTCTCAGCCAACGTTTTACGCAGTGCAATATCAACACCGCGTACTCGTACTTGCAGAGGATCACCCAAGGGAGCGACTCGCACGACACTGATAGGGGTATTAGGCAATACCCCCATCACCATCAGCTTCTTGCGAGTATCAGGTGCTAAACGCGACATCCCAGTCACGCGCCCTTCTGTTCCGCACACCATTTCTGACAGTTTCATATAAACCGATACCTTAATAAGAACAATTAGCATTTACCGGTATTATGTTACATTCTGAAACACATTTAAATTTGTTTTGAGTCAATAAAGACTCGCGTAAAGTGAAATCTTTTATTCCAAAAATGAAACATGACGTAATACACACGGTAAAATAGAGCTGGATAAACAAGAATCATCTAGCCTACCACTGATTCTTCGGCCTCTGATGATACAAATTGGCTTGGTGTCAAACCGGTGTGACTTTTAAAGCGAGCCGTAAAATATGAAGGATCGTTAAATCCACAGGCCAAAGCGACATCAGCCACCTTATCACCTTGTTTAAGCATGATAACTGCCTGTTCGAAGCGGAGCTGATCGATATAGTCTTTAAATGTCATACCAAATTGGAGTTGGAACTGACGTTGTAGGCTTCGCTCCGGCATACCAAGCGCCTTCGCAGCCATTGTCAAATCAAACTCCAGCTCATGAAAATGCTTAACGACCAATGCCTTGACTCGATCTTGCCACGCAAAATCGTTCATATCATAAAACTCGGAGTGCCCTGCCGCCTTACTCACGGGAAGCAGGTGGGTGATGTGTTCTAGCAGCTGGTTGGCATCTACAGGTTTAAGCAACACGCGGTGAAGCCAACCCGCAGAGAGGTATTCACGGTGGCTATCCCTTGATTCCACATCAACAAGTAACCGCTTCGGCTGATAATCATCAGGGCATTCTTCCGCAACCCGCTGCAATAGCTGGCTCCCCGTTAATCCCGGTAATGACTGATCGGCAATCAACATATCAGGCAACTGTTCAAACATTATGATCAGGGCCTCGTAACCATCGCTTACCGTCGTCAAGGCGTAATCCTGACCGAGCAGCATTTCCCAACACTCAATCGCTGCCTTATCGGTACTGGCAATCAAAATATGTGGCAGGCTACCTGACCGTCGCAAAACAGTGCCGTTCTCGCACTTATTGCCATTGTTGCTACGATAAATTGGCAGCCTAACAATAAATTCACTGCCTAGCCCCTGATAACTGATCACTGAGATGTCACCGCCATACACTTCTAGCAGTTGCTTCACCGTGCTCAAACCGAGACCATACCCGGTCTCTTTCCCTTGCTGATAGCTTTCTTGGTAGTAACTCTCGAATAAATGCGCTTTGGTTTCTTCCGACATCCCCTTGCCGGTATCACTCACCGACATCACAATCTGCGACTGTAGCGATTTGATCGTGACGGTGATCCCACCTTTGCTGTCGGTATACTTCAACGCATTAGATAACAGGTTTCCAAGGATAATTTCCAAATGGTACGGCGCCATAAAGACGCTCAACCCCGAGGTAGTATCCTCAAGGCACAGCGCAATCTGCTTTTTGTCTGCCTCAATCTGCCAGCTCAGGCACGTCGCCTGAATAATCGGACTGACAAGCTGCTCGCACTGCCTTTCAGGTTCATTGAGCGCAAGGGCATCTTTAGACAACATCTGCTCAGCCACATGCAATGCATGGGCAATATGCCCCTCGAGCATTGCCAGTTTACTGCCAGCCTCGACACTCCCTCGAGATCCATTAATAAGCCCCATAGCCAAACGCAACGGCATCCTGAGCTCATTGGACAACTGAGCCATGATAGTCTGGCGGACCTCTAGGATCCGCTGCAGCTGAATATTACTGGCATTAAGCTGCTTCTTATGCAGTTCTATCTTGGCAGTTTTTTGAAAAACAGCCTGCTTAAGCTGCATATTTTGCTCAGTATAATGACGCGAACGCCAATACAGCCCACCAAGGACAATAACACCGGCTAAACTCAGGACCACAAAGGTCAAGCCGGCTGACATATACCAAGGCTTATCAACGACGATGGGAAAACGCAATACTGTCGAAGGCGGCAGCCCAGGCTGATTTATCCGAGCTTCAAGGACAAAGCCACCAGGCATCAACCGGTCAAGCGACAAACTCGGGCTACCCATTTCATGCCATGGGCCATTCCCCTGCAAATCCCGAACCAAACGATATTCAACCTTTGGATTCAATATTCCCGGCATAATGCTGAATTCAACGTTAATCGCCGAACCGTACGGCAAAACGAAGTTACCCCCGCTACCGCCACCAATCTGGTAGAGTTGATTATCAACCCTCACTTCACTGATGGTCAGACGCAGAGGCTCACGAGGAGCATTAAGCAAGCGATCTGCCGAAATCTCGACAATACCTTCGCGGCTCCCCAGCAAGATATTGCCCAAAAGAGAATGCTGGCACGCGGATACATTAAATTCATTGGGAACAATGGCATCGGTTTGGGCAAACAATCGCTTCAGGGTTGCATCAAACGACAGATACGCCAGCCCATGACTGGACGCAGCCCACACCCCGCTACTATTGCCCACCAGACACACTGGGCGTGCTCGGGTACTACCCAGATCAACCCCTTGCAATGCCAAGGGGTTCAGCCCCTGCGAATAAGAGAGCCCATATTGGCCAGCGACCCAAAGCTGCCCCATCCGGTCTTCATAGATATCAATGATGCCGCCATTGGCCAGTGAGCTTTCTTCAAGATAAAGATGACCAGAATCAAATAGATAAAGACCATAATTGGTCCCAATCCAAATTTGGTGCTCACTATCTTCATAAATCACATTAATAGATTCATCACCCAACGGATCTTTCTGCCAGTGGCTACCAAACACCATCCACTCTGCGGTATCTGGCCAATAGCGATAAAGGCTCGCGCCAGCCGCTACCCACAGCGAACCATACTGGTCGAGCTTGATTGCCGTTACCGACATATCCAGCGTAGGGATGGCGAGCTTCCGCCACTTGTGAGTCAGAGGGGAATAGCGATAAATCCCTTTTTCTGCCGCCAGCCACAGCCCTTCGGCCGACATCGCCAATTGGCGAATAGAACCAAAGCGAGGTTCATGATGACGGACGTCCAAAAACGGAGAGAGTTCGAATAACCCATTATCCGTTGCCAGCCAATAATTGCCATTGCTGCTATAAGCCATATCATTGACGACTGATGCATCAATCTGACCTGGCAAGTCACCAAAGCGCCGCCGCTTCAGGTTCTTCCCCATCTGTGGCAAATAACGCAGCCCCTTGACCGTCGAGACCCAGAGCGCGCCATAAGAATCACCTTGTAACGACAAAATATGATCACTTGGCAGCGAAAAGTCATTGTGCAGTTCGTATTGAGATACCGTTAAACGCCTATCGTCACGGTCAAACTGGTACAAGCCAAATTTCGTCCCAACCCAAAATCCTTGGCTGTTCTCGACGATGCTCGTCACCGCTTTGTTTAACGCTTTTCCGTTGCTAAAAACAACCTGCTGACCATTGCGCCCTTTTAGCAAACCATTGTGGGTGCCAAACCACCACTCTCCCGAGCTATCTTCATAGGCTGCCGTTACCCGGTGCTGACTAAGCAGCGTGCCTTTGGGCTCTGGCACCAAATGATTATCTGCGATTGTATATTCCGTCACGCCTTGCATCGAAGCCACCAGCAATGCGTGCTTGGTACGGTACAACCCCGATAGGTTCATCGGGTAAGGGAATGCGGTAAACCGGGGAGATTGTTCAGAGGTCGCGACATGGTAAATACCACGACGGTTGGCAAACCAAGCACCGTCATCGGCAGGGGCGACAAACTCGATTTCTACCATGCTGATATTCAGCTTGGTCAACATTGTTCTATGTGGGTGATAGCGGTAAGCAAAGCCGTCTTTTACCAACCAAAGATAACGGCCTACCATAACAGCATCCGTTACCCCGATTATAGGCGCTCCGGACTGGTCCAAGGCGGGACGTAGATTGCGGCCATCGTAAAAATTGAGGTACCCCCTCGCCCCAACCAACCACAAGCCATTATATTCATCTTGTATGATTTTCTTGGCAGCAATAACATTACCCGCCTCCTGATAAGGAAGCGGAAAGAAGAGGTTGTTGGAAGCTAGGGCAGGAAAAAGAGTTCCGGCGGCTATGACCAAGCACAAAGAAAACAAAGAGATAAATCTAGCCATACGGCAGGGGGAATACTCGGATTCATTCAAGTCAACACATCGCTATTATGCTACATCCCCCACATGATTATAAGTTGGCATTTATAAAATGAGGCAGAATGCATAAAAAAACGCACTAATGTGCGTTTTTTCATTACAAATATTACGTGCTACCCCGGCATCACATCCGCAAGGGCGGCTTTCTCTTTCTGCGCCTGCTGCTTGAATGCTCCTCGCTGCGAAGACGGTATCGGAGCTGCCTGTGGCAATGGAACTTTCATTGCGTTCACAGGGCGGTTTTTCTTGATCAATTCATAATGAAGATGAGGCCCCGTTGAGCGTCCTGTATTACCACTCAAAGCGATCCTCTGCCCCATTTCAACCCGGTCACCAACCTTGACGAGCAACCGATGCAAATGCAAGTAACGCGTCGTATATTCGCGGCCATGCTTGATAACAATGTAATTGCCAGCCAGAGGGTGTTTACGCGCCTTAACCACCACGCCATCCCCTGCGGCAAGAACCGGTGTGCCAATTGGCGTTGCGAAATCGGTCCCGTTATGGGGAGATATTCGGCCGGTGATCGGGTGCTTACGGTGCGGATTAAATGAAGAACTAATCCGATAACGTTTATCCAACGGAATACGGCGCAGGGCACGGTTAAGGCTCTGCCCGTTCTCGTCATAGAACTGGCCGTCGCTATATCGCATCACAAACACATCACGGCTACCCGACAGGTAGTGCAATGCCTTGACCGTTCCTCGGCTAACGGCCTTGCCATCGATAAACTCTCGCTCGACAGCAACTGCAAAACGATCCCCTTTGCGCGCATCACGGCCGAAATCAAAACGCCACTGCAATGCCTGCACCAGCGTCTGGATTTGGCTAGGCGTCAGCCCTGCAGCCAATGCCGAGTTATAAAAACTGCCAGATACCCGCCCCGTCAGCATCACCGGTTTTAGCACGCCCGTCTCTTCATGCTGCCGGTACTGATAGCCAGAGGCACCCAATTTATACTCGTCTCGGATCTTGGCCGATCGCTTTATCTGCAACTCGGCCACCCGCCCGCTATCATCCAAGGTCCATGTCAGCGTCTGGCCAACACCCAAATTCTGGATAGATCGATCCGCAGCGACCAATTGATACATATCGGCCAATGGCAAGCCATATTGCTGGAAAATAGCACTCAGATTCTCGCCAGCTGCCACCTGATGACTATGGGCAACCGTCACATTCTCTGCCAGCTGTTGATCCAATTCGTCTTTTGGCGCTTGAAAATCAGGATCTTGTGGATCAATTGCGGCCCCAAGCGGTTCACTGTTCTGCTCAGAAAGAATATCAAGATCCGTCAGTGGAATGGCCACCGTCTTGCGCAAAGGCTCCCCGACAACCTGGCCCGAAGAATCTGGCTCAGGTTGCCAGAGAAATACAGCAAGCAGGAAAAACGATATTGATCCAAGCGCAAAACGATGTTGGCGAGGCAGCTCACGCAAGGCCGCCACCGCCCCCTTAACTTTATTCATTTATCTTATCAATTGGTTAAACATTGCGCGAAGGTATTACCAAGCTGACGCAAGAAGCGGGTATAGCCCCCCTGCCCTTCAGCGATATCAGTTGCCATCGGATCCAGAGTCTCAATTTTCACGCCGGTTCCACGAACAACACTATCAACGACAGCAGGGGAAAATTGCGGCTCGCTAAAGACACATTTAGCCTTGGCATCCTTTAGCGAAGAGCGGATAGCAATCAAGGTTTTAGCCCCTGGGCGACGATCTGGCTCTACGGTAAAATGACCCAACTGGTTCAGACCGAAGCTCTGCTCAAAATAGCCATAGCCGTCGTGGAAAACGAAATAGCCGTGATCGGCGACAGGCTCAAGCTGCTTGGTAATATCTGCACGTGCTGATTTGACATCAGCAGCAAAGCGCGAAAGGTTAGCCTCATATTGCTGTTTGTGCAACGGGTCAATCTCGATCAGCTTTTGCGCCACTGCACTGGCAGCCTGAACGGCTTGATTTGGCCCTAGCCACAAATGCGGATCGATCCCCTCATGGCTGTGGCCATGGTGCTCATCGTGGTGCTCCCCCTCATGGTGGGCATGGGTATCGTGATCATGATGAGTATCATGTTCATGTTCATGTTCATGTTCATGTTCATGTTCATGTTCATGTTCATCATGAGCCTCATCAGTATAATGACGGAAATCAATGCCCTCGCTGCGAGTCAGCGCAAGCGCATTCTCTTTGCCATCGAGGATCTTGGTCAGGAACATTTCCAATTCCGGCCCACCCCACACTACAAGATCCGCCTCATGGAGTTTTTTGGCATCAGATGGGCGCAAAGCGTAATCATGCGGAGATACCCCCGGCGGCAACAAGGTCTCGCTCGTTGCTACACCCTGTGTGATTTCCTGGACAATCATATTGAGCGGTTTCACTGTCGTGACAATATTGAGCTCATCAGCCTGTGCATATGAAGAAATCATTAGCGCGAAGGAGCTGCAGGAAAGTAATAAACGGCGCATAATATGTGTCCCTAAAATTTTAGTAATACAACAACCAGACGAAATGTTATATTATAACATCTCACTTTGGCAAATACCTTTAGCAAAGAAATCATGACAACTCTAGTTGAATTACAGACGGTCACAGTCACCTTTGGCGAACGCCATGTACTGGATCAGGTATCCTTGAAAGTTGAAAGGGGCCAGATCACGACCTTAATCGGCCCGAACGGGGCCGGCAAGTCGACTCTTGTCAAAGTCATTACCGGCCTGCGTAAAGTCAGTGCCGGTAAAGTTATACGCCAAAAGGGATTGCGTATTGGTTATGTTCCACAAAAACTGGCACTTAATAGCTCGCTGCCACTGACTGTCGACCGCTTTATGCGGCTTGCGGGTCGCTACAGTGAAACCGACCGCGTTCATGCACTTGAACTTGTGGGCGGCCAGCATCTCCACCACAGTAACATGCATTCGCTATCTGGCGGTGAAATGCAGCGCGTACTGCTTTCCCGTGCCTTGTTGCAAAAACCGGACTTGCTGGTGTTAGATGAACCGGTGCAGGGCGTTGACGTCAACGGCCAACTTGAGCTCTACAGCCTTATTCAGTCACTACGCGACAAACTCAACTGCGCGATATTGATGGTGTCGCACGACCTGCATCTGGTAATGGCCAAAACAGACAACGTGATTTGTCTCCACCACCATGTATGCTGCTCCGGTGCCCCGGAATCCATTACCAACCATCCGTCGTACGTCGCATTGTTCGGTCGCCAACAAAGCGAACAACTGGCGCTGTACCAGCACCACCACAACCATGAGCATGATCTGGCGGGCAGCCCGATCGGCCCATGCCAACACCATCATCACCCAGAACAGCACGAGAAAAACAATGCTTGAGTTTCTGCTCCCAGCCCTGATCGCAGGGATCGGTATCGCCGTATTGGCCGGCCCACTAGGCTCATTTGTGGTATGGCGAAAAATGGCCTATTTCGGCGATACGCTCTCGCACGCCTCACTGCTGGGGATCGCCCTCGGGTTCCTGTTCGATATCAACCTGAATTTAGCCTTGATCATCTGCTGCTTGGCCCTCGCCGTGATTTTGGTGAGCTTGCAAAAACAAAAAGTCGTGGCGACAGATACCCTGCTCGGGATATTGGCACACAGTGCCTTGTCGCTCGGTCTGGTTGCCGTCAGCTTTCTCGATCACGTTCGAATTGACCTGATGTCATACCTATTTGGTGATCTGCTCGCAGTGACCCCGCTCGACCTATATTGGATCTACGGTGGCGGGCTGGTTGTCATCGCCATGCTAGTTTATCTATGGCGCCCACTGCTCTCCATGACCATCAACGAGGATCTGGCCCAAGTGGAAGGCGTCAATGTCGATCTAATGCGTTTGCTACTAATGCTAATGGTCGGCTTGGTGATTGCTGTGGCCATGAAGTTTGTCGGCGCCTTGATCATCACATCACTACTGATCATTCCAGCAGCTACGGCACGCCGTTTCTCGCAAAGCCCAGAAATGATGGCCGGGCTAGCGTCTCTGATCGGCTCCATTGCCGTTGTAATGGGACTGGCTATGTCATGGCACTATGACACACCGGCAGGCCCGTCAGTGGTTGTCTCTGCGGCAATACTCTTCCTTGTGAGCCAGCTAAGACGCTCGGAAGCTTAACGGCTAATAAAAAAACAGCCCACCTCGGGCTGTTTTTTTATAGCTATCATTCGCGGTCCCAAACTAGTTAAACAAACTGCGGTGCCGCTTGTTGCAAGTCGCCTTCACCTGAAAAGCGGCCTGATCATTTTTCACTACAGGCAAATATTGCAGCTGGCACTCAAAGTAAGCCCGATCCTTGTCAGAGAGCATAAAATTATCGATAAACAGCCGATGGCAGGCATTTGTCATCAGGTTGGTGGCCACGGCATTTTCTGAAGGCGGCACATGCTCAAGAATGCATGTTTCGTACCCCTCCTTATCTTCTTTCGCGACAGCGGGCACAGCCGCTGCCATCATCCCGATCACAACTATCGCATATAACCTAATCATCATGGGGCTTACCTATCATCCAAAGGTATCCCTATAATTTATCATAAAAAAACCCGCCAAGCGGCGGGTTGTTAATTTTTGACTCTAAGCCGGCATTTACCAACCGGTCACATCACGGAGCGCCTTGCCGATATCAGCCAGGCTTTTAACGGTTTTCACGCCTGCTGCCTCAAGGGCCTGAAACTTGTCTTCAGCCGTCCCCTTGCCGCCAGAAATAATCGCACCGGCATGACCCATACGCTTACCGGGAGGGGCTGTCACGCCTGCAATATATGAGACAACGGGTTTGGTAACGTGCTCCTTGATATAGGCGGCAGCTTCTTCTTCTGCCGTACCGCCTATCTCACCGATCATTACAATCGCCTCAGTCGCCGGATCCTGCTCAAACATTGCCAAAATATCGATAAAGTTTGAACCGGGGATCGGATCGCCACCGATACCGACACAGCTCGACTGGCCAAAACCTTCATCTGTCGTCTGCTTCACCGCCTCATAGGTCAAGGTGCCCGAGCGCGAAACAATACCGACCTTACCTGCTTTGTGAATATGGCCAGGCATAATACCTATTTTACACTCATCAGGAGTGATCACCCCTGGACAGTTCGGGCCGATCATCCGCACACCCGCCTCATCAAGGCGAACCTTCACGTCGAGCATATCCAACGTCGGAATACCCTCGGTAATGGTCACGATCAGCTGAATGCCGGCATCAATCGCCTCCAAGATCGCGTCTTTGCAAAATGGGGCCGGAACGTAAATCACCGTCGCTGTTGCACCTGTGGCCTCTACGGCCTCACGCACGGTATTGAACACCGGCAAGCCTAGATGCATGGTGCCACCCTTACCCGGCGACACCCCACCGACCATCTGGGTACCGTAAGCAATGGCCTGCTCTGAATGAAAAGTACCCTGACCACCAGTAAACCCTTGGCAAATCACTTTGGTGTCTTTATTAATTAAAATTGACATTATTGACCCTCCGCTGCTGCTACTACTTTCTCCGCGGCTTCCGTCAGGGAGGTCGCTGCAATAATGTTCAAGCCGCTTTCGGCCAGTGTCTTGGCGCCCAACTCTGCGTTATTGCCTTCGAGGCGAACCACAACCGGCACTTTGACGCCAACCTCTTCCACTGCCCCAATAATGCCTTCGGCAATCAGGTCACAACGGACTATGCCACCGAAAATATTCACCAAAACCGCTTTCACGTTGCTGTCGGAGAGAATAATTTTGAACGCCTCGGTAACGCGCTCTTTGGTTGCACCGCCACCGACATCAAGGAAGTTGGCAGGCTTACCACCATGCAAATTGACGATATCCATCGTCCCCATTGCCAAACCCGCACCGTTGACCATACAGCCGATACTGCCATCGAGGGCAACATAGTTCAGCTCCCACTGTGCAGCATGGGCTTCGCGCTCGTCTTCCTGAGAAGGGTCATGCATTTCACGCAGCTTTGGCTGGCGATAGAGCGCATTGGCATCAATATTGATTTTGCCATCAAGGCAAAGGAGGTTGTCATCGCCAGTGATCACCAGCGGATTAATTTCAAGAAGGGCTAAATCATAGTCTGAGAACATCTGCCCCAAACCGAGGAATATCTTGGTGAACTGCTTAATCTGTTCGCCTTTGAGGCCAAGTTTGAAAGCCAGCTCACGGCCTTGATAAGGCTGCGGACCGACAAGAGGATCAATAGCTGCCTTGTGGATTTTTTCTGGTGTTTCTTCGGCAACCTTTTCTATTTCAACCCCGCCTTCAGTCGATGCCATAAACACAATACGACGTGTGCCACGATCAACGACAGCCCCGAGATACAGCTCGCTGGCAATATTCGATGCCTCTTCAACCAAAATTTTGGAAACAGGCTGACCATTACTATCGGTCTGATAAGTGACTAAATTCTTGCCCAGCCACTTTTGGGCAAATGCTTTCACACCCTCTTTGGTATCATGTAGTTCAACGCCGCCGGCTTTACCTCTGCCTCCCGCGTGAACTTGGCATTTGACGACCCACTTGTCGCCGCCAATTTTTCCCGCCGCTTCCGCCGCTTCCTGTGGCGTGTCGCAAGCATAACCTTCTGGAACTGGCAGACCGTATTCGGCGAACAGCTGTTTAGCCTGATATTCATGCAAATTCATGATGTTCTATCCGTTGTCATATCCCTTGGGGAATCATTATATCCATATGGAACACTCTGGGGTATTCCTTCGTTGTCGCTCAAACTGCCCCGGTACGATGTGAGCCGATCTTACCGGGACAAAAGCGTTACACGTCCAAAAGCAGGCGTGTTGGGTCTTCGAGAAGCTCTTTGATGGTCACTAGGTAACCCACAGATTCGCGGCCATCAATCAAGCGGTGGTCGTAAGACAGGGCTAGGTACATCATCGGCAAGATTTCGACCTTACCATCAACTGCCATCGGGCGGTCCTGGATCTTATGCATACCCAAGATGGCAGCCTGAGGCGGGTTGATGATCGGGGTCGACATCAGCGAACCGAATACCCCGCCGTTGGTAATGGTGAAGTTACCGCCGGTCAGCTCATCAACCGTCAGCTTGCCGTCTCGGCCCTTAATCGCAAGATCACGGATCCCTTTTTCAATTTCAGCCAGACTCAGCTTATCGCAGTCGCGCAGCACAGGGGTCACCAGGCCGCGAGGTGTCGATACCGCAATGCTGACATCGAAGAAGTTGTGGTAAACAATATCATCGCCATCGAGCGATGCGTTCACCTCAGGGTAGCGCTTGAGCGCCTCAACCACAGCCTTAACGTAGAAGGACATAAACCCAAGACGGATACCGTGGCGCTCCTCGAACACGTCTTTGTACTGCTTGCGCAAATCCATGATTGGCTTCATGTTGACTTCGTTAAACGTTGTCAGCATCGCAGTACTGTTTTTCGCTTCCAGCAATCGCTCTGCAACTCGCTTGCGAAGACGGGTCATCGGAACGCGTTTCTCACTGCGGTGAGCCAATGGCATTTCAGGTTTCACTTCTGCCGTAGCTACCGTTGGTGCAGGCGCCGCATTCCCTTCTTTGAGGTAGGCCTCAACATCTTCACGGGTAATACGTCCACCAACCCCTGAGCCTTTAACATCAGACGGGCTAATACCGTGTTCGCCCAACAGACGGCGTACCGCTGGACTTAGGGCCTCATTGGTTTCCTCAGCAAGTGCCGCGGTATTGCGCTTGTTTGGTGACGCCTCCGCTTCCGTAGGAATATCCAGCGTTGGCTCGCCGGCAACCGCGCCCGCTTTGATTTTGCCCAAAAGCTGCTTGGTCAGTACTGTAGTGCCCTCCTGTTCAAGGATGGCTTCAAGAATACCGTCTTCCGGCGCTGGCACTTCCAGCACTACTTTATCTGTTTCGATATCAACCAGAACTTCATCACGCGTCACGGCATCACCAGGCTGTTTGTGCCAAGTTGCTACCGTTGCGTCTGCAACTGATTCAGGTAGATCGGGAACCAGAATTTCGATCGTCATATCGGTGTGTCCTTTTTGTTCCAGTTCTTATTTGTCTATTGTTAGTGCGTCGTCAACCAACGCTTTTTGCTGTTTCAGGTGAACCGACATATAGCCGACAGCCGGTGATGCAGAAGCCGGACGGCCTGCATATTCCAACTGGGCGCCGGCAGGGAGCACCGAACGGAAATTGTGCTGGCTAGAATACCACGCACCTTGGTTCTGGGGCTCTTCCTGGCACCATACGAAATCGGTAACATGCTGATAGCCAACCAAGGCAGCTTCAACATCTTCTTTAGGGAATGGGTAGAGCTGCTCGATACGGATGATTGCCACATCGTTCTGCTCGTTCTTGCGACGCTGCTCAAGCAAGTCGTAGTACACCTTACCGGAACACATCACCACGCGCTTGACCTGTTTAGGATCAAGCTCATCCACCTCGCCAATCGCTGGCTGGAAAGTACCGTTTGCCAGCTCATCGAGGGTTGAGGTACATAGAGGGTGACGCAGCAACGACTTGGGTGACATCACCACCAGCGGACGGCGCATCGGGCGTACAACCTGACGGCGGAGCATATGGTAGACCTGAGCAGGCGTCGACGGTATCACCACCTGCATATTCTGCTCGGCACACAGCTGGAGGTAACGCTCAAGGCGGGCCGATGAGTGCTCGGGACCTTGCCCTTCGTAACCGTGTGGCAGCAGCATGGTCAAGCCACACATCCGTCCCCACTTCTGCTCACCAGAACTGATGAACTGGTCAATCACCACCTGTGCCCCGTTCGCGAAATCACCAAACTGAGCTTCCCAGATAGTCAGGCCTCCCGGTTCTGCGGTGGCGTAACCGTATTCGAATGCCAGTACAGCCTCTTCCGACAACACGGAGTCAAATACCTGAAATGGCCCTTGCTTATCATGAATGTTGGCCAACGGGATATACGTGCTCGCATCATTCTGATTGTGCAACACTGAATGGCGATGGAAGAATGTGCCCCGGCCAGAGTCCTGCCCGGTAATTCGGATCCGGTTACCCTCGTCAACCAAGGTAGCATAAGCCAATGTTTCCGCCATGCCCCAGTCGATCGCCTTCTCGCCAGCAGCCATCGCCAGACGATCATTGTAAAGCTTCTGAACACGGCTTTGCAGCTTATGGCTTTCAGGGAACTGACACACACGGTTGGCAAGTTCAATCAGACGCTTAGCATCAACCTTGTTGTTCCAGTCAACGGTCCAGTCATGCCCAAGATAAGGAGCCCAATCAACCGAGTGGAGTTTCATCGGCCGCCATTCCTTAACAACACATTCGCCGCGATCTAGCGAATCACGATACTCGTTGATCAGCACGGTTGCCGTCTCCAGATCTACCGTCCCCTCATCGGTCAAGGTATCGGCGTAGATCTTACGAGGTGTCGGGTGCTTCTTGATTTTCTGGTACATCAGCGGCTGAGTCGCATTCGGCTCATCGGCCTCGTTGTGACCATGGCGACGGTAGCAAACCAAATCGATCACCACGTCGCGCTTGAAGGTATTGCGGTAGTCAAGGGCAATACGGGTCACGAAGGCAACAGCTTCGGGATCATCCGCGTTTACATGGAAAATAGGTGCCTGCACCATTTTCGCAATGTCAGTACAGTACTGGGTTGAACGGGTATCGTGCGGGTTTGAGGTGGTAAAACCGATCTGGTTGTTCACCACGATGCGAACCGTACCGCCAACACGGTAGCCTCGCGACTGAGACATATTGAAGGTCTCGGCCACAACACCCTGCCCTGCCACCGCAGAGTCGCCATGAATGGTGATCGGCAATACTTGCGAGCCATCTTTATCGCCAAGGCGATCCTGACGGGCGCGAACCGACCCCACAACCACAGGGTTGACGATTTCAAGGTGAGACGGGTTGAAGGCAAGCACCAAATGCACATCGCCGCCCGGGGTGGCAAAGTCCGCCGAGAACCCCTGATGGTATTTCACATCACCGGTACCCCAAGACTCACCGTGCTTGCCGGCAAACTCATCGAACAAGTCTTGTGGCTTCTTGCCCAGTACGTTGACCAGCATATTCAAACGGCCACGGTGGGCCATGCCGATCACAACCTCACGAGCCCCATTACTGCCCGCATGGCGGATCAGTTCCTTGACCATTGGGATCAGAGCGTCACCACCTTCCAATGAGAATCGCTTGGCCCCCGGGAATTTAGCCCCAAGATAACGCTCAAGCCCCTCGGCAGCCGTCAGTTCATCAAGAAACGCCAGCTTCTCTTCCTTGGTGAACAAGCCCCTGCCTACCACCGACTCCAAACGCTGCTGGATCCAGCGTTTCTCTTCAGTATTGGTGATATGCATGTACTCGGCACCAATCGAACCACAATAGGTCTTCTTCAGCGCATCGTACAATTCTGTCAGTTGCATCGTCTCCTGACCAATGGCAAAGGAGCCGACATTAAACGTTTCGTTGAAGTCATCCGCCGTCAGGTTATGGAATTCAGGATCAAGATCCGGAACTCGCTCCTGCTGCCATAACCCCAAAGGATCAAGATTTGCATGCTGATGCCCACGGAAGCGATAGGCATTAATAAGCTGCAATACCCTTACCTGCTTGGCATCAACATCAGGATCATTGACGGTAGCACTTTGATAGGTTGTTTCTTTTGCCAAACGCCGGAAATAGTCACGCACGCGCGAATGCGGTTGTTCCACAACTGTCGCATTCACAACTGGCAGATCATCAAATACATGACGCCATGCCTCGTCGACTAATTCTGGGTCGCTGAGATACAACTCGTAGAGATCCTCTACATAAGTTGCATTGGCGCCAGCCAGGTGTGAAGACTCTAACCAAGTCTTCATAACGCCGTTCTGCATTGTTTTCCCTTAACCACTAGTTATCGCCATATTGCCGGTCTCAACGCCGGCCTTGAGGCTGACAGCACCGCCTTGGCAATGGCTGCCAGCATATCGATAATTCTTTTCCCTAAACTGCTCGCTTGAGCAACATCGATTTGATGTGACCAATTGCTTTGGTCGGATTTAGTCCCTTAGGACAAACATTTACACAGTTCATGATGCCATGGCAACGAAAAACACTAAAAGCATCGTCAAGATCGGATAAACGCTCATCAGTCGCGGTATCGCGGCTATCAATCAACCAACGGTAGGCGGCAAGCAAGCCAGCGGGCCCAACAAACTTATCAGGGTTCCACCAAAATGACGGGCACGACGTCGAGCAACATGCACACATGATGCACTCATACAAGCCGTCAAGATGCGCCCTTTCTTCCGGTGACTGCAAATTTTCGCGCGCCGGGGGCTGACCATCATTAATCAAGAAAGGCTTCACCTTGGCATAATTGATATAGAACTGCTCCATATCGATGATCAAATCACGGATCACCGGTAACCCCGGCAACGGACGGATAACAATAGTACTTTGCCCGGCAAGAGCTGACAGCGGGGTAATACAAGCAAGGCCATTCTTTCCGTTCATGTTGACGCCATCTGAGCCGCATACCCCTTCGCGGCAAGAACGGCGAAATGCCAAGCTCGGATCCTGCTCTTTGAGTAGAATGAGTGCATCAAGTACCATCATGTCCGAACCTTCAGGCACATCAAGCGTATAACCCTTCATGTGCGGGGCATTGTCTACGTCCGGGTTATAGCGATAAATCGAGAAATTCAACTTCATATTCTTTCCCTCCCTCAGTAGGTACGTGCCTTCGGCGGAAATGCCTCACGATAAACCGGTGCCATATTCACATTACGCTTCGACATCGCTTCTGTCTCAGGATCATAAATGGAATGGCACAACCAGTTTTCATCGTCACGCTCAGGGAAGTCAAAACGGGCATGCGCGCCCCGGCTTTCGGTCCGGTAGTTTGCCGCAACCGCTGTCGCAAAGGCCGTTTCCATCAAGTTATCGAGTTCTAGACACTCGATACGCTGGGTGTTGAATTCGCTCGAGGTGTCATCAAGGCGGGCGTCTTTGAGGCGGTCACGGATCACTTTCAGCTCGTCAAGCCCCTTGGCCATCGCCTCGCCCTCGCGAAAGACCGAGAAATTGTTCTGCATACAGGTCTGCAAATCCTTGCGGATCTGAACAGGGTCTTCCCCTTTCTGGGTATTGTTCCAACGGTTCAGGCGTTCCAATGATGCTTCAATATCCGACTCCGTCGCCGGACGAGCTTCCGCCTGAGCCAGCAATGTCTCGCCAAGATGCAAGCCAGTCGCACGGCCAAATACCACAAGGTCAAGCAAGGAGTTACCCCCCAGACGATTGGCGCCATGAACAGAAACCGAGGCAATTTCACCACAGGCAAACAAACCCTGAACCTCCACGTCTCCCCCCGTGGCATTTTGTCTAATCGCCTGACCAGATACCTGAGTCGGTACACCGCCCATCATATAGTGGCAAGTCGGGATCACCGGAATCGGCTCTTTGACCGGATCGACATGGGCAAACGTTCTGGACAGCTCGCAGATACCCGGCAGACGCGATTCCAGAACCTCTTTGCCAAGGTGATCCATCTTGAGCTTAATATGCGGCCCCCATGGCCCATCACAACCACGCCCTTCGCGGATCTCTACCATCATCGAGCGTGCAACCACATCACGACCGGCCAGATCCTTGGCATTCGGCGCATAGCGCTCCATGAAACGCTCACCGTCTTTGTTCAGCAAATAGCCACCTTCGCCTCGGCAGCCTTCGGTTACCAGCACCCCGGCCCCGGCAATGCCCGTCGGGTGGAATTGCCACATTTCCATATCCTGCATCGGCACACCTGCTCGTAGCGCCATGCCGACACCGTCTCCGGTATTGATATGGGCATTGGTAGTTGATGCATAGATACGGCCGGCCCCACCTGTTGCCAAAATCGTCGCTTTCGATTTGAAGTAACAGATTTCCCCCGTTTCCATGCACAGTGCCGTACAACCTAGAATCGCACCATCTTGGTTCTTGACCAGATCCAAGGCGTACCACTCGGAGAAAATCGTCGTTCGGTGCTTGATATTTTGCTGGTAAAGGGTATGCAACAGGGCGTGCCCGGTTCGGTCTGCCGCCGCCGCAGTACGGGCGGCCTGCTCTCCGCCGAACTCTTTGGACTGGCCGCCGAAAGGTCGCTGGTAAATAGAGCCATTATCAAAACGGGAAAACGGCAGCCCCATCTTCTCCAGCTCGATCACTGATTGCGGCCCGGTCTTGCACATATACTCAATGGCATCCTGATCGCCAATGTAATCCGACCCCTTCACGGTGTCGTACATATGCCACTGCCAGTTGTCTGGGTGTGAATTCCCCAGTGCAACCGTAATCCCCCCCTGGGCCGAAACCGTATGGGAGCGGGTTGGAAAAACTTTGGACAACAGAGCGCATTTCAGGCCCTGCTCAGAAATTTGTAGGGCGGCACGCATACCCGCACCGCCAGCGCCGATCACAACGGCATCAAACTCACGAATTGCAATGCTCACTTACGCACCCCACACGATAAAGAAACCTGAAAATAGGTAGACCAATAAAATGGCCACTACCACAAACTGAAGCCCGGCACGCAAGGCCGCCGGTTTGATGTAATCGGTTAGCACCTGCCAGAGGCCAATCCAGGCATGAACCAATACCGACAGCAGAGCCAGCATGGTAAAGACTTTGGTGCTCAGCCTGCCAAAAAAGGCCGACCAGGTTTCGAAGTTCAGCTCCGGCCCGAAGGCGAAAAAACCGACCATGTAGAGGGTATAAAGGGTGAGGATGATCGCTGTGGCACGGACCAGAATAAAATCATGCACGCCATTGCGACCCACTGTAGAAACGTTATTTACCATACTAAGCCTCCCGCAAAGAGCGACAGGACAGCCACGATACCAAAGCTCACTTTGGCACTGAGAATGCCCGATTCCATCTCTTCGAAATATCCCATATCCATCAGCAAGTGCCGAATACCAACAACCATATGGTAAAACAGGGCGGTCAGTATTCCCCAAAGCACAAACTTGATGAAGAAGCTATCGACGACGCCGGCTGCCGTATCGAAACCTTCAGGGGAGGACAAGGAAAGGCCTAGCAACCATAGCAAGATAGCCACGGCAACAAAGGTAATCACGCCGGAGACGCGATGTAGGATCGACGCTATCGCTGTCAAGGGAAAGCGAATCGTCTGCAGGTCGAGGTTTACAGGTCTTGGCTTATTTACTTTCACGGTGATTGCTCACTCAGCTCCATTGAAGCAATGTTATTGTTATCACTCTCCGTTTCCGCTTCAGCCCAACACCGTCGTTAACGATTGCGTAACCTGAGGTTGCAAAAATGTTCTACACAAAAGGTAGAACAGAGTTAAACCTAACTTACTAATTTTTATTGATAACTTCCGTATTTCTTCTGGCGGCGGCAGAACCAGAGGCCTGCCGCGAGTATACGCCCCGCAACAACCAATTACAAACTTGGTAACATGACCTCTAACACGCTTTTAGAAATTCGCACTTTTTTAGCCAAAGTTTTTAACATGAGCACACAAGCAAGTACAAAAATTGACATTTACCAGCGCTGACGGTACAACAATTGTACATCCATCTCGGATTTGGATAATAAAATACAAAGGAGATTGTTATGGCAGACAAGAAAGCTACTCTTCATATTGAAGGGAACGCACCCGTGGAACTGCCGATCATCGGGGGCACTGAAGGGCCTGAAGTGATTGATGTACGTCAGCTTGGCGCTAACGGTTACTTTACATTCGACCCTGGTTTTCTAGCCACTGCATCATGTGAATCTCAAATTACCTATATCGACGGTGACAAGGGTATCTTGCTGCATCGTGGCTTCCCAATTGACCAACTAGCCAATAATGCCGATTACCTTGAGGTGTGCTATATCCTGCTTTACGGCGAAGCACCTACCCGCGAACAGTACGAGACATTCCGTACCACGGTAACACGCCATACTATGGTGCATGAGCAGATCTCCAGCTTCTTCCACGGCTTCCGCCGCGATGCTCACCCAATGGCCGTAATGTGCGGGGTGGTTGGTGCGCTGGCGGCCTTCTACCACGACTCTCTGGATATCAACAACGATACGCACCGTGAAATCACGGCGTTCCGCCTACTGTCGAAGATGCCAACGCTTGCCGCGATGTGTTACAAATATTCCATCGGCCAACCGTTTATCTTCCCCCGCAACGATTTGGACTACGCCGAAAATTTCCTCCATATGATGTTTGCCACCCCTTGTGAGGAATACGAAGTCAGCCCTGTTGTCGCCCGAGCCATGGACAAAATTTTCACCCTGCACGCCGACCATGAGCAGAATGCCTCGACCTCGACTGTGCGCTTGGCCGGTTCATCGGGTGCCAACCCATTCGCCTGTATTGCCGCCGGTATCGCCTCGCTATGGGGACCAGCCCATGGCGGCGCCAACGAAGCCTGCCTCAAGATGCTCGAAGAAATTGGCAGCGTAGACAAGATCCCTGAGTTCATCGAGCGCGCCAAGGACAAAGACGACCCGTTCCGCCTGATGGGCTTTGGTCACCGTGTCTACAAGAACTACGACCCACGCGCGACAGTCATGCGCGAAGCCTGCCATGATGTCTTGGACGAACTCCGCATTCAGGACCCACTGCTTGATGTCGCCATGGAACTTGAGCGTATCGCCCTATCGGACGAATACTTCATTGAGAAGAAGCTCTACCCTAACGTCGACTTCTACTCGGGTATCATCCTGAAGGCCATCGGTATTCCGGTCTCCATGTTTACCGTGATCTTCGCGATGTCACGTACCATTGGCTGGATTGCTCATTGGAATGAGATGCACAACGATCCGGGCAACCGTATCGGCCGACCTCGCCAGCTTTATACCGGCTACACCCAGCGCGAGTTCAGCCCGTTGCACGAACGCGAATAACAGCGCCGGCAGCGCTTTACAAACCAACCAAACTGAAAAAGGGCCGTAAGGCCCTTTTTGTCTTTATTGGATTCGCCATCAAACAAACTTGATCTTGGTAAGCTCTTTGATCCCAGATAGCACCAGGGTCGGCAATGAAGAGAGCAAGATCACCCCGAACAGATGCTCCCCGCTCAGAGCTTCGGTGTTGAAAATCAACTGGCCGATACCCGTATAGATAACCCCCAGCGAGAGGGTCGCTGACAACGCAACCGCCCCCAGCAAATAACGGTTCGTAAACGGGTTCTTTCGATACAAAGTAGTGAATGTACGCGAGTCGAACAGATGCCATAGCTGGGCGAAAACCAGCATGGCAAAGGCCATCGTCTGGGCATACGCAGCACTCTGCCCTGCCTCCAGCGCCCAGCTGAATGCTACATAGCTCATGCCACCCAAGGCCAAGCCACGGGCAACAATACGGGCCCCGAGGTAGTCACTGAAGAAACCTTCATTGCGCTTGCGCGGTTTGCGATCCATCAAGTCCTTCTCTTCCGGCTCAACGCCCAGCGCCAAGGCCGGCAGGCCATCAGAGACCAGGTTGATCCAGAGGATCATCAGCGGCGTCAGCGGCAATATCGCCTCCGGCCCCATTAGCAGGAAGGCAAACAAAATGACCGATACCTCCCCTACGTTCGCGGTCAGAGCCTGACGGATAAACTTACGCAGGTTGTCGAAGATCTGGCGCCCTTGACGCACAGCCTTGACGATGGTGCTGAAATTGTCATCCAGCAAGATCAGGTCACCGGAGTCCTTCGCCACCGATGTACCCGCGATCCCCATAGCGACGCCTATATCCGCTCGACGCAAGGCCGGTGCATCATTGACCCCATCTCCTGTCATCGCGGCAACCTCGTTGTTGTACTGCTGTGCCTGCACTATCCGCAGCTTATGCTCAGGTGTCACCCGGGCAAACACCGCCACTTTCGGGCAAATCCGGCGTAGCTCGTCATCGTCCATGTCATCGAGTTCGCTGCCTGTCACGACACGGTCACCCTCCGAGCGGATAATCCCTATATCTTTGGCAATAGCGGCAGCGGTAAGGGCATGATCACCGGTGATCATGACCGTCCGTACCCCTGCCTGATAGCAACTCTCAACGGCATCGCGAACTTCGGGGCGCGGCGGATCCATAATACCGTACAGGCCAAGGATGGTGACATCCTGTTCCAACTCCTGATGATCCCGCTTGAGATCTTCCGCCGACAGCTCCCTAAACCCTACAGCCAGTGTACGCAGAGCCTGCTCGGCAAAGTTCTGGATGGCAGCCTCATAGTCTGCAACCTGCTGCTGGGCTGATGCGTTCGCAACAACTAGGTTCCCTTGAACAGCAGCTTGCTGATGAGCCACAACCTCGCCATTGACCATAAAGCCAGAGGCATTGCGAAGAACCACATCTGGTGCACCTTTTATCGCAAGGAAGTGCTTGCCTTCCGGATCTCGGACAATCACCGAGGCCATCTTGCGCGCTGAGTCAAACGGGAATTTCTCGACGATATGGTACCCGCCTCCCGCCAGCATCTTGCCCTGCTCCAAACCAGCCTTAGCCGCTGCAACAATCAACGCCCCCTCCGTCGGGTTCCCGCGAACGCTGTATTGACCATCGTTCTGGATATACTCGGCCTCATTACACAGTGTCGCGACAACCAAGCCTTTCATCATTTCCGGGCTGCCCGTCACCGCCGTACCATGCGCCAGAGGCTTGAACTCCCCATGAGGGTCAAACCCTTTGCCAGACACTTCCCAGTAACGGCCCGATGCATCATAGGCCTTCATCACCTGCATCTGGTTCTGGGTCAGGGTGCCGGTCTTGTCCGAACAAATGACCGTCGTCGATCCCAGCGTCTCAATGGCTGAAAGCTGCTTTGCCAGCGCATTGTTCTTGACCATCCGCGTCGACCCCATCGTCAGGACAATGGAGACCACGGTCGGCAAGCCCTCAGGGATAGCTGCCACAGACAACGAAATCCCGGTATTTAGCAGCTCAAGCCACGGCATACCGTGGTATAGCCCGATCGCGCACACAACAGCCACTACCCCCAGTGCCGCAACCATCAAGGTTTTGGCGATGGTGTCCATCCGTACCTGCATCGGCGTTTTGGTTTCTTCGGTGTTCGCCATCATATCGGCAATATGGCCGACTTCGGTTTTCATTCCCGTGCCAACGACAATCCCCAGCCCGGTCCCCGAGGTGACAATGGTGGTCATAAACCCCATATTGACCTGATCGCCCAAGCCAATATGGCTGCCAGCCAGGGCCTCAACCGACTTGTCGACAGGCTCTGATTCCCCGGTCAATGCCGCCTCGTCTATCGCAAGGCGGTTCGCCTCGATAATCCGCACATCTGCCGCCAGAATGTCACCGGTACTGATCTTCAGAATATCCCCCGGCACTATCTCGCGCGCCGGGATATCAACCCACACACCGTCACGCTTGACCTGTGCCGTCGGTGCCGCCATTTCACGCAATGCTTCCATCCCTTTCTGGGCCTTGTATTCTTGCCAGAAGGCAATAAGCGCATTGATGAAGATAATCACGGTAATGGCAACGGCATCCACCATATGGCCGGTCACGAAGGATACGATGGCACCAATACCGAGAATAAATATCAAGGGGTTCTTAAACTGATGCACGAAGAGTTCAAGCGCGGACTTGCCCGCCTGCTCTTGCAACTCATTGGCCCCATACTGCGCGCGGCGTGCATCCACATCCCCTTGCCTCAGACCCGACTCGACCGATGTCTCCAGCATGGACACGGTCTTGTCAGTCGTTTCGGTAAACCACTTTCTGCTCATTGGACAATCTCCATTCAATATATATTCAGCCAACATCAGAAAATAAAGCGCTGATAAAAAGTAATGACTGAACAGATAAATTAATAAACACTCGTGATTATTGGGAATTCATATCCCACTAATTTATTAACATCCCTGAATAGTTTCTGAATAAATAAAAATCATTAATTCATACGAGTATTTTTAAATTATCGAATGAGAATTCAGCTGTAATTATATTTCGATAGCAAATTTGCGATTCAGGATGCTTCATTGACAAGTATCAATCATTAAACCGGTTAATACCGACAACCAACAAAGATACTGAAACAAAATATGAATAAGACCGCGTTATAACAGAGTTAACCCCTCTATTTTCCCGAATAATGAAATTTCACAACAAAAAATAAAGGCCCTGCATACCCATGCAGAGCCTTTTATTGCCCATGTTTTTGTTAATTTTTATTTAAACCGGATTATCAATATCAATATAGGTAATATCAAACTGATATTTTTCAGCAAGGTACTGACCTAATGATTTAATGCCGTAACGTTCTGTAGCATGGTGACCGGCACTATAATAGTGAATTCCTAATTCTCGCGAAATATGTACAGTCCGCTCTGATATTTCACCAGAAATAAAGGCATCCAATCCTTTTTGAGCCGCTAATTCAATAAAATCCTGACCGCCCCCCGTACACCAACCGACCGTTTTTATTTCAGCCGGCGCATTATCACCGATATGAAGTGGCTCGCGCTGTAGGGTCATCGAAATACGGGCGGCAAGCTCCTCACCACTCAACGGCTCGGCAAACTGGCCGTAAATAGCCACAGAATGAGGATTACCGGCTTCAAGCCCGCCAAGAACCTCGATATCCAGCAATTCGGCCAGCTTGGCGTTGTTGCCCAGCGTAGGGTGGATATCAAGCGGCAGATGGTAGGCATACAGGTTGATACCGTTTTCGATCAATGCCTTGATCCGACGGTATTTCATCCCACGGATCTCTGCTGGCTCCCCCTTCCAGAAAAAACCGTGATGGACCAAAATCGCGTCAGCCTGCTCCTCGATGGCTCGCTCTATCAATGCCTGACAGGCTGTAACACCGGTGATGATCTTCTTCACTTCAGACTTACCTTCGACCTGCAAGCCATTCGGACAGTAATCTTTGATGAGGTGCGGGCTCAACAATTCGTTGAGCAGGGATTCCAATTTGATATTGTTCATTTTCGCTTCCTTCCCAGCGGTCTTATGGGGTGATTATACCCAAGTTCACTTAAAATGTAGGAATGGGAATAGCCCCTTGAGGGAAAAGGGAAAGCTGGAGCAGAGGAAAATATGGCAACAACGGACAGTGGCCCACCGAAATAAATCGCCAGGCCTACTCATCTAGGCTATCAATAAAGAGCGTGCGGCCTCTTCTGTCTGCGTCAACCAGACAGGCTTGGTGCTCGTCTTCAGCCAGACTTTGTGCAGGTAGCTATACAGGCGGGCCCGAGTTGCAACCGGGGTGAAGATCATAACCGGAAAAGTCACCACCCCGACGAGGACAACATAAGTACGGCGCAGCAGAATTCTAAAAGGTGAATAGAGCGTATACATATAGCCTCCTTTGCACGTATCGGCATTGGCCTAAAACTGGTCTAACCTCTTTATAATGTATTGATTTAAGCTAGATTAGACCACCTAATTTCAATCAGTTATTAGCATTTATCATTATAAAAAGTGTGGGGTTATAACCAAATGACTAGGCCAGTGATCCATATTGACTCCGAGTCATACATTCAGCACCACTTTGCCGCCATTTTGCATCTTCCCCCGCTCCTTGGCGGCCACCCTTTCGTTGCCGACGCTTCTTGGCTAGCCCATTTCAGGCAACGGGCGAGACTTCCACGCCATAGCCATTACCACGGCAGCAGGCGGTTAGGTTTCTATTATCAATGGCTCTGGCGAGAGTTGATCATCCACCATCCCGATTACCATCTAATTGCAGAAGAAATTCAGGTTAGTGAGGAAGGCAGAACCATCGGTGCCGTGGATTTTCTGGTCAAAAACCGGGTCGCAAACACGCTTGAGCACTGGGAGGTAGCAATAAAATTCTACCTTGCCCACCAAGGACGCTGGCCCGGTCCCAATGCCAGAGATGAACTGGACAAGAAATCGGCACGGATGCTTGAGCACCAGCTCCCACTTTCTGGACATAGCACCATAAGCACGAAATATGGCCAAATCGACACGCGGCGACTCATCATGCAAGGCCGATTATTTTATCCGGCATTCGACCATGGGAAAGGATCCGGTATCATCACCAACCCTGCCGCCCCGCATGGGAAATGGTGCTACGCCGAGCAGATCCCGGCGCTCGAACTTCGTCCGCTCTCCAAGTTCGACTGGCTTGCCCCTCCCGATTTCAACACGCTGGCCCCATGCCCAGCATCCGAACTCCGGGCTGTGGGACGACCTCGCATGGCCGTCGCTCCGGACCAATCCGTGTGGTTCATCATGCCGGGAAGCTGGCCCAATTACCGCTGATCGACAAGCATAAAAAAACGCCCGCATAATGCGGGCGTTTCTTCGGAAGCGAGACGAAAAACGCTTACAGACCTGCGTCAGCAAATACCTTGCTGACGATCTCTTGTGCTTCTGTTTCAATCAATGCCAAGTGTTCGGCACCCTTGAAGCTCTCGCAATAGATCTTGTAAATATCTTCCGTACCTGACGGACGAGCCGCAAACCAACCGTTTTCAGTTGTCACTTTCAGGCCACCGATAGCCGCCCCGTTGCCCGGCGCATGGGTCAAGCGGGCAGTGATTGCATCACCGGCCAACATGTCTGCAGAGACCATCTCAGGCGACAGCTTACTCAGCACCGCCTTCTGTGCTCCGTTTGCCACCGCTTGCAGGCGGTTGTAGGCTGACGCACCGTGCTTAGCGGCCAGCTCCTCGTAGTATTGCTGCGGGTTCTTGCCCGTCACCGCCGTAATTTCGGCTGCCAGCAAACATAGCAGGATGCCGTCTTTATCTGTCGACCATGGCGTGCCATTCATTCGCAGGAACGATGCCCCGGCACTCTCTTCGCCACCGAAGCCCAGCTCACCGCTGTATAGCCCGTCAACAAACCACTTGAAGCCAACCGGTACTTCGCAAAGCGTACGGCCGAGATCAGCCACGACACGGTCAATCAATGCACTGGAAACCAGCGTCTTGCCGACAGCAACGTCTTGTGACCAGTCCGGACGGTGGCGGTACAGATAATCAATACATACCGCCAAGAAGTGGTTCGGGTTCATCAGGCCAGCCGGCGTCACGATACCGTGGCGGTCGTAGTCCGGATCGTTGCCGAATGCCAAGTCATACTTGTCTTTGTGGGCCAGCAGACCTGCCATCGCGTAAGGCGACGAGCAGTCCATACGCACCACGCCGTCTTTGTCGAGTGACATAAAGCGGAACGATGGGTCGATAGACTCATCCACCAGCGTAAGATCAAGGCCGTAATGGCTGGCAATCTGCCGCCAGTATTCAATACCCGAACCGCCCAGCGGATCGACACCAATCTTCAGGTTGGCTTTCTGAATCGCAGCCATATCGATGACATTGACCAGATCATCAACATAAGGCGCAACAAGATCACGCTCTTGAACCAACTCGCTCGCCAGCGCCGCATCAATGGAGACGCGCTTAACGTCCACCAAACCTGCCGCGATAATTTCATTGGCACGAGTCTCAATGGCTGTCGTCAGAGCCCCTTCTGCCGGACCACCATGGACAGGGTTGTATTTGATACCCCCGTCCTGTGGCGGGTTGTGCGATGGGGTAATAACGATACCATCAGCTTTTGCCGCATTGAATTTGTTATGGCAAAGGATAGCGTGTGAAACACCTGGGGTTGGCGTATAGCCACGATCCTGCTGGATAACCACCTCAACGCCATTGGCCACTAGCACCTCGAGCGTTGAAGAGAAAGCCGGCTCAGACAGCGCATGGGTATCTTTACCCAAGAACAGCGGCCCAGTCACACCATTGGCGGCACGGACTTCAGCCACAGCCTGGGCGATTGCCCAGATGTGATGCTGGTTGAAGGTCCCTTTGTCGGCAGTGCCTCGATGGCCCGAAGTACCAAATGCCACTTTCTGATCTGGATTTTGCGCATCAGGCTCAATCAAGAAATAATTAGCCACCAACGCAGGAATATTGTGCATATCTTCTTGCTGGGCGCGCTGCCCTGCACGAGGATGAATTGCCATTAACCTATCCTTGTAATTTATAAGGCGTTATGCCGATTAGATTTCACCGCAAACTTTTTCGATGATGTCCATACCGAAGCTCATCTTGCTCATCAGCTGCTCGACCATCTGACGCTTACGGTCCGTATTCGTATTGGTGATAACCCAGAACGGCGTCTGTGGAATCGCCTTTGGCTTGGTCGTTTTACCGCTGGCCAGCAGTGTCTCTTCACTGTCGGCGAAATATACGCGAGTTCGGCCTTTAATGGCTGCTGCGTCTGCAAATCCTTGCGGATCGATACGATAAAGCGAGGACAGAACCAGCATGAAACGGCCAATCGCTTTTTCCTGCGCAGCAAACTCATCAGAGATCAGCAGTGAACGCATTTCCTTCACGCGATCGGTTTGAACCAGATTACCCGCATCTTTGCTAACCACGATGCCTTTCGGCATAACCGGCATGACAACATCGTTTGGCAGGCTAACCGATGATTGATCCGGCATCATCAGCAAACGCCGCAGAATATCAGACGCACTCTCGCCAATATGCTGGGTTTGGCTGGCGATATAGCGATATAGCTCTTCGTCTACCTCAATAGTCTTCATCGTAGTGTTCATTGTTGTTCCGTTTAAAAATCACCGAGAGATTATAACGTGATCCGAGGTTATACTCTACGGTAAAGCGTTAACTACAAGAGAAAATAGTCAGTGAATCTTCATTACCAAGTGGAGGGTGACGGTGACACGATCGTCCTGATCCACGGCCTATTTGGCAGTGCCGACAACCTCGGCCTAATCGCTAGATCCTTGAAAGACCAATACAAAGTGATCAGCGTTGATCTACGAAATCATGGCCGATCCCCCCACTGCGACCAATTCACCTACCGCGACATGGCCGCCGACATACTGGCTGTACTCGATAGTCTGAATATCGACCGCTTTTCCCTTGTCGGCCACTCCATGGGCGGAAAAGTAGCGATGGCAGCCACCGATCTAGCAGCATCGCGAATCCAGCGCCTATTGGTACTTGATATGGCCCCGGTTCACTACTTTGTCCACCGCCATGAAAACGTGTTCAACGGACTGCGCGAAGTCACCAAGCACACCGTAGAAAAGCGCAGCGACGCCGAACAATACCTTGCCCGCCACGTCATGGATCCCGGGGTGCGCCAATTCCTACTCAAATCCTTTGCCAAGCAGGAAGACGGGCACTACGGATGGCGCTTCAATGTCGAAGGGCTGATTGCCAATTACAATACCATCATGGGCTGGGAAGAGATTCCGGCATACACCGGCCAGACTCTGTTTATCAAGGGCCAGGAATCCGACTACATTCTGCCAGAGCACCGCGAGGCGATCAGCCGCCAGTTTCCCAATGCCAAGGCGCATTTAGTGGCCAATACCGGCCACTGGCTCCATGCAGAAAAACCCGATACGGTGAATCGTATTATTTTGAACTTCTTGCAGGCGGCATAACGTTAACAGCCCCCTATTGTCTATGTTATAGTGCGCGGCTAGCACTGCATTAACGATAGAGCGGTAAGGAGACACTGATGCTTTACGAGCACATGGAATTGCTTGAATCGATCGGGCTGGATTTACTGTTTGCTGCGATTTTCTTCTTTATCGGCATGGCCATTAAAGATGTACTAAAACAAGGTAATGTACCGCCTTTTGGTCAAAAAATCGTCTGGCTTGTACTGTTTCTTGGCTGTGCCGGCTTTGTTGCCAAAGGTCTGATCCAGCTTAGCTGGGAAGGAGCCGGCATCAGTTAATTGATGTGCCAATCGTGACCATGGCGACACGCCATGTACTCCCGCTGAGCACAATTGGCAAGGGGCCTTGCCCCTCTAAATGAATGATGGATACCGTAGGCACTATGCTAAGCGGTCAACAATTAACAGGGTAATCTCTACTATGGCGAGTGTAGGACTCTTCTTTGGTAGCGACACAGGTAATACAGAAGCCGTCGCTAAAATGATCCAAAAACGACTAGGCGATAAGCTAGTTGAAGTGAAAGATATCGCTAAATGCAGCAAAGAAGATATCGACAATTTTGACCTACTACTACTGGGTATCCCAACCTGGTATTACGGCGAACCACAGTGTGACTGGGACGACTTTTTCCCAGAACTAGAACAAATTGACTTCTCGACCAAGCTAGTCGCTATCTTCGGCTGTGGCGATCAGGAAGACTATGCAGAATACTTCTGTGATGCGATGGGTACCGTGCGTGAAATCGTTGAAGGTCGCGGCGCAACCGTTGTTGGCCACTTCTCTACCGAAGGTTTTGAGTTCGAAGCGTCCAAAGCCCTTGTCGACGACAACCACTTCGTCGGCCTGTGTATCGACGAAGACCGCCAGCCAGAGCTGACGGAAGAGCGCGTCGAAAAATGGGTTAACCAGATTTACGAAGAAATGTGCCTGGCCGAACTGGCTGACTAATCTCTCGTGGAACGCCGACACGCCGGGCCCTTTGGTCCGGCGTGTTACTTTTAAGAACGACACTGATGTCCTAAGGCATCACCGAACGCTGATTGTCCTCAGCATCCCCACAACCATCCTGCTCCACCCTATACTGCGGCTTCTTGCGCACATACAAAGTTCGCTTAACCTGAGACACCACCTCGCCATTGAGATCCTTAACCTGTACGACAAATTCGGGCAGATATTTATCCCCAGTAGCCGTCGCCGACATGATTTCGCTGATCATGGCATCTGAAATAACAAAATCAGCGAACAAGTCCGTACATCCCGGCTTGATGAAATTAATTTCAGCCTGTTTATCCCAAATAAAGTATTCCTTGCCCAAAATGCCGATCAACATCAGCGCATAGACAGGATCAGTCAAGGAGAAAATACTGCCGCCGTATTGAGTACGATTAGCATTTTTATTCCACCATCTTAACTTTAGCTTGATCCTTACCTGCCGAAAATCATCGGAAATTGACACGATCCGAATTCCCGCCCCCCAAAATGGCGGCCACAAATTCAGAGCCAGCTTGACAAGAGACGGGGTATAGATTTTATCCACAAGCAAACTTCCCTTTCACTGGTACGATGAGCCCATAGTAACCACGTTTTGCACGCGTGTACATTTTAATAACAAGTAAACAACAAAAAGAAAAGTTAGATATCAGCAAGATTGACCCGTTTTATAGTTTATTGTTACCTTGTGCTCACTTATAATGATGAATAGAAGAGAAGACTACCGCACCATGAGGGTACGGCTAGCCAATAGGAAATTCCAATGTCAGACAACAACCAAGCGCTTAAACAAGCTGGCCTAAAGGTGACACTTCCACGTCTCAAGATTCTGGAAGTTCTCCAGCAACCGGATTGCCAGCACATCAGTGCTGAAGACCTGTACAAGAAGCTCATCGACATCGGTGAAGAGATTGGCCTTGCTACCGTTTACCGAGTATTGAACCAATTTGATGATGCCGGTATCGTGACCCGTCACCACTTTGAAGGCGGCAAATCTGTATTTGAACTGGCGACACAGCACCACCACGACCACCTTGTATGTCTTGACTGCGGCAAGGTCATCGAATTTTCTGATGAAGTCATTGAAAAGCGCCAGAAAGAAATTGCGGCCAGCTTTAATGTTCGCCTGACCAACCACAGCCTGTACCTTTACGGCCACTGCATGGAAGGCAACTGCAACGAAGACGAATCGCTGCACGACCGCAAGTAACCCGCTTCCTGTTGGCTTGCATTCATCCTTTAAGTCAGCACAGCGCATAAAAAAACCAGCCGAATGGCTGGTTTTTTATTTATCAGAGACTCAATCTGCGACGTTAGTCTGCGATTTTAGCCCAAGTATCACGTAGGCCAACAGTACGGTTGAACACCAGTTTCTCTTTAGAAGAGTCTTTGTTGTCCGCACAGAAGTAACCCATGCGCTCGAACTGGTATGCCTGCTCAGCTTCGGCTTCAACCAAAGACGGCTCGACAAAACCGTTCATCACGGTCAGTGACTCAGGGTTGATCACTGATACGAAATCATCTGCCGCACCAGGGTTCGGTACAGTAAACAGACGATCGTACAGGCGGATTTCAGCCGGTACACCAGCATCTGCTGATACCCAGTGGATAACGCCTTTCACCTTACGGCCATCCGTTGGGTTCTGACCCAGCGTCTCATTATCGTAAGTACAGTAGATAGTAGTAACGTTACCCGCTTCGTCTTTCTCGATGCGCTCAGCTTTGATCACGTAAGCACCGCGCAGGCGGACTTCTTTGCCCAGAACCAGACGCTTGTACTTCTTGTTCGCTTCTTCGCGGAAATCTTCAGCTTCAATGTACAATTCACGCGTGAACGGTACTTGGCGGCTACCCATCTCAGGTTTGTTAGGGTGGTTAGCCACTTCTAGCATTTCGACGTCAGCGTCAAAGTTTTCGATCACGACTTTAATCGGATCCAAAACAGCCATCGCACGTGGTGCGTTTTCGTTCAGGTCATCACGGATACAAGACTCCAGCGAGCTCATCTCGATAGTGTTGTCTTGCTTGGTCACGCCGATACGCTTACAGAACTCACGAATTGACGCAGAGGTGAAACCACGGCGGCGCAGGCCAGAAATCGTTGGCATACGTGGGTCGTCCCAACCGTCAACCAACTTCTCAGTAACAAGCTGGTTAAGCTTACGCTTGGACATGACAGTGTATTCCAAGTTCAGACGGCTGAACTCGTACTGGTGTGGCTGGCAATCAATCGTGATATTTTCCAGAACCCAGTCATACAGACGACGGTTGTCCATGAATTCCAACGTACAGATAGAGTGCGTAATGCCCTCTAGCGCATCAGAAATACAGTGGGTGAAGTCGTACATCGGGTAGATGCACCACTTGTCGCCGGTCTGGTGGTGGGTTGCGAAACGAACTCGGTAAAGAACCGGATCACGCATAACCATGAAAGGTGAAGCCATATCGATCTTGGCGCGAAGGCACATCTTGCCCTCTTCAACCTCGCCGTTCTTCATTTTTTCGAACAGCTCAAGGTTTTCTTCTACGCTACGATCACGGTACGGGCTGTGCTTACCCGGCTCAGTCAATGTGCCGCGGTATTCACGCATCTGCTCTGGACTTAGCTCATCAATGTACGCTAAGCCTTTATTAATCAATTCAATAGCAAACCCGTATAGCTTATCGAAGTAGTCAGATGAATAGCAAATCTCACCGTCCCACTTAAAGCCCAACCAGTTAACATCGTTCTTAATAGACTCAACGTATTCGATGTCTTCTTTCTCAGGGTTTGTGTCGTCGAAACGTAGGTTACACTGACCCTGATAGTCCTGAGCAATACCGAAGTTCAAACAAATAGATTTCGCATGGCCGATATGCAGGTAGCCGTTCGGCTCCGGCGGGAATCGGGTATGTACGCTTGTATGTTTGCCACTCGCTAAATCCGCATCAATAATTTGACGGATAAAGTTTGATGGACGAGCTTCAGATTCACTCATCTATTTACACCTCGTGTGCTGACAGGATTTTTAAGTTCTCTATCATCCATAAATATGGGGTACTACTCAACAAATAGTATGCATTGTTTGACGATATGGATAAAAAAACCCCGCAATATCACAGCAATCCCAGAATTCCTCCTGAAGACGCGTATAACGGTGCGGGGCGCAGAAGCACGGCTCTTCAAACTCGAGCCAGGAAAGAACATTCTATTCAGGTTCCCGTCATGGGATAACCATCAACTGAACCAAAGCAGCAAGGCAGCTTCTTTGTGGGCACTCAAGTCGACCCCACAAAGAAGCTGGCGGGGATTTCCCGCCAGCTGAGGTTATGTCACAGGCAAACTTACAGGGCGATCACTCGGCTGTAGCGCTTACCGTCAGCACTTACCGCACGGACCTGAACCTTGCCTTTCACCTTCGGCTGGTTCTCCGCCTGATAGCGCTTCCACGTCTCGCCACTGTCGGTTGAATACTCAAGAGCCAGACCTGGCATGCTGATGTTCATTGCCAGCACACCGTTCTTCACTGTCGCACCCGGAACCGGTACACGGTACTGGATACCTGCAGCATCAAGCTTGGCAAGTTCGCGCTGGCCCAGGATATTGGCAAAACGTGCCCACTCCTGCTGCAGTGCGGTCTTGTCGACCATCTGGGTTGACTGCGAGTACTCTACACCTGGCTGGTAGTCACGCTCCCAATCAGCCTTGTGCCATGCACGCTCTGCCGCCGCCAAGACGCGAGGGAAAACCATGTACTCGAACTGGTCGTCCGTACGAACCGTCTCACTCCACAACTGTGCTGACAGACCGTAGAAGTCTTTACCTTTCGCCGTGCCCTTACTGGTGAATCCGTTACCATCGCGATCTACCGATGTCTCGGCATTCTGCGGCAAGTTCTCAGGCGCGAAAGCAAACATCTTGCGGGTATCGGTTGCACGGGTTGCCCAGTAATAGCCACGCTCTTCCGGATCCACCTCATATGGCATGTCCATGTAAACATAATCAGGGTTGGAGATGATCATGTCATAGCCTTTCGCAGCCCAGTCATACGCAGATGCACCGCCGCCCCAGTACAGGGTATCCCAGAAGTTAACGCGTACATTGTCAGTCGCGAACGACGAAGCGTCTTTCGAGTACTTCAAGCCATCCTGCCATGCTTGGAAGCTAGGGATCCCCTTGGCAGCCACGACCTTGCTCACCTTCTCAGCAAAGTAGCTTGGCAGATGGGCGTAATCTGATACCACACCGCTGGCAATCGCCTTCTGACACATCGGCGACTTGGCAAATGGCTTATCCTGCTGGCTTAGGTCCAAATCGCCCTTCCAGTCAACCTTATCTGCCGCATTGATGTCCTGGAAACCCGCACCTAGCTTAATATTCTTCGCTTCGTCACCGCCAAAGTGCCATGTGCTCAGCGGCATGCCTGCCTGCTGGTGCATCGCAGCGACTTCGGTGATTACCTTGTTAACGAAGTTCAGTGACGAGTCCATGCACGGGTTGATGAAGCTACGCTTGTCATAGAACTGTACCGTGGTCACGTTTGAGGTATCATTTGGATCCATCAAACGGTACTGGTTCGCCCCAGCCAAGTCACCGGCTTCGCTCAAGCGCTTATGGCGCGCTTCCATTGCCACAACCGCAGCACGAGAGTGCGCTGGCATGTCAATTTCAGGGATCACTTCGATACCACGAGCCTTGGCATAAGCAAGGATATCTAGGTAGTCTTGCTTGGTGTAGAAACCCGAACCGAAGTTGTCGCTATTAGGGCCAGAACCCAGCTGCGGCAACAGGCAAGACGTTTCAGATAGATCGTGACAGCGCTTGCCGCCCACCTCGGTCAGCTCAGGCAAACCTGGGATCTGCAAACGCCAGCCTTCATCGTCAGTCAGGTGGAAGTGGAATTTGTTCATCTTGTACGCGGCCATTTGATCCAGCGTACGCAAAATAGCGTCTTTAGAGTGGAAGTTACGGCCAACATCCACCATCACACCACGGTAATCGAAACGCGGTGCATCGGTAACTTTCAACGTCGGGATCTGCTTCTCGCTACCCGTGCTCGCCAAAGACATCAGCGACTGCAGACCGTAAAACGCACCTTCAGCGTCATAGCCAACGATGGTTGTCTTGCCGTTGGTCACGTCTAGCTCATAGGCACCTGATACCTGATTCGCCTTGCTAAAACGCGCAGGGTCAAGGATCAATGTCACCGGGTATGTGCCGTCAGTATCAATGCCCAGCATTTCCATACGCTTGGTCGCCGCGTCTAGCATTGAAGGAAGCAGGGCCTTATTGTCGATACTTACGCCGTTTGCCAGCGATACCGAGCCACCAGTCAGCTTAGTGCTCAACGGGGTTGGGACGATAGTACCGGCCAGCTCTTCCTTAGCGATCAAATTAACATCACGGTTCTTCTCGAAACGAGACTGGGCAGTAGCCAGGATATTGTTGTCGGTCGGGGTACGTTTCCAATTGTTGCCGCTGATCGGGTCAAGGTATGCTGATGGATCTTCAAAATCCATGCTCTCTAGGGTTTTAGGCTCAGAGGTGCCAGCCACGACATAAGCTCGCGGCATATAGTCGTTCTCGAACAGCGTCCAGTATTCACCGATATACGGGATAACCACGCTCTCGCCAGCATCGAAGCCCTCGAACTTATCGGTCGGCTCCAGCGTGTGCAGGTCACCAGTGATGTGGGTCACTTTGAACTGATCGTTCTGCACATCCAGGATCATACGGATGCTATGGAAGTAGATCTTCCAATCTTTGCTTGACACTGCCGGGCCATTATTGGTCAGCGTCATATTGATCAAGTCACACGATGCCCACTCGGCTGCCAATTCGCGGCACTGCAGCCCTTCGTTGGCACCATGATTTGTCACCAACTGATAATTAACACCCAAATTTTCTGCCAGCGTATCTGCAATTTGCTGATCAGTCATTGATGGTGATGTCGTACAACCGGTTGCCAATGCAACAACCGATGCCATTAGGCTCAATTTAAATGTTTTCATGAGTAAATCCGTCTCCCGAGTAGCCTTGGTGAGTGCCGAACACCGGTCTCTTCCCTTGGCAAAACATAATAATGATCTGAAACCGCAGGCACCCGCCCCCCTTCCCGAACATCAGGCACAGCCTGAAAGGAATAGAAAAAGAGCAAAGTCAAAGATTGAGATTTCAGATGATTATTGAGTCGGTGGGTATCGGCCCCCTAGCGGAGGCCGATATTCTTAGTCAAAGACTTAGTGTCAGTGATTAAGGTAGTTTGACTGCAGATAGGTCTTCGTTCGGAGAGACTTTCTTCATCTCGCCAGCTACGATTTCGGCTAGTGGGCCAAGGATAACTTGTAGGTTGTTAGAACCCAGTTTAACCACACCCATCGCACCTAGTGCTTTCAATGTCTTCTCGTCAGCTAGGCTGCTGTCTTTCAGCGTCAGACGTAGACGAGTGATACATGCGTCGATGTTTTCTAGGTTAGACACACCACCCAACGCCTTGATGTATTGCTTAGCTAGTTCGCCAGTTTCTTTAGAACCTGTAACACCGCTTTCTTCTACGTCGTCGTCTTCACGGCCAGGCGTCTTAAGATTGAACTTAATGATAACTGCGCGGAAGATGAAGTAGTACAGTGCAAAGAACACCAGACCCTGAACAATCAGCATGTACCAGTTAACCGCCAGTGGGTTACGCGTTGACAACACAAGGTCAACAAGACCGGCAGAGAAACCGAAGCCCGCAATCCACTGCATAGATGCTGCGATGTATACAGAGATACCCGCTAGCAATGCGTGTAGAACGTATAGGCCAGGTGCTAGGAACATGAATGCGAACTCTAGAGGCTCTGTCACACCAGTGAAGAACGATGCGAAACCAGCAGCGATCATGATAGATGCCACTTTCTCTTTGTTCTTCGCTTTAGCAGTGTGATAGATAGCCAGTGCCGCACCAGGTAGACCAAACATCATGATTGGGAAGAAGCCCGCTTGGTACATACCAGTAACACCTGGAGTTGCAGTACCTTCAGCAATTGACTTCGCACCGCCTAGGAAGTTAGGAATATCGTTAATACCCGCAACGTCGAACCAGAACACTGAGTTAAGTGCGTGGTGTAGACCAACAGGGATCAATAGACGGTTGAAGAATGCGTAGATACCAGCACCTAGCTCACCCATGCTCTGAATGCCTTCACCAAACGATACTAGACCGCCGTAGATTGCAGGCCAGATGTACATCAGTACGAAGGCAATAAGGATACCGGTGAAAGACGTCAAGATTGGGACTAGACGCTTACCAGAGAAGAACGCAAGGGCTTTGTGCAGCTCAACATGTGAAAAACGGTTGTAAATTTCAGCTGACACGATACCCACAAGGATACCAACAAACTGGTTGTTGATTTTACCAAAGGCCGCTGGCACTTCACCGGCTGCAATACCTTGGATTTGTGCAACTGCTCCCGGAGAAAGCAGCGTGGTTACCACTAGGAAACCAACAAAACCAGACAGCGCGGCTGCACCGTCTTTGTCTTTAGACATACCGTAAGCCACACCAACAGCAAACAGTACAGACATGTTATCGATAATGGCAGCACCAGCTTTGATCAAAAACGCAGCCAGTGCACTGTTTGCACCCCAGCCGTTTGGATCAATCCAGTACCCCACACCCATTAAGATTGCAGCGGCAGGCAACGTGGCGACTGGCACCATCAATGCTTTACCTACTTTTTGAAAGTATCCAAGAATATTCACCCTTAGTTCCCCCTATGGTTTTCTTAGATAAGAAGACAACTTATTTTAGTTATCCGATTAAGTCCCCTGCAGTTTAAAAAATTAATTTCACCCCGCAAATTAAAACCTTGCCATTTGTGATCTTTATCACCTGTAAGGCTAATTACCAGACGATTTTGCTAGCTCGATCATAAAACTTATTTTATTATCCAAAACAAAGGCGACTTCGCGCTAGAATTTACCCGAAATTACTACAGGAATGAGGTGTCACCGTGAGACTTATCCCACTGAATGAAGCTAAAGACGTAGGTTTGTGGTCCGCTCGCTATATCGTTGATCGTATTAACAAATTCCAGCCAACAGCGGAACGTCCTTTTGTGCTAGGCCTACCTACAGGCGGCACTCCTCTGGCGACCTACAAACGTCTGATTGAGCTTTATCAAGCAGGCGAAGTAAGCTTCAAGCATGTTGTGACATTCAACATGGACGAATACATCGGACTGCCTGCTGACCACCCTGAGTCATACCGCAGTTTCATGTTCAACAACTTCTTCAATCATATTGATATTCAAGAAGAAAACATCAATCTACTTGACGGCAACACGGCTGATCACGATGCAGAATGCAAGCGCTACGAAGACAAAATCAAGTCTTTTGGCCGCATCAATCTGTTCATGGGCGGTGTAGGCAACGACGGCCATATCGCATTCAACGAGCCGGCATCTTCGCTTTCTTCTCGTACCCGTATCAAGACCCTGACTGAAGACACTCGTATCGCCAACTCTCGATTCTTCGATGGCGATATGGCCCAAGTACCTAAATACTCCCTGACTATCGGTGTGGGTACTTTGCTTGATGCCGAAGAAATCATGATTCTGGTTACAGGCCACAGCAAAGCCCAGGCGCTAGAAGCCGCCGTTGAAGGTTCCGTGAACCATCTATGGACCGTTTCAGCCCTTCAGCTACACCCGAAATCACTGATCGTATGCGATGAAGCCTCTACCCAAGAGCTAAAAGTTAAAACGGTTAAGTATTTCAAAGAGCTTGAAGCAGAAAATATCAAACACCTATAACAAAGGAACTATTCATGTACGCGCTTACCAATTGCCGAATTTTCACCGGTAGCGATGTGCTGAATAACCACGCCGTCATTGTTGACGGCGTGAACATTCGCGCTGTATGCCCAGAAACTGAGCTACCTTCCGATATTCAAAAACTCGACCTTGACGGTGCCAACCTGACTCCAGGTTTCATCGACCTACAGCTTAACGGCTGTGGCGGTGTGATGCTAAACGACGAAATCAACGCCGATACCATCCACACCATGCACCGTGCCAACCTGAAATCCGGTTGTACCAGCTTCCTACCGACGCTGATCACCTCGTCTGACGAGGACATGAAGGCTGCTATCGCTGCCGCCCGTGAGTACCAAGGCAAATACCAGAACCATTCGCTCGGTCTGCACCTTGAAGGTCCGTACCTGAATGTGATGAAAAAAGGTATCCACTCTGTTGACCATATCCGCCGTTCTGACAGCGATATGATCCAGACCATCTGCGATAACGCCGATGTAGTGACCAAAGTAACACTGGCTCCAGAGCAAAACGACCACGCCCATATCGAACGACTAGTCGACGCAGGCATCGTTGTTTCAGCTGGCCACACCAATGCCACCTACGCAGAAGCACGCAAAGGCTTTGCCTCTGGCATCACGTTTGCGACCCACCTGTTCAACGCCATGACCCCAATCGCGGGCCGCGAACCGGGTATGGTTGGCGCCATTTATGATACACCGGAAGTATATACCGGTATTATCGCTGATGGCTTCCACGTTGATTATGCCAATATCCGCATGGCCCATCGCATGAAGGGCGACAAACTTGTTTTGGTCACAGACGCAACTGCACCTGCAGGAGCAGACATTGATCACTTTATTTTTGTCGGTAAGAAAGTATATTACCGTGATGGCAAGTGTGTGGACGAGAATGGCACACTTGGCGGTTCGGCACTGACTATGATTGAAGCAGTTCAAAATAGTGTCGAGCATGCAGGTATCGCCCTGGACGAAGCGATTCGCATGGCAACCCTGTATCCTGCTCGCGCTATCGGTGTCGACAAGGAACTGGGGGCCATCAAAAAAGGCATGGTAGCTAACCTGACTGTTTTTGATCGCGATTTTAATGTTCGGGCGACTGTTGTTAACGGTGAATACGAGCAGAACTAACTATGACAGGCGGACAAATTGGTAATGTCGATCTGGTAAAGCAGCTAAATAGCGCTGCCGTTTACCGGCTCATTGACTTGCAAGGACCCATTTCGCGTATCCAGGTTGCTGACGTCAGTCAGCTGGCACCTGCAAGCGTTACTAAGATCACCCGCCAACTGCTAGAGCGCGGCCTCATTAAAGAGGTCGCGCAGCAAGCTTCCACCGGAGGCCGGCGCGCAATATCCCTGACTACCGAGTCAACCCCTTTCCACTCGATTGCAATTCGCTTAGGGCGTAATTATATCGAGCTAACCCTTTACGATCTGAGCGGCAAATTTATTGCCGGTACCGGTCACCCTTTCAGCTATACCACCCAGCAGGAACTCATCGAAGGATTGCTTAGCCATATCCAGCAGTTCATCGGAGAGAACCAAAATGTCATGCGAGAGCTGGTCGCTTTCGGTATCACCCTTCCGGGTTTGATCGACCCTGAAAACGGCATTATCGAATATATGCCGCACATCGACGTAGACCGACTACCGCTGGCTGACATCATCAGCGACAAGTATGGCGTGGCTTGCTTTGTCGGCAACGATATCCGTGGCCTGGCCCTTGCCGAGCACTACTTCGGAGCCAGCCGAGACTGCAAAGATTCTATTCTGGTCAGCGTACACCATGGTACGGGTGCGGGTATTATCGTCAACGGACAGGTTTTCCTTGGTACCAACCGTAACGTAGGTGAGATCGGCCATATCCAAATTGACCCGCTCGGTGACAAATGCCAGTGCGGCAATTTCGGCTGCCTAGAAACCGTGGCTGCCGATCCTGCGATTATCAAGCATGTTCGCTCGCTGCTCGCCCAAGGTTACCCAAGTTCGTTGCAGGAGCTCGAAGATATCACCATGCCAGCCATCTGTGATGCGGCCAACAAAGGTGATGAGCTTGCTACCCAGTCACTGATCAAAGTCGGCAACCAACTAGGCAAGGCACTGGCCATGACGATCAACCTGTTCAATCCGCAAAAAATTGTGGTAGCAGGTAATATCACCCATGCCAAAGACATCCTCTTCCCGGCCATCCGCCGCTGCGTGGAAACCCAGTCTCTGTCTACCTTCAACCGCGGGCTGCCGATTGTCCCATCAGAGCTTTACACCCAACCAACTATTGGCGCTTTCTCTATGATCAAGCGCGCCATGCTCAACGGCGTATTGCTCCAGCGCCTGCTTGAAGAGCAATAAACCGCCAAATTTGGTGTAAGTCACTCATTTAGTAACAAAATACAAAGGCCATGTTTCAGACAGGAACATGGCCTTTGTGTTATATTCCGTCCCCAAAATAATCACGACCGCTTACGGTTAACGATAAGCCAAGCCTCAGACCCACTGTGTGCACATGGCATGATCAGCAATACAAAAGGAACTCAGCCAAGTATGGAACTCATCTATATCATCGCGGCCTTTCTGGCAGGCTTCATCGCACTGCGCTGCAAGCTCCCCCCGTTGGTGGGCTTCCTTGTCGCAGGTTTCGCCCTCAACAGTGCCGGCTACACCTCAACCGATGCCCTGACCACGCTCGCTGACCTCGGGGTCACCCTACTGTTGTTCACCATCGGTCTCAAGCTCGATGTCAGGACCCTGCTGACCAAGGAGATCTGGGGCGGCGCCACGCTACATAACGTACTAACAACCGGCCTGTTTACCCTTGTCCTACTGGTTCTCAAGCAATTGGGTATCGGCATGATGGCTGATCTCGATATTACCCAATTGGCCCTTCTCGGTTTTGCACTTTCATTTTCCAGCACCGTTTTTGCCATCAAGGCATTGCAAGAGAAAGGCGAACTCAATGCGACCTACGGTACACTGGCGATCGGTATTCTGGTTATGCAGGATATCTTCGCCGTTATCTTCCTGACTGTCTCTACCGGAAAAATCCCGGAGATTACAGCACTGGGACTGTTTGCCCTGCCACTGCTGCGCCCGTCTCTGTTCAAGATCCTTGACCGTGCCGGCCACGGCGAAATGCTGGTTCTCTACGGGATATTTCTTGCCCTTGTCGCCGGTGCCGGTCTGTTCGAAGTCGTTGGTATGAAAGCTGATTTGGGAGCCCTGATCCTAGGGATGATGCTAGCTGCCCATCCAAAATCATCAGAGTTGTCCAAGTCATTGTTTAACATAAAAGAGTTACTGTTAGTCTGCTTCTTCCTCAATATTGGCCTCGCCGAAGAGCCAACCATAGAAGGGCTACTCATGGCGTTGCTACTTCTGGTGATGCTGCCGCTCAAAGGCGTTCTCTACTATGTTATCTTCAATATGTTCCATTATCGGGTTCGCACCTCCCTCCTAGGGACGCTCACCCTGTTCAACTACAGCGAGTTCGGACTAATTGTCGGTGGCCTAGCCTATAAAATGGGCATGCTCCCAGGCAGCTTCCTTGTCGCTATCGCCATCGCGGTATCACTTTCCTTTCTGATTGCAGCACCGTTAAATACGCTTGGTCACCGCCTGTACAAAGATGCCTCTAAATGGCTCAAAGAGTTTGAACCGGAAAAACTGAACCCGGGCGATCGTCTGATTGATCTTGGCGACAAGGAAATCTTAATCCTTGGAATGGGACGAATCGGGAGTGGTGCCTATGATGAATTAGTGTCGCGCTACGGTAATCAGGTCATTGGTGTCGAAACCCGTGAAGAGTCTGTCGCACTCCACCGGGAACAAGGGCGCAACGTGATCCAAGGCGATGCCACCGACCCCGACTTCTGGGCTCGGGTTATTTCAAAACGAAATACACGCTTGATTTTGTTGGCAATGCCCCACAGCCAAGCAAATAGTTTTGCCCTCGAACAAATTCGGGAACGTAACTATCAAGGGAAAATTGCCGCTATTGCCAAATATCCCGAAGATACGACGGAGCTGATCGAGCTCGGGGTCGATGCCGCCTTCAATATTTACAACGAAGCCGGCGGTGGCTTTGCCCGCCATGTCTGCGAGCACCTATCGCCGAACATTTCGCCCCGCCTCTAACCGACAATATTCAGCAACGATCACACACGGCAGCTTCGGCTGCCGTTTGTATTTTCCGAACAAATATTATCCGCAAGTAGATAAAATTCATTTATTTTTAAATTAAATGGAAAATATTCATCACAAGGCTATTTTATTTATCGAATTAATCCTATGGGTTGCATTTCGCTGACGAATACGCAATTTTAACAATTAACAGCAAACCGGCGCAGTACGGACCGGGATCTATCAACATCATGGATCCCCTACCGCCTGTAGCTGGTCATGAAATTGACGATTTGCAGAATTTGACGATTGGGGAAGCAAGTATGTGTTCAGTATTTGGGATTCTAGATATAAAAACCGATGCCACCGCGCTGCGTGAAACCGCACTGGAGATGTCGAAAAAAATGCGCCACCGCGGCCCGGACTGGTCTGGGATTTATTCATCAGACAAAGCCATCCTGGTGCATGAGCGTCTGGCCATTGTCGACCTGAACAGCGGTGAACAGCCCCTGTACAACGCCGACAAATCCCACGCCCTTGCCGTCAATGGTGAAATCTACAACCATAAAGAACTGCGCGCGGAATTCGCACCAGACTACCCTTTCCAGACGGAGTCAGACTGTGAAATCATCTTGGCTCTCTACAAAGAGAAAGGCCCGGAACTACTTGACTACCTCAACGGTATCTTCGGTTTTATTCTCTATGACGAGGCTGAAGACGCATACCTGATCGGCCGAGATCATATTGGTATCATCCCGCTTTACCATGGCCACGATGAACATGGTAACTACTATGTCGCCTCGGAGATGAAGGCTCTGGTACCAGTATGCAAAACCATTTCAGAGTTCCCCCCTGGCCATTTCCTATGGAGCAAGAAAGGCGAGCCGGTGCGCTACTACAAGCGCAATTGGATGGATTTCGATACCGTGGCCGATGCCAAGACCGACAAAATTGCACTTACCGATGCCTTAGAAAGTGCGGTGAAACGCCAGTTGATGACTGATGTCCCATACGGCGTTTTGCTCTCCGGTGGCCTTGATTCCTCGGTAATTTCAGCCATTACCAAGAAATTTGCAGCCCGTCGCATCGAAGATGATGAAAAAACCCAGGCATGGTGGCCGACGCTACACTCGTTTGCTATTGGTCTCGAAGGTGCCCCGGATCTAAAAGCGGCCAAGGTCGTGGCCGATCACATCGGCACCGTCCACCATGAGCTGACGTATACCATCCAAGAAGGTCTGGATGCTATCCGTGATGTGATCTACCACATCGAGACCTATGATGTGACAACTATCCGCGCCTCGACCCCGATGTACCTGATGTCGCGCAAGATCCGCGCGATGGGGATCAAAATGGTACTGTCTGGCGAAGGGGCTGACGAGGTCTTCGGCGGTTACCTGTATTTCCACAAGGCGCCGAATGCCAAGGAGTTCCATGAGGAAACCGTACGCAAGCTACTGGCGCTGAACATGTTCGACTGTGCCCGCGCCAACAAGTCAATGGCAGCTTGGGGGATCGAAGCGCGCGTTCCTTTCCTTGACAAGGAGTTCTTGGAAGTCGCTATGCGCCTCAACCCCGAGGACAAGATGTGCGGCAACGGCAAGATGGAAAAACATATTATCCGCGAATGCTTCGGCCATTATCTGCCAGAATCCGTTGCATGGCGCCAAAAGGAGCAGTTCTCGGACGGTGTAGGTTACAGCTGGATCGATACACTCAAAGAGGTGGCAGCCGCCAAAGTCAGTGACCAGCAGCTTGAGACGGCCAAGTTCCGTTTTCCTTACAACACGCCGACAACCAAAGAGGCTTATGTCTATCGTGAAATCTTCGAAGAACTGTTCCCGTTAGAAGATGCCGCAAAATGCGTACCAGGCGGGCCCTCGATTGCCTGTTCAAGTGCCAAGGCCATAGAATGGGATGAGAGCTTCAAGAACAGTGCCGATCCATCAGGACGTGCGATTGCCGCAGTTCACAACGAGGCATATCAAAAATCCTAAGCAATACCGGTTAATCCATAACAGAAGCGAGAGCCTTGGCTCTCGCTTTCTCGTTCGATATAAGGGGATAACTTAAAAGTAAAAGCGCGTACCAAAGATAAACCGGGTAAAGCTGTCTTCCACCCCGTCTTTGGTCACATTGATATCATCGGTCGAGATGTTGTAATTCACCTCGGCACTGATCGCCACATGAGGATTAATGAAGTATTTTACCCCGGCGGCTAATTTGATATTGAGCGCGGTAACATCCTCGAAATCAAAATCGAAATCACCATCATCACCAGACAAGTTGGCCAATTGGGCTGCCGCCCCGACATACGGTACCCAATCTGTCGAATTGGTGAAGTTATATTCGGTAAAGCCCCCTATCTGGAACTGCTGGGTGCTATCGCTCATATTAATATCCAGAACCGCACCAATTTCCCAATCGTCATAGATAAAGTAACCGTATGATGTATTGAGAACAAACAGGTAATCATCCACATAGTCCAAGTCCAAACTACCCTGCAAGCCAAATTCCTGAGTCCCCTCCGGCAATTCTGCTTTTGCCTGTACCTGCGTTGACCCCAAACCGGCTAACAAACATGCCATTACCACTGCATAATTTCGCATATACAACGTCTCCTTATTGTAAATACTGCCAATTAAGCGTAGGAAAAAAATGCCACCACGACAGGATTTTTTGCTAAAAAATCACCACAATATTTTACTAAAACTCAAAAAACAAAAGTTACCATTGAAAATCAGAAAGTTAATCTGGACTTCACTGATATTTCAGGCATAAAAAAACCACCTTTCGGTGGTTTTTGACATAGATACAACAGAGCGTCGCTTAACGCTCCCAGTATGCCTCTTCCAGGCTGTCTTCGCGCTCAGGCAAGCCGCGTGACAGACGAGGTGAATGCTGGGCAAGCACTTCGTAACTTACACGGTTTGAGTACAGACAAATCTGTGAGAACGACGAGTAAGTCAGGAAGTTGTAATGATGCTTGCTCGACTTCGGCACATTCTCTCTGTGGTAACGGTTAGCTGACATGTCATGCAACAGAGCTGACAATGCACCATCACCCGCGCCATTGGTGTTCTTAATACGCTCAGGGCCACCCATATAAGGTGCAATGTGAGAGTAAACCTTCAGCGGAGTCTCACACTCGCTCTTCAGCATTGGTCGGCTGAATTCGTAGCGGTTGAACTCTGGAATTTCACCCGGCAGCAGCGGCAGACTTGTTTCGCGCTTGGCGCCATCGTCAGTATAACCCGCCGTGTAAAGGCCAACAGGACCCGCCGTACACAGAACCAAGTCAACCCAGTCAAGCGTCTTGGTTGCCGCTAGCAGCGGATCGGTTTCACCGGTCAGCGCCTCTGCTTCGTCCTCGTTCATGGCCACAACGGTCACGTTGTCGCGAAGGAAGTCGCGCCACCACTGCGGATCATCTGCAATCACGAACTTGGTGCCCAGAGTCAGAACAACCGGCACATCGTACTTCTTAGCAAATTCAATCGCGCGCATGGTTGCTTCCGGCATTGGGTCGCCTTCCTTGCAACGAACCAAGTATGCTGTCAGCACCAATGCTGATGCATTTTCGAAAACAGACTCTGGAATGCTATCGGGATGAAGCTGGTTCATCAAACCTTCGTTGATTGCGAAAGTACGCTCACCATCTTTGGTGATCAGCGCGAAGCAACGACCGATTGGACCATGCACTGGCTGCAGGAAGTTCATATCCATGCGGCTTGATGTATTGCATAGATAACGGTAGGCATAGCTGCCAATCTCGATATCCTTGCTCATTACGCCTAGCAGTACAGATTTGTCGTCAGCCAGCACTGAATAGTTGTGTAGGGTATTACCGATGGTGCCACCAGCAAACTCATGGCTAACCAAGGCTTTTTCCTTCAGCTCCTGATACAGGGCTTCGGCTTTCTCATCAGTGATCACCAAAGAGTGACCTTTGCTGAGCTCATAGCGCTCCAGGAATTCATCTTCCACGCACGCCTCAATATCAACCAGAGTCTGGTCAATACCGACAATGTGGGTACGGGCAAGTCGCTTTTCTTGTTTGAATTGACTCAAAAGTGGATCGCGTGCATGTACTGGAAAGTAATGCTTTGATTTACGTTGGCCTGGAAATTTCATGTCAATGAGCTTTCTGTAGAGAAATTTTTGCGAATTCTATCACAGAATATAGAACAGAAAAGCAAAAGCTCTCACATGCAGTGAGAGCTTTTTCAAATTAGAGGAAACTTATACGTACAGCGCGCCAAACCTGTGCCACACCGCCCGCAGGATACTCACCATCCTTGCGAATGCTGAGCCACTAGCTTTTCCATCACGGTTATGTGGGCAGGGCTGTCATTGAGGCATGGGATCAAATTAAATGCCTCTCCCCCGGCCTCAAGGAACACTTCCCGGCATCCTTCCGCGATCTCCTCAAGTGTTTCAAGGCAATCAACTGAAAAAGCAGGGCAAATCACATCAAGTCGCTTGATGCCTTTTTGTGCTAGCTCGCGAATCGTCGCTTCGGTATAGGGCTTGAGCCACTCCTCTCGACCGAAGATCGACTGGTAGCTCATACTCATCTTGTCCTGCGGTATTGCCAATGCCTCGGCCAGCATCGCCGTTGTCGCCTCACAATGATGCGGATACGGGTCACCATTGTCAGCATAACGTTTCGGGATCCCGTGGTAAGAGCACAGCAAATAATCCGGCTCACCGTGCTGCTGCCAAAAATCAGTCACCGAACCGGCCAACGCGGCAATATACTCAGGGTGATCATAGTACTGGTTAACAAACCGCAGCTCTGGCAGATCCGCCCTAGCCTTGAGCACCTTGGCTACCTTATCGAATACCGCGGCCGTGGTGGTACGCGAATACTGCGGATATAGCGGCAATACCAACACCCGCTGGCAGCCTTGCTGCCTCAGTTGATCGAGGCCCGCTTCAATCGACGGACTGCCATAGGTCATTCCCAATGCCACCGGTACGCCTAAGGCCTTTGCCAGTTGTTGTTGCTGGCGCAGTGAATAGACCATCAGCGGCGAGCCGCCATCCATCCATACTGACTGGTACAACTTGGCCACCTTCGGTGCCCGAACGGGCAAAATAACCCCGTGTAATATAGGGCACCATAGCCACCGCGTCATATCGACCACCCGGTGATCATGGAGAAATTCAGACAAAAAACGCTTCACCCCGGCAGGCGTCGCCTCATCCGGCGTACCGAGGTTGACCAACAACACTCCGAACGGCGGCTTATTGTTATCATGTAATGTGCTTGCTTCGCTCATAGTCATCCTTCGCTGTCGGCTCTACCTAGAGACAATAGCCCTAATGACAATAGTAATCAATCAATTATGTCTTGGTATCTGCGCAATAAAAAACGGGCTGCCCCAAGGGACAGCCCGCTTCTCATCATATTGCCAGCTTATATTAAGCTAGGGCTTTTTCCAGCTCTGCGCTTACCGCTGCAACAGGCTGAGTACCGTCAAATTTCAGGTACTTAGTCTTGCCAGCTTCAGCTTCTTTGCCGTAGTAAGCAATCAGCGGAGCAGTCTGGTTGTGGTATACACCTAGGCGTGCACGTACTGTCTCTTCTTTGTCATCTTCACGGATAACAAGGTCTTCGCCAGTCACGTCATCTTTGCCTTCAACCTTAGGTGGGTTGTAAACAGTGTGGTAAGTACGGCCTGAAGGCAGGTGAGCACGACGGCCCGCCATGCGCTCAACGATCACATCGTCGGCAACATCGAATTCGATAACGTAATCAACGTCTACACCGATCTCTTTTAGGCCATCAGCCTGAGGGATCGTACGAGGGAAACCGTCTAGCAGGAAGCCTTTAGCACAGTCGTCTTCAGCAATACGCTCTTTAACCAAGCCTAGGATGATGTCGTCAGACACTAGTTGGCCAGCATCGATAACGGATTTAGCTTGTTTGCCTAGCTCAGTACCCGCCTTGATTGCTGCACGTAGCATGTCGCCAGTAGAAATTTGTGGAATACCAAATTTCTCCATGATGAATTGTGCCTGAGTACCTTTACCTGCACCTGGAGCGCCCAGAAGAATGATGCGCATCTTGTTCCCCTTAGATTTGAATGGAGTGTTCAAAGAAGTGAAAAATACACTGATTAGCCATGCGCCGCAACCCCGGCACTGCTGCCAAGAGACATTGCATGCGTTATCAGCATACCTTTTGATTCAAACAGGCGGGTACCGGATATAACCGGAAGCCCGCCTGCTCGTTTCGTCCGATTTTACGCTAGAAGCTTATTCACCGCAGCCAAGAATTGAGAAGGATCGTCCATGCTGCCCTTCTCAGCCAGCATTGCCTGACCCAGCAGCATTTCAACCCACTGGCCAAACACCACCTCGTCGGCCTCGTCGGCCATCTTGCTCACCAATGGGTGCTGTGGGTTCAGCTCGAAAATATAATTCACTTCCGGTGCATCGTGACCGGCAGCCGCCAGCAACTTCGCCATCTGAGTGCCCATTTCGTTTTCATCGGTCACCACAACCGCTGGCGTATCTTTCAGCTTGAACGTCGTACGCACTTCCTTCACACGATCGCCAAGGTAAGTAGCGGTACGTTCAACAACCGATTTAAAGGCCTCTTCTGTTTCCTTTTGCTTTTCTTTCTCTGCCTCGTCTTCAAACTGAGTCAGATCCAGATCTGCCTTGGTGATCGCCTGGAAGGCCTTGCCATCAAATTCTGGCAGGTGGCCCATCAGCCACTCATCGATGCGATCAAACATCAACAGTACTTCAATGCCCTTGCTGCGGAATTGCTCAAGGTGCGGGCTATTCTTCGCCGCGGTGAAGCTATCGGCAGTCAGGAAGTAAATCTTATCCTGACCTTCTTTCATTCGACCGATATAGTCAGCCAACGAAACCGTCTGCTCTTGAGTCTCGTTGTGGGTCGAGCTGAAACGCAACAGCTTGGCGACTTTCTCGCGGTTGGCAAAATCTTCTACCGGACCTTCTTTCAGCACTTGGCCAAACTCGTTCCACAGCGTCTGGTACTTCTCGGCATCATTGTTGGCAAGACGCTCCATCATGCTCAGCGCACGCTTGGTACAGGCCTTGCGCAGCGACTGGGTGACCTTGTTGTCCTGCAGGATTTCGCGGGAAACGTTCAATGGCAGATCGTTTGAGTCAATCAGGCCGCGCATGAAACGCAGGTATGACGGCATGAACTGCTCTGCATCGTCCATAATGAAGACGCGCTGTACGTACAATTTCAGACCGTGCTTGGCATCGCGGTTGTACAAATCCCAAGGTGCTTTTGACGGGATATAAAGAAGGCTGGTGTAGTCCTGCTTACCTTCGACGCGGTTATGGCTCCATACCAGTGGCTCAGCAAAATCGTGCGAGACATGGTTATAGAATTCTTTGTACTCTTCATCGCTGATATCGGCCTTGTTGCGGGTCCACAGGGCTTGTGCCTTGTTGATCTGCTCCCACTTGCGTCCGGTTTCCTTGCCGTCCTCATCACGTTCGATGGTCTGGATATGCACCGGGATACCAATGTGATCAGAATACTTACCGACGATATCTCGCAGGCGGTACTCGCTCAGGAACTCTTTCTCGTCCTCGCGCAGGTGAAGGGTAATGTCGGTACCGCGACCGGCTTTCTCAACGTCCTCTAGGGTGTACTCACCTTCACCGGTCGATTCCCAGCTGACAGCTTGTTCAGCTGGCGCACCGGCCGCGCGGGTCACAACGGTGACTTTGTCGGCAACGATGAAGGCAGAATAGAAGCCAACACCAAACTGGCCAATCAGCTGCGAATCTTTGGACTCTTCTTCGCTCAGCTTGGCAAAGAAATCTTTCGTTCCCGATTTAGCAATAGTACCAAGGTGCTCGATAACATCCTCACGGCTCATCCCGATACCGTTGTCGCTGATCGTCAAGGTGCCAGCTTCGGCATTGAATGATAGTTTAACCCCGAGATCTGCATCGCCCTGATACAAGTCAGGCTGGGACAACGCACGGAATCGCAGCTTGTCCGCCGCATCCGATGCGTTAGAAATCAATTCGCGAAGAAAAATCTCCTTGTTCGAATAGAGAGAATGGATCATCAGTTGCAGCAGCTGTTTTACTTCTGACTGAAAACCACGGGTTTCCTTATTCTTGTGGATAGCTTGTTCGCTCATTTCGACTCCGAAACTATATCAACCAATTTAACGAGAAGCCTCGCAGCACACGTTGGCGGGCTTCCCTGTATGTTCTTTGATATACATATGGCCTAGATTTATGATTTCAACCTAAAAAGGTCAATTTAGCTTTTCCCGCCTTTTTTCAGCGTATTTTTTAATTTTTAATATTCAGAGGATATTCAGGCAGAAAATGCTATAAAGGCATTCGATTTTAGACCTTTGACGCTAAAACAATGAACAAGTTAGAAAATAAATTTTTGATTGGTCAGCGCTTTTTGTTTGACCCCTATGACAACAGCCTCATTGACCAATTGGAAAATGACGAACTGACGCGCCTTGGCAGCAACGAAAGCCGAGCCCTTAGCCTGCTTATCGAAGATCCCGGTGCCATTATTAGCCGCTCTCGCCTCCACGATTTTGTCTGGCGCGAACAAGGGTTCGAAGTCGACGACTCAAGCCTGACCCAGGCGATCTCCACACTGCGCAAAGCCCTCAAAGATTCAACGAAATCGCCAGAGTTCATCAAAACCGTGCCAAAACGCGGCTACCAGATGATCGCCACCGTGGTGCAGCAGTCCACCCCAGCCGCTACGGATACCGAGATCGGCCCGCAGGATGAATATACCCCTGACAACAAACAACCGGAGGCTGAGCCCTGCCACACCAGCGAGGCCGAACCGACCGCAACGGCACCAGTGACCCCAACGCCAACAGGACGTCCGAAAGTCAGCCCCAAGGCACCGTCGTCGCTCTCAGCCATGCTCAACGGCATAGCACTGATCCTGGCCTTGGTTATCCCGCTTAGCGTCAATTTCATGATGCCCAAAACATCACAGGCCTTCACCCAGCTGGCAACCATAGAAGGCGTACCCGTTGAGATCCCACAAAGCCATCCTGATGTTTTCCAATGGGAAAATCTGGTCTCGCAGTGTATTCACTCGTATATCCAGAATCATCCAAACGAAAAACGGCCGGTAAAAGTGATTGCGACCGGAGGCCAAAACAGTCAGCTGTGGCTGAACTACGTTCACTCCGCCGCCGCCCCGAATGAAAATGTCACGCTACGCCTGTTGACCAGCGATAAGGATCATACCGAACTATGTCAGTAATGAGCTCATCACGCCCTATCAAGCAGTTCATCGCCAAATATTGGGCATTTATCCTGCTAGGCGTCTCTATCATTTTCAGTCTCTGGCTCTATAACTACAGCGACTACAAACAAGCGCAGCTGCTAATGTCCCGCGAATGGCAATCCAATACCATCAGCCGTATCAAACCCACCGAACTAGAAGAGCTTGGTATGCTGCGCAAGGTGGAACAAACCAGCCATGTCGTCTACCTACCAAACAACACCTATTCCCGCGTCACCCTGATGAAGCTCTACAGCGATGAGAACCAACCGCTGACCCTGCATATTTCCGAGTCGGGAAACTGGGATATCAGCGGTAGTTACCTGCAGACCGAACCCAAAGAATTCAAAGACATCACCTCAGGGCAAAATAAGGACTTCAAGCCCAATGACCTGAACCTGATCAAGCAAGTATTCAGGATGGATGCCCAACAGAGCCGCCGTGTCGATATCCTTAACCAGAAATCCATTCTGCTCACCGGCCTAACTTACGGCTCAACCATTCTCTATTCGCTATAGCGCCCCCTTTGCTCGCCAAACATAAAAAAGGGGGGAAACCATACGGTTTCCCCCTAACACAATGAACAATCTAGCAAGTTTGTTTCATTAAAACACAAGCGATTTCTAACACCTGCTAACAGGCGGCACAGATATCGAAATACAACGATTAGAAGTACAGACGCATACCGATAGTAAAGGCGTTGTCATCTAGCATTTTCTCGCCATCCAGCGCCGTCTTCTCGTCATCAAAGCTCATGTCGGCATATTCAACATAAGAGACAACCTGGTTGGTCAGCCAGTAATCGGCACCAATGGTGTACTGGTTCAGCTTGTTGTCTTTGGTATCGTAATCGACATAGTCGTAGACACCGTACAGGCCGACACCCATTGGCAGATCATAGCGGGCCGTTGCACCAATACCGGTCTTCTCATCACCGGCAAAGTCATAGTCGGCATACATCGCCGCCAAGGACAGCGCTTTGTACTCATAAGTGGCGTTCAGCGTCCAAGACGTATCGGTATCATCACCGTAAATGCTTCTCTCAGTACGCTCGGATTGGGTGTAAGTGCCAGACAAACCAAGACCGAAATCAGCGTTCCATGCCACACCGAGGGCATAAGCCTGATCAATGCCCAGTTCGCCTCTGTCTGGGTTCGCCGCACCCGAGGCATCAATACCCTCATCACCGGTGTGGTACTGAGCCATAATCGTGAAGTTCTGCACGTCAATCTTGTATTGAAGACCGTTGGTCAGGCGATCGGTCGCAGCCCAGTCCTCTTTAATGTTCGCCGTGCCGCCGTACTCCCAGGTAATATCATACTGACCAGCCAGGGTATCCTGTACCGCAGACATACGACCGATACGGAACTCACCGAAATCACCACCGATCGCGACCGATCCAAACTTCAAGAAGTCAGAGTCGTCAAAACCATCGCCATCTTCAGGAATGATATTAAACTCTTTGAGCACATCACCGTTGACATACATGTTATTCGGCATGAAATAGGTCATGTTAAGGCCGAGCTCCGTACCTTCCCCCGTAAATGTGCTATCCGCGCCCATGACACCGTTGTCCGTGGTTTCATAGCGGGCACGCAAGTTACCGTAAACACTCACGGACATATCATCAGACTTATAGACCTCGGCGGCCATTGCTGATGCACTGGCGATCACAGAACCGATAACGGCTGCTACTACTGTTTTTTTCATGTTCACTCCTAATTGTTTCCTTTGCTCGTCACTGAGCAGGAAACGCTATATTGTTTATTTTTGTTTCCTCTACGGCGGCCTCATCGACAAATAAAAAACGCCCGCAAAAGCGAAATCATTCATTTAAATAGACCAATCCGAGATGGCCAACACCGTGGCCTTGACAATATTTAAGACATGAAAACAAACAGTTAGAAACAAAAGTTTCATTAAAGAATATTTAAATAGTTATTATTAGAAAACAACTGATTATAAAATCTAAATTGCCCTCTAAATTTCCAAAACATCTAAAAATCACACGGACAAATAAAAACAAACAACAACATAGAAATAAAAAACAAAAAAACGCCAGCAATATTATTTGCTGGCGTTTTAGAAAATATATCAGCCTAAACGGAACACTCAATAGAGTTTGTGTCGCCCGGCCAGAGAATGAGACAAGGTTGTACCGTCTACCAGTTCCAATTCCCCACCGACCGGAACGCCGTGGGCGATCCGGGTCGCTTCAACATCATATTCCTGGCATAGCTCAGCAATATAATGCGCAGTTGCCTCGCCTTCTACCGTTGGGTTTGTGGCAAGGATCACCTCACTGATCAGCTCGTTCTGCATCCGGAACTCAAGGGTATCGAGCCCGATATCAGACGGGCCAATGCCATCAAGCGGCGACAGGTGTCCCATCAATACGAAATAACGGCCGGAAAACTGCCCTGTCGCTTCCACCGCGACAATATCTGCCGGAGATTCCACCACACAGATCTGGCCATTCTCCTGACGACGCGGGTTGGCACAGATTGCGCAAACCTCTTCTTCGGTAAACGTACGACAGTCTCGGCAATGACCAATATCCGTCATAGCCCGATTCAAGGCCTCGGCCAATTGCAGCCCGCCCTGACGATTTCGCTGCAACAAACTGAAGGCCATGCGCTGCGCCGACTTGGGGCCAACCCCAGGCAGGCAACGCAAGGCCTCCATTAATTGTTCCAGTAAGTGACTGGTCCGCATTTATTAGAATGGCATCTTAAAGCCAGCAGGCAGGTTCATACCGCCTGTTACGCTCGCCATCTTTTCCTTCTGCGCTTCTTCAATACGACGTGCCGCGTCATTGAAAGCCGCAGCAATCAAATCTTCTAGCATATCTTTGTCGTCTTCCATCAAGCTGTCATCCAGCTCAACACGACGCACGCTGTGGCTACCAGTCAGAGTCACTTTTACCAGGCCTGCGCCAGACTCGCCAGTTACTTCCATGTTTGCAATTTCTTCTTGCATCTTCTGCATGCGCTCTTGCATCTGCTGCGCTTGCTTCATCATGTTAGCCATGCCGCCTTTACCAAACATATCTTCTCTCTCTGTGGTCTGGTTAATCTATAAGGGTCTTACGCTATCTTCATCGAGTACAGCAGCAAAGCGCTGACAGATAAAGTTCACGTTAGAATCAGACTTGAGGCTAGCCCGAGCCTGATCCAGTTTCTCTTGATAGAGAGCCTCGCGCCATTCCAGCGGCGAGCGCCCCCTATCACTTAATTCAATCTCAACAGTTACAGCCTCGCCAAGCAAATCTGCCAGAGCCTGTGTCAAATGCTCGCGGGCTTTCGGGGTGTCCAGATGCTTCTGAGACGGTCTCAGACACAATGTCACCTGCCCACCATTGCGCTCAAAGGACGAGTTCAGCGCCAATTGCTGTACCATTCGCCCTACATTGAGCTTAGTTACCCAATCCGACCAACTATCCTGATTTGCCGCTTCATTGACAAGCACTTTCACCATTTCAGGTGTCTTTTCATGCTCAAGCGCCTGTTTCAGTTCAGCCGGAGCCACATCGGCCACGATGTCCTCTTCCACGGTCAGCATCGGTCGCCATTGGTACTCCTCTGACTGATCCGTTGCCGCACAATTCTCTGACTCAGGCACGATGGATCCCGGTACTGGCATCGCAGGGTTAACTGTACCCGGACGCGTACTTTGCCGAGTGGCAATACGGTCTAGGACACTGCTGGCGACTTTTTTAGCCGGTACCGGTTCAGACTTTTTTGGGCTCTGCGGCTCTGCGCCACCATCACGCTTGGTTTGGCTGCGCAGTTTGTTTCGAGCGGCAAGCAATCCTGATGCTGCAGAAACCGGGCGCGCCTCTGGTTGCGCCGGACTTAAATCCGATGGAACGTGTGGCTGCTGCATGGGTGGTTGATGCGGCTGTTGCTGTTGCGGCTGTTGCTGTTGCAACGGCTGCTGATACTGGGGTTGCGCAGGCGAAACCTGATAACCCGCCTCATGGCCGGCTGACGGCGAAAGGGGTGGCTCACCATAGCCCGAACCAGCCATCGGCTGCGGTGCCGGCTCCGAATAACCGCCATTCTGGTGCGGCGCACTATTTGTCGGAACATTATTGGCTGTAGCACTACTAGCCGGTGCACCCTGTGCTTGGCCATTGTTCATCTGAGCCTTGAGCGCCTGAACCCGTTGCATCCCCTGTCCTGCCGGAACTTGAGATGGCTGGGTGGGCGCAGATACAGCGCCCATAGCGGTCGGCGGAGGCTGTACAGCAGGGACATCAACCGACTGCGGGCTGATTGCAGATACCGCTACCGGACGGAAAGCCAGCATTCGCAGCAGCACCATTTCAAGTCCGGTACGGCCATCTGGAGCAAAGGCCAAATCCTGACGCCCTTGCAAGGCAATCTGGTAATGCAACTGCACTTCCTGCGGCGAGATCTGGCTGCCAAGCAAGCTGATCCGCTCGGCATCAGGGGCTGACTCATCCAGCGTTGCTGGCAGGGCCTGGAACATAGCCACACGGTGCAACTGGGTGGCCAACTCACGTAGCAGGCTATCCCACTCCACTCCAACCTCGGCCAGCTCACGCAAACATGCCATTGCCGGCTCAGCCTGCCCCTGCGCGATAGACTCGAGCAAATACAGCGCCTGTTCGGTATTGAGCGTACCCAGCATCTCGGATACGGCCTGAACACCAACCTGACCATTACCCAAGGCGATGGCCTGATCAGCGAGGCTAAGGGCATCACGCATGCTGCCCTCGGCAGCACGGGCAAGCAACCCCAACGCACGAGGCTCAAAAGTAACCTGCTCCTGTGTCAGAACTCGCTCAAGCTGCGACTGGATCTGACCACTATCAAGGTGCTTGAGGTGGAACTGCAAACAGCGCGACAAAATAGTCACCGGCAGTTTTTGCGGATCGGTCGTTGCCAGTATGAACTTCACATACTCCGGCGGCTCTTCGAGCGTCTTCAGCAAGGCGTTGAAACTATGACGCGACAACATGTGGACTTCGTCGATCAAGTAAACTTTGAATCGACCACGGGTTGGCTTGTACTGAACGTTATCAAGCAGCTCACGCGTATCCTCAACCTTGGTGCGAGAGGCGGCATCGATCTCTAACAGATCGACAAATCGACCTTCGTCGATCTCTTTGCAGGTTTCGCACTGACCGCAAGGTGACGCAGTGATCCCCTGCTCACAGTTCAGGCCTTTTGCAAAAATACGGGCAATGGTTGTTTTACCCACACCGCGCGTACCGCTGAACAAATAGGCATGGTGCAGGCGATTATGGGCCAAGGCATTTTCCAATGCCGTTAACACATGGGATTGGCCGACGACATCCCCAAACTGGTGCGGTCGCCATTTACGAGCCAGAACCTGATAACTCATGTTTTCTAACCTTACAGAATCAAGAACTCAATGCTAGCACAGGGAGGGATCGGGGGCGAGAGGGCGCCCCAACGAGCGCCCAATGATTAGCCAGCAGTTACTGGGGGATACGACGATTAGTGGCCGTCAAAATCACAAATGCTGAAAACGTTCAGGCCAAGACCTTGTAGACGAGCTTCGCCACCGATATCAGGCAGGTTAATAACAAACGCCGCATCTTCTACGATACCGCCCAGACGGCGAACCAGTTTGGTCGTTGCCTCAATCGTACCGCCAGTCGCCAGCAGATCATCAACCAATAGAACCTTATCACCCTCACTGATAGCGTCAGTGTGAATTTCAAGCGTATCTTCACCATATTCAAGTGCATAGCTCTCGCCAATCACTTCGCGAGGCAGCTTACCCGGCTTACGAACAGGTACAAAGCCAACACCCAATTCAAGTGCTAACGGGGCACCGAACAGGAAACCACGCGCTTCAGTACCAATCACCTTAGTGATGCCCTTGTCTTTGTACTGCTCGACCAACACTTGCATTGTCGCACGGTACGCAGCCGGATCTTCCATCAGGCTGGTCACATCACGGAACAGGATGCCAGGTTTTGGGTAGTCAGGGATTGATTTGATACTGTTTTTAATTAACGCGAGCTTTTCTTGAGTCATTATCGTTTTCCGTGCCCTCTAATCGTCCGGGCATAGTGAGTGAAACGGCGCCTGCACGACAGCACAGCATGGCCGTTAAAAAAACCGGTTCAAATAGTAGTGACTTTCACGCCTCGGAGCAAGAATCAGCACCGGATAGCATGATCAAAAACAAGCAAGAGCTAAGAAGAATAGTTATTTTCAGGATTATCCCGCACAGGAAGGCGGTTGAACCATACCAGCAGTATCGTCATGACAACGCATAACAACCCTTTGTGCCAAAGTTGAGGAACAAGACAAATGGAAATAAAAAAACTCAGCACAATCATTACATTGGCTCGTTTTTTGACCATCGGTGATATTGCACCGTGCTGATGCCAATTTTGCAACACCGGCCCAAAGCGCGGATGGTGATTAAGCCAATGGTTCAACCTTGGCGAGCCTCGCATAAAACAACCACTTGCCAGTAACAAAAAGGGAGTGGTCGGCAGCAAGGGTAAAAAGGCGCCGAGTGCACCCAAAGCAATACATAACCAGCCACAACATATCAATGCCGTTTTTTTCAGCATATTATCACTCGCCAACCAATGTCTTTCATCACGTCCATTTCCAAGAGAGCTCTATATCTTGAGATAACCTGCGTACTATAAATTATACCCTATCTCAAGATGGGCACCGAAAAGAACGAGCCTGTACAGGCAGGGGGAAATGACCCGAACAGGCTTTGAATGAGAAATCAGTTAGGAGAGAAGCCCCAGCCATGTCAAGCTGGCCGGTAAGGTTGGCAGGCAGAGAACCAGCAGAAACCCCAAAAAGTATTTAACGCTATACGGGTCTTTAAAATCCTTATCCATTACATGCATCCTTTCATTGTGACTTTTAGCGGGCTCTACCAGCCCCAGAGATACCTTCAGACAACTATAACGGATAAAACAGTGCGCAAAAACCGATAGAAATTACGGGTATTCTGCAACAACCCCAACTTTATTTGATTCAAATCACTGCCAAATGCAAGAATCGTCATAGACTTGATTGAATCGACAATTGAAAAGATGACTTTATGACTACATCAGACATTGCTTACAGCGAATTTCAGCAACGACTAGAACAAGAGCATCTCTCCTTGTCGCAAGAGATCAAACAAGAGTTGCTGCTCAATACCTTAGTTCCGTCTTCTGCGGCTATCGACAAGGCAGAACTCAGTGAGTTGATCCTGATGGCAAAATCGTCCTTTATTCCAAACCTGTTCGATCTGGCAGTGAGGATGGAGCGCGTTGATGCTGCCGTATGCTCTGGCAAACTCGGCATGTACGGCCTTTGTGCTGACTGCGAAGAGGAAATTGCCCATGCAGATCTAGAACAAGATCCGGCTCAGCCCCGCTGTCACGATTGCCGTGAACACAACCGCTACCACCATAACTAAGTCGCGGGTACAAAAACAATAAGCGGGATAACCCGCCTATTGTCTGTTATTGCGCCCAGCCAATGAAAAGCGGCCAGTGCATCACGGTCCATTCTGCCGTGTGTGAGAGCTTGGCTTATAGCCCAGCCTGAGTTTTCACCCACTGTTCAAAGGCAGCTTTCTCTTCGGCATTAGCTTTGCTGTACCACAATTTAAGCTGGGCCAACGCATCACCGGTAATATTGACTTCGCCTTTCTCGGTCACTTCCACAACGGTTTCTTCCAGATCCACCGCATAACCTTCTTCAAAGGTAATGCCATGTTCCCGATTGTAATCAGCCACCAAGGCTTCCATATCACTGTACGCCGCCAGCCCTTTGCCTTGTAGCTCAACATAATCCAAAGTGCGAGACGTTCCGTCAGCCAGCTCTAATGACCACTCAGGGCCTCGCTGGAAATAGGCCTTGGCCTGAGAAATCGTCGACAGGCGTGGCAAAGTAATCGTCGCATCCTGCTTAGGTACATCAAGCTCAAACAGATAAGGACGTGTAGTGAAAATGCGGGTTTTCGAACCGTCTTTCACTTCACCGTCAAACTGGACGACAACCTGATGCTTGCCAGCAGGCAGGTTAACTGTGCTGGTTTCAGACCAGAACGACGATTGTACTTTCTTGCCATCAACAACCAATAGCTTGATATTGTTTCCAGCCGCCAACTCGCCTGCTTGCGTCATTACCGGCAATGCCAGCAATCCCATCGTCATCAGCCATTTGTTCATTATCGCTTCCCCTACTCTTTCAATGTGTGCCTGATCTATTAATACCGATTCAATCAATCATCTAACGACAGCATTTAAGCCAGCCGCTCAAATCATTCATGGAATCGCAATTTGCTCCATACAAGCTCGGCCAGAATAGCAAAAAGCCGCCCAAACGGGCGGCTTTTTAGAAGTATTTAGCCAATTGCAACAGCAATTAGAACTTAACTTCCATACCTACTAGGTAACCTAGGTCTAGGTCAGCGCCGTCTTGGTCAGCCCAGCCTAGTTCACCGTATACTTTCACGTTGCTGTGAAGCTGGTGAGTTACGTTAGCGTATACGTTGTCAGTAGTACCGTTCTCTAGGTATTCACCAGAACCATCAACAGATACGTCAGCACGGTTGTAACCTAGGGCAAAAGTGTTCTTGCCTAGAGTGTAAGAACCGTTGATTTCAAACACGTCTGCATCAGACTTGTTCGCGCTGTTTGCTGAAGAAGTGTACTCAATGTTGCCGTAAGACGCAGCGAATGCGAATGCACCCATTACGTACTCAGCTTCAAGGTTGAAACCGTCAACATCAGTTGCAGACTTGTTAATATTGTCAGCAGTGTAGTAGTAACCACGTACGTCGAAGTCACCGAAACGAGCGCCTAGGCGTGCGTCAGTTACTGTACCGTCACCACCCAAGAAATCAGTAGCGTTGTTACGATCCGCAAGGCCATCAGCATTCGCATCTAGATCGTGAGTCAAACCGAAGTAAAACTGACCGTTGTCGAATACGTATTTGATTGCTTCGTTACCTTCAGTTTGAACGAAGTCAACTTGGCTGAAACCTAGCTCGTAGTCTTTACCGATACCCATGTCATCAGAGATGTATAGCTGACGACCGAAAGTCATAGTACCGAAATCACCACCTAGACCAACGAATAGCTTGTCGTTTTCAACGTCACGCTTCTCGAAAGCAAAACCGATACCTGCAACAGCGTTTAGGCCGTCAGTGATAGCGATAGTAGTGTTTAGCTGTAGGTCACCGTCGTCTAGGTGTAGGCCTGCATCAGATTTGTCACCTTCAGCTTGGATTGGTTGTAGGTACTGAACTTCTGCTGCACCAGATAGGTCAACAGTTACGCCGTTTGCATCGTATAGGTTGATGCCTGCTTGTGCAGAACCTGCTGCTAGTACAGATAGTGCTAGAAGAGTCTTTTTCATGATATCCACTGCCTTTTCTTATTTAGACTGGAATCCCTGTTTCCAGAATTCCTTTTTCTTTGTTACTTCGGGTTACCTTCAATACTTTATAAACATAAAGATCAATAAATAATCCCAAAAGCCAGAAATTTGTGGAGCTCATCCTGACAGAAGAATCCTCTACATGTCAAATTATCTAAACCGAAAATAAAAAAACATCAAAAAAATTACAAATCAATGAGTTAGGTCACACTCGGCTTATCAATTGAGCACTGTTTTAATGGAGTGAGTAACTCAATATATTTTTTAACAACATGAAATAACAGAATTAAATATTACATCTTAAATCAAAAACAGAGTTAAAAACCACTTTACCAATACCTTTTAGAGCATTAGCAAACTTATGTAGAAAAGTGCCTCCGTAAGGAGCAATGAAAAAGAGTTCAATATGATTTCGTGAGTTATTTCTCATTTTTGCGCAAAAAAATGCCAGAATCTGCCCGACATCACATTCAGAAGTTCGTGCTATAATGCCGCTCCTTGCCCTTATGATGTTTCAGATATGTTACAAGACCAGATAAAGCGTGATATCAAGCAATGCTACGAAAACCTCAGCAACCAGCTCGATAACTTTATTCCCAGACGGGCTCAGAACTATCTGGTCGCCGAAATAGCCAAGACATTGGGGGGCGAGTACGATCCGAAACACCGAATGTTGGTGGCTGAGGCAGGCACCGGTATCGGCAAATCCCTTTCCTATTTGATTGGGGCCATCCCGTATGCTGTTTTCAACAATAAAAAAGTGTTGATCTCTACGGCAACCGTTGCCCTTCAAGAACAGCTGATCAACAAAGACCTTCCGTTGTTCAATCGTATCTATCCCAAAGAATTCAGTTTTATTCTGGCAAAGGGCCGCCAACGTTATTGCTGCAACCATAAACTGGAAGCAAGCTGCAGCAACGAGGAAAATCAGCAGGTTGGGTTATGGGAAGAAAAACCTAAAAAGTCTGATTTAGAACTTTTAAGGCGTATGCTGAAGGCCAAAGAAAGCCAGAAATGGGACGGTGACCGCGACAGCTGGCCAACCGCTATCCCCGACCGGGTGTGGGGCCAAATCGTGGCCGATAAACACAGCTGCCACGCTGGTATGCCGAAACATCGTGATTGCCCGTTCGCCAAGGCCCGTGAACACCTCGAAAAAGCCGATGTTATTATTGCCAACCACGCCCTGCTGATGGCAGACCTAGAGCTCGGCGGCGGGGTCATCTTGCCTGAACCCGAAAAAACCATCTACGTCATCGACGAGGCCCATCACCTGCCTCAAGTTGCCCGTGACTTTTCGTCCGCGGCGGCCAGCCTGAAAGGGGCTGCCAACTGGCTCGAAAAGCTCAACCAATCCGTCGGCAAGCTGGCCGAAGTGGCTGACTACAAAAAGTCAGGCCGCTTCCAGACCAGCCTCAACGAAAACATTGCCGTGCTGATCCCGGCGCTACGGCAAATGGCTGGGGCAATCGATCCTGCCATGTTCAACCAAGACGGTATCTACCGCTTCGAACACGGCGAATTACCGGCATGGTTGGAAGAAGAAGCCAAAGGACTCAAAGAAGCCAGCAAGAAGGCCCTGCAGTCACTGGGAAAAATCCATGATCTGATCAGCGAGCGCCACAAAGACAACGAAGTACCCGCCCGCCTTGCCGAACCGGCACTGGCCGAATCTGGGTTCTACCTCCAGCGCTTGGAAAACCTTGAAAAGGTCTGGAACCTAATGGCCCAACCAAACAAGGACAAAGGCGCCCCGCTGGCACGCTGGCTGGAGAAAAGCCCCGAACGCGACAACGACTACATTGTCGAGGTATCACCATTGGAAGTCGGCCATCGCCTTGACCAGCTCTTGTGGAGCCGGGCGGTAGGTTCAATCTTGGTATCGGCAACCATGCGCGCCCTCAACCAGTTTGACTACTTCTGTCGTCAAGCTGGCATTTTCGAAAAGCAGGCAACCCGCTTCCTTGCTCTTGCATCACCGTTCGATTACCAGAACAATGCGAGGCTGGTGATCCCCGCGATGCCATTAGAGCCTCAGGCCGAACGCTTTACCGATCTGCTTATCGACAAGCTACCCGAATACCTTGAAGGCGAGACAGCCAGCTTAGTGCTGTTTTCCTCTTATTGGCAAATGAACCAAGTTGCCGACAAGCTGCGTCCGTTAGCGGTCAAGAACCGCTGGGAGCTGCTGGTCCAAGGGGATGAATCCCGTCACATTATTCTAAAAAAACATAAAGAGAACTGTGAAAACGGCAAAACCAGTATACTATTTGGCACGGGAAGCTTCTCTGAAGGACTTGATTTACCTGGTAATTTATTAACCAACCTTATTATCACTAAGATCCCTTTTGCGGTTCCGACCTCACCGGTAGAAGAAGCGCATGCCGAATATATCGAAAGCCGTGGGGGCAATCCATTCCTGCAGATTTCAGTTCCCGAAGCCAGTAAGAAGCTGATCCAGTCGGTAGGACGACTACTGCGAAAAGAAGAAGATTCTGGTAGAGTCGTACTGCTTGATCGGCGGATACTCACCCGTCGATATGGCAAGGCATTGCTAGATTCACTGCCCCCTTTCAAACGCGTCATTGAATAGACCGCAATAGGACCGAGACAAAACAACAACCATGATTGAGATGATTGAACCGAGCATGCTAATCGTGCTCGGCCTCGTGGCGTTACTGGCCGGTTTCATTGATGCCGTCGCAGGCGGGGGCGGAATGCTGACCGTCCCGGCCCTGTTATCTATCGGTCTGCCACCGCATATTGCCCTAGGTACTAATAAACTCGCGGCAACCTTTGCTTCGTCTACCGCCGCTTGGACCTACTACCGCAAACAACTTTTCTCTCCGCGTTTTTGGCTCTATTCATTTATAGCCACTTTGCTAGGTGCCATAATCGGCACCTTGGTGGTGAACTGGATCAGCACAGAATGGCTAGAAAAAGCCCTGCCACTTGTGATTCTTGCTGCCGCTATCTATACCATCTGGCATCCCCATCCCAAAGGAGAAAGCCACCAGCTACCAGAGGTATGTCCGAAGCTTGTGCGTAAGCAATGCCTGCAAGGAACCGTGCTAGGATTCTATGATGGTCTTGCCGGCCCAGGCACAGGCGCATTCTGGACCGTATCGAATATGATACTTTACCGACTTGATATTCTGATGGCATCAGGCTTGGCCAAAGCGATGAATTTCACCAGCAACCTGACATCACTGGTAACATTTGCCATACTCGGCCATATCAATATCGCTCTGGGCCTGACGATGGGGATCTGCCTGATGCTAGGTGCCTATATCGGCGCGCACTCTGCGATTCGATTCGGGGCAAAATTCATCAGGCCAGTATTCGTTACCGTGGTTATCATCCTTGCCGCCAAACTGGCTTGGCAAGCCTGGTTCTGATCCTCAGCAGGAGCAACAATGAAAGATCTACAGCGCCTGGAGGCATTGGTTGCCGACCTTTCCGCCCAAGCCACCCTCGTTGACAAAACGCGGGGAGAAGCCGCCCGGCCACTTTTCGACGAACACCTCTTCCGCAGCAGGAGCAAGCTGCTCGCACCTTGTGTGAATGAAATCCGCAATGAAATCCAAGCTCTGAACCGAGAGCAGCTTACCGGTCACCTGCTGGCAAGCCGCACCCAGCATGTCTGTGAGAAAATCGTTGCCCAAATTCAAGCTATTCAGCGTGAATTGGCGACCCAGCAAATCCGCAAAAATGAACCCAAGCCCCGTCAGGGCTGGCGCAAACCCGTGCAGCAGCTCTATCAGGATTTAGCACAGCACCAAGAGTGGGAACGACGCCTGGCCGATACCCTGCGTGACAAGGAAATGCTGCTAAGCCGCACGACCAGCCCATCAGAACGCCAACAGCTCCAGCAAGCCGTACTGGCATACGAAGGGCGACTTAACCGCTGCCGCGCAGCATTAGTAAAAATTGAGAAGGCGATTGGCCAGCAAGAGAGAAAACACTAGTGCTGCCACTCGTCTACCACCCTATTTATTCCGATCTCGAGCTCCCTCCCGAGCATCGTTATCCGATCACCAAGTATCGACGCCTATACCAGTTCCTTTGCGAGCAACTCCAAATTGCCCAGCGGCAAGATATCCGCCTGTACGAGCCTGAGCCTATTACCGTTGCGGAGATCAAACAACTCCACTGCCCCGACTATATCGATGCGTTATTCGGCAACCAGCTACCCGCCGCAAAAATGCGCCGGATCGGCTTTCCGTGGAGCCAGCAACTCATAACACGAACACAATTATCATCGGGGGGAACTCGGCTGGCTATCGAGAAGGCGATGCAGCACGGGCTATGCATACATCTTAGCGGCGGCTACCATCACGCCCATCGTGATTTTGGCAGTGGCTTCTGCCTTATTAACGACTTAGCGCTAGCCGCCAGACACGCCCTGACCCTTGAAGGTATCGACAGGGTGATGATCGTCGACTGCGATGTACACCACGGCGACGGTACGGCTACCTTGCTGGCAGACGATCCACAGATCATTACCTTTTCCGTTCACGGTGAAAAAAACTTTCCAGCCCGCAAGCCAAGCTCAACCTTAGACTTAGCCCTTCCGAGCCATACCAATAGCGACGATTACCTCACCGCCTTCGGCAGCCTGCTCAAGCTAGCCATCGCGCAATACCAGCCTGATCTCGTCATCTACGATGCAGGGGTCGATATCCACCGCGACGACGAACTCGGCTATCTCGATGTCTGCCAGGCGGGGATCTATCAGCGTGATCTCCTGGTGCTGGGCCAATGTTTCGATGAAAGCATCCCTGTCGCAGCAGTTATCGGCGGCGGCTACCGCCACGACCATCAGCAGTTGGTCAGCTTACATGCCCAACTCGTCTATGCAGCCATGAATGTGCTTGGCATTCCAGTTACACCAACCTTATAAAGGCTCTACCATGAATTCTGATTCCACTTCACCATTAGACAACGCGCCAGAAGACATCAAACTGGCCGTGGATCTCATCTATCTGTTGGAAAGCAATGAAATCGATCCGAAAGTTGCCCTATCTGCACTTGAGATGGTCAAAAAAGATCTCGAAGCCAAGCTGAAGCAATAACCCTGTCCGCGGTTTCCGGTTTCATTACTCGCTGCATAAAAAAACGGTGCTGTCCAAAGGACAACACCGTTTTTGTAATTTAGCATCAAACGAAACGTTAGATACCCGCACGCTTTAGCAGACCAGCCATCAACGGCGAGCTTGCTTTGACCTGCTTGGATTTATTCTTGAACTCACGAGCAAGAGAGGCATCTTTGATTTCATTGGCAATGTAAATCATTGCCTGATACATATCGCGAGCCGTTTTAATGCGCTTGCTGTCATTCATGGGTGCCAGCAGCTTAATTACATCACCGCCGTTTTTGCCATTCTCGTTGGCGAATTCCAAAACGGAATCTAGTAGCTTATCAAGATCAACCACGAAGTCTGAGTTTTCAATACCCAGCTTCTTGATTTCTTTCATATTGCGTTTACGTACCTGATTAATGATAAACGCAGGTTTGTTGATCTTCTTATAGCCCCAGATACCAGCAAGCACCAACAAGGCAATACCCCCTGCCACATAGCCCCAGATAGAGCCAGACGATTCAGCAACAGGCTGAACAACCTCTGCAGCAGCGGTAACAGAAACTGGTACATCAGACATATTTGTAACCTTAAACTTCTATGGAACAGAACACCCCGACATTATGCACTCCTGACGCCAATAACTATGCGATTCATCAATTTTTCATGCAAAGACGGTGACGCAGTTCAAGGTTTTGCCAATTTGAACCATGTCACTGCTTTCAAAATGAACCACTCATCGCATATCACACCGCCAGAAGCCGCATTCTCTCAACGCTGATAACACATAGCATATATGCTGATCCGCGTGATCCTGTGAGGTGAAACTAACAAAAAGCCCGACATTTCACAGGTGCCGGGCTTGGATTATTCATTCAAGCAAAGTGCCTCGTTGCGATACATACCACAACGAAGCACCTTGCTCATATTCAGCTTAACGAGCCAGATTGAACGAATTAAGTACCTGGCTCTGGCGTTCAGCCAATTCAGACAGGAAGGTCGATGCTTGGCTTGACTGATCAATACCCGCAACATTCTGCTCAATCGCTTCCTTGATACCATTTAACGATTCGCTGATCTCTTCAGCTGCACGGGACTGCTGATCAGCGGCAACCGACATCTCAGCCGCGCTGCTATTGATATCGCTGATTGCACCATTGATCGCTGACAATTTCCCTACGGCACTATGCGACGACTCATAAACACTAGACACTTTTTGCAAACAGTCGTCAACTTTGGTCTGTGCCAGATCAGACTGTGACTGCAACTCGGTAATAATTGTCTGAATATGGCCCGTTGAGTCCTGTGTCTTCGCAGCCAGTGCGCGCACTTCATCCGCAACCACGGCAAAGCCACGTCCCAACTCACCAGCTCGCGCCGCCTCAATTGCCGCATTAAGGGCCAAGAGGTTAGTTTGCTCCGAGATGTTATTAATAACATTGGCCACTTCATTGATACTGTGGCAACGCTGCTTAAGATTGCCGACCACGGCTGCCGTTTCATCCAACTCTACTGTCAATTGCTCGGCACTGATCTTATTTTCCTCAACGATAGCTTGGCCATCATTACAGGCCGCCATTGCTGAAACCGCTTTGGTTTCCGTCGTTTTCGCCGAGGCTGCCACCAACTCAGACGAGCTCGACATTTCGGTTACCGCCGTGGCAATTTGATCAACCTGCATGCTCTGCTCTTCAGCATTAGCCGCACTCTGTACCATCACTGCCGCTAATTCAGTCGACGACGAAGACACCTCACTACTCTGATCCCTTACCCCTTCAAGTACTGATGACATAGTCGCAATGGTAGCATCCATATCAAAGGCAAGCTTCGCCAGCTCATTGCTACCGGTTATACCAGTACGATGTGATAAGTCTTTGCTTGCCATCGCATGAAGTGACGATGACAATCGAGAGAAAATCGCAATCACGTTATGGATAATATACAGCGTAAATAACACAGCAATTGTGATGGCAACTAACAAGGCGGCTGTCTGGGTCTGGATAACATCATCAATCATCTTCAGACTCGATTCCGTGGCCTCCTGACGACGCTCACGGTTATAGTCAATAACATCAGAAATACTCTCACGAATATCTTCAGCAACCTTGTCTCGTTGCTGTGACACCATCGTATTTTTCTGCAGCGCACCGACAATAACCTGTGCGGAGGTTACCCAAGTCTGGAATACCGTCTCCTGAAACGATTTAACTTCAGGCAAATAACTGTATTTATTCAAAATAGCTTGCGCACTATGCTGAGCCGCCAACATGTCATCATCTTGCTCCAATAAACGGATAGAGACGATTTGAGCCAATAGCGCATTAAACTTGCCAACATCTGCAACTAACTGAGAGCTAGCTGGCTGCCATTCCTGCTGATTAAGGTCGACTTTTTGATCCAGCGAGCTGTTCATCTCGAACAGCGGGCCCCACAAATAAGGCGTTTGCTCCCACCACTGACGATCAATCACCGTGATGTTATTAACATTCTGCCCCAGCAAATTACGGTATTGCTGTATGTTCTGAGCAATATCCTGCATATCTTGCTTCACACGCTGGGAGGTCCCTGGGCTGTTCAAGAACTCACGGTTAATAATTTCAAGCAAACGCGCCACTTCGACATCAAGTTGATCCATTTGCTTCGGAATATCCTTAACACTGCTGTTAAGTAGATCTCGGGTCATGATCCGCACTTGGTTCCAACTATATTGGACCTGTGCTGCTGCCTCCGTACGGTCTACTCGCTGTACAACAAATTCCGATTTAGCTTTTACGTCATCCAATTTGTGGTAGATAAAAAACGAAGCAAACGAAAACAACACCAATGTCACGGCCACGGGTGAAAGCAATAGGGTTCTCAACGAAAATGTCGATACCCAACTCGGTATATGTTTATTCATAACGTGAAGATAACCATCTAAAAATTAACGCCAACACTGCACACTGACTCTATTAGCGTGCATTTATTATTCGATTTCACACCGATTCTATAAAATTAGAAGATGTTTTATAAAAATTATTTCGCCCCAAAAATGACACAAAACGAATGATACACGGCGACATTAATTTCAGTAAGGTATTTATTGATAATTATGCTTTGCTATGCTGCATCGCCTTTCCATAATAGTTGCTGATTACCACTAAACCTGTGCTCTCAACTATAGTGAGTGTAATTTCTAGCTGAAGACTCATCATGGCTAAAAATATTAAGTAAGCACTCAGATGAGTGCCATTCATAAATCTATCTTTAACACAGATAATAGGCACAATACCCAACGTAGCTACTTGATATACGAAGGCAAACGGACTATTGATGCGGAAATTGTAGCAATGAGGAATATAGTGAATTGAAGTAAAAATTCATCTACATAAGTAGGTGGTTTAAGACTGGCAATAAAAAACCCAGCATACGCTGGGCTTTCATATTCAAATCAACGAAAAGTATTAACGGGTCAAGTTGAACGAATTCAGTACCTGGCTCTGACGCTCTGCCAATTCAGACAGGAAGGTCGATGCCTGGCTTGACTGATCAATACCCGCAACATTCTGCTCGATCGCTTCCTTGATACCATTCAACGACTCGCTGATCTCCTCCGCAGCACGAGATTGCTGCTCGGCAGCTACCGACATCTCTGCCGCACTGCTGTTGATATCAGTAATAGCACCGTTAATCGCTGACAGTTTGCCCACGGCACTGTTAGAAGACTCATGAACACTGGCGACTTTCTGCAAGCAGTCATCAACTTTCGACTGGGCCAATTCTGACTGTGATTGCAGCTCAGAGATAATCGTCTGGATATGGCCCGTCGAGTCCTGTGTCTTCGCTGCCAGCGCGCGAACTTCATCTGCTACCACGGCAAAGCCTCGGCCCAGCTCGCCAGCTCGCGCCGCTTCAATCGCCGCGTTCAGTGCTAGCAAGTTGGTCTGTTCAGAGATGTTATTAATAACATTGGCGACTTCATTGATACTGTGACAACGCTGCTTGAGGTTTCCGACCACGGCAGCAGTTTCATCCAACTCTACAGTCAGCTGCTCTGCACTGATCTTGTTTTCTTCAACGATAGCCTGACCATCATTACAAGCAGCCATTGCCGAAACTGCCATTGTCTCGGTTGTTTTCGCCGACACCGCCACCAGCTCAGCCGAGCTAGACATTTCTGTCACCGCCGTCGCAATCTGATCAACCTGCATGCTTTGCTCTTCGGCATTGGCGGCACTTTGCACCATTACCGCAGCTAGCTCTGTTGAAGACGAAGAAACTTCGCTACTCTGATCACGCACGCCCTCTAGCACCGCCGACATAGTTACCATTGTGGTATCCATATCCTGAGCCAATACAGCAAGCTCATTAGTCCCGCTAATTCCGGTACGATTGCTCATGTCTTTGGCCGCCATACCGCTCAACGATGAGGACAAACGACCAAAAATAGCAATCACGTTGTGGGCAATATATAGGGTAAAGAGAATAGCAATAACCGATGCTACCAATAGCGAAGCGACTTGAGTTTGAATCACATTATTGATCAAAGACAAGCTAGTTTCAGTCGCTGCCTCACGACGAGTTCGGTTATGTTCAACAACATCTTCAATCTTGGTACGAATATCAGCTGCAATATTCGTACGGTTGCTTGCTATTGCTTGGTTATTCTTCAGTGTCTGAATAACAAACTCAGAAGACTCAACCCAACGATTGAATACATCTCTCTGATAAGCCGCAACTTCAGGCACATTGTTGTATTTATTCAAAATAGACTGAATGTTACTTTGCTTCTCCAGCACATCTGCATCTTGAATCAATAGTCGAATCGACACCAACTGAGCCAACAGCGCATTATAAGTACCTGTATCAGCAATCAGGCGCTCACTATCACGACGCCACTGAGCCACATCAAAACCGGGGATGCCAGCTGCTTGCTTATCAACAACGTGGATCATATCGAATAGCGGCCCCCACAAATATGGGGTTTTCTCCCACCACTGGCTGTCAATCTTAACCAAGTTATCCATGTTTTGCTGAAGCGTCACAAGATACTGGTCCATATTAACAGAGACACTCTGCATATCTTGCTTCACACGCTGGCTAGTACCAGAACGATTCAGAAATTCATCATTGATGATCTCGTGCAAGCGAGAAACCTGTTCTTTCATGTTCTCCAGTTGCTTTGGCATGACTTTTACGCTGCTATTAATCATATCGCGGGTCATGATCCGCACCTGGTTCCAACCATACTGAACCTGTGCCGCAGCTTCGGTACGGTTAACACGCTGTGCAACAAATTCCGATTCGGACTTCACACTATTAAGGCTGTGATAGATAAAAAATGATGCAACTGCAAACAAGATCAGCGTAACAGCGACAGGGGTTAATAAAAGGCTTTTGAGCGAGAATGTTGAGACCCAACGAGGTATATGCTTATTCATAAGTAAGAGGCTACTTTCAACTTCAATCAAGGCTAACAACCCACAACAGAGTGAGTTGAGAATTTATAATGGCAACTGACAATTCGTCTTCTACATATCGCCAGCATAGGCAATGTAAACCCACATCATTTACCTGCCTATATTTTAGAGATGCGGATAATACACGGATTGATCTAATGCCAATAGAGCATTCAATGATGAAATAATTACTTCAATAGCATATAAAAAATTAATTAAAGATAATTAGTCACCACTTTGCATTGATGACAAAACAACCATTACCGCCACCGCTTTCGGCGCATTCGTGCCATTTATGACTCAAAACCAGAAAGAGCGGGATGTAATAAGGAATGGTTATCACACTGGATTCACTGTAGATGTTAACTCACCCCACTGCACCGCAGTCAGCAAAGTCACATAAGTATGCATGCAAGAGCAATTTATCGCACCAGCCATTTAAACAAGGTCTTGCGACAAGTAGATGTAATATCAACAAAACATTACAAATAAAACGAGAAACGAAACAATGACTAAAATTTCATAACCGCGAACTTAACACTTATTCTGACTAATTAGGCCATCCGATAACCGTCAAAAAGCTATTTTTCTATCTTTGTAATAGTACATCTTGTCATGATCACTGATCGGCCTTAGTACCTGACAGGGGTTGCCCACCGCCACGACATTGGCAGGAATATCCTTGGTCACAACACTCCCAGCACCAATTACACTGTTCTCACCAATCGTCACTCCCGGAAGCACGACAGTATTTGCACCAATCCAAACATTGTTGCCAATCATCACCGGAATATTGAACTGCCCGACTTTTTGCCGTAGCACCGGATCAATCGGATGCCCAGCCGTAGCAATAGTGACATTGGGGCCAATCATGACATGGTCGCCAATATAGATATGCGTGTCATCCACTAGGGTCAAATTGAAATTGGCATAAACACATTTACCCAAATGAGTATGAATCCCCCAGTTGGCATGCAACGGCGGTTCGATATAGCATTGCTCTCCCACTTCGGCAAAAATCTGCCCCATCAAGGCTTTTCTTTTCTCTACCTCACTAGGGCGAGAATGATTGAAATCATACAGAACCTCCATACAGCGGGCCTGCTCGGCTATCAATGCCTCATCATTGCTAAAATACAGTTGCTGCCCATGCATCGGATGGTCTAAGTCCATCATCCTTCCTCCAAAAATTCTGTTAACAAACAGCGATTGCTCAAAGTTAATAGCTCAGGCATTGTCGGTACAGCCTCCGCTATCTTTCGATTTAGTATCAGAACCTTAGATAGTGATAACAATCCCTTCGCAACAGGAAATTTTGCTATTGGGCACTAAGGCACATTTCCGACATACCGTTAGGCAAGATCCCTATACAACAGCCACAGCCACAGCCACAGCCACATAAAGGAGCCACTATATTGGCCGCCACAACGAAAAAAGCCGCCGCTATGACTAATAGCGGCGGCCGATTCAAGCTCGACGGTTCTTCAATGGCCGTCGATATTACTTACCAATATGACCGGGGACTTACGCCTTTTGCCCAGCAAGCCAAGAGGTCATGAAGGCCACCTCATGCTTCTGCGCTGCGATAATATTCTTGGCAAACGTTTTGATTTGCTGATCTTTCAGGTACGGCATCACCACTTCAGCCATCTTAATGGCCGCTTCATGGTGCGGGATCATGCCTTTGACAAAATCAACGTCTAGATTACCAGTGAGCTTTACCGTCATCATGCCATGCATCACGGCCATTGACTGGCTCATCATGGCTTCGGACGCCTTCATGTCCACATCTTTCGGATTAATGGTTTTGTGCGCCGCCAGCCATTGCTTCATGAAGCGCACTTCTTCTTTCTGGCTCTTAATGATGTTTTCCGCCAGCTGCTTGATTTGCGGATCATTCAGCGTTGGTAGGATCTTCTCGCTCATCACAATCGCGCCTTCATGGTGAGGGAGCATCCCTGCCACGAAATCGTACGAAGGCATACCCGTTAGCTTCAGGGTGTGCATACCGTGCATAGCCGCCATCGAATCTTTCATCATGGCCTGTGATGCTGCTACATCATGGTGGTTTTCATGGGCAAACACCGCTGACGACGACAGTAGTGCTGCAACAAGAAGAGATAGGCTGACTTTTTTCATTATGTGGATCTCATTATATGTGGATTGCCCGCACGATAAGGTATCCAGTAACGGGAAGGTCAAGCACTGATAAGGCGTATTTGCTTTGTAAAGATATGTAAGTGTGTTGTATGTACAACATGGATACAATTATCATAAGAGCAAATATCCGTGACTTTTTTATAAGGTCATTTTTTTCGTTAGGAACGAGAGATTATTCATGATACGTAGAACCACGCTGTCTCTTTTGATTGCGTCGAGCCTCCTTTTGGTTGGATGCGAACAAAACCAACAGGCACAAGCCCAAAGTGGTCCCGCTCCTGTCCCGGAAGTTACAGTCATGACTGTAAAACCGGCCCGCCAGACACTAACGGTTGAGCTGCCAGGCCGCAGCCGTGCATACATGGAAGCCGAGGTACGCCCGCAGGTAACCGGCATTATCTCTGAGCGTAACTTCACCGAGGGCGGCGTCGTCAAAAAAGGACAGTCCCTGTACCAGATTGATGACTCAACCATCCAGGCCGAGCTACTGAGTGCAGAAGCCGAGCTGATCCGAGCGCGGGCAGCCGAAGAGTCCACACGTTCTACGGTGAATCGTTTCCGTACCCTGATCACCAAGAAGTCGATCAGTCAGCAAGATCTCGATGACGCTGAAGCTGCTTACAAAGAAGCCAAAGCCCAAGTCCTTGTCGCCAAGGCGAAGATCAACACCGCGAAGATCAACCTGTCTTACGCGAAAGTCGAAGCACCGATCAGCGGTGTGATCAGCAAGTCGAACGTGACTGCCGGTGCGCTGGTAACCGCCAACCAAGCCGCGACGCTAACCACTATCCAGCAGCTCGACCCAATCAATGTCGACATCGTGCAATCTTCTGCACAGCTTTTGCGTTTGAAAGCCGCGATGTCACAAGGCCAGCTGCAAAAAGACGAGTCGGCACAAGTCACCCTAAAGCTTGAGGACGGCTCAACCTACGCACACAAAGGCACCCTGAAGTTTACCGAAGTAAACGTTGACGAGAGCACCGGTAGCGTGACGCTACGCGCTGAGTTCGCCAACCCTGACGGCCTTCTCCTTCCGGGCATGTTCGTGCGCGCCACGGTTACCGTGGGTGTCGATCCTGCCGCGATCCTGATCCCGCAGAACACCGTAACCCGTGATGCAACGGGCAAAGCCTCTGTGATGACCGTTGATGCAGACAACAAAGTGTCTGTCCGCCCTGTTACCACGGCAGAAGCAATCAACAACCAGTGGCGAATCACCGATGGCCTGAAGCCGGGTGACAAGGTGATCACTACCGGGTTGCAGATGATTCGCCCGGGTAATCCTGTGACTATCCAACAAGGTGAGCAGGCATAACATGGCACGATTTTTTATCGATCGTCCGGTGTTTGCTTGGGTACTGGCGATCCTGACCATGTTGGCGGGCGTGATGTCCCTGTTCAACTTGCCGGTGTCGCAATACCCGACCATCTCCCCGACCACGATCTCGATCAACGCCCGTTACCCGGGTGCCTCTGCCAAAACGGTAGAAGACTCGGTGACACAGGTTATCGAACAGAACATGACCGGTCTGGACTACCTGCGCTACCTCAACTCCAGCAGTGATGCATTTGGTAACGCCACCATCACCCTGACGTTTGACAGCGAAGCGGATCCGGATATCGCTCAGGTTCAGGTGCAGAACAAACTGCAGCTGGCGATGACCTCGCTGCCTATGGAAGTACAAAGCCAGGGTATCGTCGTCAACAAGTCGAACACCTCGTTCCTGATGGTTGTGGCGGTGTACTCCGAGAACCCGGAATTCACTGAAAACGATATCGGTGACTTCGTCGTTACCAATATTCAAGATCCGATCAGCCGTCTCAGCGGTGTCGGTCAGGTACAGGCATTTGGTTCGCAGTATGCCATGCGTGTGTGGCTGGATCCGTTCAAGCTGACTCAGTTCAACCTGACAGCCATTGATGTGATGAACGCGATCCGTGAGCAGAATGCGCAAGTATCTTCCGGTCAGTTGGGCGCGGCACCGGCACAAAAAGGCCAGTTGCTGAACGCGACTATCTCGTCTGCCAGCCGTTTGACCAGTGTGGCCGAGTTCAGAAATATCATTCTGAAATCAGAAGCCAACGGCTCGAATGTCTACCTGAAAGATGTGGCGAACGTTGAGCGCGGCGCGGAAAGCTACGACATCAAGGGCCAGTACAACGGTTTCCCGGCGGCAGGTTTGGGTATCTCGCTAGGTACCGGTGCAAACGCACTGGAGACAGCCGAAGCGGTGAAGACGCGTCTGGCACAACTGAGCGAAACCTTCCCGGAAGGCTTGAAGATTGCCTACCCGTTTGAAACCACGCCATTCGTCGAAGCGTCGATTTCAGAAGTCGTAAAAACCCTGCTTGAAGCGGTATTTTTGGTCTTCCTGATCATGTACCTGTTCTTGCAGAACTTCCGTGCGACCTTGATCCCGACCATTGCTGTACCGGTCGTCTTGCTGGGCACCTTTGCCGTGCTGTACGCAACGGGCTTTAGCGTCAACACCCTCACCATGTTTGCAATGGTTCTGGCTATCGGCCTGCTGGTCGATGACGCCATCGTGGTGGTGGAGAACGTTGAGCGCGTGATGCACGAAGACGGCTTGGAGCCAAAGGAAGCAACCAAGAAATCCATGGGCCAGATCACCGGCGCCTTGATCGGTGTCGGCCTGACGCTATCAGCGGTATTTGTCCCGATGGCCTTCATGTCCGGCTCAACCGGTGTGATTTACCGCCAGTTCTCCATCACGATTGTGGCGGCGATGACCCTGTCGGTACTGGTGGCGATCATCCTGACCCCTGCCCTGTGTGCGAGCTTGCTCAAAAAAGGCGACGCGGAATTTGGCGAGAAGACCGGCTTCTTTGGTTGGTTCAACCGCAAGTTCGACGCGATGACCGCAGGTTACGAAGCAGGCGTGGCGAAGATGCTAAAGCGTACCGGCCGCATGCTGATGGTGTTCCTTGCAATGAGCGCGGGTACCGGCTGGCTGTTTATGAACATGCCGACCTCATTCCTGCCTGATGAAGATCAGGGCACCGTGTTCTCGATGGCGATTCTGCCACCGACCTCGACCCAAGAGCAGACCGAGAAGACACTGGATAAAGTCCGCACCTATTTCTTGGAGCAAGAAAAAGACAACGTGGAATCCGTATTCTCCGTCTCCGGCTTTAGCTTTGCCGGTCAGGGCCAGAACATGGGTATGGCGTTCATCGGCCTGAAAGACTGGTCTGAGCGTGAAGCGCCGGGCTCTGACGCAGCATCGCTGACAGGCCGTGCGATGGGCTACTTCTCGACTATCAAAGAAGCGATGGTGTTTGCCTTTGCACCGCCTGCCATTCAGGAACTGGGCAACGCGACCGGTTTCGACTTCTACCTGCAAGACTCACTGGGTCTGGGCCATGATGCCCTTGTTGCCGCCCAATACCAACTGCTTGGTATGGCTGCGCAAAACCCTAAACTGGTAGGTGTACGTCCAAACGGCCAGGCTGACGCGCCGATGTACCAAGTGAACATCGACCACAGCAAACTGCGCGCACTGGGTGTGAGCATCAATGATGTCAACCAGATCCTGTCATCGGCATGGGGCGGCGCTTACATCAACGATTACATCGACCGCGGCCGCGTGAAGAAAGTGCTGATGCAGAGTGATTCTGCACACCGCATGCAACCTGAAGACTTTGATTCATGGTACGTACGCAACGCACAAGGTGAGATGGTGCCGTTCTCGGCCTTCGCCACTGGCGAATGGAGCTATGGCTCACCGCTTCTACAGCGTTTCAACGGCCTGCCTGCGATGAACATCCAAGGCGGTGCTGCGCCGGGCGTGAGTACCGGTGAGGCGATGGCAGAAATCGAAGCGATGGTGAAACAACTGCCTGCGGGCTTTACGGTGAACTGGAACGGTATCTCTTACGAGGAACGTCTATCGGGCAACCAAGCGCCGATGCTGTACGCATTGTCGATTCTGGTGGTCTTCCTGGTACTGGCAGCCCTGTACGAGAGCTGGTCAGTCCCTCTTGCCGTTGTGCTTGTGGTACCGTTGGGCGTACTGGGTGCAGTACTGGCGGTAATGGGCCGCGGCATGGATAACGACGTGTTCTTCCAGGTCAGCCTGTTGACCACCGTCGGCCTGGCAACCAAGAACGCCATCCTGATCGTAGAATTTGCCAAAGAGTACTACGAAAAAGGTGCGGGCCTGATTGAGGCAACGCTGCATGCGGTACGTGTCCGTCTGCGCCCTATCATCATGACATCGCTGGCATTTGGTCTGGGTGTTGTGCCGCTGGCAATCAGTTCAGGCGTAGGCTCGGCGGGTCAAAACGCGGTAGGTACCGGCGTACTGGGCGGCATGGTCAGTGCCACCTTGCTAGGTATCTTCTTCGTGCCGGTCTTCTTCGTGGTAGTTGAACGCCTGTTCGATCGCCATACCAAGAAAGACGACCAAGCCAAACCGGTAGATTCTGCGCCACTGGCCGATTAAGCCTTTGCCGCGAATACCTAAAAACGCCGTCTAGGTTATACTAGCGTCGTGTACCACGGAAAAAGAGCGCTGCTAAGTTCAGCGCTCTTTGTTTTTGTACAACCCAAGCAATGGCATTTACCCTAAGCAGGCCAAGATGAAAGAACTGAAAATCTCGCCCATTTCAACGCTGGATCAAAGCCCAATGTACGTGTGCAGTGTCATGCAGCGCATGTACCGCAACCGCGCATCAGTTGAGCTGTCTGAGCCGCACCAGATGACACTGGAAATGGCGAGTGCATTGGCGGCCTTGGAAGAGTTTCAGCCCATGAGCCAGCAGGAATTGGCCGACGCGGTCATGACCGAGCGCAGCGTCGCCAAGCGCATGGTGGATAATCTGGAGAAACGCGGCTTTGTGCAAGTATCCAAATGCGAGACCAACCACAGGCTCAAAATGCTGACCCTGACCGCAGAAGGCATGGAAGCGATACAAGACGCCCACCAAACCATGGATGACTTGCAGAACGACTTTTTCTCCTGCCTATCTGACGAAGAATCGCAAGAATTCTCCCGCTTGGTACGCAAGCTGACGCAAGCGAACCTTTAGCATTCTGTTGAAGGCTTTATTGTGAACACCCAAGCTGAAATGTTTCTGGTGAGTATTACGCTCAATAAATAGGTCTTTCTGAATATAAAGACCTAGAAGGATCATATTCAAAATTTAAACTGGCGCTCATTCTAAATACTGAACAATATCGTTCATTTGAAATCTGAACTGAGGATAGATTTGGATGTATAGTGAAGATTACCAAGCGTATTGCTTGCACCTCCTTATGGCATAAGCGCTAATTTCACAACAGATAGTTAGCGCTCCTTTTGCATCATAAGTAGACATACAAATGAACCATAAGATGACATACGACCACTTCAACAAGGCCTCTGCATTTCGCCCGTAAGATACTTTCTTACAGTGAGGCTTTCACACAACAATCTATGTCACTTCAATTCAGCTCATTTTTGGACATGAAACGAGTTAGAGAATTATCGCAAACCGTTGCTATCAGATTAGTAAAAGTATCTTGAAACCTTAGACGCTTGTTAGCACTCTTTTTTGTCATACGTTGCTTAAACCTTGATGCTCTTTTCTAAGACTACTAACCATTAAATCAAAAACCTCTGGTATTTCAGTAATCTCAATGTAAGGGGTGATATAGGTTGTTCGGCTACTGCCTAAAGCAAACTTAGACACTTTATCAGAAGAACGTATAGGACTATAAAAAATCTCAAAGTAAAAACCTAAGAATATCATACTGATAGAGCTATAAAACTGACCACGAACTTCATATTTTCTAGGGAATGGTGAAACAACAAAATTTCTAAGATTGCTTTCGTCAAAGCCACCCTCAGTTGTATCCATCAATCTCTGAACAATAACAGTACATGAATTCTTTGAGACATTATCCTTCCTAACCAAGCTGGATCGAATTAGCTCTAAAAAACGTGGGGCAACTTGAATTGTTCTATAATTCTCATGTTCTGAAACAGCACCTCGCCAGAAAATAGACAACACGAAACTTTTAAATTTTAAAGAGTCAATATTGGAAAAATGGACACCGTCCTCATGCCGAACAACCTTTCCAACCTTACCTCTTAATAAGTTCAAACCGTACTGATCATAGGTAATATTTAACTTCACCTCACACTCACTACACAACTGAGCAGTAGCCCAACTGTCCTGCGACTTCCTGTTAGGAATGAACTCACCGGAAGAAAGTTCGATAGCCTGACCGTTGCCTTGTTTAAACAAGGATCTAAATACTGAATCAGGTATTGCATGTGAATTACATAACTCAGATTTACAAAGGCACAACTGACACTTTTTCAACAAATACCTCCTTGGTGCTAACGCTACTTAGGCGACTAACGGTCGTCTTCCATGTTCATATGATGCCGTCTTTCATATACCCATTCAATTTGTAATCAATAAGTTGGTGGTTATATTGCGAGCTTAAACATTTGAGTGATGTTTAATTTCATTGTCGTCAAAATTCGAATAACTTTTGGTTCGGTAAAAGTATCCCCCCCTCAAAATGTGGGGGAGTATTTAATCTAAGCGATTATGGGGCAGAACTGAGCTAACTGTATTAGCTAGCTCAATAATGCCGACGCTAAATATTTCTACGATGACCCTATATCTTTAAATGCACTCGGCAAATTCAGGTTGCTTTGTCTTAGTTATATCTGTGATAGCACCAAGCTCCATTGCTTCTTTTAACTCAGCTTGCTTACGCATTGCTTTAGTTTCATTAAAGTCCTGTGCTACAGCAGTTTCAATGAATTCAGCATCATCAATATCGAAATTTTTAACAGCTTGCTTGATGTCAGACAGGCCTACTTGGAAAAACTCTTTACGACGATTCACCATGTTCAGACGATTATTATCGAATATACGGTGCAACTCTTTCTCAAGAGAAGGGGCATCATTGGTGTGAATCATGGCGTGAACATCAAAACTAAATGGTACGGAAGCGTCACCCAACTCCTTCACCCTATCCATTGGTTCAAGTCGACGAGTCATACCAATCTTATAAACATTTTCTCCAAACGAGCCAATATTACTAATAACATAAACGTGACCTTGCTTAGTTTGCTCTGCCATGCTCTGTGCTCGTTGATGTTTTTGCTCTGCGGCTTCAAGATCAGCCTGTAGCTGTGCAATCTGCTCTTCCAGTTTACTGCGGGCTTCATCATTCGCTGACTCAAGCTGTTTTCTGGCGGCCACAAGAGCTTTAGAAAAGCGAGCTTCTTCTTTGATGGCTTCTTGTTCCGCTTTCTTGATTTCAGCTTCAACCTTCGCTTCTTCACGCATTTGAGCCTTAATTTCAGCCTGCTCTTCTTTCTCTCGTTGTTTCTTCTCTTTGTACTCGTGAGTCAGGCGAAGTTCCTCAATTTTAAATTGCAGATACTTATTTGAAATGATAATCATATTGGACTCATTCAGCTTATTAATTGCTTCAAAGGCCTTATTGATTCGCTCCTCCATCTTGATGGCATTTTTCCATGTACAGTTGGCGATGGCGGCTTCACATTCATTATTGAATGCGCGAGCTGTGAGCCTAATGCCTCGTTCAGTCATCTTCTTACCTTCGACTATTGAGTTACCTACCGTCCACTCAGTAGTGCAGTAAATAGCTCCAGAAGCATCCTTCATACGAAGAAGGTCTTTTTGACGCTCTTTGCACTCGCGGATTTTCTCTTTAAATTGCTCTGCGGTGTCAAAGTCAAAGTGTGGTTCATAGAAGCCTAGCTCCAACAACTCAACGTCATCATCATAAATACCTATCTGATGAATGAGTGAGTCATATATGCCTTTCTTCTCTTTGTAACTCGACTGGAGCTGCTCAATATCATTTGTGACCTTAAGAAAAACTGCATTAGCTTCATCTTGGCGTAATTTGGATGCTTGGTTTCGAATCTTAATCTCTTTATCCACGTTAATGATGCCAGAATATTTCTTCTCGTAGTCAGCAAGTGCTTGAGAAGCCTTTACGGTTTCTTGTTTGGAATCTTCGAGTTCTCGCTTTGTGGATTTCAGTCGCGAAATAAAGATAAAAAGCACCACTGCTAGTAGTGCTGAAATCACTATAAATGGTAGTGGGGGTAAATTTTCGAATGCTGATAGAGGCATTATCACTCCTGATTAAAAAATCTATGGCGTAGTGTAATAGGATAATTAGGAGGTGTTATGTCACTTTGCGCCATTGTATTTTTTGAGATTTGAAAATAAAAGATAAGGCAATAATACTTTGGGTATGCATATAGTGTCATTATTATCGTAACACTTTGTTACTTTTAAGATAGATAGCAAAGAGCAATGTTAAAGTCATAAAAAAACTAATCCAAAACCACGTTAACATGATATGAATGAGTATTTGATATAAGCAACTTTGAGGCAGATCTGAGCTGGAATAGACAACTCAATCAACACGCAAGAAGCACTCTTCAAGAAAGAAATGTTATTGACTAACGAAATTAAATGACTATGTCAGCTTATAGTGCAATTTATGTCAGGAACGAGGGAATATATGCGGAGATATGGTGCAGATTACCAAACGCCAGTGTCGCTGAAATCATAAAGCGTCCAATGAACCAGCTATATTTCAATAATTTAGGCCATTATGAAAACCATATCATGTCCAAATATTAAACCATAAGATATCCTTTTCGTATACCTCTACAAACGGTAACTACCGAGTGTAAGAAAGTTACATAACGTTGACTACATGATATATACCCAATTCAGACAATCTTCAGATTATAAATCTTCAAATAATCACACCTAAGGTATGTAAACGCGTACTCAACTCACTTTTGAACAAAGTGACTTAGAGCTGGTGCTCTAAGCCCCTTGTAATCATTTCGCATAAGCTAGATTTTGATGAAACGAAATATACGACTGTGTTGCCCAAGAGCACAATGTCTCTGCTCATTTACACCTTGTTAGGACTAACATGGAGCAGCGTTGCCGTTATGTAGCCACTCTCAAAGGACATTCACCTGTTTCTGTGAAGTGGCGTCCTGTTGCTGAAATTATGGTTTCTGAAACGTTTCGGTCTAAATGTTGCTCAGTGGTGGGCTAGCTAACTTAAAATGGGAAGTGCCCTTCTTCATATGCTTCAACCCAAGTCACCAACTTTTCAAGTTCGTCACCTTCGGGTGTGCCTGGTTCAGCCACATCAAACAGGGATTCAATTCTATTCATAACGGCTTTATATTCGCTTTCTGAGAATTCTACCCCTAGTTCATCCCATGATACCGTTGCAAGCTCATCAACATGGGCAGTATCGTGTGTCATACCATCAAGTAGTTCTTTTTCTGACAACCTTTTCTTGCTCATAAGTCGTTTCTCGATAAAAAAATGACATTAGATAGTTTATAGCAAAATGGGCTACTAGCCGTAATGTAGAACCTTGTTCGAAACACGCAATGGGGCAAAACTGAGCTAGCGAGTGTGGTTAGATCGAAACTGAACATAGCCAACCACAACCAACAAAAAAACACCAAGCTTCAACTTAGTGTTTTTTGTTAAATACTGCTTTTTCAGCAGGTTGGCTGCTCTCATCCTGGCCTATTCTCAGCTACTTATTCAGTAGGTAGTTTACTTTCAGGCCTAATCTCGACTGCTTTTCCATTTTTAACTGCCTATACGGCAGGGCACTGTTCGTGTGATCTTGCCATTGGCTGCTCGTCTTTTCTGGCTGCCTACTCGGCAGGGCACCCATTTAACGTCAATGAACGGTACAGTTTCGTTTTTCTGGCTGCCTACTCGGCAGGGCACTTATATTAATGATGGCTGGATTGATTGCTGTTTTTTCTGGCTGCCTACTCGGCAGGGCACTGTTAACTATAGGCTCTAACTGGCTGATTATCTTTTGCTTTACGTCACAAAACCTCTAAAACCCTTTTTATTTCAATGCCTGTAAGTCATTGTTTTTATATCCACGAAAATCCTCCAGTAAAAAAGGGTCATATGCATAGGTCAGGTACAGTCCCTCTTTTTTCTTGGTTGGTGGCTAATCCGTAGCTATTGAAATTGGCGACAGAGCGTTCACTAGCGACCTCTTTTTGAATGTGTAAGATGTAGTCGTGTCCAGAAGAACCACTGGAAATTGGTACTCGATGGAAATGGTCTACAACTCGTTCCTCCACCGCAACTGGCAATGAATACTCAGCACCAGACAACTCAGCTCTCGCCATACTCCGCTTTATTCGCCGTTTCTTGGACCCAATAAAGCTCTTTCCTATGGTTTGGTTTCGTACAAACCTCACTTCTGGACTATCTGTGGGAACTTCGCAAACACTCGATATTTCAAAAAGACCTTCTTTTACCATCAAAGAAAAGTAAGGTTGAAATAATAGCCCTACCATCAACTCCTTATCTTCAGAGATAAAAGCAATGATATTCCCAACAGACCCATCCTCCCACATTGGAAAGCTAACACCGATTTGATTCATCGCTAGCGGGTTGTTGACCATGAATTTATGCATTTGATAAATGCACCGCCCAGCTAGTAACCCAAAATCAGCATGAGTTGGAATGTACTGAATCGTAAAGTAATACCGTGTTGTCATAGCCTACCGCCCTACTTAGATTTGCTCTTTGAACAGTTAAATAGACCACCTTTAACCAACACCGACATAATGAAGTGAACATCATTTGGGATAATATTAGAGGTATTCATACTCTCAATCCAATTTTCAGTATTCCGTAGCAGCTGGTAAAAATCGTTCTTCAGCGACACATGCCGCCTTGCAATAACGTACTCTCTATCTGCGCCATACTCATTAACCCGCAAAGGCTTATCCGCCTTTTCATGCCACCAGTCATCGATAGATTGCAAGGCAGCACCAACTTTTTGGCCGTGAAAAGCGACCGTCTCTCTCCCATTTTCAAGTTCTACCGTTGCTAGTTGCTTGGTAGGAACACCGTCTTCACGGTTATCTAAAAACTCTTGGCTTGGATAGACCTCATCCCCCCACCCAACTGCGATTTTGGCTTTGACATCCATATAAAAATATTCAGTTGGGTCGGATAATGCCCGAGTCAAATATGCCGTAAGTTTGTCCAAACACTCCGCTGCATCTTTATCCCAATGATCATACCAAGTCAGTTTCGTCGCATTTTCAACAATTAAGGTCTCTGAATCGCTCGTTGTTACCTCAATAGATAACCTTCGGCACTCTCTGTTACGCCATAACCAGGTACCAAGTAGGATATTTTTCGCATAACGATGAGCAAGTTCAGAATAACCACTCAGTTCCTTATAGGACTTAGCGAGCGAAGAAAGCTTGCTGCGAACTTCATCGTCACAGCAGACATCAGGGCCTAGGGAGTTTGCCTTAATACGCAATGAAAAAGCACAGTAAATATCATCAACACCAGGCTTCACATAACACTCTTCAATGAACTGAGGGTTGGCATAAGCTAAATCTTGAGGGGCAACATTCTTTTGTACGAACTTGCTCCCCTTGTACGCTTCGGCATAACCACCTTTTGGAGCGCGTAATCGTGTTCTATCGATCTCAAGAGGACACATCTCACCACCTTTAGATAGATGGTAGAAGTATGCTTTGCCAGCAGAGAGTGAACGTACATAGTTAAGCTGATTACACAGTTCCATAAGCAATTAATTCCTATCGTTTTTTATAAGAATAGTTGCACTCGTAGACTCTAATGCCCAAAAAGCATTATCAAAAAAGTGATCTCTTCCACTAAAACGTACTTCAATGGGATTCAAACGCTTAGCAATGCCTAAAGCGTTTTCTGCATAAGCATGACAGTCAGTAATTGAGTTTTCACGTTCAGTTGGGTGCTCTAGCAAGTGGTAGCCAATTGAAACTGGCAGGTTATCTGCGTCTTCTGTTATCAAATGCTCTAGTTCATTAAAGTTGGTTGGCTGCTTTTCGCTAGGGTACAACCAACTTCCATATGCCGGTATCCCCTTAAGCACATGAAAAAGTTCACTCTTACTGCTAAACGTTCGCAACCAATCAATTTGGGATAAAATCAGCGGTTGATATAACGCCCCGCCGGCAAAAGCAGCAGGGAGAGCAGCCCTTAGTTCCGACAAGAAATCTGAAATCCTACTATCGCTATCAACTCTGATAACTAGGTCTATTTCCAAATCCGCCAAACGTTCGCTTCGAATCGTGGGCCGTTTAGCATTAGAGAGGGTGCGTGATTTGGCTAATGAGTTAGGCTCGGTAAGCTTAGCTGTTGATTGAATGTTCTCAGTTCGAACATAAAAGGCAAACCTAGAAAACTCAAACGGGGAATCACTATTTACCAGCTTATTAAACTCTCTTTGATAGTGATGCATAAAGCCCCAGATAGCCGTTAGTGAAGGAGCTCCGCACAAATAAGGGCTACTCATTGCTACCGCATCTTGCACTCGTAGGGATGAGAGATAGATGTATTGCTGCTCTCTTGCTGCATCCTCATGATCACTTGGTTTACTGAGCTGCTCAAGCACCCACACAATCTGCGCCTTGACTACCTGAATCAATTTAGGATGGTAGGCAAACTTAGCCGTAAATTTATTCTCCTGAAAAACGAAGTGTAGACGTTGATTCAATTCATGAACCAAAGATGGAAACTCCGATTCAGGCAATGATAGGAATGATTTGACTAATGGATCATCATGCTCCAATTGCTGATTGTGTGGCTCTGCATCTTCAATGTCTCTTAGCTCGATTAATGGCAACATCCATAAAGCGATCTGCTTTCTCAAGATCTTGCTTTGAACCTTACGCGCTTTCTCTCTTTGCTTTTGATTTTTTAGTGGCTCTGCACCAATGAGGCGATTGAGCACCTGACAGATTTTGTAATTCGTTACCTGGAAGTCATCGAAATACTTACCGCTCTTATTGCGGCTTGCTGCTAGGGTCTGCTCCGCCACAGATTTTACATCTAGCGGGTAATTCAGCGCTTTCATATAGCCACCGAGACTACCGCATAAATTACCAATACTTGCAGAGTTGGGGAGTGCCGAGGTCACAAAGCTAAGCTTGCTCGCTTTATCTCGAGCTTTCACTTCTATTTCCCGCTGAATAGCATGACTTACCACTGGCGTCACTGATAGATAGTCATTATTCCAAGGGAACCTCAGCTGCTTACTGTATGGACTAACACTGTCAGGAAAAGTTGAAGCCGGTATCTGTAATTCAATAGTCTTTAGCAGCAGATCTTGCTGCTTAATGTTCAACCCAAACTCTTGAAGTAACTCTAACCAAACAGGATTCTCTTCCTGAACGAGAGACAAGATATTCACAGACTCTGATTGCCAGTTAAAGGAATTCAACAGCCACAGCGTATGGCGATATACCGCTGAGTTATGTGCCCAACCCAAGCCCTGATCCAATGAAACACTTGAAATAAAAGACTCTGATGTAGAAAGAGGTTTAGCAATCAGACGCTGTTCTTTCACGCGACAGTCTGGAAATTTGAGATTATGGGTATGAAACCATTTTATCTCCGCCAGTGATGCATCTATGTCAGCTTGATCTTTTAGGTAACTTTTCGCACGTTCAATATCTAACCAATCACCGCATGGGGAACCTTTACGATGGGTACTGAGATTGAGCAACACCGTTAGTGCTTCTTTTTCACAGCCATCAATATCGATACAAGCAGAGTAAGGCATAAACACCTTTTTTAAGGTTGCCTGCTTTTCGGTGTTGTCTTCAATTTGTAATACGTCACACAGTTTTTTCATTCTTACCACTCTGGAAGATACACACTAAGGCCATCATTTTCTGAACACATCCGTGTCAACCTAGTCTCAACAACACTTCTCAAGGTAAAAGCTGATTCATGGCTTGCGATCTTAGTATGTATTTTGGGTCGCATCGCCGCCTTGATTTCACCAAACTCATAGAGCCGATACACTTCATCGGTTGTGCAGGAAAGTAACGTTGAGGCTTCGAGTGGGCTTAGCAGTACATCCGCAATATTCCCCTTCGATGATTTGGGATTATCTGCAACCAATCGCTTGAAATAATTCAGTATCTCAACAAGTACACAGTTTTTACTCAACTGCCGACTTGGCAGCTGTCGACACCCTTTCAACAACGCGCCGAAGGCTTCAGAGAAAAACACCTGCTTCCATCGTTTAACCCTAATCGCGTCAGCTTTTTGTACGCATTCATCCAAATCTTTTCGCAAGGATTTCGGCCATGTCGTGCAATATTCAACGAAAACGTCAAAACTGATGTCTTCAAGATCGCCGTAACGGTTTACATACCAAAGTAAAAAGCCATAACGTTCTGAGATCGAAAGTGCCTTACCCATGAGTCCAGCAACATCTAACTGCGTTCCCGTAAGCCAGCGAGAAATTAATAGCTCAGAGGCAGATGCTGATGTTGTCGGTGTACTAAGTAAGTTAAATCCGCACTCACAATGAGTCATGCACTCTGTTGATTGGTATTCAAGTAGGCCATCACAAGCTGGGCAACGATGAATGAGCTTGCAACCATGTTGCTCACAGGCTTGAATAGGAATGAAGTGCCAATGTTGCCGAACATAAGCAGACTCAGCGAGACACAAAGGACAAACCGGCATAAAGCGTTTCCGTAGAAATGCGAAAGGGTAATCCACCCCGCAACGATGCACGGCTTTAAAATCTGGAGAGAATTGAGATTTGGAGTGTGCTAGCACAATATGCAGAACTCTGAAATCATCAAGATTTAGCTGATTCTCCAAGTGCATAAGGACGCGTACGCGCATCTGGCTTGTTGTGTGCGCGTGATATACATTCACACGATTGAGTTCTAGCGGGAAAGCTCCCGCTATCGCTTCATGCTGATCACGGGTCTGATACCAGATGTCTTCTGCAAAATACGCAAATCGCTCGTAACCCTGATGATGCGATAGCCGCAGCAAAAAGCTTTCGAGCGATTCGTCGGGATAAAACTGAATGTCCGTATTCACATATCACCACTAAAACTTAGGATAACTAAGCTTTAGATAGATGGAAAATTCACCACAATCAAAAAACACCTTCCATAACGTGATCAAAATCACCACAAAACATCAAACCTTACAAGAAAAAATACGTAATAGAATTAATTAAAATGTCAATACTTAATTCTATTGGCTTTTATACCCTTACGTGACCAATGCTCTTCGATAGATTGTGTAAAGTCTGGTCTAACAAGCTTTGCACGTTTAGAAAGCCATTTATCCTCATCTTTTCTAAGGTAAATGCCTTCAATGTTATTTGCACCATAAGATGAGGGGGTACTAAGAAGACTTTTTAGATCACTAATTGAAAAATGCCCTACAGCAATAGGCCGAACAATTGGTATCCCAATAGATGACAAAAGCTCATTCCTTCTCTGTACCGAAAAAAATCGTCCAGAAGAGCGTTCGTAGATATCAAATCCAATAAACCAGTTAGGCAATCTTTCATACCTGATAGAGTGTTTGGCATAACACCACTCACCAAACAAAATTAGCTCCTTGCCTAACTTAGCTTTTAATTGATTTTCATAAGGTGCAGCCCACTTCCACAAATGTTTAAATTGCCCACCCACATCCCTATCTATCCATGCTCCCCTATTCTGCGCAATCAAGTTGCCATCGTTATCAATGGAAAAACCAACATTTGCACCATCAACTTTTTCTTCTACGGTCAGTTTCGTTGACACAAATAAATCAGCCTCGTGAGGTGACATAATCTTGTCACCTCGCGCCCCAGAATTACTTAGCCAATCTATATGAGAAGTATGAGGGAATCGGAAAAATTCTGATATCATTTCGCTTTCTTCTTTTCCCAGTTCAGCGTGTTCCAATCATGAATAACTTGGTGAACATGAACGCCTGAAGCTACTAACTCGGTCTCCCAGTCATACCAATCAGTGTCGCAAGCATTAACTATCTTACAATCAGGGGCGTCTTCATTTGCCTTAATACAAGCTGCGATCATTTTTGTATCAGCTAGGTCATGAACCACCGTTTTTAAAGGCTCGTTCAGAACGGCAACCTTGACTGGGTGAGCAGGATCGGCATCCCATGCAATATCTACGAAGTCAACTTGATTTCTAGCGAGTTTTTCAAAAAATACACGCTGTCCATAGTCTTGATCCGTCAGTTTGTTTGAATACTCATTGGGAATTTCCCAATCACCATCAATGACCATTCGCTCTGAACCAGATTCAAATAATGCTAACCACTCAAAGACTTTTTCAGCTTCGAGGGGATCCTCAACTGGATGGTTTTCTGAACGGAAAGGCGATTCAGGATGCTCTCCACTTGCAACAATGAGCACGTTAGTGTCAATTACATGCCTACTCATTGGCTAGCTCTCTCTGCTTTCATTCTTTGCATTGTCTCCTGAGCTTGCTTTCTTACTTCACCAGTAGCATCGCCGAAGAAATTCTTTGGCCATTCATCAATTCGCCCGTACTTATCCATCTTCAGCGTTTTTAATACAGCATCAGACTTTTCACGCTCAACAAAATACAACGCACATTGATCTGGCTTAGCTTTTTTGGTAGCAACTAAAGTCTGCATACGTCTGAATAAGTGTTCGGAATGTGTCTCAACGATAAATTGAACATCACGTTCTAAGCTGACTTCCAAGAACAACTCAGCAAGTAATGACTGAGCCAAAGGATGCAAATGGATTTCAGGTTCTTCTAAGATAATCGTCGATTTTTCAGGAGCAAAATATGCCAAAACAAGAACGGGAAGTACTTGCGAGACACCCGTACCTACATCAATTAAGTTTGCCACTACGCCATCTCGATGAACAAGTATGTTGTAATTGCCTGCACCAATATGTTTTACCTCAAGCTTATCGGCGATACACATTTTTTGAAGCCATTTTGATACCGCTTCAACTAAGCCATCGCTTTTTTTTCCTGATGTATTACTACTAGCTAACAATGCAAAAACGGCTTCGCCACCATCAACTCCGATGATTCCAGGTCGAGTTTTATTCCATATATATGTTCTTCGAGGTTTACTTCTGAGAGGACCTAGGTAAGAGATAGCTTCAAGATCTCTTAATATCGACAAGCTGATGTCTTCGACGTCACTTCCACTTGGCCCTATATTATAAATTGCCTCTTTAGAGAACGACACTCCACGTTCAGGCGAATACTCTCTGCTCTTCAGGCTAGTTCGAGTCTCGTTTGGCAAATAAATATTAAATGCACCTTTATCAGAACGCTGAGCTCTGAACCAATTTTCACCATCTTTACTGAGTTGGAGTTGATCGATTACCGGACTTTTTTTGGAATCCTGAGCATAATCAATTTTAAGAAAGCTGCTACCCTGTCTTCCGTCAACATCCATTTCAATAGATATTTTCCGGTTTTCAGGATCTTTCGTTAATAAATCTTCAAACGACCCCATGTCTACATAGTCATTTGCTTCGTCTCCCCCCAAATTTAAGTGAATCGTTCTATCAGGAGATGTCGCGGTCTGTTTCATTAACAGCAGGCTTTGTAAGAGGCTAGATTTCCCTGTTGAGTTTTCACCAAGCAGCAACGTTACCGGAGAAAAATGAACATCACCTGAATTTCTCCATGCCTTAAAATTTTCCAGTTTTATTCTTTTAAACATACCTATTACCCTGATCTATAGTGCATTTAGAACAATAGCATCAGCAAACTGAAACTGGGTTTGCTGACATACAGCAATACGTTCCTGTAACAATTTACACATATCCATAAGCTCTTGTACTTTCATAGTTATTCTTTGCTTTTCACCGTTTGGTGGGACTGCAATTAAACAGGAGCGTAACTGCGTCTTGTTTATCGAAGCTAGATTCGTTGTCTGTTTGCTAGAGCCTGCAAAATAGTCTCTAGCAAAAGGTCCATTAAGGTACATTCCCAACCAAATCTCACTTTGCTCGCTCAGGTATGGTCTTGCTTTAAATACATGGTTTTGGTGAGCCATATAAGGCGCTTCAGTACGCCAAATAGCTGTTCGCCCAACTTTATCCCAATCGCCGCCTTCCGTAATTAATAAGTCGCCAGCTTCGACAGCATATTTTTCCAATTCATCTACCGGGAGATCGATTTCTTTGACGTTTTGAAGATTCAAATAACCACGTTGAACGTTTGCAACACTTAAATATGGGATAGTCTTTAGTTCCCGACCTGCGAGTTTCCTTCCCTTAGTGATACCACTATGAATCTCTACAACATCTTCAAACCGACACCACTCCCACCCATTCGGCAGTTCAAACGGCTTTTCATCCTCAGCAATTGGCGGCAGGGCTTTTTGCTTTTTGATTTTCTTCTCTTTCACCAACTGTGCTTTTTCTTCCGCGATGCGCTCAAGCAGCTTTGCCGCTGGCTCATCATTCGGGTCTTGCGACACCAGCTTACCCATCACCGCCAGTTGCAGGATGGTTTGTTTTAGCTGATCGATGCTTTGCTCTGTGGTGAACAAAGTGTCAAAGTGTTCACTAATACGTGCCCAGTTTGCCATCAGTTCGGTTGCATCTTGGCTGTTGGTGAGCGTTGCCAGCAGGGTTTCTACCAATACCTGATGGGCACCAAGGCTGGCTTCGGTCTGTTGCTCCAACTGGTCACACAGGGCCATCAGTTCGTCAATCTTGGCGACTATGCGGTGTTGTTCTTGCTTTGGAGGTAATGCAATAACAAAATCGTATATTAGTTCTTTTCGAACTCCCGATTGACCAGCTGTACGCTCTGACTCGCTCGTCACAAGCTTTTGAATAAATGGCTCACTTAACAACCAAAACAAATAATCATTGTGGATCGAATCACCAACTAATTCAGCTTTCATCAGTGCTACATTATATGTTCCAGATAACCCTCTAAGTATTTGGAATACCGGAGGTCCATAACGACCAATCATAATATCGGTTTCGACAAAAGGACGATTAGCAAACTCTTGTGGTACATATGTTAGGTTGGTGTCACTTTTAAAGTCACGAATTTGAACTAGGCGAACATATCCTTCTCGATGCTCATATACAAATTTTGATTTTGGAGGCTGACTTCCCCCCGTAACCTCAATAGTTTTGCCCAACCTAGTCCATTCCCACCCGCAAGGAAGAACAAATCTCTTCTCGTTTTCAGAAATTCTCCTGTTTAAGTCAAGAATTTTGCCCTTACCTAATTTCAATAGACCTCTTTGTGTGATTTCTTCATGATTAAGTAATTCACATGCGGGCTCATCACTCGGATCTTGCGGCACCAATTTCCCACGCACCGCCAGTTCCAAAATCAGCTCACGCAATTTCTTAATGCCGTATAGCTCGCGCTTCTTGCCACTACCACGACCTGAAGATGATTTCGCCTGCACTGCCGAAGTCCAGATATCGATATGGTCGGTGATCAGTTTTTCTGCAGACATTACTTCACCTCATCCGCAGCTTGAGCTGATGAGACTCTTTGTGATGAAGACAAGGCATTCCCCAGAATGTCTTTCAGTTGGTTACGCAGTTCGGTGATTTCCTGCTGTTGCGTCTGGTAGTTTGCTAGCAGTTCATCTGGGTCATGGCTGACCACTTCGCCTTGATACGGATTTTTGATATCGAGGTTGAAGTTACGGGCGATGATCTCATCAATCGAGACTTTCCACGCGTGGTTGTTTTCTACGCGGCTGGCAAAACCGTCTGCCTCAACACCCCACCAGTCGATTTCTGCCTGAAACTCTTCAAACTTCATCGGTTTGGTTTTGCTGTAGTTCTTTACGCCCTCTGGGTATGGGTGCTCGTAGAACCATACTTCTTTAGTTGGTTTGCCTTTGGTGAAGAACAGAATGTTGGTCTTAATGCCCGTGTACGGGTTAAACACGCCGTTTGGCAGGCGCATAATGGTGTGCAGGTTACATTCTTCGGTCAGCAGCTTTTTGATTTTGGTTTTTACGCCTTCACCAAATAAAGTGCCATCCGGCAATACCACACCCGCACGACCATTGGCAGGGTCTAACACCTCAATAATCAATTGCAGGAACAAATCTGCCGTTTCACGGGTTTGCATTTCCGCTGGGAAGTTCTTTTCGATGCCGTCTTCTTCGGTGCCACCAAACGGTGGGTTGGTGGCAATCACGTTAATGTTGCTGTCCCAGCTTGAAAGCGGCTTGTTTAGCGTGTTGCCGTGTTTGATCTGTACGGGTACTTCAATGCCGTGCAGCATCATATTAGTAATACACAGCAAGTGAGGTAGTTGTTTCTTTTCAACGCCATGGATCTGCTTTTGCAGCGTTTGGTGATCGGCGGCTGTTTTCACATAGTTGTCTTTTACATGGTCAAATGAACATGCCAGGAAGCCGCCTGTACCCGTTGCTGGGTCCATAATGGCTTCGCCCAGTTTCGGATCTAAACGGTTAACAATAAAACGCGTAACCGCACGAGGAGTGTAGAACTCACCTGCGTTACCAGCACTTTGCAGGTCTTTCAGGATTTGCTCGTAAATATCACCGAACAGGTGACGCTCTGAAGAATCCGTGAAGTCGATTTCATTGAGTTTGTTGATCACTTGGCGCAGCAGTGTGCCGTTTTTCATGTAGTTGAACGCATCGCTAAACGCTTCTTTCACCACATGACCACGCGGGTTGAGATCAACGGGCGCGGTGAGGTTTTTCAGTTTGAAAAACAGATCGTCGTTTACAAACTCAAGCAGCGCATCACCAGTAATGCCTTCGGCATCCTGTGCCCAGTTACGCCACAGGTATTTTTCAGGGATCGGCGTTTTGTAATCGTCCAGCTCCAGCTCTAATTCTTCTTCCTGTGCATCAAACACTTTAAGGAACAACAACCAAGACATTTGCCCCAAGCGCTGGGCGTCGCCGTCAACACCCGCGTCTTTACGCATAATATCTTGAATAGATTTGATTACTGAGCTGATAGACATAATTTACTGCTTTTCTTTACGAAGATAAGGGGGAATTATAACGGATTTTAAGCGTTAATCGTTCAGCGATTAACGGAAAGAATAGGCTGATAGCATGTACCAGCCTGTTTCATTGTTATGCCACTTGGTAGATAGCCGCTTCCAGTTCGTTAACCGCTTTCAAGTAAGCATTTTTATCACCAAAGCCTTTTTTGATGATCTCTAATGGTCGGCCAAGTTCATTGAACGGTGCGACTTTCAGCACCGTCAGGTTTTCAATTTCACTTACACCTTCATCGGCATATTTTTCCAACAAGTTACTCAATACCGCTTGTGCGACATCGCCGTACTTGGTGAAGTAATTGCGCTTTTTAACATTCTCCGCACGCTCTTTACGCGTTAAGGGCGGTTGGTCATACACCACATGGCAGATCATATCGAAGGGATCCATCTCCTTGCCAATTTCCTGCTCCAATGCTTCCCAAATAATGCCCTGCTCGGCAAGCTCATCAATAATGGCTTGCTTACGATCCGCATCGTTCCATTTGCGTGTGAAATCATCCATTGAGGTAAACTGCTTCGCCATCGCCTTACGGGTGTAATCTTTGAAAGACTCCGTCACCAACTTACCGTCACTGTCATAATACTGAACACGTTCCGCTACTTTGGTCACCGTTACACCAGAGACATGAAATTTCTTCACTTCTTTCTGAATCGGCTCATCGCCACCTGATGGTGGGACGGTATCGCCACCACTTGGAGGCGGCGGCGGTGGTGGAGTGACAATTGTTGTAGAATCGATATCATCATCGCCAAAGGGTGAGTCACCCTCATTGCCGTCACCACCATCCACAATTTCATCCATCTCATCAGAATTTTCAAAATCTTCAGGCTTGGTTTCTTTTACTTGCTCTGGCACACCATCAAAGCGTTCATCTGCAAATAGCTCTGTTGCTTTTTTAAAATCAAGGATAGAAAACCATAGCTTGTCAAAACGATCATCAATTCGAGTACCACGGCCAATCACCTGCTTGAATTTGGTCATGGATTTGATAGTCGAATCCAACACAATCAGCTTACAGGTTTTCGCATCGACTCCCGTTGTCATTAGCTCAGACGTGGTCGCAATAACGGGGTATGCTTTTTTCGGGTTGATGAAGTTATCAAGCTGCGCTTTACCTATTTCATCATCACCCGTGATTTTCATTACGTACTTGTCGTTCTTCTTCACCTGCTCTGGATTGAGATTAACCAGTGCGCGACGCATACGCTCGGCATGATCAATGTCGTTACAGAACACGATGGTTTTCGCCATCGGGTCGGTACGCTGGAGATAATTCGTGATCGTCTTCGCCACAAGCTCGGTACGCTCATCAATCACCATAGTGCGGTCGAAATCTTTTTGGTTATAAATCCGGTCGGTAATCACTTCACCGTTTTTATCTTTCTGATCTTTTGTTGGTCGCCAGCCTTGCAGATCCACATCTAAATCGACACGTACCACTTTGTAAGGCGCAAGAAAGCCGTCTTCAATGCCTTGCTTCAACGTATAGGTATAAACAGGCTCTTTGAAGTATTCGATATTTGAAACAATGTCAGTTTCTTTAGGGGTAGCGGTTAAACCAACCTGCGTCGCGGAATCAAAGTATTCAAGGATTTCTCGCCAAGCACTGTCTTCAGACGCACTACCACGGTGACATTCATCTACAACAATCAAATCAAAGAAGTCAGGGCTGACATTTTTGAAAATTTTCTTGTCTTCCTCCTGCCCCGTCATCGCCTGATAAAGACCAAGATGAATTTCAAAAGCAGGATCAATCGTACGATTACCAATTTTGGTCATCGCAGTGCCAAAGGGCTGAAAGTCATTATTTTTGGTCTGATCAACAAGGATGTTTCTGTCCGCTAAAAACAAGATGCGCTTCTTCGCGCCAGACTTCCACAAACGCCAAATAATTTGAAATGCGGTATACGTTTTACCCGTACCCGTCGCCATAACCAACAGCACACGATTTTGCCCCGCAGATACGGCCTCAATGGTTTTATTAATCGCATTAAGTTGGTAATAACGCGGTGACTTACCACTGCCATCATCGTAGTAATCTTGAGAGATCACAGGCAGCTGCGCATCGCTATAGCCTTTCCAACGACAATATTTCTGCCAAAGTGCCTGTGGCGATGGAAAATCCTCTAAGCGGATCTCTGTTTCCACCTGGCTTGGGGGCGTTTTGTCGTGAAAAACGTACCCATCACCGTTGGTTGCAAACACAAAGGGCACATCCAGTAATGATGCATAATCGAGTCCTTGCTGCATGCCTTTGCCCACTTCATGCTTGTTCGCTTTCGCTTCAACGACGGCAAGCGGCATACTCGGCTTATGATAAAGGACGATATCAGCAGATTTCACTTTCTTTCGTGCCGCAATCTGACCACGAACTACTACCTTACCATCACGAAGTTTCACTTCCTGACGGATCTGATTCATACGGTCCCAGCCTGCACTTTCAATGCTAGGAAGGATAAATTTGCTGATAATATCGGCTTCGGTAAGCTGGGATTTATTAATGCTCGAGGTCATAATGCTAGCTGTGCAACAAGTTGGATTTCGGCATTATATCTGACTTTACGCTTTAGGAAACATCATGCGTAATCGTTCCGTATGCTCGTTGCACATACTGCATAAAATACGTGAACAAAGTATCATTATCTCCACCTACTGCGGCAATGCACTCAATTTACTCAACGCATTAATTCTGCCCAGTAATTCAGCTGAATAGTCTTTCGATTTTTCATACAACGGTTCGACCAAAGCTGATTGTTCAGGAAAGGTTGTTAATACACGTTTATAGACATCCACCTCGCCCAACACGATACGAAGCTCTGCTTCAAACTGCGCTTTTTCTCTGGATACATGGCTAATAAACGGATTGTATTCACTATTTTTCAACTGAGCATGCGCCAATGATAACTGAGTTCTTTTCGCTGCCACGAATTGTAATGCCCTAAATGCATCTGTCTTGAAATACCGCGTCTCCCGTGTCACTTCATCACGCCTTTTTTCCAAAAAACCGCAAGCAAGCAACTTGTAGAGTTGGCGGTATAGAAGCTTTCGTAATTCTTCTCTATCAAACAGCATGTATGTATCTGGTAGTAGTGTATTTCTTATCTCCAAGACAGAAAAGCCATCCATTTCTTTCTCTATCAACGCTTTATATAACCATTTATTCAGTGGTATTTGTCGGTTCATCGTAGATATTACACACAAAAAAACTTAGGATTGCTAAGTATACAAAAATCAGTAAAACTTAGACAATCTAAGTCGAAATAGGTCAACCAGATATGACTCAGTGCAAAAAGACAACCCAATCCCTACGAGGCTCAAAGAAGCCCGCAAAAAAGCCGGAATTACCCAGAAAGAACTGGGTATAAGAATTGGCATGGAACCGAGTTCTGCAAGTGGGCGGATGAACCACTACGAGAAAGGACGACATACGCCAGACATTGGCACGCTGCGCCGCATGGCTGATGAACTTAATGTGCCTTTGAACTACTTTTTCTGTGAGAATGAGCTGAGTGCTACACTGGCGTGTATCATTGACAAGATGAGTGATGAAGAGAAGGCCGCGTTGCTGGCGTCTTTGAGCACTCAGGCTTAACCTAATAGCTGTTTGATTGTTAATGCATTGAATATCTGTCCAACAAACTTGAGCTCTCCAGTCTCTGCATCCGGTACGTATTCCTCATAAGACTCAATTTGCTTAATCACCAACTCATTGATATCAACAGAGAATGGATTTATCTCATCTAAACCAAAAATCATTTCGTAGCCTAAAATGAAGTCTTCAAGCTGAATAGCCGCCTTATTTGAAATCAACGCAGATTCTAGCCCAACAGCTATCAGTTCTTTTAACATTCCAAGCATGCCATGGCTAGCGGCTAATAGCCTCATCGCTATTTCAACATCCATTAAGTCAACGTCAAAAGGGAGCGGTACTGCCCTTTCCATGGCCTCAAGTAGGTCTAAGTATCTATCAATTGACGCTTCATCCGTAATTTTAAAGTAGGGTAATTCCCGCTTCACCATGATCCGTCTATCCCATTGGGAGTCTTCAAGTATCAACTTCGCACTAGGAATGCCAACAAAAACAATTGGTAGTCGACATTCATCACTGATCATTTTCAGTTTATCTCGAATTTCTTGTCGTTCTTTATGACTGGTACATTCAAAAAGCTCCTGACACTCTTCAATCACTAATAACTTTAGTTCTGTCCGCTTAACGCACCTAATGACATAATCTATTAATCCAAGGACGGATCCCTTAGCTCGGTATTTTTTGTATTTATCTATTTCATTCACTATCCAAAGTAACGTTTCCTTTAAAGTAGGTCGCACACGAGTGAGCAATACCTCATTTTCTGATAGGCATTTCGATATATAGTGTTTGATTAACGCTGACTTACCAGACCCCGTCCCTCCAGTTAACAACATTGATGGCACAAACGAACCAAAACAACGACGCTTAACTAACCAATCGAGTCCCGAAAACACCTTCTCTACCTCAGGGTAGATCGTAAATGACGCATGGTATGTCGCTAGAGTGGTATCGATGGACAGCTCGAGGTTAGAATCAGGCATCATCCATTCCTCTCTTTTCTTCGCTTATTCCATTTAGACCGAAAGTTCTCAATTGGATTAATTTCTTTTTCAGCCGGTGAACCGGAACAGCCACTCATTGAAGGGTTTGGGGGAAGTTTATCGGTCAGTTGTGCTTTTGGCGTATCACTATTTACACTTGATAGTTCAGCAATTTTCTTAGTTGCTTTAGCCTTGCGTTTCCGTTCAGACAAAGACATATGCTGTAGATTTTCTTGCTCTGATTGAATTCGTTCATGCAACGCTAATCGAGCTTTTGCTAATGACAACACATCAATCTCACCATCGATATAGTCTCGGTGAGCTTTAACTAACTTTTCATGCTCGCACAAACTTAACTTGCGGGTGTAACCTTTCGAGTCCTTACTTGGAACCTCAACATACCCATTTAACTCTTCCAAATAGATATAAATTGTCGATATATCATCAGGATCTACTTTTATTTTCTTAATAGCAGATGCTTTTGTTTGAGGGTATTCCTTTCGGTATTGCGCCAGAGCAGTTGAATCATAATCTATATGCTTAAACTTGATACCCTTACTCGTTAGTTTTCGATGATGGAGACTTCCCATTGCAATGGTAAAGGTATGCTCATTTTCAGGTAATAGCTTTAACGGAGGCATGACCTCATAACTTTTCCGCCAATACAGATTAGGTATCCGAGCCTTGCGGCTGTCTGCGCTAGCATTGTGGACATCGACTATCCAACGGTGCAATTCTTCAACAAAGACACTAAAGCGCATAACTGCGTCTTTTTCAGGGTTATAATCTTCTTTTTCAAGAACGTTCGAGAACGTCTTCCCAGGAACCCAACCAACAATACCCTGAATTATCTCTCCAAACTTTCTTTCTACAAACGGCTTCAACCAAGGTTTTCTAACTTTGTTAAATACAACATTAATACCTGCTTCTAAACATGAATCTTCAAGGCTTTTTGACCAAAATTCAGGGCCATTATCAACGACTAGATTTTCAATTTTCCCTTCACATAACCACTTATTTTCAAACTCAATAGGTAAACCTGAAATGTAGTCTTTATTCTTAGTCGCATGGATAATAGCTTTAGATGCAGAAACATAGCTAGGGTGTTTAAATCCCAGATGAAAGCCAATGATGCAGCCGCTGAAGATATCAACTAAAAGAGTTAGGTGGGCCCTTCCCAAGGGAACCAGTAGGTCATCATGAAGTAGGATTAAGTCGAGTGGGGTATGATCCATTTCTACCCGCTCAAGTATCCGAGTAGGCATATCAACCGATTGGTAATAGTTATAGAGCTTGTCTGCGTAGTATTTACCATGCCTTGCTAAAGCAACGCTATACGGCTGTTCTTTCTGGATACGATTTTTGAAGGTTTGATAGGAAACTTGAGGGATTTTGCCAGAAACAATGTTTTCGTTTGCGACCGTAATATTATCACAATAAACATTATAGGCGGCTCTAATAGATGGCCTGACTGCATCTAAAAACCTTTCTAAGGCTTTTTCATAATAGGACTCATCGCCCACTACTCTAGCTGTTCGATTACCTTTTTGATGATGCTTATCTACCAAACCAGTAAAACTACCTTTGGCTTGGTTAAATGAATTATGCCAACGTATTAAAGTTTTATAGCTTGGCTTTTGGGTAAGGGTTGTTTTTTCAAAATATTTGTCTATTAGTGGGTTGAGATTTTTAGGTGTCCATCCACCAACCAGCTCTTTGCTGACTAAGCTAAGTAACTTATAGCGTTCCAAGGCTTTTGTTTTTTGTTCTTCGGGGAAAGAATCGAGGTCTCGCTCAATGATTTTGGCTGAATCTAAAGACCCATATTGAAGCCGGTTTCGTTTTGACTCAGGTGATTCTAAGAACTCTTTTTCATCATCCTCAGAGTAATTGGCATCGAATTCATCCTTAAATCGCCCTGCCATCTATTTCACCATAACTAACGTGGTTTCATTAAGCTTGGCAGAATCAAGGTCAATCAAAGCCTTACCCAAAGTAACTAAGCGTAAGACAGCAGCAAATACCACACCAACAGACAATTCAACCTTTAACGCTAAGTCTATAATTTTTATGGGTTTAGTATCCAACAGTTGATCATACAACGCATCAGGTAGGTTATCCCCTTTAATACAACCACTATAACGGTGAACAACTTTACAGTTTTCTAGATAGTACCCTTTTCGGATTTGCCGGTCAGTGACTAAGATAAGATCAAAACCAAGTCGCTCAGCTGCCGACTTCCTAGCCTGAAACTGTTGCTTAAACTCTTTGCTAAGGGTTTGCCCATATGGCTTACTCTCAACGAAACATTGATACCCACCAATATAGTGGACTAAAAAGTCAGGTGTGTAGGGAAGCTGTTTACCACAAAACTCATAATAATAACCCTCCGGCTGTGACTCGTAACAAACAACTTCCGGGTCATATTCAAAGTGGTAGCAACAATCTTTCTCAAGGCCGCCTTCACACATAACCGTCTTTCTATTCTTGCTACTAGCAAACTTATAGATATTTTTATTCGGAGAGGGTTTGCGAAGATTACGAATGTACATGTGCGTCCCTTAATGTTGTAAGAAAACAACCAAATTAAGATTAGGACACTTTTTGACTTTTAAAAGGACAACTTATGGATTTTTTGGGACTGGATATGGTTTTTGCGACAGCCAGATGGGTGGAAGCCCCACCAGCCACATCCCGGCACACACGTCGCTCGCTGCGGCTGCTCCCTTCCAGGCCTGACCGGGTTCACGAGTTAGTGTTGCGGGAGGACCAGCAGGGCCTCCATAGATTCTTTGTGTCTCTTGCGAGAACGGGATGGATTATCCGTCATGCCCGTTGTGATTGCAAGTGCCTTGCTCGCTTCATGAAGCCAACTGCTGTTTTCTTACTCAAATCTGTGTATTCCCAGCAATTTCACCCGTCTGTCAGACTTCTTCTTCCATATCCTCAAGCAGGTACTCGCCTAGCAGTGCCCCACCGAGCACCAACAGCCAAGCCACCAGCACCGGGTTGGGAACCTCAAGCCACGGAACCAAAACCATAGTGGCAAAACCTACCGCTGGCAGGATCCATACCATTCTCGGCACCATCTCGTTGAGCTTGCCCTTGAGCAGCTCCTGAATTGTGGCAATCAACCCGGTGACACACAGCGCCACCAAGGCGGCGTGCTCCATGCCGCCGACCCATAGCGGCACCACCAAGAACAGCGGCCACCAGGTATTCCCGTCAACGGGCCGCCAGCTGCGCAGGGCAACCCAAATCACGCCGACAGCCATAATCTGAACGATGGTTGCACCGGGGCTACCGGGTAGCTTCCCCTCGCCCTGCAATGCCATCAAGCCAACATCCATCGCCAGCACAACGGAAATAAGCAACGCGGCCATCTGCCAGGTACTTTTGGTCGAGAAACTGACGGCAAAAATGGGTAACATCATAAAGATGCTTATCGACAAGGCCAAAGACTGCTCCGGCAACACAAAACCGTATGCACCCAAGCCAATCAAGAGAAGCCAAGCAGAAACGCCCCCCTGAGGCAGCAGCCACAAGGCGGGAATGGCGAGCGCCAACGCGGGAAGCTCTCCTTGGCTCTGCCCGAGTGCACTGACACCAACAACGGTCAACACTATGCTGACCACAACAAGCAACGCGGCATACAACATGGCAGCACCTCCTTGCGTTTGTAATGGTTGCACGCTAAGCAAACGACACGAGTCGTGAATGCGCAACCATCAGCTTTTTATGGTTCTAATAGGTATAAATATGGACGATTTTACAGCTCAGATCTATAGCCAAGTTCACCAAATTCCCCAAGGAAAAGTGTCAACCTATGGCGATATTGCAAAATTTGCAGGCTTCCCGGGCTATGCCCGGCAGGTGGGGAAATTACTCGGCAAACTGCCAGAGGGATCATCGCTGCCATGGCACAGGGTGATTAACGCAAAAGGTGAAATTTCGCTTACTGGCAATGACTTAGAACGCCAACGCAGCAAACTTATTGCAGAGGGAATAGAGGTGTCAGACGTCGGTCGGATCCGGCTGGGACGCTATCGCTGGGACGGACTTTAAAAACCGCCCCAGCAAGGGGAGATTACTGCACCTTCACCAGCATCAGATCTTTCACCAAAGTCTGGTTAGGATCGGTGATCACAGGGTTGGCGGTATCGGTAATGAATACCAGCTTGTCGCCAATCTCAATGCGCGCACTTACCGCATAAGTATGGTTAGGTTTGATTTCATCACGCACGAAATTCAGCGAGTAAGCAAAAGGTACCTGCTTGCCCTCCGCCAAAAACGAATGACGGCTAATCACCTCGGCTGCCGCGTCCATTTTCGAAACGTCAGACAAAGTCACCGTGATACGGGCATTCTCCGGCAGGGCAATACGTTCACGGTAGGCCACGTTCCCGGTCACTTTTTCCATATCTGCATCCTTATCGACTAGATTTGTACAAGCGGAAACTACCAACGCTACTGCTAACGCAGACAACAGCGCAAAAACCTTTTTCATGCGAACTCCTATGACTTAACGCTCAATATTGTGAGTGAACAAGCACTTAACACATTGATATAAAATGAGGCACTTCCAATCTGCCCAGAACACAGACAAACTAAGAAAGAAAGTGGCATCCTGCCAGGATGCTTTAGGGCGATATCATAGCATTTTTTTATGGAATTCCGATGAGCAAAGAACTGAATGAACTTCTCACTCTGTTACATCTGGAACAACTTGAGCAAGGATTGTTCCGGGGCCAAAGTGAACACTTGGGGCTACCACAAGTCTATGGTGGACAGGTTATGGGGCAAGCTCTCTCAGCGTCCAAGGAAACCGTGGATGAAGGGCGGTTTCTGCATTCGTTCCACAGCTACTTCCTCCGCCCGGGCGATCCGCTAAAACCGATTATCTACGATGTCGAAACCCTGCGTGATGGCACGAGCTTCAGTACCCGCAGAGTCAAGGCGATTCAGTTTGGACGCCCCATCTTCTACCTAACAGCCTCATACCAGACAGAGGAAGAAGGCTTCGAGCATCAATCCGCCATGCCGGATGTGCCCCCTGTGGAAACCCTGCTCAACGAGCAACAACTCATTGGCTCTATTGCCGACAGATTGCCAAAGGCCACCGTTGAAGTCTTCGGCCGGGAACGGCCCATTGAAGTGCGGCCGGTTACCGTCGTCAACCCGCTGCGGCCGGAAATCAATCCGCCCAAGCAGCATTTCTGGATCAAGGCCAACGGCAGCATGCCGGACGATCTGCGCATCCATCAATATTTGCTGGCCTACGCCGCCGACTGGGGATTCCTGACCACCGCCATGCAACCCCATGGGGTCAGCCTGCTCACCCCTAACAGCAAGGTAGCGACCGTCGACCATTCCATGTGGTTCCACCGGCCGTTCAAAATGGATGAATGGCTGCTCTACGCCATAGACAGCCCCTCTGCCAGCGGTGCTCGCGGCTTTGTCCGGGGAGAGATCTACAACCAGCAAGGGGAACTGGTTGCCTCTGCCGTTCAGGAAGGGCTGATGCGCTATCGCGGCAAGCCAACGAGAAAATAAGCTCTGTTATCCTCGCCTCACCACAGCAAAGGCAACAGCAACAGCAACAGCAACGACAGAAGCAACAATGGGCAAGCGGAGCACAATGCTCCTCTTGCCCTCTTATCTAACTGGCACTGCACCCTTCTGTTTCGAGCCGATGAAGCTGCTCTCCGGCCTGTTGCAGCTGGTACATCTGCCAATAGTGCCCCTGTGCCGTGAGCAATCCATTATGATCACCGCGCTCAAGCACCTCGCCATGACTCAGCACCAGAATTTCATCGGCATCGACAATCGTCGACAGGCGATGGGCAATCACGACAATGCTCATGTCCTGCCGCAAACGCCCAAGGGCCTGCTGGATATGGCGCTCGGTCCCCGAATCAATATTGGCCGTCGCCTCATCGAGGATCAAAATTCGCGGCTTGGCCACCAACACCCGGGCCAATGCCAGCAGCTGCTTCTGCCCCGCAGACAGATTCGCCCCACCGCTGCCCAGCCGCATATCCAACCCGCCGTCGAACCTTCGGATCTGTTCCGCCAACCCCACGGCTTCGAGCGCCTGCCAGCACAACGCATCACTCTCCGCATGGCTACCGGCCACTGTCCGGCCAAGGGTTATATTCTCTCGCACGCTATCACTGAGCACATGGGGATCCTGCTGAACCATCGCAATCCCGCTACGCAGAACATCTTGCGACAATGACGACAGCGGCCGCCCATCAAGCCGTACCTCGCCCTCGGTCGCCGGGTAGAACCCCATCAGCAACGAAGCCAAGGTGCTCTTACCGCTCCCCGTATGGCCCACCAAGGCCAAGAAGCCCCGATGAGGCAAGTTGATATCAATCTGCCCCAGTACGTTCTGCTTGCCATCATAGCTAAACCCCACCCCGTTGCAGGCCAATTGCCCGGAAGCTAACGGGTGGTTGTCATCGCCATATTGCTGCTGGGCGGCATCAATAAAACCAAAAATCCGCTCGCTGGCCACAAGAGCCTGCTGCAACAGCGATAGCTGCTGGGTGAGCTCAATCAGGGGCTCGCTCACCCTGCCGAGATAGCTGATAAAAGCATACAATACCCCCACCCCGATCAGCTCAAGCCCGCTGACCCCAAACAGCGCCACCAGCGAGAGCAGCGCCACACCGGAAAGGAAGTCGATCAGCGGCCGCAGCAAAAAGCCGTTCAGCTTTGTCACCCCAATCTGAGCCTGAAGGTGGTTGCCGGTCAATACGGAAAACTGACGGTAAAACGCCTCTTCCTGGCGCATCAACTGCACCAGACTCATTCCCTGAATAGACTCGCTCATCGAGGCATTGATATCAGCCAGCAGATCGCGCATCTGGCGGTAGGCCCCCGAGCTCCGGCGCTGGTAGACCACCATCACGGCCACGACTGCGGGCAACAGAACCAACACAACCAGCGTCAGCCGCCAGCTGATCAGGCTCATCACTGTCAGCATGGCGATGATCAAGGTGATATTTTTCAGGACCGAGCCGATAACATGGACATAAAAATCCTTGATCGACTCTGTATCATTGGTGATCCGTGAAATCAAAGTACCTGACGGAACATAATCGAATGCCGACAAGGGCTGGTTCAAGATCCTACCGAACAACTGCTTGCGGATCGTCTGCACCACACCGATTGCAATCTCGTTAAAACGCATCGCCTGCAAATAACGAAACAGGGCGGTGGCCACCATCAGACCGAGGTAGGCTACGGCCAACATCGCCAGTTCATCAGCGGGGAAATGATCCTTGGCGATGTTATTGTCGATAAAATGCTGGATCAGCCACGGACCGGCAACGTCCGTCAATGATGCCAACAACAGAAACCCCAGCGCTACCGACAGCTTTTTCCTATCAGCCAAGGCATAACCCAGCAAACGCCTAACGATGGCCTTGTTGAATGTCTTGTTTTCCATTATGCCCCCTCGATAGCCTGTTCCAGTTTCTGATATCGGTACATCTCGGCATACCAGTTGTTCTGTGCCACCAAGGTTCGGTGATCCCCTTGCTCAACAATGCTCCCTTGCTGCAACACGATGATCTCGTCAGCCTCTTCCAGCGCTGTCAGGCGATGGGCAATCACAATCACTGTTTTGTCACGGTGCTGGCGCAAATTACTGAGGATATTGTGCTCGGTCTTGCCGTCGACCGCCGACAGGGCATCGTCCAGCACCAGTATCTCGGCATCAAGCAACAACGCACGGGCAATCGCAATACGCTGCTTCTGCCCGCCCGACAGGGTGATCCCCTTCTCGCCTACCATGGTCCGGTAGCCAGCGGGAAACTGCATGATGTCCTCATCAATACAGGCCGCCCGGGCGGCCTCTCGGATCATCTCAAGACTGGCTTCTGGTCGACCCAAGGCAATGTTATCGGCAATACTTCGCGAAAAAAGGAAGGGGGCTTGGCTAACCACCGCAAAACGGCTGCGCCACTGCGGCAGATCCGCCTCTTTCAGCGGCACGTCGCCATAAAGGATCTGCCCCTGTTCCAGTTCATGCTGACGTAGCAACAGTGCCAGCAAAGTCGACTTGCCACTGCCTATCGGCCCGGCAAGGCCCAGCATCTGACCGCTGGCAAGGGTAAAGCGCACCGCTTCCAACGCGGGTTTTGACTGCCCGGGCCAAGCGAACGCATCAATGGACACAGACAACGGCTGATGCGTCCTCTCCAGCGGAGTCTGGCCGCTGACAATCTGCGGCTCTTGCTCGAAGATAGCCTGCAGGCGGTTCCAGGCCGCCGAGCCACGCTCAAGGATATTGAACAGCCAAGCCATTGCCAGCATCGGCCAGATCATCAAGCCCTGATAGAGGGTGAACGCCGTCAGATCCCCCAGCGTCAAACGGCCAATGTGCACCAGATAGGCACCACCACCAATGCTGAGGAAAAACGACAGGCCGATGGCCAACTGGATCACCGGATCGAACTTGGCATCGACTTGAGCCACCGCAAGGTTCTTGTCCCCGGCCTGATCGACCACCTCGGAGAAATCGGCCTGCTGGCGTTGCTCCAAACCAAACGCACGGATCATCCTCACGCCATTGAGGGTTTCCTGAGCCTTGTCGGTAAGATCGGAAAAAGCAGCCTGAGAGGCAGAAAAACGGTGATGAAGCTGGCGGCCGAGGAAGAACACCGCGATCGCCATCAGTGGCATTGGCAACAGAGCCAACAGGGTCAGCTCCCAGCTAATAAAAGCCGTCATCACGATGAATACCGTCAACCCGGTGATCAAGGAGTCGGCCGCTGTTAGCACGCCTTCACCTGCCGTCATTACTACGGCATTAACGTCATTCGTCGAGCGGGCCATCAGGTCGCCTGTTTTATGACGCTCGAAAAAAATAGGGGGGTGGGATGAGAAATGGCGGTAAAGCCGGTTGCGCAGCACGGTGCCGAGTTCGGCCGCCGCGCCGAATAGCCACACCCGCCATACAATACGCAGGCCGTAAACGCAAAACCACAACAGAGCCAGCGTAACCAGCCAGCCGAACATCGTCAGCAACGTCATCTCGCCGGCCACCACGCCATCGACAATCCAGCCAATCGCACGGGGCGGAAGCAGTTCAAAAAGGGAGACAACAACCAAAATGGCAATGGCACCGCCATAACGTCGCCATTGCTGCAAAAAATACCATCTAAGTTGCCAGAATACCTGCATGGGCTCCCTCCTCACACGCCTCATTACCATCCCAACAACTTGCATGATTACCTTTAGTAAATCAAACGCTTGTCTTGAGCAAGGGCGTATTCAGAAGATAGTGCTAAATTTTATCTTTTAGCCCATAAATGTATGGCTGGCAACGAGAGCGCTATACCGGTAGTGCTGTCGTATACTTGAGCGGCTCCATCGCAAAGGTCGACGTCACATTGGTCAGCCCCTCGATGCTATTGACCAACTTCTTGTAGAACGAGTCAAACGCCTGCATGTCGGCCACCTGCACCTTCATCATGTAATCGTATTCGCCCGCCATCCGGTAGAACTCCATCACCTCGGGGAACTCCGACACCGTCGCCACAAAACAGTGGTACCACTCCTTGGAATGGTTGCTGGTCTTGATCTGGACGAAGGCGATAAAAGAGAGCCCGATCTTGGCCGGCTCCAGCAGCGCCACCCGCTGCCGCAATACCCCACTTTCCTCCAGCCGTTTGAGGCGCTTCCAGCACGGGGTCGTGGTCAGGTTGACGGCATCGGCCAACTCGGCCAGCGACAGGGTCGCATCATGCTGCAGCAGGCGAAGCAGAGTACGGTCGGTTTTGTCCAAATCAGCGATCTTATTGCTCATAGAATTCAGAATAGGAGAAAAATTTCCTCCATTCTATCGATTTGGCAGTAAACAATGCAAAGTCTTTCTTGGTAATACGGGCTACATTACCTCTATACCTTGTTCCGGCTATCACCATAAGGATCCAACCATGAACCGTGACCCGCACTGGATTAGCACTGCCATCCGTAAAATTGAGGCCGATTACCAACGTTCTGCCGATACCCATCTGATCAAACTGGATATTCCGGTACTGGACGGGGTCGACATCTACCTCAAGGACGAAAGCACCCATCCAACCGGTAGCCTCAAACACCGTCTGGCCCGCTCACTGTTCCTCTACGCGCTATGCAATGGCTGGATTGGTGAAGACACCACCATCATCGAATCGTCATCGGGCAGCACGGCGGTTTCCGAAGCCTATTTCGCCCGGTTACTGGGACTGCCGTTTATCGCCGTCGTCCCCCGCCATACCGCTCGCAAGAAAATCGAACAGATCGAGTTCTACGGCGGCAAGGCGCATTTCGTCGACAGCCCGGCTGCCATCTACGACGAATCACGCAAGCTGGCCTCGGCGCTCAACGGCCATTATATGGATCAATTCACATACGCCGAGCGGGCCACTGACTGGCGCGGCAACAACAATATTGCCAACAGTATATTCGAGCAAATGAAGCTCGAGGCCCATCCCGTCCCCCGCTGGATTGTGATGAGTGCGGGCACGGGCGGCACATCCGCGACCATTGGCCGCTATATCCGCTACCAGATGCTCGATACCAAGCTATGCGTCGTCGATCCGGAAAACTCAGTGTTCCATGCCTTCTACCAGACTCGAGACCCAAATATTGTCGGCAATTGCGGCAGCCGGATCGAGGGGATCGGCAGGCCGCGCGTCGAGCCGAGCTTCATTCCCGACGTGGTCGATGAAATGCGCACGATTCCAGATGTCGCCAGCATTGCCACGATCCACTGGCTCGAAAAGCTGCTCGGCCGCAAAGCCGGGGCATCAACCGGCACCAACCTGTACGGGGTGCTGCAACTGGCTAGCGAAATGCGGGCCCGTGGTGAACAAGGTTCTATCGTGACCCTGCTGTGCGACAGCGGCGAGCGCTATCTCGATACCTATTACGACCCGGCATGGATCAGCGCCAACATCGGGGATATTTCCGGCTACCTCGAACAGCTCAACGCCTTTGAACACAGCGGGATTCTGGCCTAGCTCCTGTTTATGCTTACCAGCCTGTCTTGCCTCTATTTGTACCTCGACAGCGTCGCCGCAGCCCGTGCTGCGGCTTTTCCATTTACGCCCTGCTTTTTTTGCCCCTATCTTTCAACTTCCCTCATCCGGCACACTGCGGTAGCATTGCCGAGCCAAGGGAGAACCTGCCTTTGGCCTACCATAAGATAAATATCGAGAGTGATATTTAGGTAGTCCCCTACCGACTGTTTTTCGGTACGAAAAGAATATAGGAAGACTTTTATGCGCAAAGCCGTAGTTGTATTTAGTGGCGGCCAGGACTCCACCACCTGCCTGATCCAAGCCATGGCCCACTATGATGAGGTGCACTGTATTACGTTCGATTATGGCCAGCGCCACAAGCTGGAAATCGAAGTGGCTGAGTCAATTTGCCAAGAACTGGGTGTTGCCGCCCACAAAGTGATGGACGTCGGCCTGCTCAACGAACTGGCAATCAGCTCCTTGACCCGCGACAACATCCCTGTCTCCCACGAGTTGCAGGAGAACGGCCTGCCGAATTCGTTTGTGCCTGGCCGCAATATCCTTTTCCTCACCCTCGCCGGGATCTACGCCTACCAGATCGGTGCCGAAGCAGTAATCACCGGTGTATGCGAAACCGACTTCTCCGGCTACCCGGATTGCCGCGACGAGTTCGTCAAATCCCTCAACCAATCGCTGGTTCTGGGAATGGATCGCCCACTGCGGATCGACACGCCATTGATGTGGCTCAACAAGGCCGAAACCTGGGCGCTGGCCGACCAATACGGTAAACTCGACTTCGTACGCGAGAAAACCCTGACCTGCTATAACGGGGTGATCGGCGACGGCTGTGGCGACTGCCCGTCTTGTGATCTTCGCAAAGCAGGCTTGGACAGCTACCTAGCCAACCGCACGACGATCATGGCCGAGTTGGAAAGCAAGCAACAAGCTGGCAAAGCCTAACCCAATAGCCTCCCCGGCATGCAACAGCCATAAAAAAACCGAAGCCTTGGCTTCGGTTTTTTGTCTTTGCAAGCGTGGTGGATTAATCGCGGTACAGGGCGAAATCCTCGGCACAGTCCACTAGCTGCTCACGGGTTAGCATGAACACGCCGTGGCCGCCGTTCTCGAATTCGATCCAAGTAAACGGAATATGCGGGTACTGCTCTTCCATATGGATCATCGAGTTGCCCACTTCACAGATCAACACACCGTCTTCTTTCAGGTAATCAGGTGCATTGGCCAGAATACGGCGAACCAGTTTCAGGCCGTCACTGCCCGCAGCCAAGCCCAGCTCAGGCTCATGGCGGAACTCTTCCGGCAGGTTGTCCATATCTTCTTGGTCAACGTACGGCGGATTAGTTACGATCAGGTCGTATTTGTCCTTCGGTACATCTCGCAGAAGATCCGAACGCAGCGGGATCACCTGCTGCTCAAGACCATGGTCCTGAATGTTCTGCTCGGCAACGGCCAGAGCATCGACAGAGATATCAACGATATCCACTTCAGCCTCAGGGAAAGCATGGGCACAGGCAATACCGATACAGCCAGAGCCCGTACACAGATCCATGATGCGAGTCGGACGCTCTTTCAGGAACGGTTCGAAGAAATTATCGATCAGCTCACCGATTGGCGAGCGCGGCACAAGCACGCGTTCGTCGACAAAGAACTCCATGCCGCAGAAGTATGCCTTGTTGGTCAGATAAGAGACCGGCGTGCGCTCGTTGATACGGCGGATAACACGCTCTACAATACGGTGGCGCTCGCTGCTAGTAAGGCGAGAGAAACGTACCTCGGACGGAACGTCCAAAGGAAGGTATAGGGTTGGCAAAACAAGCTGTACGGCCTCGTCCCACGCATTATCGGTTCCATGACCGTAAAAAAGACCCGCAGCATTGAAACGGCTTACCGTCCAGCGCAACATGTCTTGTAATGTATGAAGTTCGTTGACAGCTTCGTCGACAAAAATCTTATCCAAAATAGCCTCCGAATGGCGCTACAATACCGCTAATAAGTTGTTGGATTGTTAACTATGAGCAAAAAAGATCATATCCTGGATGAAGACTTTAGCCTCTTCCAGGAAGCGGTTAAGGGCGTAAAAAAGATCTCGCATGATACCATAATCGCGCCCCGCCGACAGAGCACAAAAGCAGATACCCCTAAACTCTTGGCAAAAGAGCGACAAAACCATGAGTTTTATTTCTCGGACGAGTTCGAGCCGCACCTCAATGAAAACGGCCCGACCCACTATGCCCGTACCGGGGTATCCAAGTACGAAGTCAAAAAACTCCGCCGTGGCGTCTATGTTCCTGATATGTACCTGGACATGCACGGCATGACCCAGCAAGAGGCCAAACGCGAATTAGCCGCGATGATTGCCGCTTGCCTAAAAGAAGGCGTGGCATGCTGTTGCGTCATGCACGGTATCGGCAAGCATATCCTCAAGCAAAAGGCCCCGTTGTGGCTGGCCCAGCACCCTGATGTCATGGCCTTCCACCAAGCGCCGCTCGAATTCGGCGGCGACGGTGCTCTGCTGGTATTGCTCGATATTCCCGAACGATAATCAGCCTCGTTCATGCGCGGTACTGGCTCTGCAGTGCCGCCGCCCTTACTTTAACCGATGTAAAACGGCCAGTTACTCTTCAAATTTTGCCAGCATACCGACATTGGCAACCTTACCGCCAACAATCAGTGTCACTTCGCCATTTTCGCAAACCTGTATCCGTGTCTTAACGGACTGCTCACTGTAGTAGTACTCACAGCTACCGTTGCGGGCACTGTCAATGCGCGAAAAAATGGTAATGTCACTTTTCGACGAGGCAAAGGTCAACGTACTGCCTGAAGGAGAAATATGCATATTCTCATTGCGGCCGTTAACCCACTCGATCGCCGCATTGGCACTGATGTTGGTTACCTGTTCCTGTTGCGGCATCTGCATACAGCCTGACAGCAACAAAACGCCCAACAGCACTGATAGTAAATTTTTCATCAAGGTATCTATTCATGTAAACGAGCTGGAGATATTGCTATCGGCCAGCCCGCGCGAAACCTTAATGCCAATTTAACACGCATTATCCTTCCGGGTTGGCTTGCCAAAGGTATTCGGCCTGCTCGGTCTCCAAATCATAATCGATCGCCAGTACCGAGGAAGTAATGAACATCGGCGGTTGCATCCCTGCCACCAGCTCGGCAGACAGGTAGCCAACCAACGGCAAATGAGAAATGACCAGTAGGGTCTCGGGACGCTCAATGGCAACCATCGCCTTAACATAAGCAGCGACCTGCTCGGCATCACCGTAAGGGGTAATGTCTTCGACCTCCATCAGCCGCTGGGGCGATGGCAAATGCGGGGCCATCGCCTGCCATGTCTGCTGGGCACGCAAATACGGGCTGACCCATACCATATCTAACCCCTGATCAAGCTGCTGGCTGAGCTGGGCAGCCATTTGAGCTGAATATCGCTCACCGCGCTCTGTAAGGGGGCGTTCGGCATCAGTGGCTGCAAAGGTTGCTGCTTCACCATGACGCATGATGTAAATTCGCATATATTTTCCAATTTCGCAGGCAGGTATCCGCACTGCATAGCCCTTAATCTACTTACAGGGCCAACGGAGTGAAGGATCAAGCCTAGCGAGCTAGCATGTCTCCCGATTATGCTAGCAAGTGACCTATTCTGAAAACAGAATTTAGGCAAAACGTGTGCCCATTATGTGATACCTGATCACAGTCTCAAATTGACACAATATATCGTCCAGCCGGATACCTTCCCTATTCTTACCGCTTACTAAACCTAAGCTTTTGTTTAGCTAACAATTACTCTTCGTTATATTTGCCACCCTCGGTAATGAACGTCATAATTACCCTACTTCCCAAAAGAAATAGGCGTCCCCCGTGCATAAAAGTCCAAATGACCCGAAGCAATACCGCTACCTCACCTTGGCAAACGAGCTGAAGGTATTACTGGTTCATGATGCCGAGGCCCCCCGCTCAGCAGCAGCCTTGTCGGTCAAGGTCGGTCATTTTGACGATCCGAACGACCGCGAGGGAATGGCGCACTTTCTCGAGCACATGCTCTTTCTGGGAACAGAAAAATACCCGCGTGTTGGTGAGTTTCAAACCTTCATCAACCAAAACGGCGGCAGCAACAATGCCTGGACCGGCACCGAGAACACAACCTTTTTCTTCGAGGTCTCTCCCCATGCTTTTTGCGAGGGACTAGACCGTTTCGGCCAGTTCTTCACCGCGCCGCTGTTTAACGAAGAGGCCGTGGACAAAGAGCGTAATGCGGTCGATTCGGAATATAAGCTCAAGCTCAAAGACGACGTCCGCCGCCTGTATCAGGTCCACAAAGAAACGATCAATCAGGCCCACCCGTTTTCTAAGTTTTCGGTTGGCGACCTGACGACCTTGGCCGATCGTCAAAGATCCGTTCGCGATGAGCTCATTGAGTTCTACCGCAGCCATTACTCTGCCAACCTAATGGGGCTAGTCTTGCTCGGGCCGCAAAGCCTTGATGAGCAACAGGCATTTGCCGAGACATTCTTCAGAGATATCGCCAACCACGGCGAAGCCAAACCCGAGATCACCGCGCCGCTGGTGACCGATGCCGAAAATGGCCGGATGATCACCATCGAGCCGATCAAGGAAGTCCGTAAACTAACCCTATCATTCTCGCTGCCAGCCGTTGATAGCTACTATCGCGAAAAGCCCCTGTCCTACATTGCCAACCTACTTGGCAACGAAGGTAGCGGCAGCCTAATGTCCGTCTTGAAGGGCCAGGGCCTGATCAATACCCTCGCTGCTGGTGGTGGGGTGAGCGGTAGCAACTTCCGTGAGTTCACAATCAGCCTGAATCTCACCCCAGCCGGTATGGACAAAATCGACGATATCGTCGCGGCAGTGTTCCGCTATATCAATATCATCCGTCAAAAAGGCCTTGATGAGTGGCGCTACGAAGAGAAAAAAGCGGTGCTTGAAATGGCTTTTCGTTATCAGGAAAAAAGCCGGCCGCTCGATACCGTCAGCTACCTAGTCATGAACTTGCTTCACTATGCGCCAGAAGACCTTATCTATGGCGACTATATGATGTCTGGTTACAACGAAGCTCTTATTACCGGCCTGCTAGATCAATTGGTGCCAGACAACATGCGGCTGGTGCTTATCGCCCAAGGGCAGGATTACGATCAGGTGGCCAACTGGTACCACACACCGTATAAGGTCGTTCCTTTTAGCAACGAGCAACTGGCACAATGGCAACAGCCAGGCCATGATGATGCGCTCAAGCTGCCTGAGCCAAACCCTTTCCTATGCGAGAAATTCGAGCCGCACGCACTGGCTGACGATGCCGACCAGCCACCCCAGCTCCTTCAGGATCTACCGGGATTTCGCCTGTGGTTCAAACAGGAGCATGAATTCCGCGTGCCAAAAGGGGTGGTTTACGTGGCGATCGACAGCCCGCATGCCGTCAGCTCACCGCGCAATATCGTCAAAACGCGGCTGTGTGTTGAAATGCTGCTCGACGCGATCAACGAAGCGGCCTACCCGGCTGAAATTGCCGGTATGTCTTATAATTTGTATGCTCACCAAGGCGGGGTCACACTTCAGCTTTCAGGCTTTAGCGAAAAACAACCGCTGCTACTCCAGCTATTGCTGGATCAGTTTGCCAACCGCCAGTTCAACCTTGAGCGATTCAATAATATCAAGGCTCAGATGCTCCGCAGCTGGCGCAATGCCGCACAGGACAAGCCTATATCCCAGCTGTTCAATGAACTAACCGGACTGTTGCAGCCCAACAACCCGCCATACCCCGTGCTGCTCGAAGCCCTCGAGAGCATTGAGGTGGACGAGCTGCCAGCTTTTGTCGAGGCGATGTTTGCCGAGCTGCACATCGATACCTTTATCTACGGCAACTGGTTGAAAGAAGATGCCCTTGCCCTGGCTGAAATCCTCAAGGATGCTTTCCGGGTCACGGACCAGTTGTACGGCGAATCCCAGCGACCACTCGTTCACCTTGGCAAATCAGGCACCCTTCGCCATGAAGTTCGCTGTAGCCACGCCGATTCCGCCTTGCTGATGTATTACCAATCACGCGCGACCACGCCGCGCAAGATTGCCATCTACACGCTGGCCAACCATTTGATGTCGACCACCTTCTTCCATGAACTGCGGACCCGTCAGCAACTGGGCTACATGGTTGGCACCGCCAACCTACCGTTGAACCGCCACCCGGGATTGATCTTGTATATTCAGTCACCGGTCGCGGCGCCGACCCAACTTCTGGATGCGATGGACGAGTTCACTAATGCCTTTTCCCTTGTGCTCCTGGAGCTCAACGACGCCCAGTGGCAGGCCAGCAAACAGGGGCTCATTGCCCAGATTTCAGAGCCGGATACTAACCTACGAGCTCGGGCCCAGCGCTTCTGGGTCAGCATAGGTAACAAGGATACTGACTTCAATCAACGGCAAAAAGTCGTTGAAGCGCTGGAAGCCCTAAGCCGCGCCGACATGGTGAAATTCATTGTCGATATCATCAAGCCACGCACGGCAAACCGGATTGTGATGCACTGCCAAGGCCAAGCACACAAAGATCTGGAACCATTGCAGATCGGCAGCGAAATCGAGTCGGTTAATGAGTTTCAAAGCAAGGCTTATTAATGCAAGATAAATAAAAAGGGCCTTATCGGCCCTTTTTCATCACAAACCTACAAACGCTACGCTTCTGCCCCTTCCTGCGAATAGAAACACTGGCCCTCCTGTGCCATTGCCACCAGACGCTCGCAAGGCCTGAAACGTTCACCATAGCGATCGGTATGCTCATTGAGCAAAGCGACAATCTTGTCAATGCCCAGCTGATCCATATAGCGGAACGGCCCACCAAGGAATGGCGGGAAGCCAATACCGAATATCGCACCGATATCACCGTCGCGGGCACTGCGCACCACGCCTTCATCCAGACAGCGCGCCGCCTCGTTAAGCATCATAAGCGCACAGCGCAGCGCGATATCCTCCGCATTGGCTTTCGTTTCTGGCTTGAGATCCAATAATTTATAGACGCTCTTATCCACCTCTTTTTTCTTGGTATCGTAACGGTAGAACCCCTTGCCGCTCTTGCGCCCCTTACGGCCGTCTTTGAGTAAAACATCAAAAACGTCAGGTCCCTGAAAACGCTCACCAAGCTCTGCGATCAATATCGGCATGATCTTGGCGCCGATATCGACACCGACCTCATCAAGCAAAGTGATCGGCCCAACCGGGAAACCGAAATCAAGCAAGGCATTATCCAAGTGCTCTATCGGTTCGCCGCTTAGTAGGATAAACGCCGCTTCGTTCATATAGGGGGCCAGAATACGGTTAACATAGAACCCAGCGCTATCACCAACGACTATCGGTGTCTTACCCTGCTTTTTGGCCAATGACACCACCGTGGCTATTGTCTCTTCCGAAGTGCCTTGATGGGGGATGACCTCTGCCAGCGGCATCTTCTCTACCGGGCTGAAATAGTGAAGTCCCACCACATTTTCCGGGCGCTGGGCGGCCTCTGCGATCTGATGTATCGGCAATGATGAGGTATTAGTGGCAAAAATCGTATCGGGCTTGGCGTTTGCCTCAATTTCCGCCACCATCTGGTGCTTAAGCTTAAGATCTTCAAACACCGCCTCGATGACAACATCCAAATGATCGAAGCCGCTGTAGTCAACGCCTGCCGATATCGACAGCATATTTTGCTGGAGCTGAGCTTTGGAGATAATTCGGCGCTTGCGCTTCTTGTCGAGCAGGCGGTAGTTGTATGACAGTGCGTTGAGCAGCCCCTCATTGGCAATATCTTTGATCCTGACAGGATAGCCGGCTTTTATTGCTGTGACATGGCTGATCCCGCCGCCCATCAAGCCGCCTCCCAGCACGCCCACTTTGTTGATCGGGCGTGGTTCAGCACTGGATCCCGTCTCTTTTTTCATCGCAGTGGTGGCAAAGAATATGCTACGCAGCGCTGCTGACTCCGGTGTCATCACCAAGTCGCCGAACAATTTTGCCTCGCGCTCCAATCCCTTCTCCATACCGCGCTCAAGGCCGTATTTTACCACCTCGAGGATTGCCTCCGTTGCCGGATAATTACCGCGAGTTTTGGCTCGGGTAGCCTTGCCAGCCTGGTCAAACACCAACGAACGCCCCAGCAGGTTGCCCCCCATTGCTCGATCTTTCAGTGCCAGCTTACGTTTGGGTTTAGGTTGCAATGCGTACTGCTCGGCAACCGTCAGCAGAATACTAACAGGCACCGCCTCGTCGACAACACCCAGCTTCTTGGCTTTTTTGGCACGCAACTGCTTGCCGGTAAGAATCATATCCAGCGCACCTGCGACCCCTATCAGACGCGGCAAGCGCTGTGTGCCTCCCGATCCCGGTAACAAACCCAACTGGACTTCCGGTAACCCGAGACGAGTCTTATCGTCATCGGAACAAATCCGGCTATGACAGGCTAGCGCCAACTCCAAACCACCACCGAGACACGGCCCGTGGATCGCAGCAACAATGTGGAAAGGCAGGCTTTCAAGCTCGGCAAACAGCTGCTGACCTTGGCTCGCTAGCGCCCTTGCCTCATCGGCGGTCCGGCAGGCATCGAGCATTCGAATATCTGCCCCCGCAACAAAATTATCGGGCTTGCCGGAATGAACCACCATTCCCTTGATATCCGAGCGCCCCTTCAGCTCCGCCAATACTGCGCCAACTTGTTCGCCAAAAGCAGCCTGTAGGGTATTCATCTTTTCGTCTGGCACATCAATTTTTAGCCAGGCGATACCATTATCAGCCACTGACAGGCTGAATGCAGATTGATGATCAGTCATTATTCTGCCTCCAAAATCATGGCAGCCCCAAGGCCACCAGCCGCACAGGCGGTATTGAGTGCCAAGCCGCCACCGCGGCGCTTGAGCTCGCGCAAGGTCTGGGTAATCATCCTTGCCCCGGTCGCCGCAAAGGGGTGGCCATAGGCAATTGAACCGCCGAGCACATTGAACTTATCCATATCTATCTCGCCAATGGCCTCGCTCCGCCCCAGCTTCTCGCGGGCAAACGAGGCAGAGCCGAACATTTTCACATTGGCAAGAGTCTGGGCAGCGAACGCCTCATGCATATCAATCAAGGTAAGATCAGACAGAGTGATACCGGCGCGGTCTAGGGCCAGCGGCGTAGCATAAGAGGGGCCCATCAACATATCTTGCTCGACCCCAATAGCAGAAAACGCAAATGAGCGGATAAAGCCCAGCGGTTCGAGTCCAAGCTCCTTGGCCCGCCCTTCACGCATCAGCATAATAGCAGCGGCTCCATCGGTAAGCGGGGTCGCATTGGCTGCCGTCACCGAGCCGAACTTGCGATCGAAAGCAGGACGCAGTTTGGCGTAAGATTCAAGGCTCGAATCCTCGCGGATATTGTTATCCATGTCGATCCACTGGCGGTAAGGTTCGGGGAAGGCCGTCATCACCTCGCCCTGAATCAAGCCATCACGCCAAGCCTGTGCGGCAAGGGTGTGCGAGCGATGGGCAAAAGCATCTTGTGCTTCTCGGCTGATACTATGACTCTTGGCCATCTGCTCTGCCGTCTGCCCCATACTCAATCCGGTGGAGTACTCCGCAACGGCAGGAGGCACAGGCATGAGATCTTTGACGCTGAGCTTGCTCAATAATTTCAACCGCTTGCTCATTGTCTTGGCTTTACTGAGCGCCAACAGTGTCGAGGCCATCTTCTTAGATACACCTATCGGCACCACTGACGATGAATCCGCCCCCCCTGCGATACCGATATCAATTGTGCCGGCCATAATACTTTCAGCCACATTGGCCGCGGCCTGAAAACTGGTCGCACAGGCGCGGGTAACGCTGTAGGCATCTGTTCCGACATTCATCCCGGTGCCTAGCACTATCTCGCGGGCGATGTTCGGAGCTTCGGGCATAAGCACCACCTGACCAAAGACCACCTGCTCTATCAGCTTGGGATCGATATCGACCCGGCGGATCATTTCACTGACAACCATCTTGCCCATATCCAGGGCTGATACACCATCAAAAGCCGTTGCCTGACGGGCAAACGGGGTTCGTAATCCACCGACAACCGCGATGCGCTCACCGCTGTGAGTGGTGAGATTCTGGAGACGTGCCATCGCAACTCCTTATGCTTTTAAGTCATTTATATGAGGTCTGACCACAATGAATTGTAATTCAGTTGTTATCATAATCAAACAAATGTTTAAAAAATGAGAACTATGCGATAGTAGAATAAAAAGAAGGGAATAAAAGTGCGGTCAGTTTTCAGCCAACTGGAATGCTAAGATAAAAAAAAACCATACCGATTTGGTATGGTTCGAAATAACTACACGGAAAGCAATCCATGTATAGCATAAGTCAATTAACGTAAAGCCAATTGCAAATCAGGCAAGCCTGATAGGAGAAAGTAAAGTCAGCCTTCAAAAGGAAGTTGTCATCTTGCTCAACAGATACTAAGCCTTAGTTTCGCTGCAAAATCCTAGCAACGGCACCAACACTTACTATCAGATGACGGTGTCTACTATAACTTGCTGGAGAAGACACAATTTGAACCAGATCAATTTTAGCGCGGTTTATTGGATCAATTGTCACAACAAGATCCGAAACACAAGAAATATGGGACGTATTCGACACATTGATGAGCGATTTTATGATTAAGCATTTTTTCCGAAAGAAAAAGTCCGATGCCTCGGTCACAGTAGACATGAACAAACAAAGACGATACGAAGCCCTCGTCAGGGCTTGGCACCGAGATTTATACCGCTATGCCTACTGGTTATGCCATGATCCCCATATTGCCGAAGATCTGGTTCAGGAAACCTGCTTGCGAGCATGGCGGTCGCTCGATAGCCTACAAGATGACAAGGCTGCAAAATCTTGGCTGATCACAATATTACGCCGGGAAAACGCACGCCGATTCGAACGCAAACAATTGGATCTGGTCGATATCGACGATTATGCCATCGCAGATAGCCAGCATGTGGGAAGTGATAGTGACAACAACCTTGAACAGCAGATGTTACGCCAACAGATCATGAAATTGGCCCCAGAATACCGCGAACCACTTGTGCTTCAGGTCATGGCCGGTTTCAACGGCGATGAAATTGCCAATATCCTAGGCCTAAACCGCAACACGGTGATGACTCGCCTCTTCCGAGCCAGAAATCAATTGAAAGAACAGTTAGAAAAGCAATCTGAACAGAGGGGCCAACACAATGGATGATTTAGAATTCCGCCGACGCCTCTTGGCTGATCCCAATGATGCCAGTCCTGAAATGATCGAGAGCCGCAACGCCTCGCTGGCCAACCGCAAATTAGCCGATGAACTCCAAATGCTCGACAGCAAACTAGAGCAGGCCATGAAAGTCGACGTTCCCGATGATCTCGTTGACCGGATCCTGTTCAACCAATCCGGCCAACCCGAAAAGAACCGTTTTGGCACTAAAGGATGGGTGGCACTCGCAGCGTCTGTCGCCTTTGTGGTAGGGATTTCTATCGGGCAGTTTCGTTTAGGGTTATCCCCTGTCTCCGAGCATCCTGTAGGGATCGCCCAGATAGCTCTCGATCACGTACAGGCCGAAGCCCCCTTCATAGATGGGATTGACGAGGGCGTCACCCTGTCGCAGGTCAATGCCAAGCTCATCCCATTCGGCTCCAAGCTCGCCCAGCTTCCGGGTCATGTCTACTACGTCAACCACTGTGGCTTTGGCAATAGCAATGCGCTCCATATGGTCATGGAAAGCTCGGCAGGGAAGGTCACTATCTTTGTCGTACCGGAAACCACCCAGGGCATCAACCAGTTTAGCGGCGACAACATGCAGGGTGTACTCCTTCCCGTGCGCGATGCCAGCCTCATCGTTGTTGGCGAACCCGGGCAGAATCTGGCCCCTGTAGCCAAAGAGCTCAAAGCGGAACTAAACTGGGAAATTTGAACAACTCAACAAAATTAATGCAACAGCTCCGGCTTATTCAAAAATAGAATGCCGGAGCCCTTTCTCATACCGAACTAAGATACTGAAAGTAAAGTGTTACCCCTCTAGCATAATTGTATCTTTGTGCTGCCATATTCCCTTCTTTTGTGATTACACTCTGCCCAAGCGGTCAATAAAAACACAATACCGCTGGTGCCTTACAACTGGTCTGATTTGCTGGTGATAAGGACACCAATACAATCTGCGCATCCTGCAGGAATTAGCAGAGATAAACATAAAAAATAATTAGGAATAACTATAAATATGAATAAGAAGCGTCTGTTTACAAAGTCTATGGTTGCCTTGGCCGTAACCGTAGCATCACAGCAAGCCATGGCAGCTGGCTTTCAGCTAAACGCACAATCTGCAACAGGCCTTGGCCGTGCATTTGCCGGTGATGCCGTGATCGCAGACAACGCCTCAGTAATGGCGCGTAACGCAGCAGCAATGTCATTGTTCGACAAGCCTGCTCTTTCTCTGGGTATCAATGCTATTGATACGGATATCCAGGTCAAAAATATCAAATACACCAACCCATTGTCAGGCAACCTAAACAGCAGCCAAGATGACCAGTCTATCGGTGATATTTCCCTTGTTCCTAACATCTACTACATTCACCCACTTAACGAAAAGTGGACTGTGGGTGCGGGCCTGTACTCTAACTTCGGTACCAAAACCGAATTCGGTGACGACTTCGCAGGTAACGAGTACGGTGGTCTGACAGATGTAAAAAGCGTCAACCTAGCCTTGAGCACCTCATACCGCATCAACCAGCAATGGAGTGTCGGTGGTGGCCTGGATGTTATCTACGGTACAGGTAAACTACAGCGTTCTAACAAGAGCATTGAAGGCGCGCTTGATTTCATCAGCGGCGGCAAGGCCCCTAAAGGCCAACTTCTGGATGTTGATGCTGATGGTATTGCCCTTGGCTGGAACGTTGGTACAGTTTTCGAACTGAACGAAAACAACCGTTTCGGTCTTTCATACCGCTACAGCCCAGAACTAGAAGCTGAAGGCGATATGTTCTTCAAAACCGACGGCGGCAATATCAGCGACGAGAAGCTGAAAATGCCACTGCCTGATATGGCTGAGTTTTCTGGCTACCACCGCCTGAACCAGCAATTCGCGGTTCACTACAGCGTACAGTGGATTGGCTGGAGCGCATTCGACAAGCTGGAAACAACGGGCGGCCGCGAACTAAACTCCTACAACTGGAAAGACGGCTGGCACTACGCGCTGGGCGGTACTTACTACATGAACAATGACTGGACCCTACGTGCCGGTTATATGTATGACACCAGCGCTCAGGACGAAAAGACATCTATCTCTGTACCTGACTCAGATCGCCAGTGGTTCTCCGGTGGTTTCACCTACCACCTAGACAGCAAGTCGAACATTGATTTTGGTGTGACTTACCTCGTCGGCAAAGATGTTGAAGTTGTAGAAAACAGCACTGGCCTAAGCCAAGTGTCTGCAACCACTCGCGCCAACGCTTGGCTATACGGTGTTCAGTACAGCCGTTCGTTCTAATTCAGCGAACAAAAAGCAAATTCTATAATCCAAGAGGGTGCCAACGGCGCCCTCTTTTTTTACAAAAATAAACCATTGATATTTAATGGTTATAGTCTAATACCTATAGATTAACTCGCTAATTCCAGCTAACACACCGTCGCCGAAAGTCATCTCACCTCGTACACATGTACGCTGAAATCTCATCCGACCAGATCGTAGTGAACAATATTCACCAGATAAAACACCAAATAAATAGGTAAAAATAGAATTTAAGACCTATTTGTATTTAAATCACAAGAAAAACTTAAAGCTTTTACTCTAAGGCGTATGATTTGCGCCACGTAATTTCAGCGAACAAAACAGACTGATGAACAAGAACAAAATCACACTTTCTTTGGCAGCGGCACTAGCACTGGGTATGAGTGCAAACACCATGGCAGCAGGCTTCCAGCTAGCTGAATATTCTGCGACAGGCCTTGGCCGTGCCTTTGCTGGTGAAGCGGCAATGGCTGACAACGCCAGTGCCCAGTTCCGTAACCCAGCCATGCTGGCTTACCTAGAGGGTACTCAGGTATCTACTGGTGCGATCTATGTTGACCCTAACATTGATGTTAAGGGCAATATCACCAGCCCATACCTGCCAGGTGCAAGCATCCCTACCGAAGCAAAAGACATTGCCCATGATGCTGTGGTTCCTAACTTCTATCTGTCGCACCGCATCAACGAACAGTGGGCGGTTGGTCTGGCCATCGCAACTAACTATGGCATGGAAACCGAACTAGGCGGCGATTTCCTTGGCACCATGTTTGGCGATCAGGCTAATGTTTTCTCCGTTGAGATCAACCCGAACGTTGCGTACAAAATCAACGAGCAGTTCAGCATTGGCGGTGGTGTTCGCTATGTGATGGGCGAAGGCCATATCGGCGCATCAATCCCAGCTAACCTGCCACCGAAACTGGATGCACTGGTCAACAAACTGGGCATGAGCGCACTGAAAGGCCAAGACCTGAAATACATGAAAGGCGATGATACTGCATGGGGCTGGCAGCTTGGTGGCGCATGGCAGATCAACACTGACAACCGTATCGGTGTAAACTACCGCTCAGCCGTTGACCTTAACCTAGAAGGCAATGCCTCAGGCCTAGGATACGGCAAGACACGTCCTGGCAGCATGGCTCTCAGCCTGCCGGCTACTGCTGAAATTGCCAGCTTCCACCAGCTATCAGACAAACTTGCCATGCACGCAAGTTTCAACTGGACCGATTGGAGCAGCTTCGACAAACTGGAAGCCAATATCCCTAGCTTCGGTACAGGCACCGATCTGATCAAAGAAGAAAACTGGGAAGACAGCTACCGCTTTGCCGTAGGTACAACTTACCAGTACAGCAACAAGCTGGCTCTGCGTACCGGTGTGGCTTACGACATGTCAGCGGTAAGCGACGAGCACCGCACCCAAACCATCCCAGAGACAGACCGTCTATGGCTGAGCCTAGGTGCAGGTTACCAGTGGTCACAGAACCTAAGCTTTGATGCCGGTTTCACATATATCTTCGCCAAAGATGCACCAATGACCGAAGAACTTGAAATCCAAGGCAAGAAAATTGCGGAAATCAAAGGTGAAACTACCGGCAGCGTATGGCTGATCGGTGTTCAGGCCAACTACCGCTTCTAAGCTGTAGGACAGAGCCATTAGGCCAATCCCCTAATCCCAAAAGGGCTGCAATATGCAGCCCTTTTTGTATCCACAGCTCGCCACCATATCAAGATTCATTCTGCCCAGTTACCCTACCTCTTCACAGCGTATTGCTGACAATGCATGAATTGAATTCATCCATAAGCCGAAACATTTCATTCGACCGCCAACTACTTGATTACTAGAATCACCCGTATTCCTAGCGCATTCAAAGTTATATCATCATGCTTTTAACGACTCTTTATATTATTGGTATTACTGCTGAAGCCATGACAGGGGCTCTCGCTGCAGGCAAACGTCACATGGATTGGTTCGGTGTTATGCTGGTTGCCAGTGCTACCGCTATCGGCGGTGGTACGGTTCGTGACATTCTACTTGGACACTATCCACTTGGCTGGGTTGCCAATCCTCAATACCTCGCCATTACCTGCCTTGCTGGCCTGTTTACCACCATGGTGGCCCCACTTGTGGTTCGCTTCCATAAAGTCTTCGTGATGCTAGACTCGTTAGGATTAATTGTATTCAGTATTATCGGTTGCCGCGTGGCGATGGATATGGGCCTGTCGCCATTGATCTGCATTGTCGCCGCAGTCGTGACGGGGGTGTTCGGTGGCCTGCTGCGTGACTTGATCTGCCGTCGCCAACCATTGGTACTGCACAAAGAGCTCTATGCATCCGTGTCGTTCCTTGCCGGTGCAATGTACTACGGAATGCTCTATGTGGGCATTGACAGTAATATTGTGACCGTCAGCACCCTTGTTGTTGGCTTCTGTATTCGAATGGCTGCGGTACAGTTTAGCTGGAGCCTACCGGTCTTTCACTTTGAAGAAAACGATACAGGCACTGCCGAAGCCAAACCCAAAGCATAAAAAAACGAGGAGCAAAGCTCCTCGTTTTCGTCTCGGTCTACAGCAACGCCCCTTTACAAACAGGCTTCACCCATTATATCTGAGGGGTCGCCGTGACGACTCCAGCATTCTGTCCCCGGTGACGCAACAGGTGATCCATCAGGGTAATCGCCATCATCGCTTCGGCAATCGGCACGGCGCGAATTCCGACACAAGGGTCATGGCGGCCCTTGGTGACCACTTCGGCACGCTCACCCTGTGCGGTAATCGTCTCACCCGGCACGGTAATACTTGATGTCGGCTTCATCGCAATATGGGCGACAATATCTTGGCCAGAAGATATCCCGCCCAAGATGCCGCCCGCATGGTTAGAAAGGAAACCATCAGGGGTCATGGCATCTCGGTGCTCGCTGCCTCGCTGGGCAACGACATCAAAGCCATCACCGATCTCTACCCCTTTCACCGCGTTAATGCTCATCAACGAGTGAGCCAAATCGGCATCCAGTCGATCAAAGACCGGCTCGCCCAACCCAACCGGAACCCGCTTTGCGACCACCGTCACCTTGGCACCGATCGAATCGCCTTCTTTTTTCAGCTTACGGATCAACTCGTCGAATGCCTCAACTTTATTGGCATCCGGACAGAAAAAGGCATTCTGCTCAATTTGATCCCAGTCGACCGAGTCAATGGCAATATCTCCCATCTGCGAAAGGTAAGCACGCACTTCGATACCATGCACTTGCTGTAGGTACTTCTTCGCCACAGCACCTGCGGCAACGCGCATTGCCGTTTCCCTCGCCGAAGAACGACCACCGCCACGATAATCACGGATACCATACTTCTGGTGGTAGGTATAATCGGCATGGCCCGGACGGAAAAGATCCTTGATATCCGAATAGTCTTTGGAACGCTGATCGGTATTCTCAATCAACAAGCCAATCGACGTCCCCGTCGTCCGGCCGTCAAACACCCCGGACAAAATCTTTACTTCGTCAGGCTCTCGGCGCTGAGTGGTATATTTTGACGTCCCTGGTCGACGACGATCCAGATCATGCTGCATGTCTGCTTCGGTCAGTGCCAACCCCGGCGGGCAACCATCTATGATACAGCCCAATGCCAAACCGTGACTTTCACCAAATGTGGTGACTCGAAATAATTGTCCAATCGTGTTGCCTGCCATGACTTCCTCTGTATTGTTCTAAGACTCGCCCTTGGGCAAAAAAGCCGCCCTAACTACATGCACCCTGTCCCTCTGTGCCGGCCAGTAGCAACTGCTTTCATCAATGAGTACATACTCTACATTCGCGCCAGCGATTGCAAGTAGGAATCGTCCCAACCACTTTCAGTAAAACACCCAGACAATTCCAAGGAGGCATATTCTGTTCCGGAAATATTGAGCGTATACTGATTTTTTTGACATCAATCACAAAATTCAAACTATGCTCGAGACCCTGCAGCACATCATCAATGAACTGGCCCCTTATCTTCACCAATATGGTTACGCGATTCTTGCGCTCACCATTGCGCTAGAGGGTATCGGGATCCCCACTCCCGGCCAGTCATTTCTGATTGTATCCAGTATTCTTGCCGCCAACGGTGAAATGTCCATCGAAGGCGTCTTGCTTGTCGGGGCATCAAGTGCCTTTTTCGGCAATATGCTGGGTTACCTTACAGGCCTTAAATTCGGCAACCTCCTTCTGAAAAAAGGCTGGCTAAAACCTCAGACCGAAACCAAGCTACACCAGTTCATTGGGCGATTCGGCCTTGTCGCCCTTCTCATCAGCCGCTTTGTCGAAGGGCTTAAACAGACCATGAGCCTTGGCTGCGGCATTGCCAAGATGCCTTTCAATACGTTTATTGCCAGCAATGCTCTGGCTACCACCATCTGGGTTACGGTATTCGGGATCGGCCCTGTCGTTCTTATGCACGAGCTTTCCCCATTCCTGAATTTCTACCACACACACCGAATGACAGTATGGTGTGCAGGAACCGGGGTTGTTGCCGCCTGCATTCTGAGCATAATCTGGTGGCAATATCGCGAACGACCACAGGCATAAAAAAACGGGAACCTTGAGGTTCCCGTTTCTGTCTATTCACGTAAGCAAGTGGCCTACTTTATTTACCCGGCACCCACTTCTGGATCCGGCTAGAACCACCGCTGCGTGGTTTGTCGTCACGGCCCGCCGGGCGATCATCACGCTGACCACGCTTGCCCTGACCCGCTTGCTCATCACGGTTACGGAAATGGCCTGGTTGTGGCCCACGGCCCGGACGAGGGCTACGGCGCTGTTCGTCACGATTGCCGCCGAAGCTACCACCGCGACGCTCATTGCGATCACCGCGGCCATGACGCTCGCCGCTTTCGCCACGATGGCGCGGCGCATCACCCTTGCCTTTGTAGGTCTTGTATTGAATCTTACCGGACGCCTCGCCATTGCCTTGCTGGCGGCTGTCGAACAATTTGGCATCGGTCGCCTTCTGAATCGCCTTGCCCTCGGCATCAACACGAGAGGCTTCTTCGGTTTTGCTCGAATCGGCAATCAAGCTGTGGATATCGGCGATCTCTGCATCGGTCAAATAACGCCACTTGCCGTTTGGCAGGCCGTCAATGCTGACGTTCATGATCCGCACTCGGCGCAGCTTGAATACGTCATAGCCCAATGCCTCGCACATCCGGCGGATCTGGCGGTTAAGGCCCTGCGTCAGCACAATCCGGAACGAAAACGGGGTTTCCTGGGTCACTTTACAAGGCAGGGTGACGGTATCAAGGATCTCAACCCCAGATGCCATCTTGTCGATAAACTCCTGAGTGATAGGCTTGTCGACACGCACCACATACTCTTTCTCGTGGTTGTTGCCCGCACGCAGGATCTTGTTGACGATATCACCGTCATTAGTCAGGAAAATAAGACCGTCTGACGGTTTGTCCAAGCGGCCAATAGGGAAAATACGCTTACGGTGGCCAATGTAGTCAACGATATTGTCTTTGATATGACGCTCGGTGGTACAGGTGATCCCGGCTGGTTTGTTCAACGCGATATAAATCGGCTGCTCTTTCGCACGCAGAGGCTTGTCGTCCACCAGCACTTCATCGCCCGGCATGACCTTGGTGCCCATTTCCGGCAACTTGCCGTTGATCGTTACACGTTCTTGGTCAATCAACTTATCGGCTTCTCGTCGTGAGCAATACCCGGTATCGCTGATATATTTGTTCAAACGAACGCCGTTGGCGTTACCGCCCTGAGCTGCGGATTGAGGCTGTTTATTTGGCATGGTGTTCTTCTATTCTCTGCGTTTCGCAACGCGATGTAAGGTTGGTGACTAATGCACTTTCCGGGCTATCGTACATCGACGTTCCCGGGTTGGCGCTATTCTAGCAATCCCCTTCAATTTTAGAAAAGAAAAGCTGCAAACAAAAAGCCGGCATCTATAAATAGAGACCGGCCTTATTCTACGGCTTGGCAGAAATGCTTACATAAATTAAGCCGTTGCTCCCTTGTCCTCCCCAGCGCCATGGGCAGAGTCGTCCTGCAGTGCTTTTTCCAGTTGCTCGGCAACATACCCCGGAGACTTGGTATTTGCCGCCATCAGACGGTACATTGCAGGAATCACAATCAGGGTCACGAAAGTGGCGAACGCCATACCGAAGAACACCACAACCCCAACCGCAATGCGGCTCTCTGCGCCGGCACCTGTCGAGAAGATCAACGGCACCGCGCCAAACAGGGTGGTAAATGCCGTCATCAGGATCGGCCGCAGGCGGCGCTCGGAGGCATCGATGATCGCCTGCTCAAACGCCACGCCCTTATCACGCAACTGGTTGGCAAACTCAACGATCAGGATCCCGTTCTTGGTTACCATTCCGATCAGCATGATCATACCGATCTGACTGAAAATATTGAGGCTTTGTCCCATCAGCAACAAACCGGCCAAGCCACCGAATATCCCCATAGGTACAGTTAGCATCACCACCATCGGGTTGATAAAGCTCTCGAACTGGGCAGCCAGAACCAAGTAGGCCACAAGCAGTGCCAAGCCAAATACCATCAAGATACTGCTCTGGTTCTCTCGGAAATCCTTGGACTCACCGGCATAGTCAATCACGATATCGCTCGGCAACATCGACAATGCCTGCTCATCAAGAAAATCCAACGCCTCTCCTAGGGTATAGCCAGGGATCAAGTTCGCCTTGAGGGTGATCGATTTCTGCTTCTGGTTATGGCTAAGACGCTGAGCCGATGCAACTTCCTCGACCTCGGCCAGCGACTCCAGCGTAATTAGCTGGCCATCTCGGGTACGCACGTAAATCTGGCTCAAATCCGAGGCGTTGTTGAAGCTGTTTTCGTCACCGCGCAAGTAGACATCATACTCCTCACCACGATCGACGAAGGTTGTTTCGCTCCGGCCACCCAGCATCACCTCCAACGTCTCGGCGATATCATTGACCGGGATCCCCAACTCCGCAGCGCGCTGACGGTTCACCGTCACCACCAGCTCAGGCGTGGTTTCCGCATAATCCAGATCGACGCCTTCCATCATCGGGCTGGCCTCGGCGATCACCTTCAACTCACTGGCCCATTTGAACAGCTCGGCATAATCCGCCCCGTTAAGCACAAACTGGACAGGCTCCGATGAACCGCCCCGGAACCCCGGCATAAACGGCCATACCCGGATATCGGGGATCCCTTGCAGGGCCTTACGCACCATACCCAGCGCCTCAGTGGCGCTCATGTCACGATCTTCCCAGTTCTCCAGCTGCATGATCACAAAGCCAGTCTGGTCGCCAGCTCGACCGCCGAAGGCCGGGGTCTGGATAGAGACCGATTTCAGAACGCCCTTGCCGACCATAGGCAGCAGGCGGCTTTCCACTTCTTCGATATTGCCCACCATCCGGTTGTAGCTGGTGCCCTCTGCACCTTTGACGAAGGCAAAGATCACACCGCGGTCTTCCTGCGGGGCCAACTGCGACGGAACAGCCTTCATCAACACCACACTCAAACCGATAAAACCCAGCACGATAAACGGCGCGACATAGCGATGGCGAACCGATACCGTCACGACTTTGCGGTAACCCTTCTCCATTCGACCAAACATCCGATCAATCAGAAGATTGAAACGGCTTGGCTTCACATTGGCCTTAAGCAGCTTACTACCCAATACCGGACTCAGCGTCAGTGCCACAATCGATGAGAAAATGACTGATACCGCCAGCAAGACCGAAAACTCGGTAAACAGCGGGCCGACCATACCGTCCATAAACGAAATCGGCAGGAAGACCATCACCAGCACCACGGTTGTCGCAACAACGGCGAAGCCCACTTCACGGGTTCCCTTGTAAGCGGCCAGCAATGGCGGCTCACCCTTTTCGATATGATGGTAAATATTCTCAACCACCACGATGGCATCATCGACAACCAGCCCGATAGCCAGGATCAGCGCCATCAAGGTCAGCAGGTTGATCGAAAAGCCGAGGAAATAAGCCACCATGAAGGCTGAAATCAGCGATACGGGCACGGTTACTGCGGGGATCAGGGTTGCCCTTGCTTGGCCGATAAAGATGTAAAGCACCAATACCACCAGCAAACCCGTGACAAACAAGGTGCTGTAAACTTCCTGAATCGAACGGTCAATAAACACCGTCGAGTCATAGTCGACAAACAGAGAAGTCCCTTCCGGCAGGAAGCGCTGCATCCGCTCAACCTCGGCATAGACATCATCAGCCACATTCAGCGGGTTGGCATCGGTCATAGTCACGATACCCAAGCTCAGGTTGGCGATGCCGTTATTCTTGAACGTCGCATTCTCATTCTGGGCGCCGATGGCAACGTCAGCCACATCTTTGAGATAGATCGGCGAACCATCACTGGCCGTGCGCACCACCAGATATTCAAAATCGCTGGCATCACGATATAGGCGGGCAGTCCTGACAGACATAGTAGTCATATCATTGCGCACCTCGCCGCCAGGCAGCTCGACATTCTCCTGATTGAGGGCATTGACGATATCTTTTGTCGTCACCCCACGTCCGGCCATCTGCTCAGGTTTCAGCTTGACGTACATCACCCGGTATAGTGCACCGCTAAGATCCACCGAGCTCACCCCGTTGATCAGGCTGAAGCGATCCACCAGAACCCGTTCGGCATAGTCGGTCAACTGGGTCCGGTCCATTGTCCCCGATGTCAGGTTGATATAGAGCGCCGATTCGCCGCTGCCGTTATCCTTGGAGACAATCGGATCATCCGCCTCATCCGGCAGACGACGCTGGGCGCGGGATACCGCATCGCGTACATCGCTGACCCCTTCGGTCAGATTCCAGCCCAGTTCAAACTCCACCGTGATCCTCGACATGCCGTTACGGGTTGTCGAGGTTATGCTTTCGATACCGCTGATCCCCGATAGCTGATCTTCAAGCACTGTGGTGATCCGGCTTTCCATAATAGAAGCCGATGCCCCTGAGTAACTGGTCGATACCGTCACCACTGGGTTTTCGACATCCGGCATCTCACGTACCGACAGCTTGGTAAACGATACGATACCAAATACACACAGCAACAGGCTCAGTACAATCGCCACAACAGGGCGCTTCACCGATACATCAGACAACCACATCAGACCTTATCCCCGTTGTTCGGTGATTTCCCCGCCGTCAGATCGTTCACCTGCACCCCGTCGCGCATGTTCACCAGGCCCTGGACCACAATACGGTCGCCGACCGTGATACCAGACTCAATCATGACCTCGTTTTCCACCCGCGCCCCCAATTGGACTTCGGTGCGGTGGGCCTTACCCGCATCATCAACCAAGTAAACAAAACGCTTGGTACCTGAATACTCAAGAGCCTGAACAGGGATCACGGCAGCATCCTGCGGCGCAAATCCCAGCTTAGCCACCATCATCATCCCCGGCTTAAGTCTGGCTTCTGGATTATCCAACGCGACACGAATCCGGATATTGAGCGAATCGGGCTGTACCCGCGAATCAATCGCCGTCAGTACGCCGTCAAACTCACGCCCCGGCCATGCCTGACTTGTGGCAGTGACTTTCATCCCCTCGCGCAAAAACGACAAATATTGCTCGGGTACTTGGATATCAAGGCGCATCGTCGACAAATCATCAAGCGAGAACAGCTCGCTGCCCACCGTCAGCATGTGGCCTTCGCTGAAATCAACCAATCCGACCGTCCCGGCAAACGGGGCATGAATCGCATGATCGGCCAACTCCGCTTCAGCGGCTTTCAAACGAGCCTCGGCAATATTGACACTGGCCTGCTGGGCATCAATCTCCGTCTGGGTAATCGCCCCTCGGGTAGCCAGGCGCTTATATTCGCCCAGCTTGCGCTTTTCATCGGTGAGGTAAGCATTTGCTTCGGCATAAGCCGCCTGAGCCTTGGCATCATCCAGTTGCACCAGCAGCTCACCTTTCTTAACCTGGCTGTTCACGCCAACTACGATACGCTCAACCTTTGCAGCGACCTCCGTCGCCAAGTTTACTGAACGTTGTGCCTCCAGCTTACCCACCAATGATAAGGACTGGCTCACCGGATGCGAGGAAACCACACCCGTCGTTACAGGGATCTCACGGGCAGCTCCGGGACGAGCCTTTGGCTCAGCGGCAACCGACTCACCGTGGAAGTACACATAACCGCCACCTGCTAACGCGGCGGTCACCAACGCCGCAACAAGGACTTTTTTCATTCTTGAATCCATTATTAGAAAACTGCGCAGATGATATCTGATGGAATAGCGAAACGGGGTAAAGAAGTGTAAAGATAAGCAATATTACGTTTACGTGTTGCGAACAAGAGTTGAAAAACAACCAAATCGTCAACCACACCAACAAGATGACGAAAATAACAGCAAGCAGTTAAGCTATTCGCAGAAAAAGGTTTACAGTAACGCTAAGTTTGCTAATATTCGCCCCGCACTTGTGGAGGGGTTCCCGAGTGGCCAAAGGGAGCAGACTGTAAATCTGCCGGCTCCGCCTTCGATGGTTCGAATCCGTCCCCCTCCACCATTATTCTTGAAAGCCGTTTATATCTTGTGTATGGTACGTCTTTCCGCTAGTTGAGATAACTCCTAGCACACTGAACCCTGTGGAGGGGTTCCCGAGTGGCCAAAGGGAGCAGACTGTAAATCTGCCGGCTCCGCCTTCGATGGTTCGAATCCGTCCCCCTCCACCATCATTCAAGAAAATTGCCAATGCGATTTTCGAGGTCGATAAGACCATAACAATTTGCAACACCCCGTGGAGGGGTTCCCGAGTGGCCAAAGGGAGCAGACTGTAAATCTGCCGGCTCCGCCTTCGATGGTTCGAATCCGTCCCCCTCCACCATCATTCAAAGCCAGTTGCGCAAGCAGCTGGCTTTTTCGTATCTATTACCTAACACACGATAACCCTCATCACATCACCTCTTAGCCGCCATCGAACCTGTTTCTCTACGTTTCCAACGCGCTACAAACCCGCACATTAAATTGAATATACACAGTCACCCACATTTACCCTAGCGCGAAATACCCACCTTCCCATCTGTTATGGTCCCGGCGAGATCCGCCTCTGTCCGCTTACAAAAACAGACGCATAAAAGAGGGTTGCGCATCGCCCTTCAGCAATAGTTATCACTTTTTAGAACACTGACGACTTTCGTCATAATAGATATTCGGCGCTATAAAAACCTCACCAACACGCACTAATATCATCAACTCAAATGCCACTAAGTGCATGTTTAAATTAAGATTAACATGCTTATTTACATTCATTTAGTGTCAATCTAAATGACAAATAAATTAACTAATCAAATGTAAGTTTGCCCAAATGCAATCGCAACGTATTCTGACTTCGAACTTGAGGTATCGCTTCAATGTTCGTTGGCTAATTTACTGTACTTTATTTATGAGCAATACACGCAATCACCTATCACTCAGGGGGAATGAACCGTCACTTTTGACAGTACCAGTTTACAATCCGACTATTGCTACCATTCTACATTGGCAATACACGGTTTTGGGAAGGAACGGTTGCAGTGAAGAATAGCAGGCAACTTAATATCCAAGTCAAAAAGTTACATGATGAACACCTCCTGCGTGTAAAGAACAAGATGATCTCTCACATGGAGAGCCGAAAAAAGTTAGCAACCCAACACGCTGACTTTAACAGGGCGACTCGTTGATCATTGGGCTCTGCCCACAACGAAGATACTTTTGGAATGAGTATCTCTCTATGTGACATCTACTGGTGATTATTGGGGAAAGGATATCCCCCCTTTTTTGCTCCTCTCCCTTCTTTATACCCGATGCTCTCCTCCCTCCTCTCGCAACATCTCAATGCCTTGCCGTACATTTTTTAACCCGCCTCTCTTTTTTCTCAGAATCCCTACCCATAAAGCCACGCAAATATCGACTAAAATGCAACCTTATTTTCCATTATGTGTCTGTTTTTACATGATGATAATGTTTTTTTTAGCTGGAAATAAACACTCTAAATAGACATTGCATGATTTATCAGACAAAATCCCTCACTTTTACTCATACAGTACAGTACAAGTATTAACCCCAAAGCGATAAATACCGACCAGACATACAAAATACAGAAACGACTGGTTTACCTCGCTTATGCAACATTAGCTAACACCGCCCGAACGGAGACACTTGCTTGATCGATCTTAATTCACGGTCTTCATACTGTGTGTTGGGAGAGCTCTATTGGAGCTTTACCTCCCAATCACTGTATAAAGTATCCACCGATACTCAGGCCCAAGCCGAGCTGGTTAAGCTAACCAGCAAGCAAAAAGCCTTGCTACAATGCCTGATCGATGCCTACCCGAAAGTAATCGATAAAAACGATATCATCGAAGCGATATGGGGCAGCCATGCAATTTCACCAGAAAGCCTGCCACAACTGATCAATCGGACTCGGATTGCGATAGGTGACAGCGACAAGTCTGTCATTATCAACCACCCAGGCACAGGTTACTCCATTGTCATTGATGATAACCGCCCTGAGTTAGAGGCTCGTCCAGCACTGCAGGTCTGTGCAACAGAACCTGATGCCCCTGCGCCTGCGCCTAAATGCAATGTTCAGTCTCCCAAGACCCATACCGCAGCCATCTTCACCATCGCGGCGGTGCTCATTGGTATCACCCTGTTCAACGGCTACAGCCTTGCGAGTGCTATTTGGTACAAAAATGTATTCCATTCATTTTTCAATGCCGTGCCATACCAGAAGATTGAAAAGAACGACAACACCAATGAACTACGAGTAATTCTCGATGACAGAACCTGCACTTATAACAAAACTAACAAGATTCTTTTTTGTTAAACGCTACCCGCTCATTGCGATGGTCGTGATCGTTAACATCGGATTGCTCGGTAGCACTTACTTGCAAGAGAATGTATTGGTTGGCACCGTTGAAAGAAATGGGATCAGCAGTACGACCTATATCAAGCAGTTCCGCAACAGCTACCAGTTCAAAATGTCGAACAGTGATATCCACAACGACAGGATGCAAAACGATACTTGGCACTATACGTTTGAGTTCAGTCGCCTTGAACGCAACCGTTACTTGCTGGTCAACGAAGATGACGATACCCATCTGTCACGCCATCGTATTTTCGAACTGGATAATACATGCAGCTTGGTATTTCGTGGCCCGGAAAAAAACACATCCAGCAATGTGATGCTTTTCTGCCAGCAAGACTAACCTTCCGACAGTCCCACTTTCAGGGTTGATCACATGATCAGCCCTTTTCACCCCTCCCGCTATATCCAAGCAACCTCCGCTAGCCTACACTTCAACTAGGAGCATAATAAAATAGGGTACGGAGATGCCGACAAGCGCCAAGGATGACACCACAGTTAAAAAAGGGAAGATATTGATCATTGACGATCAAAAAAGTGCGGCATGTCTGCTCAAAACCCTCTTAAATCAAATTGGCTACACTGATATCAGCATGGTTCAGACGGCCCCTCAAGCCATCGCCGCCTGCCAACATTGTGCTTTCGACCTGCTGTTTGTGGACTACCATCTCTCTCCACCGCTAACCGGTTGCGAACTCATTGCCATGCTAAGGCTCAACAATGCCATCAAACCTGCCTGTGGGATTGTGATGACATCAGGCGACCATACCAGCGAGGCAATCCTCACCAGCCTCTCTATCGCCCCCGATGCCTTTATCCACAAACCGATCTCTCTTGGGGTGGTGCGGGAAAAAGTGACGGCGACACTGCTAAGCAACCAGTACTGCCAGACGATTTACGATACTCGGCAATATAATACTGACCTTGCTATTGAACAATGCAGGGAAATGCTCTCTCAGGTAGGTAACAACCGTAAACTTGCCGGGCTGCTTCTTGACATGCTGCTAGCCGAAGAGCGCTGGGAGGAAGCGGCTAAAGAAGCAGAACAGCGACTTACCAGCACACCTCACCCACGGTTGTATCTTTATCAGGCTCGAGCCTGGTATCACCTCGGGCACAAAGAGCAAGCCATTCGGCTCCTTCAGCAGCAACTTCAGCACCATCCTCTGGCAATCGAACTCTATGACTTCCTCTCTGATTTCCTTGCCGAAAGCGGCCATGTAGACGAGGCCTTGAACATCGCCCTGAAAGCGCACCGACAAACCCCGTGTATCGCCCAACGCACGTTGCGAGTCGCCAAACTGGCCGCCGACACAAACAACCATCAACTCTTATTCGAATGCGGCCGCTCTCTGGCTGCAAATCAGCCAATCACCGATCCCGCATGGCTCGACAACTTAGCGAGATATACGGCCATCATAGAAAAAGTCTACTTTCGGCATCACTCTCCTTTTTTTTCCCGCCAGTTAATGAGCGAGCTTGAGATTATCCACCGGCGGCTTGCCTCGCGGTTGCCGCCAGCCCAGCTAAATACGCTTACCAGCTTTGGTCATATCTACCAGGCGAGGCTCGGTATCAACCAGCGCCCCTTGGACGCCAAACGTCATTTATTAATTGGTTTATCCTATTTCTTCAGCCAAACCAATAAATTACCATCTGCGATTATTGCCGACGCACTACCGTTGCTGATTCATCTTGGTGAAATATCGCTATTAGGGCTCTGCCACTACGCCATCACACAACAGGCCCCAATCGGCCCGCACAGCCAGCAGCGTCTTGACGATATCCGACAACAACCGTTACTCATCAACGCGATAAAGTCAGCCGAAAAACGGCTGCTAGAAGCCGAATCGCTAAAGCAGCCAGCACCCGCTGATGCTCTACAGGTTTACCGACAAGTACTGCGCGACTACCCCTACAGCAGCGAAGCCAACCTCGGCAAGCTCGAATGCCTCTATCTGCTAGGTGAGGACAGCGACGCCCAGCTGATAGATGGCGTAAAGTCGCTATCCCTGATGCCATTACCCCCCCAGCTTTCACGGCGACGCCAAAGCCTGTTCGACAAACTGACGGCTAGACGCACTGCGGCTGCGCAGGCAGTTACACCAGCCTGTCTCGCAAATGCGGAGAATTAAGATCCAACTCGGGCCCTAACGGCACAATCCCCGTTGGATTAATGGTGGTATGGCTAAAGTAGTAATGCCGCTTGATATGATAAAAGTCGACCGTATCTGCGATACCCGGATACTGGTAGAGCTCTTTAAGGTAACCTTGTAGGTGTGGATAGTCAGCAAGGCGCTGGCGGTTGCACTTGAAGTGCCCGACATAGACGGGATCAAAACGGATCAGGGTCGTAAACAAGCGCCAATCCGCCTCAGTCAGTCGATTACCAACAAGATAACGTGATGTGGCAAGGTGGGCATCTATCTTGTCTAACGCGGCGAACAAGAGGCCAAAGGCTTCTTCGTAGGCTTGCTGAGTCGTAGCAAAACCGCAACGATAGACACCGTTGTTAATTGCCGGATAAACATATTCGTTCCATCGATCGATCTCTTCCCTTAACTCGACAGGATAAAAGTCAACCTCATTGCCCGTCACATCATTAAATGCCGAATTGAACATTCGGATGATCTCGGCAGACTCATTGCTGACAATAGTCTGGGAGTGCTTGTCCCACAAAACCGGGACCGTAACTCGCCCGGTATAATCCGCTTTGGCTCGAGTATAAAGCTGATGAAGGAAAGACGCGCCATAAAGCGGTTCAGGGGTGTCAAACGCCCAACCTTGATCTTTCATATCTGGACTGACAACTGTCACCCCAATATGCGGTTCAAGCCCCAAAAGCTTACGGTATATCAGTGTCCGATGAGCCCAAGGGCACGCTAATGATACATATAGGTGATATCGACCTGACTCAGCAGCAAATAGATGATCGTCTCCCTTGTCTCGAGCCGACTTCACCCAATGACGGAAACCAGCATCCTCCCTGACAAATTTCCCGCCACTGTCTTTAGTGTCATACCACACATCATGCCATACTCCCTGCACCAATTTTCCCATAATCTCCCCCTTCTCATCATACGTTTCCCTTGATTATAGAAAGGAGCCCCCACAAAGTCGGCGGGGGAATATTGGCAGGGATCATCGAAATTTTCGAATGACTGCGCCGAAACGTTTTCTCACCTAGCGAATAAACTTGTTATAGATAAATAGCAGGATAAATGCCCCCAGCGTCGCCGTCACCAAACTACCAATGTTGACCCCTGTCGCAGGCCCCAAGCCGATAAACGCCCCAACCCAGCCGCCAACAAACGCCCCGCCAATACCCAACCCCATCGTCGCTATCCAGCCACCGCCATCATCACCGGGCATCAGCCATTTCGCCAGTGCCCCGGCCAGCAAACCCAGAATAATCCAAGAAAAAACACCCATTCCTCTCTCCTCATCCTATGTTGATGTTGCACCTTGAACCTTGTTCATCCAAGGTGTTCGTCTCATATTTGCTCATCGAAAAAGTCAAAGATATTGTTGAGCATAGCCCCCACAAGCAAAGCGCTCAAACTTACAAAGCCTCTGCCTCAAAACTATGCCTTAATATTTAAGTGCAACTTGTTTATTATATTATTATCTATTTACCCCCATTACTGATTAGTCTTGTCTCACCTATTTACCCACCATCAATTGTCAATCCAGTCTATTGATTACGACGATTTATAAATTAACGAAATACGCACTCACAACAGACTAAAACTGTATGTTACAGTGTGATTAGTCATTAATAATGAATTACCACCCACATGCTAAAAAAAATAAATATATCCATATTAATCGCTTTATCTTTTATGTTTGCTGTTTCCCTACTGACGTCATATCAATACCTCAACTATTGGGAAGAGAAAAGCATTCAAAGAAGTAATGATGAAGTGGTATCTGTTATATCAACTGTTTATGCAACACTTTTAGCAGAGAAGGAAAATTCTGCAAAACAGTTCTCTAATCTACTGCCTTTAAATGGCTCATCATTTAATGAAGAAAAGATATTACATTTTCTCAACGCAATAAAATCCGAAGATAAGAACTTAACCCAGGTCTTCTTTGCCACAAAAGAAGGTAAGGTGTTTAGTAACGCTGCAAACGGCTGGATTGAAAATTTTAATGCCGCCGAAAAACGTCGAGAATGGTTTGTCAGCATCATAGAAGGCAATCGTAATATTAATGTCACCAAGCCTTATTACGGCACATTAGGTCTAGCCGTTACTGTTTCAGCACCGATTGTTAGGGATAATGCTGTAGTTGGTGTATTTGCATTAGACTTAGTATTAAGTGGTCTTATCCCAGACAAATTAGGCTTGGAGTACGCCATTACAAATAATGATGGATTAATTGTCGCAACCGATATTAACAATCATGAAATGTTAGAAAATAACATCTACGAACAAAGACCTGCATACAAATCTGTCGACCATAACCCCTATATCTACGAGACGCAAGACAATGAATTATTTAGCGTTTCAAAACAAAAACTTAGTGATGAATTGATCTTATTTGCCTTTACCAACCAAACTGGCTCCGTAAAGATGATAGAAAGCCTGCTAATCGGCTTGGTACTCTTGCTGGTTACTATCGGATGTGTATTTTTATCGCTTGTCATTACGATTGTAAACCGCGAGATAAAATTAAACCTTGGCGAAGAGCCAGCATTGTTAGTTGAAAAGATTCAATCATTCTCTAATGGCAATATCCGTGATGTTAAATTTATTAATCAAGGTTTGATATCTAAGTCACTGATTAATATGCAGGATAACATATCTAAAATAATTAGCACTTCAAACCAATCCATTGAACAACTTCATATCAACCAAGAAAATATAAATGCCATTATCATTGAAAGCAAAATAAATGCAGAAAAAGAGATCCATGAGGTTGAACAAGTTGTTGCGGCAACTACAGAGCTCTCTGCCACGGCAACGGAAGTGGCCAAAAACGCAACGGATGCCGAATCAGTAACCTCATCAACATTAGATGTAGTCAGCCAAAGCACTAAGACATTACAACACTCAGAAGAGATTTCACATAAAGTCAGTAATGCAATGTCTGAGTCTGTAATCATTGTTGGTGAACTGAGAGATTATGCTGAAAAAATCAACACTGTTATTGATGTAATTAACTCAATATCAGAACAAACTAACTTACTTGCATTGAACGCTGCAATTGAAGCCGCTCGAGCAGGTGAACAAGGCCGGGGATTTGCCGTCGTTGCTGATGAAGTAAGATCATTAGCAGGAAAAACACAGCAATCCACAATCGATATTCAAAATATTATATTGAAACTGCAAGAACAATCTCAAAGAGCGGATAGCGTGATGAGAGATAATGCCAGCCTTGTTGATGAATCAAAATTGATTTCAGAAGAGCTGATTTCCGCCTTTAATGAAATATCATCGAAAATAATCGAACTTTCAGACATTAATACATTAGTGGCTACCGCCGCAGAAGAGCAATCTTCGGTTACGTTAGATATTTCAAAAAGAATGGAGGCAATCAACATAACCGTCCTTGAAAGCTTAGCAAATGCAAATAAAGTATCAGACGGTAATAATATGACATCATCTTTGACTAATGACATCAAACAACAATTTAGATTCTTTAAAGTGTCTTGATGCATTTCTAAGCATGCTCAGTCATTTTATGGCTGAGCATCTTGAGGTAACTTGGATATAGTACGAGAATAGACCAACTATCAGCCGACTGATTTTGTCATAAAGCCAACAAAACCAAGGACCTAAAATTATAATGAAAGTCATCTCTTTTAATATCAACGGCCTTCGTGCCCGCCTCCACCAATTACAGGCACTGATTGAAAAGCACCAGCCTGATGTTATCGGACTTCAGGAGATCAAAGTCCATGACGAGGCTTTCCCGCTCGCCGATGTGGAAGCGATGGGCTATAAAGTCTATTTTCACGGCCAGAAAGCCCACTACGGCGTCGCCATGCTATGCAAACAAGAACCTCTAGAGGTTCGCAAGGGCTTCCCTACCGATGACGAAGACGCCCAGCGCCGAATGATCATGGCAACCTTCGCGCATGCAGATGGCCGCAAGACAACAATCCTCAATGGTTACTTCCCGCAAGGGGACAATATCAACCACGAGACAAAATTCCCAGCCAAGGAAAAGTTCTATGCCGATTTGATGACCTACCTCAACAGCCACCACCATAACGGCGAAGAGCTGATCGTCATGGGGGATATCAACATCAGCCCGATTGATCTAGATATCGGTATCGGCCCAGCCAATGCCAAGCGCTGGCTGAAGACCGGCAAGTGTTCTTTCCAGCCTATCGAGCGAGAATGGCTTAAGACCCTGCTTGACTGGGGGTTCATCGATACCTTCCGCCAGCTTCACCCCGATGCCGACGACCAGTTCTCATGGTTCGACTACCGTTCTAAAGGTTTCGACGACAACCGCGGCCTACGTATCGATGTGATCCTAGCCACGCCATCACTGGCTGAACGCTGTACCGATGCAGGTATCGATTACGAGCTACGCGGTATCGAAAAACCGTCTGATCATGCCCCTATCTGGTCAACCTTCAGCTAACCCGTGCCTGCATGGCACAGGCTCATAAAAAATGAAAACGCCGGCAATGCCGGCGTTTTTGCAAAAACAGATACAGCACTAATAACCGTAAACATCATAGGCAAAATAACGAGATGCAATCTGCTGGTAAATTCCCTTTTCGCGCAATGACGCGATCGCCCGGTCGAGGTTGTTTTTCAGCTCGCTATCCTGCTTGCGCACCGCGATACCAAAACCTTCACCGAACCATTTAGGATCGGTAAGGGTCGGGCCGGTGAAAGCAAAGTCCCTCCCCCACGGCCTATTTAGCAATCCATCTTCAAGCGTGGCAGCGTCACCCAAAACCATAGCGATACGCTCGGCCTTGAGATCAAGAAACGCCTCATCAAAGCTCCCATAGCGGGTGACAACCATCGAATCACCAAAGTTATCACTAAGGTACCGGTCATGGGTTGAAGCGCGCAACACACCAACTTTCACCCCTTTGAGCCCCTCTGGGGTGAATACAAATTTTGCATCCTTCTCGGCGACATATCGATTGGGGATTAGTGCATATTTAGATGTAAAATCAACGATTTTCTTACGCTCATCGGTAATGGACATTGCCGCAATAATGGCATCGTATTTGTGATCCAGCAGTGATGCAATAATCCCATTCCAAGGTTGGGCCACGATCTTGCACTGCACTTGCATTTCCCGACACAGGGCATAGGCCAAGTCAACATCAAACCCCCTGAGTTCACCGTTGGGCTCGGTCCAGCTAAACGGCGGATAGGCCCCCTCGATACCAAAACGTACTACCGATCTTTCCTTGGCCTGAACGCACGAGCCCCCGAAAACGAACATCATCGCAACGGCTAGCACCCATCTGTTCATAATTACTCCTTTCATTTCTCCGTCACAATATGCGGTGATCGCCGACTTACACCCCAACCGAAAAAACCCCACAACACGATATCCATAATATACCCAAGTTACTCCAAGGTGCAGGATTCAACATAGGCTCTGCGGATTCCATCCAAGGAAAATATCCAAACCTTACAAGGGGATCTCGCACCGAAGTAAGTACGCAGAAACAAACAACGTGTGGTAGTTTGGATATATCTAAGATTTATATGGTTTTTCACGGCCATATAGCATTGATTACCGCCTAGACATCCGTTAGTTTAGGCCGTTAATAGTGGGCTGCAGCGATATTTTCAGGCAGGTTTATGAGTTATCGATTTTTTTTCCTCACGACCAAAAGCATATACGGTCTTTTTGCGTCGTTGCTACTGGCATTTCCAGCCCTATCAACCCCTCTGGGGGCCCCTTTTGCCAAGCCTACCGTTCTCACTATCGTCCCTGAGCACAAAGACCATATTGTCGCCAATTTCAACCCCTTCTCAAAATTCAGCATGCCGACAACTCATGAGTTTATTTTCGAACCGCTGATCATCTTCAACAGCCTGCAAAACAACAAACCGGAATATCGGTTGGCGACCAAATACCGGCTGGATTCCGATCTTCTGGGGATCAACTTCACCCTTAGAGAAGGCGTTACGTGGTCAGACGGCAAGCCCTTCACCGCCGATGACGTCCTGTTTTCCTTTTCGATCATCCAAAAGCATCCAGAGCTCGACTCCTTTGGCGTAAACCAATGGCTTGCCCATATCGAAAAGCGCAGTGCCAACGAAATATACTTCAAGCTCAAGCAGCCCAATGCGCTTATTGCCTACACGTTGGTGCTCAATCCCATCGTGCCCAAACACCAATGGAAGTCCGTTACCGATTTTTCCAGCTACCTAAACTCGACGCCTGTCGGTACGGGCCCGTTCACCGAAATACGCGAGCTCAATGAAAACGGCTACCTCCAGTGTGCGAACCCTTTCTACTGGCAAGCATCCCACCGCAACATTGACTGCCTGCGTTTCCCCAAAGTCGCCACTAACGACGACTTTATCGCCCGGATCACCAAGGGGGAGTTTGACTGGTCAGGCGGCTTCATCCCAGATATCGAACGCAACTATGCGTCGTATTCGCCCGACTTCAAGTACTGGCTGCCACCAGCAAGCAGTATCAGCCTGATGTTCAACTTCAAGGCCGCCGATCCTGAAATACAGTCACTATTTCATGCACTGGCTTTTCGCAGAGCAATCTCCATGTCTATCCAACGGGGGTTGCTGATTGATATCGCGGCCTTTGGCCAAGGCGGTCCCTCTCGCTATGCCTCCGGTATGAGCGAGCGCTTCCACTCATGGGCCGATCCTATGGTAACTGAGCGCTACCTTCCCTACATGACCTACAATCCGATGCTTGCCCAGCAAATGCTCGACAAGCTCGGGGTTATCGATACCAACGGGGATGCTTGGCGAGAACTTCCTTCAGGCAAACCACTCTCATTAACCTTGCTGACCCCAAGTGGTTGGTCGGATTTCAATACCACCGCGCTACTACTCAGCGAGATGCTCGGCAATATTGGTATTCAAGTCATTCCAAAGGAAGTCGACTTCGATCAGTTTGTTCAACGCCTGAGCAATGCCGACTACCAACTGTCATTGACCAATTACCCGCAAGGGCAAACACCATTCAAGTACTTCGACAGCGCATTCAACAGTGCATATCAGGCCCCGCAATACCCGCGCTATGCGATGCACTTCTACAAGGATCCCGACATCGACCGACTATTGGCGGAGTTCCCAATTGCCAACAGCGCCCAACAGCGATTGAACATTATCCACCAGCTCAATAAGCTAACGGCCAGCAAGCAGATCACGGTCCCGTTATACAATACGGTCCAGTTCTACCAGTACAATACGCAACGCTTCGAGGGGTGGTATAGCAAAGACAACCCCGTGGCCTGCCCGCTCGCCTGGCCGCAGACCCCTGAGCGCCTGCTTCACGTTCTCTCCTTGCGCCCCAAGGCATAAAACAAAAAACGGGCCTCAGCCCGTTTTTTTCATTCTGTTTTTTACTCTGATGGGTATTCGGTTTTACTCGATGCACTGCAGCACTCATCACGAAGAAAACCGATCACTGCATCAAGTACCTCATACTGAGGAACGCAATACAGCACCCGCCCATCGCGCTGCTGACAAATCAGCCCTGCCGATACCAATCCAGAAATATGGTGGGATAGCGTCGACCCCGGAATTGCCAGCTCCTCTTGTAATCTGCCCACCGGCAAACCATCGTACCCCGCCTTGACCAAGTGCTTATAAACCGCCAGTCTGGTCGGGTGGCCCAACTCTTTTAGCGCCTTCGCTACGTCTTCCAATTCCATATCTACGACTCTCAATACCTTGATATCTCAACACCCAACAATATTTCGATATTAGCAGAAACAAAAAAGCGGGGACACAGCCCCGCTCTGATATCAACAAACAACCAATCAAACCATCGCCGCACCGACAAACAGCAACACGACGGTCACTGCCAGTACCATACCGACAAATGGCATTACCCACTTCAGGAATCGCTCGTATGGGATCTTGGCCAGGGCCAGACCCGCAACCAGATGCCCGGCAGTCGGTGCGAACAAGTTAATCCAACCGCTGGCAGACTGGTAAGCTGTGATGATCAAATCACGGCCAATGCCAGAAAAGTCCGCCAATGGGGCCATCAACGGCATAGACACTGTCGCTAACCCTGAGGTAGATGGAATGAAAAAGCTCAGGACGATATGGACGAAATAGGTCACGACCACAAACACCCCAGAAGACAGGCCTGTTACAACGCCTTCTGCCCAGTTGAGGATGGTGTCAATAATCACCCCGTTGTCCATCACCACGTAAATACCGCGCGCAACGGCAACCACGAGGGCGACGCCAATCAAGTCCTTGGCACCTTCGATGAATGTCTTGATGAACTCGCCTTCTGGCATACGGTTGATAACAGCAATCAAAATCGCCGCAGCCAAGAACAACGTTGACAGCTCATCAAACCACCACCACATGGTCGGGATCGCCGTGATTCCCATATCAGCCCACGGAATAACACCGTAGATCATGATAAGGAAAGCCGTGAAGAAGATCCCCATCGTCCATTTTTGCTTGGTGGTGAACTCACCGGTGTCCTCGCTGACATGTGAGAACTCGTCGTTGAACTCTATATCAGCCAGCACGGAATTGGATTTATCAGCCTTGACCTTGGCGGCATAGCGCATCACGAACCACGATGCCAATACAATCAGAATGGCCAGCTGAATCACCCGAAGCACGATCCCGTCACCAATCGGCAATCCGGCAAAACCCGATGCGATCCCTGTGGCAAACGGGTTCACGGTTGATGCCAATACACCGACCCCAGAGCCAAGCAGGATAATCCCGGCCGCGACCATACGGTCATAACCAGCAACCGCCATCACCGGCAGGATCACCGCCCAAAACGCCACGGTTTCCTCAGCCATCCCGTACGTCGATCCACCCAGCGCGAACAAGGTGATCAAGACAGGGATCATCAACTGCTCACGACCGTGGAACTTACGAACGATAGCCGCCACCCCGGAGTCCATCGCCCCGGTACGCATGGTTACGGCAAGGAAGCCACCGATCACCAATACGAACAACGCAACATCCACCGCCTTGTGGAAGCCCTTGATCGGTGCCATCAAGACATCAATCACCCCCTGCGGCGAAGACTCCAACTCATGGTAGCTGCCGGGAACCGGCAACAAACGCTCATCCCCGTTATAGTCCAGTACCTCGGCAGCCGGGATCACCTGCTGGGTACCATTGATGACATAATCGTACTTACCCGCGGGCAGCACCCAAGTCATCAGGGCAACGAGAGCAATAATGGAAAAAAGGATGGTATATACCGTGGGCATCTTGAACGAACGTTTCATTTTGCCGGCCTCAGACGTGGTTGTCATAGCTCAACTCCCTGCAATTGATATATCGCGTTAGCATACACATTCATTGCCCTGAGCATATCGTCAATGATTAGGTACTCATTGGGCATGTGTTCCACTTTGTCGCGACCGGGGAACACCGCCCCGAACGCCACACAATTGGGTATCGCGCGGGCATAGGTCGCACCGCCAGAAGTCATCGGCTGGCTCTCGCAATCGCCAGTGACCTCCTGATAGGCAGCCATCAATGTCTGGATCAACGGGCTTTCGGCCGGTACGTACAAGGATGGCAACACATCGAACTCTTCATAGCGCAGCGCGTACTGTTCAGCCACGGCATAGATATCATTATCGAAATCTTCCTTAGCGAAGGTCACTGGTACCCGGATATCGATACCGATCTTGCTGGTCGCACTGTTGATCTCAAGCTGAGCCACATTGAAGGTCAGCCGGCCACTCACATCCTCAACCGGACCGAAAATCTCCTTGGCATTGGCATCCTCGCCGACCTGCTCGGCAATAAAACGCACCGCCGGATGAGTTACCCCGATATCACGCAACGCCATACACAAACGGGCAATCGCATTAACCCCTTTGGTATCGGACGAGGCCGAGTGGGCCGCCTTGCCAAACACCGTGACCTCTGCATCCTCGGCGGTGAAATCAAACCCAAGCTCATCCAGCTTCGCCGCCAGTTCTTCCCATAACGGGCCGACATACCGGGCAAGCTCAGGAACCGCATTGAGCGCCCCGCCACACGATAGCTCGACAGCGGCATCGCCCGTGCCATGAAGCCATGATTGGATCAGCATCTTCTCGGCATAAATCAGCGGAAAAACAGAATCAGGGGTAAAACCGCAGCTTGGAGCCTCTTCTTTTTCCAAATAGCGGCCGATACAGCGCCAAAGGGTTTCTTCATCGGTACCAAAAATAAAACGGACGCGCTTGTTTAGCACAATACCGCTATCAAGCAGAGCCTTGACAGCAAACATCGCGGCCAGTGTCGGCCCCTTGTCGTCCTGAGTCCCACGCCCGTATAGTCGACCATCACGAATTTCAGGGCTGAACGGCGGGCTCTGCCAAGCGGATTCTTCTCCCACTGGCACCACATCCAAGTGGCCGAGAATACCAATCATCTGCTCGCCACTACCGATTTCGGCATAGCCATAATACCCTTCAGGATCTTTGTAAGTTGCAAACCCCAGCTCGTCACACAGTTTCAGTGTTTCAGTCAGGCAGTCATCAATAGGCTGGCCAAATGGTTTTCCGCTGTCATCGTCCTGATAGACGCTTGGCATAGCGACTAAACGCGTCACCGCGGCAATATAATCATCACGTAGTGCGTCAATCGTAGATGCTATCGTAGCTTTCATCGTATCCCTCTTTAACCTCCATTTTAGCCTGCCCATTTATCTCAATACCGACTAAAAGGATGTGAATTAATAATTATCCAGAATATATAATTAGTTGGAACTCATCCGACCAACTTATGATGCTACAGAGTAACCCGTTTAACTGTGATGACTTTCACTCACTGCCAGAATCAGATGGGATGACGGTCATAAAAACAACAAATCAGGCCGTAAGCACACCATCCATACAAACAATTCCTAATAAGAATCAAAAGGATGACTAAAAACGATAGGGAAATGCCAATAACTGTCACTTCTAACAATGACAAAAAATGTCATTTCTTATGTCAGTTTCTTTTACCCCATGACTAGTCATCACGTTTTTTTGTTTCTATAATCCGCCGCCATAATTTACTACTACTTTCACAGACTTAATTGTCAGTTTTGTCTTTTTTTTATATTTCATCGGGATTTACTATAAATACACATGAATCACGCGATTAAAAATATTCCGCTTAATATCCTACTTTCCCTCTCTTCAGGGTTTGCCATTCTTTGTTTTACGGCAGTACTTCTGATTAACCAGAACCTCCTCGCAGGTGTAAAAGAAAACACCAATGACGTGAACGATTACATCCAGTTCAACCGTCACATGCGTGCCCTTCAGGAAATTGTCGACAATAGCCGGATGAAAACCATCTACGGGTTGGGTTTTGACAGTCACCTCGATGCAATGGTGGACACCAACCGCAGCAACCTCACCAAGCTGCAAGCACGCTATAATCAGGTAATGGCGCTAAACAGCAGTGCCCTTTCCCCAGAAAACAAACAGAAGTTGACCCGCTTTTTCAATAACTACACCCGTTACGTCAATATCTCTGTCGAACTACGAGAAAAGCGCCATAAGATGACGGCAATCTATGACGCAACCAGCTGGCTAACCACAGATATAAACACGGTTCACAAAGCCATTGTCGACAACCACAATGATGCCGACGTCGCCCTATGGGGACGCGAACTGGCACAACTGTCAGACACTGCTGCCCTGATGCTCTACCACCTTGCCGTTGGCGTGAAGGGCCAGAACCCGGCCGAGACCCAGCAAACCATGACACTGACCCTGTCGCTGCTCGATCAAATGAGCCGCTTCAGTCAATGGCCGGAAACCCAATTGCTGGTCAAAAACGGGAACGAGTGGAAGCGCCAAGTGGGTGAGATCATCGAGCTACAGAGCCAAATCAACAATATGGCGAGTGAGATGACTAAAATTGGAGGGGAAAACACAGCAATCATCAATGATCTGCTAGCCAATTCAATCCGTACCACCGAAACCCTGGGCGGGCAGACATCCTCACTGCTTTCAACTGTCACAACCAGCCAATTAACGGCGACTGCAATTGCCGCCATTCTGGCACTCGGCATCAGCGTCCTGATGGCCGGGGCAATTAGCCGCATGATGACAACCCTGTCCGAGACCACCCGCAATCTGGCCGAAGGCAAGCTCGACAGCCTGTCAGGGATCGATGGCAGCAACGAGCTCGGTAAGCTGGGCCATAATCTGGATGATGCCATTGGCAAGCTCGCCAATATAATCCGCACCCTACGCGGGGTCAGCGACGAAGTAGCCGCGTCATCCACCGAACTGGCGGCGGTAATGACCCAAAGCGAAGTCAATGGCCAAGAACAGCAGCAGCAAGTCATGCAGATTGCCACGGCCGTCAATGAGCTTGCCGCGACTGCCGCGCAAGTCGACAGCCATGCCCGCACAGCGGACGAACAAGCCCGCGAGGCATATAACCTAGGACAAGAGAGCAGCGACATTGCCCAGCAGGCGCGCCAGCTGACCGATGAGCTGGAAACCCAACTCAGCGAAACGGCTTGTCAGGTTCTCGACCTCAACGAGCAAAGCATCAAGATCAGCGAAGTGATCACGGTGATCGACAGCATTTCCGAGCAAACCAACCTGCTGGCGCTCAATGCCGCGATTGAAGCTGCACGAGCTGGCGAAAGCGGACGAGGCTTTGCCGTCGTGGCCGACGAAGTTCGTGTACTGGCAGCCAAGACCCAGACTTCGACTCAGCAAATCCAGACAATTATCGAGCAATTGCAACAGAAGTCGTCGGCAGTGGTCGATGCGGTCAACGGCAGCTTGGAGAAAGTCAGCCACAATAGCGAAATCGCCGAAAAAACGGACCTCCAGCTGGCGACGATCAGCCAGACCTTGGCTCACATCAGCCAAGTCAATGCCGAGGTCACCCAGGCAGTAAATGGCCAAAATCAGGCTATTTCCGATATCACTATGAATATCAACGGCATCAACGACATCATTTCCCAAAATGTCGCCGGGATAAGCCAAACGGCCGAAGCCAGCAACCACCTATCTCAACAGGCGGAAAACCAGAACAATCAATTGGCGGTATTCCAGCTCCCTCGATAGCCCCTTCATGCTGCCGCAGATCACACTGCGGCAGCCAACTTATCTGATAGGGCGAAGCTTGGGATTATTTCGTGTGACAGGTATACTTCGCGCCACTCAACACTCTCTACGAGACCTATAATGAAAACCTATATTCCGGGTAAAGACGCCGCGCTTGAAGAGTCTATCGAGCGTTTTCAAAACAAACTCAAAGACCTTGGCTTCAATATCGAAGAAGCTTCTTGGCTAAACCCTGTTCCAAACGTCTGGTCAGTACACATCCGCGACGCTGACGCGCCGATGAACTTCACCAACGGCAAGGGCGCAACCAAAAAGGCTGCTCTTGCCTCTGCGCTGGGCGAATATTTCGAGCGCCTATCAACCAACTACTTCTACGCTGATTACTATCTGGGCGAAGCGATTGCCGACAGCGAGTTCGTTCATTATCCAAACGAAAAATGGTTCCCGCTCGAGCTTGAAGACAACCTGCCGCCAGAAGGCATTCTAGACGAGCGCCTGAGCCAGTACTACGACCCGACCATGGAGCTACTGGGCACCGATCTGGTTGACCTACAGTCAAGCAATATGGAACGCGGTGTGTGCTGCCTGCCGTTCGAGCGCCAGAGCGATAAGGAAACTGTCTACATCCCAATGAACATCATTGGCAACCTGTATGTATCTAACGGTATGTCCGCCGGCAACACCAAGACCGAAGCACGTACCCAAGGCTTATCGGAAGTCTTCGAGCGCAAGATCAAAAACCGAATCATTGCCGAGAGCATCAGCCTGCCGGAAATTCCTGCCAGCGTGATCGAGCGCTTCCCGGGGATCAAGGCCTCCATCGACGCCCTCGAAGCCGAAGGCTTCCCGATCTACAGCTACGATGCCTCTCTGGGTGGCAAGTATCCGGTGATCTGCGTGGTACTGTTCAACCCGAGCAACAACACCACCTTTGCGTCATTCGGCGCTCACCCTCGTTTCGAAGTCGCCTTCGAACGTACCGTGACCGAGCTGCTTCAGGGCCGAGGCCTTAAGGATCTTGATGTTTTCCCTGAGCCATCGTTCGACAACGAAGAGGTCAGCGACCACCACAACCTTGAAACCCATTTCATTGATTCATCTGGCCTGGTTTCTTGGGATCTGTTCAAAGCAGACGCCGACTACGAATTCGTCGACTGGAACTTCAGCGGCACCTCAGAGGAAGAGTTCACCCACCTGATGGCCCTTCTGCATGCCGAAGGCACCGATGCCTACATCGCCGACTACGATCACCTTGGCGTAGACTGCTGCCGAATCATCGTTCCGGGCTGGTCAGAAATTTACCCTGTCGAAGAACTGATCGAAGCCAACAACAATACCGCAATGGAACTGCGCGAGACCCTGCTGGCACTACCTGCTGTCGAGTGGGACGCCGAGCAATACGCCGAGATGTACCAAATTCTTGAAGAAGAAGGTTTCGACGACTTCAACCGCCTGTACGAGATCATTGGCTTAGTACCGCAGGCCGGCGACGCATGGCAGACCCTGCGTATCGGCGAGCTGAAATGCCTGCTGGCACTAGCGGGCGGAGATCTTGAACTAGCACTAGAACATGCCAGCTGGTGCGTGGACTATAACGTCTCGACTTACAGCGCTGAGCGTGCCTGCTTCTTCCGTTGTCTGGTAACCAGCCTGAAGCTGGCACTGGACGAAGAGCGCGAGCCAGCCCAATACAAATCCGCATTCGAGCGCCTATTTGGTGCTGACACCGTCGCTGCGGCTTGGGGATCTATCGAGGGCACCGTTCGCTTCTACGGCCTGACCGCCGGTGATCTGAGCATGGCGCAATTCCCGGCTCATCAGAAACTGCTGGCGTCGTACCACAAACTGCAAAAGGCAAAAATGCGCCACGCCTGCTAAGGCGAAGCGTCAATCTGCCTTCCTGCCTAAAACCAGCAAGAACAAAAAATGGTGCCACGAAGGTGCGCACCATTCTTTTCATTGTGTAAATTAAATACATCCGACCACCTCTCCCACCACCAAATCAACATTTAACTAACAAATAAATCTCAGCCATCATGACTATTTTCTCAGCTGCTGAAAGAATAAAACTGACAAATTTTCACTATCTCATTGAATTTGAAAAAATAACCATAAAGTGTAAATTTCACCTTACGAGATGAAATTAAATTACATTAAAAAAAATTTAGCGTTTATCAAAAAAATTATATTCAATAAAATCATAAGCTTGCATTTGTGTGACTTATAACAAATGGTCTAAAGTTGTTATATAATTTCACCGCAATGATCTAAATCAAGTTTTTGGCTGGCTTCATTTGCTATTATTCCGACAGCTGAAATTTAAACTTTTTAAGAGCAAACCTGTGAAGACTGAAAACAACCCGTTTGACGCTCTCATGCCACCAGCGATGGCGCACAAAGCCGAAGAAGTTGGTGTCTATAAAGCAACGAAGAACCCCCTACAATCCTTCTTCCTTGCTATCACTGCTGGCGTATTTATTTCAATCGCCTTTGTGTTCTATACGACAGTCACCACCGGTGCTGGCGACATGCCATGGGGCATGGCCAAATTCGTCGGCGGTATGGCTTTCAGTCTAGGCCTTATTCTTGTTGTTATCTGCGGCGGTGAGCTTTTCACTTCATCAGTACTAACAACGGTTGCTCGTGCAAGTGGTCGTATTACGACACCTCAACTTTTGCGCAACTGGGTTGTCGTTTACTGCGGTAACTTTGTTGGCGCCACCTTCTTTGTCGCTTGCATTTGGATTGCCCAACAGCACATGGGTGCTAACGGTCAATGGGGCATCAACGCTATGAAAATTGCCCAGCACAAACTTCATCACAATTTCGCCCAAGCGGTCGTATTGGGTACGCTTTGTAACCTAATGGTGTGTCTGGCGACATGGATGACATTCTCATGTCGTTCTGCAACTGATAAAGTTATGGTAATGCTGCTGCCTGTTGCTATGTTTGTAGCTAGCGGTTTTGAGCACAGCATTGCAAATATGTTTATGATTCCGATGGGCATCGTTATCCACTCCTTCGCAACACCAGAGTTCTGGGCGATGACGGGTGTTGATCCATCGCAATTTGCTGATTTAACGGTAAGTCATTTCGTACTTAACAACCTGATCCCAGTGACTATTGGTAATATCCTTGGCGGTGGCTTCCTGGTTGGTATGACTTATTGGATTATCCATCGCCGTCCGGAACTTAAAGGCCAAGGCCACCACTAAGTTTACGACGTCGATAACACAATTATTTTTCTACTGACATAGAGATAGGTAGGTATACAATGGCAGAGCAATTTGCTAAAGCATGGGAAGGTTTCGCCGCTGGCGACTGGCAGAACGAAGTAAACGTTCGCGACTTCATTCAGAAGAACTACACTCCTTACGAGGGTGACGGTACTTTCCTAGAAAAAGAAGCAACTCCTGCTACAGCTAAACTTTGGGAAGCTGTAATGGAAGGTATCAAACAGGAAAACGCGACTCACGCTCCTGTTGATTTCGATACTGACGTTGTATCTACAATCACTGCTCACGATGCTGGTTACATCAACAAAGATCTTGAGACTATCGTAGGCCTTCAAACTGACGCTCCTCTTAAGCGTGCTTTGATCCCTAACGGTGGTATCCGTATGATCGAGGGTTCTTGCAAAGTTTACGGCCGTGAACTAGACCCTACAATCAAGAAAATCTACTCTGAATTCCGTAAGACGCACAACCAGGGCGTATTCGATATCTACACTCCAGATATCCTAGCTTGCCGTAAGTCTGGCGTACTGACTGGTCTTCCAGATGCTTACGGCCGTGGCCGTATCATCGGTGACTACCGTCGTGTTGCTCTATACGGTATCGACTACTTGATGAAAGACAAATTCGCACAATTCACTTCGCTACAAGAGCGTTTTGAGAAGGGCGAAGATCTTCAAATGACCATGCAGCTTCGTGAAGAAATTTGCGAGCAACACCGTGCACTAGGTCAAATCAAGCAAATGGCTGCGAAATACGGTTGCGATATCTCTAACCCAGCGACTAACGCACAAGAAGCTATCCAGTGGACTTACTTCGGCTACCTAGCTGCTGTTAAGTCTCAGAACGGTGCTGCAATGTCTCTAGGCCGTACTTCTACGTTCCTAGACGTGTTCATCGAGCGTGATATTGCAAACGGCGTTATCACTGAAGCTCAAGCACAGGAAATGATCGACCACTTCGTAATGAAACTACGTATGGTTCGTTTCCTACGTACTCCTGAGTACGATGAGCTGTTCTCTGGCGACCCAATCTGGGCAACAGAGTCAATGGGTGGTATGGGTCTTGACGGCCGTACGCTAGTTACTCGTACTAACTTCCGTTTCCTAAACAGCCTATACACTATGGGTCCTTCTCCAGAGCCGAACATCACTGTTCTATGGTCTGAGCAGCTACCTGAAGGCTTCAAGAAGTTCTGTGCGAAGGTATCTATCGATACGTCTTCAATCCAGTACGAAAACGACGACCTAATGCGTCCAGACATGAACTCTGACGACTACGCGATCGCATGTTGTGTATCTCCAATGGTTGTTGGTAAGCAAATGCAGTTCTTCGGCGCACGTGCTAACCTTGCGAAAACTATGCTTTACGCAATCAACGGCGGTGTGGACGAGAAGCTGAAGATGCAGGTTGGTCCTAAGACTGCTCCAATCGAATCTGAGTACCTAGACTACGCAGACGTTATGGATCGCCTAGACCACTTCATGGATTGGCTAGCAACTCAGTACGTGACCGCACTGAACGCTATCCACTACTCTCACGACAAGTACAGCTACGAAGCATCGCTAATGGCTCTACATGACCGTGACGTTAAGCGTACTATGGCATGTGGTATCGCAGGTCTGTCTGTTGCAGCTGACTCACTATCTGCAATCAAGTTCGCTAAAGTTAAGCCAGTTCGTGACGAAGACGGCATCGCGATCGATTTCGAAATCGAAGGCGACTACCCTAAATTTGGTAACAACGATGCTCGCGTAGATGACATCGCTTGTGACCTAGTTGAGCGCTTCATGAACAAGATCCGTACTCACAAGATGTACCGTGATGCGATCCCAACTCAGTCTATCCTAACTATCACTTCAAACGTGGTATACGGTAAGAAGACTGGTAACACGCCTGACGGTCGTCGCGCAGGTGCTCCATTCGCACCAGGTGCTAACCCAATGCACGGCCGTGACGAGAAAGGCGCTGTAGCTTCACTGACTTCTGTTGGTAAACTACCGTTTGCACACGCTAAAGATGGTATCTCTTACACCTTCTCTATCGTACCAAACGCACTAGGTAAAGATCTTGATACTCAAGAAACTAACCTAGCGGGTCTAATGGATGGCTACTTCCACCACGAAGCAGGCATCGAAGGCGGCCAGCACCTGAACGTTAACGTTCTGAACCGCGAAACACTGGAAGATGCAGTTAAGCACCCAGAGAAGTACCCACAGCTAACTATCCGTGTATCGGGCTACGCTGTGCGTTTCAACTCTCTGACTCCAGAGCAGCAGCGCGACGTTATCTCTCGTACTTTCACTGCTTCTCTATAATCTAGAGTCCTCAGTGAAACTGCCCTGCTGGCAGTAAATGATACTAAGCCGATCGGAAACGATCGGCTTTTTTTATACCTCTCCCCCATCCATTGCTCACACCTCTATCCACCACCATGGATAGGTATCGCCAAACCCCAAATTTGAAGCACGTAAAACGTAGTATCCTTACTTTTTTAGTGCGTTTTCCTCTACTTTGAGGGCTGTTTTTGTAATAAAATAACAATTAAAACACGCCCAAAGCGGAGAAGCGATGTAATGTCAGTAACAGGCCGAATCCACTCTTTTGAAACCTGCGGGACCGTCGATGGTCCGGGTATCCGTTTCATTGTCTTTATGCAAGGCTGCTTGATGCGCTGCCAGTATTGCCACAACCGCGATACTTGGGACTTGCATGACGGGAAAGAAATCACCGTAGATGAACTGATGAAGGAAGCCACGTCTTACCGTCACTTCATGAACGCTTCTGGCGGCGGTGTAACAGCATCTGGTGGCGAAGCCATGATGCAGCCCGAATTTGTTCGAGATTTCTTCCGTGCCGCACAGGCCCAAGGAATCCACACCTGCCTAGATACCAACGGTTACATCCGCAAGCACACTGAGGTCGTCGACGAAGTGCTGGATGCTGCCGATCTCGTCATGCTCGATCTGAAGCAACTGGATGACTCAATCCACCAGAACTTGGTCGGCGTGCCGAACAAACGCGTATTGGATTTTGCCCGTTACCTGCACCAGCGTGGCCAGAAAACCTGGATCCGCTATGTTGTGGTGCCTGGCTTCACCGACGACGAGCGCTCCGCCCACCTGCTAGGCGAGTTCATCAAAGACATGGACAACATCGAGAAGGTCGAACTGCTGCCGTATCACCAGCTCGGCGAGCACAAGTGGGAAGCCATGGGCTTTGACTACCCACTAACAGGCGTGAGCCCGCCATCCAAAGAAACTATGGAAAAAGTCAAAGAGATCATCAGCAGCTACACCAATGCCAAAGTGATGTTCTAACCTCCATACCCCGATCCAAAAGGAGAGCCAACGCTCTCCTTTTACTCTCTCACTGAATAACAACCACTTCCGAGAACTTAAGCTTTCAAATTCACTTCTCCCATCAACCACAGATTGACGTGGCTATTGATTAAAGACAAAATCACCGCACTTATCTCGGAAATTCGCTATATACGCATAATAAAATTATGGTATAAACCAAAAGCAAACGATTGCGCCAACTGAATTTAATGATTTCCGCAATATTTTACATGATACGCAGCGAGGTTATTGTGCACCATGAAAAGTGATATTGAGATTTGCCGTGATACCACATTAACCCCTATCGAGACTATCGCCCAACAGGCAGGCCTACTGGCCGAGGACTTGACGCCACAAGGTACCCTCAAAGCCAAGGTCAAACCAGCCGTACTCAAGCGCCTGGCCGATCGCCAAGAAGGCAAACTGATCGTCGTCACCGCAATTACGCCGACACCGCTTGGCGAAGGCAAGACAGTAACCACCATCGGTTTGGCCCAAGGGCTGGCTAAAATTAATCGCTCCGTCATAGCTTGTATCCGCCAGCCATCGATGGGACCGGTATTCGGCGTGAAAGGCGGTGCCGCTGGCGGCGGCTACAGCCAAGTTGCGCCGATGGAGAAACTCAACCTCCACCTAACGGGCGATATCCATGCTGTTACGGCCGCCCATAACCTTGCCGCTGCCGCACTGGATGCGCGCCTCTACCATGAACAGCGCCACGGCTATGAAGCCTTCAGCGAAAAAACGGGACTAAAAGCCCTGCGCATCGATATCAACCGTATCGTCTGGAAGCGAGTCATGGATCATAATGATCGTGCCCTACGGATGATCACTGTCGGCAAAAACGAGCCCGGCAAAGATATCAACGGAATCGAACGTGAGGACGGCTTTGAGATCTCGGCGGCCTCCGAGCTGATGGCCATTCTGGCCCTGTCGCATGATCTGGCTGACATGCGCCAGCGCATCGGTCGTGTCGTACTGGCTTATGATCTTGACGGCAACCCTGTCACTGCCGAGGATCTGCAAGTAGCAGGGGCGATGGCTGTCACCATGTGCGAGGCTATCGAGCCGACCCTGATGCAAACGCTCGAAGGGGTACCGACGCTGATCCATGCCGGCCCATTTGCCAATATTGCCCACGGCAACTCATCGATCATTGCCGATCGTATTGCCCTGAAGCTGGCCGATTTCACCGTCACCGAAGGCGGCTTTGGCTCGGATATGGGCTTTGAGAAAGCCTGTAACATCAAGGCCCAGCAAGCCGGTCGCGGACCGGACTGTGCCGTTGTCGTTGCCACCCTGCGCGGCCTAAAAGCCAACTCGGGTCTCTACGATCTTCGCCCGGGACAAGCACTACCAGATGCGATCTTCGAACCTGACAGCAAAGCTCTGGATGCCGGTTTTGCCAATCTAAAATGGCACATCAACAATGCCGCCCGCTATGGGGTACCTGTTGTAGTGGCGATCAACCGCTTCCCGCAGGATACAGAACAAGAACTGACGACCCTAAAGCGCATGATTGAAGGCGAGCAATTTGCTACCCCTGTAGAGGTGGCAATTAGCGAGGCCTTTGGCAAGGGTGGCGAAGGGGCCGTAGAGCTGGCCGACGCTGTCGTTCGTGCCTGCCAGCAACCCGCCAACTTCAAGCCGCTCTATAACCTATCACAAACGCTGGAAGAGAAGCTGATGACCGTTGCCGAAGTCGGCTACGGCGGCCGAGGGGTCGAACTCTCCGAACTTGCCAAGCAGCAACTTGCCCAGTTCAAGGCTCAAGGCCACGACAACCTTGCGGTTTGTATGGCCAAGACCCCCCTTTCCATCAGCCATGACCCGGCCCAGAAAGGGGCTCCTCGCGATTTCATCGTTCCGATCCGCGAGCTCAAACTCTGCGCTGGGGCCGGTTTCGTCTATGCCCTATGCGGCAACGTAATGACGATGCCTGGATTACCTGAAAAGCCGGCTTATCTGGCTCTGGATTTGGACGAAGACGGCAATATTATTGGCCTAAGCTAAAACACGCGTTACCACGCATCGATAACGTAAAAAAAACGCCAGCGACTGCTGGCGTTTTCTCTATCTAAAACAATTACAAGGCGAGGCTGATAAACAATCCTGCCACCGTCGCGTTGAGCAAGTTGGCGAGGGTTGCCGCCACCAACGAGCGTACGCCCAGAGTGGCTATCTCATGATAACGGTTCGGTGCCATCATCCCCATACTGCCCAGCATCACCGCAATCGAACCAAAGTTCGCAAAGCCACACAACGCAAACGCAATAATCGCTTCCACGCGAGGCTCTAGCGCCCCACTGGTAATCAATGGTGCCAACTGAGAGAAGGCGACAAACTCGTTGATGGTCGTTTTGGTACCGAAAATCACCGCCATTTGCTGTGCGGCGTCAAAATCCCAAATCCCGGCCATATAGGCAAATGGCAAGAACAAGTAGCCGAAGACCAAATCAAGGCTCAATTGCGGCATCCCGAACCAACCGCCAACCAGTGATAGCATCCCGTTGATCATTGCAATAAGGCCAACGAATGCCAGCAACATCGCACCGATATTCAGTGCCACCCGCATTCCCTGTGTCGCCCCCTGAGCGGCGGCATCAATGGCATTGGCCGGACGATCCTCATCTTCGCTATTATCGCCGGTACATGTGCTGGTATCTTCAGTCTCTGGAATCATCAGCTTGGCCATCATCAGGCCAGCCGGTGCTGCCATAAACGACGCGGCCAGAAGATACTCTAGCGGGATCCCCATCTGGGCATACCCCACCAGTACCGAACCCGCTACCGATGCCATGCCACCAACCATCACCGCAAACAACTGCGAGCGGGTCATGGTCGACAGATAAGGTCGGATCGTCAGAGGCGCTTCGGAAATACCCAAAAAGATATTGGCAGTAGCCGAGATCGACTCCGGGCGACTTGTATCTAGCAGGCGAGACAGTGCTCGGCCAAGGGTATTAACAATGAACTGCATGATACCCAGATAATAAAGCACCGAGACCAATGCGGAAAAGAACACCACAACCGGCAGTACCCGCAGGGCTAACACAAAACCGCCGCCACCGAACAGTTCGAACATACGGTCAGAGACCAAACCGCCAAAGAGGAAACTGATCCCGTCATGGCTGTAATTGATCACTTGCTGGACACTGTCAGAAAATGAGGATAGGGCTTCACGGCCAAACGGGCTATACAGCACAATCGCGGCAAACGTCATTTGGATGGCCAAAGCCCCGAAAACGGTACGCCAATTAATACGATTACGTCGCTCGGAGAGCAGGAAAGCCAAAGCGATCAGTAGCACAACACCGATCAGGCTAGAAAGAACTTGCATAGATTACTCATAAAAACAATTAGGCGTACTGTCTCCAGCCCTTTGCTATCACAACAGGCTATCGATCAAATCAAAGCACCGGAAATACAACCTAGGTACACTTCAGCCTGCAATAAAACAGGCACCCAATGCACTCGTTTTCCTTCTGCTTTGAATCCTTGCTTCCCAGCAGCATTTTGTTCGTATGAATGAAAAAAACGGGGATTCTCGCGCAATTTGCGAGTGGGCACGAAATATTCGTGCAATATTAGCGGAAGGAGAGTAAGGACTCCGCCCGGTAAGTGCAAGATACCCCGCACCAACCGCAGAAAAAAACACCATATCGTTTGTTTGTTACCGCAAATATCCCTATCATCGCAGGCTCGAGGTGCAACAACGGCTGTTATCGCCATCATCGGCACGCCATTCCAACCTCATCCTGAAAGCACAATTGCGCCTTTTCTCGCGTTAAAAAAGCCAGTCCCCCCACCCAATAAAACTGGCACTAGCATTTCGTGCCTCATAACAGATAACCCTACCCGTAGCAAGCATAATCCCATGTAATAACTATGGGTAATAGATTGCTAGAGCCACTAATGCCTGCACTTCTGGACAGAGTTTGTCCGATTAGTGTTTTTTGGCAAAAAAGAGTCGGCAAGTCGTAACCAGATCAATTTTTTTTGTAACCAACCTGCTAATCTCAATCCAGCTCAATAAATATTAAAGGCCTATCATTATGGAAATGACAAACGCGCAACGCCTGATCCTCTCTAACCAGTACTACCTGATGTCAAAACTGACACCGGAAAATGCAGAAAAGTACCGTCGCCTTCAAACAATCGTGGAACGCGGATACGGACTACAAATGCGCGAGCTCGCCAAAGATTTCGGCGACCTGCCTGAGCAAGATTGCCGCCAGGTTATCGACTTTATGGAAATGTACCACGCGATGCAGGAATCCTACAAAATGCTGGATGCCGACAAGCAACAGCAAGTTGACCAGCGCCGCCTGAACTTCCTTGGCTTTGATGCCGCAACCGAAGCCCAGCTAGTACACTACGTTCGCTTCCTGACTGAAGACGAAGGGCTGTACCCACAATTCGACAAGACTGAGCACATGTTCAACAGCCAGGTACCGATGCTGGACAAATACCGTCGCATGCTGCAAACATGGCGCAACTGCCCGCGCCAGTATCACTTGTCAGTCAGCGAAATTCAGCAGATTATGAATGCTTAATTTGCATTTGGCCAAAGCCCAAACCGGTGCATAGCACCGGTTTTTTATTTGCCCAATACCAATAACAAAAATGTGATCCCTCACGATAAAAACAAAAATACAGAGTCAAAAATGACCCATCAAAAGAATCACTTGTCGTAAAAAGCGACTAAATCATCAATAATTTGATACGATCGAATTCCTACTCTCTGTTATCCCACACTTTTGGTTAGTATATACAAGCCCTATCCCTGTCTGGCGACTTGAACATGATACGATTTCTGCTGATTGCCGTGTGTTTCCTATCGGCTTCTTGTTTTGCCAAGCCTAACAACCAACTGATCGTCCTGACGACTTTTACCCTAGAATCGCTTCAGCCACTGTTGGCAAAATTCAAGGAAGAGCATCCCTCTATGACCTTCACGATCCTCCACCGACGTGAGGTCGCGGGGCTCAGGCTCCTCGAACAAAACGACCATGACATCGATATTGTCATTTCGTCGTCACCTTCGCTATTCAATTACCTCAGCGAACAAAACAGCCTGATGCCGCTTAACGCGCTCAATTACGACTCGGCTTTCCAGCGCCAGCGCTTCATGCAGCAAACGCTAGAGAACGTAGCCGTATTCGGCTATTCCGGTTACGGGCTGATGTGGAACGAAGACTACCTTGCCAAACACAATATCAAGGCCCCAGACTCTTGGGAGAGCCTGACCGACCCGCAGTACTTCCGTCATTTAGTCATGAGCAGCCCTGCACGATCTGGGACAACCCACATCATGGTCGAAAATATCCTCCAACAGCACGGCTGGAAAAAAGGCTGGCAACTACTGCTGCAGATCGGCGGCAACCTGTCATCTGTTTCAGCCCGCAGCTACGGGGTTAGCGACACTATCTCCCGCGGCTTGGCCGGGATTGGCCCGATCATCGATAGTTATGCCTACAGACGTCAGGAGCACTTCCCGTTTATCGGCTTCCAGTACCAGCCAAACAGCCCATTGATGCCGAGCTATGTTGCTGCCGTTAATAACATCAACCCGGCGGCACACAGCATTGAGTTCATCCGTTTTCTGCTTTCTGATCAGGTGCAGCATACCCTGTCCAGCAGTAGCATGAACAAATATGCCTTGAAGCAGAACATGACCCAGCCGTTTGACGTCTCTCAGCTCAACTACCAGCTGATGCACCAACGGGGGATGATGGTCAAACAACTGTTTGAACAGACAATCAACCAACAGCTTATCCGGCTCAATCAAGCATGGCAGCTCATCAACGAGGTCAAGCGCCTACCGCACCTGAACAATGCTGAAATGCGCCAGCTTAATCTGGCCATCAAGCTTGCCAGTACACCGCCAGTCACTGAGTCTCAAGCCCAAGACCCGCACCTACTCGCCGTTCTGACGATGGATCGTAACGACCTCACCACGGTGAAATACGCCAACCACTGGCGCCAATTGATGGGCGAACAACTTGAGCAGTCGATCGCCCTGTGCGAACGGTTGATCGAGCAATATGAAAATAGGCGTAAAAACTGATGCTATTGCGCAATACCATCGGCAACCGCCTAATTGGTGCCATCACTTTCATGGCCTTCCTCAACATCTGCGTCAGTGTCATTGCGATTGCCAACTGGGAAAGCCTCGATGGCCAAATCCAGACCATGGTCAGCAAAAATATGCCCACCCTACAGGCCAGCTACCAGCTCGAACGAAATACCGCTGGGCTGCAGGCGGCACTCAACCTGCTGAGCAACAATACCGATCCGATCATGCATGCGGATCTCAAACAAAATATTCTCGAAAAACTCGATCGCATCAATGCGGCCATTGATCTGACCGCGACGCTCGAATCATACCCGGCGATCAAACACGAAAACCAAACTTTGCAGCAAGATATCAAGGTCTATGCCGACTTGCTCTACCAACGCAACACCCACCTGTTTGTTCTGGCACAAACTGAAAACAACATCAAATGGCTCCATCAGGATCTCATTGACGAACTGACGCCAATTCGCCAGGAAGTCGAATGGCAACTCACCCGCATGCTGCCCAATGCGGTGGTATCGAGCACAGTCAATGATGTGATGACCGAGTTCTCGCTGATCCAAGCCATCACCGTCAAGGAGAACGAGCTCCACCAGTTGGTGCAAGAAATCATCCTTCAGCGCAAAGATCGGGATATCGGCAACGCTTTCTATTTCATCGGCTACAAGACCCAAGAAGTCAGTAGGATGAGCCAGAAGCTGAGTCACTATTCATCGACTGCGTCTTACCGCCAACTTTTGGATGAGCTGATCACTCTCGTGGAACCCGGAGGCCAACTCGAAACCCAGTTGGTGCGCGACAATGCGTTGTATAACCAGATCCGTTCCTACGAAGAAAAAATACAGTCTCTATTGGGCCATCAGGAAGCTTTGACCCAGACGATGGTTGAGCATGAGGATGCCTCACTGCAGGCCCTCAACGAAAAAACGCGTCAATCAATCAACATCAGTAACCTGATTTTGTTTGGAATGATGATTGTCACCCTATTCCTGTCGGTCATGCTGTCGATCTACCTCGTTGGCAAAGGAATCGTGAAGCGTCTCAACCTGTTGTCGCAGGATTTGTACGCGGTGGCCAACAACCAGCACAATGCCGAAATCCAAGTCAGCGGCGACGACGAAATTGGCCTGCTGGGTGACAACCTACGCCAATTCTGCCGCCAAATGCAGGAAATGCAGCAGAGCAATGCCCTCAACCTGATCAACAACACTCAGGCCAGTATCATCACCTCTGATCTCAATGGCAGAATAGAGTCGGTCAACCCAAGCGCCCAGAGTCTGTTTGCCCATGTCGAGCTCCCCCACACTCTCGCATTCTGGGAGCTATTCAGCCTCGCCATGCAACCCCGACTGCAATCTCTATTTGCCGCCGGTAGCCCGCTCTACCAACCACATGGCTGTAACCTGACGATCAAACAACCCAAAGGCGAAGACGACAACTTATACCTGCGCCTCGACTTCCGTTTGTTCAGTCAGGGACAAAAGGAAAAGGTCATCATAACCATGACTGACATTACCGAGCAGGAAAATGCTGCCCGCTGGCTGGAAAAAATGGTCAGGGAAAAAACCCACTCATTAACAACCCGAAACCGCCAACTGCACGAAGAAATCGAAGATCGCAAGCGCATTGAACTGGATCTGCGAGACACCCAAGACGAGCTGATCCAAGCCGCCAAAATGGCCGTGGTCGGGCAGACCATGACGTCGCTGGCCCATGAGCTGAACCAACCGCTGTCCGCGATCTCGACCCATATCTTCACCGCCAAACTGGCCTTGGAGAAATCAAGAACAGACCAGTTGCCTGCCAGTTTGGAGAAAATTGATAATCTGACTTCTCGCATGAGTCGGATTATCAGTAGCCTGAAAAGTTTCTCCAAGAAACAGGGAGCTGACAAGCGACTACACCGAATCGATATCGAAGCGTCACTGCAGCAGGCCATGATGATTGTCGAAAGCCGAGCCAAGGTCCAGCAAACGACCATCCACAATGAGCTTGAAAGCGGGCTCTACTGCATCGCCGATCAGGTCCAGTTCGAACAGATTTTGGTGAACTTGCTGGTAAATAGCTGCGACGCCGTCGCAGGTAGCGATGCCCGCCAGATCACCATTCATTCTCTTGATGCCGAGGCCGGGCACGTCCGCCTCGCCGTCAGTGATAGCGGCGACGGATTTGCCGCCGAAATTATGGAAAAACTCTTTGTTCCATTTACCACAACGAAAGAGGTGGGGCTTGGCCTTGGGCTGAGTATCTGCCGATCGATAATGAACCGCTTTGACGGCGAGATCTATCTTGCCTCCAATCTACAAGGCGGGGCTATGGTCGTGTTGGAGTTGAAAAACGATGATAATGAATAACGATATTGAAGTATTGATCATTGATGACGATCAGGACGTTTTGGAGTCCTACCAGCAATTGCTGGAGATGTCTGGCTATAAAGTTAAGGCCATTACCGATCCTACCCTAGTAACTACGCTACTTCATAAAGACTGGCCCGGCGTAGTGGTCACTGACATGTACATGCCTGGCTTGAGCGGCATGGATTTACTTGACCATATTCAATCACTTGATCCTAAATTACCGGTTATCATGATCACCGGTCACGGTGATATTCCGATGGCGGTCGATGCCGTCAAGCGCGGTGCGCTGGACTTCCTGCAAAAGCCTCTTCAGCCAGCCGAGCTGCTCGCCCTGCTGGATAAGCATTTGCCGGCCCGCAAATCTCACATTGCACAACGTTCGGCTATTTCCCAGTCCACCACCGACGTATTGCTCGGCGACAGCCCGCTGATCAGCAAAATCCGTGAAAAAATCACCCAAATCGCCCTGACCTCCAAGGATGTCCTGGTTGAAGGTGAAAGCGGTAGCGGCCGCCATACCGTCACCAAGCTACTGCACCAGAACAGCACCCTGCACCGTGGTCCGTTCGTGGCAATCGTCGGTCACAGCATCTCCTGTACCGCCGACCTTCAGCGTGCGATGATCTCGGCACGTAGCGGCAGCCTGAGCCTGCATGATCCCCATGAAATGCCAATGGAGACCCAGCAGTGGCTGTGCCGCTTCCTGCTTGAGCAAGAGCGCCAGAACAAGAAAGAAGTCCGGGTACTGGCGATTACCGGTACGACACCAGAAAACCTTGTGGAGCAGGAGCGCTTGCTGCCAGAGCTGTTCTACTTCCTGAGTCAGGTTCGCTTCCAGCTGCCGCCGCTTCGCCAGCGCGTTTGCGATATTGCCCCGCTGTTCAAGTACTTCCTGAAACTGAGCTGCCAGAAACTGCACAAGCCGATGCCGACCATCGACAAGGCCTATATCAATACCCTCAACCGCCATGAGTGGAACGGCAATGTGCTGGAGCTGAAAAACGTCGCCGAGCTGTACGCCATTGGTATTGTAAAACTGACAGGCCAAGATCGCACCACACCTATCGAGCATATGAGCAGCCCGCTCGATGACTTGGTCGACAGCTACGAAAAGCAAGTTATCGAAGATGCACTCTACCTGTTTGCTGGCCGGATCAACGATGTAGCAAATTATCTTCAGGTCCCGCGCAAGAAATTGTATCTGCGAATGAAAAAGCACAGCTTGGACAAAGCCGAATACAAAGCCCAGAGCTAACGCCCCAAACAAAAAAGCCCTGCACTCGCAGGGCTTTGACAATCATAATCGACTCGATGATGAGCGATCAGTATTCGTAACGCAGGCCAAGGAAAAAGTAATCATCATCGGCATCGCCCGAATAGCCAGCTGATGTGCCGTTATCGCCATCACGGAAGACATAGCTACCGAAAATTGACGAGCGGGTAGTCAGGCGGTATTGGGCCTCAAGGGTGGTATCACTCAGTTCCAGTTCATCCCCGCCACTGTTTTCAAGCCAACGGTAACCGGCGCGCAATACCCACCAATCATTGAGATCATAAACGATCGAGGCCTCAACAACTTCATCCTTGCTCTTATCGACTACGCCAACTTTTTCAACCTCGTCCTCGGAATAAACGACCCCAAGCACTACATCACCGATGTAATAGCTGGCACCGATACCCCAAACATAGTACTCATCGCCGCTCTCACCCTCGTCATACTGATAAATCGCGACAGGGGCGAGCTTGCCCGCATCCCCCATGTTGAAGGTATAGCGCAATGCAAGGTTATAGGCTGTATCCAAGTCAGAGGTGTTATTGCCGATGATATAGGCCGCCGATACATCAAAATAATCAAAGCTGTTTTGATACTGCACCGTACCATCCTGACGAAATACCTGAGTTGCGGTAGCATCAACAACACCAACCTGACGGGCGATCGCGATATCCGACGCAGCAAACACATCGACGATGTCGGTGAACATGATAAGCCCCGATGCGACACGTCCCCCGGTCAGGCGACCGTATTCTGCCCCGTCGATACCGGCCCAGACATAACGAGCCGTCAGCTCATCCTCATCATTAAGGTTGTTGGCAAACTCAGCGGCGCCAACCTGATATTCGGCCCAGCCAATCACCGATACAGTATCGTTGACGGTCTGAGATCCCCCGATACCTAGACGGGCATCGAACTTACCCTCGACGTCCTCCGAGCCCTTGTCAGTAATATTGAATGCCAAGCGTCCGTATACATCGATTGTTGACCCATCCTCACCTTGGTAAATCGTACCAGCCTGAACGGCACCAGATGCCAAAAGAACGGGAATAACCACTGCTAATGCTGCTTTTTTCATGTTCAACTCCTGTTGTACATTTTTATTAGACAATGAAGCCTTATTTGCGCGCGTCCATTGATAGATACATCCCTTACAGGGATATCAATCATTTATTTGCGCTCAAAAATCATAGTACAGATCAATTGGAATTAAATTTTAATTGCAAAATTATGCGCAGTAGCTATCAACGACAAGTCTTCCCGTTTCGACGGCTAGATAAATTCTGGCTAAAACCACACATCACAGGGAAGTTGAGGTTACAATGCGGCTATTATTGTGTTTATGCTCCAGCGGATAATGACATGTCCTACCAATGCCCATTGTGCCACCTTCCCCTCGCTCAACAGGGGAACACCTGGCTTTGTACCAACAACCATCGTTTCGACCTTGCCAAAGAAGGCTATGTCAACCTGATGCCAGCCCATCACAAGAGCTCTAAAAACCCGGGTGACAACAAAGAGATGATGCAGGCACGACGCCTGTTCTTGGAAGGCGGCCACTACCAGCCAATGAAGCATGCCGTGGTGGAAAAAATCAAACAGCACCTGCCAGAGAGCGCCCAACAACTGCTCGATATTGGCTGTGGCGAAGGCTACTATACCCATGATTTTTCCCTTGCCACACCGGAACAATCGGGGCTGACCGTCTACGGGCTCGATATATCTAAAATTGCGATTCGCTATGCGGCCAAACGCTACAAGGAGTGTCGTTTCTGCGTGGCATCCAGCCACCGCCTACCATTCGCCGACCAAAGTTTCGATGCCGTGGTCCGGATCTATGCACCGTGCAAGGGAGAGGAGCTGGCTCGTACCGTCAAGCCCGGCGGGATCCTCGTTGCTGTTACCCCTGCCCCGCGCCACCTATACCAACTTAAAGGGCTGATCTACGACGAAGTCCATCTCCATGATGTACCCGTGGAATCCATTGACGGCTTTGAGCTGATCGAGGACGACCAGCTACATTACGATATGACACTCAATGGCAAAGAAGCCACAGCCCTAATGCAGATGACCCCGTTTGCATGGAAGACCAGCGATGCCGTTTGGCAACAACTGGCAGCCAGCGAACAGTTCCACTGCGAAGCAGATTTTGCGATCAGGGTGTACCGCCGTACCGCATAAATGACCGTCCATTAATTGATATTGGTTATCAATAACATTTGATAACCAATATCAACTCCTTTATTATCAGCGCACTATACTTATACGTCTGACTGACGCGCCCGCGCGCCTTGCGGACAAAATGGTGAACTGACAATCATGAAAAAATGGCTTTCCCTCGGCCTAACCAGCCTGCTCCTCGGTTGTAGCGCACAGGGCGAATTCTCCCCTGCCGCACAAGTAACCCCTCCGGCAACGTTCTACGACGCAACTATCCGCAGCCCTGACGGCCAAACCTTAACAATCAGCAGCCTTGCGCAAGCTGTCCGTGATGCCGATATCGTGCTGGTCGGTGAGTGGCATGGCCACCCGGCTGCACACCTGATGCAGACAAAACTGTTCTCCGCCCTGTATGCCGAAAACCCGAACATGGCACTGTCCATGGAGCAGTTCACCCGCGACAAGCAGCATATCGTCAACCAGTACCTTGCCAGTGAAATCGGCGAGAAAACACTGATCAAAGAGGGCAACGCCTGGCCCAACTACAGCAGTGACTACCGCCCGTTGGTGGAGTTTGCCAAACAGCACGATCTCGATGTCATTGCCGCCAACGCCCCGAAGTCGATTGTCCGCTGCATCGGCCAACAAGGCGCCGGTTACCTTGAGCAGTTACCCGCCAACGAGCGGAAGTGGGTTGCCGAGACACTGACCCTCAGTAACGATCGCTACCGTCAAGTATTCAACGCCTCAATGCACCACGGAGACGAAGCCAAAACCAACCGCCAGTTTGCTGCGCAAACAGCATGGGATGACACGATGGCCGAAAGCATGGTCAATTACCTCGCCCTACATCCAAATACCCAGATCATCCATACTGCCGGACGCTTCCATGTCGCAGAAGGGCTCGGGACGGCATCACGGATTTTGGCCCGGAATCCAGCTCTGAAAGTCGTCATGGTCACTCCAATCACCGATGAAAGCGAACTGTCGGAGAATGCACCGGACTACACCTTCAAGGTGATGCCGCTGCCGACAAGCTACATCAACAAAGACAAGATGAAAGCAGCAATGAACGAAATCTATTCACGTAACAAAGGGCTGCAGTGTTATGAAGAAGGGAGGCTACAGCCAGCAAAGCCAGCCGGCCAATAGACAAAAGCAGGATATATAGCAGAAAACCAAAAGCCCCGTCGGCGGCCAAGCTTGCGGGGCTCTGGAGAGAGACAGCGAGTAATATCTCGACACTGACTATCGCATAACCGTGCTGACCGGAAGCTGAACCTGCCCCTGTGATAGGCGAGTCCCCCTCTCGCACCACCGCCGCGGAGGGAGAATCCGCAAAGCAAGAAAAGCGATAAGGCACAACCGCTGACGGGTAACTGAATGTGACTTAGATCTTGTTATTCGCGACAACCGCAGATTTGAAGTAATATATGCCCGTGCCCAACGTGTATAGGGCTTTTATTCTAGGAAAACGATGAAAAAAACATTTGCTTTAACTCACCCAAAGAAAGCGGTTCCACGCGTTGTTGACGCTGTTAAATTCGAAGTGAAGAAGTACATCAAGCGTGAGCGCAACAAAACTCTGCCTGCAGGCGCTGACTTCTGGAGCTTTGACTGCCGATTCGGCGATACCGAGCAGGAAGCAAACGTCATCCACCTAAAAGAAATCAACAAGTCTATTGATGCGGTGGTAGCGAAAGGCCTGACTTCGTTCTATCTGGAAATCTTGGCCAAGCCAAGCGTTCGCCAGAAAAACATTGAAGCCGACGACGAAGAATAAGTCAGACGCAGATAATAAAAAAGTAGCCCAATGGCTACTTTTTTATTATCTGGTGTTGATAGCCTTACGCATCAGAACCAACGTTCAAGTGACGCTTTATCAAGCTGTTTAAACGCACGGTTAAGTACCTGAGCCAGTTCCATATAGCGGGGCTGAGACTTAACCGGCTGCATCGCATAGCCTTCACTCAAAATTTTGTCGTGGATTTCGCGATACCAGCTCGCCAACGAAGGCGGCAACGTGGTATTGCTCCGACGCCCCAACCACCATAACCCCTGCAGCGGCATGCTCAAAGCAAACAGCGCGACGGCAATCGCCTGCGGCAAGGCATCATAATTATTGAAAGCCATTTGGCTCAATACACTCATCACCGCGACAGCTGGCATGACCCGCATCGCAAATCGGGTCGCCCTGATGTAACGCTGCTCGGGAAATAGCATGGCCAGCTCTTTCCGCATCGGCCACGTTGACATGTAATCCTGCCCATCACGGAATGATTGCCAGAGTGAGTTGTGTTGATTCATAAACCACCAATCTTCAAAAAAATCAGTAAAAAATCAAATTGACAAATAACTAACTTGATTCAAATTAATTTTTTCTAAAAATCTTTTTGTTATATTGCGTAACAATCGCTATCCTAAGCACGCCTACATTCATTGTTGCCTGTAATCTCCGTAATGGCAACTGGAGGCACTTCCAAGGATGGCCCAGGATTCGGGTTACTCGTTTCTAATTCATATATGGATATAACATGAATTTGACCCTGGTTAGACTGACAGATGCAAAATGTCGTCTATCCTATGGGTAATTTTTATTCAGTTGAATATCAACTTTCAGACAGATTATAGGTAGTCACTCTCATGTCTAAGCTGGTTTTAGTTCTTAACTGCGGTAGCTCTTCGCTAAAGTTCGCTGTTGTTGACGCTGTTTCAGGTGATGAGCACCTGTCAGGTCTTGCAGAATGTCTGCACCTTACAGAAGCACGCATCAAGTGGAAACTTGATGGCAAGCACGAAGCTCAACTAGGTGAAGGCGCTGCTCACGAAGAAGCACTAGCGTTTATGGTAGACACAATTCTTGCGTCTAAGCCAGAACTAGCAGAAAACCTAGCAGCTATCGGTCACCGTGTAGTACACGGCGGCGAGCAGTTCACTGCATCTGCACTGATCACTGACGAAGTTCTAAAAGGTATCGAAGACTGTGCAACTCTAGCACCTCTTCACAACCCTGCGCACATCATCGGTATCAAAGCAGCACAAACTGCATTCCCAGCACTGAAAAACGTTGCTGTATTCGATACTGCATTCCACCAGACTATGCCTGAAGAAGCGTTCCTATACGCACTTCCATACAACCTATACAAAGAGCACGGCATCCGTCGTTACGGCATGCACGGTACTTCTCACCTGTTCATCACTCGTGAGACAGCTAAGATCCTTGGTAAGCCAGTTGAAGAACTAAACATCATCAACTGCCACCTAGGTAACGGTGCTTCTGTTTGTGCAATCAAGAACGGCCAGTCTGTAGACACTTCTATGGGTCTGACTCCTCTTGAAGGTCTAGTAATGGGTACTCGTTGTGGTGATATCGATCCTGCGATCATCTTCCACCTACACGACAACCTAGGCTACTCTGTTGAGAAAATCAACAACATGCTAACTAAAGAGTCTGGCCTACAGGGTCTGACTGAAGTGACTTCTGACTGCCGTTTCGTTGAAGACAACTACGGTGAGAAAGAAGAAGCAACACGTGCAATGGACGTGTTCTGCCACCGTCTAGCGAAGTACGTAGCTGGTTACACTGCGTCTCTAGAAGGTCGTCTAGACGCAATCACTTTCACTGGTGGTATCGGTGAAAACTCTGCACCTATCCGTGAGATGGTACTTAACCGTCTAGCTATCCTAGGTGTTGAAGTAGACAGCGAAGCTAACCTGAAAGCACGCTTCGGCGGCGAAGGTGTTATCACTGCTGCAAACAGCCGTGTTCCTGCAATGGTTGTTTCTACTAACGAAGAACTAGTGATCGCAGAAGATACAGCTCGTCTAGCTGAAATCTAATCCGTCACCATAGTTGATGAACGGCTGGCTTTGGCCGGCCGTTTTTTCATGGTTGATAAGTTAGCTCACACTAACTGAACCATGTCAGTCTGTTGTGGCGCTGCTCAATAATGGTTTCTCAATCATTATTGACCAGCGCTGTATTATCAATAGTTGAGGAATCCACAGTGTCCCGTACTATTATGCTTATTCCGGTTGGCGCCGGTGTTGGTCTTACTAGCGTAAGCCTTGGTGTACTTCGCGCCATGGAACGCAAAGGTGTTCGCGTTTCATTCTTCAAGCCTATCGCACAGCCTCGTCACGGCGGCGAACAGCCTGATCTAACTACCACAATCATCACTGCAAACAGTGACATGAAAGTGGCAGAACCATTCTCAATGGCATGTGCCGAAGAACTTATCCGTAACGATAAGAGCGACGTTCTGCTAGAAGACATCGTTGCACGCTTCAAAGAGTCTACAGCTGACGCTGAAGTAGCACTGATCGAAGGTCTAGTACCTACTCGCAAGCACCCATTTGCTAACCAGATCAACTACGAAATTGCGAAAACGCTAGACGCGGAAATCGTATTCGTTGTCTCTCCTGGTACAGACAACCCTGCACAGCTTAAAGAGCGCATCGAAGTAGCATGTTCTAACTTCGGCGGCATCAAGAACAAGCAAATTGCTGGCGTTATCGTTAACAAACTAAACGCACCAGTAGATGCCGAAGGCCGTACTCGCCCTGACCTATCTGAAATCTTTGACGATGTAGAAGGTACTGTACCGTCTAACGTTGAAGTAATGCAGGTTTTCAACTCTAGCCCAATCCGTGTACTTGGCTGTGCACCTTGGAGCGCAGAGCTAATCGCAACCCGTTCAACTGACATTGCGAAGCACCTGAACGCTGAAATCATCAACGAAGGCGAGATCGCGACACGTCGCATCAAGAGCATCACTTTCTGTGCACGCTCTATTCCGCACATGATTGAGCACTTCCGCCCAGGCTCTCTGCTTGTTGCTTCTGCTGACCGTCCAGACGTTGTCGTAGCAGCATGTCTTGCAGCAATGAACGGCGTTGAAATCGGTGCCCTACTACTAACTGGCGGCTACGAGCTACCAAAAGCGGTCACTGACCTATGTAAGCGTGCTTTCGAAACAGGCCTACCTGTAATGACTGCACCGGGCAACACTTGGCAGACGTCTCTGAACCTTCAGAGCTTCAGCCTAGAAGTACCAGCTGACGACAAAGAGCGCGTTGAGCTAGTTAACGAATACATGGCTAGCCACATCGACGGCCAGTGGATTGAATCTCTAACTGAAGGTTCAACTAAAGAGCGTCGCCTAAGCCCTCCTGCATTCCGTTACGAGCTAACTGAGCTTGCACGTAAAGCAGCTAAGCGTATCGTTCTTCCTGAAGGTGACGAGCCTCGTACAGTTAAAGCAGCGGCTATCTGTGCTGAGCGCGGCATTGCAGAATGTGTGCTTCTTGGTAACCCAGAAGAAATCCGTCGTGTTGCTGAGCAGCAGGGCGTTACACTAGGTGCTGGCGTAACTATCATCAACTCTGATGAAGTACGTGAAAACTACGTTGCTCGCCTTGTTGAGCTACGTGGCGCGAAAGGCATGACTGACGTTGTTGCACGTGAAAAACTACAAGACTCTGTTTTCCTAGGCACTATGATGCTAGAAAACGACGAAGTAGACGGCCTGGTTTCAGGTGCGGTTCACACAACAGCGAACACTATCGTTCCTCCGTTCCAGATCATCAAGACTGCACCTGATGCGTCTATCGTATCGTCTGTATTCTTCATGCTGCTACCTGACCAAGTACTGGTTTACGGTGACTGTGCGATCAACCCAGATCCAACTGCTGAGCAGCTTGCAGAAATCGCTATCCAGTCTGCAGATTCTGCTAAAGCGTTCGGTATCGAACCACGCGTTGCTATGATCTCTTACTCTACTGGTGAATCTGGTAAGGGTGCAGACGTAGATAAAGTACGTGAAGCAACTAAGATTGCTCAAGAGAAGCGTCCTGATCTCGTGATCGACGGTCCTCTACAGTACGACGCCGCTATCATGGAAAACGTTGCTGCTTCTAAAGCACCTAACTCTCCAGTAGCAGGTAAAGCAACTGTATTCGTATTCCCTGACCTAAACACCGGTAACACGACGTACAAAGCGGTACAGCGTTCTGCTGACCTTGTTTCTATCGGTCCAATGCTTCAGGGCATGCGTAAGCCGGTGAACGACCTTTCTCGTGGCGCACTAGTAGACGACATCGTTTACACTGTTGCACTAACTGCGATTCAGGCAAAGCAAGCGGAAGAAGCAAACAAGTAATTTCGATTACTTTGCGCTAAAGTCCTCAACGCCTCCGCTTTTGCGGGGGCGTTTTTTTATCTCGGTAAAACAGGGAACTACCACTTTCCGATTCATCGCTAAATGCTATCAGAGCGATAGTTATTACAAATTGGCATCCTCCGGTCACCAAGCGTAAATTCACTCCCATATTAATAACCGGAATACCCGCCATGACTGCGCTCGTGTCACCTTCAGCCAATACTGCTTACAGCCAATCGGCCCATCTTCTTAAAGGCAACAGCCGTCGCCTGCTTGGCCCGGCTTTTATTGCAGCAATCGGCTATATTGACCCGGGCAATTTCGCAACCAACATCGAATCAGGTTCAGCGTTTGGCTATCAGCTACTATGGGTTGTGCTGTGGGCTAATTTGATGGCGATGCTCATTCAGTACCTCTCTGCCAAGCTAGGTATCGTAACCGGGAAAAACCTTGCCGAGCACCTTCGCGACAACCTGCCACGCTGGGCGATTGTTCCTTATTGGATTCAAGCTGAAATTATCGCAATGGCCACCGATCTGGCCGAATTCATCGGGGCCGCCGTCGGTTTCCAATTACTGCTAGGGGTAAGCCTACTAGAAGGCGCAACCATTACCGCCCTGCTAACCCTCGCAATTCTCACCCTCGGCCGTCGCAGCCAGAAACCCCTAGAACTCTTTATCGGCGGCTTGTTGGTATTGGTTGCCGCCATCTATGCCGTCGAGCTCTTGATGGCCAAGCCTGCCGCCACTGAACTCGCGACCGGCCTGCTCATTCCGACCCTGAACGATCCCAAGCAGATTTACTTGGCAGCAGGCATTTTAGGGGCCACGGTCATGCCACATGTTATTTACCTGCACTCGGCACTGTTCACCGCACAAACAGGCCACAATATCCGTCAGCGACTCAAGATGACCCGGCTCGATGTACTGATCGCGATGACGATCGCCGGTTTTGTCAATATCGCCATCATTGCCATGGCGGCAGCAGTCTTCCATCACACCGGGCGCAGTGATATCGCCAGTATCGAAAATGCATATCAGACCCTGACCCCGCTGCTGGGTAAGGGGGCCGCAGTGCTATTCGGGCTGTCGCTGATCGCCTCAGGCCTATCATCAACGGTTGTCGGCACCTTAGCCGGTCAGGTGGTGATGCAAGGCTTCGTCCGCTTCAGTATCCCTATGTGGTTACGCCGGACAATCACAATGCTACCGGCATTTGGCTTTATTATGGTGGGAGTCAGCACAACCGATATTCTGGTTGCCAGCCAAGTCGTGCTCAGCTTTGGGGTTGCCCTCGCCATTATCCCATTGCTGATTTTCACCAGCCGTAGACAAATTATGGGGAGTTTTTGCAACCCTCGGATTATTTCGGTCTTAGGCGGGGTTATTGTCTCCCTGGTTCTGACACTTAACGGATACCTACTTTGGAGCCTTGTGGCATAACTTATCAAACAAAAAGCCCTCGACTATACGAGGGCTTTTATCTGATAAATCAACCACTGAAGAATTATGCCATCTTATGCTTTACATCGATTTTGCAGAAGAAAAAATGCTGGGTAAAGCTATCTACCGAATCAGATTCCATCATATAGCACCCTTTTGAAAGTTTTTTTATTCTGTAAGATCCAAAACAGCCATTCTTCATATCTTCAGGGACAAAATAATACTCGTCAGTCAACGTCCCAGAACAGTGAATTCGGTCAACATCACCATTGGATTTTTCAATAAATGCATTCAATACATATCGATTTGAATAACAATGCCGGATATGCGATGTCACAACCAAATCATTATGGTATTCTCCACGACCAAAATAAATCGTATCATTAAAATAGTCAGCAAAAGAATAAAACATCAAGAAGAGCAAGACGGGTAAAGATATGTAAAAAAACACATCCATTTTATTTGCAAACAATGGTGCTATTTTTTTCAGAAACATCGCAAGATGAATATTCATCACTCAATACCGCATCATCAAAAGAAACTTGGTTAATATACATTGTCGCAAAATAGACAAAACCACCCATCAACGCAACACAAAGAAAAACTTTAATCTTGAAATAAACACTCTTATTTAAGGAAATGTTTTCCTCATGAAATTCTTCTTTTACGGTTTCTTTTTTATCATTAAAAAGATATTCACTATACTTTAATATATATCCTTTCCCTGGCACATTAACGATTATTTCCTTATCATAATCATCCAGTAATATCCTTAATTTATTCACTGTTTGTGTAATATTTTCTGGCGATGTATGACCGCGCCATACAGCATCAACAATGATATCCTTATCTACCACTTGACCATTTCCGCAGCATAATACTGAAAGAAACTCTAATGGTTTATTGGGAATAACCTTAACACAAGCAGAAAGATCATTATTAAGAAATAACCTTCCCGTTTCTAAATCTAAAATCCATTTCCCCAATTCAATATACGAGCCATTCATAGTTATTTATTCTATCTAAGCATTAAATATTGAGACGAATCACTTTCAAAAGTTAAAACTGCGAGATGCTATACCTATGGCAAATTCACGTCAAGATTTATAAACATATGAACACACAAGGGTGACAGAGCTCAAATAATTACAAAATATAATAAATTATAAGTTGACAACACGGCGAAAATTAAAAATGAAAATCATTCCTCTAAGATATATAACCAGTTAGTAACTAACAATTTATCATACCATTTCATAAGATAGCAGCCATAAATCCACGATTGCATATGTTGATTTCGTGATAAGTCGTACCTTTCGCGTGAGTAAACGTAAACATGAAACTAAGTACAAAAATAACAACAGCCTTCACATCCTTTTTTGTTATCTCTTTTGCTCTAATTACAAGTATCAATTTGTCGAACTTTAGTGAGTCATCAATAAAGAACCACGAGAGTAAAATGCAGTCCCAGTCCCAAATGCTCGCGACTGTGGTAGCACAATACTCTGAAAGATATTTTGATATTTTAAGCACCTCTAGCTTTGATATCGATACTGCTGATAATGAGAAAATGTCAGCAGTAATGGCTAAGCTCTCTAACATCACATCAAATTCAGCAATATCTAATGTCTATATTGCGATGAATAATGGTGGCATCATTACTAAAAATGGTTTTGATGTGACAAAAAATGCCAAAGGAAAAAGTTGGTTTGACAACATTATTAATGGTAGTCATGACCGCTCATTCACTGAAGCCTATGTCGATGAATTTACAAAGAGATGGATCATTACATTCAGCGTTCCTCTCTACGATGCCAGCAGCAATATTTATGCTGTTGTTGCGGCCGATCTATATTTGGATGAACTCAATAAGTTTGTTTTATCAACTGTTGCGACGAATAAAGTTGATGTCTACCTAACCAAAAGTGGTAATGTGATCGCCAGTGGTGATAGCACTATGCTACACACCAATATTTATGCTGATTACCCTCAATATAAAAACCGCTCAGGCAAAATCAGCTATAGTGGCGAACAAGGCGATATCATTGCTTACATTACCAATGTAGAAACGTTGGGATTTAGCGTTGCTAACTATGAATATGTGTCCGAAATAGAAAAAGAGAGTAATAATAACTTTATTCTTGGTATCATCATTCTTTGCGTGGCTAGTCTTCTAGCCATGTTCTTATGCCAAATATTTGTACGAAAATATATCTACGCCCCTATTGGCGGAGAACCTGACGATATTAATCATCTTGTTGAGAATATCTCAAACGGTATCTTGACTGATATCCCTCAACTGAGTGCAAAAGATGTTGGTGTATACCGCTCAACACTGATTATGGCTAACAACCTAAAAGATATTATTGTCAGCATCAATAACTGCTCTAGTGACTTGCACAAATCATCGAAACTCATTGCCGATTCATCGGTAGACGTCGATAAGTCATCCCAGCACCAAATCATGGAACTGGAGCATGTCGTTACCGCAATTAATGAAATGTTGGCAACCATTACTGAAGTTTCAAAAAATGCCAGCGTAACATCGAAATCCTCTAATGATGCCCACCATCGCTCAACAGATGGCCAACAAATTGTGGATGAGATGAACGACAATATAAAATTGCTCGTCAATGATCTTGGCGAAATCCAAAATGCCATCAATATTGTTCAGCAGGAAACGGAAAATGTCGGTGGTATTCTTGATGTTATTCGTGGTATTGCCGATCAAACCAATCTATTGGCACTCAATGCCGCAATCGAAGCAGCACGAGCGGGAGAGCATGGCCGGGGATTCGCAGTGGTAGCCGATGAAGTTAGATCACTGGCGACCAAAACTCAGCAGAGTACCGATGAGATCCAAACCATGATCTCCAAACTCAAGGAACAAGTTCATCACTCTGTTAGCCTGATGGAAAACAACGCACGTAGTGCCCACAATACGCTGTCTAAATCGGATGACGCGGCCCACATGCTCCAGTTGATTGAGCAGGAAATTCGCCAAATCCAAGATATGAACATTCAAATTGCCACGGCGACCGAAGAGCAATCTCAGGTCACACAGGAAATCAATAAGAATGTATATAATATCAATGATATATCAAAAGAAACTGCAGCTGTTATCAACCAAAACAAGATTCAGGCAGAAAACTTGGAACTGCTCTCTGTTGAACTGAGCAACTCTGTTCTCAAGTTTAAAATTTAATAACAGGCACGTTCCTCATAAAAAACCGCTAACATTGTTGGCGGTTTTTTCCGAATATAGCCTTACTTTTTTGACCAATGACGAATTTTCACGATCTCTTCAGCATCAATGCCTAGTGATTCCAAAAACTCCTGATGTGCATCCGGCTCCATTTTTTCAAACTGCTTATGCCAGTTGTGCATGTCCTGCTCATTAAAACCAGCCGCTTTCATAATGTCAGTCCAACGCTCTTTCGTTACCATGTTTTGCTCCAATAATGTCGGTTGTTCCAATAGCATCACAATCGCTTTTTGTTGCTGGCGCAGCATCTGAATTTCGTCTTCCAATGCATTAAATTGTTCACGCAATATCTGCTCTTGTGTTGCCTGACTGTCACGATCAAGCAAAGAGGCAATGTGACTAACAGAAACCCCAAAAGACCGGTAAGCCAAAATACTCTCCAATCTTTTGATTTCATTCTCGCCGTACCAACGATAACCATTTTCAGACCGACAACGGGGTACCAGCAATCCGGAACGCTCATAATAGAGTATTGTGGTTCGTGAAATTTTATGGTGTTTCGCTAACTGGCTGATTGTCAACATAATAGGCTCTCTTGCTTAACTTAGTGATAGTCTGAACCCGTCACTTATAGACAGGTCAACAACTACAACAGAAATATTATGCCGGTATTGATGTCACTTAATGCTGAATTTCAGGCAAAAAAAAGCCGCTATCTCCATAGCGGCCAAACCAGACTCAATCAAAAATAGTTCTTATACACTGCTTAGAACATCCAGACACATTCTGAAACAATTTAAATATAGGCGGCAGATAGTGAACCTAATTGACTCAAAATTCAAGGTTTAGCCCACACAAGAGCTCGAAATAACCGAGATTAAACATCGAATTTACCGAAGTAAAAAGACGCGACAAACATCATGGATCATTTTTATAACGGGAAATCCCCCCAGCCCCGAAACCATTACAACAGCAAAAACTGGCCGTCAATCTAAATAATGCGCTAAGGTGTATATCCCTTGTGACACGGAAGACACAAAGACGATGGATACCATCAATACACTCGGTCTATTTGTAGGCTCTTTACTTTCAAATACCCTTGCGTCCCTATCCGGAGGCGGTGCGGGGCTCATCCAGTTCCCTCTGCTTATCTTTCTAGGCCTGCCGTTCGCCATAGCCCTTGCTACCCATAAAGTTGCCAGCGTCGCACTGGGATTGGGAGCTGCCATCAAGCACCTTCGCAGCGGTACGCTCGAATGGCAACTGGCACTCTATGTCATTTTGGCTGGCAGCCTCGGAGCAAAAGTTATTCTGTTCGTTCCCGGAAGAGCAGCCGAAGCCATGTTGGGCTTGCTCATTCTGGGATTGGGTCTCTATTCACTCACCAAGCAGCAACTCGGCCAACATGCAGCTCCCTGCCACAGGGATCGGTATGGATACCTATTGGGGGCACTGTGCTTGAGCTCTATTGGTATTCTCAACGGATCATTAACGGCAGGCACCGGACTGTTCGTTACGCTATTTTTGGTGCGTTGGTTCGGCTTTGACTATAAACAAGCCGTGGCGCCGACACTGGTCAGCGTAGGCCTCTTTTGGAACGGAATTGGGGCTGCCACCATGTATTTGAGCGGCGCTGAGATCTACTGGCCGTGGATCCCTGTCTTACTGTTGGGCTCCTTATTGGGCGGTTATCTTGGCGCGCATCTCGCAACCAAGAAAAGCAATGCCCTGATAAAACGCTGCTTTGAAATACTGACATTCATCATCGGAATCAAACTTCTGCTTGGGCTTTAACTGAAAAAAACGGTGGTAGCCCCCGCTATCACCGCTCTTTCATCACAGGTATCCAAAGTAAAAACATCACTCCGTTAAATAAAACTCAATACTGGTGACGACTCGAATATCCTTTTCAATTTTATACAAATCACCGTACTCTTCACCTGAATCGGTGATTGAAAAATTACCTTGGCGGGCAGAGCGAATACTCCCTACTTTCACCCCGGCATTTTCAGCAAACTCATTAGCTGCGATACGCGCATTTTTGGTCGCGGTTTTCAGCATTTCAGGCTTAATCGAGTTCAACTGGGTAAAGCGGTAAGTCGGCGCATCATTAGTAATGTTGTAGCCTTTTGCCACCAGCTTATTTACCTCAGCACGGACCTTTTTAATATCATGTACCTTGTGGGTTTCTAGGCTTATACGCCCAGTCAAATTATGCTCTTGCTCTACCACAACCTGCTTGTCATCGCGGTATTCGTAGACGCTGTAGTCAATCAAGCCGATCTCTATTTCATCGTCACTAAAGCCGTTTGCTTTCAAGATCGCTACAATTTCTTGTTGCTGTTGCTCAGCTTGTTGATAAAGCGCTGGTATATCAGCTTTGCTTTTCGCTTGGTTAGAAAAACTCATGGTCCAGTTGGCGGTATCCGCTTCCACACGCTTTTCCGCCAACCCTTTGACTTCCGCTGTATTCATCGCAACCTTGGCGTTGTACATCGTCTGCCCGATAAAGTAACCGCCCGCACCAAGTCCAGACGCAACGAGTAGGCCGCTCAATACAATCCCTAGCAAATTATTATTCATTCAAACTACCTGCCATTGTCCTAATAGAGGTAAGCATTTCATCTTTGTGCAGATCCTTCCAGAGGCATTTATCCGGTTATGGCAAAGCTTGTTAGTTACCTCCCAAAATGCGACACAAACCGGTCCTTCAATTCACCTAGATTCTCTTTATCCAAACGTAAAAAAACGCACCGGAGTGCGTTTCTAATCAGGAGCGACCTAAGGGCCCTGTTGAGAGGCGTTTTTATTCGGCTAACTCAACCGAGCAAATCACCTCTCCCTCGAAGGTAACAACCTTCAAGGTATTCTCTTCCAACATACCATAGCTGGCTTGGTGCTCACCGCGAGGAATAGTCACCGAACCAGGGTTGAAAGCATAGATATTGCCCTGTTTCTCAGCAACCGGCAGGTGGGTATGGCCGGACACAACCACATCACCATCACGCAGTGGCGGGTGCTTTTCGGCATTGTACAAATGCCCGTGGGTCAGGAACAAACGTCGCCCCGATGGCAACAGCACCAAATTATAATCAGCCATCATCGGGAAGCTCAGCAGCATCTGATCGACATCACTATCGCAGTTTCCCCTCACCGCTGTAATCTGGGTAGCGTATTCATTGAGCAAATCGGCCACGTCGATTGGCGCATAACCGGCAGGCAAGGCGTTTCGCGGGCCATGGTTCAGCACATCACCCAGCAAAATAAAATGATCGGCTCCGCTTTTCTCGAAAGCCGCCAAGGTACGACGGGTACTCTCGGCACAGCCGTGAATATCAGAAGCAAAAAACAATTTCATGGCATATCGTGTTATTGGAAACAAGTCAGCCGATCCTACACCGATGCCTTCACCTTTTCCATGCTGGCCTGCACTGTGGCTCACTCTAACCGATTGGTACTAACCATCCTGTAGCATGCCGTTGAGCACAATATTGTTGTAGCTAACCATACCAATAAGCTGACCTTGCTCAATCACCGGGGCACGGCTGATCCCAAAACGCTCAAACAACCGGGCACAATAACGTACATCCATATCTGCCCGTACTGACAAGGCAGGCTTGGTCATGATCTCATAGATATTGGTCCGCTCAGGCGCACGATCCAGCGCCAAAACCTTTTTGGCAATATCGTTCATCAACACAATGCCATATTCATCATCTTCATGGCGCTTGTCGACAATCAACGCTTTGATCTGGCGCTGCTTGGCAATCCGCACCGCCTCGGCCACGGTCACTACGCCATCAACCACCGCATAGGTATCCATCATAACGTCCCGAACCCGAACAATTGCATTGCTCATAGCTTTGCCTCCACCACCTTGGTTAAACTGGCGACCTGATGGGCAACCCCGACCGCATCTTCAATATCAAGCTGAACCGCAATCCCCTGCCCGGAAGCCTCATCAAACTCCCCAACCCGCTCAATGGTTTCAAGGATAGTGCGGGCGAGATGCTCCTCGACGACGAACAAGATCACGTCCCGCTGGACATCCAGCCCCAGCCCGAAAAAGGTTTTTTTCTGGTTAAGCCCCTCGCCACGGGCATTGTTTATCACCGTCGCCCCCGTTGCCCCCGCTTCGCGGGCAGCATTGAGCACGGCATCGGTTTTGGCATCTTCGACAAAAGCCAATAACAACTTAAAGCGCATCGCTTTCTCTCCTTTTGGCCTGCCAAGCCGCCAGCTGGGCGTAGGCCATCACGGTGATCATGGGAAACAGGCTGGCAAATGCAATCAACCCAAAGCCATCAAGCATTGGGTTTCGCCCCGGCACGGTTGAAGCTAGCCCCAACCCCAACGCCGTCACGATGGGAACCGTCACAGTCGATGTCGTTACCCCACCGGAATCATAGGCCAACGGAACAATGCTCTTGGGAGCAAAGTTCGTCTGGATAACCACCACCACATAGCCCAACAAAATATAATTATGCAGCGGGTCCCCAACAACAATTCGGTAACTGCCCAGAGCTATTCCCATGGCAACGCCCAAGGCCACGGCAATTCGCAGGCCATTGACCCCTATCGAGCCCCCCGACACCCGATTTGCCTTGAGCGCAACAGCAATCAATGAGGGCTCGGCGATGGTGGTACTAAAACCAATCGCCGCAGCGAACAAGTAAACCCAGTAATACTCATTCCACGGGATTGTCGCCGGTATTACCTCCCCGCTGTCATATAGAAATGTCAGGGACGTAAGCTGAGAAGCCATCGCCTCGCCAATAGGGAATAACGCCAACTCCAGCCCCATCAAAAACAGGGCCAGCCCAATAATGACATAGACAAACCCCAGCAATACCTTGGGCCAGTTGCCTATCGGCTTTCTCAACACGGCAAGCTGGAATACCAAGATAATCGAAGCGATCGGCGCTACATCGCGCACCGTCGCAATAAAAGTCAGCCCAAAATGTTCAAGCAACGCCACGCCATCGATCACCCAACCCCCTAATGCATCCAAATACCATAGGCCATCACGAAAATCATGGGGGTCAGGGAGGCAAAGGCAATCAGGCCAAAACCGTCCACCATCGGATTCCGCCCCTTGATAGAGGATGCCAATCCAACCCCTAAAGCCGCCACCAGCGGAACAGTAATCGTTGAGGTCGTTACCCCGCCGGAATCATAAGCCACACCAATAATCGACGGAGGGGCAAACCAGGTCATCGCCATCACCAGCAGGTAACCACAGATAATCATTTTGTGGATAGGCCAGCCTTTGAGGATCCGGATAACCCCTATCATGATTGCCAGCCCCACCGACACCGCAACCGTCAGGCGCAATCCCATGGCATATTCAGCCTTGACCTCAGGCAGAGCTGCAATCACCCCAGCCCCCGCGGCCACCTTGGCGGCCTCTGCCGCCACGGCCGTGAGCGCCGGCTCAGCAATGGTCGTACCGAAACCGAGGCAGAAAGAAAATGCCAGTAACCAGGCTACGCTCCCTTTCGCGGCAAATGCCCGCGCCATCGCTTCCCCAAGCGGGAACAAACCAATCTCCAACCCAAGGACAAACAATGTGAGGCCCACAACCACAAACAGCAGCCCGACTAAAATGGGAGCTAGCTGGGGCAGCGGCTGCTGCAACACCACCAGCTGAAAAAAAGCGATCACCGCCATGATTGGCAGCAAATCGCGTAGACTTGACAGCAACGCGCGCAACAATGAAATCAATGCCGACATCCACGACCTCCAGCCATATTCCCCATAAAAACTAGGCCTCGCCACTGGAAAACGGCAACTTTTGTTCGCCAAGGCGAGAATCCGACCACATTTTTGCTATCGGGAACGGAAATGCCCTCGCCCTTCATCAGCAACTATTTGAACTTTTTCCTGATTTGGCCGATATAAGAAAGAGAAGAAAACGACGACGGGACTACCATATGAAGATACTGATCACGGGCGCAACCGGCTTTATCGGTGCCCATCTTGTCAAACAAATAGGCGAGCACGACATCACCATACTTAGCCGGGATCCAGCGAGTGCCAGCCAACTGCTCGGCACAGCAGTTACAGCTATCGGCAGCCTCTCCCACTTCGACAATCTTGATGATTTCGATGCCGTGATCAATTTGGCAGGCGAGCCTATTATCAACAAACGTTGGAGCAAGGCTCAGAAAGGACGGATTTGCCGCAGCCGCTGGGACATCACCGCAACCTTGGTGGAAAAAATGGAAGCGGGCAGCCAGCCTCCGGCAACCTTCATCAGTGGCTCCGCAGTCGGCATCTATGGCAACCAGCATGATCTGGAAATTACCGAGGACTTCGATGTCTCCGGCTCTGTCGACCCCGATGATTTTGCCTATCAGGTTTGCCGTCGCTGGGAGCAACTGGCGGTATCGGCCTCATCACCCGCAACCCGGGTTTGCCTGCTCCGAACCGGCATCGTACTCGGGCGCAATGGCGGAGCCCTGAAAAAAATGTTGCCACCCTATCAACTTGGAGCAGGCGGCCCTATCGGAAACGGTCGGCAATATTTCCCGTGGATTCACATTGACGACATGGTTGCTGCGATCCTCTTCCTGCTGAATACACCCGAGGCAAAAGGGCCATTCAACCTTACCGCCCCGGAGCCTGTGACCAACAGAACGTTCAGCCGCTCCCTTGCCGCTGCGCTGCATCGCCCACACATTCTGTTCACCCCGGCCTTCGTCCTCAAACTGGCCCTCGGCGAAGCCTCGTCGCTGCTTCTTGAAGGCCAGCGAGCCCTTCCCGAAAAACTCGAGTCCCTCGGATTCACGTTCCGCTTTCGCCAGATTGATGCCGCCCTCGCCGATCTTCTGGCCTAGCTCCTGACGCATACTAACACCATAACAATTCGGGCAGCCTTGTGCTGCCCGAGCTTCCCTACCCCTTCAACGGCTCGAGCAACGAGGCGATCATAGAGCGAACAATCACCACCACTAGCAACAGGGACAATACCGGAACGGCCAACCACAACCCGGGATGCCAGCGCAAAGGCAACTCGAAACCCCATTTTACCAACGCGGCCACCACAGCTTCAGCCCCCAGCACAGCCATTCCCCCGGCGATCAGAGCCATCATGCCGTACTCCCCCCACACCGTGGCCGCAATTCGCTTTCGGCTGGCCCCCAATGTCCGGTAGAGCTTGATTTCCTGCCTACGCTGGGCAAGGCTCAGACGAAGCAACGTCATCACCAACAGCAAGCCACTGGCTACCCCGACACCAGCCAATACCGACAGCGACAGCGAGATTTGCTGCATGATCCCCTGAATACGTGTCGCCATGATCCTCAAATCGAGCAAGCTCACCGTCGGGTAATCCCGCCCCAGCTGGTTAACCAATGCATCCTGCCCGGCCTCAACCCGAAAGCTAACCAGCCATGTCGCTGGCAATGCCGCCATCACATCCGGCGTAAAGATAAAATAAAAATTCGGTCGCATATTGCGCCACTCAACCTTGCGGATACTGGTCACTGTTGCGCTAAACGGCTGACTGTTGACGCTAAACGACAGGCTATCGCCCAATCCGATCCCCAGCCGCTCAGCAATACCGGACTCAACCGAGACACCTTGGCGTCCTCCCCATGTCCCCTCGAGCAGCTCATTATGGATTGGCATCGTATCCCGCCAGGTAAAATTGAGCTCTCGGCGCAGGGACTCATCTTGCTCCCCCGCCTGATCGTTACCCTCTGTGGTTAGCAGTCCCTTTTGGTTAATATGAGTTATCCGCCCGCGGATCACCGGATAACCATCCGACCGCTCAACCCCAGCCGAGTCCAACGCGGCTAGGTAGGCCCCTTGCTGGTCATCGGCGATATTAAGGGCAAACACATTCGGAGCATCTGCTGGCAGGGTCTGCTGCCAATCGGCGAGAAGATCCGTTCTTAACAGCCAAATCACAGCCAATAGCATCAGCGAACTGGTCAGTGCCGCAAGCTGTGCCCCTGTTGCCAGCGGACTCCGGCTTATCCGGCTCACCGCCAGCTGCATTGCGGCCCCCCATTTGACTTGCCGGAGCATCGCAACCCACAGCAGGCCCATACCAGCCAGCATTACCAGCAAGCCGGAAATGCCAACCAACGTCAGCCATACCAAGCTATTGCCTCCGGCAAACCACAACGCCATCACGACGGGAAGTACCAACAACCCATAGCGGCGCCGATCAGAACGGGCTGGCAACTCCCGCTGCAACACCGCCAATGCCGGCGCGTCAACCAACCGCCACAGGGGGATCCCCAGCCCCGGCAAGGCGACCAGTAACGCCACCAGCATACTGATCAGCAAAGGAGTCCAGCCTATAGCTGGCAATGGGGCGGGCAGCACATCCTTGAGCGGCAAGCGCAAAAGAAACTCCAACCCGTATCCCGCAGCCCCCCCAACAACGGCTGCGACGGTAAACAACATCACCAATTGGCGCGCCAGCCACTGCCAGAGCCATTTCCGCCCGGCACCGAGACTCTTCATCATCGCCACCGTATCGGTTCGGGTATTCACGTAATGGCTACAGGTCAGCACCAAGGTTGCCGAGGCCATCATAATCACCAGTACCAAGGTCAACGACAGGTACTGACGGGCCTTCTCGATAACATCACCGGTACGCCCCTGCGAAGTCTCACTCAGCCAACGTTGGCCTGGAGCCAGCTCCGTCGCCGCCTGGAGTTGCTCGAGCTGAGAATCAGAACCGTTGAAATATGCCCGATACTGAACACGGCTTCCGGGCTGGATGGCACCCGTACGACCAAGATCATCGGCATGGATGATCACCCCCGGCATCTGGCTGAAAGGATTAAAAGACAGCTCCGGCTCCTGACGAATCACCCCACTGACGGCCAGCTCGGCATCGCCAATGGCAACCGTGTCACCGGGCTCGACAGCCAGCAGCCCCAGCAAGCGCTCGGCAAGCCACAGCTCACCGGGGGCAACGCGAGAGCGCATCCCATCAGGGCCCTCCAGCTGCAACTCGCCCCGAAGCGGAAACGCATCACCGACACTTTTCACGCTCACCAGTTGCATCGCCTCGTCGCTAAAAGCCATGGTGCCGAATCGAACCTGCTGCGACTCGGTCAGCCCCAATGCCGCCGCGCGTTCAAGCAATGCCGGCTCAATCGGGTTGGCGGAGCGGAAAACCAGATCGGCAGCGATCATTGATCGCCCCTGCTCGACCATAATCTTCTCGACCCTGACCACCAAAGCCGCAAGGGAGAAAACACAGGCGATAATGATCGTCAAGGCGGCGGCGACCGGCCAAAGCTGGCCATGCCACAGTTCACGCCAACTCCAACGGTTGAGCAGGCCGCCTTTAACCTCACCCCGAACCTGCGATGTTTCGCTTAGATCTGTCATACGTCCACCACCATTCCCCCCTCGAGGGTAAATGTCCGATCACAACGGTTGGCCAGTTGGGGATCATGGGTCACCAAAACCAACGTTGTTCCATGGTCACGGTTCAGGGCAAACAGCAAATCGGCAATCGTTGCCGCTGTATGCTGGTCAAGGTTGCCTGTCGGCTCATCAGCGAACAGGATCTGCGGATGGGTCATAAAGGCCCTTGCCAGGGCAACCCGTTGCTGCTCCCCACCCGATAGCTGGGAGGGAAGATGAGATTCACGCCCGCTCAGCCCCACCTTGCCAAGCAATTCCCGAGCACGGCATTCGTCTGCTGCCGTGCCTTTGATGATGGCCGGTAGCATGACATTCTCCAGTGCCGTCAGGGAGGGAATAAGCAAAAAACTCTGGAAGACGAAGCCGACGGCATCGCTGCGAAGGGCGGCCCTTGCCTCCTCATCCATCTCGGCAAGCGCCATACCAAGAAGATGGATTTCCCCTTCGCTCGGGACATCCAGACCGGCGAGCAGGGTCATCAGGGTTGATTTCCCGGCCCCCGATACACCGACCAGTGCCACCGCCTCGCCCGACTCGACCTCGAGCGAAACATCCTGCAAAATGGTCAATGGCGAGGTTGCCGTTGCAACCTGTTTGGACACAGAAACAGCCCTAATCACGGATGTAGACATGATACGATTCCTTTCAGTTGTTCTTTTACTCGTACTTTCGCCCCTGAGTACAGCCGCTACATTGCTGATTCTGGGTGACAGCCTCAGTGCCGGCTACAGAATGCCGATAGAGCAAAGCTGGCCCAGCCTGCTCGACGAGGAGCTTGGAAAACACGGCCATCAGGTCACGGTGGTCAATGCCAGTATCTCCGGCGACACCACCGGCAACGGTATGGCCCGACTGCCTGCCCTGCTCACCAGCCACCAGCCCAATTTCGTGCTGATCGAGCTGGGAGCCAATGACGGCCTGCGCGGATTCCCTCCATCAACTATACGCAAAAACCTCAATAATATGATCACCCAGATCGAGGATGCCGGGGCATATCCGCTCCTGATGCAAATAGTTGTACCGCCTAACTACGGCAAACGCTACAGCGACCAGTTCACAAAAGTGTTTCAAGATATCAGCAAGCAGCAAGCTATTCCGCTACTGCCTTTCTTCCTTGAGCATATCATCCTCAAGCCAAACTGGATGATGGAGGACGGCTTGCACCCCACCGCCAGCGCCCAGCCTTGGATCGCCGAGTTCATGGCCGACGCCATTGCACCTCACCTAGACAACTAATCATTACCAACAGGAACGCACCTATGCTTTCAATTCTCATCACAGGCTGTAGCAGTGGCATTGGCTACCATTGTGCGCGAGCACTCCATGACGCCGGGCACCTGGTTGTCGCGAGCTGCCGCAACGGCGATGACGTCACCCGCCTGCAACAAGAAGGTCTCCATTGCGTCCAGCTTGATATGAACAGCGAGTCCTCTATTGAATCAGGCCTGGCAGAGGCCCTTGCTCTCACCAACGGCAAACTGGATCTCCTGTTTAACAATGCCGCCTACGGCCAGCCCGGCGCGCTAGAGGATCTGCCCACCGAGGCCCTGCGCCGACAATTCGAGACCAACCTGTTTGGCTGGCACCACCTGACCAGAGCGGTGGTCCCGCTGATGCTCAAGCAAGGGAGCGGCAAGATTGTCCAAAATAGCTCGGTGCTGGGCCTTGTCGCGATGAAATACCGCGGCGCCTACAACGCCAGCAAGTTTGCCCTTGAAGGCTACACGGATACCTTGCGGCTAGAATTGTCAGATACCCCGATCCATGTCAGCCTGATCGAACCGGGCCCCATCGAAAGTCAATTCCGAGCCAATGCCAAGGCACAATTCGAAGCCAATATTGATATGCCCGCATCCCGCCATGCACGCGGCTACCAACGCACCCTCGACAGACTTGGCAAACCAGGGCCGAGCAACCGCTTTACCCTCGGTCCAGAAGCTGTACTCAAGCCTCTTCAGGCTATCATCAGCAGCCCGGCACCAGCCCCGCGTTATTATGTCACCCAACCAACCTACATCATGGGGGTCCTACGGCGTATTTTACCCACTCAATGGCTGGATAAAATCGTGTCAAAAAGCGACTGACTTGACTGTAATTTCAACACAAATGGTTGTCTTGGGTGCTCTGGAAATACATTAAGTTATTATTTACCAAGATAAATTCACGCTATGGCCGATCATTTATTGGCCATATCAGTAACTATAACTATCAAAAAAAACCATCTCATCCAATGTCATGCCAGTTTCATCAAAAATGACAAGAAACGTCATATTAGTGTCACAAAGAAGCATTATTCTGATTGTGTAAGCTGATGGAAAATCCAAAACCTCACCAGCAGCCTACATTGCATCGGCCCTATTAAAAAAACAAAGGTGTGGTTATGACATTGCGCCAAATTAATATCCTCTGTGTCTGCGTGACACTGGCACTGCTGCTGACATTTCAATAAAAAAGGAGAGCGAGGCTCTCCTTTTTTCATCATACGCGATGTTCATTCGCGGCTCAGAGCCGAGTATCTACTGGCATCTATCAATTGGTTACTTTTTAACAGGTCGATTAAATATCGTAGGGGGTTTGATGGTCAAATATAGAATTTAAATGTGATAAAACACCATCTCAGCATATATGGCGGTGATACCGTTTATAAATACCACTTATGTCACGCTGACACCCTGCCCCTAGCATTAACAGGCATCAAACCCAAAATCCCTTTCACCGCACAGTTCCGCCAACCTCCTCTGCCTAAGACTTGAATTTACGCTAATAGCCCTCACTATATCTTTATGACCACATGATTTGCGGGACACTGTCCCCCAGCCCAGGGAGTAAAAACTGGCTATGTACGAGCACATCGCAATAGAACTGAACGAGCAAAACCTACAGCAGGTGATAGAGCAATCCATGCAAACACCCGTTGTAATCAGTTTCTGGGCCCCATCGATGCCGGAAACGGCTGAGATCAATCAGATGTTGGAGCAAATCACCCGCCAGTATCAGGGACAGCTCATCCTTGCCACCTTGAACTGTGAAGCCCAGCCGATGGTTGCGGGCCAGTTTGGCGTTCGCAGCCTGCCTACCGTTGCTCTGTTCAAAAACGGCCAGCCGGTTGACGGGGTTGGAGGGCCACAAAACGAACAAAGTCTGCGAGAAATGATTGGCCGACACATGCCAAGCCAAGAAGAGCTGGCTCTAAAAGACGCCCTAACCAAAGTCGACAACCAGCAGTACAATGAAGCACTGCCATTACTGCGCGATCTGGCGGCAAAGTTCAGTCAAAACGGCGTGATCAACCTTGCCATTGCCGAGTGCCTGATCGAGACCGCACAGTTCGACGAAGCCGAAACCCTGCTGGCTACCATTCCAATGCAGGATCAGGATGCCAAATTCAAAGGGCTGATGGCCAAGCTGGAGCTGCACAAGCAGGCCAGCGACTCGCCTGAAATCCGCTTGCTGGAAGAAAGACTGGCCGCTGATCCGGCTGACCGTGACATCGCCTTCGAGCTGGCGGTTCAATATAGCCAAGTTGAACGTGCTGAAGAGGCGCTGGAACTGTTGATTGGCCTATTGCGCAAAGATTTCAACTTCGCTGACGGCGCAGCAAAGAAAACCATGATGGACATCCTTTCCGCCCTCGGGCAAGGCAATGCCATCGCCAGCAAATACCGCCGCCAGCTATATGCCCTAATGTACTAACCGCGCGACGCTAGCGTATACATTCCAAAAAACAACGGCGGCCTAATGGCCGCCGTTGTTTTTTCGTCATATCCACAATACTCATTTATGGGATTCGCAGCAGAGCCCTTCAATAATCGGGCACTCTGCACCGTCATCACCAGGACACAGGTTCACCAATGTCGCCAACGTCTGCTTCATCTCCACCAACTCGTTAATCTTGGCGTCTATCTCATGCAGCTTCTGCTCGGCCTTGGCTTTGACATCGGCACTCCGACGTTGAGGATCGCGCGAAAAAGCCAATAACTCACGGCTTTCATCCAAGGTAAAGCCCACCAGCCGCGATCGGCGAACCAACAGCAGCTCGTTGACATGGCGATCACCGTACAGGCGATAGCCGTTTGCCGCCCGCTGCGGCGGGGAGATAATTCCCTTGTCTTCGTAAAAACGGATCGTCTTGGCCGTCAGCCCAGTAAGCTGAGCCACTTCACTGATATTCATCATATCCTCCAGGACTATGCCTTATTATAAAATAGCTTGACCTTCCAGTTGATGGAAGCTCTATTATCTGCATACCATCTAAAATGAGCACGAAAAGGCACGCCAATGGCAGAGCTAACTCTTTCCCTCAACAAAGTACGGTGCATGAACTGCGCCGGAAAAATTCAAGCGGCGCTCTCGGCCTTGCCCGAGGTTCAATCAGCCGATGTTGATACGCACCGTGCTGTTATCCAAGGCGATATTTCCGCTGAACACGCCATTGCCACAATCAGCGCATTGGGATATGGCGCAAGTTTCAACTACCACCTGCAACTCTCCGGCCTGAATTGCGGGAAATGCATCGGCAAAGTCAGAGATGCTCTGGAAAAACATGACGGCATGGCGCTCGATATCACCACCACAGAGCTGACCGGACAAGGATCCCTTGCTCCGCAAGCCGTTATTGAAATCATCCGCTCTCTTGGCTATCAGGCCAGCGCTGTCACCCAACAGCCTGCAACCCGCTACCAGCTGAAACTCAGTGGGCTGAACTGCGGCAAATGTGTCGCCAAGGTCGAAGCCGCCCTTGCTGATTGCGACAGTGTCGAAAAATTTACCGTCAGTAAAACCGCAGCCACTGTCGTGACAACATCCAGCAGCGAGCAGCTTGTCGCACTCATCAAAACTGCAGGGTTCGAGGCCAGTTTGGATAGCGAGCAGGAGAATACCACCGCACCACAAACGGCTGAGTCCCTAGAGCCACAGCAACAAGATACGGTGAACGAAGCTACCACTGAGCCAACAGCTCCAATCACCGCCAATGCCCGCCAGTTCATGCTCAGCGGCATGACTTGTGCCAGCTGCGTCGCCTCGGTCGAAAAAGCCATCCGCTCTGTTCCGGGCGTTAGTCATGCATCGGTCAACCTCGCAGAACGCACCGCTATGGTTGACGGTACGGCCACCCCCGACATGATTGCCAAAGCCGTTGCGGATAGTGGCTATGGTGCCGAGTTGGTTGAGGATGAGCAGTCTCGTCGTGCCCGCCAGCAAGCCCAGAACGAGCAGACCTACCGTACCCATATGCGCAATGCCTATCTGGCTCTTGGTGCAGGGATCCCGATGATGGCGTGGGGTGTGTTCGGTGGCAACATGATGATCAACTCAACTGCCAGCCAATGGGGTTGGGGGCTGGTCGGCCTCATCACCCTCGGCTTACTCGCAACCGTCGGGCGTCATTTCTACGTCAATGCATGGAAAGCCTTCAAGCACCACCGGGCCAGTATGGATACGCTTGTTGCGCTGGGAACTGGTGCAGCCTGGCTCTACTCAATGTTTGTCGTGCTGGCTCCTGAGCTGCTGCCTGATATGGCCCGCCATGTATACTTTGAGGCTTCGGCGATGATCCTTGGCCTGATCACCCTTGGGCACGCTCTTGAGGCTAGAGCCCGGAGCCGCACCTCCAAAGCTCTTGAGCAACTCATGGATCTCCAGCCTCCCACAGCAATTGTTGTCGACAATGGCCGCGAACGCGAAGTGCCGCTGGCAGAAGTAAAGGCGGGCATGTTGCTGCGGCTTCGACCTGGAGCCAAAGTCCCGGTCGACGGCACCATCACTCAAGGCGACAGCTATATCGATGAATCCATGCTGACCGGCGAACCCCTAGCTGCCCACAAGAAAGCGGGCGATACACTCCATGCAGGTACCATCAACCAAAACGGCAGCCTGCTGTTCACGGCCGAAAAAATCGGTCAGGACACCATGCTGGCCAGGATCATCGAACTGGTTCGTCAAGCTCAGGGGAGCAAACCGGCCTTGGCTAGACTTGCGGATCGGATTTCGGCTGTTTTCGTTCCGGCCGTCATGATTATCGCAATCACAACGGCAATGATCTGGTACTACGTCGGCCCACAACCATCATCGATTTATATGCTGATCACTGCAACAACCGTACTGATCATCGCCTGCCCTTGTGCCCTTGGCTTGGCCACGCCAATGTCGGTCACCGTCGGTGTAGGCCGGGCAGCGGAATTCGGTGTCCTGATCCGTAACGCCGAGGCGATGCAAATCGCAGCTGATATCGATACCGTCGTGCTCGACAAAACAGGCACCCTGACCGAAGGCAAACCGCAGGTCATTGCCATCCACCCCCAACAGGGATTCAACGAAACGCAACTGCTGAGCTGGGCTGCCAGCCTAGAGCAAGGCTCCGAACACCCACTGGCCAAAGCGGTGATCAGCGCAGCCACGGCTAAAGGGCTCGGGCTGATCTCACCCGTCGGTTTCAGCGCCAAGCCAGGCTATGGGATCGAAGGGAAAATCGGCGGACACCAAGTTGCGTTGGGCAACCTGAAATACATGCAGGCCCTTCAAATCGCTGCCGAACACACAGAGAGCACAGCAGAGAAGATCAGCGAACAAGGGGCAACCGCGATCTTCATCGCCGTTGACAACCAACTGGGTGGGATCATTGGGATCAGCGATCCGATAAGGCATGACTCGCTCGCAGCCGTATCGCGCCTCAAATCAATGGGGCTCAATATTGTCATGCTGACGGGGGATACAGAAACCACCGCCAGGGCTATCGCCAAACAGGCAGGCATCGACCACGTGATTGCTGGGGTACTGCCCGATGGCAAAGCCGATGAAGTGATTGCCTTGCAACAACAAGGCAAGAAAGTCGCCATGGTTGGTGATGGTATTAACGATGCCCCTGCACTGGCCAAAGCCGAGATCGGCATCGCAATGGGAAGCGGCAGCGATATTGCAATAGAAAGTGCGCAGTTCACCTTGGTCCGCCACTCGCTGCATGGTGTGGCCGATGCGATTGAGCTATCACGCGCAACCCTGCGCAACATGAAACAAAATCTATTCGGGGCCTTTGTTTACAACACTCTTGGTATCCCTGTCGCCGCGGGAATATTGTTCCCGTTCACCGGGGCACTATTGAGCCCGGTCGTTGCCGGTGCAGCAATGGCCCTATCGTCCATTACCGTGGTCAGCAATGCCAACAGACTCAGACTGTTTACCCCTAAGGGGGCACAGTTACCGACCTCAGATCGTAAGGGGAATTAAGATGGTTGCTTTAATTGGGATCATTTCCATTGCATTTATTATCTGGTGGTTCTGGCTCCACCCGAATAATAAATAACCCTTCATCTCAGCCCGGCTGTATGCCGGGCTCTTCCCCCACCGCAAGCCCCGTCAAAATGCTCGCCGAGGAACAAAATATAAGGTAGGTTGAGAGAATAAATATTTATACCGAGGCGCTATGTTTTTCTCTCGATTTTCAAAAAAGCTCTTGCGTAAGCTCTTACTGTTAATCCCTTTTTTGGGAACAACAGCCTATGCGGAGCCTGCTGTCTGGCTAGCCAAGTCACCGGATCGCCAATTCATCCTACTCGGCTCTATTCATGCCGGTAATGAGCAGCTCTTCCCTCTACCAAAGGCTTTTCTGCAGCAATGGCCAAATGCCGACGGGCTGGTGGTCGAGGCCAATATTCTTGCCCCAACCCGACCCCACCTCGATCCGACGATTCCGAGTGCTGGCACGATACTAACGGATGTGGAAAAGGCCACCCTTGCTGATATCGCCAACAAAGCTGGACTTTCTTATCCGGCACTGCTCCAAAGCCCACCTTGGCTGACAGCCATCAGCCTCCAGATGAGCATGGCTCAACAAGCGGGACTCACCCCTCAACAAGGTATTGATATCAAACTGCTAAAACGGGCATCGCATGACAATATGCCGATTCTTGAGCTGGAAAGTGTCCAGCAGCAGGTAGATCTGATGGAGGCAATGCCGGATCATGGCAAAGATTTGCTTATTAGCACCCTTACTGAATGGCACTCCGTGAAATCTCAGCTCAACTGCCTAACACGCGCATGGCGCGCTGGCGATCAAGCACAACTCTCTGCATTGTTTGAGCAAAGCCAGTACTCAGATCAAACCAGCGATGCCTTGATTTTCGACCGTAACCATAACTGGGCAGAGTCGCTCAGCAGCAGCCCGGCCTATCACCAAGGCAAATACATGGTCGTCGTCGGCGCCATGCACCTCATCGGCCAGCAGGGACTCCCGACACTACTCAAGCAGAAGGGATTTACCGTCACTCAAATCACCCAAGGGAGTGATGCTAATTGCCCCATCGATTAATATCCTCGCTAAAGATAGTTATTGATGAGGGAGACCCAATAGATAACACCGATTTCAGGACAACAAATGGGGCTTCTACTACTAATAGTGGTCGGTGAAGAGGCCAGTTCAAGGTCTTGGGAAACCCCCGACCCTCTGGTCCACCATTTACGAAGAGCCAGAGATGCGCGACCAAACAGCGCTAGTCCCCAGCCAATATAAAAATACAGATATGAAAAAAGCCTCAGTCTTTCGACTGAGGCTTCTAATAGTGGTCGGTGAAGAGGCCAGTTCAAGGTCTTGGGGAACCCCGACCCTCTGGTCCACCATTTACGAAGAGCCAGAGATGCGCGACCAAACTGCGCTAGTCTCAGCCAATATAGAAATACAGATATGAAAAAAGCCTCAGTCTTTCGACTGAGGCTTCTAATAGTGGTCGGTGAAGAGGGATTCGAACCCCCGACCCTCTGGTCCCAAACCAGATGCGCTACCAAACTGCGCTATTCACCGACATTAACAGCGGTTCTCTACAAACCACCATTTTTAAATAGTGGTCGGTGAAGAGGGATTCGAACCCCCGACCCTCTGGTCCCAAACCAGATGCGCTACCAAACTGCGCTATTCACCGACATCAACAGCGGTTCTCTACAAACCACCATTTTTAATAGTGGTCGGTGAAGAGGGATTCGAACCCCCGACCCTCTGGTCCCAAACCAGATGCGCTACCAAACTGCGCTATTCACCGACATTAACAGCGGTTCTCTACAAACCACCATTTTTAATCTTGGTCGGCGAAGAGGGATTCGAACCCCCCACCCTCTGGTCCCAAACCAGATGAGCTATCAAACGGCGCTATTCACCGACACTCGGAGG
>NZ_LDOT01000003.1 GCF_001029445.1 Photobacterium aquae
CGCAACGCAAGTTGCGCCCGCTCTTTTTTAAGCCATGGCATTGCCATGGCTTTTTTCGTATTACCCTTGCCAGTAGTCAGGCTCTCGGCTCTCCGGCATTCGGTGTGGCGGAATATGAAACCCCGCAGCGCGAAATCCCTTCATGATCATATAACCCTGATAGGCATCGACGCCATCGGCGGAAAATTCAAACCAATAAACGGTATGCCAATACCAACGGCCTTTGGGATCTTTGACTCGATGGTTGCCGCGGGCAATGCTCAGCAGTTGTAGCCCGAGCTGCTCGCAGCGTTGGTGGATGCATTGTTGGGCTAGCTCGGCCTGACGCCGTTGCTGCCAGAACAGGTAGCTGACCAAGGCCAGTAGCATAATACCTAGTAGGTTATCCATATAGGGTGGCGTTCCTTGTCATTAAAGGCCGGGAATTACTGCTGGCCCCGGGCATGCTGCTGTAGCTTTGCGATAGCGGCAACCAGTGCCGGGTTGGCTTGCCCGTGCAGTAATTGCAACATCATGCCACGCAATGCCGGTAGCATGACGAGATCGGCAAATAACTGGTTGAACAGGGCCTGGTCGCCACATTCGGCCAATCGTAGCAGGAAATCTTCGGCGATCTTGCTGTCATTGAGCCCGTTCCAGCAGCGGCCGGCAATGGCAATGAGAATTTCACGGTGGCACAGGGCCGGTTGGCTTAGGATCTGGTGCAATGCCTGGCTCAGTAGTGCGGGTTCGGTGCCGGCAAGACTGCGGATCAGGGCACTGATCAAAAAGAGATCGGGCTCTGTGACGGCGATCTCGGCAGCAAGGCGTTCCGCTAGGCGCTTGGCTAATGAGTTGGGCAGTTGGCAGTGCTCAAGGCAGCCGAGCAGCGCATACAACGGTGACAGCGGCATATTGCTGATCGCTTTCCTGATCAGCGTTGTATTGTTTTCCTGATCCAGACGGGCACAGATATCCGCAAGCCCTTGCAGGCCGACGCCTTGCCAGTTATTCCAGCCGATAGCACCACTCATGTAATGCTGGGCATGTTCATAGTATTGGCTGGCAGGCAGTGCGATTTGACAACGGATCTGGGCGTGGAAAATCGCCATTTTGTCATCGGTCGGCTTGAATGTATAAGGGTTGGCAGCCAGTTTTTCCTGTTCTTCTTCGGTTGGGGTCTGACTGAGAGAAGCCCCCATCGCTTCGATGACGTATTTGATGAAGTCGCCAACGGCAGCTTGTTTTAATAGGCCGCGTTCGTCGAGCGGCAGGCGAAGGAACCAGATCCACGGCGGGCTGCCGGCCTGCCAGAATGAGATTGCAAGGTGGGCGTGTTGTTGCAAGGGCCATGGATAAGGCTGACGGTTGTCTTCGACCGCCTTGAACTGCTCGGTGTTGATTTCACAGACCCGGCGACCTAGATCGAAAATCTTGTACTGGCAGCCGGCATTGTCTAGTAGCTCGGTGAGGGTGTGAAATTTATCCATGGGTATACTCAAAGTTCCAAATCGAGGTTCGAGTATATCAGAGAGAGGATTTGGACAGGGACAAATTCCCAAGGTTGTGTTGGGCGGAGGTCGACAAAATGCTATTCTTCGCCCCCTTTGGCGAGGCCTGGTTTTTGGGCTCCGCACTGTATGGCCACCTGGTGGCCTTGTCTGGTGGCTAAATGCCGTAACAGGAGTGGATATGGATACTTACCAGCAATGCCAGCGCGATCTGACGGAGCTGGCTGCAGCCTTGTCTTCGCTCGGGTTGTGGGAGTCGTCTCCGCCATCATCAGAGGCGTTGAGCAGCACCGAGCCGTTTGCCATTGATACCCTGAGCTGTAGCCAGTGGTTACAGTGGATATTTATTCCTCGGATGGGGATGCTGGTGGAGAATCGGCTTCCGTTGCCTTCGGCAATGGCAATTTCCCCTTATGTCGAAGAGGCGCTGCAGGGGATCGACGGGCATCAGGCTATCGTGGCCGTGACACGTAATATTGACCGATTATTTGGAGAGTAGGGCGCAATGGAGCTCGAGATTTTATACCAAGATGAGTATCTGGTGGCTGTTAACAAACCGGCTGGCATGTTGGTGCACCGCAGTTGGCTGGATCGCCACGAGACCCGGTTTGTGATGCAGACCCTCCGCGACCAAATTGGTCAGCATGTCTTTCCTCTTCACCGACTGGATCGGCCAACTTCGGGGGTGTTGTTGTTTGCCTTGTCGAGCGAGATGGCGTCGCAAATGATGCCGAAGTTTGCCGGCCGTGAAATCAAGAAGACCTACCATGCTGTCGTGCGTGGTTGGATCCGAGAAGCAGCGGTGTTGGATTACCCGCTCAAAGAAGAGCTCGACAAAATTGCCGACAAGCACGCAGATCAGGACAAAGAGGCGCAGCCTGCGGTAACGGCCTACGCGCCGTTGGCCACCGTTCAGACCGATATTGCGATTGGTCGCTATCCGACTAGCCGTTACTGCTTGGTAGAGATGCTGCCGGAAACAGGCCGCAAGCATCAGCTTCGCCGCCATATGCACCACCTTAGCCATCATATTATCGGTGATGTAAACCACGGTGATGGTCGCCATAATCGCAGTTTTCGAGATCACTATGACTGCCACCGTTTGATGCTTCATGCATCTCGGCTGCAGCTCAGCCACCCTGTTACTGGCGAGATGCTTGATATCCGCGCGGGTGTCGACGCCTCCTGGTGTCGGGTCATGGATGCTTTCGATTGGCCGCTATCGCTGATGGCTGCCGACGGCGAGTAGGCTTCTGTCGCGATCTGTTTCGATGGACTTGGCTATTCCCCATGATGTGTACCACACTGATTGAAAAGGCGCGTAGTCACATTTGCGCGGTGGTGAAATGACAAGGGAGAGCGGAAATGGCAAGGATAGGGGTGTTTGTCGGTTCGGTTTTCGGCGGTGCCGAAGACGTCGCTGATGCGGTGACGGAATTCTTGACCGCTCAGGGCCACGAGGCCGAAATGTTTACGGTAGCGACGCTCGATGAGTTCCTTGGCTATCGCAGCGACAGGGTGCTGGTGATTTCCTCGACCACCGGACAGGGCGAGATCCCCGAAAACCTGCTGCCGTTGTTCCAGATGCTCAGGGATCATTTCCCGTTGCTGCCCGATCTGGGCTATGGCGTGGTGGCAATGGGCGATTCGAGTTACGGTGAGGACCGCTATTGTGGTGCTGGCCGTCAGTTCGATACCTTGCTTACCGAGCTACAGGCCAAGCCGTTGGCCCCCCGTCTCGATGTGGATGCTTGCATCCATTTTGATCCACTGGAGGTCGTTATGCCGTGGCTACAGGAGTGGCTGGTTCAGGCCGAGGCGGCCTAAACCTGGCATGCGTTTTCATCCTCAGCACCCCATATTCGTCGCGCGGGCATGCCGCGCGCATTTTATCGTATTTGTTTACTGATACCTTCTTTTTACCTTCCTGCATTATTTCCGGTTCTGCAACCTACCTGAAATCATGACGGCTGCTTGGCAAGCCTTGCTATCAGGGCATCTTTTAGCTGCTGCTGTTCTTGTTCACTTAGCTGTTCGCCATCGGCATTGGTGACGATGAAAAAGTCCTCGGCCCGTTCGCCGATCGTGGTGATCTTGGCGGCCATCAGGCTGATTTTTTGGCGGGCAAATTCCGAACCGATCAGGGCCAGCAGCCCCGGCATATCAAGGGCGACCAGCTCCATCATGGTTTTGTTCCCTGTTTTTGTCGGTAGAAAATGGACCTGGGTCGGGACATTGAAATGCTGAAGTTTGTGCAGTGGGCGTTTGCGCTTGCGCTCGGATTTCATGTGGGTCAGCGCGCTGACCAAAGCCCGGCGTACGGTATTTTGGCGAGATTCGCTTAGTGTCAGGCCATTTTGATCCAGAACCATAAAGGTATCGAGAGCATAGCCGTCCTTGCTGGTCATGATCTGGGCATCATGGACGTTGAGGTTTTTCTTGTCTAGCTCCGTCACCACGATGGCGAACAGCTTGGCTTTGTCCTGGCAGTAGACGAAAACCTCGGTACCGCCGCGAGAGGCTTTTTCGCTGACCAGAATCAATGGCTTGTCATGATCCTGATGGTTGAGGATAGCCTCGGCATGCCAGGCGATTTGCTTATGGGTGTGTCGTAGGAAGTAGTCAGCCTTGAACCGTTGCCAGAGGACGTCGATGTCGCGTTGGGGGAACCCCTCGCTGCGGAGCAGGGCCGAGGCCATTTGCTGGTTGTGGCGGATCCGCTCGCGCATATCAGGCGGGTTTTCCAGCCCTCGGCGCAGCGCTTTCTGGGTCGAATAGTACAACTCGGCCAGCAAGGTACGCTTCCAGCTGTTCCACAGTTCTTGGTTGGTGGCGCAGATATCAGCGACCGTCAGGCAGATAAGGTGGTCGAGGCGCTCTTCGTCACGGACCTCCTTGGCAAAGGCTGTTATCACCTCGGGATCGTAGATATCGCGGCGTTGGGCGGTTACCGACATCAATAGGTGCTGGTTGACCAGCCATTTGACTAAGTTGGCTTCGGGCTTGGACAGGCCGTGCAGCAGGCAGAATTCATAAGCATCGATCCCGCCGAGCTCCGAGTGGTCACCGCCACGGCCCTTGGCAATATCGTGGAAAATAGCGGCCAGCAGCAGGATTTCTTTTTTGGCAATCCGAGGGTAGATTTCGCAGCAGATCGGATGGCGCTGTCTATTTTCTGGGTTGGCAAACTTGTTGAGATTCTTGAGCAGCCGGACCGTGTGTTCGTCAACGGTGTAGACGTGGAACAGGTCGAACTGCATCTGACCGACGATTTGACTCCACTGCGGCAGGTAGGTAGAGAGCACACCGTGACGGTGCATCAGGCGGAAGGCGCGCTGTAGGCAGTTGGGTTGGCGCACCAGCTCCATGAATTTCTCCCGCGCGGCCGGGATGTCAATCAAGAAGCGGTTGAGGCGGCGACGGGCAGTGCGCAGCTGGCGCAGGGTCGGCGCGGCAATGCCCTCGATCTCCGAGTTACGGGCAATATGGAGGAACATATCGAGAATTGTCTCGGGCCGGGCTTGAAACAGGGCGGGTTTGGTTGCCTCTATCAGTTGGCCGCGCAGTTGGAAGTCCGCGTCAAGCAGGATTGCATCAGGCTCCGCACCCTTATTGAGGATCGCCTGGTCGAACAGTTGCAGTAGCATTTTGTTGAGTTCGGCAACCCGGTGTAGGGTTCGGTAAAAATCTTTCATCATCATTTCGACCGGGCGGTTGCCTTCTCCGCGGTAGCCGAGCAGTTCGGCTACCGAGGCTTGGTGGCCGAAGGTCAGGCGGTTATCGTAGCGGCGTAGTTCACTATGAAGGGCAAAGCGGATCCGCCACAGACTGTCTTGGCACTCGACCAGTTCGCGGTACTCGGCATCGGTCAGAAAGCCGAATCGACTCATTTCCAATAGGCTCGTGGCTCCGAAATGGCGTCGGGCCACCCAGCTCAGGGTGTGGATATCCCGCAGCCCGCCAGGACTGGATTTGATGTCGGGTTCCAGGTTGTAGGTGGTATCGTGGTATCGGGCATGGCGGGTTTTCTGCTCGTTCAGTTTTGCTTGATAGAAGCTATCGCTGGGCCAGAAGCTACCGTCGTTGACCCGTTCTTCAAGCTCTAGGAAGGTGTCGCTATTGCCGCATAGCCAGCGTGATTCCTGCAAGTTGGTGGCGACGGTGAGATCCTCGCGACCGATGGCGATGCATTCGTCAATGGTGCGAACGCTATGGCCGATATCAAGCTTGAGATCCCACAACTGGGTGAGGAATGCGCTGGCGAGGTTGCCGGTGGCTTCGTCAAGAGGCTCTTGGCTGAGTAGCAGGATATCAACATCTGATAATGGGTGTAGCTCACCCCGTCCGTAGCCGCCGACGGCAACAAGTGACAGCGTTGGGTGGCCATCAAGGCCGAACACTCCCCATAGTTCGGTCAGTAGTCGGTCAATAAAGCCTGCGCGGGCTTCGACGAGTGTAGTGACCGGAACATGAGCGATAAATTGCGCTTTCTGTTGGGCTGTGAAGTTTTCGAGGGCCTCACGCAGGGTATCGGTGCGGCTCTCTGCCGAATCAGTTGCTAAGAGGAGCGGGATTAGTGTCATTGCTGTCCGTGCGCATTGATGGATATTGATATAACCCTAACACGCTCGGTTTGAAACAGCCTAATTGGGTTTGTGTTGCAGCGATAAAAAGAGAGGCAATAAAAAACCGGCCGTGGAGGCCGGTTTGATCAACGAATGAGGCTTAGTTGTGCATCATGCGAGGAATGGTGTCGTCTCTGCGTAGGGTCAGAACCTCACAGCCGGTATCAGTCACGACAATTGTGTGCTCGTACTGGGCTGATTTCTTGCCGTCCGCTGTGTAGACAGTCCAGTCATCGGCAACATCGACGCTACAGCCGAAGCGGCCGGCGTTGATCATTGGCTCGATGGTGAAGCACATGCCTGCTTTTAGCTTGGTGCGGTCACTGTTGCGGTAGTGGACAACCTGAGGCTCTTCGTGGAACTCAAAGCCAATACCGTGGCCACAGAAATCTTTCACGATGGAGTATTTCTGCAGTGGGTTTTTCTTGTTGTTGGCTTTGATGAATTTTTCGATTGCGGTGCCGATATCGCCCACTGTTGCGCCTGGCTTGACTTGGCGCATACCTTCATACAGGGCATCTTGTGTTACGCGGCACAGGCGCTTGTCAGCCGGAGTGACATCGCCAACGAAGAACATCTTCGAGGTGTCGCCGTGGTAGCCTTCAGGACGTACGCTCAGATCGGCGTCAGGATCGTTTGGTACGATTACAGTGATGTCGACGTTGATGATGTCACCGTTCTTAAGTACAGCTGGCTTCATTTGGCCGTTGCTGCCCATTTCGTCCTGACTGGCTGGAATGCCGTGGCATACGATGTGGTTGATCGACGTACAGATAGATTTCGGGAAGCCGTGGTAATCGAGCGGGGCCGAGTAGGCGCCTCGTTCCAATGCGTAATCGTGGCAGATTTGGTTCAGCTCGTCGGTGGTCACACCCTCTTTGATATGAGGTTCGATCATCTCCAGAACGTCGGCGGCTAGGCTGCCTGCTACGCGCATTTTCTCAATTTCTTCAGCCGTTTTGATCTTAATGCTCATTCAATCTTCTCTACGTTGACTGTTTTCTATCCCTCATATGGTATCAGCGAGGGCGGTGGATGGAAACCGGAACATTGCCAGTGGATAGATTTAGGCTGGATTTTGGTTGCTAAAATATGGTATAAAGCGCGCCGTAATTGGGTAATTGGGTTTCGATTCAGTTATTCACATTACGAAAACCTTATTTAATCACTCACACATATCGGCACATCTTCCGGGGTGCCCAGCAGCTTTTCGCGAGGCTGTAACGCTTGGCGTTATTCTGGGTCGGTAAGATGGGATATGTGGACGCCTAACCCCATAGAGGAATATTCAATGGCAACTGTATCAATGCGCGACATGCTTAAGGCTGGTGTACACTTCGGTCACCAAACTCGTTACTGGAACCCTAAGATGAAGCCGTTCATCTTTGGTGCTCGTAACAAGGTTCATATCATCAACCTTGAGAAAACTGTACCAATGTTCAACGACGCTCTAGCAGAAATCAACAAGATTGCTGCTCGCAAGGGCAAGGTTCTTTTCGTTGGTACTAAGCGTGCAGCCAGCGAATCAATCAAAGAAGCTGCAGTTAACTGTGACCAGTTCTACGTAAACAACCGTTGGTTGGGTGGTATGCTGACTAACTGGAAAACTGTTCGTCAGTCAATCAAGCGTCTAAAAGACCTTGAAGTTCAGTCTACAGACGGTACTTTCGACAAGCTAACCAAGAAAGAAGCGCTAATGCGTACTCGTGAAATGGAGAAGCTTGAGAAGTCACTTGGCGGTATCAAGAACATGGGCGGCCTACCAGACGCTCTATTCGTAATCGATGCTGATCACGAGCACATCGCAATTAAAGAAGCTAACAACCTGGGTATCCCAGTATTTGCAGTAGTAGATACTAACTCTAACCCAGACGGCGTTGATTTCGTTATCCCTGGTAACGATGACGCAATCCGCGCAGTACAGCTTTACACTGGCGCAGTAGCTCAAACTGTAACTGAAGCTCGCAACCAAGATATCGTTGCTCAAGCTGAGCAAGACGGTTTCGTAGAAGCTGAGTAATAGCCAAAGCTCCTTTGAGCATCTTAAGTTACCTTGTGTAAACTAAGAATGGTTACCAGGGGCCGATCATGGCCCCTGATTTTTACACCAAGTATTCAAAACTGAGGATATAACAATGGCAACAGTTACAGCTGCCCTAGTTAAAGAACTGCGTGAGCGTACTGGCGCAGGTATGATGGATTGTAAGAAAGCCCTAGTAGAAGCTAATGCTGATATCGAGCTAGCAATCGAAAACATGCGTAAGAGCGGTGCTGCTAAGGCTGCTAAAAAAGCAGGTAACGTAGCAGCTGAAGGTACTATCATCATCAAAGATGCTGACGGTAAAGCAGCACTTGTTGAAGTAAACTGCCAGACTGACTTCGTTGCTAAAGACGGTAACTTCCTAGCATTCGCTAACGAAGTTGCTGACGCAGCACTAGCTAGCCAAGCTTCAGTTGAAGAGCTTCAAGCTCAATTCGAAGAGCAGCGTGTTGCTCTTGTTGCTAAGATCGGTGAGAACATCTCTATCCGTCGTGCAGAATACATCTCTGGTGAGAAAGTATCTGCTTACTCTCACGGCGCACGTATCGCTGTAGTTGTTGCTGGTAACGGCGACGACGAAACTCTTAAGCACATCGCTATGCACGTAGCGGCTTCTAAGCCAGAATACGTGAACCCATCTGACGTTCCAGCTGAAGTCGTTGCTAAAGAGCGCGAAGTTCAGGTTGAGATCGCGATGAACGAAGGCAAGCCTCAAGAAATCGCTGAGAAGATGGTTGAAGGCCGCATGAAGAAGTTCACTGGCGAAGTTTCTCTAACTGGCCAGCCATTCATCATGGAACCTAAGAAAACTGTTGGCGAAGTTCTAAAAGAAGCTGGCGCAACTGTTTCTACTTTCGTTCGCCTAGAAGTAGGTGAAGGTATCGAGAAACAAGAAGGCCTGAGCTTTGCTGAAGAAGTAGCACTTGCGCAGAAAGGTTAATCTTTCGCGAATTGCTTAAAAAGAAGACCGTGGCCTTGGCTGCGGTCTTTTTACAACTCCATATCTTAATTTGTAAGCCTGGAAGGTATCTCTAATGACCACTAATCCTAAACCGACTTATCAACGAATTCTGCTTAAGCTGAGTGGCGAAGCGCTGCAAGGTGAAGAAGGTTTTGGTATTGATGCACAAGTTCTTGACCGTATGGCTCAGGAAATCAAGGAACTGATCGAGCTAGGTGTGCAAGTTGGCCTGGTGATTGGCGGCGGCAACCTGTTCCGCGGTGCCGGCCTTGCAGAAGCAGGTATGAACCGAGTTGTGGGCGACCACATGGGCATGCTGGCAACCGTAATGAACGGCCTGGCGATGCGTGACGCTCTACATCGTGCCTATGTGAACGCTCGAGTGATGTCAGCAATTCCTCTAAACGGTGTGTGTGACAACTACAACTGGGCAGATGCAATCAGCCAGTTGCGTCAGGGCCGCGTGGTAATTTTCTCTGCCGGTACTGGTAACCCGTTCTTCACAACCGACTCGGCAGCGTGTCTACGCGGTATCGAAATCGAGGCCGATGTCGTGCTGAAAGCGACAAAAGTTGATGGCGTGTTCACAGAAGATCCAGTTAAAAACCCAGATGCAGTGCTTTATGATAAGCTTGGTTATCAGGACGTTCTTGAGAAAGAACTTAAAGTGATGGATCTTGCTGCCTTTACTTTGGCACGTGACCACGGTATGCCAATCCGCGTGTTCAACATGAACAAGCCTGGCGCACTTCGCCGCGTGGTGATGGGTGAGCAGGAAGGTACGCTGATCAGCAACCAATAAGTTCTATGGCAGGGCTTAGGCCCTGCTTGCGGGGGAGCATACCGGCTCCTCCTCGTTATCCGAATCATTAAGGGTTTAAATCGTGATTGATGCAATTAAACAAGACGCTAAAGAGCGTATGGGCAAAAGCGTTGAAGCGCTAAAAAGCCAGCTATCTAAAGTTCGTACTGGCCGTGCTCACCCAAGCCTGCTAGACGGTCTCCAAGTTGAGTACTACGGTTCAAACACACCGCTACGTCAGGTTGCTAACGTAATCGCTGAAGATTCGCGTACACTGGCAATCACTGTATTCGACAAAGAACTGACTCAGAAAGTTGAAAAAGCAATCATGATGTCAGATCTAGGCCTGAACCCAATGTCTGCAGGTACGGTTATCCGTGTTCCGTTGCCAGCACTGACCGAAGAGCGTCGTCGTGATCTTGTTAAGATCGTACGTGCTGAAGCAGAGCAGGGCCGTGTTGCTGTACGTAACATCCGCCGCGATGCTAACGCTGACGTTAAAGGCTTGCTGAAAGACAAAGAAATTTCTGAAGATGATGATCGCCGTGCACAGGATGACATCCAGAAGCTGACTGATGCTGCCGTTAAGGACATCGACGCGATCTTGGAAGCAAAAGAAAAAGAGCTGATGGAAGTATAAGACTTCGGTCTTCTTTTAGCTTGAAACTGTCTAGAGCGCTGTGCGGGCAGCACAGCGCTTTTTTTTGAGGGAGATGTATGGCAGAGCACAACATCGAACCTGCACTTTGTGCCGATAGCTTGCCAAAGCATGTTGCTGTCATTATGGATGGGAATGGTCGCTGGGCCAAGGCCAAAGGGAAGCCTCGCGTATTTGGCCATAAAGCGGGCGTTGAAGCCGTACGTAAGACCGTCTCAGCCGCCAAGCGACTGGGTATTCAGGTCGTAACACTGTTTGCATTTAGTAGTGAAAACTGGCGCCGCCCGGAAGACGAAGTTTCACTGCTGATGGAGCTGTTCATTACCGTGCTGGGACGCGAAGTCAAACGCCTGCACAAGAACAATATCCGTCTACAAGTAATAGGTGATACCGCGCGTTTTAGCGAGCGCCTTCAGCGGAAAATTGCTGAGGCTGAAGCACTGACGGCTGACAATACCGGTATGACACTCAATGTCGCCGCGAATTACGGTGGCCAGTGGGATATACTGCAAGCGGCCAAGCGCCTTGTCCAACAAGCGGCTGACGGCGGCTTGATGGCATCGGATATTAACGAAAAGATGCTCTCGCAAGGGCTGTCTACAGCCGGGTTGCCGGATGTGGATCTATTGATCCGCACCAGTGGTGAATGCCGGATAAGTAATTTTATGCTATGGCAAACCGCCTATGCAGAATTGTATTTTACCCCGCGTCACTGGCCTGATTTCGATGAAAGCAGCTTGGCGGACGCGGTGGCTTGGTTTGTCAATCGTGAACGCCGTTTTGGCTGTACTGGTGAGCAAATTCAAGCGTTAATGGATCCTCAATAAGAGAGATACATATTTGATTAGGGCATCCTGCTATGAGCCATTGGGCTGCGGATGCCTTTTCTGGTTACAGGGGTAACCATAGAGCCACAGGTAATGTGGCCGAATTAATGATAAGAATTGAGAGGACGTAGTTTGCTAAAGCAACGTATCATTACCGCTCTAATCCTCGCTCCTTTGGTTATTGCAGGCATTTTCTTTTTGCCATTCCCTGCGTTTATTGCCGCGATGGCAGCAATAACCTTGCTGGGCTTTTGGGAGTGGACCCAGTTTGTCGAAACGAAATCACGCAAGTTGGCAATGGCTGTGCCTGTGATTGCGTTGTTGGGATCGCTATTGGTTATCCCTACAGACCCGCAGGCTCTTTCTGCTCTGGCTTCTACCCATAAGGGCATCCTGCTGGCAGGTGGCCTCTGGTGGCTGGTTGCAGCACTGCTAACCGTCACTTATCCCTCAAGTGTCAGATTGTGGTCTAATTACTCTTTTTTCAAACATCTTTTTGGCTTGCTGACGCTGTTGCCTTTTTTCTGGAGCGTGCTGATGCTACGCGCCGTCAATTACCCTGATTCGCCGTATTACGGTGCCCAACTGGTTTTGTTGGTCTGTTTCCTTGTGTGGGCGGCAGATACCGGTGCCTACTTTGCCGGGAAGAATTTTGGCAAACATAAGATGGCACCCTCAGTGAGCCCGAACAAGACTATCGAAGGCTTGGTCGGCGGTGCAGCTTTGGCTGTCGTGGTAACTTGGGGGCTGGCATCGCTTATGGCGATCCCATTTAGCTCAGCGGGTAGCTTGCTTACTATCGCGGTGATCACCGTTATCGCGTCGGTAATGGGTGATTTAGTTGAGAGTATGTTTAAGCGTGTTGCTGGCATCAAAGATAGTGGCAGCATTCTTCCCGGTCATGGTGGCATTCTTGACCGTATCGACAGCTTGACGGCTGCCCTTCCTATTTTCGCCCTGCTCTATCTGTGGTTAGTATAAGATAGAATCAGCCCGTAGCGGTAAGTAGAGACTTACTCTACGGGCTTCCTTGGCTCAACGGCCTATTCAATTTAGTAACTGTTGTTAGTGATATTATGCGTAAGTTAACGATTCTTGGTGCGACGGGATCTATTGGTAGCAGCACTCTTGCTGTGATCAGCCAAAACCCTGATTTGTTCGACGTGGTGGCTTTGGCTGCAGGTAGTAACAGCCAGAAAATGTTCGAACTATGCCAGCAGTGGCGTCCGAAGTATGCTGCGATGGCGTGTGACAAGGCGGCTTCGGCTTTGGCAGTGATGCTCAAGCAGCACAATATCAAAACAGAGGTACTGGCTGGTGAGTCGGGGCTGTGCCAAGTGGCGGCGCTCGATGAGGTTGATACCGTGATGGCAGCGGTGGTCGGTGCGGCCGGCTTGTTGCCTACGATGGCCGCGGTGAAAGTGGGCAAGCGTATTCTGTTGGCAAACAAAGAAGCCTTGGTCATGTCGGGCCAGATGTTTGTTGATGCGTGCCGTGAATACGGTGCCGAATTGCTTCCTGTCGACAGTGAGCACAATGCGATATTCCAAAGCCTGCCAGCCGATATCCAGCGCAATATGGGGCATTGCGATTTGGCGGGTGCCGGAGTGAGCAAGATTTTGCTGACCGGTTCGGGCGGCCCGTTCCGCTATACGGAGATCAGTGAACTGGCAGCTGTGACGCCAGCGATGGCTATTGCCCATCCGAACTGGTCGATGGGGCCGAAAATCTCTGTTGATTCAGCCACCATGATGAACAAGGGGCTGGAGTACATCGAGGCCCGCTGGCTGTTCAATGCAAGCCGCGATCAAATGGATGTGATTATCCACCCGCAGTCGGTGATCCATTCGATGGTTCAGTATAAAGATGGTTCGGTGATTGCCCAAATGGGCCTGCCGGACATGCGTACCCCGATTGCCTGTGCGATGGCCTATCCTGAAAGGGTAGATGCAGGGGTTGCACCTTTAGACTTTAGCCAGGTGGCCGAGTTTACGTTCCTTAAACCGGACTTTTCCCGTTATCCGTGCCTTAAACTGGCGATGGATGCTTGTTATGCTGGTCAGGCCTCGACAACCGCGCTTAATGCCGGTAATGAAGTTGCTGTGGCTGCGTTTTTGGCCAACCAAATTGGCTTTACCGATATTGCCGCCATTAACCAGCAAGTGCTAGAGCGGGCAGATTGGGCGGAGCCGACAGACTTGGAAAGCGTGATTGAGCTAGATAGAATGGCTCGGGCACTGGCACATGAAGCAATACGTAAGGTAGCGTTATGACAGGATTTTTATGGAACCTCGGCGCGTTTTTGATTGCCCTAGGGGTCCTGATTGCAGTACATGAATTTGGACACTTTTGGGTAGCTCGCCGTTGTGGTGTGTTTGTCGAGCGTTTTTCAATTGGTTTTGGCAAGTCACTGTGGCGCAAGGTCGGCAAGGATGGTACCGAATATACCCTCGCGATGATCCCGCTGGGGGGGTACGTGAAGATGCTCGACGAGCGGGTTGAGGAAGTTGCTCCCGAGCGCCGGAATCAGGCATTCAATAACAAAAAACTCTGGCAGCGCAGTGCTATTGTTGCTGCGGGGCCGTTGGCTAATTTTCTGTTTGCTATCTTTGCTTACTGGGTTGTTTATTTGATCGGTGTGCCTGCTGTGAAGCCGGTCATTGGTGAGGTCGCGCCGCAATCGATCGCGGCCCAAGCGGGAATTCGCGATGGGATGGAACTAAAGTCTATTTCGGGAATCAAAACCGCAGACTGGGAAACCGCCAATATGGCGATGATTTCGCATATCGGCGACAAGCAAATGACGCTGACAGTCAGTGGTCCAGATGGTGAGTATGAGGTTCAAAAGACGCTGGATTTAACGAATTGGTCGTTTGATCCAGAAAGTGAGCGGATACTAACAACCTTGGGGATCACGCCGTATTCACCAAAAATTACTTTGACCATTTCACAACTTGTGGATGATGGTGCAGCAATTGCGGCAGGTTTACGGTTAAATGACGAGATTACCGCAATTAACGGTCAGCCTGTGAGTGATTGGATGCAGGTGGTTGAAGCCATCCGTGCCCACCCAGGCAAAGAGATGAATATCGAAGTTCGTCGCGATGGCAAACCGGTAACGGTGTTGTTGCAGCCAAAAGCCAAAGCAGGCAAAGACGGTGAGCTTATTGGTTATGCCGGATTTGCGCCTAAAGTCGAACCTTGGCCTGAGTCTTACCGGATTAATTTGCAGTACGGCCCGGTGGAAGCTGTGGGTAAAGCCGCAGAAAAAACCTGGCAGTTAGTGATGGTGACATTTGATATGGTAGCCAAACTGGTTACCGGTGATGTTGCGATGAAAAACCTGAGCGGTCCGATTTCCATTGCCAAGGGGGCGGGAATGACGGCTGATTATGGTGTAGTGTACTTCCTTGGGTTCCTGGCATTGATCAGTGTTAATCTGGGGATTGTGAATTTATTACCGTTACCCGTGTTGGACGGGGGACATTTGATGTTCTTCGCTATCGAAGCGGTAACGCGTCGTCCTGTTTCTGAACGTGTTCAGGATATAGGTTACAGAGTGGGGTCCGCCATTTTGGTGGTACTAATGGCGGTTGCGCTATTTAATGATTTTACCCGCCTTTAATAAGAGCGTTTTAGCAAGGAATAATCAGAACAGTAATGGCGATGAAGAAACTGTTGGTTGCATCAATGCTGCTAGGCAGCAGTGTTGCGCAGAGTGCGGAACAATTTGTAGTAGATGATATCCGCTTTGAAGGTCTGCAACGTGTCACTCTAGGTGCGGCGTTGCTGCAGATGCCTGTTCGGGTTGGCGATACCATTGAGCAAAAGGATGTATCAGAACTGATCCAATCTTTGTTTGCGTCCGGCAACTTTGAAGATATCAAAGTGTTCCGAGATGGGGACGTCTTGCTGATCAAAGTGCAGGAGCGTCCAACCATTGCCAGCATTACTTTCTCTGGCAACAAGGCGATCAAGGAAGAGCAGCTCAAGGAAAACCTCGATGCTTCCCGTATCCAGGTTGGTGAGTCGCTGGACCGTACGACCCTGAGCAAGATAGAGAAGGGACTGGAAGACTTCTATTACAGTGTCGGTAAATACAATGCGTCGGTTCAGGCGGTTGTTACACCGTTGCCGCGAAACCGTGCCGACCTTAAATTCGTGTTTACCGAAGGGGTCTCGGCGCAAATTCAGCAAATTAACTTTGTCGGCAATGAGGTATTCAGCGATGAAGACCTACGCGATAAATTCAACCTGCAGGCTGATGTGCCGTGGTGGAATTTCTTCGCCGACAAAAAATACCAGAAGCAGGTATTGGCTGGGGATCTCGAAACCCTACGCTCTTTGTACCTCAATAATGGCTATTTGAAATACCGTCTCGATGCCACCCAAGTGGCTATTTCACCGGACAAGAAAGGGGTCTACATTACCCTTGATATCGACGAAGGCGATCAATACAGCATCAAGGATGTCCAGATTCGCGGCGAGTTGCTCGGTAAGCGCGATGAACTCGAACAGTTGGTAACGATCGAGGGCGGCGATATCTACAATGGCGCCAAGGTGACGGCATTGGAAGAGGCGCTCAAGCGCAAGCTCGGTGAGCTGGGCTACGCTTACCCACAGGTTAATACGATTCCCGATTATGACGATGACAGCCAGCAGGTATCGCTGATTGTTAATGTCGAGCCGGGTAAGCGTATCTATGTTCGTAATATCAGCTTTTCGGGCAATACCTCAACCAAGGACGAAGTACTGCGCCGTGAGATGCGTCAGATGGAAGGTAGCTGGCTTAACTCGCGCATGGTTGAGCGGGGCAAGGAGCGCTTGAGCAGAACTGGTTTCTTTGAAACGGTGGATGTTCAGACGGTCAGAGTGCCGGGCAGCGACGACGAGGTTGATATTAAGTACACGGTCAAAGAAGCCAATGCCGGTAATATCAACTTTGGTATCGGTTATGGTACCGAGTCGGGGATCAGTTTCCAGGCCGGTATTCAGCAGGATAACTTCCTTGGTACAGGTAACCGTTTTGGCATTAACGCCATGATGAACGACTACCAGAAGAACGTCAGCCTGGAATACCGTGACCCTTACTTCACCCTTGATGGCATCAGTCTGGGCGGCAAGGTTTACTATAACGAGTTTGAAGCGTCTGACGCTAATATCTCGGACTATACCAACCAGAGCTATGGCGCAAGTCTGACCTGGGGTTTCCCGTTCGATGAGCTAAACTTCTTCGAGTTCGGTGTCGGTTACGATCACAACAAGATCTCCAATACCCAAGAATACTACCAGATCGAGAAATTCAAGCGGATCCACGGCTTCAACATCGGTGATAACGTGATCGAGCTGGATGATTTCAACTGGTCGGTATCATGGACGCGCAACAACTTGAACCGCGGCTATTTTCCTACGGCGGGTAGCCATCAGCGGGCCTCGTTCCGTATGACGGTACCGGGTTCGGACGCCCAGTTCTTCAAGGCTCAGTACGATGTGCGCCAGTACTACCCGCTGACTAAGGATCATGATTTCAGCTTGTTGCTTCGCGGCCGCCTGGGCTACGGTAATGGTTATGGAACCACGGATAACGGCAGTGATCAGTTGCTACCGTTCTATGAAAACTACTATGCGGGTGGTTTCTCGACGCTGCGAGGCTTCCGTTCTAACACGGTAGGTCCGAAAGCGATTTACCTTGATTATTCAGGCGGTAACAACCCGAACTTGATCGGTACTGATGATGCAGCCGGTGGTAACGCCGTGGCATTGGCCAGTGTCGAGCTGATTGTTCCGACGCCGTTGGCATCGGACGAAGTACGTAACCAGATCCGTACGAGTGTGTTTGTGGATGCCGGTAGCGTGTGGGATACAGAATATGACTTGTATGATACCGATGCGAGATACATTCAGGACTATTCTGATCCGTCATTGATTCGTGCGTCTTATGGTGCTGCGTTGCAGTGGATGTCGCCGATGGGGCCGCTTGTATTCTCGGTTGCCAAGCCAATCAAGAAATACGAGGGTGACGATGAAGAGTTCTTCACATTCACCATCGGTCGAACATTCTAATTATTTGAGGAGATACCTTTTGAAACAGTGGATGAAAGCAGCAGGCCTGAGCCTTGTTATTCTATCGTCATCAATGTATGCCAATGCTGCTGAAGCTGCCCAGAAAGTGGGCTATGTCGCAACAGGTCAGGCCATGGGTCAGCTGGCTCAGCGTTATAATGTCGCTGAAAAACTGCGTAAAGAGTTCAAGGACCGTATCGACGAGCTGCGTGGTATCGAAGGCCGCATGAAGAGTAAAGTCGAGAAGATGAAGCGTGATGGCGAGCTGATGAGCGCCAGTGAGCGCACCAAAATCCAGCGTGAGTTGGCATCACTGGATGCTGATTACAAACTGAAAGCAAAAGCCCTTCAGGAAGATCAGCGCCGCCGTGGTGCAGAAGAAGAGCAGAAATTGGTTAAGAAAATCCGTACTGCGATTCAGGATGTTGCCAAGCGCGAAGGTTATGACCTAGTGGTTGATGCCAATGCTGTGCTTTATGCCAACCCGAAAGATGATCTGTCATCTAAGGTAATTTCGGCCGTTAAGTAAGGCTTTTGCCAAAACTGCCGAGAAAGAAGCGCTTAAAGTCGAAAGTATGGGGGGGACTTTGGTAAACTCCATCTTTCGACTTGTTTTGTTTTTATACCTACCTGGTTTGGCCGCCAGTTTTGATATGCTGGTGGGGAAAGGCGGGTTCAACGGGTCTTACCAAGCGGAATGATATTCTGGGTTTGCGAACTGGCAGGATAGAATTACCGGTTGGTATAACTACGCCAATAAAGAATAGATAATATAAAGGTTACGAATGGCTGGAATTACTCTTGCTGAAATCGCGGTAAAACTGGATGCAGAGCTGCGTGGAAATGGAGACGTGGTGATCGAATCGGTTGCTGCGATGGGACAGGCTGGCGAAGGTCAAATTACTTTCCTTTCAAACAGTAAATACCGCAAGCAGTTGGTAGATTGCGCGGCATCGGCGGTGATGCTAAAAGCCGATGATGCAGATAGCTTTGCTGGCAACGTGTTGATCATGAACGATCCGTACTTGGGTTTTGCCAAGGTTGCCCAACTGCTAGATACGACACCTGCTGCTGCTGTCGACATTGCGCCATCGGCTTATATCGCCGAGGATGCCGTTATCGGTGAAGGTGTGTCAGTTGGCCATAATGCGGTGATCGAGTCAGGGGCCCGTATCGGTGACCATGCCCAGATCGGCGCTGGCTGTTTCATCGGCAAAGATGCGGTTATCGGTGCCCGAACCAAACTGTGGGCGAACGTAACTATTTACCACCGTGTTGAACTGGGTAGTGACTGCCTGGTGCAGTCTAGTACGGTTATTGGTGCTGATGGTTTTGGCTATGCCAATGACAAAGGTGAGTGGGTCAAGATCCCTCAACTGGGCAGCGTCCGTATCGGCAACCGTGTTGAAATCGGTGCCTGTACCACCATTGACCGTGGCGCGTTGGAAGATACTATCATTGAAGACAACGTGATTATCGACAACCAGATGCAGATCGCCCACAACGTGCAGATCGGATATGGTACGGCGATGGCGGGTGGTACTATTGTTGCTGGCAGCACCAAAATTGGCAAATACTGTATTATTGGTGGTGCATCGGTGCTCAACGGCCATATTGAAATTGCCGATGGCGTGACCATCACCGGCATGGGTATGGTAATGCGTAGCATCGAAGAGAAGGGTATGTTCTCTTCCGGTATCCCGCTTCAGCCAAACAAAGAGTGGCGCAAGACCGCTGCGCGCGTCATGAAAATTGACGAGATGAACAAACGTCTTAAAGCTGTTGAGAAGAAACTGGCTGATTGATAGCGCGGACTATTCGTCAGTATCCACTTGCCGCGGCCGGCCCGGAGCGGGTCGCGTTGACTTCCAGCTGAACAATAATTTTAATCTTTGACAAGACAGGAATTCAGTTTTGACTAGCGAAAATAAAACGCTGAATATCACCGAGATTCAAGAGCTTCTTCCTCACCGTTACCCGTTCCTGATGATTGATCGCGTAACGCATTACGAAGAGGGCAAGACCCTGACGGCGATTAAAAACGTGTCGGTCAACGAACCGCAGTTCACTGGCCATTTTCCTAAAATGCCAGTATTTCCTGGTGTGATGATCCTAGAAGCGATGGCGCAGGCGACCGGCCTGTTGGCTTTCAAAACATTTGGTGCACCAGCGGAAAATGAGCTTTACTACTTTGCAAGTATCGATAACGCGAAATTCCGCAAGCCGGTAGGCCCGGGCGATCAGATGATCATCGAAGTGGAATTTCTGAAAGAGCGCCGTGGCATTGCGATGTTCAACGGTGTGGCCAAAGTGGACGACCAAGTGGTGTGTTCTGCTGAGCTGAAATGTGCAAGACGAGAATTCTGATGATCCACGAAACTGCGCAAATTCACCCATCAGCGGTGATTGAAGAAGGTGTGGTGATCGGTGCTAACACCACGGTTGGTCCGTTTACTTACATCGCGAAAGATGTCGTGATCGGCGAAGGCAACGAGATCATGTCCCACGTTGTGATCAAAGGTCCAACGACCATGGGTAACGAGAACCGTGTTTTCCCGTACGCCATCATCGGTGAAGAGTGTCAGGACAAGAAATACAACGGTGAGCCGACCCGCCTAGAAATCGGCGATCGCAATGTGATCCGTGAAAGTGTTCAGATCCACCGTGGTACGGTACAAGACAAAGGCGTGACCATTGTCGGTAACGACAACTTGCTGTGTGTGAACGCGCACGTGGCGCACGACGTGGTGATTGGTAACCATACCCATATTGGTAATAACTCGATTTTGGGTGGCCATGTCACTGTGGGCGATTACGCGGGCGTGATGGCGCTGTCGGCGATCCACCCGTTCTGTACCGTGGGTGCGTACAGCTACATCGGTGGTTGTTCGGCCGTCGTTCAGGACGTGCCGCCGTACGTATTGGCGCAGGGTAACCATGCCTCGCCATTTGGCCTAAACCTTGTTGGTCTGCAGCGTAATGGCTTCGAGAAGCCGGAACTGCACGCACTGCGCCGTGCATACAAGGAGCTTTACCGTTCAGGTAAGACACTGGCCGAAGTGAAGCCGGTGTTGGCTGAAATGGCAGAAGAATGGCCGTCGGTAGGGCTTTTCCTCGACGCTATCAATAATTCAGAACGCGGTATTATTCGCTGATATGACGAAGCCACTTCGAATAGGAATTGTCGCCGGGGAAATCTCCGGCGATATTTTAGGTGCCGGTTTTATGCAAGCCGTGCGTGCGCAGTATCCGGATGCGGAGTTTGTCGGTATTGCCGGCCCGCGGATGCAGGCCGAAGGCTGTGAAACCTTGTTTGACATGGAAGAGTTGGCGGTGATGGGGATTGTCGAAGTCCTAGGCCGTTTGCCTCGCCTGTTCAAGGTTAAGGGTGAATTGGTCAAGTATTTCACCGATAACCCGCCCGATGTGTTTGTCGGAATCGATGCGCCGGACTTCAACTTGCGCCTGGAGCGTGATTTGAAAGATGCCGGGATCAAAACTGTGCACTACGTCAGCCCGTCAGTGTGGGCATGGCGTCAGAAACGCATCTTCAAAATTGAAGCGGCGACCAATCTGGTCTTGGCCTTCCTGCCGTTTGAAAAAGCCTTCTACGACAAATTCAATGTTCCGTGTGAGTTCATCGGCCATACCATGGCAGATGCGATCCCGCTGGAAACCGATCAGCGCGCCGCGCAGCAACTGCTGGGTTTAGACAGCAGCAAACGCTGGCTGGCCGTGCTGCCTGGCAGTCGGGGTGGCGAGATGGAGTTATTGGCACCGCCATTCATTGAGACCTGCCGCTTGCTGAAGCAGCAACACCCGGATTTGGGTTTTGTGGTGGCCTTGGTAAACCAAAAGCGCCGCGCCCAGTTTGAGCAAGCGTGGCAGCATACAGCGCCCGAACTCGACTTTGTATTGGTGGATGATACTGCCCGCAATGTCATGATCGCATCGGATGCAGTGTTGTTGGCATCAGGCACGGTTGCCCTTGAGTGTATGCTGGTTAAGCGGCCGATGGTTGTTGGCTACAAGGTCAAGCCTTTGACAGCTTGGCTGGCTAAGCGGATGCTCAAGACCAAGTATGTCTCGCTGGCCAATATTCTGGCTGACCGCGAACTCGTACCGGAGCTGCTGCAGGATGACTGCACGCCGGAGAAGCTGGCAACGGAGGTTAACCGTTTCCTCGAGGCCGATAATAGCGAGCTGATGGCGGAGTTTACCCGCCTGCACCAGTTGATTCGCTGTGATGCTGACCGCAAGGCAGCTGATGCAGTACTTAAATTGATAGATAAGTAAGATGGCTAAAGAATTCGAACCTTTTGAGTACCCTCTCGCCAGTGCTATTGCTGGGGTTGATGAAGTGGGTCGTGGCCCGCTAGTGGGTGCGGTAGTGACAGCGGCGGTGATTCTTGATCCGGACAATCCGATTGAAGGGTTGACGGACTCCAAGAAACTGACCGAGAAGAAGCGCAACGTGCTGTTTGATGAAATCAAAGAGAAAGCATTGTCTTGGTCGCTGGGACGCTGTGAGCCGGAGGAGATTGATGAACTGAATATCCTTCAGGCAACAATGGTTGCGATGCAGCGCGCCGTGGCGGGGTTATCGGTGACACCGGACTTCGTTCTGGTTGATGGTAACAAGGTCCCCGATTTGCCGATGGCGGCGCAGGCCGTCGTCAAGGGTGATTTGCGGGTGGCAGAGATCAGTGCTGCTTCGATTTTGGCCAAGGTGACCCGTGACCGCGAGATGGAGGAGCTCGATGCCCAGTATCCGCAGTACGGTTTTGCCAAGCACAAGGGCTACCCGACCAAGGCGCATTTTGAGGCACTGGCCGAGCACGGCGTGATCGATCAGCACCGCAAGAGTTTCAAGCCGGTTAAACGTATTCTCGGTATCGAGTAATCCCGCGCTACACTTCATTATACCGACTGGCGGTTTTTTGCCCGCCCCCACGGGGGGAAAGCCGCTGAAGAAGATGGCGCTTTAGGCTATAATCGCCATCTTGTTTGTCACCAACGCAACTCTGGTAAGTCATGGCAGAACCTCGTTTTATCCACCTCCGTGTCCACAGTGACTTCTCTATGGTCGACGGCCTGTCTAAAGTCCCGCCGCTGGTAAAAAAAGTAGCGGAGATGGGCATGCCTGCCATGGCCCTGACCGATTTCACCAACCTCTGCGGTTTGGTGAAATTTTATTTTGCGGCGCATGGTGCCGGCATGAAGCCGATTATCGGCGCTGATTTCAAAGTCATGTCTGACGATATGGGCGATGAGCTTTGTGACTTGACCATCCTTGCTGCTGACAACGAGGGTTACAAGAACCTGACCCTGTTGATTTCTGAGGCCTACCAGCGTGGCCACGTCCAGCATCTACCGGTGATTGATAAGGAATGGCTCATTGGCCATAAGCAAGGGCTTATTCTGCTCTCCGGTGGCAAGAGTGGTGATGTCGGCAAGGCGTTGCTCAAGGGCAACAAGCAACTAACCGACAAATGCGTGGCGTTTTACCAGACGCATTTCCCTGATGCCTATTACCTCGAATTGGTACGTACCGGCCGTCCGGATGAAGAGGCTTACCTTCATTTTGCGGTGGAACTCGCCGAGGAGGCGGGCCTGCCTGTTGTGGCGACCAACGATGTACGATTTATCAAGGCCGATCAGTTCGATGCCCATGAGATCCGGGTGGCCATCCATGATGGTTATACCCTTGCCGATCCAAACCGGCCGAAACTGTATAGCGACCAGCAGTACTTGCGCAGCGAAGAAGAGATGTGTGAGTTGTTCGCTGATATTCCAGAAGCGATTGAAAACAGTGTTGAAATTGCCAAGCGATGCAACGTTACGGTTCGACTTGGCGAGTATTTCCTACCGAACTTCCCAACGGGTGATATGACCATCGAGGACTTCTTGGTCGAGAAGTCCAAAGAAGGTCTCGAACGCCGTTTGGCATTCTTGTTCCCCGATGAAGAGGAGCGAGCTAAGCGCCGCCCTGAGTATGATAAACGTCTGGAGATCGAGCTCAAGGTGATCAACCAGATGGGCTTCCCCGGTTACTTCTTGATCGTAATGGAGTTTATCCAGTGGTCGAAGGATAACGGGGTACCGGTAGGTCCCGGCCGTGGCTCGGGTGCCGGTTCGCTAGTGGCCTATGCACTGGATATCACCGACCTTGACCCGTTGGAATTTGACCTCCTGTTCGAACGTTTCCTTAACCCGGAACGTGTTTCCATGCCCGATTTCGATATCGACTTTTGTATGGATAAGCGCGATCAGGTTATCGACCACGTGGCCGAGATGTACGGCCGGGATGCGGTATCTCAGATCATCACCTTCGGTACCATGGCGGCCAAGGCAGTTATCCGAGATGTGGGCCGGGTACTTGGTCACCCGTACGGCTTTGTTGACCGTATATCCAAGCTAGTTCCGGCCGAGCCGGGCATGACCTTGGCCAAGGCGTTTGATGCCGAGCCGCAGCTTCCGCAGATTTATGACGCCGACGAGGAAGTCAAAGATCTGATTGATATGTGCCGCATTCTCGAGGGTGTGACGCGTAACGCCGGTAAGCACGCCGGGGGCGTGGTGATCTCGCCGACCACGATCACCGACTTTGCTCCGCTTTACTGCGATGCGGAAGGGGGCAACCCGGTAACCCAGTTTGACAAGAACGACGTGGAAACCGCCGGTCTGGTTAAGTTTGACTTCTTGGGTCTGCGAACCCTGACAATTATCGACTGGGCGCTGGGGATGATTAACCCGCGCCTAGAGGCGCAGGGTGAAGAGCCGGTCAATATCGCCGCGATCCCGATGGCCGATAGCAAGTCGTTCAATATGTTGCAGCGTTCGGAGACAACAGCGGTATTCCAGCTGGAATCTCGCGGGATGAAGGATCTGATCAAGCGCCTGCAGCCTGACTGCTTCGAAGATATGATCGCCCTGGTGGCCCTGTTCCGTCCGGGTCCGCTCCAATCGGGGATGGTAGATAACTTTATCGACCGTAAGCACGGGCGGGAGGAGATCTCTTACCCGGATGCGACGTGGCAGCATGAGTCACTGAAGGAAATTCTTGACCCGACCTACGGTATCATCCTGTATCAGGAACAGGTCATGCAGATCGCTCAGGTGCTTTCTGGCTATACGCTAGGCGGGGCCGATATGCTTCGTCGTGCGATGGGTAAGAAAAAGCCGGAAGAGATGGCCAAGCAACGGGCCACCTTTGAGGAGGGGGCGATCAAGAACGGCGTCGACGGTGAGTTGGCGATGAAGATCTTCGACTTGGTGGAGAAATTCGCCGGTTACGGCTTCAACAAATCCCACTCGGCAGCCTACGCGCTGGTGTCATACCAGACCTTGTGGCTCAAGGCGCATTACCCGGCAGAATTCATGGCTGCGGTAATGACCGCTGATATGGACAACACCGACAAGATCGTCGGCCTTGTTGACGAGTGTCTGCGGATGAAGCTCACATTGCTGCCGCCGGATGTTAACAAGGGCCTTTACCGTTTCAACGTTGATGACAACGGGGCTATTGTCTACGGTATCGGGGCGATCAAGGGGGTGGGCGAGGGCCCGATTGAAAATATTATTGCCGCCCGTGAAAAAGGTGGTCACTTCAAGGATCTGTTCGACTTCTGTGCCCGGATTGATACTAAGAAGGTCAACAAGCGAGTGCTTGAACGGCTGATCAAATCTGGTGCCATGGATCGCCTGGGCCCGAACCGTGCTACCCTGATGGCCTCATTAGACGATGCCATCAAGGCTGCCAGTCAACACCATCAGGCCGAGGCATTTGGCCAGACGGATATGTTCGGGGTGTTGACCGAGGCACCGGAAGAGGTTGAGCATGCCTATGCCAACATCCCTGAGTGGCCGGAGAGTGTCTGGCTAGAGGGTGAACGAGATACTTTGGGGCTGTATTTGACTGGGCACCCAGTCAATGCCTATCTGTCAGAGCTTAAGCATTACACGACTTGGCGACTGAAGGATGCCCATCCGACGGGGCGTGACAAAGTGGTGAGCGTGGCCGGGCTGGTGATCGCCGCACGGGTCATGACCACCAAGCGCGGAACCCGGATTGGTCTGCTGACTCTGGATGACCGCAGCGGTCGGATGGAGGTCATGCTTTATTCCGAGGCGCTTGACCGATACCTTGAGCTGATTGAAAAAGACCGTATATTAGTGGTTTCGGGACAGGTCAGCTTTGATGATTTCAATGGCGGCCTTAAAATGTCAGCCCGTGAAGTGCTTGATATCTCAGATGCGCGTGAAAAGCACCTAAGAGGGGTTGCGATCTCGCTCACTGAACGGCAAATTGATGAAAAGTTTTTTGAGCGTTTCAGCCAAGCGCTGGAACCGCACCGGGCTGGTACTGTGCCGGTCAATATTTACTATCAGCGCTCAAATGCGCGCGCCAAACTGACGTTGGGAACAGAATGGCGCGTTACCCCGGCAGATCAATTGATAGCAGATCTGAAAATGTTGCTGGGTGAGAAGCAAGTTGAGCTTGAGTTTAATTAATATAACCCGTTATGCGCCGTTAGGTGACGGATATGGGGAAAGGATTGAAGTGGTATGAGCCTGAACTTCCTTGAGTTTGAACAGCCGATTGCAGAGCTGGAAGCCAAAATCGAAGCACTGCGTGACGTGTCGCAGCGCGATGCATCGGCATCGGTGGATTTGGACAAAGAAATTGAGTCACTGGAAAAGAAAAGCCTTGAGCTGACCAAGAAAGTCTTCGGTGATCTTGGCGCATGGCAAGTGGCCCAGTTGGCACGCCATCCACAGCGCCCTTATACGCTGGATTATGTTGAGCATATCTTCAGCGAGTTCGATGAGCTGGCGGGTGACCGTGCGTTTGCCGACGATAAAGCATTGGTTGGCGGTATTGCCCGTTTGGACGGCCGCCCGGTGATGGTGATTGGTCACCAGAAGGGCCGCGAGACCAAAGAGAAGGTATTGCGTAACTTCGGTATGCCAAAACCAGAAGGCTACCGCAAGGCACTTCGTCTGATGAAGATGGCCGAGCGGTTCAAGATGCCAATCATTACCTTTATCGATACTGCGGGTGCGTATCCGGGCGTCGGTGCCGAGGAGCGTGGACAGTCAGAAGCGATTGCGACCAACCTCAAGGTGATGGCAGGCCTGAAAGTGCCGGTGATCTGTAACGTTGTCGGCGAAGGCGGTTCTGGCGGTGCGCTGGCGATTGGTGTCGGTGACTGTGTCAATATGCTGCAGTACTCAACTTATTCGGTGATCTCTCCGGAAGGGTGTGCGTCTATTTTGTGGCGTGACTCAGACAAGGCGCCGCAAGCCGCAGAAGCGATGGGGATGACTGCTGGCCGCTTGAAGGAGCTGGAGCTGATCGACAATATCATTGAGGAGCCGCTTGGCGGCGCGCACCGTAATGTGGAAGCGATGGCCCAGTCACTAAAGCAGCAGTTGTTGGCCACATTGGCTGAGCTTGACGCATTGGACACCGAGACGTTGCTTGATCGTCGCTACGAGCGTCTGATGAGCTACGGTTACTGCTAAGTACCGAGCGGTTAATTGTAATATGACGGGTCAGCACTAGATGCTGGCCCGTTTTTTTTGCCTTGTACCCTGCTACGCGATGGTACGGGCTCTTCTGGTATACTGGCCGGACTTGAAAAAGCGGATTGGCAAGATGTTATTGGACGTTTTGAATGAAGCGTTGGCCCGGTTTCCCATCGGCCAGCGTTATGTATTGGCCCTGAGCGGGGGATTGGATTCTCGGGTTTTGTTGGATCTGATGAGGCGCTTCTTGCTGCAAAATAGCGGGAGCTGTGTTGCTGTTTATGTCCATCATGGCCTGAGTTCGAATGCCGACCACTGGGCCGAGCAATGCCGGACATGGTCGGAGGAGGCGGGGATACCCTGTGTGGTCGAGCATGTACAGGTTGCCGTCGGTGCAGGGGTGAGTATTGAGCAGTCGGCCCGCGATGCTCGTTATCAGGCGCTGGCAAAGCATATCTGTGCCGGTGAGGTTTTGCTGACCGCCCAGCATGCCGATGATCAGCTAGAGACGTTCATCTTGGCGATGAAACGCGGTAGTGGCCCGGCGGGCTTATCGGCAATGCCGGCTTACACCCCATTCGCTAAGGGGACACACTGTCGTCCGCTATTGGGTATCCCCCGCTCGGTGATTGAATCTTACGGTTGTACATACGGCCTGTCTTGGGTTGAGGATGAGAGCAATCGTGACGAGCGCTACGACCGTAATTTCTTGCGCCACCGTATTACGCCATTGTTGACGGAGCGCTGGCCGGGGATACGCAAGGCGGTGGCACGCAGTGCCCAGCTGTGCGGTGAGCAGGAAGCATTGCTTCAGGAATTATTGGCAGATCGCTTAGCCCTAGCCATGAGGCCTGATCGCGGGCTGGAGATTGCGGAGCTCGGTAGCGAGCGGCAGGGGAAAGCACTCATCAGGCAGTGGCTCTCCGTGCTCGGGGCTCAAATGCCATCACAGGCTCAACTCGAACAAATTTGGCACAGCGTTGTGACGGCGAGGGAAGACGCTAATCCGCAGTTATGCTGGGCATCGCTCTCCGTCCGTCGATTCCAAAATGCCTTGTACTTGGTTGAGCAATGGCCGTCACTGGCCGGATGCGTACTTGAATGGCCTGGGGGAGAAAGGTGCGATCTGCCTTCGGGGTTAGGGGAATTGGCGTGGACGAGCATCGGGGAGATTGCTAATCCCCAAGCACGTTGGTCGGCCCGGATCCGTCGCCCTAGATCTGATGAAAAAGTGACGATCCGGTTCGAACCGGCAGGGTTGGACATGTGGCCGGCCGGCCGGGCTGGCCGTCGTAAACTCAAAAAGCTATTTCAAGAAGCTGGTGTACCGAGTTGGAACCGGCGGCGGATGCCCTTGGTCTTTTATGGCGACCAGTTAGTGGCTGTTGCCGGATTGGGTGTCAATCGGGATTACGTAGATGGTGAATGCGAACTCGTTTGGTATCTGCCATCAAAAAAATGCAATCAATGGCAAAAGAAGTCACAATAATATTGTCACTTATTATTACAACACGGAACTGGAAAAATAATAACGAGGAATGTATGAAGAAAGCCATAGTCATCTCAATGTTAGCTGCCGTGATTTCCGTACCAGCTTTGGCTGGTGATCCTGCTGCGGGCAAAGCCAAGGCTGCCGTTTGTGCGGCTTGTCATGGTGCAGATGGTATTGCTGTGATCCCTGGGTATCCGAACCTGAAAGGCCAGAATGAGCAATATTTGGTTAACGCGATGAAAGCCTATAAAAACAAGGAACGCAGTGGTGCCATGGCGATGGTGATGCAGCCTCAGGCTGCGATGCTTAACGACGAAGATATCGCTAACGTAGCGGCATATTTTGCTCAAATGAAATAATCTCACTCCTTCGACAAAGCGCCGGTTGATACCTTAGGAGAATATCAACCGGCGTTTTTTTTGTTGAACTATCACCATGTAAGAAAATATCACACTGCGTGGTGAGATTTTGAGCAAAGTCATTCTCTGTGGTTGCTTAATTTTGCAGAGCATATTATTGTACTAGCACGCTGATACATAAACGTTGTCTAGGAGTCGTTATGAGTAAACCATCCACGCTTGGGGGAGCATGTATTATCGCCAGTGTTTGCGTCGGGGCCGGGATGTTGGGATTGCCCAGCGCAGGCGCGGGGGCGTGGACGCTATGGAGCGTGATTGCTATTTCCGTCACCATGATCATGATGACCCTGTCTGGTTGGTTGCTGCTAGAAGCGTTGAAGCATTATGACTTCAAGTCGTCTTTCAACACGGTTGCGAAAGACGTGCTGAGTAAAAAAGTAAATTTTATCAATAACCTGTCGTTATATTTCGTGGGCGGTATTCTACTTTATGCCTACATCTCAACATCGGGCGATATTTTCAGTGGTATGCTGGGGGTGAGTAGTGAACTGGCTTCTGTCCTGTTTGTGGCATTGTGTTCGGCATTCGTGTTGCACTCAACCCGCGCGGTAGACCGTATTTCCATTGTGCTCATTTTGTTTATGATGATCAGTTTTGCCCTTGGGATCTCAGGTTTGGCGTCGCAAATCAGCGTACCTACGCTGTTCTCGGTCAGCGAGACAGAGACCTCGTACTCCGCGTATGCGCTGGCCTTGTTGCCAGTGGCACTGACCTCATTCGGCTACCACCATTCAGTGAGCACGATGCGCGACTATTACCAGGATGAGCACCGTGCGAAGAAAGCGATCCTTGCTGGTACTGCGATTGCACTGACATTCTATCTGGTATGGGTGATCTGTATTTTCGGCAACTTGCCGCGTGAGGCTTTTGGCCCAGTGGTGACAGCGGGAGGGGGTATCGATGCGCTGTTGTCGGCACTGACCAACGGTATTGATTCGACCAGCATCAAGCAGGCGTTGAATATCTTCTCGATTGCTGCCGTAGTATCTTCATTCATCGGTGTGGGCTTGGGTGTATTTGACTACTTGGCTGATTTCTTCGGTTTCGAGGATACCCGTAGCGGTCGACTAAAAACGTGGGCGGTGACTTTCCTGCCACCTTTAGTGTTCTCCCTGATTGCCCCATTTGGTTTTGTTACCGCCATTGGCTTGGCGGGTGCAGCCGCCACCATCTGGGCATGTATTATCCCGGCGATGTTGGCAAAAGCACTGCGTCAGCGTGTACCGGCACAAGAGGGTTTTGTGGTACCGGGAGGGAGTCTGACCATCAATGTGGTGATTGCATTCGGGGTTCTGACCGCAGCGTTCCACCTGTTGGCAATGGTCAATGTGCTACCCGTCTTTAGGGGCTAACCTGCCGCAGGGAATAAAAAACGGAAGCTGCGGCTTCCGTTTTTTTTGTGCCCAGTACGGGCAAGAGGCTCAGCGGAACTGCTTGGCATCCGGCAGGTAGTCAAAGCCCGCCGTGGCCAACTTGGCAACAAGAGCGTCTTTGTCGATGTCGTAGTATTTTACCAACGCATCCAGATCACCGAATTCATCGCGGATCTTCATGTTGACGATGCTCATCAGCATGATCGGATCCATTTTCTCGAAATTACTCAAGTTCATTAGGCGTCCTCGTGGTCACTCATTAGCAAATTGGCTGCTGCGAAAGCGGCACGCTCACGGGTGTCTTTCGGTAGATTTTCATCAGCTGCGATGGCGTTTAGCGCGTTTACCGCACAGTGAATCGCATTGGGAATATAGCCAAGCTCGCCACCACCGATTTGGGCATAGGTCATTCTGACCAGCTCGCAGCAATCATAAACTTTCATGGTCTTTCCTTATTTGCATGGTTTTCGCCTGCCTGCACAATCGGGATATTATTGATTGGGAAAGGCTTGCGAAAACCCACTGTCACAGTGCTAGGGCGATAGGCAAAACTATACCAGAGTCAGCAGTGTTTGAACCAGCGGCCTGTTAGCGCGTGCGCTTATCTTGATAAAGGTGACGGTCGGCACGCTCAAGTAAGGCACTGGCGGTATCGCCTTTTTGGTATTCGGCAAACCCGCAGGAGCAACCAATCTTCAAGGTTTGTAGAATTGTGTCCTGTTGTGTTAGTTGCAGGATTCGGGAAAAGACCTGCATGGCTGAATCGCTGGTGGCAGGTTGGAGCAGGGCGGCAAACTCATCACCGCCAATACGGTAGCAGCGATCGGATGCACGGATTGTCTGCTTTAGCAGATTGCCGAATTGGCGGATGACCCGGTCACCGTCTGGGTGGCCGTAGCGGTCGTTGACTTGCTTGAAGTTATCGAGGTCGAACATGACCAGCACCAGGCCGACAGTTTTGCGCTCGCTGACTGCGATAGCGTGGGTCAGGTCCTGTTCAAAACAGCTTCGGTTGCCGAGGCCTGACAGACAATCTTGCAGTGCCATGTTTTTCACTTTGCGGTATTCGATACCATTGGTGAGTGGTCCGGCAAACAGGCGATGATAGGTATGCAGCAGGCTTATTTCGTCTTGATCGAGCGCATAAGGTGTGTGGTATTGCAGCTTGCCTAATTCATTGCCGTTGAATCGCAATAGGAATGTTTGGCGGTGTTCGCTGGCATCACCGCCACGGATTTGGGTTGATGTACCATCAAATTCCCAAATCAAGCGGGTGATATCAATTTGCTTTTCGATTTCTCGGGCAAATATTTCGAACAGGATCGGCAAATCAAGCTTGCCCTGAAGCTTTTGTAGGATTAACAGGCGCTGATCAGCTCCAAGAGGTTTGGCCCTTGGTTTGGTGCTGGAGCCTGCAGTGATTGAATTCCAGTGAAGTGGACCCATACCCGTATCAAAAAATCATAAAGGAAGATAACTATAGGGAATTATTACGCTTTTTCAATAGCCTGACTGTATTTGTTTCAAATATATATGACAAATTACCTCAAAATTAAGGAGTTAGAGGGAGAGGGGGGATCTCATTGGTGTTTATCAGGCAGGAGATGATATCCCCTCGGCAGTGCCTTGCGGGCTTCTTTTTTAGTTCAGAAAGTGGCGTAAAATGGCTTCATGTTCCAGAGTGTCTTCATAGCCCATGTCGATCAGGGCCTGAATATAGCCGGGTTCGAATAGTAGGTAACTGGTAATGGCGGCATCGTCCTTCGGGCTGATCCCGATAAGGCGCATCAGGGTGCGGGTCATGGGGGGAAGCTGGCCATAATGGGCTCTTGCCAGGGGCTCAAATGATTTGCTGGGACAAAGGAGGATATGGTCGATAATCCGCATTTTATGTTGCTTTTGTTCGCTTGGGCTGAAGTTCCCCAGCAGGGTGTTGGTTCGCGACAGGTTTTCCAGATCGGCGGCAAGGGTGTCGCTGAAAATGGTATCCATTAAGTGCCCGCCGAGCGCGGCAAGGCCGGGAGCCCGGGTGTGATCGGGTTGTTCGAGCTTTTGGTTGATGAGATCGATAATCAGGATTTTGTCGGCCCCCATTTTCAATGATGGCCGTAGGGGGGCTAATTGGTGGATAGACCCATCGCCATAGTAGGCTTGGCCGATCCTCGTTGCCGGGAATACGATAGGGATGGCTGCCGAGGCCAGTAGGTGATCCGTATTTAACAAAGTGCGGCGGCCTTTTGAGCGTGCCCTGTCCCAAGGTTCGATGCTGTTTTGACCTTGGAAGAAACTGACCGAATCGCCACTTTTATAACTGGAGGCGGTGATCGCGATTCCGTGGAGGTTGCCGGCGGAAATCTGTTTTTCGATTCGGTTGTAGTTGTTGACTTGATTGAGCAGGTGGCGCAGAGGACGGTTGTTGAGCAGGCCAAATGGTGGGCGGGCATGGTGGTGGGCTTGCAACCTGGCGAACCATTGATGGCCAAGAAAACCCAGCATGCCGGTAGGGCTGGTGGCAAAGATACGCCGGCTATGGAGCCGCGACCAAATCCATTCTAGTTTTTTGACGCCGAGGCGAAAACTTGAGGCATAGCAGGCTAATGCCATGGCATTGATGGCTCCTGCAGAGGTACCGCTGTAAATAGTGAAAGGGCTATGATGAACCCGAGGGTACCATTCGGCGATGGCCTTGAGCACGCCCACTTGATAAGCCGCGCGTGCACCACCACCGGTTAACAGTAAACTGATTTTTGGCGAGGTCGTCCTCATTCGCCTTTCCCGCGTTATGCTTGCATATAGTCTTCTTTTAACTTAACTATATATGAAAAAAGCACCATAAAAAAAGCCTCCACGAAGGAGGCTTTTTACAATCAGTTCGTTAGCTAATTAAGCAAGTTGTGCTTTGATATGCTCAACGATGTCAGCCATGGCAACGGCGGTCTTCTCACCAGAACGGCGGTTCTTGTACTCGAAGTTACCTTCGTCCATGCTGCGGTCGCCAATCACGATAGTGTGAGGGATACCGATCAATTCCATATCAGAGAACATCACACCTGGGCGTTCTTTACGGTCATCGAATAGGACGTCGATACCCATTGCAGTCAGTTCCGCGTATAGCTTCTCTGCCGCTTCCTGAACACGCTCAGACTTGTGCATGTTCATCGGTACGATTGCAACCTGGAATGGTGCAAGTGCGTCTGGCCAGATGATACCGTATTTGTCGTGGTTCTGTTCGATAGCAGATGCAACAACACGTGATACACCGATACCGTAGCAGCCCATTTCTAGGATCACATTCTTACCGTTTGAGTCTAGAACGCCGCAGTTCATCTTCTCAGAGTAGGTCGTACCTAGCTGGAAGATGTGGCCTACTTCGATACCGCGCTTAAGCATCAGGGTACCTTGGCCGCATGGGCTTGGGTCGCCTTCTACAACGTTACGCAGGTCAGCAACTTGGCCTAGTTCAACGTCACGACCCCAGTTGATACCGAAGTAGTGTTTGCCGTCGATGTTCGCGCCAGCGCCGAAGTCGCTCATTACCGCGACAGTGCGGTCAACGATGAACGGTAGTTCAAGGCCTACTGGGCCTAGAGAGCCTGCGCCTGCACCGATTAGTTCGCGCATCTCTTCTTCGGTTGCCATCTCTAGTGGAGAAGCAACTTCTGCTAGGTTCTCAGCTTTGATTTCGTTCAGCTCGTGGTCACCACGGATGATTAGCGCAACGATAGGTGCGTCGATTTCATCAGAGGCTTTAACGAATAGTGTTTTGACAGTTTTTTCGATTGGCAGGCCGTGCTGCTCAACCAATTCCGCGATAGTCTTCGCGTTTGGCGTATCAACCAGCGTCATCTCTTGGGTTGGCGCTGCACGCTCAACAGCAGGAGCTACCGCTTCCGCTTTTTCGATGTTCGCTGCGTAATCAGATTCTGTAGAGAATGCGATTAGGTCTTCGCCGCTTTCAGCCAGTACGTGGAACTCCTGAGAGCCGTTACCACCGATAGCGCCTGAATCAGCCAGTACAGGCCGGTATTCAAGGCCCATGCGATCGAACGCTTTACAGTAGGCATCGTGCATCGCTTGGTAAGATTTCTCTAGGCCTGCTTTGTCGATGTCAAAGCTGTATGCATCCATCATGCAGAATTCGCGTGCGCGCATTACGCCGAAACGTGGGCGGCGCTCATCACGGAATTTAGTCTGGATCTGGTACAGGTTGATAGGTAGCTGCTTGTACGAGCTTACTTCGTTGCGCACCAATGCAGTGATAACTTCTTCTGCTGTTGGGCTAAGTACAAACGGACGAACATGGCGGTCAGTAAAGCGAAGCAGTTCCGGGCCCATCTTTTCAGAGCGACCAGTCTCTTCCCATAGTTCAAACGGCTGTACAACGGGCATCAGAGTTTCGATTGCGCCTGCATTGTCGATCTCTTGACGAACGATGTTTTCGACTTTACGCAATACACGTAGACCAGTAGGCAGCCAGGTGTAAAGACCTGAAGCCAGCTTACGGATCATACCTGCACGTAGCATGAGCTGGTGGCTCACTACTTCTGCGTCGTTTGGAGTCTCCTTCAGAGTAGAAAGAAGATAATTACTGGTACGCATTGATGGTATCCGTTGGTTGATAGAGAAATAAGGGAAATGGGATTAACCCGCCGCCACCTAGGCAGTAACTGCGTAGTTTACCAGTCAAATCCCCTTTCTCCAAAGGGAACAAGCTGGAGGTGGCAGATATTTTGTGCGACTTAGTGTAGGGCAAGGACGGTGATCCCGTCATCATCGACCCTGAAGCGAACATTATAGTCGAACAGGTGAACGGCATATTCCTTGGTGTCGACCTTGCCTTTCTTATAGGCCGGGCGGGGATCTTGGGCCAGCACTTCTTCGATGACAGCCCGCTGGCGAGCAAGCTCCTTGCCGTTGAGCTGTTTTTCGGCCAGTTCGCTGAAATGCACTGCCAGCGTGGCTGGCTGCTCGCTGGCGAAACCGCCCACGGCCTGTGGCAGGCTGTCGGAATAAGGGATATAGGGCTTGATATCGATGATTGGTGTCCCGTCAACCAGATCCACCCCACCTAGCTCGATGATGACATTACTGCCTTGCTGGCGGACGCCGATCAATTCTACCGCTGACATCCCGATGCCGTTGGGGCGGAACGTCGCCCTGCTGGCAAAGACACCGATACGCTCGTTGCCGCCCAGCCGTGGTGGCCGCACGGTTGGGCGCCATCCTGCCTCGAGGTTCTGGTCAAAAAGAAATAACAGCCAAAGGTGGCTGAATTGCTCAATGCCCCTGACGGCCTCTAGGGCATTGGCCTCTCCCTGCAGGATGATTTCCGAGCGGGCGCTCGGCACGAGCCCCGGCTGGCGAGGAACGGCAAATTTTTCTTTGTAGGGGGAGCGTATCACCCCGATTGGCTCAATCTGGTATTGCATTGCATCAGGCCCAAAACAGTGTTGCGCAGACCATACCATAAAAATAGTACTTGATCTTTATTGAGAATAACTATCAAATAATATGTTATAACATAACAATTCGTGAGTTAATCGCCAGAAGGAGAGCAGTATGAAACCCGGTATTCACCCGCCATATCGCAAGGTGGTGTTTCATGATACCAGTGCCGACCAATACTTCGTGGTGGGGTCGACCTTGTCTACCGATCGGACCATTGTCTGGGAGGACGGCAAGGAATACCCCTATTTCACCTTGGATGTCTCGTCGGCCTCCCATCCGTTTTGTACCGGTAAGCAGAGGATAGTCAGGAGCGAAGGCCGGATGGCTAATTTCACCCGCCGTTTCGGCCAGTTCGGCCAATCAAAATAAGGAAGGAAAAGATGCAGGTATTGAGTTCATTGAAAAGTGCAAAAATGAGGCACCGCGACTGCCAGATTGTCAAACGTCGTGGTCGCCTATACGTCATTTGCAAATCGAATCCGCGCTTCAAGGCCGTACAGGGCGGAACGAAAAAGAAAAAATAGCACCTCATAATGAAAACGCCCCTCTGCAAGGGAGGGGCGCGATAGGTCAAATGGTATGGAATGGCTGGATTTACCAGCCTTTGACGACACCACCTTGGAAGATATCCTGCGCGGCGTTGTAAACCTCGTCGGATTGGTAGGCCTTGATGAAGGTCTGAACATTCTCGTTGTTGACGTTGTCTTCGCGGGCAACGATCAGGTTGACGTATGGGGACTCCTTGTCTTCGACGAAGACGCCGTCGCGCTCAGGGGTCAGGTTGATACTGCTGGCATAGGTATTGTTGATGATTGCCAGATCAACATCATCCAGCGAGCGTGGCAGCTGGGCTGCTTCAAGCTCTTTGATCTTGAGGTTTTTCGGGTTGTCGACAATATCAAGTACGGTCGCGGTCAAGCCTGCCCCGTCCTTGAGGGTTAGTAGCCCTTGTTGCTGGAGCAGCAGCAGCGAACGGCCAAGGTTGGTTGGATCGTTTGGCAGTGCGATCAGAGCACCGTCCTTGAGCTCATCGAGTGATTTGATCTTGCTGGAATAGGCGGCAATCGGGTAGACAAAGGTGTTGCCGGCAACGGCAAACTTGTAGCCGCGATCTTTGACTTGCTGCTCAAGGTACGGCTTGTGCTGGAACGCATTGATATCAATAGAACCTTCCTCGAGCGCCGCATTCGGCGAGATATAGTCGGTAAACGTAATTAGCTCGACATCCAGCCCGTATTTGTCCTTGGCCTGCTTGGCCGCCACCTCGGCCACTTGCTCTTCGGCACCGGCCATGACCCCAACTTTGATTTTGCTGTTGTCGACAGCCGCTTCTTTCTCACCGCAGCCGGTCAGGACAAGGGCCGATGCCAGGCCGGCAACGGCAAACAGGTTCTTTAGGTTAAACGCCATGATACTTCTCCTTGAATTGGGGTTTCCGTAATACTAGTTGGATTTTTGTTGTGTTAGTGCTTAGCGATGGTCGCAACGCTTGACCAGATGATCGCCGATGGATTGGATCAGCTGAACCAATATCACCAGCATCACCACCGTAATCATCATGACCGTGCCGTCGAAGCGTTGGTAGCCATAGCGGATACCGACGTCACCGAGACCGCCACCCCCGACGGTACCCGCCATTGCCGAATAGCTCACCAGTGTAACCAGCGTGATGGTGATGGCATTGATAATCCCCGGCAGGGCCTCAGGCAGCAGTACCTTGGTAATGATTTGGCGCGGGGTTGCCCCCATTGCCTGGGCGGCCTCGACCAGCCCGCTGGGTATTTCGAGCAGTGCCCCTTCGACGAGGCGGGCAATAAAAGGGATCGCGCCGACAGTCAGCGGGACGATGGCTGCCGCCGTGCCGATTGAGCTGCCGACCACGAACCGTGTAAACGGGATAATGGCAACCAGCAGGATAATGAACGGGATCGACCGGCCGATATTGACCACGGCCCCGAGCACCTTGTTCACGGCCGGATTGGCAAGCAGGCCGTTGGCCTTGGTCAGGTGCAACGCAACCCCGACCGGGATACCGATGGCAAAGCCGATCAGGGCTGAGGCAAATACCATGATCAGGGTCTGGCCTAGGGCATCAATGAGCAATTCGACCAGCCGCTGGTTGTCGGCCCACCATAGGGTTAGGGAATCAAGCCACATAGCCAAGTACCTCCACGTTAACGTTATGGTCGCGCATGAAGGCGATAGCCTGCTCTGCGGCTTGTTCGGTGCCGAAGAACTCGGCCAGCATCAGGCCGAACTTGACGCCGCCGGCGTAGTCCATGTCGGCGCTTAGAATGTTGACATCAATATTGAACTCGCGGGCAACCTGAGAGATCAACGGGGCATCCACGGAGGTACCGGTGAATTCCAGCCTGACGAGCGGGTAGCTGTTGTCTGTCCGCTGGGCCATCATCCGGGCGCGGTAGTCTTCGGGAATAGACAAATCCAATGTCGAGCGGATGAAGTTGCGCGCCAGTTCCGTTTTAGGGTGGGCGAAGATATCGCCGACCGGCCCTTTTTCGACCAGTTCGCCATCACCGATAATCGCGACTTCCGAGCAGATTCCTTTGACGACATCCATTTCATGGGTGATCAGCAAAATAGTTAGGCCAAGCTGACGGTTGATGGTTTTGAGCAGCTCGAGGATTGACTGGGTGGTGGCTGGATCAAGGGCACTGGTCGCCTCGTCGCACAGCAGTACTTTGGGATCCGACGCCAAGGCCCGGGCGATCGCAACGCGTTGCTTCTGGCCACCGCTGAGGTTGGACGGGTAGCTGTCATGCTTGTCGCCAAGGCCAACAAGATCCAATAACTCGTGAACCTTGCTTTGGATAGCGGGCTTGGGTAAAGAGGCCAGCTCGAGCGGCAGGGCAACATTGTCAAACACCGTCCGGGATGACAGCAGGTTGAAATGCTGGAAGATCATCCCGATTTTGCGACGCGCTTGAGTCAGCTCGTTGCCGGGAAGTTGGGTTAGATCAATGCCATCGACGATCACCTGTCCGCTGGTGGGCCGCTCAAGTAGATTGACGCAGCGGATCAGGGTGCTCTTGCCGGCACCCGAAGAACCGATGACACCGAAGATGGTGCCTTGCTCTATGGTCAGGTTGATATCACGCAGCGCGTGGATCTCCTTTTCCCCTTGATAGAACACCTTGTTAACTCTGCTTATTTCTATCATCGTTCGTCCTGAATCCTATATCGAGTCATTTGTGTATGGTCAATCCTGACTACTGCCGATATATTGTGGTGCTGTAGCGTGTGTTTGCATAATTATTGCAATGTAAACAGTTTGTTTGTCAATCGCATTATTTGTTTCGATGCTATTGGTTAAGATAAAGCAAGTCAATAGATATTTTTACGTCTGGACGTCTAAATGTCTTTATTGCTATTTGATGGGCGGGAGGGGCTTGATGGTACGTAAGCCATCAAAGCAGGTGAATCCCAAGGGCAGCCATGCCATAATTTGAGCCATCATTGAAATTTCCATAAAACAGAGGGCTTTCGCTTGGCCAAACCAGCAGTATTTATCGATCGTGATGGCGTTATTAATATCGACCATGGCTATGTCCACACCGTCGATGATTTTGAATATGTAGAAGGTGTGTTCGAAGCGTGCAAGAAGCTCAAAGATATGGGCTACCTGCTAGTGCTGGTCACTAACCAGGCCGGTATTGCCCGCGGGATGTATAGCGAAGATGAGTTCCTGACCCTGACTGAGTGGATGGACTGGAATTTCGCAGACAATGGCGTTGAGTTCGACGGCATTTATTACTGCCCGCATCATGCCACAGAAGGCAAGGGTGAATACCTGCAAGATTGCAGCTGCCGTAAGCCTAAACCGGGTATGTTTATCTCGGCTCGTGACTTCTTGAAAATCGATATGTCCCAGTCGGTGATGATCGGCGACAAGACCGATGACATGAAAGCGGCTGCCGCGGCGGAGGTTGCGACCAAAATTCTTGTGCGCACCGGCAAACCGGTAACGGAAGAAGGCGAGACGTTGGCAGACGTTGTACTAGATAGCGTTGCTGATGTACCAGCATGGCTTGCTGCACGTTGATATAGCGCTCAGCCAAAGTGTGAATATGAAAAGCCGCCGATGCGGCTTTTTTTGTGTATGACAGATTGAACATAAATGTGGTGAGTTTGACTAATTTGAGAATAATTCTGCCACGGCAAACCATGGTTTATAGGTGATGCTCGGTTTTTCTCGTCCTCGGCCTGACGAGGGGGATAAGACGAAAAAAAGGGAAGCAAGTGCTTCCCAAAGTGTGTGACTGACTCACACATGAATTAATGGGGGGACTGCTAGCCGTCATTCGTCACGGCCAGCAGGGTCGGGGATCAGCCTTGCTCTTTGAGAAAGGCGATCCAAGGGGTAGCAACCGCCTTCATGTCATTGGATTTCGCTGCCAGTTGCATGGCCTGCAGGGCACTGCTTGGCTGGTTGAGTTCGAAAAATGCCATTCCGCGAAGGTAAGCCAATTCGGCACGGTCATCGGCAGATGCCCCCGGTGCAGCCTTGGCCGCAAACTGCGTGGCCGATTTGAATTGCTTGGCTTGAATCATCAGTCGGGCGATCATGATTTGGTTCTTGAAGCTAGGTGACAAATCATATGCCTTGCGATAGGCGACTATCGCATCGTCGAGCTCTTTGGCTTGCTGCCAAAAGCTGCCCAGTCGCTCATAGTTTTTCTTGTCAGCGGTAATATTGCCGTTGCTCATCTCCTTTTTCAGAGTAGTAGCTGCCCGGAACGGAACGCCTCGGTAGGCTTGGAAATTGACCAGGCGCAGAAACTCCTTCTCGTCATCAAGTAACCCCATCTTGTAGGCCGCTTCCAGCGTTGCCAGTGCGTTTCGCTCCTGATTCAGCTCCATATAGACGCCAGATAGTTGCATCCAGTAACGTTTTTTCTGCGGGTACAAGGTTGTTAGGGTTTTAAGCACCCCGGCGACACTCTTGTACTGCTTCAATTCGTAATGGGAGGCAACCAGCAACAAGTACCAAGACTCACTGGGCTTTTTGGTCATCGCGATAGCTTGTTTGGTTGGTGTAATCGCATTTCTGTAATCACCCAGCTGAACATAGGCGCTGGCAAGGGTGATATAGGCATGGGCCTGCGGTTTTTCTTCTGTCGTTTTGGCGATCTTGAACCACTGTTTCATGGTCACGACTGATTGTTTGTACTTCTCTTCGGCGAGGTAGAGTTGGGCCAAACTGTAGCGTACTTGCTGCGCTACGGGGACGGGCAGGGCGTCGAGTTTAAGCGCTTTGGCGAAATACTGTGCCGCCTTGGGGTAATTGTCTTTGAGGGAGTACAAGAACCCCATTTGCTGCAACAGGACAGCCCTGTCGTATTTGCGTGACTGGGTGTTTTCCAGAGCCCCGTTAAGCTTGGCAATGGCATCGCCGTAGCGTTCGGTGGCAATCAGTTCCTGAACTTTGTTGACGGTTCGAAACGTACGATCGCTGAGCTCGGGGGTGCTGGCCGTAGCCGGTGCCGCGAGGGCACCGGTTACGAGGAAAAACGAAGCCAGCAAGTGTTGGTAACATTTGTTCATTGTTGACTCCTTATCCTTAGTTCACGGAAAACTCGATTTCTTGTGAAAGGCGAGCATCGACCGGTTTGCCGTCCACTTGTTTTGGCTTGAATGTCCATTTCGCGACAGTTTTCTTCGCAGCGCGTCCGAGCCCCAGCCTACGCGGGTTCTCTTTGAGGATTTTGATATCCTCGACGCCGCCACGGGCATTGACGGTGAACTCAAGCAGTACCATGCCTTTCTCCAAGCCACTTTTGGCCGCCTTGCGAGGCATTTGTGGTTGGAACGTTGCCAGAGGCACCGGCCCGCCGCTACCGGCCATTTGGGCTCCGCCCCCTTGGCTGTAATGACCTAGGACCGAGCCGCCGGTGACGTTGACGGGCAGGTCCAGTTTGGGCATATCCATCGGGATCTGCTCCATAACTGGCTTGACCGTCGAGGTGACTTTCATCTCCGGTGGCGGGGGCGGCCGCTTGGGTGGCGGAGGTTTTGGCAGTTCGCGTTTTTTCTCCTGTATTTTCTCTTCTGATTTGACGCGAATGAAATCAACCATACGTAAGTCATCATTCGACACCAGTTCGTGGCGCTCTTTGTTTACCAGCTTGTCCATTCCCCAGAACAGGCTGAGGGAGACAACGAGCGCCAGTGCTAATGAGACCAGATACCGCATAGGCCTAATCCTTATTGGTTGCGGCGATGGAGATGCTTTGGACACCTGCCATTCTGATCTGATCCATGACCTTCACGACCACGCCGGACTTGGCTTCTTCATCGGCCTGGATAACCACCGCACCATCCGGGCTTTCGGCTCGTAGGCGTTCGATGTTGGCGCGTACCGCGTCGACCTCTACCCGTCGCTTGTCCACCCAGACATCGCCGGCGGCTCCGACAGCAACCATGATGTTGCCTTTCTTCACTGTTTGCGCCGTGTTGGCGCTGGGGCGGTTGACATCAATACCGGCCTCCTTGACGAAGGACGTTGTTACGATAAAGAAGATCAGCATGATAAACACGATGTCGAGCATCGGGGTCATATCGATAGCTGCTTCGTCACTACTGTCACTGCTGTAACGTCTTTTCATGACCTATACCTCTAATTCCGTTTACTCAGGCAATATGCTTCAACTTGTCTTCCAGCTTCTGGGTGGAGACTTTGGCGAGGTGGTCGAGTCGGGAGCTGAAGAACAGCCCCGAGAGCGAGGCGACCATGCCTGCCAGTGTTGGTATTGTTGCCTTTGAGATGCCCGACGCCATTGCGCGGGGACTGCCTGTTCCTGTTACCGCCAAAATATCGAACACTTGAATCATACCGACGACGGTACCGAGCAGGCCGAGTAGTGGGCACAGTGCGATCAGCACTTTGATGATCGGCAGACCGCGCTTGTTCTCGATATCCTGCATCGACACGATTTCCTGACGGATTGCCTTGGCATTCCAGCTCTTGTGTTCGTGACGGGCCGTCCATGCGGCCTCGGCTTTTTTTATGGCCCGGGGTAGGACGGCGGCGAAATAGAACCAGCGCTCGAGCATCACGCTCCACAGCATGAAGCTGAGTACAAAGATGGCCATGAGTACATCGCCGCCCATCCCCAGGAAGCGCCTGATTGATTCAAGCTCTTCGATTATCCACCACATAGTGCCTCCTTAGCTGTCGGCAGCGTGCAGTTTTTCCTGATAGCGTGCGATAAAGCCAGCACTTTGCTCTTCAAGCATTTGTACCAAGCGGCGGCTCTTGCTGTGTACCAGGGTGTAGAAGAACAGCAGCGGGATAGCAACGACCAGACCCAGCATGGTGGTAACCAGTGCTTCGGAAATACCGCCGGCCATTAGCTTAGGATCACCGGTGCCGAATAGGGTAATGGCCTGGAAGGTACCGATCATCCCCATCACGGTGCCGAGTAGGCCGAGCAGCGGAGCAACCGAGGCGAATAGTTTGATTGCGCCGACAAAGCGCTCGATGCTTGGTGCATTGCGCAGGATGACCTCATCCATTTTGGCTTCCAGATCCTCGAGGTTGTCGCCTTTGTGGCCCTGATAGGCTTCGATGATTTCGCCCAGAGGGTTGCCTGGGATAACCGTATCTGTCTTGGTTTGTCTACGCATCTTGCTGCCGATCAGCGTCAGGCGCAGGAAGCAGAACAGGGCGATTAGCGCACCGAGTGCACCCATGCCGAGGATCACATAACCGACAATCCCCCCTTGGTCGATACGCTCTTGGACGGTCGGGCTTTGTACCAGCAGCGACAGGATCACACCGCGTGACGGGTCGATAAATAGCGGTTCATAGCTACCACTGGCGGCTTCGAAGCCCGGAACATTACGCATGATGTTCTTGCTTGGCTGGCGTGACAGCTCTTCGAACTTGCCTGTCTGGGTAACGTAGGTCACGTATTTGCCATCGGCGATGGCGTTGAACTCTCCGATCAATGTGACATCGCGTACGGCCTCTTTGCCTTCGCCATAAACGACGGTGGCCGGCAGGGTTGAGGTTTCGCCTGATACGACGATTTGCTGCAAAATGGTATGCCAGAAGTTTTCGAGTTCAGCGGTAGAAGGTAGCTCCTTGCTTTCGGACAGCTTGGTCAGTAGCACATCACGCTCTGGGAACTGCACGGCATTTTGCGAAGCGGCAAACAGGCCCTTGAATTCGCCCGCATACTGGCGGACGACACCAAACATTTCGCCCAGCGTACCGGAGCGCTGGCGCAGGGTTTCGGTTTGGACGGTCAGTTCCTTGTCGTTGACATCGAACGTGGCCTTGAGCTCGTCGCCACGGTTGGTTTCTGCCGCCAATTCGGCACGAGCCTGCTTGAGCAATGCGGCTTGCTGGTTGCGGTTGGCCCTGAACTCAGCCTCGCGTTGCTTGTTTTCCTTTGATTCTACGATGCTGTCTGACTTGACGGTTTTCAGCAGTTCGGAAAGCGATGCCGGGTTTGCAGCCTGAACCGGCGACGTAAGCATCAGGCCGGTCAGCAGGGTTGCGGTTAGTGATTTAAATCCTTTCATTATCCTTCCTCCCCGGCGAACACTGGTAGCTTAATCAGAGCTGGTGGCGCTTGCTTCTTGGCAATACGCAGTCCTTGCTGTACCGCGATGCGGTAGCTTTGCGGCAGTTTTTCCCATTGGCGGGTCTGCTGGTTCCACAAGCCTGTTTCACCGCCGTCAGGTGATTGGTAGAGCAGGGCGGTGCGGCCGATGCGAAGAAAGTCGAACGTAACGGTCTCGCCATTGCGTTCCAAGCTGGCCTTGTAGGATTCAATTGAGCGGGAGAAGCCCTCTTCGATTTGGTAGGCCTCCATTACCTTGCGGAATTTCTCGGATGTGGTGACATCAGCACGATCCATCAGCGCGCGCAGTTCTTCTACGCGGGTAATTCGCTCTTCGTTTTGGAATGGCAGATCAAGGGCGACGAACTCGTCGAGGGCATCGATCATTTTGAGCATCAGCGGCACCACTTCCATCGCCGTCTGGTCAATCTGGGCGATCTGGCGGTTGAGCGAATCCAGCTCTTCTTGCTGTGAGCTCACCATCCGGCCGATTTGCTCGTTGTACACTTTCATGCTGTCAATTTGGCGCAGCAGGCCCTTGTATTCGGCGAGCATGGCGTCAGTACTGTCGGCATACTTGTCGATTTTTGCCTGTGAAGCCTCTGCCGTTTTGGTCGCTTTGGCCTGTGTCGCAACCACAGCGCCTGAGTTAGTGGCCAAGGCCGCGGTACTCATTGTGAGCATGGCGGCAGTCATCGCACTAACGCCAAAGTCCTTTAAGGTCATAGTTGCATCCTTGTCATTGTGTTAGTCAGTCTGTAAAAAAGGGCGCGGGCTCTACCCGCGCCGGGTTTGTTATTAGAAGTCGTATGAACCTTCGATATAAACCTGTCGGCCGACTGGATCATCGTAGGTGTAGGCATAGAACGGAGACGTATCGCTGAGCGGATCAGCGGGTGGCGTCTTGTCAAACAGGTTGATTGCGCCCAGTGTGACTCGGCCGTTCTCGTTGAATTCGTACGTTGCCGTTAGGTTCCACGTGGTCATGCTGGAAATGTCGGCATTGAACCCCGCATCCTTGGCATCTTGGCAGGTATCGAAGTAGTACTGGTTTGCATACTCTGAACACATGCTGTCACGGTACTTACCAAACAGGTTTACGGCGTACTCGTTGTAGTTCCAGCCAAGGTTCAGTGTCGCGGTGTACTCCGGCTCGAAATCAGTCTCGTCGATCACCGGCTCGCTGTCGTTTTCCTGCTCTTCGGCGATCAGGATTTTGGTCAGAGCCAAGCGTGATGAGAACGAGCCATAATCATCGCTGTCGTAGCCGTAGCTGACGGCCAGATCGATCCCGGAACGTTTTTTCATCGCCTGATTGACAGGACCGTAGGAGACATAGTTAATCGTGCCATCCGGGTTACGGTTAACCTCGGTACCTGGGTATTTGCCAGGGTCGTTGATGACGTCTTGATAGGTGGGGGCATCGACCACGTCTTCCATCTCGATGTGGTACCAGTCAAGGGTAATGCCCAGGTCGTCCACGGGCTCCCAGACAATACCGAGGTTGATATTGGTACTGGTTTCTTCTTTGAGCTCCGAGTTCGGGCCGTTCACAATATCGAAGTATTGCGTGTCACATTCTGGGATGGACTGGTTAGGGCCATTACCGCCGGCAGCCTCACACAGAACGGGGTCAAAACCAGAGCCGAAACCTTTGGTCGCCTCACCGAACAGGCGCTTCAGATCCGGGGCGCGGAAACCGAGACCGTAGCTACCACGTAACAGCAGGGTATCCGTCGGGCGGTAGGCCAGCGCGACTTTGGGTGTAAATGCGCCGCCTGTGGCCGAATCATCGAAATAGTGGTCATAGCGGCCAGCAAGGGTCATTTCCAGCTCATCGATGATCGGGATCAGCACTTCGACACCCAGACCGATCTGGTCACGGTCACCGCCACCGGATGTGCCGCCAAGCCCCGAGAACCCGCCTGCTGCCGTGACGGCATCAATGGTTTCAAGGTAATCAGTGCGGTTCCATTCGCCATAGATGGCAAAACCGGAGGTGCCTGCTGGCAGCTCGATCAGATCCCCGGCAAACGAGCCGTTGATCGAGTACAGCTTGGAGTAGGCTTCTTTGGTGGATGTCCCCGAATATTTGTCGACAACCGATTGAGAGATTGGGCCGAGTAGGTCGACATCCCCATCCTGAACGGCTTGGTCAAGAGTGGTGTAGATTGCTGGGTTGTCGGTATCGACGGTCTGCTCTGAGTAACTGGCATAGATTTCCCAGTCGTAGGCGTCGTTGAGCAGGCCGGTCAATCCCGTGGTCAGGCCGAAAGATTGTGCTTCGGTGTTGCTCTCGCGTCCGCCGAATTCAACCATCCGGCGATTGTACTCACCGGCGCCGCGAAAGTGGGTATCATCAACCTTGACACTGTACGGATTGGGTTCGAACGTCGATTCGGTAGATTTGTAACCGTAGCGCGCTTCGGCCATGGCTGTGATGTTGTCGTTGATGTCGTATTCACCACGAAGCAGTAGGTCTACCTGCTTGTTCTCTGGCTTGAGGGAACGGTAGGCCGAACGGTTGAAACCACACTTGCCGTCGGCACGCTCGATACCGGCATCACCGACAACGGCTTTACAGTCATCCGGGCGCAGGTGAGATCCGTCTGTACCGTAGAAGTTTGCGCCGTAGCTTGAGTATCCGCTTAGCTGAGAGCGGTTCGAACCGTCATCGCCAGCCCAGTCTCGATCCGTTTGCTGGAGCATTTCATTACCGGCGAACTGGCCGATGAACAATACGCGCTTATCGTCAAAATCCTTGCCTGCAACAATATCGATACGACCGTTTTGGTAGTCACCGTCTGTTGCGTCACCGTAACGGGTTTTAACCGAAACGCCATCGAAGTCTTTTTTCAGGATAAAGTTGACGACGCCACCAATGGCATCAGAGCCGTAGATGGCCGAGCCTGAGTCAGTCATCACTTCGACACGTTCGATCGCCCCTACCGGGATCTGTCCGATATCTTGAAAGTTCGATGTGCCATTTTCTGCCAGTGGATACTGGGGTAGACGACGTCCGTCAATCAATACCAGGGTACGGGAAGCGCCTAGGCCTCGAAGGTTCACAGACTGTGCAGCTGGCGTGAAAGAAAATGAATTAGTCTGTGCTAGAGCGCCACCAGTATTCTGGGTCAAGCTGTTAAGGATATCTTGGGCACTGTTGAAGCCTTTTGACTCGATATCCTTGCTGCTGATCACGGTCAGTGGTGACGGACCTTCCATGTCCGTTGTCGAGATCCGAGAGCCGGTTACTTTCATTTTCTGCAGTTGTTCTACTTGTTGCTCTTCTGCCTGTGCAACTGGAACCCAAAGGGTTGAGCCCAGTGCAAGGCCAATGGCAACAGATAATGCTGTTGTCTTCTTATTCATCCTTGCTGCTCCATTTTTTCTTCTTCCTGCCTATCGGCCAATCTTTGGCCTCAACAAACATTAACTTTTCGTTAACGTTGCGAGCCAAGGTATACATGAAGCAAAAATAGGAAGTCAAACCAGTGCGTTTGATGTGTTAGTAAATGCAAAACATTATAAAAACCTAAAAATAGACATCTTACTTAGTTGTTATTTTGTTAAGTGTTTTCTGTTCGGTGTTATATCCCGTACGGAGGGTTGTTTCGACATCGTTCGGCATAACTGACGTTAATTTCAGGTATTTTCGTAAAAATAGTGATATGAACCATAATTCAAACCGTATATGGCTTATGATCATTCATGTTGGTTTGATGTTAAATTATGCGGCGAATGCCACTTGGGTATTCTTCCCGGGGAGAGGAGGTGCTTTTTACCGAGAGGGGTTAACAATGAGTTATTCCTCTTAGGAATGTTTTGGGGTTGTTAATCTATTCATCTATCTTGAATGTAGAGAATATATAATCCTTATTACAGGATGCTGTTCTGTGTTGGATTTTGGCTTTTTTTGGTTTTTTATAATTTTTTTACAATTGAATGCTCATTGTTGAAAAATGTGACATCATTGGGTCAAAATCGTTAACCTATCTTGAGGGTAGGTGTATTTCACTGTAATTATGGCTCTACAAAAAATAATTAATGCTCTTGTGAGGCATTGAAAAACTGGAATTGTTCAGGATGAACAGAAATATTCGTTGCACACTGCTAGTGGCTTTAATCATCTAATTGCTGGGTGTGGTATTTATTATTTAAAGCCGAATAGACATGGAGTTAGTTGAGGCATGCTGTCATATTTTTTACGCCGGATGGCGTTAGTTATCCCCACCTTTCTTGGTATTACGATTCTAATTTTCACTATTACACGTTTTGTACCTGGAGGGCCTGTCGAGCGGATGCTTGCAAACATGCAAGCACAGGGTGATGGTGCTGCGGCGATGACATCTGCGGGTGGGAATTCTGCCTTGTCTGAAGATCAAATCGCTGAGCTCAATGCCTTTTATGGGTTGGATAAACCTGCATTTGAGGCATATACCGAGTGGTTGGGAAAATTAATGGTGTTGGATCTTGGTGAATCAACCCGTTATTACGAACCCGTTTCAGAAATGATTGCTGAGCGTTTGCCTGTTTCTTTATTTTATGGCGGGATGACCTTCTTTATTAGCTATTTCATTTCAATCCCACTGGGTTATTACAAAGCACTCAAGCACGGTTCGGTGTTTGACTCTGGATCTTCCGTCCTGATATTTGTCGGCTATGCCTTGCCTGGGTATGTGGTCGGCGTCCTTCTTATTACTTTATTTAGTTATCACTTGGAATGGTTCCCGATGGGAGGCTTTGTCGGTGATGATTTTGATGATTACGAAACGTTTGTTGAACGTGCCAAGGATGTAATGTGGCATGCGGTATTACCACTTATTTGTTATTTGATTGGTGATTTTGCCACGCTCACGATGACGATGAAAAATAACCTGATGGAGAATTTGTCATCGGATTATATTCGCACGGCGATTGCCAAGGGGTTGCCATTTAAAAAAGCGGTGCGTAAGCATGCATTGCGAAACAGTCTGATCCCTATTGCAAGTCATTTTGGCAATTCTTTGCTGTTTTTCATGACTGGATCTTTCCTCATCGAAGTTATTTTTAATATCGACGGTATTGGTTTGTTGGGATACGAATCGATCATGGAGCGTGATTATCCTGTTGTGATGGGGATAGTGGCTATCAATGCCGCGATGCTATTGGTGGGCAATATTATTTCGGACATGTGTGTTGCCTTGGTTGATCCACGAGTGAAGTTTGGAGCGTAGCCATGCTGAATCTTAATCCACTTACCCTGAAGAAGATTAAACGCTTCAAAGAAATCAAACGCGGCTATTGGTCATTCCTGATTTTGTCTGTGTTGCTGGTGTTGTCTCTTTTTGCCGAATTGCTCATCAACAGCAAGGCATTGGTAGTGAAGTATAACGGTGAGTATAGCTTTCCTGTTCTTACTGGGGTCCGCTTCGGCAGTGAGTTCGGCCAGGCGTCGGCGAGCGAGGCTGATTATCGTGCCCTGCAACAAACCTTTGCCAAGGAAGATGGCGATAACTACGTCATTATGCCGTTAGTGCCTTGGAATCCGTATGAACAGGATTTTTCGTCAGGCAGTTATCCGCCTAACCCGCCGAGTGCGGCGGATAAGCACTATTTGGGTACGGATGTTATTGGTCGCGATATTCTTGCTCGACTTGTCTATGGCTTTCGTACCGCAATGGGGTTTGCCTTGCTCACCATGGCGATTTCGTATGCTATCGGTACGGCGGTAGGGTGTGCGATGGGCTTTTTCGGCGGTAAGTTTGATCTTTTTGTCCAGCGTCTTATCGAAGTGTGGTCAATGGTGCCTTTCCTGTATGTGATCATGATTTTGGTGTCCATTACCCAGCCGACATTTACGTTGTTTGTCGCCATCAATGTCTTGTTTGGATGGATGGGAATGACGTGGTACATGCGGACTATGACCTATAAGGAATCTGCCCGTGAGTACGTGATGGCTGCCAAGGCTTTGGGGGCATCGACAGGTCGCATTCTGTTCAATCATATATTGCCCAATACCATGGTTATGATTGTGACACTGGCACCGTTCACTATTGCAGCCAATATTACCGCGCTAACGGCATTGGACTATCTCGGTTTGGGGTTGATGCCACCGACACCGAGCTGGGGGGAGTTGCTCCAACAGGGTAAGTCGAACCTTGATTCGCCGTGGATTGTTTCTTCGGTCGTTGCATCGATTGTATTGGTTTTGGTGATGGTGACTTTTATAGGCGAAGCTATTCGTGCGGCTTTCGATCCGAAGAAATTTACCCGCTATGTTTAATAGCTCAGCGAGACAAGGATGTAATTATGAATAATAACAATAAACATACGGTTGCAGCGCTAGCAATCGCAATGGTGACTTTGAGTCCGTCAGTCTTTTCCTCCGCATTACCGTCAGATTTGACTTGGATCTCGAACCTTGATGAGCCTTTGTTTGCTTCGCCAGAGGCCAAACGCGGCGGTACTTACCGTACATATATGAGGAGTTTTCCCCAGACGCTTCGCAGTGTAGGGCCAGATGCCAACTCGGGCTTGCGCCATTATTTTATGGATGAAGTCCCCAAGCTTGCCCATAGTCACCCTATCACCGGCAAATGGATCCCGCAGTTGGCCTTGGCTTGGGCGTTTGGTGATGACCACAAAACGGTATATTTCAAGCTTGACCCTAATGCGACGTGGTCGGACGGCGAGAGGGTAACGGCCGATGACTACCTGTTTATGCTCAAGTACTACCGTTCGAAAGACATCATCGACCCTTGGTACAACGACTTTTTTACCAACCATATCGATACTATTGAGAAAATAGATGATCACACCATAGTGATCCGCGCCAAGGTAGCAAAAAGCCATGATGAGTTGATGTATATGATCAACTTGCCGAGCAATGGCTTGCAGCCTCGTCCAGAGCATTTCTTTAAGGTCGGCAAGGATGAGAATAACGACGGTATTGATGATAATTTCGTTCGAAAATACAACTTCAAGGCTGAGCCGACAACCGGGCCGTACTATCTCGATAAGGTGAAGAAAGGCAAAAGCATTACGTTTAAGCACGTAGGGAAAGACTGGTGGGGGTACAGCAATAAATATTACCAGCATCGGTACAACGTAGATAAGATCCGAATCCGTGTTATCCGGGATATGGATATAGCTAACAAGCACTTTGAAAAAGGTGATTTGGACAGCTTTATGTTGGTTTTGCCGGATCTGTGGCATGAAAAATCCAATACGGAACCTTATCAGAACGGCTACATCCATAAAGTCTGGGGCTACAACCAAGTGGTGCAGGGCGCCGGAGGTTTGTGGATGAACACCGCCACCCCCCTGCTGGGCGACATCAACGTCCGTCGCGGGATCACCTATGCGACCGACTTCGATGGCTTGATCAAAAATGTATTGCGCGGCGATTACCTTCGTAAACCGCATGGTTTCGGCACTGGCTACGGTGACTATGGCCTGAGCAATTTGACACCGCCGCCTTTCGCGCCGCAAAAAGCAATTCGTTATTTTGAAAAGGCGGGATTTACCCAGATTGGTGCTGACGGAATCCGTCTGAACGGTAAAGGCGAACGCCTGACATTTTCAGTTACCTATAGCAGCCCTGCCCGCACCCCGCGTGTGGCATATTTGAAAGAGCAGGCCAAGCAAGCCGGATTGGAATTGACCCTCAATTTGGTCGATGGTTCGTCGGCGTTTAAATATATTCTCGAGAAGAAGCATGAGCTGGCATATTTGACCATGTCGGGAGGCAAGATCCCGGCTTACTGGGAGTATTTGCACTCATCCAATGCCAAGCCTCAAACCAATAATCATACCAATTACCGTTCGGCAGAGATGGACGAGAAGATTGCGGCATACCTTGCTGAGTTTGATACCAAGAAAAAGCAGGCAATTTCCCATGATATCCAGAAAATGAGTGCGGATGCCTTTTTGGTCGTTCCTGGTTATATGGCCCCGTTCACCCGCGAAGCTTATTGGCGCTGGATGAAGTTCCCGACGCCCGCGATGACAAAGGAGACCCACTATCTGTTTTCGAATTCTCTGTATTTGACGTTGGGTACGTACTGGATTGATCTGGATGTAAAAAAAGAAACGAAGTCGGCCATGAAAAAAGGGAAGACGTTTGAGCCGGTTGTTGTCGTTGACGATACCTACAAGCCGTAGAGTAGGAGAGGAAAGATGCAGGACGATATCATTTTGAGCGTGCGGGATTTAGAAACGGAATTTACCACCGATGATGGTGTGGTAAAGATCCTGCATGGAGTCACCTTCGACGTACGCAAAGGACGTACTCTTGGGATTGTTGGTGAGTCGGGATGCGGTAAGAGCGTGACATCCATGTCAATCATGGGGTTGCTACCCAAGCCCTATGGGCGAGTTGTCGGAGGGCAGATCCTTTATCGAGGAACAGATCTGGTGACATTGCCCGCCGAGGAAATGTACGCCATGCGTGGCGACCGTATTTCGATGATTTTCCAAGATCCGATGACGGCACTGAACCCGGTCCATACGGTTGGTCGCCAGATTAATGAAGTCCTCGAGCTGCATCGCCCTGATTTGGATAAGGCCCAGCGTGACGAGTATTCGCTCGATATGCTCAAGAAAGTCAAAATTCCTATGCCGGAAAAAAGGCTGAAGGAGTATCCGCATAATTTGTCCGGGGGGATGCGCCAGCGGGTGATGATTGCGATGGCACTGGCGTGCAAACCTGACATACTTATTTGTGATGAGCCGACGACTGCGCTGGACGTGACCGTTCAGGCTTCTATCTTGGAACTGATAGATGAGTTGCAGGAGGAAACTGGGATGTCGGTGATTTTCATTACCCATGACTTGGGCGTTGTTGCCGAGATTTGTGATGATGTGGCTGTGATGTATGGCGGTAAAGTGGTGGAATATGCGGATATTTTTGATCTTTTTGATAGCCCCAAGCATCCGTATACCGAGAGGTTGATGGGATTGATGCCAAGTTTGGACAGCCAGCCAAAGCAACCAATAGAAATAAAACCGATTGATACCACCTTGTTTCCGGAATTCAAGGGATAGCCTAGTGACAGAGGGAGGATGTAATGACAGAGCTATTAAGGATTGAGAACCTCAAGCAGCACTTTGTCTCGGGTAAAGGATTATTTAAAAAAGGCTATACAGTTAAAGCTGTCGACGGGGTTTCGTTTTCTGTCGCCCAGGGAGAAACATTAGGGCTGGTTGGTGAATCAGGCTGTGGAAAAAGCACATTGGGACGGACGATCCTCAAATTGTATGAACCGACGGAGGGCAAGATCTATTTTGAAGGCAAAGATATTACAGGCTTGTCGACAAAAGAGATGCGTCCTTTGCGAAAGGATCTTCAAATCGTTTTTCAGGATCCGATGGAGTCTCTGAACCAGCGCCATACCGTAGGTATGATTCTTGAAGAGCCTTTTGTGATTCATAAAATTGGTACATCGACAGAGCGCAAGCAGTGGGTGGAAGAACTGCTGGTCAAGGTTGGCCTTCCTGCTGAAGCGGCTAATCGTTATCCCCATGAGTTCTCCGGTGGCCAGCGACAGCGGATAGGTATCGCCCGTGCGATTGCATTAAAACCCAAATTATTGATCTGTGATGAGTCGGTATCGGCCTTGGATGTTTCGGTGCAAGCGCAAATCCTAAATCTTTTGCTACAACTCCAAAAAGAGATGAATCTGGCTATTATCTTTATCTCTCATGATCTGTCGGTGGTGAAGCATATCTCTGATCGTGTTGCTGTTATGTATTTTGGCAAAATTGTCGAGATGGGACCTGCTCAGGAGATTTACAGCAATCCTCAAGCGGATTACACCAAGACCTTGTTGTCGGCGATACCGATCACCCACCCGAAAAACCGCAAGCGTAAACGACGTCTGGAAAATAAGCCCAATGTCGCTTAACAGCAAATAATAAAAATCAGGCTTTCAACAGGAAGGAGAAAAGATGAAAAGGACGTTATTAGCGACAACTCTGCTGTTCCCCGTCGTTGCATGGTCCGCCTTGCCAGATGATGTGGAATGGTTGACCAATAATGATGAGCCGTTATTTGCATCTCCAGAGGCGAAGTTCGGTGGGACATTGCGTACCTCCATCGCTAGTTTCCCCCAAACATTTCGGACGGTTGGTCCTGATGGAAATGGGGCATTTCGGGTGTGGTTGTTAGATAAGCAGCCACAATTGCTGCAGCGCCATCCTGATACGCTCAAATACATCCCTGATATTGCTACTCACTGGGCTTTTGGGGACGATGATAAGACTATTTATCTGAAATTGAATCCAGCGGCGAAATGGTCAGACAGCAAGCCCCTGAAAGCGTCAGATTTTAGCTATATGCTTAAGCTCTATCGCTCGAAAGACATTATTGATCCGTGGTTCAATACCTATTACAGCACGCAAATTGAACGCATTGATGCGCTTGATGATCATACCGTTGAAATCGTATTCAGTAAGGAAATGGATCATGATGCGCTTTTATACTTTACGCACCGCCTGAAACCACGCGCCGAACATTTTCTCAAGCCGAGAGCAGATAAGAATAACGATGGCGTCGATGATAATTTTGTCCGCCGATTTAACTTTAAGCCAGAGCCTACAATGGGGGCTTATTACGTTGGCAAAATCAAGAAAGGTAAGTCGATTACCATGCTGCATGTCGGCGAGGATTGGTGGGGGTACAGTAACCGGTATTACCAGAATCGCTATAATGTAGAAAAAGTGCGTATCAAAGTGATCCGTGATAACGACATTGCATTTAAGCACTTTGAAAAGGGCGATCTTGATATCTATAGGCTGGGGCGTGCAGAGCTTTGGTATGACAAGAGTCAGTCTGAACCTTTCAAGAAAGGTTATATCCATAAGTTTTGGGGATATAACCAGATGGAGATCGGAGCCGGAAGTTTTTGGCTGAATACCGCCAGGCCGATGCTTGATGATATCAATGTGCGTAAGGGTATTGCGCTGTCATTGAATGTAGATGGCTTGAATGAAAATATTTTCCGCGGGGATTATAGCCGTAAGCCTAATGGGCTAGGTATTGGTCAGGGGGCATTTACGAATACGGATTTATCTCCTCTGCCTTTTGATATTGCGTCGGCAATTAAGTCGTTTGAATTAGCTGGTTTTACTCATGTTGGCAGCGATGGGATCAGGAGCAATGCTAAAGGTCAGCGTTTGAGTTTTGCTGTGACCTATAGTCACCAGATTGTCACCCCGCGATTGGCATATTTGAAAGAGCAAGCGAAGGCGGCCGGCTTGGAGTTGACCATGAATCTCGTGGATGGTTCGTCGGCATTTAAGTACGTGCTTGAGAAAAAGCATGAGATATCTTATCACAGCATGGGAACCGCCCCCCGCCCACAGTATTGGGAGTATTTCCACAGCGCAAATGCAGGCAAGCCTCAGAACAATAATTTTACCAACTATAGTACGCCTGAGTTGGATGTGTTGATTATGCAATACCGTAGTGTCTTTTCGACGAGCGAAAAAGAAAGGTTGTCTCGTGAAATTCAGCAGCAGGTTCATGATGCGACAGTAATCGTACCTGGTGTGATGTCTCCGTATATTCGAGAGGGTTACTGGCGTTGGATGAAATATCCGGCCAATCCGATGCAGAAGAAGACCGAAGCGCTGTTTACTATCGGTCGGTTGGATGATTTCGGCGTCTATTGGATAGATCAGGATGTGAAGAAGGCAACGTTGAAGGCGGTTAAGAAGGGGCAAGCGTTCGAGCCTGTGACGGTGGTGGATAAGCGATACAAGCCGTAAATCCTATTATATCGTTCAAACAACAGGTGTAGCGTATCGCTGCGCCTGTTGTTTTTTATACTGATTAAACACTTTTGGTTGTTTATTGTTCGTTTGGTTTGTTTCGTTGAATTTATTTCATTTTGGGTATTGCCAGTGCGCTCGAAGTCTCTATAATGCCGCCTCACTGACACGGACAACG
>NZ_LDOT01000004.1 GCF_001029445.1 Photobacterium aquae
TGCCGTATTCCGTGTCAGTGAGGCGGCATTATAGAGACTTCGCGCACACTGACAAGGCTTTTTTCCAAAAAAAATTCCGCCTGCTGGTTATTTCAGCTAATGTGAGGAAAACGGTTTCAAATTCAACATTAGAGCACCGTCACATTCACTTTCTGGCATTTCCAAGTCGATGAAAGTAATATCAATGTGACTCTGTTGTTAAAATGACCAGTAACGCCTTCTCTATCCTATGATGATGTAGTTGATTATGAAATTATCCAAACAAACCTTATTTCCGGTGCTAGTTATTGCCATTGTTGGAGGCATCATCTTTAGCTTCCTCCCTTTCTCATCTGGCATTGCTTTCGCACTCGGGGCATTTTGTACCGCTCTTATACTTCCTCTTATCCCTGGGCTCCCATTGGGTGATACTGACCAAGAAGAGTCAGGAAAAACAGCCAGCCGTACTTTGTACGTTGGCAACCTTCCTTACCGTGCTAATGAAAGCGAAGTCAAACAACTGTTTGCACAATATGGTGAGGTCTTTGCTGTTCGCTTGATGAAAGACAAGCGAACCGGCAAACGACGAGGGTTTGGTTTTGTTGTGATGAACAGCAATGATGCCGAAATGGCCATTGAGCAACTAAACAATAAAGAATACGGACAACGCACACTGAAAGTCCGTGAAGCCAACGAACCTAAGAGCGGCGACGAGGAAAATTCAGAGAACGGCTCTGTGTAAAACCCAACGTACGCAAACTCTGCTTCAGTGTTGCCGGTATGTCGGCAGCACTGAAATAAGCATGGTTATTTCCAGAACCGACATTTTCAGACGCCCCCAATAAGGTTCTCACTCTATTCGCAATGGCCTTACCCGAGTCAACAATCTGTACTGATTGTTCGAAAGCCTGCGTGATCTCTGTCTTGATTAAAGGGAAATGCGTACATCCCAATATTATCGTATCTACCCGTCCCTGCCATGGCTGCAAAATCCTACGTAGTTCATCCATATCAATAGGCTCTCTTCGCAACTTTTGCTCTGCCATTTCAACCAAGCGTGTCGAACCCAATCGAAGTACCTCACAGTCACTGGCGAAATCTGCAATCAAGGTATCCGTGTACTGGCGTCTAACCGTTGCTGGCGTGGCAAGTAGTCCCAGTACTTTCTGCTGACTTAGTTGCGCTGCGGGTTTTATCGCCGGTACGACGCCAACAACTGGAATAGCCAACACGGATCGTAGAGCCGGCAATACAACAGTACTGGCCGTATTGCAGGCAACCACTACCAAATCAGCTTGGTAACCCGCTACCAATTCCGACACGATATGAAGTGTCCGTTCAATCAGCTCAGACTCCGGCAATTCACCATAGGGAAATGCGGCATTGTCAAACGTATAAATATATTGAAGACCTGGCATTTGAGCGCGGATTTCCTGATATACCGACAATCCACCAACACCCGAATCAAAAATTACTACCCGTTTCACTGTTTGCCCATTCACTTATTCGAAGATGGCAAATCATACTGCGAAATGCCGCAATGGTAAAAACTTAGGCCAAATCCTTCTGTAGACGATAACGCTGGTAGTGAAAACGAGCCTGACGCTCGATTTCCCCCACAGCCAGAGACAACCGTTCTGAAAAACAAGGAGCTTCCACAACCAATGTATGAAACTCACCATCTTCTCCGCAAGGATCGACCTTAACAGGCAGATCCTCGATGAATGCCTCATCGTACCAACGACCACAATAGCGCCCATCCAGCTGGGACGTATCAATAGTGGTGATAAGAGTACGGATCCCAGAAGCGACAATCTCTTGAGCCAACGCTTTACTTGGTTCTCCCAATAGTGGGAACACGCACTGCCACCCTGCCGGCTCTATATAACTACGGCGGTAATCCGCAATACCATTACAGAACATATCGCCAAAAGCGACAGCATCGATTTCAAGACCACTTTGTTGCAAGCCCTCGACAATCAAAGTCTGATAGATCTCATTAGGAGGAAATACCTCAGGCAAGACTATTTCCACCAACGGCAACCCAGCAAATCTTGCCTGCTCTCGCACAACCTCAATAGGAGTACCTTGAAAAGGTACTTCATCTGCCACATAAGACGTGTACAGCCCGATAACCTCATATCGAGGGTTAGCCTGCAGTCGCATAAGGGTTAATGTTGAATCTTTACCAGAAGACCAACTCACAATCGTTTTAATTGGTGGCATCGCTTTCTCTCAAGCTACATTCAAAAAAGCCACCCTAGGGTGGCTTTAAAAATGTTCGTTAAAACTGATAAGTCACAGTAGCAAAATAGCTACGCCCCTGAACATTGTAAGAATCCCTGACTACATACTCTTCGTCAAAGACATTAGCCACACGGCCGCGAACAGTGAGGTTGTCCGTCCAGTAATAGCTTGCAGCCAGATCAAATAACGTATGAGCATCCAATACCTTGGTGTTCATCGCATCATCATAGCTCGTGCCTTTGTAAATCGCACTGGCATCAAACTGCCACTGATCCAGCAAATACATCATATTCCATTTCGCACTATGCTGAGAGCGACGAATCAACTGTTTTCCAGTCTTAAGATCTTTGGCATCTAAATAGTCGTAGCTCACGTCATGGTATACCGGCCCCGTATTGAAACTCGTAGTTAGCTCAACACCTTGCAGTCGTGCTTCCTCAACATTCATTGGCAACCAGTCGCTAGCCGGATCGCTACTATCGCTCGGAGCCCACGCAATCAGCTGGTCAATATCATTACGGAAGCCCGTCACTCGCCAATCAAGCCATGCATGTGTTCCCGACAAAGCCAGTTCATAGTTTGTGGATTCTTCAGGCTTCAAATTAGGATTGCCCGAACCCGGCCAGTAGAAATCATTGAAGGTTGGGGCCTTGAACCCCGTCCCCACACTGGCTGAAACCTGATAGTCCTCAAGAAACGTATACGCACCGGCAACTAACCAGGTCGTATTCGTGCCATAGCTATCGTTATCATCAGTCCGAACGCTACCTTCTAGCTGAGCATTACCTGCCCGGTAAATGGTATTGAGATAAGCCGCAGCATTATCACGCTGATCTTCCTCATAGACAGTTGTACTGTTAGAGACCGAGTCGCGATAGAACTCCAAACCCCCACCCAAACCAAACGCTGGGTTTACTTGGTAATGGTTCTGCCAGTTAGCCAAGAAACGTTCGGTCTTGATTTCACTGCCCGTCACCCCTTGGCTATTATTCTGGGCTTTGTCCTGATTGTGTGCCAGCGTCACTTCGCTGACGAAGTTATCTTTCGTATAACCGGCTTTTGCCGCAATATTGTAGAGGCTACTATCAGTATAAGCACCTACGGCACCATAACCGTCATCATAGTCGGCCTCGCCATCGTGGTAATACCCCTGCAAGCTCAATGTCCAATTGTCACCGACAGCGGTACCGACTTCAGCCACAACATTCCGGCTTTCAAAACCGTCATCATCTTGCTCAAATGGTGGTTTACGAGCAGAAAATCCATCAGCCTGCTCAGCCTTCACCGCTATTTTGCCCCAGCCTTTCTGGCCAAGCTGGCCTGCTGCCGATCCACCAAGCTGATAATAACCATCACTGCCAACACCCGCAGTGACTTGCGCAATACTCTCGCCCGGTTGGTAAGCCGTAATAATATTAAGGACGCCGCCCACTGCATCAGAACCATAAAGGGCAGCTCGTGAGCCACGAATAAACTCAATGCGTTCAATGCCGGTCAACGGTATTTGACTAAAATCAGCACTACCGAGAGTCGCACTGCCGATACGGACTCCATTAATCATCACAAGCAAATGCTTAGACGATGTACCCCGTACATACACCTCGGTGTTTTGGCCATAACCACCGGACACAATTTGGATCCCCGGCAAACGGCGCAACACCTCAGCCAGAGACTTGGCCTGAGTCGCATCGATCTCTTCTTTGGTGACAACAGAAACAGGCGCAATTACTTCTTTGATTGGCTGTTCAAAACGGTTGGCGGTTACCACCACAACCTCATCAGTCGAGGTTTCAGCGGCAACAACAAAAGACGGCAGGCACAAAGGTGCCAACGCCACTGCTAGAAGCGTTTTTTTCATTGTATGGATTACCTTAAGTCGCGTTGAAAACTGAGTAACGTATTACTCGGCACACTGGTCGGTCTTCGGACTTAAGAGCATGGTTGGACAACCACCTAGGCAACAACTTCCCACTTCGGCAAAAAGGCATTGCACCTTTCCATTGAAGCAGTGTTCGGAACTTACGTCCATGTGCTTTCGTTCTCTTTCACCGCTGCGCGTCAGTCACGGATTCTCACCGTGTTCCCTACCTAGAAACTAGGCTAACCAGCGCAAATGAATGCTAAATATCCTACTCGTTAATGTCTAGCTTGTTATTGGATTGGCTGCAAAATAGCGGAGCTTTCACGATTTTCTCTGGTACAGCACTGGACATCGGTCAACAATGCAATAAAATCTGCGCTCTTATTTTGAGCAGTTTTGAGGCATCAATATGGCAACCACCGCAATTAATCCAGCTGAGTACCAAGCACAGCTCGATGAAAAAGCAGCGCGTATTCAAAATATCTTTGCAGATTTTGAAACCCCTGAACTTGAGGTGTTCGCCTCTCCTGCCGAGCATTACCGCATGCGTGCAGAGTTTCGCATCTGGCACGAAGGCGACGACCTTTACTACATCATGTTCAACCAGGAAACCCGCGAAAAATACCGCGTCGATCAATTTCCTGCAGCCAGCCGCCTGATCAATGATCTGATGCCGCTGCTTGTCGATGCGCTTAAGCCGATCAAAGCACTGCGACACAAACTGTTTCAGGTTGATTTCCTGTCTACCCTAAGTGGCGAGATCCTTGTTTCCATGCTCTACCACCGCCAGCTTGACGAAGAGTGGGTTGCAGAAGCAAAAGCACTGAAACAACGCCTCAACGATGAAGGCTTCAAGCTGAATTTCATCGGCCGTGCCCGTAAGCAGAAAATTGTTCTGGACCAAGAATTCGTCATTGAAAAACTACAGGTCAATGATCGTACCCTAACCTATAAGCAGGTAGAGAACAGCTTTACCCAGCCAAATGGTGAAGTCGCACAGAAAATGCTGGAATGGGCCGTAGACTGCACCCAAGACAGCCAAGGTGATTTGCTGGAACTTTACTGTGGCAACGGCAATTTCTCACTGGCACTGGCCAAAAACTTCGAGCGCGTTCTGGCTACCGAGCTTGCCAAGCCGTCCGTTGACTCAGCCCAGTACAACATTGCGGTAAACAACATCGATAACGTCCAAATTATCCGTATGTCTGCCGAAGACTTCACCGATGCAATGGAAGGCCGCCGCGAGTTCCGCCGCCTCAAAGACCAAGGAGTCGATCTCCAGAGCTATAACTGCAATACGATCTTTGTTGATCCACCACGTTCAGGCATGGATGACGGTACTTGTCGTATGGTTCAGGGCTATGACCGGATCATGTATATTTCATGCAACCCTGAAACTCTGAAATCCAATTTGGATATTCTGAGCGAAACCCACCGCATTACCCGTTTTGCGCTATTTGATCAGTTCCCGTACACCCACCATATGGAAGCCGGTGTCCTGCTAGAACGCAAATAACAGCGAATAACAAAGAAAGCACATACAAAAAAGGCGCATCTCCGGCGCCTTTTTCCAATCGACATAACCAAAGTTATGCATTTGCCTCGCTGTCTGATTTCGGAGCCATAATACCCGTTTTGTGGGCAACCCAAAATAGCAGACCCAATGTGATCATCAGTGGCAAGAAGTTAGAACCCATGTCCGGCATTTGTGCACGCAAGAAGGCCGAATAACCAAATGCCCCCACCAAGAAGCAAGCAAATGCAATCGCCGGCGTACCTTCGGCCATAGGCTTACTCAAGTACTCCTGGTACAGACAATACACAGCCAGAGCGAAAGCAATCACCGGAAAAATTGAAAACGGTACGGCTCCCGAGGTGAGTACCGCCAATGTCGCGTTACCACACAAACCGGCCAGTAGCGACAACACCAATGTTTTGCGTTCAGCTTTGATTTGTTCCTTGTTCATATCCTTTCACCAACATCAAAAAGTTAGAGTTTCTGCCTGAGCTCTCGACGCTCACGCTCTTTACGATACCAATAGGCACCCTTTGCAATCATTCGCAATTGCATGATCAATCTTTCGGCATGCTCTCCACGAGCATGATTATCGAGATCCAACGCCTCGGCCCCTGAACTAAATACCAATGTCACCGACGCTTCTGCCTGAGTATAAGCCTCATCATGGGTAACACCCGTTTTGGCTACCAAGTATTCGGTCAGCTCCGCGACGAAATGCTGGATCTCCCGAGCGACTGCCGCACGGAAGGCTGGGGAGGTTCCCGAGCGCTCACGCAACAGTAGCCGGAATACGTTAGGGCTGCTCTCGATAAATTCCATGAAGGTCTCTACCGAGGTGCGGATGACACTGCCCTCTTTGGCAATACGCTGACGAGCTTGGCGCATCAATTGACGCAGGATCAAGCCTCCTTCGTCGACCATGGTCAAGCCCAGTTCATCCATATCCTTGAAGTGACGATAAAACGAGGTCGGCGCAATGCCTGCTTCTCGGGCCACTTCCCGCAAACTAAGGTTTGAAAAGCTGCGTTCAGCACTTAATTGGTTAAATGCAGCATCAATCAATGAGCGGCGAGTTTTTTCTTTCTGCTGAGCCCTAATACCCATGGATCTGTTGTTTCTCTTTAGTTTTGCCTAGCCTCAAGTGTGTAGCCACTATACGCGCTTTTTCACAGCCATCAAAACATACTAATTCCAGACCAATGCTTAATCAAAGTGGGAATAACCAGTTTTTCTACTGGCTCACACTCTCTATAGGAAACAGATCGGCAAAAACCCGAGCCCAAGTCCAAATTTTGGCTTTTCGTGCCAACCACAATGTGATCGCCTCCAATCTATCGACGCTCGTTGATTCTACCTGCTTTCAGATAAAGTTAAAATAAACAAACAACAATGTTGCAATAATGATAAGGATATGGCGTGACCAAAACAACAGCGATCCCCTCCATGCACTTTGACGCCATCGTAATAGGCAGCGGCCCTGGGGGCGAAGGTGCCGCAATGGGACTGGCAAAGGCCGGGCTCAACGTAGCGATTATCGAACGCGAAAGCAGTGTCGGGGGCGGATGCACCCACTGGGGGACCATTCCCTCAAAAGCCCTGCGCCATGCTGTCAGCCGGATCATCGAATACAATCAGAACCCGCTGTACTGCAAAAACAACACCACCTTACACAGCACCTTCAGCCAAATCCTCGGGCATGCCCAAGACGTTGTTAATAAGCAAACTCGGATGCGGCAAGGATTTTATGATCGCAACCAATGCACCCTTTTGTTCGGCGAAGCCAGCTTTACCGACAGCCATCGCATCGCGGTCAAAAAAACGGACGGAACCTTGGAGCATTACAGCGCCGACAAATTCGTCATTGCCACCGGATCGCGACCATATCGCCCCGATAGCGTCGACTTCACCCACCCACGAATCTACGACAGCGACTCTATCCTCCGGCTAAAACACGATCCCCGCCATATCATCATCTATGGCGCAGGGGTGATCGGCAGCGAGTACGCCTCGATATTCAAGGGGCTCGGGGTCAAAGTCGATCTCATCAACACACGGGATCGCTTACTTGAATTCCTCGATAATGAAATCTCAGACTCTCTCTCCTACCATTTCTGGAACAGCGGCGTCATGATCCGCAATGGGGAGACCTATGAGAAAATCGAAGGAACCGATGATGGGGTAATTCTGCACCTTTGCTCGGGCAAGAAGATGCGTGCCGATTGCTTGCTGTATGCCAATGGCCGCACCGGCAACACCGACCTCCTCCATCTGGACAACGTCGGCCTGACACCGGATTCGCGCGGCCAGTTGTCAGTGAACCAAAACTACCGCACGGACGTCGAGCATATCTATGCCGTCGGCGATGTCATCGGCTACCCCAGCCTCGCCAGCGCGGCCTACGACCAAGGCCGCTTTGTCGCTCAGGCCATTGCCTACGGTTCGGCCAAAGGGCAGTTGATCGACCATATCCCGACTGGCATCTATACCATCCCTGAGATCAGCTCGGTCGGCAAAACCGAACAAGAACTGACCCGGGATAAAATCCCCTATGAAATAGGCCGTTCTCAATTCAAACATTTAGCACGCGCCCAAATTGCTGGTACTGATGTCGGCAGCCTCAAAATTCTGTTCCATCGCGATACCAAGGAGATCCTCGGCATCCACTGCTTTGGTGAGCGGGCGGCAGAAATCATCCATATCGGGCAGGCTATCATGGAGCAAAAAGGGGAAGGAAACACGATCGACTACTTCGTCAATACCACATTCAACTACCCGACGATGGCAGAAGCCTTCAGGGTTGCCGCACTCAACGGCCTCAACCGTCTCTTCTAGCCATTCAAGCTGAAACCCATCAACACAAAAACGGAGCCTCTCGGCTCCGTTTCAACGTTAATTATCGACAATCATCAATCGATCATCCGGGGTCAAGATTGTTCCCCAAGGCAAGCTCTCATCACCCAACGTTATGAAATTGGGGTTTTCCAAGGTCTTTCGCTCGTTATAGGACAACGGCGTCAAATGGGTATTGAGGATTCGGCCGCCCGCCTCCTCAACAATGCACTGGGTTGCTGCCGTATCCCACTCCCCTGTCGGCCCAAGCCGGAGGTAGCAGTCCACCGCCCCTTCCGCAACCAGGCACGATTTAAGGGCCGCCGATCCCAAAGGCACCAAGTCGTAATTCAAGGCAGGATCAAGACGGCTGGTAATGGCCGATATATCCTGCCTGCGACTAATCGCCACGGCGATGCTCTGGGCTGGCAATTCATGCTTGTGGGTCGAAATCGAAACGCACTCACCTTCGGCCGTGACCTTCCATGCCCCCTGCCCACGATACGCGTAATAGGTCACGTCAGAGACCGGAGCGTAAACCACCCCCATGATCGGGCGGTGATTATCCACCAGCGCAATAATCGTTGCAAAATCGCCACTGCCAGCAATGAACTCCTGGGTACCGTCTAGGGGATCCACCAACCAATAACGCTGCCATTGCCCGCGTTCTGAAAGGGGAATATCCGCCGCCTCCTCAGACAAAACAGGGATATCCGGAGTCAGTGCCGACAGCCTTGCGACAACCAGATCATGTGCCGCCAAATCAGCACTGGTCACTGGTGTATTGTCGGTTTTCACATGTTTCTCGAACTGGCCACGCTGATAAATATCAACAATGATCTGGCCAGCCTCCCGAGCAATATCGATAACCTGGGGTAACAGATTTGACAAATCCATCATTATTCCTCGCTGTGCAACACCCGTAACGCCAAGAACAACGCCGTGATACTTCGCGCTTCGGCAAAATCCAAATGCGTCACCAGCTCCTCAGCCTGGCTCAATGGCCAGCGGACTATTTCCAAAGGCTCGGGCTCATCACCGGCCAGTGACTCCGGATACAGATCCCGGGCGAGAAACAACGTCATCTTGCTAGAAAAATACGACGGGGCCAAAACAACTTCTTTGAGGGGGCGTAGCTCACGAGCACCAAATCCGATCTCTTCTTTCAATTCGCGGTTAGCTGCCTCGCTAGCGCTTTCACCAGGATCAATCAACCCTTTTGGGAAACCAAGCTCATAGCGATCGGTGCCTGCGGCATACTCGCGAACCAAAAGCAAATCACCCTGTGCGGTGACAGGCACCACCAGCACCGCGTGACGGCCTGACGGTTTCATCCGCTCATAGGTACGTTCAACGCCATTGGAAAAACGCAGATCCAGCGATTCGATTTTGAATAACCGAGACTCGGCAACCACTTCGGCCGCCAGAATTTCTGGTTTGTGTTTGTCTGATGCCATGCCATATCCTGTCTGTATCCACTGGCTGCAACGGGCAGCCAGTGTCCTATTTAATGGCAATCAGGGCGGGAAATAAAGTACTTTATCGGCAAAACGTTAACCCGACTAAATCAGTCAGGTACAGTCCCTTAACTAAAGCCGGCCACTGCCTGCCACCTTGTACTGCCCCTTGGGATCGGGCCCGTTCACCCAACTAAAACTCTGGGTTACCCAGCCAAGCTGCTTACCAAGCTGGGGGGGGAAGTTGGCCTGGGGCTTAAACCACCCCTTGAAGGTATAACCCTTGTCCGGTGCCAGCGCGAGATCGAAATCGCTCGAAACATCATCCGAAGACTGGGTAACCTTGGCATTCAGCTTCCCATTCTCGCACCCCAATCCCGCAATCACCGGGCCCGGAGCCAAACCGCCCAGCGGAGAACTGATGTTTGCCCCGCTCCATACCAACGACCCGTCCAGTGACTCGCAGTACGGGGCCGCATAGCGGTAATCACGCAGGGTCAACTCCAAGTTACCGGCTAGTTTCACAGGGATCCCCGGCGGCGCGAACTTCATCGCTTCTTGCGCCGGAGCTGAAACCAGCAGATTTTGAGCAAACGGACCAGCGAAACCATAACCAACAACGCCTCGCCCGGTCATGCCCATGCTACTGCCCTGACCGAAACGAACATCCAGCGCAAGCTTGCCCGTGAACAAGCTCCCCAGCTTCACCTGCCATTGCAAGCGGCCGAAATTCTTACCCTGCCAAGTCAACTGACTGGCACTGCCACGCCATAGCGTGCCATCAACCCCGGTCACATCCAATCCACGGATATCCGGCACCTGCTGCCATGCCCAGCTCGCGGGCATATGTGCGGCAAGGCTGCCCAACAAGGCCACACCAAACGAGGTGCCGAGCAATACTTTATACTTCACTGTTACCCTCGTCCTAACTGCAAACGGTTAACCTCTACAACCCCGCTCTGATCGGTTTTCGACACATCCAGAAACTGAGCGTCAATACCATACTTGTCGCGCAAAAATGCCAACCAATTGACCAAGGTGTTAAACGATACCGGCTTGATCCACACTTGCACGGCTTCACTACGCGGCTGCATCCGGATCAGCTCAATCTTGAACTGACCGGTAGTCTCGTTGATAACCTGGTTGAGCCCCTTGTTGCTGACCGTACCGGATGCGCCGCTACTGCCGCGCAATGCCACAATTTCACTTGCCTTACTGCTCACCCAGCTTAACAACTGCCGCTCGGCATTCATCCGATTCTGCGCATTGCTCGCCGAGGTCGACAATGGCTGCCATACCCCCCAGTACAGCACCGCAATCAACAAAGCCGTACCGCCACCAAGTACAAGGCGCTGCTCGCGCGAGCTCAGCTTGAGCCACCATGACTTCATGATTTTCTCCTCAGGACTACCGCCCCTGTTACCGAACTGCCTTCCCGGCTCAACTGCCCCAGTTCAACCTTAAACTCTTTTTCAAGCAAGGCACTAAGCTGGTTGAAATGCTGGAAGTCACCGCCTATGGCCTGGAACCGCATCTCACCTCGATTCTCGTCATACTTCAGGTTCAGCACAGAAATCTGCGGCACCTTGCCTAGCGCAGGCTGGATCTGAGACAGCCAGGACAACAGATCTGCCTGCCCCTCGCCTGCCCCACCCAACCGCGAAGCCTCGCTGTTCATCTGTCGTTTGAGGTAGCTCTGGGACGGGATACGCTTAAACTGCGGCAAGACCTGACGGAAAATCCGCTCGCTTTCAGCCCGGTAAGCCTGCGCCTGCGCTTCCATCGAACTCACGGACATTGCATGCTCGCCAACCACCACAGCCAACAAAACCGAGGCAGCCACAGCCACCTTACGCCATGGCTTGAGGTACTTACGCCATGCCGGCTGGCGTTTGTAGCAGCCCGACAGCAAGTTAGCCTTGTGGCCCTCGACCCCCTGAGCGAGCAACTGCATGACCAACTCTGGACTTTCTGCCACCCAGCGGCCAGGCATACCTTCCGGAGCGGCGGTGTAACAATGCACCACCAGCTCACCCGACACGCCCTCTTCACGCTCTTTGTCGCTGTCTTCATCCTCGTCGGCATCAGCGTCATTGTCGATGGCAAGAGGCTGGGTCGATTGCAGCGCCTCAAGCCAAGCCGCCAGCCATTCCTGTTCGGCGGTGGTGCCCACCATCTCCGATTGGCGGATCAACCAGTGACCTTCCAATTCGGCGGCGCTCAGGCCATTATCAAAAAGCGGCAGGCATAGGCAATCTGGCACCAGTGCCTTGATCTCGATATTGGCATCGGCCAGCGCTTTCAGCCAGCCTGCAACCTTGTTGTGCTCAACCACTGCAACCTGCGCCGTATCCTGCCCCTTGCTGAGCAAATGGACATGGAGCATATCCACATCCTGGGCAAGTTCTTCTTCGAGCAAAAACGGCAGCACATTGGCTAACTGCCGACTGCTCCCGGCCGGTACAGCTACCTCTGCCAACAATACATCACACCCCGGTACCAGCGCGTAAACCGGACGGGTCATAGCGTAGTCGGCAATATCGGCCAACTGCGACAGATCCGGCAACTGCCCCGAGGCAATCACTTCATGCTGCTGTGGCGACCAGACAAGCCATTGCACCGGCGCATCGGCACGGCTACTCAGCCTTATCGTCAGAAATTCGCTCACTGATTCCTCCATAGCGGCGACGTACTACCGTCACCTTGTCTTTACTGTCACGCTTGAGCAGTGCCACCAACCTCATTCTGGCGCGATCCACCAAAATTTCGGTATCCAATTGAAAAAAGTTGCTGCTCACGTCCAGAAACGGCGTAACCGTTTTCTTGGTATCCGCATCCATCCCGGCCAACTGCGGCTCAGCAAGAAAATCATTCACACTATCCCAGCCATCATACGGCCGGTCGGCGATCAACTTCTGGGCGTCAGACAGCGACAGCGACGGCGAGAACAATGCCGCCAGCAAAGCAGCCTGCCGTTCACCGAGGGTATTGACGTTCACCTTCAGCTCCGCAACGGGAATGGCGCATACCAGCGGCAGAACCTTGTCATAAATCTGGGCCGATACACCGTTGACTGCACGCAGCTCGCTGACATCCGCCATCAAACCACGCGGCGGCAGGTATGGCGGACGAAACCCTTCGTAGGTACTGTCCCCCGCACCATAGGGCGCATGGACGGCTTCTGCGGGGTCGACGTATTCCCACACGGAGTCAGCCACCACTTCGGCCTCATAGCTTTCTATTCCCGCCTCTTCGACGAGTGCCTGCAGGGCCTTCACCAAATAGGGTTTCGCCCCGCTGTTTGTCAGCGGTGCCACCCCCGACAAGGCATTGAGGTTAAAACATGCCTGCCTATCGGTAATATCACCAATGGCCTCGCCGCCATCGAGCGGGTAGCGCTGCCCCTTGGTTGCCCAAGCCTGACTGAGGTTCACCGTATTGCTATCGGCGATACCCTGCTCGATGGCCACCTCGGCAAGCTCCTCCATGCCCTGCGCATACCAATACGCCTGCTGATAACGGATCTGGCTCTCGACCCGATAGAAATTAAAATGCAGCCGCTCGCTCATCTGCACCGCGATCATGGTCATCAGCGCCATCAGCAACAAGACGACAATCAGGGCAACCCCTTTCTGGGCTCTGTAAGTACTTATCTTCATCATTCCGAACTGCTCGCCTCAAGCGCTGACTCCGGCAGCAGGTAAACCCGCTCTATTTCGCCGAAATCCTTGAGCGTCAAACGGACGCTGACCCCTTCCGGCAAGGCGGCTTTCTTGTCCCAGCCTTCCTGCCACTTCTTGTTGCTGTACAGCCGAAACTCCAGTTTCTCAACGCCGCTGAGCACTGGACGCACCAAAGGCTCACTGCCAACCACGGTATCGGGGTAACGAAACCAGACTCGCTCCAGCGTATCGTCCACTACCCGGTAGCCGACTTTCAGTACTTCACCACGCGGAAACAACTGCTGGGGATTGTGCCACCCCGTACGGGTAAACATGATCCCCTCGCTGGAGGAATCAAGCAGGTACTCCCCAACCCGAAAAATCTCATCCTTGGCGGTCTCCCCCTGATCGCGCACTTTACGGGCAACCACCTGGCGGAAATCATTGTCCATCGTTACCAACGCACGTTGGATCTCCTGCAACCGCGCATTGTGCTCCCGCGATTGGGCATCGCTTCGCTGAACCCCGTTCAACACCTGATAGGCTGAGAGGCTCAGCATCGCGAACACCGATATAGCCACCAGCACTTCAAGCAAGGTAAAGCCGCGGGGACGGCGCATGGAATTAATTCTTAACATAGGTTCTCAAGGTCGCTGCGGAATGCTTTCGCGCCTCATCGGTATAGACTGTGATATCAAGCGCACGCAGGTAGCCATCAAGCGTCTTGCTGCTCTTTACCGCCCAGTACCACTCACGCCCGGCAAGCTCTGACTTACCCCGCTTGAGCGAACTGGGGATCTCGCCGCTCAAACGCAGCTTTGCCAACTCGTTGTCGGCCACCATTGCGGCAAAGGTCTTTTCCTCAAGGTAGCCGAGGGTATTAAGATGCTGGCTCACCGCCTTCATCACCCCCAGTGCCGCCGTGGCGAATATGGCCAATGCCACCAGGACTTCCAACAGGGTCATCCCCCGATCTTGCCCCCGATTGTGTTGTTTCACTGGCTCTCCCTCTCGCTGAGGCTCTCGATGGTCTCGCCCGGAGGCAGAAGGTGCAGCAGCCCGACCTCATCAGCCTGAACCCGCCAGTAGTGCTCCTCGCCATCAGCCTCGAAGGTGAGGGTGAACGGGGTAAACTCACCGCTGGCCATCACGAAAACCTGAGGCGGCTTGATTTTGTCTTTGTCAGTTTGTTCAGCAAACAGGTCTTCGTTGAACAGCGAGCCCGGCTTGAAAAGCCGGTCCTTGTCCTGCCACGAATAGCTCCCGATCTCGACGTCGAGGCGGATCCCCTCGTCCATCTTCACCTCGGTAAAGTAACGCGAGCCGCTCACCGGCTTCCATTCCTTACCTGTTAACTCAAGAAACTGATAACTGTTGGGTTCAACACGGATCCCGTAGTCATAGCCGTTGAGCAAGGCATCCTCGCCCAACAGCTGAATCAAATGATAAAAACGCGCTGCCTCGTCTTTCGCCTTGTCCTCCTTGCTCTCGGGCAAGGTCATCATTACCGCCACGGAACTGGTTGCCAACAGCACCAGTACCAGCATAATTTCGATAAGGGTAAACCCCGCAGCACGCTTCTTGCTCATAACCGGTTACTTGTAGTCCAACATGTTCCAGTTACCGATATCGGTATTGACGCCTTCGCCGCCTTCCTGACCGTCAGCACCCAGGCTGAATACGTCAACAGCACCGTTCTCGCCCGGCATCACGTACTGGTACTCATTGCCCCAAGGATCCTTTGGCAGACGCTTGATATAGCCACCGTCACGGTAGTTGCGCGGCTCCGGGCTAGACGACGGCTTGGTTACCAGCGCCTCCAATCCCTGATCGGTAGACGGGTAGACACTGTTGTCCAACTTGAACATATCCAGTGACTGCTCAAGGGCGCTGATATCCGTCACTACTTTCTGCTGGTCAGCCTTCTCTTTGTTGCCCAACAGGTTAGGGACAACCATACTGGCCAATACGCCAAGGATGACGATAACGACCATGACTTCCAACAAAGTAAAGCCGCGTTGTTTGCGTTGCATGAAAAAACCTCCAAAAGAATTACATACCGACCATATTGTTAAGTGCAATAATCGGCATAAGGGTAGCAATAACGATAAACATCACGATGCCAGCCATCGCGACAATAAGTAATGGTTCAAACACCCCCAGCGCCATATTCACCAAAGACTCGAAATCCCGGTCCTGGTTATCGGCGGCACGGGTTAGCATCTGCTCTAGCTCGCCACTGCGCTCGCCGCTGGCAATCATATGCAGCATCATCGGCGGGAACAGCTTGGTCTGCTCTAGCGACAGGCGAAGGCTTGAGCCCTCGCGCACTTTGTCGGACGCCTCGCGGATCTGCTTGTTGACCCAAGTGTTGGTCATCACGTCCGAGGCGACCTTCATCCCTTCGAGCAGCGGAATCGCGCTTGAGGTACAAATGGCCAAGGTCCGGGCAAAACGCGAGGTACTCAGCCCCCGTGCGACCTTGCCGATCACCGGCAAACTCAGCACCCAGCGATCCCAGCGCATCTGATTTTCAGGCTTGCGCAGGGCCGCTTTGAACAAGGTAAAAGCCCCCGCCAGCAGCAACACGGTCACGAGCCCCCAGTCCTGCACAAACCGGCTCGCCGCCAACAGTACCTCGGTGATCCCCGGCAGCTCCTGCCCCATTTGGACAAACTGGTCGACGATTTTAGGAACAACGGTAGCCAGCAAGAAAGCCACAACCGATACCGCGACCAAGGTCAGCATGGTCGGATAAATCATCGCCTGCTGCAGTTTACTGCGCATTTGCTGGCGGTTCTCGGTGTAATCGGCAAGACGGTTGAGCACTGTGTCCAAATGCCCCGACTTCTCACCTGCTGCCACCATCGCCCGAAACAGCTGATCAAAGATATGCGGGAACTCGGCCATCGAGTCAGACAGGGTATAGCCCTCGACAACCCGTGAGCGCACCGCCAGCAGCATGTTCTTCAGACGCGGCTTCTCGCTTTGCTCGGCAACCGCCTTGAGGCACTCCTCCAGCGGCATGGATGCCTGCACCAGCGTCGCCAGCTGACGGGTGATCAGCGACAGCTCATTGGTGCTGATACCCCGGCGTAGATGAAAACCGCCGCTGGCCTTTTTCTTTTCCCGTTCATGGCTCTGGGTCACCTCAAGCGGCACCAGCCCCTGCTCGCGCAGCTGCTGACGAACCTGACGGGCGGTATCACCCTCCAATACCCCTTTCTTCTGGCGCCCCTTGGCATCGAGCGCCTTGTATTCAAACGCAGCCATCGATTAGCCCTCCCTGGTCACCCGCATCACTTCCTCTAGCGTGGTGATACCGGCCTTTGCCTTGGCCAGGCCATCATCACGAATCCCCGGAGTATGTGCGCGGATTGACTTCTCGATCGCCATCTCGCCAGCCTCGGCATGGATCAGCTCCTGCACCTCGTTGTCGACCAGAAGCAGCTCGTGAATACCGGTACGTCCTCGGTAGCCCTTGCCATTACAGTGCTCACAACCGCTCGGATGGTAAAGGGTCAATGCCTCATCGGCTTCCAGACCAAACAGCTTCTTCTGCTCCCTGTCGGCCTCATAAGGCACCCGACATGCAGGGCAAAGGGTACGGACCAGACGCTGGGCCAGCACCCCAAGCAAAGACGAGGACACCAGGAACGGCTCAATCCCCATGTCACGCAGACGGGTGATCGCACCAACGGCGGTATTGGTGTGCAGGGTCGACATCACCATGTGACCGGTCAGCGAGGCCTGCACCGCGATCGAGGCCGTCTCGTGGTCTCGGATCTCACCGACCATCACCACATCCGGGTCCTGACGCAAAATCGCACGCAAGCCCCGGGCAAAGGTCATATCCACCTTAGGGTTAACCTGAGTCTGGCCGATGCCGTCGATATCAAATTCAATCGGGTCTTCAACGGTCAGGATATTGCGCTCCTTGCCGTTGAGCTCCTGCAACCCGGCATACAGGGTCGTCGACTTACCCGAACCAGTCGGGCCAGTCACCAAGATAATGCCGTGCGGACGTTCGATGATCTTGCGGAAGCTGGCATGGTTCTCAGCCGTCATCCCCAAGCTGTGCAAGTCAAGGCGGGTCGCATTCTTATCAAGCAAACGCAATACCACACGCTCGCCATGCGACGAAGGCATGGTCGACACACGCACGTCAACGGCGCGGCCGCCGATACGCAATGAGATACGGCCATCTTGCGGTACCCGCTTCTCGGCAATGTCCAAACGGGCCATTACCTTGATCCGCGACACCAACAGCGGCGCCAGCTTGCGGCTCGGTTTCAGGACTTCACGCAAAACGCCATCGACCCGGAAACGGATCGACAGCTCTTTCTCGAAGGTTTCGATATGGATGTCCGAGGCCGCCTCTTTGATCGCCTCGGCCAGCATGGCGTTAATCAGCTTGATGATCGGGGCGTCATCCTCGGACTCAAGCAAGTCCTCGGTCTCCGGCAGCTCCTCGGCCAGCGAGAAGAAATCATCGCTGTCCGATCCCAAGTCTTCCATCAGCTGACGCGCTTCCGACGAATCCCGCTGGTATGCTTCGGTCAACTTCAGCTCGAAAGCCTGGGCATCGAGTGCATGAGGGACAAAACTACGGCCAACAACCCGGCGGATCTCCGCCATCACCGCAGCCGACAGTGCGCCACCGTAATACAAGGTGATCCCCTGCTCGCCCGCCTCCAGCACCACCTTGTGGCGCCGGGCAAACGAGAAAGGCAGTCGCGCCAGCGGCTGCCACTGCGCAGGCTGAATGGCTTCATCCATCACTGTGCTTCCTCCAACTGGGCAACAAAGGCGCGGACCTCAGCAGGTAGGGAAATATCTTCGCCGTACTTCGGCAGCACCGGCACCTTGGTATTCGGCATCAAGCGAAGCCCCTGATCGGCCTTGTAAAGCTGCTCAGCACGGATGTAGTTGTACTTGCGCTGGGTAATACCGTCAGCCGTCACCCCGTCGCGAATAATCGTCGGCTTGATGAACACCATCAGGTTGGTCTTACCCTTGGTGGTATTGGTCGACTTGAACAAGTGGCCCAGCACCGGAATATCACCCAACAATGGGATTTTCTGCTCACTCTCGTTGGTCTGATCCTGAATCAGGCCACCAAGCGCAATCATCTGCCCATCCTGAACCAGTACCGACGTCGTCAACTGACGCTTGGAGAAACGCACATCGACAGCGCCGTTTGCCCCCAGCACGTTGGAGACTTCCTGCTCGATCTTGAGCTGGACCGAGTCACCTTCGTTGATCTGCGGGGTCACGTTTAGCTTGATACCCACTTCCTTACGCTCAACCGTCTGGAACGGGTTGTCATTGTTCGAGCTCGACGTCGAACCGGTCACTACCGGTACTTCCTCACCCACAATGAACGAGGCTTCGCCGTTGTCCATCACGGTGATGCTTGGCGATGACAGGATGTTCGAGTTACGGTCTGAGGCCACGGCATTAACCAGCATGGTCCAGTCACCCATCACGATACCCAGCGCGGCGCCATTCACCCCGCCCAGCACTTTGGCCAGCGTGCCGAAATCACCGTCTTCTGTAATTGTCCGCACCTGCTCAATACCGTTGGCGTCGATATAGGTCTCGCTGCGGGTTGTCTCCTTGGCCTCTTCCAGACCAACGGCATATTGTGAAATAGGCACACCGGAGTTACCGAACTGCACCACGCCGCCATCGAGCGTGCCCCACTGGACACCGAAGTTCACGCCGTCACCTTCCGACAACTCGACAATCATCGCTTCGATCAGTACCTGAGCGCGGCGAATATCAAGCTGGGCAATAATGTTCTCTAGCGCACGCATAATATCCGGCGGCGCCGTCAGGATCAGGGCGTTGGTATCGGTATGGGCAGAAATCATCACTTCTGAGTTGCTGCCGGCTGTCGTCTTAGCGTTGCCTTTTTTCTCGGCCTGCAGGTTGTCAGAGACCCCTTTTAGGACATCGACCATTTCCTCGGCATTGGCGTACTTCAGGTAAACAACACGGTTGTTGCCCGATGAGGCCATTTCCTTGTCCAACTGATGGATCAAACGCTTGAGGCGGTTTCTCACCTGCGGATCACCAGAAAGCAAGACCGAGTTGGTGCGGTCGTCAGCCACCAGCTTTGGCTGGAGGAACTGCGGCGTCGACTTGGCATCGGCGGTCTTGTTGAGAGCATCGACAATCCGCACCATCTCGGCCGCAGAGGCATTGCGCAGCTCGACCACGTCAATTTCCTTGTCACCGGCACGGTCGACGCGCTCGATAATTTCGGCAAGGCGGTTCACCGTCGCCGCCCGGCCAGTAATCATAATGATGTTGGCAGGATCGTAATGGACCACGTTACCCGCACCGGCATTGTCATTCAGCTGGCGCAGCAGCGGGGACAGTTCCCGCACCGATACGTTACGAACCGCAATCACACGGGTGACAACTTCATCGCCCTTGACGTTGTTGTCATCACCCACCACAGGGATGGCGGAAATCTTGGCATCTTTGTCACGAACGACCTTGAGTACCCCGTTGTCCATCTCAACCACGGCAAAGCCATAGACTTCAAGCACATTGAGGAAGAACTGGTAGTACTGCTCATCATTGAGCAAATCGTAACTGCGAACATTGACCTGACCGCGAACGGCCGGATCGACAATGATCGTCTTTTGCAGGTTGCGACCTACAATGTTGATGAATTCCTGTATGTCAGTGCCTTTGAAACTGGCACTGAACTCGCTCGCCCATGCCGAGCCACACAGCAAGCTACCAGCTAACAACAGGGCACGCTTACCCATCCATTTTTTCACAAAAAAACTCCTGCGCTATCGCATGTTCGCCTGAGCAGCTACTGCAGCTCAATGTAGATATCGTGAAGCTGACCTTCACGCTCGACGGTCAATGTAAAATCTGCGGCTCCAGCCAACTCAGTCCACAGTTTTGCCATCACTGTGGCATCGGTTAGATCATGGCCATTGAGGCTGACCGCCAAGTCGTTAGACTTCAAGCCCACCGCATCAAAAAGGGCGCGTTCCTTGCCCGGGTTAACTCGATAACCCACCAACTCACCATCCCGCTTGACCTGAGACAAACGGATATAGCTAAATAGACTCTGAGGCTTATCCAGGATCTCCTGCTTGATCCTCCCCAGCTCCGAACCGGTATTCACCTTCGCAGCCGGTTTGGCCTGTTGGGCCGGCACAGCAGCCTGCTGCCGCTGGCTAAAATCCACCCCGTCAAGCATCAGGGTTTCATCACGGCCCCCGTTGCGGATAATCACTCGGTCGGCAAACACCGCCTGCAGTGTCGCGCGGGTACCATCAATGGCCTCGTTGAGACCGTAGGTATTTTGCTTACCGCGGTGGGTGATTACCGCCAAAGCCAGTTGCGGGTTGTTGCTCGCCACCACCCCAGCCAACGTCAGGTTAAGGCGCGTTTTCGGCGCATCCTGCTTAACCGGCTGTTTAGGTTGCACAACTGGTACATTAGGTTGATAGCGACCAAATAAGTTCATCGCCAAAACATTAGCGATTCCATTATTTTGGGGATTGCTCGCAACAATAGAGACAGGTGATGGCTGCCAGCGTGGCGGTTGACCCGCCGGTGTCACAAAAGACCACACCAAACGGCCCAAAATCCAGGCCAACATCACGACCAGTATCCAGGTGAGCCCTCGGGTAAGAAATGAAATGGAAAACCACTGTTTCGATTGCAGCGTCCCCAACCAATTTGCTGTTACCATGAAAAATCCATCATCCTGCGGAGTGAACCAGCCTGATTGCCAGACAAAGAACGAAAAGAATAACGCGAGTCAAGTTAATCAGCACCGGAAAATTACCTAAATATTACATATTGCCAAAAGAGATCACGGAAAAATTATAACAACTATCAGTAAGCTAAGTTATTTGACTAAATAATTCCCACTTTCGTGTTGAAATCCTGCCCTGCTATCTCCATTTTATATCACTTAGCGATTGCTGACGCCGTGTTAGCAATATGGTAATTTTAGCCCCCTTTGGGGTAAGGAGCAGAAAAGTGGGCAAAGCAGCCTCAAATTCTGACAATACACAAGTCCGTCTAGACAAATGGCTGTGGGCAGCACGCTTTTACAAAACCCGCTCCATCGCCCGCAATATGGTGGATGGCGGCAAGGTGCAATACAACGGCCAACGCTCCAAACCCAGCAAAATTGTCGAAGTCGGTGCCGAGCTCCGAGTCCGTCAGGGCAATGAAGAAAAAACCATTGTCATCGAACAGATTTCCGGAACGCGCCGAGGTGCGCCAGAGGCTCAAACCCTGTACCGGGAAACCGCTGAGAGCATTGCCAAGCGCGAGCAACACGCACAGATGCGCAAGCTCAATGCGTTTGACAGTCCGAGCCCGGATAAACGTCCCGACAAAAAACAACGACGCGATATAATTAAATTTAAAAGCAATAGCAATGAATAGTCAGGATCAGCCCGGACATGCTGTTGTAACCACAGGGCTGACCCGCACAACATAGTGCAACAACCTTCTGCTGGAGAATACAAACTAATGGCAAAAGACAGTCTATACCGTTACATCTTCGACGGTGTATCCGTACGTGGCGAGCTGGTTCAGCTGGGCGACACTTACCAGCAAATTATTTCCAGCAAAGAATACCCAGCACCAGTCCAAACCCTGCTGGGCGAACTGCTGGTCGCAACCAGCCTGCTAACAGCCACCCTCAAATTCGAAGGTTCTATCACTGTCCAGCTTCAAGGCGATGGTCCTGTCAAGCTGGCGGTTATCAACGGTGACCACGATCAGAAACTACGCGGCGTAGCTCGCTGGGAAGGCGATGTTCCTGCAACCACCAATATCAAAGAGTTGTTGGGCAACGGCCACATGGTGATCACCATCACCCCAACCAAAGGCGAGCGCTACCAAGGCGTTGTTGGCCTGGAAGGCGAGAGCCTGGCAACCTGCCTAGAAGGCTACTTCGCAAACTCCGAGCAACTGAAAACCCGCATCTGGCTTCGCACTGGCGAATTCGAGGGTGCCGCCAAAGCAGCCGGTATGCTGCTACAGATCATGCCTGATGGCCAAGGTGAAGAAGGCGACTTCGAACACCTTGAGCAGCTAACAGAAACGGTCAAAAACGACGAGCTATTCAGCCTGGAAGCCGAAGACGTACTATACCGCCTGTACCATCAGGAAACAGTGAAACTGTTCGACCCACAAGAAGTTGTCTTCCAGTGTGGTTGTTCGCGTGAACGCAGTGCTTCTGCCATCGCCTCGATCGAACGTACCGAAATCGAGCACATCCTGGCCGAAGAAGGCAAAATTTCGCTTCACTGCGACTACTGTGGTAGCAGCTATGATTTTGACAGCGTTGACGTTGCCGCCCTGTTCGAGAATGCGACCAACGACAACAGCAACCAGATCCATTAATTATTCTTTATAATTAAGACTGAAAAAAAATTACAAAAGCCGGTTTTACACCGGCTTTTTTTTCCCTTCAAGCACACCCTTCCCCCGCACCCTATCGCATAAAATGTAAACAAATAACGTGCTAACTGCTGCTTTTTTCAAAATAAATATTAATTCTTAGAACTGGCGCAAACGATTCACAAGAAGGTAAAATTACAACCAACAATAAAGTTACGACTTTTACTTAAACCTAACTTTTAAATGGTTATTTTTTGATAAACCTCCCTGATTTACCCCTTGCGGGTTGCTAGCATGGTCAACAGTTAAACAACATCTTACCCAAGGAGCACCTATGACAGTTATGAACGTCGACAAAAAGGTTGCAAAAAATATGGATCTATCAAAATACGGTATCAGTAATGTTACGGAAGTAATTCGTAACCCTAGTTACGAAATGTTGTTCGAAGAAGAAACCAAGCCAGGCCTTGAAGGTTACGAAAAAGGCATTGTTACAGAACTTGGCGCGGTTTCCGTTGATACCGGTATTTTCACCGGCCGCTCGCCGAAAGATAAATTCATCGTCATGGATGACACCACAAAAGACACCATGTGGTGGGCTAGCCAAGGCCAAAACGACAATAAGAGCATTGACCAAGCAACTTGGAACGATCTGAAAGCACTCGTTACCCAGCAGCTATCTAACAAGCGCCTGTTTGTCGTCGACGGCTACTGCGGCGCCAACCCTGATACTCGCCTATGCATCCGCGTGATCACGGAAGTTGCATGGCAGGCACACTTCGTCAAAAACATGTTCATCCGCCCAACCGAAGAAGAGCTGGAAACATTCGAGCCTGATTTCGTGGTGATGAACGGCGCCAAGTGCACCAACGACAAATGGCAAGAGCACAAGATGAACTCGGAGAACTTCACCGTGTTCAACCTAACCGAGAAGATGCAATTGATCGGCGGTACTTGGTACGGCGGCGAAATGAAGAAGGGTATGTTCGCAATGATGAACTACTTCCTTCCTCTACAGGGCATCGCGTCCATGCACTGTTCTGCCAACATGGGCAAGGAAGGCGACGTTGCGGTATTCTTCGGCCTATCCGGCACCGGTAAGACTACCCTGTCTACCGATCCTAAGCGTGCCCTAATCGGTGATGACGAACACGGCTGGGATGACAACGGCGTATTCAACTTCGAAGGCGGCTGCTACGCGAAAACCATCAAGCTGTCCAAAGAAGCCGAGCCTGACATCTACAACGCTATCCGCCGTGACGCCCTGCTAGAAAACGTCACCGTACGCAGCGATGGTTCAATCGACTTCGATGATGGCTCGAAGACCGAAAACACCCGTGTTTCTTACCCTATCTACCACATCGAGAACATCGTCAAGCCGGTGTCAAAGGGTGGCCATGCCAACAAGGTTATCTTCCTGTCTGCCGATGCCTTCGGGGTTCTTCCTCCGGTATCCAAGCTGACTCCAGAGCAAACCAAGTACCACTTCCTGTCAGGCTTCACTGCCAAGCTGGCTGGTACTGAGCGTGGCATCACCGAACCAACCCCAACGTTCTCGGCATGTTTCGGCAATGCGTTCCTAACTCTGCACCCAACCAAGTATGCAGAAGTGCTGGTCAAGCGCATGGAAGCAGTAGGCGCTGAAGCGTATCTGGTCAACACAGGCTGGAACGGCTCAGGCAAGCGTATCTCCATTCAGGATACCCGCGGTATTATCGATGCGATCCTAGACGGCTCTATCGAGAAGGCTGACACCAAACATATTCCAATTTTCAACTTGGAAGTCCCTACATCGCTACCAGGCGTTGACCCAGAGATCCTGGACCCACGTGACACCTACACCGATCCGCTCCAGTGGGAAAGCAAGGCCAAAGATCTGGCAGAACGCTTCGTCAAGAACTTCGACAAGTACACCGATACCGACGAAGGTGCATCACTGGTTGCCGCAGGCCCACAGCTAGACTAAGCCTGCGCCGATTAAAAGAGAACCATAACCTACGCCCCTCCTGATGAGGGGCGTTTTTTATCGCCTTTCCAGCTTGCACCCTGTGGCCTTTTGCGTACTAATAATACCCATATGGATAATTAAAAAAGGGACTCCCCATGCGGCTATTCGGCAAGCTCCTTGCTACCGTTGTCATTTTATTGCTACTGGCAGCCACCCTTGTAATCACCCTGCTCCATACCCAATGGGCAGCCCCAATGCTGGCTCATCTATCCCGCCCATTCACCGACAACCACTGGCAGGCTGTACACGTTAACTACCAGCTCAGCGATCCTTGGCATGTCGAGCTTATTGCGCCCAGCCTCACCGACAACCAAGGCTGCCAAGTTGCCCATGCCGACGTGTTGTCCCTATGGTTCAACCCCCTTGCCAGCCTCCACCAAAAACAATGGGCTTTCGACTCCCTGCTACTTGATAACCCCCAGCTCAATCCACGCTGCCAAATCGACCAAACCGGCCCAACACCGCCCATCGTCAGCGCGCGGCTTGCCATCCGCAATGGCCAATGGCATTCGGACGACCTCACTGTCGCCAATGCCGAGCTGGAGCTCGACAACTGGCAGTGGCAACCTAATATACCTCTCTGGCAGATGTTCTCTGGCCGATTCCGCCTTGCCGCCAGCGAGCTGCTCTGGCAACGGCAAGTGTTTCGCAATTTCCTGCTCGACGGCAATCTCACCTCTCCTGACCACTGGCAGATCAACGGCGGGTCTCTCCAGTGGCAACACGCCGACATCAGCGGCAAAGTAGCAAGGCAAGCTGATCTCGTCACAATCGAGGAGCTCGTCGTCAGCGGCCTCCAGCTACAATCCCGTTCCGATATCGACCCCCTCAGCCAGCAACTGGAACAGTACAGTGCCGATGGCCTCGAGACGACCATCAACCGGCTCGATATCCTCGACAGCAGCCTTGAGCTGGACAACATCACCATCAACCATGCGAACCTCTCAGTCACAGGCTGGCAATGGCCACGACCGCTGTTCGAGCAGCCTCTGGCAACCCTGTCGTTCGGGGCCGAGAGTGGCCAGTGGCAGCAACTGCCCTTTACCGCTCCCCTTGCCAAACTCCGCTTCTCACCGGGGCAAATCTCCCTCGAAGCCGGATCGCTGTCACTGCTAGACGGCTTCGTCCGGGCCAACGGGACAGCCACTCCCGATAGCCTGATCATCGACCAGCTCTCGGCCAACGGCCTGCGTGCCTTCCTGCCAGCCGGCTGGCAAAACACCCTGCAAACCGCCATCGCCCCCCTCAAGGAGGTGCGCGTCGCCGAACTGGACATCGGCCACTGGGAACTCACGGCTGCAGACGACACCTCACCATGGCAGGTCAAGGGGCTCAACGCCAACGGCCACGATCTTCAGCTCATCCGAGGCCACCGCCCATGGCTATGGCAGGGCTCACTCACCCTGAGTACCGGATTCGCTGTATTCAACCAGATCTCACTCAACGAGCCCTATCTGGAAATGCAAAGCCACAACGGGAAATGGCAGCTGACCCAGGCAATAATGCCGTTCGAAAAGGGGCTGCTAGAAGGGAAAGGGGAAATCGACCTCAGCAGGGAGGCACGCCCGTGGCAGGTCGAGCTTGAGGGAGACAGCCTTCCTACCGCCATCTTGCCTCAATGGTTCGCCCTTCCCTTCCCGATGGAAGGGGAGGTCGATATGACGGCCAATGCCTCGGGGCTTGGACTGGACTACACTACGCTCTCCCACAGCATGGGCGGAAGCGTCAACGCCAGTTTCCGCAATATGAAACTGACCCAGACAGCCCAGCAGCTATGGCAACATTTCGCAAAGAAACAGGCAGAGGCAACACCGGTGGACAGCCAACCCGCCGAGCACCCAGCGGTGGCCCCAGCCACCCTATCGCCACTGCACATCAGCAGCAAGCGGGGGCAGTTGGTTTTACACCCCTGGCAACTTGAGGCAGGGCCTCTCAAGGCAATTGCAGATGGGAAATGGGATATGGCCACTCCGGCCGCCCAACACATCGAGCTTAATGCTACCTTTGACTGCCAACAGCTGAGCCGCCGCTGGCAAGCTGCTCAGGATACGGTGGCGCTGTCATCCTGCCGAGGGAACAGCATATAGGTACCGGTAAAGACAGCGGCAACCTCATCGCCGCTATAGACCTGAACGGTGACCACTACCCGCCCCTTGCGCTGTTTGGCCAGGCGGTTGACATCGCCCAGTAGACCTTCAACGGTCACCTCGGCTCGTGGCCGCTCGGTGACGGGGTGCTTGTAGCGGATTTGGCTATCTGCCAGCACGATCTCAGCCTTGAGCTTGCGTTCTTTGAGCAGCATCCAGACAAACCCCCAACCGGCAAGTGTTGCCATGGTGAAGATACTGCCGGCGAACATGCTCTCACTCGGATTGAGGTTGGCGTTGATCAGCGCACTCACCTCGAAGCGATAGCCCGTATATTGGCTGATCTTCACCCCCATCCGGTCGCTGATCGGGATTTGCGACTGCCAAAGTGCCTGCAACTCCTGGCACCATTCCGGATGGCGCACCACGTCATTGAGTGGGGCAAGGTGCTTGAGCATCTGCTGATGGCGAACCGGCCCGCTTTCCTCGCTCAGCTCCCCCTGACTGGCAAAGCCATTGCGCAGGTAAAATGGGATCGCGTCCTCGCGGGCATTGCACACCAACCGCTTGGCCCCTTCCTGACGAGCCAGCGCCTCCAGCGCCATTAAGACAATAGCTCCCATACCTTGATGCCGCCGAGCAGGATGCACCGCCATATAGCGGATCTGGCCATCATTATCGGGCGTCATATAAAGCCGCCCGATAGCGATGGTTTCATCGCGGTCATCCATGATCATCCGATGGCAGCTAAGATCATCGTAGGCGTCACGCTCCGATCCCACCGGCATATGCCAAGGCTCACGCAGCATCCGCCAGCGAAAATCATAGTAGCGGGACAACTCTTCGTCCGTTTTCGGGGTGATCAGTCGAAACATGAAATCCTTCTCCGTCTTGCTCCATTGCGTATCGGGGTCTATACCATTATACCTGTAACCAGAAGGTCACGGGGCCGTCATTCAGCAGCGCCACTTTCATGTCGGCCGCAAAAATGCCTGTCTCGGTCTTGATATCCTTGTCGCGGCAACAACCGACAAAATAGTCATACAGGCGCTCTGCGTCGGCTGGATGGGCCCCTGCCGAGAAGCTCGGGCGCATACCGCTCTTGGTATCGGCCGCAAGGGTGAACTGCGACACCACCAGCACGCTGCCCCCAGCCTGTTGAACATTGAGGTTCATCTTACCCGCATCATCCTCGAACACCCGGTAACCCAGTACCTTATCGCGCAGACGCTGAGCCTTGGCCTCATCATCGCCTTTTTCGACCCCAAGCAGCACCAGCAGGCCCTTACCAATCGCCCCGGTCACCTGCCCGTCGACAGTCACACTGGCTTCACTTACTCGCTGAATTAGCGCAATCATTAACTACTCTTACCTTCATCTTGTTGTTGGTCATGGCCGGGGTTCGCCTCGCCGAGGCGCGGCACATCGGCCAGCACCTTAGGATGCCAGTGCCGGAACTCGCCAAGACTGGCGGTAATTTCTGCCCCGAACAAGACAATGCACCAGCACAGGTAAACCCAGACAAATAAAATCGGTACGACAGCCAACGCCCCGTAGATCACCTGGTAGGAAGGGAAGTTGGCGATATACAGGGCAAAGCCCTTTTTGCTTAGCTCGAACAGGATACTCGCCGTCACGGCGCCGAGCATGGCATGGTTGAACCGCACTTTGGTATTGGGTACCAACAGGTACAACCCAAGGAAGGCACTGCTCGACATAATTACCGGCAAGTAGCGCAGGGTTCGCTGGAACAAACCGTTGACGGCCTCGCTGTCGAGCAAATTGAGCGATCCCAAATAGGAGCTCACCGCAATACTCGAGCCCACCAGTACCGGGCCCAGTGTCAGCACCATCCAATATATGGAAAAGGAAATGATCGGCCGGCGCTTCTCGCTGACCCGCCAAATATAATTGAGCGATTTATCGATCGAGGAAATCAGCATCAGGGCCACCACAAACAACGCCCCGATCCCCACCGCCGTCATCTTGCCGGCATTGGCCACAAACTCATTGAGATAAGTTTCGACCACCTCACCGGCCGCCGGGACAAAGTTTTCGATCACGAACTTCTGCAGCAACTCGCCAAGCCCGGCAAACACCGGAAACGTCGACAGCGCCGACAGAACGACGGTGATCAGCGGAACGAGCGACAGCAGGGTAACATAGGCCATCGACCCAGCGGTGACCGTCAGCCGGTCATGGCCGATCCGCTGCTGGAGGTAACGGGCGTACGCCCATACGGTTTCTGCTTTTTGGCGCCAAGTTGGCTTGCCTGTTATTGGATTGTCAGCCATAGTCATGTCATTATTTGCTTGTTTTGACATTAGTTTGTTCTTGAAATGAGTGTATACCAACGACGGGAGTTATCTATGCCCTACCTTCTCGCTCTGCTATTGAGCATCACAACCCTGACCGGTTGCCAAAGTGCCTACTATTCGGCAATGGAACAAGTCGGGATCCACAAACGCGATATCATGGTTGACCGGGTAGAGGAGGCCAACGAAGCCCAGCAAGATGCCCAGACCCAGTTCACCAGCGCGCTCGATGCCCTAAAAGCCCTCAACCATTTCGATGGCGGCGAGCTAGAAGCAGTCTACAACAATATCAACGATCAGTACGAAGCCAGCAGCGAAGCTGCCGAAAAAGTCAGCAGCCGCATTGCCGCCATTGAAGATGTTGCCAACGCTCTGTTCGACGAATGGCAGGACGAGCTCTCGCTCTACAGCAGTGCCTCATTGCGCCGCGACAGCGAACGCAAACTCAAGAGCACCGAGGCTTCCTACAAGCGGATGCTAGCTGCCATGCACCGTGCCGAACAAAAAATGACGCCAGTACTGAATACCCTACGGGACAATACCCTGTATCTCAAGCACAACCTCAATGCGGCAGCCATCGGCTCGCTCCAGGGTGATTTCAACAGCCTGCAGCGCGATATCCAGCGCGCCATCACCGATATGGAAGCGGCCATCGCCGAGTCAGAGCGCTTTATCAGCCACCTAAAACGCGGCTAGCACTTCCCAGCCAAGCGAGCCAGCACCCAGCGGGCTCGCTCTTCTACCGCCCCCCAAGGGACTTCCACCACCGAATAGCCCAACGCCTGATACGTGCTAACCAGCTGCCGGTGGATCGCCTGTGCCTCCTCGAAGCTGTGCGGCCGCTCGTCGTCCTGCACGTAAATATCGATATGCGGCGCACAACAGTACACCTCCGGATAGTACCCCTTCGCGGCATTCTGGTACTCCTCGCTGACCGGCACGCCGCCAATCACCAGGTAGGCACAGATATCACCGATCGCCCGGTCGACAAATGCCGGTACCGTGCCGCGCACCGCCTCGGCACGCTGCTCCCCCATCAGCTCCAGACACAACGCCGCAAAGCGCGGCAGATCCGTCCAAGGCAGAATGCCGTCAGGCCGTTGCGCCTGTTCGCGGATCAGGGTTCGCGACGCCTCGGGAAACGTCCGGTAGCCCCGTTCGGCCAGTGCCGCCAGCAAGGTGGTCTTCCCCGCCCCCGGCCCGCCAGTAATAATCATAGGTTGCATCATCCCTTCCCCCATCTTTCATGTTATGCCAGCACACTTTTCCCAACGCCAGATACAACAATCCCCCCATGGTCAGACCGATGGGGGGATTGAATTAACGGCAATCAGTCAGCAATTACTTTGCTGTACGGCTTGCACGCTTACGATCGTTCTCAGTAAGAAGCTTCTTACGGATACGGATGCTTTCTGGTGTTACTTCTACTAGCTCGTCGTCATCGATGAACTCAAGTGCTTGCTCTAGCGTGTACTTGATTGCTGGAGAAAGAACCTGTGCTTCGTCAGTACCAGATGCACGAACGTTAGTCAGCTGCTTGCCTTTCAGACAGTTAACAGTCAGGTCGTTAGAACGGTTGTGAATACCGATGATCTGACCTTCGTAAACTTCGTCTGCGTGCTCGGTGAACAGACGGCCACGCTCCTGCAGGTTGAACAGAGCGTAAGTCAGAGCTTTACCCGTTGCGTTAGAGATCAACACACCGTTGTTACGCTGACCGATGTTACCGCCCTTGTGAGGACCGTAGTGGTCAAACGTATGGTACAGAAGGCCAGAACCTGAAGTCAGGGTCATGAACTCAGTCTGGAAGCCAATCAGGCCACGAGAAGGCATCATGAAGTCCATGCGAACACGGCCCTTGCCATCTGGTGCCATGTCAGTCATCTCACCCTTACGCAGGCCGATGTTTTCCATGATACCGCCCTGATGCTCTTCCATCACGTCGATAGTTACCGTTTCAAACGGTTCCATCAGATCGCCATTCTCATCACGCTTGATGATAACTTCTGGACGAGATACCGCTAGCTCGAAGCCTTCACGACGCATGTTTTCGATCAGGATAGACAGGTGAAGCTCACCACGGCCTGATACGCGGAATTTGTCTGGGTCTTCAGTTTCTTCAACGCGCAGTGCAACGTTGTGTACCAGTTCTTTCTGCAGACGCTCAAGGATGTTACGAGAAGTAACGAACTTACCTTCTTTACCCGCGAACGGAGAAGTGTTCACCTGGAATGTCATGGTTACTGTTGGTTCGTCAACAGTCAGTGCAGGCAGGGCTTCTGGAGTGTTAACGTCACAGATAGTGTCAGAGATCTTAAGCTCGCCAAGACCAGTGATCGCGATGATGTCACCCGCAGTTGCTTTCTCAACGTCGTGACGCTCAAGGCCTAGGTAGCCAAGAACAGTACCTACTTTGCCGTTACGCTTCTTGCCGTCAGCACCAACAACACAAACCTGCTGGTTAGGAACAACAGAACCACGAGTTACACGGCCAACACCGATAACGCCTACGTATGAGCTGTAGTCTAGCTGAGAGATCTGCATCTGCAGGGCACCGTCAACGTCAACGTCTGGTGCAGCTACGTTGTCAACGATAGCCTGGAACAATGGTTCCATGTTCTCGCCAGTTTCGCCTTCTTCCAGAGTTGCCCAGCCGTTTAGTGCTGATGCGTAAACCACTTGGAAGTCTAGCTGTTCGTCAGTTGCACCTAGGTTGTCGAATAGGTCGAATACCTGATCCATTACCCACTCAGGGCGTGCACCTGGACGGTCGATCTTGTTGATTACTACGATTGGCTTCAGGCCGTGTGCGAACGCTTTCTGTGTTACGAAACGCGTCTGAGGCATCGGGCCGTCAACGGCGTCAACGATCAGAAGAACAGAGTCAACCATTGACATGATACGTTCAACTTCGCCACCGAAGTCGGCGTGTCCTGGGGTGTCAACGATGTTGATGCGGTAATCATTCCAGTTAATTGCTGTGTTCTTAGCAAGAATGGTAATACCACGCTCTTTTTCGATATCGTTGGAATCCATTACGCGTTCTTCAACTTCACCGCGAGACTCTAACGTGCCAGACTGCTGAAGCAGCTTGTCAACCAGGGTGGTCTTACCGTGGTCAACGTGCGCAATAATTGCGATATTTCTTAGTTTATCGATCTGTGGATTTGACATGGATTCACATTCACTCAGAACATGCAGCGACCGGATGACGCTACGTGGTTAAAAAAACGGCTCATAATCTAACAGATTTTACGCCAAAACCCACCTATTATGTGATTTATATCACCGCATTTTTATCTATACCCGAGAATACAAGCCCTAAGCTGAGACCCAAACGGCCATATTGGCGCGCTCAGGGCCGCCCTGCGACCGGTTATCCATTGACAATATGCCACTCTGGGCTATGTTAGATACGCACACAAAACATGTGAAAACCCCATCAACGCACCATATTGGTGCAACACCTCACCAAGTTAGTGCACAAAAATGGAGTTTTAGTGCCTCTTTGCAGCAAGAATGCGCTGTTTTGGGGCTTTAAAAAGTTGGCACACTTCTCGCAAAGACCATTAGCAATACGAGCGACAGCAGCTCGACACCTAATTTGCGGCCAGTTGCCCAATTAACACCGGAGGTTACTCAAGATGTCAGTAGAAAACGTACTTGCGCTGATTCAGGAAAACGAAGTTAAGTTTGTCGACCTACGCTTTACCGATACCAAAGGTAAAGAGCAGCACATTTCTATCCCTTCCCACCAGATCGATGCTGATTTCTTCGAAGAGGGCAAGATGTTTGACGGCTCTTCTGTTGCTGGCTGGAAGGGCATCAACGAATCAGACATGGTGATGATGCCTGATGCGGCAAGCGCGGTGCTAGACCCATTCACCGAAGATGCCACGCTCAATATCCGCTGTGACATCCTTGAACCAGCCACTATGCAAGGCTACGACCGCGATCCTCGCTCTATCGCCAAGCGTGCCGAAGATTTCATGCGTGCGACCGGCATTGCCGATACCGTGCTGGTAGGCCCAGAGCCAGAGTTCTTCCTATTCGACGACGTGAAGTTCGCAACAGACATGTCAGGCTCTTTCTTCAAAATCGACGACGTAGAAGCAGCCTGGAATACCGGTTCTGACTTCGAAGGCGGCAACAAGGGCCACCGCCCGGGCGTGAAAGGCGGTTACTTCCCTGTCGCGCCAGTTGATTCCTCACAAGACATCCGCTCTGCGATGTGTCTGATTATGGAAGAGATGGGCCTTGTGGTCGAAGCCCACCACCACGAAGTGGCAACCGCGGGCCAGAACGAGATCGCAACGCGCTTCAACACCCTGACCAGCAAAGCCGACGAAATCCAAATCTACAAATACGTGGTGCACAACGTGGCACACGCCTTCGGCAAAACGGCAACCTTCATGCCAAAACCACTGGTTGGTGACAACGGCTCAGGCATGCACGTCCACCAGTCTCTGGCAAAAGACGGCGTAAACCTGTTTGCAGGCGACAAGTACGGCGGCCTGTCAGAAATGGCACTGTACTACATCGGCGGTATCATCAAGCACGCACGTGCCATCAACGCCTTTGCCAACCCGTCAACCAACTCGTACAAGCGTCTGGTACCGGGCTTTGAAGCACCGGTTATGCTGGCCTACTCAGCCCGCAACCGCTCTGCCTCTATCCGTATCCCGGTAGTACCAAGCCCGAAAGCACGCCGTATCGAAGTGCGCTTCCCGGATCCTGCTGCCAACCCTTACTTGGCATTTGCAGCCATGCTGATGGCGGGCCTTGACGGCATCCAGAACAAGATCCACCCGGGCGAGGCGATGGATAAAGATCTGTACGACCTACCGGCAGAAGAAGCGGCAGAAATTCCAAAAGTGGCAGAGTCACTGCAAGGCGCCCTACAGGCTCTGGACGATGACCGTGAATTCCTGACCACGGGCGGCGTTTTCTCTGACGATTTCATCGATTCTTATATCGCCCTGAAATCTCAGGATGTTGAGCGAATCAACATGACTACGCACCCATTGGAGTTCGAGCTGTACTACTCAGTGTAAGTAACTGCAAAAGCGTTCTCACCGAACTTCTAGGCCGGCCTCACATGCCGGCCTTCTTTTTATTGCGGCCGCTAGCCATCGTGACAACAATAAAACCATGGCACATTACTTACCCAACGATTATGAAACGACCCGTCACATCCTTGGCCCTCGTCACCCTCTTCGGCTCACTATCCGCACCAGTTTTGGCTGAATCGACCCTCTATTCGTGGGAAGACGAAAACGGCGTCGTCCACTTCACAGACCAACCACAACCCGATGCCCAACCCCTGATCATCAAGGCGCCCAAGATCCAAACACCGCCGCCGACCACGCAGCCGGCCGCTCAGGGAGACCAACCCATTGCCACGCAGCAGCCCACCGCAACCAGCGATGAGCAAGAGGCCGTCAAGCCAGAAGTCACCCTTGTTAGCCCCAGCCACGAGGCGACCCTGCGCGACAACAGCGGCAATATTACCGTGGTAGCCAGCAGCCCCCTCAAGCTCAATAAGGGTCACTCAGTCCAACTACGCATCGATGACCAGATCTTCGGCCGGCCCCAAACCCAGTTACGCTGGCAACTCACCAATATCGACCGAGGCAGCCACACCCTTCAGGTCGATTTGCTCAAGTACGGCAAGGTTATTGCATCATCAGAGAAAATCACTGTTTACCTGCACCGTGCCCGCGTCAACCAACACGTACGACCCGCACCGAGCCCGAAATAGCAAAGCGCGGCACTTTTTCGTTCACGATACCAGGCAGACAGGCTACACTTGATTGCACCAAGTTGGTGCACTTCCAGTTCACTGCACCATGATGAACTGCCAAGACAAGGATGGTAATTGTGACCGATGCATTCTCACCGCTGATTTTGGACAATCTGGTTACGGCCGTGGTCTTGCTCGACGAAGGGTTGGCGATCCGCTACGTTAACCCGGCAGCGGAGCAACTGCTCTCATTTAGCAAGCGTCGGCTCAACGATACCCACTTTCCCGACCTTCTCCAGCACAGCTCGATAGACCTCGGGCTGATCCAGCAAACACTGCAAAGCGGACAGGGGTTGGCCGACAGCGACGTCACACTGGTGATCGACGGCCGCCACCATATTCTGGAACTCAGTGCCAGTCCCCTGTCATACCAGCGCGAATTGCTGATCCTGCTCGAGCTCAAGCCCATCGACCAGCAACGCCGGATCAGTCAGGAATTGAGCCAACATGCCCAACAGCAAGCTGCCAAGGAACTGGTTCGCGGCCTTGCCCACGAGATAAAAAACCCGCTTGGCGGACTGCGCGGAGCAGCCCAATTGCTGGAAAAAACCCTGCCCGACCCGAGCTACCACGAATATACCCAGATGATCATCGAACAAGCCGATCGGCTGCGTAATCTGGTCGATCGCCTACTTGGCCCGCAGCGCCCCGGCAGCCGCTGCGAAAGCAATATTCACCTGGTGATGGAAAAGGTCCGCCAGCTAGTCAATCTCGATAGCGGCCCGCACATCAAGCTCCACCGCGACTATGATCCCAGCCTGCCTGACTTCACGATGGATCCGGACCAGCTCGAACAGGCCATCCTCAATATCGTCAGCAACGCGGCACAGGCCCTTGAAGCACACGGCGGCGGCAACATCACCCTCAAGACCCGTACAGCACACCAGACCATGATCCACGGTCGGCGCTTCAGGGTGGCGGCGAAAATTGACATTATCGACGATGGCCCCGGGATCCCGAGTGATATCCAAGACACCCTGTTCTACCCCATGGTGACAGGGCGCGAGGGCGGGACCGGACTCGGGTTGTCTATCGCCCAGAACCTGATCGATCAACACCAAGGCAAAATCGAAGTGATCAGCTGGCCGGGACACACCCAATTCACCTTGTATCTACCGATAAAATAACAATACGTTCAGTGCCGCTGCCAAGCGGCCAGCTAGCAAGAGGATTCCCTATGAGCAAAGGACTTATCTGGGTTGTTGATGATGACAGCTCTATCCGCTGGGTACTGGAAAAAACCCTGACCGCAGCCGGTTTGAAATGCGATACCTTTGCCAACGCCGACAGCGTACTGGAGGCGCTGGAACGTAGCGTGCCCGACGTCTTGGTCTCAGATATCCGGATGCCGGGCACCGATGGCCTGGCTCTGCTGCGCAACCTCCAGACCGGCTATCCAACTCTGCCCGTCATCATCATGACCGCCCATTCCGATCTCGATGCCGCCGTCAACGCCTATCAGGAAGGTGCTTTCGAGTACCTGCCAAAGCCATTCGATATCGACGAGGCCGTCAGTCTGGTCGAGCGTGCTGTGACCCACAGCCAAGAGCAGAAGAGGCAGCAACAGCCTGAAGAGCTGGCCCCCAATGCGCCGGAAATCATCGGTGAGGCCCCGGCCATGCAAGAGGTCTTCCGCGCCATCGGTCGGCTGTCGCGATCATCGATTTCGGTCCTGATCAACGGCGAGTCGGGGACAGGCAAGGAGCTGGTCGCCCACGCCCTCCACCGCCACAGCCCACGCAGCCACAAGGAATTTATCGCCCTCAACATGGCCGCCATCCCCAAGGATCTGATCGAATCCGAGCTGTTCGGCCATGAAAAGGGCGCGTTCACGGGGGCCAACAATGTTCGTCAAGGGCGCTTCGAGCAAGCCAACGGCGGGACCCTGTTCCTCGACGAGATCGGCGATATGCCGCTCGATATCCAAACCCGCTTGCTCCGAGTGTTGGCCGACGGCCAGTTTTACCGGGTTGGCGGCCACGCCCCGGTTCAAGTCGATGTGCGGATCATCGCCGCCACCCACCAGAACCTCGAACGGCTTGTGGCAAACGGGGACTTCCGCGAAGATCTGTTCCACCGCCTCAATGTCATCCGGGTCCACCTACCGGCCCTCAAAGACCGCCGGCAGGACATCCCCCAGCTCACCCGCCACTTCCTTCAACGGGCAGCTGACGAACTAGGGGTTGAGATGAAAAGCCTCCACCCAGACAGCGAAGAAGTCCTAAGCCAACTCGACTGGCCGGGCAATGTCCGCCAGCTGGAAAACACCTGCCGCTGGCTGACGGTGATGGCCAGCGGCAAGGAAATCCTACCCGCCGACCTGCCAGCAGAATTGCTGTCCCCGTCGGATACCGACAGAAACGAGCAGGGCGAGGGCCACTGGCACGACGCACTCGAGAAATGGGCTCGTGACAACCTCAAGCAGGGAAACCAAAACCTGCTCAGCGAAGCCCTGCCCGAGTTCGAGAAAGTGCTTCTCGAGGCGGCCCTCGATTTCACCCACGGCCATAAGCAAGAAGCCGCCCGCCTACTCGGCTGGGGCCGCAATACCCTGACCCGCAAGCTAAAAGAGCTCAATATCAGCGCCAACTGACTTTCCCCGCCCCTTGCCCTGCAAGGGGCGGCCCCAAGGATCAACAGAATTGGTAAGCATCAACAGAGTTTCTTTCCGCATCGACAATAAGCCCGCTTATCTATAATGATTGTCACACATGACTTGCGTATACTGATGCACCAGTTTTACATGGGATACCGATAATTATGATTACCAAGCAGCTTCCTTTAACTGATCTCCACCGTCACCTTGATGGCAACATCCGCATCCAGACCATCCTTGAACTTGGCCAGCAATTCGGCATGGCACTACCAGGCCATGATCTGGAGTCGCTCCGTCCTCATGTCCAAATCGTAGAAGCAGAGCCTAGCTTGGTAGCCTTCCTCTCCAAGCTGGACTGGGGCGTCGCGGTCCTTGGTGATCTGGAAGCCTGCCGACGCGTCGCCTACGAAAACGTCGAAGATGCCCTCAATGCCCAAATCGACTATGCCGAGCTCCGTTTCTCACCCTACTACATGGCGATGAAACACAACCTGCCTGTGGCCGGCGTAGTGGAAGCAGTTGTCGATGGTGTTCGGGCTGGTTGCCGTGATTTCGGTATCCAAGCCAACCTGATCGGGATCATGAGCCGCACCTTCGGCACCAGCGCATGCCAGCAAGAGCTTGATGCCCTGATGAGCCAAAAAGACCATCTGGTTGCCATCGACCTCGCCGGCGACGAGCTGGGACAGCCGGGCGATCAGTTCGTCTCCCACTTCAAACAGGTACGCGATGCGGGCCTGAGAGTCACCGTCCATGCCGGTGAGGCGGCGGGCCCAGAGAGCATGTGGCAGGCCATCCGCGATCTGGGTGCCGTGCGTATCGGCCACGGCGTCAAAGCCATTCACGATCCGAAACTGATGGACTACCTGGCCGAGCACAAAATCGGCATCGAGTCATGCTTGACCTCGAATATCCAGACCAGCACCGTAGAATCTTTCGCGGCCCACCCGATCAAGCAATTCCTCGACCACGGTATCCTCGCCTGCCTCAACACCGATGACCCAGCGGTAGAAGGCATCGAGCTACCACACGAATACAATGTCGCCGCACCGCAAGTCGGCCTGTCCCAGGCGCAAATCCGCCAGGCACAGATCAACGGCCTTGAGCTCGCCTTCCTGTCCGATGCGGACAAGCTGGCATTGAAAGAAAAAGCAGCCAAGCGCTAATCGTCAAACAGGCTCCATCACGGAGCCTGTTTTCTTTTTCTCGTTGTCTCATTATTAATAATTCCACACAAAATGCTCACTTTTTGAGCTGACCCCATTCCCTCATCGGGACTTTTGCGTAAAATACCCCCCGGTTCTCAGGCTTGCCTGCAGATCACGCGGAATTGCCACCGGCAACCCGCCCGAACACCAACCAAACACAACTGTGGGTACCCCACCATGCTGGAAAGTCTATTTTCTTTCAGCGTGGCAATGCCTGCTGTCAGCGAGCTCGCCGCCAACGGCCCGGGCCATTTCGCTGCCGGCATCCTGGCGCTGATTGCCGCGGTGAATATGTTCAACGGCTAAGCCGAAAAACAAAAAGCCCCGTACCTTGCGATACGGGGCTTTTGTCTATCTCGCCGAGACAGAGCGCTTAGATCACGCGCGAGAACTGCTGCTGGCGTGCTCGATCGCGCAGGTACTTGTCGAAGCACATGCAAATATTGCGGATCAGCAAACGTCCCTTGAGCTCAACCTCAATGTGGGTGTCGCCAACAGTCACTAACTGATCATCAATAAAGGTCTTGAGCAACGTCAGGTCTTCGGCAAAATAGGCATCGAAGTCGACCCCGAAGCGCTGCTCTATCTCGCCTTTGTCGAGACGGAAATTACAGATTAGCTCTTTGATCACCTCACGGCGCAGCATGTCATCGTCATCAAGGCCAACCCCTTTCCACAACGCATGCTGGTCTGCTTCCACCGCAGCATAATATTTCTTCAGCTCTTTCTGGTTCTGGGCATAGCAGTTGCCGATCATTGAAATGGCCGATACGCCAAAGCCCAGCAGGTCACAATCACCCTGAGTGGTGTAGCCCTGGAAGTTGCGGTGCAATATGCCATTGCGCTGGGCCACGGCCAATTCGTCATCAGGCAGGGCGAAGTGATCCATCCCGATAAACTGGTAACCCGCGCCAGTCAGAGTCGCGATGGTGTCTTGCAAAATAGCCAGCTTCTCCTTGGCCTGAGGCAAGTCTTCGTCTTTCAGCTTGCGCTGGGCGGCAAACAACGTTGGCATGTGGGCATAGTTGAACACCGATAGCCGGCCCGGGCGCATAGTCAGCACCTCAGCCAGAGTCTCGGCAAAACCAGCCTGAGTCTGCTTTGGCAGGCCATAGATCAAATCAAGGTTGGTCGAGCGGAAGCCGAGCTCGCGCGCGCGCTCCACCATCGCAAAGATAAACGCCTCATCCTGCTCGCGGTTAACCAGACGCTGGACTTCCTTGTTGAAGTCCTGAACCCCGATACTCAGGCGGTTGAAACCCTCGCTGCGCAGGTGATCCAACATATCCAGTTCAATTTCTCGCGGGTCGACTTCGATGCTGATCTCGGCATCGGCGGTAAACGCAAAATGGCTGCGCAACACATCCATCAGGCGGCTGACCTGCGGCTTGGTCAGAAACGTCGGCGTACCGCCGCCCCAGTGCAGCTGACTCACCTCGCGGCCACCCAGCTTCTCGGCTCGCTGGCGGATTTCCTGCTCCAGCACATCAAGGTACTGATCAGCCTTGTGCTGATGGCGGGTGATGATTTTATTGCAACCGCAGTAATAGCAAAGCTTGTGGCAGAACGGGATGTGGACATACAGCGACAGTTTGCGATCCGGATACTGCGCACAAGCCATATCAAATTCGGCAGGCGTGAAAGCCTCATGAAATTCAAGGGCGGTAGGGTATGAAGTATAACGCGGGCCAGAATAATTATATTTTTCGATGATGGCCTGATCCCAAATTATCTGCTCATTTGACATGACTTACTTCCACTTGACAGGGGGAATTGTGATCCACCAAGTGTGCCATAACTTGGTAAAGATGTAGATAAGAGAAACAAAAGAAAGCCCCCTTGCCAGGCTTACCTGACAAGAGGGCTTCTAATAGTAGGCAACTTAATTCAAGCTACCTGAGGCTTGGTTTCCAGGATACGCGCCAGATCGGCCTTAATTGTCTCGTTGAGACGGGCTTCGGCCTTCATCCTGATCAGATCCAATTTCATCCGCTCCTGCTTGGCCAGCGTTGAGCGGGCTTCGCCTCGGGGCATGTCTTGCACCACCAGGTACAATTCATGCAGAGCCGGATAACAGCTCGCAGCATCTATCTGGCTCTCACCCTGCAGCACCTCCATCAGTTTGCACAGGCGAATGGCCGCCTCGGACAAATCGCATTGTCCTTGCAAAGCCGCCTCTGCGATGGTGTATACGCTTTCCATAATATTGGCATTTCGCTGGCGGATCCCCTCAGCCTGGCGCTGCTGGGCCTGCGCCATAAAAGCGACATGGCGTCGGTGCTGTTGGTATAACTTAACCAGCAAATACACGGCATAGGCAGCCAATGGCACCACTATCAAGGCGGCCAGTCCTAGCCATAGCGTCATATCCTGCAAGGCTTACTCCTTGTCGAAATCGTCAAAAGCCATGTTTTCGAACTGATCAAGCAAGTCTTCATCGCTGCGCGGGGCTGTCGATTTAGGCTCGGCAACAGCTGGCGCCTCATCAAGCAAGCCAAGCTGCTTCATCAGCTGCTCGATACGGTCAAGCTTCTGGTCAACCTGCTTCTGCAGACCGGCACCCAGCTTCTCACCCGCATCGATACGGTCCAGCAGCACCATCAACTGCGCGTCATTTTCCAGCATCGCCAGTTCCTGCTCGGCGTTGAGGCGGCGCTCCTGCTTGGTCAGCGGCTTCTTAGGCTCGACGATTAGCGGGATTGGCTTCTTGCTGCCAATGCGCGGGTCTTTCTTCTGACCACCTGAACGTACCTGCTCAATTTCGCTTGCCGAATGGCGGCTGCCCGACTTCAGTCCTTTGCGCTTGCGGTCTTTCTTGCGCTGCAAGCCATCGCGGTCAATCTGGTTACGGGTCTTGTCTGTGTAAACCGCTGGACCTTCTGATCCCGGCTTACGGCTTCTTTTCTTACGTGTCATTACTGGGTTTTCCTCAGCAAAATTACATCATTACCCACAAACTCAACCTCCAAACCATCTCGCTCGGCTAGAAACTTGAATGTGTCGCGGCTAAAAAAGCTCACGTGGGTCGGGTCATTCTTATAATGCCATCGCGAGAAGGCATCGGCATCAGTTGCCAGCTTGGTCATCAATCCCAGCCAACCGCCGGGTTTCACCATACCAAGCAGCAGCCCCCATTCCTTGGCTGGCGTGTAAAAGTGCTCAATGGCCTCGGTGCAGGTCACGAAGTCGTACTGCGTTGCCAGCACGGCAGGCTCCGGGGCAAAATACGGGTCGTAAATTGCCATGTCGTGGCCTTGCTCGAAAAACATCAGCGACAGGGTCGGGCCGGGCCCGCTGCCAAAATCTAGGCCATTTAGCTTGCTCCTTCCCAGCCGCTCCTGCAGCGGGTCGGCCAACCGGCTCAGAAAACGCCGGTATCCGGCATCTTCCGGGTTGTTCTCATGCAAATCATAGTGCGCTTTTTCGTCTTCTGGCGACAGCCTGGCTGCCGGATCGGCAAAAACCAAGGCACAGTGGCCACAGCGAAAATACTGGCGACGCTTGTCTTGATGAAATAGGCCAGCCCCCTGGCTATGGCAAAGCGGGCAAGTTTGCATTTCGGCTCCAATTCTATTGCAGACCGGGTGACGGCAGCACCGTGGAATATGATCAAGCCGGGTATCATAGCAGATTTGCTGGAGAAGTGTGCACTACATCTCTAGGGCTGCCCCAGCGAGATACGAAGAAGAGAAAAAGAAAAAAGCGACAGGCACAGCCTGTCGCTTGATGGTTCGCCATCATCGGCGTTATCCGGATTTGGTCGGTCCTTAACCAGCTATAACATCCCGGTCAGACAAATCCTGTCATTGTTATCGCCTTCCGTGCCAACTCGTTGTTCTTCATCATCCTGATGAATTTTGGTAATCCCTGTTTCCTGTCTGTCAGGCGGTCCTGCCCCGCCTGTATGCCCGATCCCTCAGAGCCTCCTGGCAATCCTGAGCATCGTGCTCGCTTACGGCCAGCCTGGCCGAACATCCTGTGCTCCTTTGGGCTGCCTGCCCTGCCGTCACTGGCGCAATCCTGTCCCTGCCGCCCCTTCCTTCGGCGACATCGACTACTTTACCGGATCGCCCTGACGAAACAATGCATCGCAAACCACCAACTTTCGGTAAGTTTATTTCAAACACCATAAGCCACTGTTGGATAAGGGAACTATCAGCCATCCCCCCCGCAACAATATCAACAATGCCCCTCTATATATAGCCAATCTCTTACAACCCAGTCAGCTATCGAGGATGACACCAAAGCAAGATGTTGCCGACTTTCAAAACACTATCCCTGAAAAACAAAAAGGCAGCCAATGGCCGCCTCTTTTAACTCTCATGACGCAGTAGCACTGCCTTATTAGTGCAAGCCGCCGACGTACTGGGACAGGGCTGTGATCTCATCATCACTGAGTTTGGTAGCCACCGCACGCATCATTGCGTTCATGTCGTTGCCGCGATCGCTGCTGCGGAACTTCTCTAACTGGAGTTTGACGTACTCGGCATTCTGGCCCGATATCTTGGGGAAGCCTGACAGGCTGGTTCCATTACCACGAGGACCATGACAGGCCGTACACGCGGTTATCCCACGCTCTGCATCGCCGAACCGGTACAACGCCAGCGCAACATCGACCGAAGACTCAGGGGTTGTGTTATCGGAGATCGGCAATGAGGCATAGTAAGCGGCCAAATCAGCCATATCCTGCTCGGTCAATGGCATAACCATGCCACCCATCACGGGATCATTACGGCCCTGCTTGCCACCTGTGGTCATAGCAAGTTTAAAGTCCTTAAGCTGCTTCTCCAGATAACCTGCGTGCTGACCCGCTATTTTCGGGTATTGCGCCATAATTCCGTTACCATCTGCCCCGTGACAGGCGGCACAAGTCGCGGCTTTCACTTTACCGGCTTCGGCGTCTCCCTGGGCCCAGGCTGAGCAACTGGCCAGCAGAGTCAATATGAGTGCTAATTTCTTCATGACATTCCGTTTATAATTATAGAGCTTCCAGTACCACAAGTAATGCTCGGCAACATGGTATACAATCGCCCACTTGCCCAGCACGCTGTTTGTTTATTTTACACAATTTCACAAAAAAGTAATCAGTCTACTACATCAAGACTTGACGGAGTTAACAGTGAATCAACCTCTCAACTATAGAAACACCAAATTCATCACAAGTGCACCTTCGATCCGACAGCTACCGACGGATGCAGGCGTTGAGATTGCATTTGCTGGTCGCTCCAATGCAGGTAAGTCAAGTGCACTGAACCGCATCACCGACCAGAAAAGCCTAGCTCGTACCTCTAAAACGCCTGGCCGAACACAATTGATCAACATGTTTGAAGTTGTTCCGGGTTGTAACCTGATCGATCTACCGGGTTACGGCTACGCTCAGGTTCCGCTGGAAATGAAATTGAAATGGCAGGCGGCTCTTGGTGAGTACCTGCAAAAACGCGAATGCTTGCAAGGCCTTGTGGTACTGATGGATATCCGCCACCCACTTAAAGATCTCGACCAGCAGATGATTATGTGGGCCATTGAAAGCCGCCTTCCGGTACTGGTTTTGCTAACCAAAGCCGACAAACTTAAGAGCGGAGCCCGCAAGCAGCAGCTATTGAAAGTCCGCGAAAGTGTGAAAGCCTTCGGGGGCGATATTCAGGTTGAGGCGTTCTCTTCACTCAAGGGCATCGGCGTCGACCAAGTTCGCCGCAAGCTTGATAGCTGGTTTGCCCCGGAGCTTGAGCGCCAGATGGCATTGCTCGCCGAGGACGAAGATGAGATGGGTGACGAAGAATAATCCACTCCACTCTTTCTAGATAAAAAAAGCTCCCTCTGGGAGCTTTTTTTATCTTCGCCTGCGCGAGATTACCCCACCAGTACGGCGGCATAAAAATACCCCGCCATCCAGGCGGGGTAATGGGAGAGAAATAGGAGTTTTTTTTATTTTTGTCCGGCAAGCATCAAGTATTTCTCGGGGCAACGCAAGTTTTTTATCCAGTTTTTGTGCTTTTTTGCAGCAGCTTGGATGCTTAGCACACCTACATTTCAATGCGATAACATCTACTTTTAGACACTTCACCACAAAAATGCCACCAAGTTGTTTTATAAAGAAAAATAACATCTCTAAATTTAGAGATGTTGTTGTCATATCTGGAATAAAATTACATTTTGCTGAATAGCGAGATAAAAAAAAGCCACCCAAAATAAGTGGGTGGCTATTTCATGGATTTGTTGGCCGGCGACGCAAAGTCCCCACCCAAAAACAAATATGAACAAGAAGCAGCATTATTATACCTGCCCCCCTATTTAAATTAAAGTAAATACTCTAATTTCAAGCCGTCATTATCAGCAGCTAAAAATCGTTTGTTTTTTCGACAAAAAACCATGGAAATGGTGTCATTATCGACCCAATACAAACAAAATGAGGCAATGGAGGGGAAAAAAGATCACTAACAGGGGAAGGGATATATCAGGGGGGAACGTTTGCAGGGCCCAAATAAAAAACGCCCTGACCAAATGGTCAGGGCGGCTGAATCAGCCAAATCCAATAACGTGAAACAAAAGGTCTGAAAGATAGAACATCTTACCTCTGTACCCTACGCAGATAACTGTATATCAATTGCTCAGTGTTGAAAAGTACTTTTCGTAGTTTTTTTTCATTAAGTCGTAACTTATTTCTAAGTTCCGTAACTTATTGATGCTTTATTTTTCATAAAAAAATAGCCAGCTTTCGCTGGCCATTTTACTTACCTGTAACTTAATGCATTGATTTATCAGTGTGCCTGATCCCAGTTATCACCAATACCAGCATCAGCAATCAACGGAACGGCTAATTCGGCAGCCGCTTCCATCAGGCGTCTGATCTCGGCAGATACGTTGTCTACATCCGCTTCCTGTACTTCAAATACAAGTTCATCGTGTACCTGCATTAACAAACGCACGCGGCCTTCCGGCTGCTGGCCAATCCACTGGTCAACAAGCAGCATCGCTTTCTTGATAATGTCCGCAGCCGTCCCTTGCATCGGGGCATTGATCGCAGCACGTTCGGCGGCTTTGCGACGCATACCATTACGCGATTGGATTTCAGGCAAGTGCAGGCGACGACCGAAGATAGTCTCGACGAACCCCTGCTCTGACGCTGCAGTACGAGTGTCCTCCATATACTGCATCACACCCGGGTAGCGTTCAAAGTAGACATTCATGTAGTCCTGCGCCTCACCGCGCGGGATACCAAGCTGCTTCGCCAAGCCAAATGCACTCATACCGTAAATCAGGCCGAAGTTCACCGCCTTCGCACGGCGGCGCTGCTCACTTGATACCTGATCAATCGCAATACCCATGATTTCCGCAGCCGTTGCCGCGTGGATGTCTTTACCTTCTCGGAACGCATCAAGCAGCGCCTGGTCACCAGATAGGTGGGCCATAATACGCAGTTCAATCTGCGAGTAGTCGACAGCCAGGATCTTGTAGCCGTCCGGCGCGACAAATGCCTGACGGATACGGCGGCCTTCTTCGTTGCGCACCGGAATATTCTGCAAGTTAGGATCCGTTGACGACAAACGGCCAGTCGCTGTCACCGCTTGGTGGTAAGACGTATGCACGCGGCCCGTAGCTGGGTTGATCATCTTCGGTAGCTTATCGGTGTACGTCGATTTCAACTTCGCCAAGCCGCGGTATTCCAAAATCAGCTTGGGTAGCGGGTAATCCAGCGCCAACTCTTGCAGCACCTCTTCGTTGGTCGAAGGTGTACCCGACGGCGTCTTCTTGATAACAGGCAGCCCCATTTTCTCAAACAAAATCGCCTGCAGCTGCTTGGGTGAGTTCATGTTGAACTCTTGCTCCGCAATCTCGTACGCTTTCTTCTCCAACTCTTCAAGGCGGGCAGCAATTTCTACCGACTGTGCGCTCAGCTTCATTTCATCAATCAGCACACCAGTACGCTCAATGCGAGACAGTACAGGCACCAACGGCATCTCGATCTCTTCGTATACCGCCTTGAGCTTTTCGTCATGCTCGATGTTGGCAAACAGGCGGTTGTGCAGGCGCAGCGTCACATCTGCATCTTCCGCGGCGTAAGGCGAGGCTTGCTCGAGATCGATCTGGTTGAATGTCAGCTGGTTCTTGCCTTTGCCGGCGATCTGCTCGAACGAGATACAGCTATGCTGAAGGAAACGCAGTGCCAAGCTGTCCATGTCATGCTTGCCGCCTACGCTGTTGTAGACATAGGACGCCAACATGGTGTCATGCTTGATCCCCTTCATTTCAATCCCATAACGCGCAAGAACCGATGCATCGTACTTGAGGTTCTGGCCAACTTTCGCCTGAGCCTCATCTTCAAGGATCGGTTTGAGCTGCTCGAGAACCCAGCTGCGGTCCAGCTGCTGCGGGGCATCCAGATAATCGTGGGCAACCGGCACATAGGCAGCAACGCCTTCCTCGGTCGCGAACGACAGGCCGACTAAATTCGCCACCATGTAGTCCAGGCTGTCGGTCTCGGTATCAAACGCAAACAGATCGGCGGCCTTGAGCTTATCCAACCAAGTATTGAAAGAGGCTTCATCAAGAATGGTCTCATACTGGCTGCGGTCGATGTTGACAGCCGATGTGTCCATGTTCGATTGCACCGCCGATGTGGCGCGCGCTGCACCGGCTGATTCATCAGCCTCCACGACACCAGTACCGCCATCAAGCAGCTCGTTCAACCAAGCCTTGAACGTCAGCTGGCCATATAGCTTGATCAGCTCGTCTTTGCTTGGCTCTGCTTTCAGCAGAGATTCCGGCGTCTCTTCCAGCTCAACATCCAGCTTGATGGTCGCGAGTTCGTAAGACAGCATGGCATTATCTTTGTTGTCGACAAGCTTCTTCGCCATGGTTTTCGAACCACGGAAGCCAAGCGCGGCAATGTCATCAAGGTTTTCGTACAGCTTGGTTAGGCCACCAATACCTTGTAGCAGCGCCGTGGCCGTTTTGTCACCCACACCCGGTACGCCCGGGATGTTATCGACCTTATCGCCCATCAACGCCAGGTAGTCGATAATCAGCTCAGGTGGGATACCAAATTTCTCAATGACCCCTTCGCGCCCCATCACCACATTGGTCATGGTGTTGATCAGCGTAATGTTGTCATCCACCAGCTGCGCCATATCTTTATCACCCGTACTGATCAATACAGGCATACCCTTTTGCGACGCCTGATAAGCCAGCGTACCGATAACGTCATCCGCCTCTACACCCGGTACGCAAATAAGCGGTAGGCCCATCGCCCGGATCACGTTATGCAATGGCTCTATTTGGCAACGGAGATCGTCCGGCATTGGCGGGCGATTCGCTTTGTATTCCGGGTACATATCGTCACGGAAGGTTTTACCCTTAGCATCGAAAACCACAGCAATACGATCAGAAGCAAACTGGCGCATCATACTGCGCAACATGTTCACAACCCCATAAACTGCGTTGGTCGGGATTTCACCGTTACTCATCGTACCTGGGTAAGCATGAAAAGCGCGATATAGATAAGAAGAGCCATCGATCAGGATCAACGGATTTTCAGGAATACTTGCCATAATAATAATCTTATTCAGGGAGGTAAGAGTCAGAGCCTTAGAATGCCATGACTCCCAGCAACTGTTAACCGCTGTTTTCCAAGACATCGCCCCACCCTGTGGATAAGTTTGTTAGTATTTGAAATGTTTTCTTTGATCAAAATCTTGATAACTTTTTGATTTTAAAAATAAACACACTCAAATCAACAACTTAAGCAAAGCCAGATCGATGGATCTTTGATCCTAAAATGATCATTAATTGTGGAAAACGTTAACAGAATTCTCTTTACTGGCAAAAAATCGGTGTAAGATTAGCCAAACCTGACCATAAAGGAAGCCATTATGAAGAAAATTGCGGTCATTTTGAGCGGGGCTGGTGTATTTGACGGTGCCGAGATCCACGAAGCCGTGCTCAGCTTGTACGCTATCGAGCGACACGGGGCGAGCTGGCACTGTTTTGCTCCAAACATGGATCAACACCATGTGATCAACCATATTACGGGCGAGGAAATGCCGGAAACGCGCAATGTCCTGATCGAGGCAGCGCGGATCGCCCGCGGCAATATCCAAGACATCTGCGATCTCAATCCTCTCGATTTCGATGCCCTGCTGCTGCCGGGGGGATTCGGCGTCGCCAAAAACCTGTCGGACTTTGCCTTTGCGGCAGCTGACTGCACCATTCACCCGGAAGTAAAGCGGGTGTGCCAGCAATTTGCCGAAGCCGAAAAACCAGCCGCCTACCTGTGCATAGCCCCCGCCCTGATCCCGAAGATCTACGGTCCCGGTGCCCAGGGTACGATCGGCACGGATCCTGAGACCGCACATGCATTCAACCAGATGGGCGGAGAACATATCGAGTGCCCGGTCCACGATTTCGTGCTGGATCAAAAACGCCGGATCCTCACCACCCCGGCCTACATGCTGGCAGGCAGCCTCAGCGAAGCCGCAACCGGCATTGACAAACTGGTTGCCGAACTGGTGAAAATTGCCTGAGCCATGACTATGGCCCAAAAAAGAAAAAGCGGCGCTACTTTCGGCATCAAGCCGGATGTAGCTGCCGCTCAGCAGAATTGGTTGTTATTTTTAGCCCTACACCAAAAACAAACCCTAGCTGAAGTACACTGGAAGCAATGTGAGCAATGTCGTGCCTTCAAACGAAGCGAGCCTTTGGCTGTCTCGCCTCGCTGAGTGCAAGTTAATAATAACCATTCTCATTTGAGATGCAAGCATTTTATTGAGAATTCTTCTCAGTTAATAATTTCACCACTCACTAGCTGCTTGGCAAAATGCAGGCGGTAGTCCAACATCCCTTCTTTTTTGTCCATATCTTCAATCAGATAACCATTCCTTAGCAGCAACCTCAGCATTGCAGGGAAGCGGTTTCTCGACTTGACCCGAATGGCACTATAACCCTGTTCTCTTGCCCACTCCTCCTGGGCCTCCAGCAAGGCCTGTGCAACCCCCCGGCCACGACCTCTTGGCGCGACCCCACCGAGCCAGCTGTAGAAAACCTGTTCCGACAGGGCATAGCCAATCTTGACCCCGACAAGTTCGCCTTCCTGCTCGGCCACCAGCACCAGAGCCCTGCGACCATCCAGCCGCAGGGCCACTGCCGCATGGTCTGCCGGTTTGGCAAACTCGCTGATCTTGGCCAGCACGGCCACCGCCTCGTCTATCGTCGCTTCGCGGATCATCATTGTGCGTTCCTCCTGATATTCGCCATCCCCGAATAAGCAAAAGGCCAGCAACTGCTGGCCCCTCGGTCCGGATTGATTCCCCATTATCGGGCCAAATGCCCCGCCGTCAAAGCGATAGACGCTATACCTCGGCTGTACTGCCAGCTATCGCCCCTTCTTTCGGCGCGAGTGTTGTCAACCGCTTGATCAGGTAGTTGAGCAGCACACCGTACATCGGTACAAACAAACCCAGGCTGATCAGAAGTTTGAATCCATAATCCACGAAGGCAATTTCCACCCAGTTGGCCGCCATGAACGGATCCGGGCTGTTGTAGAACGCGATCGAGAAAAATGCCAACGTATCGAGCGCATTACCAAACAGCGTCGAGCAAGTCGGAGCCACCCACCACTGCTTAGTCTGACGCAGGCGGTTGAACACCGACACATCCATAATCTGGCCCAACAAATAAGCCATGAAGCTGGCAATCGAGATCCGCGCAACAAACAGGTTGAAGTCACCCAGATGCGACAAGCCCTGGTATTCTCCCTGATAGAAAAGGACTGACAAGGCGTAAGAAATCGCCAGTGCCGGTACCATGACCCGCAGGATGATCCGCCGCGCCATAGACGCTCCGAAAATCCGCACAGTCAGATCCGTAGCAAGGAAAATAAACGGGAAAGTGAAGGCACCCCAGGTCGTATGGAAGCCAAAGACCGTGAAGGGCAGTTGCACCAGGTAGTTACTGGAAGCGATGATCAATAGGTGGAAGGCCACCAGAAATGAAAGGGCTTTGCGCTGCTGCGCAGATGAAAAATGAGTCGTCATGTAGAGACCTTTTTGTCATTGGGGGAGAGGGAACCCAAAACACCACCAAGCCTCATCGGCATCAGCGGCAACCGAAGGCGGCGATTATACAGCAACCCAAGGCATTGACCAGAGGAGAACGCAAAGTAACCGATTACACGATTATCGGCAGTTGCTGGGCCAAAAAAGCCATTACCGGCGTCGACTCCGCATCGAGCCCTTCCAGCCAGATCTGGCCGCTGTAATGCTCCGCCTTGAGCAGCATCTTGCAGCCCTCGAAGTCTACCAGCCATACATGCAGATCGGCATTGGCCTCTTGCTCGAGCACCTTCAGCTCCCAGCGCTCCAACAGCGGGGCGACTACAGCAGCGAAGGTGTCAAAGTCCCAGCCGTGCACGTCCAGCTCCAGCACAGGGACAGCCAAATCCAAGCGACGGCACTCAAACCGTATCCTGTCTTTGCCTTCCATGTCCTTTGCGAATAGCTTTTCCATCAACTTTCCTGTAACCAATTGTTTCTATGCGTATCAAGCAATAACAATGGGCTAGCCAAAACGAGTCACCCATGATTTTATAGAGTGGCTGTACTGCAAACCGATCTGGTGAGTATTACAGCCGGTGAATTTAACATTCTCACCAAATACGCAAGCTGTTTTGTAGCGGATAAACCCATGCCGGCCATTTGGCCCGCCGGGGCAACGCATTTGTGCCGGGCGCGGATTGCCCGGTATTTTTTTATCAGAACCGCGCTAGTAACCGACCGCTTCGCCCATCGTCAGGTGCTCCTCGATCAGCACCATGAAGGCCGCCCCGTACTTTTCCAATTTCCGCTGACCAACCCCGTTGACAGCCAGCATCTCGCCCGCAGACGTCGGCAGCCGCTCAGCCATCTCCATCAAACTGACATCGTTGAAGACCACATACGGCGGCAGGTTTTCCTCATCGGCAATCGCCTTGCGCAACTTGCGCAGCTTGGCAAACAGCTTCTTGTCGTACTGGCGGCTGGCAAACTTGTCGCTCTTGCTGCTTCTGGCTGCCGTGTCCAAGCGCGGCACGGCCAATTCCAGCCCGATCTCGCCGCGCAGCACCGCCCGTGCCTTTTCGGTCAACTGGAGCGTCGAACTGCGCAACATATTCTGGACCAAAAAACCACGGTGGATAAGCTGACGCAAAATGCTGACCCAGAACTCATGGCTGTGCTCACGACCGATCCCATAGGTCGAGAGCTGGTCATGGCCATATTCGCGGATCCGCTGGTTCTGCATCCCGCGCAGCACTTCAACCACATGGTTGATACCGAAGCCCTGATTAACACGGTAGACACATGACAATGCCTTCTGCGCCACTTCGAGCGCATCAAAACGCTTGGGCGGGTCAAGGCAGATATCACAGTTGCCGCAGGGGGTCTCGCGTGCCTCGCCAAAGTAGTTGAGCAAGACTTGGCGGCGGCAGGTCTGGGCTTCCGCAAATGCCCCCATCGCATTGAGCTTGTGGCTCTCTACTCGTTTCTGCTCCCCCTCCTCCTTCTCGTCGAGACAGCGGCGCAACCAGGCCAGATCCGACGGGTCGTAGAACATAACCGCCTCGGCAGGCAGGCCGTCACGCCCGGCTCGCCCGGTTTCCTGATAGTAGGATTCGATATTACGAGGGATATCATAATGAACCACAAACCGTACATTGGGTTTGTTGATGCCCATCCCGAACGCGACCGTGGCCACCACAATCTGGACATCATCACGCTGGAACGCCTCCTGCACCCACGCCCGCTCGTCACTCGCCATCCCGGCATGGTAAGCCGCCACCCGGGTTCCGCCGGAGGCCAGCTTCTCGGCCACCTGCTCGACCCGCTTGCGGCTGTTGCAGTAGATAATGCCGCACTGGCCGCGCATATCCGCCACACAACGAGCCAGCTGCGCCATCGGCTTGTACTTTTCCTGCAGGGTATAACGGATATTCGGGCGATCGAAACTGCCGAGATAGACATGGGGCTCGGACAGGGCAAGGCGGGTTAGGATATCTTGGCGAGTAGTGTCGTCGGCGGTCGCCGTCAGCGCCATCACCGGCACCCCGGACAACTGCTGGCGCACCGATCCTAAGGCCGCATACTCAGGACGGAAGTCATGCCCCCATTGCGAAATACAGTGGGCCTCATCGACGGCGAGCAGGCTGATCGGCAATGCCGCGACCCGGTCGATGAAATCGCGGCTCATCATCCGCTCCGGCGACACGTAGACCAGCTTCAATCGCCCCTCGGCCATCGCCAGGAAGGTTTCTTCCTGCTCCTCCCGGGGCATCGTCGAATTGAGGCAGGCCGCCGCGACCCCGTTGGCCTCGAGCTGGTCAACCTGATCCTTCATCAGGGAGATCAGAGGCGAGACCACCAACGCCGTGCCCTCGCGGAGCAGCGCCGGGATCTGGTAGCACAACGACTTGCCGCCGCCCGTCGGCATGATCACCAAGCAGTCCCCGCCAGCCACGGCTGTTTCAATCACCGCCTGCTGGCCGATACGGAACGCCTCGTAGCCGAAAACGTCTTCAAGGATGGTCTGGCTGGTCGCCTGGGGGACAGGTTGGCAGGCAAGGCTGGCTGACATATCTCGCGGTTCCTGTGTCGCATCCCCGCCGAACGCAGAGACTGTTAAAGGCTGGCTATTCTATACCAATGTCCAAGCCGTTGGGAATGCCGCCCGCTCCCCCCTCGGGGACGGCCACCTCCCTGCACCGCCGAGCAAAAGTCCATAGTATTGGTTTTGTATGCGATTTATACTGGCCCTGCATAGGCGACGCATAATTATCTGTCGCAAACCTTTACCTCGGAATGATCAGGCACTCATGGACGAACAAAACCAAGAAACCCAGCGCGGCGTGATCCTCGCCCTCGCCGCCTATACCATGTGGGGCATCGCCCCGATCTACTTCAAGGCTCTGCAACATGTCAGCGCCCCCGAAATTCTCAGCCACCGGGTGATCTGGTCGGTACTCTTCCTCGCCATCCTGCTGCAAGCCAGCCGGGGCTGGGGCAAAGTCCGCCACGTCCTCTCGCGGCCACGCACCCTGCTGCTCCTAGCGGCCACAGCCACCCTCATCGGCGGCAACTGGTTGATCTTCATCTGGGCCGTCAATAACAACTTCATGCTCAATGCCAGCCTCGGCTATTACATCAACCCACTGCTCAACGTCCTGCTCGGGATGCTTTTCCTCGGCGAGCGGCTACGCCCGCTCCAGTGGGTGGCAGTGATGCTGGCCGTGGCAGGCGTCGCCGTCCAGCTGATCCAATTCGGCTCGCTGCCGTGGATCGCCCTCGCACTGGCCAGCAGCTTCGGTTTCTACGGCCTGCTGCGCAAGAAAATCAACCTCGACGCCCAGACCGGCCTGTTCATGGAAACCTGCCTCCTGTTGCCGATAGCGACCATCTACGTCCTGTGGATAGCCGACAGCCCGACCGCAGACTGGGGCCACAACCCGCTATCGACCAACCTGCTGCTGGTCGCCGCCGGTATCGTGACCACCCTGCCGCTCCTGTGCTTCACCGGGGCGGCCACCAAGCTCAAACTCTCGACCCTGGGGTTCTTCCAGTACATCGGGCCGAGCCTGATGTTCATACTGGCTATTGCCCTCTACGGCGAAAGCCTCACCGCTGATAAGGTATATACCTTCGGCTTCATCTGGGCCGCACTGGTACTGTTCAGCATCGATGGCCTCAGGAGCCGCCGTACCAAGATCACCCACTCGACCTGACACAGACACCGCCGCCGGCCATAACGCCGGCAGCACCCAACCCTCCCACTGGAACAAAAGAGAACATGAACGACATCGCTCCCCTTATCACCCTGCTGGCCGTCCACATTGTGGCCCTGATGAGCCCCGGACCCGACTTTGCCCTCGTGGTCCAAAATGCGGGACGCTACGGCCGCCAGACGGGTATTGCCATTGCCTTCGGCCTATCGCTGGGGATCCTGATCCATTCCATTCTCAGCCTGACCGGGGCCAGCTTGCTTATCCAGCAACATCCCGCCCTGTTCACCCTGCTTCAAGTGGCTGGCGGCAGCTACCTGCTGTGGCTGGGTACCGGTGCCCTCAAGAGCGTCTTCGCCCTACTGACCAAGCCCCGGGATCTGGCGCAGGTCAATCCGATGCCGGCACGGCTGATTGCCAACCGTCGCCAAGCGATGCTCAAAGGCTTCACCACCAACATCCTCAACCCCAAAGCGCTGGTGTTCTTCCTCAGCCTGCTCTCCACCCTCGTACCGGCAGGTATGCCGCTTAGCGGCAAGATCGTCGCCATCGCCCTACTCTGGCTCACCGCCTTCCTATGGTTCGCCCTGCTGGCATGGCTGCTGACCGGCCAGCGCATGCAACAGCGCCTGCTACGCTGGTCACCGGCCATAGACGGCCTGTGCGGGCTGCTGTTCGTGACCATCGGCGGGACCATCCTCTATCAGGCCGTCATCCGCTGAGCTTGACCGGCAGCACAAAATCCAACCGTCGATTAGACAGAGGCGTGATCCACCCATAGGCTTGCTGCAGCCCACCAAGGAAGGAGCCCACCATGCCAAGGAACATTCCCCGCAAGCCGCTGTTACTCGCGGCTTGCCTTGCCGTCTTTCCGGCCGCGGCCGCACAACAGGCGGCCGACCAAAATGCCCCCGAGGCAGCTACCGGCCGCTCCGCCCAACATCTCGCCCAGGGTAAAGAGTGGATGGTCGCCACCGCCAACCCCCATGCCAGCGAGGCAGGGGCCGCCATGCTCCGCCAGGGCGGCAACGCCATCGATGCCATGGTCGCCATCCAACTGGTCTTGGGGCTGACCGAACCCCAGTCGTCTGGCCTCGGCGGCGGCGCCTTCCTCGTCTACTGGGACAACGACCAACAGGCACTGAGAACCTTCGACGGGCGGGAAAGCGCCCCGCTCGCCGTCACCCCGGTCCTGTTTCAGGACAGCAAAGGCCAGCCGCTGCAATTTTTCGACGCCGTGGTCGGCGGCCGCTCTGTCGGTACCCCGGGAACGATCAAGCTGCTGTGGCATACCCACCAGCGGCTCGGCAAACTACCGTGGCGCGAGCTGTTCAAGCCTGCTCAAGCACTGGCCAGCAATGGTTTTACCGTCAGCCCCCGGCTCGCCGCTCTTATTGCCAAGGATCAAGAACACCTGCGACGTTTCGAAGCCACCCGAAACTATTTCTTTAACCGCGATGGCCAGCCGCTGCAAGCCGGGGACACCCTGAAGAACCCCGCCTATGCCGCAACGCTCAAGCTCCTGGCCGAAGACGGGCCGCGCCCTTTCTACAGCGGCGAGATAGCCCGTGACATCGTCAATACCGTGCGCAATGCCCTCGGTAATCCTGGGGTTCTCAGCTTGATGGATCTCGCCACCTACCAAATCAAAGAGCGCCCGCCCGTCTGCGCTCCTTACCGCCAGTACCAAATCTGCGGGATGGGCCCGCCCAGCTCCGGGGCCCTGACCCTCGGCCAGATCCTCGGCACCCTCAGCCACTACCCGCTGGGCCAGCTCGGCCCCGACAATCCCGAAAGCTGGCGCCTGATCAGCGATGCCTCTCGGCTTGCCTTTGCCGATCGCGGCCGCTACATCGCTGACAGCGATTACGTCCCGGTACCCACAACCGGACTGCTCGACGAGGATTACCTGCGCCAACGTGCTGCACTGCTCGACAGGGATACCGCGCTACCCGAGGCACTGCCGGGCAACCCACCTTGGCAGCATGCCCTGCACTATGGGGCTGACCAGTCCCTGGAGCTCCCCTCCACCAGCCACTTCTCGATTGTCGATGCCAATCGCAACGTGGTCTCAATGACCACCACCATCGAGAACGGCTTCGGCTCCCGGCTCATGGTGCGCGGCTTCCTGCTCAACAACGAGCTCACCGACTTCTCGTTCCGCAGCCATAATAACGGCCACCCCATCGCCAACCGGGTCGAGCCGGGCAAGCGCCCCCGCTCCTCGATGGCCCCGACCATCGTGATGGCAAACGGGAGCCCCTATCTGGCCATCGGCTCCCCCGGCGGAAGCCAGATCATCGGCTACGTTGCCAAGACCCTGATCGGCCACCTCGACTGGGGACTGGATCTGCAACAGGCCATCGACCTGCCCAACATGAACAACCGCTTCGGCCCAATAGAAATCGAGGCCGACACCGATGCCGACCACTGGAAGCCCAAGCTCGAGAAGCTCGGATTCAAAGTCCAGCTCAAGCCGCTCAATTCAGGCGTGCAGGCCATTGCCATTGATGGCAAACAACTCTCCGGAGCGGCGGATCCGCGCCGTGAAGGCACCGTGATCGGCCACTAACCTCAACCGATGGGCAAAAAAAGGCCCGCCGGTCGAACTGACCGGCGGGCATCGTCTCTTTTGCAATAGGGTGCTCAGCGCGCAGCGCTTACATCGGCTGCAACTTGGCGTATTGGGTCACCAGCCATTTGATCCCCTCGCCGTTGAAGGCAACCTGGACCCGACTCTGGGCACCGCTGCCCTCAAAGTTGATAATCGTACCTTCGCCAAATTTAGGGTGCATCACGCGCTGGCCGAGGGTGTAGCCGGTCTGGTTGAAGTTCTCGCTGACCACCGACTGACTGAAGCGCCCGCTGCTAGCAGGTCGCGACACCTTGGCTTTCATCCGGACCTCCTCGATATGCTCCTGCGGGATCTCGCGGATAAACCGTGACGGCTTGTGGAAGTTATCCTTGCCGTACAGGCGGCGCATCTCGGCATGGCTGATGTACAGCTTCTGCATCGCACGGGTCATGCCCACGTAGCACAACCGGCGCTCCTCCTCGAGGCGGCCGACCTCCTCGGTCGTACGCGAGCTAGGGAACATCCCCTCCTCGACGCCCACCATGAACACCACCGGGAACTCGAGGCCCTTGGCACTGTGCATCGTCATCAACTGCACCGCGTCCTCGAAATCATCGGCCTGCCCCTCGCCGGCTTCCAGCGCCGCATGGGACAAGAAAGCCGACAACGGGCTCATCTCGACCGCCTCTTCCGGTACCTCGAACTGGCGGGTTGCCGTCACCAGCTCCTCAAGGTTTTCGACCCGGGCCTGGGCCTTCTCGCCTTTCTCCTGCTCGTACATCGCCCGCAGCCCCGAGTTGCGGATCACCTCGTCGGTCTGCTGGTAGAGCAGCATATCACGGGTATCATCCTCAAGGGCATTGACCAGCTCGATAAAACGGCGCAACGAGTTGGCCGCCCGGCCGGCTAGCGCCTGCTCCTCCAGCAGAGCCACACAGGCCTGCCACATAGTGGCCCCACGATCGCGAGCCGCCATCCGGATAGTATCAAGGGTGCGGTCGCCCAGTCCCCGGGCCGGGGTATTGACCACCCGCTCGAACGAGGCATCATCGTGGCGGTTGGCAATCAGGCGCATGTAGGCCAGCGTATCTTTGATTTCCTGACGCTCGAAGAAGCGCATACCGCCGTAGATCCGATAAGGCATTCCCGCCTGGATCAACGCCTCTTCCAACACCCGCGACTGGGCGTTGCTGCGGTACAGCATCGCGGTCTCGTTCAGGGCTCCGCCCTGATCCTGCCACTCCTTGATTTTGCCGACCACGAAACGGGCCTCGTCGAGCTCATTGAACGCCGAGTAGATCGAAATCAGCTCGCCCTCGCTCCCCTCGGTCCAAAGATTCTTGCCCATCCGCTCATTGTTGTTGGCGATAAGGCCGTTGGCAGCCTTAAGGATATTGCCGGTAGAGCGGTAGTTCTGCTCGAGGAATATCGACTTGGCATCCTTGAAATCATTCAAAAAGCGCTGGATGTTCTCGACCTTGGCGCCGCGCCAGCCGTAAATCGACTGATCGTCGTCACCTACAATCATGACATTGCACTGCGGCCCTGCCATCAAGCGCAACCAGGCATACTGGATGTTGTTGGTATCCTGGAACTCATCGACCAGAATATGCTTGAAACGGGCCTGGTAGTGCTCACGGATATGCTTGCTATGCTTGAGCAGCTCATAGGATCGCAGCAGCAGCTCGGCAAAATCCACCAAGCCAGCCCGATCACAGGCATCTTGATAAGCCGTGTAGAGGCGCAGCCAAGTCTGCTCAACCGGATCGCTGAAAGTCTCTATGTGCTGCGGGCGCAGCCCCTCGTCTTTCTTGCCGTTGATATACCAGGCTGCCTGGCGTGCCGGCCACTGTTTCTCGTCGAGGTTCTGGGCCTTGATCAGGCGGCGGAGCAAGCGCATCTGGTCGTCGGAATCCAAAATATTGAAATCCTCCGGCAGCTTGGCGTCAAGGTAGTGGGCCCGCAGCATCCGGTGGCACAGACCGTGGAAGGTGCCGTTCCACATCCCCGACAGCGAGCCCTGCATCAGCTCGTTGATCCGGCCGCGCATTTCCGCCGCCGCCTTGTTGGTGAAGGTCACCGACATAATCGAGTACGGCGAGGCCTGCTCAATAGCCATCAACCAGGCGATGCGATGGACCAGAACCCGGGTCTTACCACTTCCCGCACCCGCCAGCACCAAATAATTACCCAACGGGGCCGCTACTGCCTCGCGCTGCTTGTCATTAAGACCATCTAACAGAAGTGATACGTCCATCGCTCTCTACTGGTTATTTATACAATGGTAGAGATTATAACCACAAAGCCCACCGGGATGCGAGGACACACAGCCATCGGCACCATCCCGCCAATTACCGGCCCCTGCCTGCCGAACCCATTGCAGCTGTTGCTAAACCGCTCAGCCTATCATGGCTAATATTTCACCTAATCAAGCGCTTGCCTATTTCTGTTTTGTTCTATGATTGGAAAGGCGATTGTTAATGCATCGTTAAAAAAACAAAGAAGGGCTGAAAGATTTCCGTCGCACCCCCTTTCTTATGTAGCAGAGCACCATGAGGTGCCACCCAGGGAAGCAGATATGCTCCCAATACAGTCAGCGAAACAAAGAGGAATGACCATGAAGAAAACCACCAATATCGCACTTGCTTCAGCCGTAACCGGCCTGCTTGCCCTTGCCGGGACGGCCATGACCACAACCACAGCCGTCGCGGCTGAGGGCAAAGAGAAATGCTACGGCGTGGTCAAGGCCGGCAAGAACGACTGTGCGACCAAGACCAGCTCCTGTGCCGGCACCTCGAAAACCGACAACCAGAAGGACGCCTTCGTAATGGTACCTAAAGGCCTGTGCGAGCGCCTTGTCGGCGGCTCTACCAAGTCATCCTAAGCCCCCCAACGCTATCAGCCACGAGAAAGGAAGAGATATGAAGAAGTCGAATATCGCTGTCACGACAGCCGTATCTGGCCTGTTGGCCTTGGCCGGGGTAGCCCTAGCCCCTTCCGTCGCCCATGCGGCGGACAAGGAAAAATGCTACGGCGTAGTCAAGGCGGGCAAGAACGACTGCGCGACCAAGACCAGCTCCTGCGCCGGCACCTCGAAGACCGATGGCCAGAAAGATGCCTTCGTGATGGTACCCAAGGGATTGTGCGACCGCCTCGCAGGCAGCAGCAAGGAGGCCAAGTAATTGAGCCGCCTGTCACCACAGGCGATGGTCGGGGTGGGGCTTCGGTCCCCCCACATCGACCAAGTCCTCGCCGAGCGGCCTGATATCGGTTGGTGGGAAATCCACAGCGAGAACTATTTCAACCCGGTCTCGGCTGCCCGCCAGCAGATACGGGAAATCGCCGAACACTACCCCGTCAGCTGCCACGGTATTGGCCTGTCGCTGGGCTCGGCCGATCCCCTCGATAGCGCCCACCTCTGCCAGCTAAAGGGGCTCATCGACGAGCTCGCCCCCATCGCCGTCTCCGACCACCTCAGCTGGAGCTCGGTGGACGGGGAGTACTTCAACGACCTGCTGCCGCTGCCCTATACCGAAGAGGCACTCTCGCACTTCTGCCGCAAGGTCGAACAGGTGCAGGACTTCCTCGGCCGCCGCCTATTGGTCGAAAACCCGTCCAGCTACCTCCAGTTCAGCCATTCCACCATCCCGGAATGGGAGTTCCTGAACCATGTCCAGCAACGTACCGGCTGCGGCCTGCTGCTGGATCTCAACAATATCTACGTCAGTGCCTTCAACCATGGCTTTGACTGCCAGCAATACCTCGCCGCTCTCGAACCGAGCGCCGTCGGGGAGATCCACCTCGCCGGATTCACCGCCAAGCAAGTCGACGATGGCGAGATATGGATCGATACCCACAGCCGCCCGGTCAGCGATCCGGTCTGGCAGCTCTACCGCCAATGGATCCGCCAGCATGGTCCGGTCCCCACCCTCATCGAGTGGGATTTGGACATCCCGGCCTTACCCGTACTGCTGGGCGAAGCCGCCAAGGCCCGCGACATACTGCAGCAGGAGGAACGCCATGACTCACCCGCCTGAGGCACTGAAGGCTATCCAGCAGGCGTTTGCCGAAGCCCTCCGCTACCGGCCAAGCACTGCTGCCGCCCACATACATCAAGGCCGCTTCCCGGCCGAGCAACTTTTGCAGATCTACCGCAACAACTTCGTGATCAGCCTGTCCGAAATACTGGCGGCCACCTACCCCTGCTGTCTTGCCGTCGTTGGCGAGGAGTACTTCGGACAACTTGCCCGCCAGCATGTACTGCGCACCCCGCCCACCGAAGGGGATGTCAGCCATTACGGGGCAGGTCTTGATGCGACCATCGCCCAGCAGCCGGAGCTGCTTGCCGCCGTCCCCTACCTGCCCGATCTTGCCCGTCTCGAATGGGCCGTGGACCGAGCCGGCCAATATGCCCCGCCTCCCCACGCGTTTCCTTTCGAACAGCTGGCCCTTGTCACCGAGGACAACCTCGGCCAGCTCCGGCTGGAGGTGGAACCCTCAGCCCAACTCATCGATGCCGCCAGCCCGGCTGCCAGCCTGTGGCAGATGATCACCCACAACGAGGTAGAGCCGATCGATCTCTCCGCCCCCGAGTCGGCCGTCGTCTGCCAAAGCCACGACGGGATCCGCGTCATCGCCACCACCTCGGACGGCACCGATTTGATCCGGCGATGCCAATCCGGCCAGCCCCTCGGGACAGCCTCCCCTGCCATGCTGGCCATTTTGGGGGAGTTACTCCAACACCACTGCTTCACCGCTATCCATGGCCTGCCACAGGGAGACTGCGCATGCTGAATTTCTTCAAGAACCTTGATGCCACAGCCCAACGGCTGAGCGACCCTCTGATCCCGTTTCTGCTCCTGTTCACCCGGCTATGGGTGGCATGGGTCTTCTTCAAGTCGGGGATGGTCAAGTACACCACCTGGGACAGTACCCTGTACCTGTTCGAATACGAATACCAGGTCCCTGTCATCCCGTGGCAAATGGCGGCCTACCTCGGTACGGCGACCGAGTTGATCATCCCGGCCTTTCTGGCCCTCGGCCTGTTCACCCGCCCCATGGCACTGATCCTGTTCGTCTTCAACATCATCGCGGTGGTGTCCTACCCGCTTCTCTGGGAAAAAGGCTTTTTCGACCACCAGCTATGGGGAATGATGATGCTGGTGAACATATTCTGGGGAGCAGGGATGCTTTCCCTCGACCGCTTATTCAGCCAGCCCCCCAAGCAGAGCCTGCTCGACTAGCCGCTCCTACGGGCAATAAAAAAGGACAGCCAAACGGCTGTCCTTTTTATATTAACCATACCCCGTCAACAGTCAGGACGGCAGCAATGACAACAGCTGCGACAATTCGCTGATCTCAACATCCGGCACCATCTGGCCACGCGACTGCTCTACCAAAGAACGCTGCTGGTCATTGAACCAACACGCCATCATGCCATAGCGTTTGGCCCCGGCAACATCGCTCACTAGGTGGTCGCCGACATGGAGGATCTCACCTGGAGCCAGACCAAGTAGCCCCACCGCCTGCCCGAACAGGTCGGGCTCCGGCTTGGCAAGGCCGTCACGCCCGGCCTGCAAGACGGAGGAGAAATATCCATCCAACCCGATTTTCGCGGCATCGACATTGCCGTTGGTAATGGCAACCAGCGGCAGTTGCTGTTGCAACAAAGCCAGTACCCGGTGAGTTTCATCCGGCACCTCAACCTGATTGCGCACCGTCAGCACCGTTTCAACCCCCTCGGCGGCGGCTCTTTCCGCCAACGCCTGCGGGTAGCCCAGCTGCATCAGTCCGATCTTGAGCAGCTCGAAACGCCAGGCCGTCACGTCATGCCGCAACATGGGATCTGCCTCGGCCAACGTCATCTTGAGAGACTGCCAGTGATCCCGGCCCAACGTCCGGGCCACCGGATGGCAGGCATCCAGCCAGTCGAACATCGCCTGCTCGGCACGGCGGATCACCGGCCGGTTGTCGTAGAGGGTATCGTCGAGATCAAAGGTTATCGCCCGCGGCGGGGCAATACGGCGGTAAAACTGCATGGACACGATTCCTTTGCTGCTAGCGCTTGCCGCGCTTGGCCCGCGGATGGGCCTCGTCATACACCTTGGCAAGGTGCTGGAAGTCGAGGTGGGTATAAATCTGGGTTGTCGTCAGGTTGGCGTGGCCCAGTAACTCCTGCACCGCACGCAGATCCCCTGATGATTCCAGCATATGAGTCGCAAAGCTGTGGCGCAGCTTGTGCGGGTTAATGTGACTCGACACCGCCTGCTTCTGGCCCCACTCGGCCATCCGCTTCTGGACGTTGCGGTTGGAAATCCGCACCCCGAGCTTGGAAACGAACAGTCCCGGCTCGTCAGGCTTGGCGAGCTGGCCGCGCAACCGCAGCCAATGGCCGACCCATTCCCGGGCCAGGCCCGCAAACGGAACGACCCGCTCCTTGTCACCCTTACCAATCACCCGCAAGTCCCCCTTGCGAAGACTGATATCCTTAACATTCAAGCCGACCAGCTCGGACAGACGCAGGCCAGCCCCATACATCAATTCCATCATCGCCCGATCACGGACTGACAGGGGATCCTCGCCGTCTACGCTGAGCAGCTGGTCCATCTCGTCGACATCGAGGTTTTTCGGCAATGGCCGCGCCTTGCGGGGTGCCGAGACCCCCTTGGCCGGGTTGGCCTTGAGATCGCCCTGTCCCACCAAGTAGTCAAGGAAACTGCGCAGGGACGACAGGCGCATCGCCAGGCTGCTGGCCTTGAGGCCATCTCGCATCCCCTTACTTGCCAACTGGCGAACCCAGCCGGCATCGACCTTACGCCAGTCGTCAACGCCAAGCGCCGCCAGCTGCTCTGCCATGGTGGTCAGCTGGCGCTTGTAGTTCTGCTGGGTATGCAGGCTCAGCTCACGCTCGCTGCGCAGGTATTCGAAAAAGCGCAGCAGCGGCTGTTCCAATCCTTGCGGCAGGCTCACCCGATCACCTCGCGGCTGTATTCCCAATGATGGATAAGGCGGGTCAGAACCATCGCCAACTGCTCAACAAACAGGGTGTCCATCTCGGGTTGAAAATGCCCGCCGTCGGCACTGGCGAAGCTCAGCACCCCTATCGACCGCTCGTTGCCCAGCGGCAGGACCACGAACGATCCCAAATGCGGCGGCTCGTCAAACAGCATCTCGCTCTCCTGCTTGCGCAGGCGGCCAAGGTAAACCGGGCGCGACGACAAGCGCGAGCATCGGAAACTGTCGAAACTACGACGGGCCAAATACAGGCTCTCGTCGAAGCTGTCGAACAGGCGCAGGCTGACGGCCAGCCCCATGCTGTCTGCCAGCGATTCAAGCACCATCAGGGCCTGGTAAATATTATGGGTCTGCAGCAGCTCCAGCTGGGCCCGAGAAAAACGCTCAAAGAGATCGCTGTTCTTCAAGGCAGCCTTGACCATGGCGGCCATCTGCTCTTCCTGCTCGACGATCTGGCTGCGCAACCGCTCAAGCTGGATATCCACCAGAGACACCACCCCGCGTTCGTGGTGGTGAACCTGGAGGCGGCCCAGCAAGTCCGGGTTGCGAATGAAAAAATCAGGGTTAGCGGCAAGAAAACCCGCCACTTCCTGTTCAGTCAACGAGACGCCGTCCTCTTCGGGGCGAGCGTCCAGCTGATAAATATCGGTCATAGTGTAATTTGTCCATCAAAGACATGTTCGGCAGGGCCCATCATGTGCAATGGGTGCCCTTCGCCCTTCCAGCGAATATGCAAATCACCGCCCGGCAGCGAAACCGTCACCTCTTCATCAAGCAGCCCCTGAAGGCGGCCCACAGCAACAGCGGCGCAGGCACCACTCCCGCAGGCTTGAGTTTCCCCAGCCCCACGTTCGTAGACCCGCAATTTCACCTCATTGCGGCTAATCACCTGCATGAAGCCCGCATTGACCCGCTCAGGAAAGCGCTCATGAGACTCAAGCAGCGGCCCGAGGGTCTCGACATCAGCGGTATCGACATTGTCGACCACAGTGACGCAGTGAGGATTGCCCATACTCACGGCACCGCAGAATAAAGTCTGCTCACCCGCTCGAAGAATATAGGTTTTCTCGCTCTGCTTGGCCCGCATCGGTATTTTTGCAGGATCAAAGGTCGGCTCGCCCATGTTGACGGTCACAAGATTGTCGTCGCCAAGCTTGAGTACCATCTTGCCGGCCTTGGTGCTGACAGATACATGGTATTTGTTGGTCAGCCCCTTCATCCAAACGAAGCGGGCAAAACAACGGGCGCCATTGCCGCATTGCTCCACTTCACTGCCGTCGGCGTTGAAAATCCGGTAATGGAAATCCGTCTCGGGATCATAGGGGGGCTCAACAACCAGCAACTGGTCAAAGCCGACACCGCGGTGGCGGTCGGCCAAGCGCCGAATCGCATCCGGCGAGAAGAACACGTTCTGGGTAACGCAGTCGACAACCATAAAATCGTTGCCTAAACCATGCATCTTAGAAAAGTGAAACTGCATGATGATCCTTATCGTTATTCTGGCAACAGGTGCTCAGAACGCCATAGCTCGGCCAGCTCCTCACGTTCGCGAACGACGTGGATCTGCTGACCATCAACCATGATTTCTGCTGCCCTTACCCGAGTATTATAGTTAGATGCCATGACGAAACCATAGGCACCCGCCGAACGTACTGCCAGCAAATCCCCCGCCGCTAGGCATAAATGACGATCCTTACCGATAAAGTCACCGGTCTCGCAAATCGGGCCGACGAAATCATAGGTTTTAGCCTCGCCGTCGCGCGGGCGCAGCGGGATGATCTCCTGCCAGGCCTGGTAAAGGGTCGGACGGATCAGATCATTCATTGCCGCATCGACAATGGCGAAGTTCTTGTGGTCGGTATGCTTGAGGTACTCGACCCGCGTCAGCATCACCCCGGCATTGGCGGCAATCGCCCTGCCAGGCTCGAAAACCAATTCAAGCTCAGGGTAATCCACCAACCGTGCCATCAAGGCCTCGGCATACTCCGATGGCGCAGGTGGCTGCTCGGCGCTGTAAGTCACGCCCAGCCCACCACCGACATCGAGGTGCTCGATGGCAATCCCTTCCGCCTTGAGGAGGTCGATCAGTGCCAGCAGGCGGTCTGTCGCATCAATAAACGGGGAGAGCTCGGTCAGCTGCGAGCCGATATGGCAGTCAATCCCGGTCACCTTGATATTCGGCAACTGCTGGGCCAGACGGTAGACATCCGGGGCGCGGTCAAACGCGATCCCGAACTTGTTATCGCGCAGGCCGGTCGAGATATACGGGTGGGTCTTAGCGTCGACATCCGGGTTGATCCGGAGTGATATCGGTGCCACCTTGCCCATCTCGCCAGCAACCTGATTGAGACGCTCAAGCTCCGGCTCAGACTCGACATTGAAACATTTGATCCCCAGCGAAAGGGCACGCTGCATTTCGGCAGCCGTTTTGCCCACGCCAGAAAAGACGACTTTGGCCGGGTCACCGCCCGCTGCAATCACCCGCTCCAACTCACCGCCGGAAACGATATCGAACCCCGAGCCCAAGCGTGCCAGCACGTTGAGCACCCCGAGGTTAGAGTTCGCCTTGACCGCATAGCAAATCAAATGGGGATGGTCATCCACCGCCCGGTCAAAGGCATGCCAATGACGCTCGAGGGTTGCGCGAGAATATACATAGAGCGGCGTGCCGAAACGCTCAGCCAAATCCGCCAATGCCACATCTTCGGCCCACAGCTGGCCGTCTTGCTGGTAATTGAAATAATCCAATGTCGTCTCTTCCCTGTATTAGTCGTTATTGCTGAGGCTGTTGCTGCTCGGTATCGTCAGGCATATACAACGGGCCGCTCTGACCACAGCCTGCCAGGGCGAGAACACCCAGAACCAAAATTGCCAATAAACCTTTACGCATTTTTTAAAGCCAGTGATAATCATGTGTTAGCCCCCTATAATCGCACCCATACTAGGAAAAGCAATAGGACAGACTGGGATGAATGATACAGAATTTCACAAGTTAGCCGATGACGTGCTAATGAGCATCGAGGAAGGCATCGATGAATCCGGTGCTGACATTGAATACGAGACGATGGGCAACGTGCTGACCCTTGAGTTTGAAAACCGCAGCCAAATCGTGATCAACCGTCAAGAACCCCTGCATGAAATTTGGCTGGCGTCCAAGTCAGGCGGCTACCATTTCAAATATCAGGACGGCCAGTGGCGCTGCACCCGCAGCGACGAGGAGCTGATCAGCCTGGTCAAGCGCGAATGCAGCGCCCATGCCGGCGAGAGCGTAGACTGGTAATCCCAGCCCGGGACACATGATATAAAAAAAGCGAGGTGTGATACCTCGCTTTTTAATCTCTGCATAATGACGGCGATCAGCGTGTCATCATATTGGCCGTCACGACTGAGGCCTCGATATTGTTGGCCGCAGGCCGGCGTGATGGCTGCTGCCCGCTCTTGAACGGCAGCACCCGCAACTCGCCATCCTCGCCGCGGGCAATATCGTAGAACTGCGGCAGGTTGAAGTTGATGAAGTTGACGCTGTAGCTGAACCTGTCATGGGCCGAGGTATAGAAACGGTTCACCCCGTGGACCATCTCGTCCTTGTCGCCGCTGCACTGGCGGTAGACCTCGATCCGGTTGGCCTCATCGAGAATATAGATGTTGAAGCCTTCCTCGCAGTCCTCGAAGAAAAACTGGATCAGCCCCTCACTGGCATAGGAATCGACGATTTCCGGCGGATGCGGCTCGTCAGTTTTGCCCATCACCAACGTCGCGGAGCCCAGCAGCTTGTTGGACGAAATACAGCTGTAGAAATCAACCGAGTTCTCCAGCTTCTGAACCGATACGCCGCGGCGCTCGAAGAACAGGCCGTGGGTCTGCTCGCCGATCCGGATGGCCTTGAAACGTCGGCGCTTCTCCTGCTCCACCGGCTTGAGGCGCATCTCGATACATTCCGCCACCAACTGGTAAACCAGGTTGCGGATAAGGCCGCGCATATGCTTGCTGTAACAGAACACGTCAACCGACTCCGGCGGCAGCGCGTCTTGGTGCATCTTGCCGAGGATGGTCTTGAGTGCATCGAGCATGGCGTTCTGGCCCGAGAAGTTCAGGGTCCGCACCTCGTTCCACGAGTTGCGGTAAACCAAATCGACACTGCCCACCAGACAGGCCTGCTCGGGACCGTAGCTGAACACATCGGTGTTCTTGAAGTCGAAGCGGATCGCACGGTTCTTGAGCTGGGTCGTCGGATCGTTCTCAAGGTTGATGAACAGACCGAGCTGGCGGATCTCGCACGGGCTCGACAACGCCTGCAAACTCGGCTGCGGGCGGCGGATCGGGAACGTGTTGCGGATATCGCTCACCAGCTGGTAGAGCTTATCGATATCCATCGCCGAATCACGCACCACGGTATGAAGGTGGGTCGACTCGGTCAGCAGACCATTGAAATAGGCCCATGCCACCAGCTTGCTGAGATAGCGGTTGTGCTCCAGTGCCGGACGGCCAAGAATGGCAAACGGATCCAGCGACTGCTTGTAGAGATACCAGCCAGCCGCATTGGTTCGTCCAGCGGGTACTTGAATAAGGGTCAAATCCTGCTCGTGCAAATCCGGCGACAGCTGCGGGTTAAGCAACGTCACCTTGCCCGGCAGCACCTCGAAAGCCGCGTACAGTTTGCGGGCGAGAATACTGATGTCCTCGGGGCTGATAGCCGAAGTGATATTGTTGCGGCGCGCAAAGCGGATCAGGTTCCGGTAGCTAAGCATCAAGGCGTCAAGCAGCTCGTTGTGGGCAAACTTGACCAACTCGACTTTCCAGTTACGGCGGTTATCGAGCTCCACCAGAACTTCACGCGACCACTGCCACTGTGTTACCAAATCCTCGAGCACCTTACGCCGCCAAGGCACCGAGCCGGACATCGGCTTGCGGGTCAGCTTCTCGTGCGTCTTGAGATAGAAGCAGCGGCGGACCAAATCCAAACGACGATGGTCATTGATCCGCTCTAGGTAGCGGGTCACCTTTTCCAGCATCAGGAAATAGGCATCCATACAGAACTCTGTGCGATCGATGGCAAAAAAACGCCGCTTGCCGTCTACGCTCAGCAGCTGGGTATGCGGATATTCCCACGAGTAGGCCTCGAGCAAAATGGCCTTCAGCACGGATTTGTACGGCGAGTCGATGCTCTTGTAGAGCTGCCATAGGCTGGAGCCGAAATACTCCTCGGCAGGGATCCGTGACAGGCCACCGAAATCAATCCACTCATCACGACGGATATACCCACCCTTTACCAGGTATTGGATATAGTCGTCGTAACACTCTTCCATTTCCGGCGGTACCATAAACCACAATAGCGGCAGGCCGGCCAGACACACCGCCGAACGGTAAAACTCGTCAAGCAGCAGCAAATGCTGGCTCGAACCACAGTTATCACCGGTCATTTCTTCGGAAAAATTGTCGCGGAAGCGATTTTCGTCAATCAGGAAAAAGTTGGCTTCTACCCCTTGCGCCATCGCCCATTCGGACACCAGCGAACACTTGGCGTCGAGAATCTTGCGATCGTCGGCAGACATATCGGTACCGATACAGACCCAGATGTCGAGATCGCTGGTCTGGCTCTGACCAAGCGACGAGGTACTGCCCATCGCATACAGGCCAAGAATCGGCATCGGGTGACCAGACGGAGACGGGATTGACGCAACGGACGCTGTCAGCGCGCAGTCATCGACGAACTGCTGCTGTTCGGGGGAAGGTGAAAACGCCGCAATACCCACGGGCGCAGCCTGATCCAAATAGCCAGGCACGGCAGGGTGGTTATAGTGAAGCAGTGCCGGCAGGATATTGAATACCTGTCGGGATGTCGGGGTCATCGCGATACGCGCGCGCTCCAGCCTAAGGGTATTAAGCTGTGCCAACCTGCTGTTTAGCGTTTCGATATAGTTCTGCAAAATACTCTTCCAAGAGCTGCCAGCTTGAGAGCGGCCCAAATCTTGTCACTAAAGCGGTAGACGAGACGCTACCCGGGAGCAAAAACGTGATCAATCTAACAGTTTTTGTATTAACCGTAAAGATAGTGACGTTTCGTGACAAGTTGTTAATGGACTGAAATCTTGCCAGCCGACTTTCCATAGTCCTGTTCCATCAAACCTGCGCACTGGAGGTCAAGTTCAGACCTGCCGTGTCGCCTGCATAGATAGTGTAAACGATATGTGAGAAATATCACATTAATAACGCGCAATAGCAAGACACGGCGGAGACATCACATTCCCAGCGACACATAAATTACCATCTAGGCCAATGAATGGTAGGATTAAAGCCATTACAGAGACCTATCAAACTGTGGATTTTCCTCTATGACAGATTCCCCGATCCGTATCGCCACCCGCAAAAGCCCGTTGGCCATGTGGCAAGCCGAATTCGTAAAAGACGCCCTTGAACAGGCCCATCCCGGCATCGTTGTCGAACTGGTACCTATGGTCACCAAAGGCGATATCATCTTGGATACCCCACTGGCCAAGGTCGGCGGCAAGGGGCTTTTTGTCAAAGAACTGGAAGTCGCGATGCTTGAAGGCCGCGCCGATATCGCCGTGCACTCCATGAAAGACGTACCGGTCGAGTTCCCGGAAGGCCTCGGCCTGGTCACCATCTGCGAGCGCGAAGATCCCCGCGATGCCTTCGTTTCCAACCACTACGACAATATCGACGCCCTGCCAGCCGGCGCCGTTGTCGGCACCTCCAGCCTGCGCCGCCAGTGCCAGCTCCGTGCCCAGCGTCCTGATCTCGTTGTCAAAGACCTACGCGGCAACGTGAACACCCGCCTGGCCAAACTGGACAACGGCGAATACGACGCCATTATCCTGGCCTGCGCCGGCCTGATGCGCCTGAAAATGGAAGATCGGATCCGATGTGCCATCGCACCGGAAGTCAGCCTGCCAGCGGTCGGCCAAGGAGCAGTCGGTATCGAATGCCGCCTTGACGATACCCGCGTTCGCGGCCTGCTTGACGCCCTCAACCATCCAGAAACCGCGACTCGCGTACTTTGCGAGCGAGCCATGAACAATCGCCTGCAAGGCGGCTGCCAAGTACCTATCGGCAGCTACGCCCTGCTAGACGGCGACCAAATCTGGCTTCGCGCCCTTGTCGGCGAACCTGACGGCAGCAAGATTGTCCGCGGCGAAATCTCCGGCCCGGCAGCCGATGCCGAGCAGCTGGGAACCGCCCTCGCCGACCAACTGCTGGCCGATGGTGCCAAGACGATTCTGGACACCCTTTACGGCAACGCCTAATGACCATACTGATCACCCGGCCCTCACCGGATGGCGACCAACTCACCCGGCAGCTCAATGCTGCCGGCTACCCGGCCATTGCCCAGCCCCTGCTCGAAATCGCCCCCGGAAATGGGCTCACAAACCTCCCGCAACAGCTTGAAACACTTAAAAATGGCGATTTCCTGATTGTCGTCAGTGTTAACGCAGCCAACCTAGCGCACAATTACTTAATGTCGATAGGTGCCAGCTGGCCAAAAAACGTGCATTATATAGCAGTCGGACAGAAAACCGCCGAGGCGATGAAATGCCATACAGGCCTACCGGTCCATACCCCGCTCGAGCGCAGCGACAGCGAAGGGCTGCTGGCCCTGCCCGTTCTCAGCAACGTCAACCAATGCCGGGTGCTTATCCTCCGCGGCAACGGCGGACGGGAATTGATCCGAGAGCAATTGGCCAGCGCGGGCGCCGACGTCAGCTACTGCGAGGCATACCAGCGTTGCTGGCTGCCACTTGATGGTGAGCAGCTCTGCCAACAATGGCAGCAAGCAGGTGTCGATTCCATCGTCGTGACCAGCGGCGAGCAGTTGGATCGATTAGCCCAGCTGATACCCGACAGCGCAACGGCTTGGTTTTTCCAATGCAAGCTATTCGTACCAAGCCAGCGAATCGCAAACCAGGCAGCCATGCTTGGTTTCCATTTAATTTCCAATGTGAACAGCGCAGCCAACGGCCCGCTCTTCACTACCCTAAGCAATAAAGGCACGATGGGATAATCGGATGACTGATAAAAAAACCAATAATGAGACGCCTGCAGATAAGCAACAATCCGCAGCAACCACGACCTCTGGCAAGCAAGGAAGCGCAAGTGCCAAGCCGCAAGCGCCCGCCTCTGAATCCACACCGAAAAAGCCAGAACAAAACACCCAAAACGCCGCCGAGCACACCCCTTCCAAACCAACGGAAAAATCCAGTGGCAGCAAAACTGGCGCTATCGCCATTGCCCTTGTTATCGCCCTTGGTGCAGGCCTCTACTACCATGGCCACCAGCAGACCCTAGCCCAAAATGCCAAGATGGCTGCACTGCAAAAGGAAATCGCAGGCCTCAATACCGCCCTTCAGGCCGCCCAGCAAAAAACACTCGAACAAGTCAACAGCGATCTCCAGCGCACCGAAGTCTCGATTGAACAGCAAAACAAATCCATTACCGGTCTTCAAATGGCCCTGTCTGAAATGGAAGGCCGCCGTCCAAACGACTGGCTGCTGGCCGAAGCGGACTACCTAGTCAAAATGGCTGGGCGCAAACTGTGGCTTGAGCATGACACTGCCAGCGCCACGGTACTGCTTGAATCCGCAGACCACCGCATCGCCGAGCTCAACGATCCGAGCCTGACACCTATCCGTCAGGCCATGCACAGTGATATCACCGCCCTCAAGGCCGTGGCAAGAATCGACCGTGACGGATTGGTTATGCGCCTGACCAGCCTTCAGCAACAAGTTGCCAAGCTACCGCTTGCCAACGCCTTCCTACCTGAAGCTGAAGTGGTCGAGCAAAAGGAAATCTCTGGCTCAATCCATGACTGGAAAGCCAACCTGATGACATCGCTAAAGAACTTTGGCGAGCACTTTGTCACCTACCGCAAGCGTGACGGCAATGTCACCCCGCTTCTGACTCCGCAGCAAGACTTCTACCTGCAGGAAAATATTAAGTCGAAGCTGGAAACGGCCATCAAGGCGGTCTACCGTGAGCAAGGCGGCCTATATACCCAATCACTGACCATGGCCAAAGAGTGGGCAGAGCAGTTCTACAACCTTGAAGATCCTGCGGTACAGAGCTTCATCGCCACCCTCGACAAGCTGACCAAGGAGCCAATCGAAGCGAGCTACCCAAGCAAGCTGGATTCCCAGCCTTTGATCACCGACGCCATCAGCGAGCGCCTGCGCCAGCAGGTCAAGCCACTTAACACAGAGGAGACGGCGGCATGATCCGACTTCTACTGCTGGTTGCCGCGCTGATTGCCGGCATCGTGGCTGGCCCGATGCTGGCCGGCAACCAAGGCTATGTCCTCATTTCGGCAGCCAACCAAACCTTGGAAATGAGCCTAACCACACTTATTTTGCTCATCATCGTGTTGTTCGGCGTGTTCTTCCTGCTCGAAACCCTGCTCAAGTGGCTGCTATCCCTAAGCAGCACGACCCGTGGCTGGTTCTCTGGCCGCAAGGCCCGCAAGGCACGTGCTCAGACCTCTCTCGGCCTACTGCGTGTTATTGAAGGCGACTGGAAACAAGCTGAGAAGCTGGTTGTGAAATCAGCCAAGCACAGCGACAGCCCGGTACTGAACTACCTTGCCGCCGCAGAAGCCGCACAGGGAATGGGCAATGCAAGCCAGCGGGACGAGTACCTCAAGCTGGCCGCAGACACCGACGGCCAAAGCCTAGCGGTTGCATTGACCCGAGCCAAGCTCCAATACCAACAGCAGCAGTACGAGCAGGCTATCGCCACCCTTCAGGGGATCAAGCAAGACCACAGCCGCAACCCGGTTCTACTGGGCCTGCTCAAGGACAGCTACCTCAAGCTGGAAGACTGGAAACCGCTGCTGGCTATCTTGCCTCAGCTTGAAAAGGCCGGTGTCGTCACCGCCGAAGAGAGCGCCGAGCTGGCCATCAAGGCCGAGTGTGGCATCATGCAGCACCTTGCCAAGCAGCACGGCAGCGAAGGGCTAATGGGCCACTGGAACAGCCTTGGCCGCAAGACCAAGCAACAGCCAGCGCTTATTGCCTGCTTCGTCAAGCTGATGAGCGAGCACAATGCCGACAGCGAGGCTTATACCGTACTGCGCGACGCCATCAAGAAGAGCAACGACGAGTCGCTCATTGCGCTCGTACCACAGCTGAAACTGGCTGATAGCCATCCAGCTATCGTCAAGCTGCAGGATCTACTGCGTTATGACAGCAGCAACCCGAGCACCCACAGCGCCCTGGGCCAGCTACTGATGCGCGAAGGCAAGTTCGACGAAGCCAAGGCACATTTCGAAAAAGCCATCGCCCTGCGCCCAGACGTCAGTGACTACAGCTACCTCGTCGAGGTCCTTGACCAACTCAAGGATCCAAAAGGTGCAGCCGAGGCTTCGCGCCAGGCATTGACGCTCGCACTACCGGCTAGAAGCTGAACCGAAGTCACAATAATACCCCGATAACAAAAAGCACCCTTATGGGTGCTTTTTTATGTCAGAAAACAATAATTTATATTTCTGAAATCCTACAATTGTTTCCACCTGTTAACAGCAGTTTCAGCGTGTTATCACCCCATTGCTAGCACTATGTAAAAACGATTCAATAGCCATTCATCTTGCTCAACAACAAATGGATAACTAACTATGGATATGCTTCCTTGGTTAATCGTTTCAGGGATTATTGTTTCGGTGATCACCTGCCTGATGACTGCAGTACTGATCAAAGAGTCGTAAATAAACATAAAAAAACCTCCGGCTCGGAGGTTTTTTTATCGCTCTCTACACAGAGACTACATTACGATGACTGCAGTGATTCCCTGACCTTATCCAGCACCTTGTCATAACGCCGGGCCGCCTTCATGGCCTGCTTTAGCCGCTTGGCCTTCTTCTTGGCAAGCTTCTTGAGACTCTTCATCTGCTTGGCCTGCTTTTTGCCCGATACCTTATCCTTTTCCAAGGCGGCAGGTTCACGCTGAGGCACATCCTCGCCCAGCACCGGCAACGTCACCTCGTCGGTACGCTTATCCATCTTCTTGATTGCCAGAGGCTTGCACAAGTGCCCCTTGTCACTGGCTGCGCGGGCGCAGCTCGTACAGACATACTTAGGGGTCCCTATGATCTGGCATATCTGCGGAAACCTCTCGGCAATTTCCGCACTTCGGTATTTGCACAGTGACTTAGCCATGCTTCCTCCTGTTGGTTCCGGTCGTCACAGGGCTGACTCCACAACGCCGGATCATTCTTATGTACCAACAATATAACCCCAAGCAGCCTCATTGTGCGCGTTAATCCGAACCGGGGCCGGCGGCTACTTCATCGCCGCCTTAACGTAGACATCAAAACGGTTTTTCTTGGTCTCGATAGCCATCGCCGGGGCTTGCTCTGCCAATGGCTCGGCATAGTCGGGACGCTTAACCACCACCCGCTTGGTCGCCAGTGCCAACGCTGGAGCCAGCAGGCTGTCTGCATCATCGTCAGCCCCCACGAGACTCTGGAATACCCGCATCTCCTTCTTCACCAGCGCCGACTTCTTCTTGTGCGGGTACATCGGATCAAGATAAACCACATCAGGGGCCTCGAAGTCCGGGTCGGCTGCCAGTTGCGACAGGGCATCATGACTCGATGCATGGATCAGGCTCAGGCGCTCGCTGACCCAACCGCCGATTTCCGAATCGGCCTTGGCACGAGCCAAGCCGTCATCGAGCAACGCCGCCACCACAGGATGACGCTCAACCATTTGAACCCGGCATCCCAGCGAAGCCAAAACAAAGGCATCTCGGCCCAAGCCAGCGGTACCGTCCACCACTCGAGGACTGACACCGCCCTTGAGGCCAACCGCCTTGGCGATCGACTGACCACGGCCGCCACCGAATTTACGGCGATGGGCCGCAGCCCCGCCAGCCAGGTCAACATACACCGCACCCAACTTTGGCTCATCGCGCTTGTGCAGCTCAAGACGCTCGTCTGTCAGCACCAACGCAAACAGACTATCGGGATCATGGTGCAACCCCCAGCGCTCGGCGAGTAAGTCGAGTTCTGGCTGACGTTCAGGCTGGTGACAAAGTAAAGCTATCTGCACGGGGTTCTCCGGTAAATAAGGGAGGCCCCGGCATATCCGCCAAGGCCAATTGGCGAGGATTATACCACCTCCGCCCGGTTGCTCAATTGAGCAACCAATTCGGCCAACGGCTGCGGCTGGCCGAACAGGTAGCCCTGGGCGTAATCCACCCCAAGGGCCTCGAGGCGAGCTAGGATTTGCGGGGTCTCGACAAACTCGGCAACGGTTTGCTTGCCCATGGTCTTGGCCAGTTCGTTGATGGCCTTGACCATGGCCAGATCCATTTCATCGTCATTGATATCCCGGACAAACATGCCGTCAATCTTGATGATATCCACCGGCAGGCGCTTGAGATAACCGAATGACGACAGTCCCGAGCCAAAGTCATCCAACGAAATCACGCACCCCAGCGCCTTTAGCCGAGTACAAAGGCGGATTGCCTCGCTCATATTGCCAATGGCTGCCGTCTCGGTAATTTCGAGGCAAAGCTTGTGGGTCGGCAACCCGGAAGAACGTATCTTGTCCATCAAGAAGTGGACAAAATCCCGATCCCCCATCGACTGCCCCGAAAGGTTAATGGCACACATATCCAAGGCCTCGACCGCATCGGGGTTGGCCACCAGCCAATCAAACACTTCGCTCACCACATAACGATCGATCCGGTGGGCAAGGTTATAGCGTTCGGCCGCCGGCATAAACACACCGGGAGAGACTAACTCTCCACTATCATCATAGATCCTCATCAGGATCTCGTAATGATGGCCGCGGCCAGCCTCCGGGTTAATAGGAACGATCTGCTGGGCATACATAACCACCCTGTGCTCAGCCAAGGCTCGTCGAATCAAGCTAACCCACTCCATTTCCCGCTGGCGACGGCGAAGCTCCTCGTCATCCGGCCGGTAGAGGTGGAGCCTGTTCCGCCCTTCGTCCTTGGCGGCATAGCAGGCGGTATCGGCCTGGGCATGGACTTGCTGGGATGAACCTGCCGTCCCGTCAATCATCCGCAGGCCTATCGATGCACCCAAACTAAAACGGGTGCTCTGCCAGTAAAACTCAGCAACCTCGAGGGTTTTGAGGATCCGGCGACCAAACGCAATCGCATCGTTGAGGTTGCTGTGGTGAAGAATCACTGCGAACTCATCACCGCCAAGACGGGCCAGCACGGCCTCCTCTGGGGTCAGATCCTTCAGGAGCTGAGCGACTTGCTTGAGCGCCTCGTCACCCGCCTCATGGCCGGCGGTATCGTTGATCACCTTGAACTGGTCCAGGTCAATATAGAACATGGCATGCAGGGCCTGCTGATCGCGGGACTCCTGCAACGCTGTCTCCAGCGCATGTTCAAAATGATTTCGGTTGTAGAGATCCGTCAGGTAATCATGGCGCGCCTGATAGGCCAGCTGCTCCTCGAGCTCACGGGTCGAGGTAATATCTTCGCCAACAACCAGCAGATGCTGACGCCCCTGTGATTGGCGAATGGTTTCACGGATCCAGACCCGACGGCCATCCGCACAACAATAACGCAGCTGACGACGCCATACCCGAGGACCAACCCCCTCCCGTGTCGAGGTAATATACTGCTGCGGCATTGGCGTATCACCGTCATAGAAACGCGTCACCTTATGGCCAAGCAACTCACGCTTGCTATACCCCAGCAAATCCGCAGCAAACTGATTGACCGACTGGATTCTGGAGAGGCGATCCACCGTCAGCAACATCACGGGCTGCTGCTCATAGAGCAGGCGGTAGCTGATCTCCCGCTCGCGTAGGGTCTCTTCCATCTGGCGCCGGGTTGTCACGTCGCGGGCCTCGAACAACAGTTGGGGCTCACCGGCCTCATCGGCGGGCAACCGCTTCACCACAATATCTAAGACGCGAGTCCCGTCATCCTGACTCTGGATCTCCAGCTCCAGCCGGACAGGCTGATCAATACCCGCCGTCGCAAACGCGTCCTTGAGCGACTCCGATGCCGGTACCGGCCAGCAATACCACTGCCACAGCGGCTGATCATATTTCAGGACGGAGCGACCAACCAAATCCTGCATCGTCAAGTTGGCCGATACCAGCAGCCCCTCGCTATCAAGGATACCGATGTACTGGAAACTCTGGTCAAATACCCCGGCAAACAGTGCTCGACTCTGGCGCAGGCGCTGTTCGCCCTTACGCAAACGACGAATAATCATCATCAACAACATAATCACCCCTCCCATCACGGCCAGGGTAATAGCCAGCACCTTGATCTCACGCTGGTAGCGATGGAGCCAAGATTGCGGTTCATTGACCACCAGCATGTCGATGTTGGATGCCTTGAGATGCCAGCGCTTCATCACTGGGTAGTTGAAAATGGCCTGTCCATGATTATGAACAAAGGCTGGGAATTCGGTGATCTCGCCATTGACCAGCTTGACCAGTTGCTGCCCGGCCAACTGCCCTTTGTCAAAGCCGCTGGTCATCACCCCGCCTGCCACGCCGTTTTCAAGCAAATAGCGGTAGGACGCATAGACCGGGGCGGCCGCCGTCTGGGTCAGGCGGTTTAGGAAGTCATCGCTAGACATGTACTGCCCGCTACCGTCAAGGTAGTAGCTAAGGTAGATAATGGCCGACTTAGGGGGGAGCTTTGCCATCTGCTCGAACACCCGCTCGAACGACTGCGTCCCGACCCGGCTAACCGCCAAGTCAAGAAAGTTGATCGACATGAACTCGCGCATACTCTTCCACAGCGCCCGTCCCGTCACGGTATTGTCGGCAATCACATACACCCGTTCGAGATCCGGCATAACCGACAGAGCCAGCGAGATATTGTCGGATGGATCGGTTTGCTCCAACACCCCGACCACATTCTTGAGGTTCTTGTGCCGGTCAGGCGAATAGTCGTTGATCCCGAGCAGCACCACCGGTGTCTCGCCGACCTCATCGCCAAGCTGGTTGAGCAGCCACAGGGCGTTGTCATCAACCACGACAATATAGCGGTAGTGCTCACGCGCCAACTTGGTACGGTAGAGATCCAGCAGCTCGGCAAGATAGTCGGGGGACTGGTAGCGTTTGCTGTCGAGGTAATTGACATGCAGCGGGATCCCATACGGCTTCGTCGCCGATTCGAGGCCGGACTGGATCGCCTTGGTCCACCGCATCCCCTGATGGTAGGAGTGGATCACCAGCGTGTCGTTGAGACTGGCAGCCGCAGGCATCAACCAACAACAAAACAACAAAGCAATAAAACGCATCTTCCTGATAGTCCTAAACCAAAACGACGGGTAGATACCGGTCCCCCGCGGGGCCTAGCCCTACGGCACCGATATTGTTCGATATAATTGAAGGAGTTACGAGACGACAGTATATACCCAAGTGATCTCAAGATGTATGATTCCGGATGGGTATAGCACATCAGGTTCATTGGATACACATATCGTCGTGACGACCATATCTGCCCCCGCACCATGGTAAGAAATCCGCTGAATCTCACCGCCACGCCCTGAAGTGCCGGGGGTAAGATGATGAACACTATGGAATAAACCAAGGACAGCCACACATGACAACTACGCTGCGTATCGACGATCTCGACCGCGAGATCCTCAACACCCTAATGAATGACGCCCGCACCCCTTATGCCGAAATGGCCAAGCGCTTCAATGTCAGCCCAGCCACTGTCCATGTCCGGGTGGAAAAAATGCGGGCAGCCAATATCATCACCGGCACAGAAGTGGTGATCAATCCCAAATTGCTCGGCTATGACGTCTGCTGCTTTATCGGCATCAACCTCAATGCGGCACGCGACTACCATTCGGCACTGACCAAGCTCAACGAACTCGAAGAGGTCGTCGAGGCCTACTACACCACCGGGGCCTACAACATCTTCGTCAAGCTGATGTGCAAATCCATCGAGGAGCTGCAGTACGTCCTGATCGACAAACTCCAGGCCATCGACGAGGTCCAGTCGACCGAAACCCTGATCTCGCTGCAAAACCCTATCAACCGCAACGTCAAACCATAAAGCAAAACGGGAGCCGAAGCTCCCGTTTAACATCAAGCACAGCCAGCGTTAGGCGTTATCGCTACGCTCAACGGATGCCTGACGCGCAGCAGCGTCTTCGGCAAGCCACTCTGCCACTCGCTTGGCAAAGTAAGTCAGGACGCCGTCGGCACCAGCACGCTTGAAGCAAAGCAGCGATTCCATGATGGTCTCGCGCTCCTTAAGCCAGCCATTTTGAATGGCCGCCATGTGCATCGCATACTCGCCAGAGACCTGATAGGCAAAGGTCGGTACCTGCAATTCGGTCTTCACGCGGCGGACCACGTCAAGGTAAGGCATGCCTGGCTTGACCATCACCATATCCGCCCCTTCGTTGACGTCCATCGCCACTTCGTGCAGCGCTTCGTCGCTGTTGGCCGGATCCATCTGGTACGTTTTCTTGTCCCCGCCCTTGAGGTTACCCGCAGAGCCAACCGCATCGCGGAACGGGCCATAATAGTTAGACGCATACTTGGCCGAATAGGCCATGATCTGGGTATGGATATAACCCGCTTCTTCCAGCGCCTCACGGATCGCGCCGATACGGCCGTCCATCATGTCCGACGGTGCCACAACGTCAGCACCGGCTTCAGCGTGAGACAACGCCTGCTTGATCAGCACCTCTGTGGTCACATCGTTGATCACGTAACCTTCTTCGTCGATGATACCGTCCTGACCGTGCACGGTGAACGGGTCTAATGCCACGTCGGTGATCACACCCATCTGCGGCACATGCTCCTTGAGCAGGCGCACGGCACGCTGCACCAAGCCTTCCGGGTTGTAGGCCTCTGCCGCGCAGAGCGTCTTGACGTCCTGCGACACTACAGGGAACAACGCGATAGCCGGCACACCCAGCTTAGCGAGGTATTCGGCTTCCTGCAGCAATAAGTCAATCGACAGACGCTCAATCCCGGGCATCGAATCGACGGTCTCGCGACGGTTCTTACCCATAAGAACAAACATCGGGTAGATCAGATCGTTCACGGAAATCTGGTTTTCCGCCATCAAGCGACGGCTAAAGTCATGCTTACGCATGCGACGCATACGGCGTGCCGGGAACGCGCCCTGGATAGATACAGACACTGCCTTCTCCTTCTTGGATTGATTCTGCCCCGATCATACCACTCCCGTCAGGCTACAGGGTGCGCGATTTTAAAAAATGCCTGACTCGTTGAGGTCGCATTGCCCATCACGACCTCTGCTGACTGGCCACGGCAGTGGGCAATCACAGTCGCAATATGGGGTAGGTACATCGGCTCATTACGGCTCGACTTGGGCTTAGGACGGTAATCGCGAGGCAACAAATAGGGGCTATCTGTCTCGATCATCAAGCGATTGTCTGGAATATGACGGACAATATCACGCAACTCTGTACCGCGCCGCTCGTCACACACCCACCCCGTGATCCCGATATGCAAATCGAGATCAAGGCAATCGCGCAGCTCGGCCTCGCTACCGGTGAAACAGTGCAGGACAGCCGCCGGCAGTTTGTCACGCCAAGGCTTGAGAATGGCAAGGAAACGCTCGTGGGCATCACGGCAGTGCATGAAAACCGGCATTTTCAGCTCGGCTGCCAGTGCGAGCTGGGCCTCAAAGACCGCTTCTTGCTGCGGGCGGGGCGAGAAATCGCGATTGAAATCCAGACCGCACTCACCGATTGCCACCACTTCCGGGGCCGCGGCCAGCGCACGCAAAGCAGGCAGGGACAGATCATCAACCGTTTTGGCGTCATGGGGGTGCACGCCCGCGGTACTGAAACAATAGCCCGGCCAGCGGCGGGCCAACTCGAGGGCCTCCCGGCTCTCTTCGATGCTGGTGCCGGTGATCACTATACCGCCGACGCCAACCTCGCGAGCCCGGGCGACAACGTCATCGCGATCCTTGTCAAACCGGCTGTTGGTCAAGTTAACCCCGATATCAATCATTGCAGTGCCTCTTAGTCAGAATTGTCCACCACAAGGTAATGAAATCGGGGCTATTTGGCTAGCGCGACCACCTAGCCTTTGTAGATTTTCGGGTTGAACACGTCGCGCAGCCAGTCACCGAGCAGGTTGATCACCAGCACGAGGGCAACCAGTACCAACCCGGGGAACGCGGTGATCCACCAGGAGCCCGAGAAGATATAGTTGAAACCAATGCTGATCAGCGAGCCGAGCGACGGCTGGTCGACCGGCAAGCCCAGGCCGAGAAACGACAGGGCGGCCTCCGACATGATGGCATTGGCCACCTGAACGGTCGAGATCACCAAGATAGGCGACAGGCAGTTCGGCAGAATGTGGCGGAACATGATCCGCGGGGAGCGGAAGCCCATCACCCTCGCAGCCTCGACATACTCCTTCTTCTTCTCGGCCAGCACCGAGGCACGCACGGTACGGGCATACTGCGGCCATTCGGCCACCCCGATAATCACCACCAACATCACCACCGCGTACTGAGCAAACAGCTCGGAGCCAAGGGCGGTACGGAAGATTGCCGAGACGATAATCGCCACCATCATGGTCGAGAACGACAACTGGACATCGGCCACACGCATCAGGAAGCTATCGACACGACCGCCGAAGTAACCTGCGCAAAGACCGATGATCACCCCCAGCGTCAGCTGCAGGCCCACGGCCAACAGGCCGATTGTCAGCGACAACCGCGAGCCGTAGAGGATGGTCGAGAAAATATCGCGGCCCTGATCGTCGGTGCCGAGCAGGAACCGGCTATCGCCGTCTTCCATCCATGACGGTGGCAGCTCGGAGTCCATGATATCGATCGACGACAAATCATAAGGATTGGTCGGTGCAAGCCACGGGGCCAACAGCGCCGACATCGCAAACACCAGCAACAGAGCGAAACTCGCCATCGCCACCTTGTCGCGGCGGAAATAATAGAGGAAATCCGATTCTAAAAACTGTGCCCAGCGGCTCGGGGCAGTCATTGCATTGCTCTTCATGGCTTACTCTCCCTTGCCGGTCAGGTTAACGGTCGGATTGACCAGACCGTATAGCAAATCAACGATGGTGTTGGTCACCACGAACACCAGCCCCACAAAAATCACATAAGCGGTGATCAGCGGGGTATCAACCCGATTGATGGCCTCGAGGAACAGAAAGCCGGTCCCCGGCCACTGGAAGACGGTCTCGGTCAAAATGGTATACGCCACCATGGTGCCAATCTGAACCCCGCCCACCGTCAATACCGGCAGCATGGTGTTTTTCAGGGCATGGCGGTAGTAGATTTTCTTGAGCGGTAGCCCCTTGGCCTTGGCAAACTTGATGTATTCGGAGCTCAGTACCTCCAGCATCTCGGCGCGGACCAGACGGATGAACAACGGCAGCATGATCGAGGCCAGCGCGATACATGGCAGTACCAGATGGCGCAGGCCATCCAAGGTAAAATAGCCCGACTCCCAGCCCAGCACATTGGCCGTCTCGCCCCGCCCGTATGACGGCAGCCAGCCCAGCTCAATCGAGAAGACATACATCAGCATGATCGCGGTCAGAAACACCGGGATGGAGATCCCGATACTGCTCAGCGCCATCACCGCCTTGGTGAAAACGCTATTGGGATGGATGGCCGAATAGACCCCGAGCGGGATGGAGACCAGCACGATGATCAGCGAGGCCCCGAAAACCAGCTCGAGGGTCGCCACCAGCTTGTCGAGGATCACCTCAGCCGCCGGGCGCTTGAAGAAATAGGAGGTCCCCAGATCCCCCTGCAGTGCATTGCCGACAAACCGGCTGTACTTGGTGACGAACGGATCATTAAGCCCCATCTCGTCCCGTAATTCTTGACGTTCAGCTTCTGATACCGACTGACCCACCAGCTCACGCAGCGGATCACCCAGATTGTCCTGAATGGCAAACGCCACCAGACTGATCACAAACATCACTATCAGTGCCTGAAACAGGCGCTTGACCAGAAACGTAAACATTCCCTGCCCCTTTTCTATCCTTGTTCCGTGCCGGCCTTCCCGGCCGGCACGCCACACTCACCTTTAATCGACGACCAGATCACCGAAATAAGGCATCACCATCGGGTTCACGATCTCAGCCGCATGGACGTTGCTCTTGGCCCCCCATGCCTCGCTCTGCCAGTGCATCGGCACGAACGCAGCATCCTTATACAGGAGCCCCTCGACATCCTTGAGCATCTGGGCACGCTTGGCCGGATCCGTCTCCTTGTTCGACAGCTCCACCAGCTTGTCGACTTCCGAGTTGGAGTAGTAGCCACAGTTGTACTGGCCCTTGCCGGTTTCCGCATTGCGGGTCATGGTCAGGAATTCGGTCAGGTTAGCCGAGTCTTCCGTATCTGAGTGCCAGCCAATCATCATCATATCCGCAGCGCAGACATCGAACTCCGGCCAGTACTGGGCCTTGGGCAGCGTCTTGAGGTCAACCTTGATCCCGATCTTCGACAGCATCGCCGCCGTAGCCTGGGCCACCTTGGCATCATTCACGTAACGGTTGTTCGGGGCCATCATGGTCAGCTTGAAGCCATCGGCATAGCCCGCCTCCTTCATCAGCTGCTTGGCCTTCTTCACGTCATAGCGCGGTACCAAGGCCTCGTCGTATCCCGCATAGCCTGCCGGCCCCTGCTGGCCTGCCGCCGTGGCGAAACCCTTCATGATTTTCTTGACGATACCCTCGTTATTGATGGCGTGGACGATAGCCTGACGTACACGCGCATCCTTCAGGGCCGGGTTGGAATTCTGGTTCATCTGGAAGGTGATCACGCGCGTCCCTGGCAACGTCACCAGCTCGATCCCCTTGGCCCCCTTGACACGCTCATGGTCGTTAGGGGCAACCGGGTGGATCATATCCACGCCACCGGAAAGCAAGGCCGCCACCCGGGTGGCATTTTCCTTGATCGGCACCAGTGTCAGCTTGTCCACGTTGCCTTTCGAGCCCTTGTCCCAGTAGTCAGCGAAGCGCTCGAACTCCACCTTGACGCCCTGCTCGCGCTCGGTAACGATGAACGGGCCAGTTCCCGAAATATGGGTCGAGGCAAAAGAGTTACCATGCTTGACCAGCTCGGCCTTGTCTTTGCCGTCCGCTGTCTTGCCGGTATAGAACTTGCTGTCCATCGGGAAAATGTAGGTTGCGGTCTGTAGCACCAACGGGTAAGGGTACTTGGAAACCAGCTCGACCGTGTAATCGTCGACCTTGTTCATCGCCGAGTAAGGTTCGAAGATCGCCTTGAAGTCAGGCGATGATTTCAAGCGGGCAAATGTCCATACCACGTCATCGGCCGTCATCGCGTTGCCCGAGTGGAACTTCACCCCCTGACGCAGCTTGAAACGGTAAGTGGTGTCGTCTACGCGCTCCCAGCTTTCCGCCAGACGCGGCTCGAACTCCAGCTTCTGGGTATAACGGACCAACGGGTCCATCACCATGTGAGACAGCTGAAGCGTACCGCCGGACAGCTGCTCATGGGGATCGAGCGAGACGGGATCGGCGTCATAGGCCACCTTGATTTCGGCAGCAGAAACGCCAAAGCCGAGGCCGGCAGCCATCAGGGCGATGGCTAGCTTGGTCTTGAGGGTTTTCATTGCATAGCTCCTTTATGCGGGAGGAAACTCCCTTTTGTGTTGTGTTTGCTTATTGTTCAGTTCGGCCGCATTGGCCGGGGCGTGTTCATGCCTGCTTCAGCCCCTGCTGGCTCATACCCTTGAACTCGGGCATCAGCGAAATCAGCTTGCGGCTATATTCGTGCTGCGGGGCCGTGAACAACTGTTCGGTGTGGGCCACTTCGAGCAGGGTACCGTGCTGCATCACCCCGATGCGATCACACATCTGGCGGATCACCGGGAGGTCATGGCTGATAAACAGCATCGTCAGGTTGAGTTCGTCCTGGAGATCCTTGAGCAGGTTGAGGATTTGCGCCTGGACCGACACGTCAAGGGCCGAGGTAGGCTCATCACATATCAGCAGTCGCGGGCGGGTAGCCAGCGCGCGCGCGATCGAGATCCGCTGGCGCTGTCCCCCTGAGAACTCATGGGGGTACTTCAGCCCGGCGGCACTGCCCAAGCCAACGTGGTTGAGCAGATCACGGACTATCTGGCGTGTCTCGCTTTCGCTGCCGGTCAGGCGATGGAAGCGGATAGGCTCGGCGATAATATCGGCCACTTTCATCCGCGGGTTCATCGAGGTGTACGGATTCTGAAATACCATCTGCATCTGGCGGCGCAGCGGCCGGCGCTTGGCCTCGCTCTTGATAGCCGTGAGATCAATTCCCTCGAAAACCACCCGGCCAGAATTAGGCGGGTAGAGGCCGGCGATCACCCGGGCAATGGTCGATTTTCCCGAGCCGGACTCCCCAACCAAGCCGAAGGTTTCACCTTCCTTGATCTCAAAGCTGACGTTGTTTGATGCCTGGACGTATTCCCGGCGACTTTCGAAAAAAGAATCCTTGGTGACAAAGCGCAAATTGACGTTTTCAACCTGGAGCAAAGCGCCGCTGTAGCTACGCTGATCCTCGCTCTGGCCCAGCCAATGGGTCTTCACATCCAGCGGGGCTGAGGTTTCGGCCTCTTCGATATAGCTCACCAACGGGAAGCGCTTGAGCTTGATATCCGAACGCGGCACCGCAGAGATCAGGCTCTGGGTGTAAGGATGGTTAGGATGGCCGAGCACTTGCTCTGTCGTTCCCAGCTCGACCAGATCGCCACGGTACATCACTGCGACCCGATCCGTTACGTTGGCTACCACCCCCATATCGTGGGTCACCAGCATGCAGCCAACATTCTTCTTGACGCACAGCTCGCGGATCAGCGTCAGGATTTGGTCCTGAATAGAAACATCCAGTGCTGTCGTCGGCTCATCGGCGATGATCAGATCCGGCTCGCCCGCCAGTGCAATGGCAATCACCACACGTTGGCGCATCCCGCCGGAAAACTGATGCGGGTACTGCTTGATACGCAATTCCGGCTGCGGGATCCCGACCTGCGCCATTAGGCTAAGCGCCCGCTTCAAAGCCTCATCATGACTGACGTTGAGATTACAAAGAATGGTTTCGGTCAGCTGTTGCTCGACCGTGAACAGCGGGTTGAGCGACGTCATTGGGTCCTGAAAAATAAACCCAATTTTCGCCCCTCTCACCGAGCGCATTTGCTCAGGAGACAACCCAGAGATCAATTGACCGTCGAGGTAGACCTCGCCGCTTGCCACCTTTCCCGGAGGGCTCAGCAAATCAATCACTGCATTGCCGACGGTAGACTTGCCAGCCCCAGACTCGCCGACCACTCCGACAATCTCGCCCCGCTCAATAGAAAAAGAGAGTGATTTGACTGCAGCATGAGTCCCGTGCCGTGACGGATACTCAATACGCAGGTTTTTTACTTCCAATAAAGCCATTACCAGACCCCAACTGCTCGGCAGCGTTCTGCCCTGTCTGAAAAACGAATCCCTTCCAATTCAGCATAATTTGCTGAATATATGTTCAACACACAATCTGTCAAATATTTCACAGAAAATCAACAAGACTCAGTGAAAAAACTATATTGGTGAATAAATAAAGAATAAATTATCACTTAACAACATTTTAACATCATGCTATTAGACAATGATTTCAATTGGAAATGGCAGGTAAGGCAATGAATATCAGTACATAAATCTAACTCTAAGGTTATAAGTAATAACTTAATACGACATACTGAAAGAATAAATAGTTAATAGCAAAGCCAGCCGCGGTTAACACTACAGAAACAAATACCAATATATCTATGAATACCACATTAAAAACACATACCAACTAACAATAACCGGATGACTACTCTGACAAATTACACAATTTGCAGAAGATCACACTTCTAGTCAGCACAAAAATCATACGGTTCTTTCTCACCTTCCGATAATATTCCGCGACTAAACAAAGTAGAACAGGGCAAACAAATACGCTGGACAGACGAACAGTCCGCTTTAGCTGGGAACAACAAGGATTAATTAAAGATGGGTATAAGATAGGAAGGCGGGCTTTTTTGCATTTGTTTTTCCAAGTGACAGATGCAAAAAAGCCTCGTCATTTCTGACGAGGCTTTAAATGGTGGTCGGTGAAGAGGGATTCGAACCCCCGACCCTCTGGTCCCAAACCAGATGCGCTACCAAACTGCGCTATTCACCGACAGTGCTTCAGTGTCCTGAAGACTTAAATAATGGGGTGGCTAACGGGATTCGAACCCGCGACAACCGGAATCACAATCCGGGACTCTACCAACTGAGCTATAGCCACCATTGTTAGTGGTCGGTGAAGAGGGATTCGAACCCCCGACCCTCTGGTCCCAAACCAGATGCGCTACCAAACTGCGCTATTCACCGACAAAATTTCTGAGGTCTTACACCCCGAGCACTGACATTCATCAATACTCATTGAATATGGGGTGGCTAACGGGATTCGAACCCGCGACAACCGGAATCACAATCCGGGACTCTACCAACTGAGCTATAGCCACCATTGTATCTTTATCTTTGCCGCTTTCTTCCATTATCCGGAATGGCGCGCCCGAAAGGATTCGAACCTTCGACCTTTGGCTCCGGAGGCCAACGCTCTATCCAGCTGAGCTACGGGCGCATACCCTATCGGCGGAGGTGAATATTACGGATCACACCCCCTCTCGTAAAGTGTTTTTTTTGTTTTTTTTATCGTTCGCTTTAAATGTAGGCAAATAACGATTGATTCGTATCATACAAAAGCAGCCCATGAGTTTATCACGGCTAAAAAAGCAGATACAATCACTAGGATTTTACAATTTAAACATTTTGTAAATAAACACGCCCTTGTCTCAACAGTTCGACTAACAATAAGCATGAGAAGACTGTGGCAAAAACACATAATGATCTGGAAGTGTAAGGTGAGCTCAATGGAATTTTCTCTTCGACCACTCATGATAACGGCCATTGCGGCAACGACGCTGGCAAGTAGCGCCGTTGCCGCTGACATGTCAGACGAAGCAATTGCAGAACGCATCAAGCCTGTGGGATCAGTCTATCTCGAAGGCGATGCCCCTGCGATCCCAGTAGCAGTAGCCGGACCACGGAGCGGTGACACGGTCTATAGCAACTTCTGTGCCTCCTGCCACGGCGCGGGGGTATTGGGTGCCCCTAAAATCGGCGATGCCGGCGACTGGAGCCCACGCATCGCCAAAGGCGCCGATGTATTGGCAGACCACGCTATCAACGGCTTTAATGCCATGCCGGCCAAGGGAGCCTGTATGGATTGCAGCGATGATGAAATCGTAGCGGCCATCAACCACATGATAGAAGGCCTGTAGGCCATCCCCCCTAGAATAGAAAAAGGGTTGATACCCAGTATCAACCCTTTTTGAATGCTTGTTATTTCTTAAACAAAGAACGCAGGTTGGCTATATGGGCCTGTCCCTTGTCCATCCGCTCCTGTTGGCTCATCGGCTTTCTGTCCGACTCCCACATCAGATCATCTTGCGGCAATTCATAAAGGAAACGGCTCGGCTCAGGTTTGATCAGCTCACCAAACTGACGACGCTCCTTACACAAGGTAAAGGTCAGCTCTTTTTGGGCTCGGGTGATCCCCACATAAGCCAAGCGGCGCTCCTCTTCGACATTATCTTCATCGATACTGGTCTGGTGGGGCAAAATCCCCTCCTCACTACCAATTAGATAGACATACGGGAACTCCAAGCCCTTTGATGCATGCAATGTCATCAGCTGGACCTGATCGGCATCGTTTTCATCCTCGCCGCGCTCCATCATGTCACGCAGGGTCAGTCGCTGAACGACTTCCTTCAAGGTCTTGACCTCCTGGTCATAGTTATCCCCCTCCAGATCGGCGGTGATCCAGCTATAGAGATCCGAAACGTTCTTCATCCGCATTTCCGCCGCCTTCGGGCTTGCGGATGTTTCATAGAGCCAGTCCTCGTAGTTGATGTCACGGATCAACTGGCGCACTGCCGCCACGGTATCGCCACGCTCGGCATTATCCGCCAACTCGACAATCCAGCGGGTGAAACGCTGCAGCGACTCTAGCCCACGTCCACTCAGGTGCTGCTCCAGCCCGAGCTCGAAGCTGGCCGCAAACAGGCTCTTGCCACGCATATTGGCATAGGTTCCTAGCTTCTCCAGCGTGACCGGGCCAATTTCCCGGCGCGGGGTGTTGACGATACGCAAGAAGGCATTGTCGTCATCTGGGTTGGTCAGCACCCGCAGGTACGCCATGATGTCCTTGATTTCCGCCCGAGAGAAAAACGAGGTACCACCGGAAATCTTGTACGGGATCCGGTTTTGAGTCAGGGCCCGCTCGAACAGCCGTGACTGGTGGTTGCCACGGTACAGGATGGCATAATCCTTATACTGGGTATTATTCATGAAGCGATGGGCAATCATCTCCCCGACCACCTTCTCTGCCTCATGGTCCTCGTTTTTCGCTGTAATCACCTTCAGCATTTCACCATCGGGGATTTCCGAGAACAGGGCTTTCTCAAACACGTGCGGGTTATTGGCAATCAGGATATTGGCACTGCGCAGAATACGGCTGGTCGAGCGGTAATTCTGCTCCAGTTTGATCACCCTGAGGCTTGGGAAGTCCTTGCTCAGCAAAGCCAAGTTTTCCGGCTGCGCGCCACGCCAAGAATAAATCGACTGGTCATCATCACCCACCACGGTGAAGCGAGAGCGTTCACCAACCAGCAACTTAACGAAAATATACTGACTGGTATTGGTATCTTGATATTCGTCCACCAGCAAGTAGCGGATCCGGTTCTGCCAGCGCGTCCGTACCTCTTCGTTATCACGCAGCAAAAGCACAGGCATCAGGATCAAATCATCGAAATCCAATGCGTTGTAAGCCTTCATCTGGCGCTGGTACATCTCGTAGCAATAGGCAAACAACTGGTCGCGCTCGCCCTTGGCCCGCGCCTTGGCATCGGCTGGCGAGAGCATGTCGTTCTTCCAGTTGGAGATCGTCGATTGCAATAGCTTGAGCAGATCCTTGTCACCGTCAATCTGTTTCTCGGTCAGCTCCTTGAGCAGCGACATCTGATCTTGGTCATCAAACAGGGAGAAGCTCGCCTTGAGCCCCAGCGCCTTGTACTCACGGCGGATAATATTCAGCCCCAGGGTGTGGAAGGTCGATACCATCAATCCCTTGGCCTCTTGGCGTCCCAAGGTCTGTCCGACACGCTCTTTCATCTCCCGCGCGGCCTTGTTGGTAAAGGTCAGGGCGGCGATATTACGTGCCTTGTAGTCACAATGCTGAACCAGATAAGCGATTTTGTTAGTAATAACGCGGGTTTTGCCGGATCCGGCACCGGCCAGAACCAAACACGGCCCAGCAACATATTTTACCGCTTCGTTTTGCCTTGGGTTCAGTTTCATAGGGGTATCCTATCGTGATCATCGGGATGCAGGCGCATTGTAACGGGTTCATGGCCGATGTCCACGAGGCCCAGCAATCCGCCTTGATATCCCGACGATGGAAAAAACGCTTGCACAACAAAATGGGCAACCTAAAATGGTGAATGAACATTCATTCACCATCTTTATTTACAAAATTGCCTGTTATGAGTGACAAGAAAAAACGCATCCTCCAAGCAACTGAAAAATTGCTGGCGGAATACGGGTTTCACGGCATTTCAATGCAAATGGTCGCCAAAGAAGCAGGCGTGGCAACGGGTACGATTTACCGCTACTTCGAGGACAAGGACGATCTCCTGCACCAGCTGCACGATCACATCCTGTCCTACGTGGCGCACAAAATCAGCCAAAACATCTCTGATGACATGCCATTGCAACAGCGGTTCCGCACCATGTGGCTCAATATCTGGAATATGGCAACGGAGGATGATGCCCCGCTCATCAACCGCGGTCAGTTCGAGAACCTGCCACGCAGAAAATGCCACGAACAACGATTACTAGAAAAAAAGATGTTTGCCCAGGTCGACCAGCTTTTCGAAGAAGGCAAAGCCTGCGGCCTGTTCAAGGAACTGGATAACGAGATTCTGAGCGTACTGAGCCTCGAGACCAGCGCCTGCCTGGCACGTAAACATATCAACGGTGTCTACAAGGTTAGCGATGCAGATTTGGAATCTGCCATCCAGGCCAGTTGGGATGCCATTCTTCAGCATTAACATTAGTCAATAAATCGGAGCACTCCCGACAATGAAAAAATGGATAGTGATGCTATTGATCGCTGTACTGCTTTTTGGCAGCGTGATTGGTTTCAATCTCTTCAAACAGAAAAAAATCGCCGAGTACATGGCCAATATGCCTGAACCGGAATTCCCTGTCACGACCACGGCGGTCCAGCCTGAAAACTGGGTACCGGCTATCGAAGCGATCGGCTTTATCGAGCCGAACCAAGGTGTGACAATCACCACGGAAGTTGCGGGCGTGATCAAGCGCATCGACTTCGAATCAGGTACCACCGTCAAGGCAGACCAGCCGCTGGTGACTCTGGACTCTGATGTCGAAATCGCCAACCTGAAAAGCTCACAGGCGCGTCTACCTGCTGCCAAAGCCAAGTACGAACGTTACCGCGGCCTATTCAAGAAAGGTTCTATCTCCAAAGAAGCCTACGATGATGCCGAAGCATCCTACTTCTCGCTATCTGCCGATATCGAGAGCCTGAAGGCCACTATCGACCGCCGCACCATCAAGGCACCGTTCGATGGTGCAGTCGGCCTGCGTAATGTTTACCTTGGTGAGTATATCCAGCCGGGTACTGACATCGTCCGCCTTGAAGATACCTCATTGATGCGCCTGCGCTTTACCATTCCGCAAACCGACATTTCAGAAATCCACCTTGGTCAGGAAGTCGAAATTTTCGTGGATGCCTACCCGCAAATCCCATTTAGCGGCAAGATCAGCGCTATCGAGCCTGCGGTAAACTTCCAGAGCGGTCTAGTTCAGGTTCAGGCCGATATCCCGAATAGCGACGGCGTGCTGCGTAGCGGTATGTTTGCCCGTGCCCACATCATCCTGCCTACCCTCAAGGATCAGATCATCTTGCCTCAGACAGCGATCACCTACACCCTGTATGGCGACAACGTCTACCTGGTCAGCAAGGACGAAAAAGGCGATCTACGCGTCAAGCAGTCAGTGGTCAAAGTCGGCGAGCGCAAGGGCAGCACGGCTCACATCCTTGAAGGTGTCAAGGCGGGCGACACCGTCGTGACCTCAGGTCAGGTTCGCCTGAGTAACCATGCCAAAGTGCGTGTTGTCGAAAGCAGTGCGCTGAAAGTTCCGGCAGAAACCCCAATGCTGTGATCCGGAGGACACAATGCGCTTTACAGATGTTTTTATTAAACGTCCTGTGTTAGCGGTATCGATCAGCTTCCTGATCGCCCTCCTAGGCCTGCAAGCCATCTTCAAGATGCAGGTCCGGGAATACCCTGACATGACGAATACCGTGGTTACCGTAACCACAAGCTACTACGGGGCCAGTGCCGACCTGATCCAGGGCTTTATCACCCAGCCTCTGGAACAGGCCATTGCCCAGGCTGACAATATCGACTACATGACCTCGTCATCGGTACTCGGCTCATCGACCATCACGGTCACCATGAAGCTCAATACCGACCCGAATGCGGCGCTGGCAGATATTCTGGCCAAGACCAACTCGGTGCGTTCCCAGCTGCCTAAAGAGTCTGAGGATCCGACGGTAACCATGTCGACGGGTTCGACAACGGCGGTTATGTACATCGGCTTCACCAGTGACGAGCTGAGCTCGAGCCAGATCACCGACTACCTAGAACGCGTGATCAACCCGCAGCTCTTTACGGTCAACGGTGTTTCCAAGGTCGACCTTTACGGTGGTATGAAATACGCCCTGCGCGTATGGCTAGACCCAGCAAAAATGGCCGCCTACAACCTGACTGCGACGGATGTAATGGGTGTTTTGAACGCCAACAACTACCAGTCAGCAACAGGTCAGGCTACGGGTGACTTCGTGCTCTACAACGGCACGGCCGACACTCAGGTCAGCAATACCGACGAGCTGGAAAAACTGGTGGTTTCCACCAAAGACGGCCAGGTGATCCGTCTGGGCGACATCGCCAAGGTTACCCTTGCGAAGAGCCACGACGTCTACCGCGCAACGGCTAACGGTCAGGAAGCGGTCGTAGCAGCAATCAACGCCGCGCCGAGTGCCAACCCGATCAACATCGCAGCCGATGTGTACAAGCTGTTGCCTCAACTTGAGCGCAACATGCCAAGCAACATCAAGATGAACGTGATGTATGACTCGACGATTGCCATCAACGAGTCTATCCACGAAGTAATCAAGACTATTGCCGAAGCCGCGATTATCGTATTGGTCGTGATCACCCTGTTCCTGGGCTCACTGCGAGCGGTTATCATCCCGATCGTCACCATCCCGCTATCGCTGATCGGCGTCGCCATGGTGATGCAGTCATTCGGTTTCTCATGGAACCTGATGACCCTGCTGGCGATGGTGCTGGCTATCGGCCTAGTGGTCGATGACGCCATCGTGGTGCTGGAAAACGTCGACCGTCACATCAAAGAAGGCGAATCGCCGTTCCGGGCCGCGATTATCGGTACCCGCGAGATCGCCGTTCCGGTTATCGCCATGACCCTGACCCTCGGTGCGGTATACGCCCCGATTGCGATGATGGGGGGGATCACCGGCTCGCTGTTCAAGGAGTTTGCCCTGACTCTAGCCGGTTCGGTCTTCGTGTCGGGTATTATCGCCCTGACCCTATCGCCAATGATGTGTTCGAAAATGCTCAAAGCCAACGAGCAGCCAAGCAAATTCGAGACAACCGTACACCACTTCCTTGACCGCATGACTAACCGTTACGAGAAGATGCTCGGCGGAATCATGAAGATGCGTCCGGTCGTACTGGTATTTGCGGTGATCGTGTTTGCCACCTTGCCGATGCTGTTCAAGTTCATCCCGAGCGAACTTGCCCCAGCAGAAGACAAGGGCGTGTTGGTGATGATGGGTACGGCACCGTCCAACGCCAACCTCGACTACATCGAAAATACGATGGAAGAGGTGAACAAAATTCTGGTTAAGCAGCCAGAGGTGGCGTTTGCTCAGGTGTTCTCCGGTGTGCCGAGCTCCAACCAAGCCTTTGGTATCGCATCAATGGTTCCGTGGAGCGAGCGTGAAGCCAGTCAGGCAGACGTTGTTAAGCGCGTCACCGATCTGGTGAAGGACGTACCTGAAATGTCAGTGACGGCATTCCAGATGCCAGAGCTTCCGGGTGCCGGTTCCGGCCTGCCGATCCAGTTCGTCATTACCACGCCGAACAGTTTCGAGAGCCTATTCCAGATCAGTAGCGATATTCTGGCCAAGACCAAGACCAGCCCGCTATTTGTCTACTCGGATCTCGACCTGAACTACGATTCGGCCACGATGAAGATCAAGATCGACAAAGACAAGGCAGGTGCCTACGGCGTGACCATGCAGGACATCGGTATCACCCTGAGCACCATGATGGCCGACGGTTACGTCAACCGTATCGACCTCAACGGCCGCTCTTACGAGGTGATCCCACAGGTTGAGCGCAAATACCGCCTCAACCCTGAGTCGCTAAAGGGTTACTACGTCCGCGCAGCAGACGGCAAATCGATCCCATTGGGCAGTTTGGTGACCATCGAAGTCGTGTCAGAGCCACGCTCGCTACCGCACTTCAACCAGCTGAACTCAGCAACAGTCGGTGCGGTTCCTTCACCTGGCGTCGCGATGGGTGATGCTATCAGTTGGTTCGAAACTGAAGCGGCCAGCACTCTGCCGGCAGGCTACCAGTACGACTTCATGGGGGCATCGCGCCAGTTCGTCACCGAAGGTAATGCACTGTATACAACCTTTGCCCTGGCACTGGCGATCATCTTCCTGGTACTGGCAATCCAGTTCGAATCACTGCGTGACCCGCTGGTGATCATGGTCTCCGTTCCATTGGCTATCTGTGGTGCGCTGATTGCCCTCGCGTGGGGCGCAGCATCAATGAATATCTACTCGCAGGTAGGTCTGATCACCTTGATTGGCCTTATCACCAAGCACGGTATTCTGATCTGTGAGGTTGCCAAGGAAGAGCAGCTCAATCACCGAAAAGACCGCATGGCTGCCGTAATGGAAGCCGCGAAGATCCGTCTTCGTCCGATCCTGATGACTACGGCGGCCATGATTGCAGGCCTGATCCCGCTGCTATACGCAACCGGGGCTGGTGCAGCCCAGCGCTTTAGTATCGGTATTGTTATCGTTGCCGGTCTGGCTATCGGTACCGTCTTCACCCTGTTCGTTCTTCCAGTGATTTACTCTTATCTGGCCAGCATCCATAAACCGCTGCCGGTATTTGTCGAGGACAAAGATCTGGAAAAGCTCAAGCGGGTCGATGAGGCACGCAATGCCCTGAAAGAGGCCCGAGAAGGCTAACCACTGCAACAAACAAAGAGGCCGTTTATGACGGCCTCTTTTCTTTTGTACAATCACCGACGACAAAGCCGTTATATTTGAATAAAATAACGACAACACATACTACGCCGTTACGGAGTTTATTCAGCAATGTTTGATCCAAAGAAACTGGAACAAGTGGCTAAGCAAATCCATGACTCAATGCCACAACCTGTGAAAGATCTTGGCAATGATGTTGAACAAAAGGTTCGTCAGGTTATCCAAGCACAACTTGGCAAATTGGATGTTGTCAGCCGCGAAGAATTCGATGTGCAGACCCAGGTCCTGCTTCGCACTCGCCAGAAGCTGACAGCCCTTGAGCAAAAACTTGATGAGTTAGAGCAACGCCTGAATACGGATCGCCAAGACGACTAATCATCACCAGATACCAAAAAGCCCAGACGTCTGTCTGGGCTTCTTTTTACCTGATACCAGCAAGCCTTAGCCGCCTACGGCAATCTGCTTCATGTCTTTCATGTAACCTCGCAGCGTCTTGCCTATCTGCTCTACAGGGTGATTACGGATCTGCTCGTTCACCTCGATAAGCTGCTGGTTATCGACATAGTTGCCCGTTTCCGCTAGACCCTTTCCGATAACATCAGCGGATACCTTCGGCATAAACTGCTCACGTAGAAGCGGTGTAGCTACATTGGCAAACAGATAGTTGCCATATTCCGCCGTATCGGAAATCACCACGTTCATCTCATACAAACGCTTACGTGCAATGGTATTGGCAATCAGCGGCAGCTCATGCAGTGATTCGTAGTAGGCGGACTCTTCGATAATCCCCGATGCCGTCATGGCCTCAAAGGCCAGCTCGACGCCAGCACGCACCATCGCAACCATCAAAATGCCGTGGTCAAAGTACTCCTGCTCAGAAATCGTGATATCCGATTCCGGGTAGTTTTCGAATGCAGTTTCCGCAGTCTCGCCACGCCAGCCCAGCAGATCGGCATCGCCTTCGGCCCAATCGGCCATCATGGTCCGAGAAAATTCGCCGGTAATAATGTCGTCCATGTGCTTATTGTAAAGCGGACGCAGCAGTGACTTCAGCTCTTCCGACAGCTCAAAAGCCTTAATCTTCGCGGGATTGGACAGGCGATCCATCATGTGAGTAATACCACCGAACTTCAGTGCTTCGGTCACCGTCTCCCACCCATACTGCAAAAGCTTACCCGCATAGGCAGGGTCGACACCCTCAGCGACCATCCGCTCGTAGCATACGATCGAACCGGCCTGAAGCATCCCGCATAGGATCGTCTGCTCGCCCATTAGATCTGATTTCACTTCGGCGACAAAAGAAGACTCCAACACCCCGGCGCGATGGCCTCCGGTGCCCGCAGCCCACGCCTTGGCAATTTCCAGCCCCTCGCCCTGTGGATCATTTTCCGGGTGTACAGCAATCAGGGTTGGGACACCGAAACCACGCTTGTACTCTTCACGCACTTCGGTACCCGGACACTTGGGTGCCACCATCACCACGGTAATGTCCGGGCGAACCTGCATCCCTTCTTCCACGATATTGAAACCATGCGAGTAGCCCAGAGCCGCCCCCTGTTTCATCAAAGGCATCACTGTTTCAACCACATTGCTATGCTGCTTATCCGGGGTAAGGTTAACGACCAGATCAGCCAGCGGGATCAATGACTCGTAACTGCCAACCTCAAACCCATTGTCTTTAGCGTTCAGGTAAGACTGGCGTTGCTCGTCAATCGCTGCCTGACGAAGCGCATAGGAGACATCCAGACCAGAATCTCGCATATTGAGCCCCTGATTAAGCCCTTGCGCCCCACAGCCAACAATGACGACTTTTTTGCCTTTCAGATAATCAGATCCTGCCGAAAATTCCGCGCGATCCATAAAGCGGCAACGGCCTAGCTGATCAAGCTGCTGACGTAAATTAAGGGTATTGAAATAGTTGGCCATACTCTGCACTCCGTGAAATCTTATCCTTGGGTCGACATGTTTTGTCGTATATCCCGATACTAGATCACACACCTTGTTGCGCAAAGTGCTATATTCACAACAACTCATTGCAAAAGATGCAACATGGAAGATGAATATCAGAACGCTGGAACTCTTTATCCACCTTTGCGAGTCGCGCAACTTCAGTCACACCGCCCATTCGATGCATATCAGCCCATCGGCCCTGAGCCGTGTTATACAGCGATTGGAAGAGGATGTTGGCAAAACCCTGTTTATCCGAGACAATCGCAGCGTCGAGCTCACTGCAGCCGGGAAAACCCTATTGCCCACTGCCGTTTTGATTATCAGCCGGTGGCATGACACCAAGGCTGAGCTTGACGATCACAACCAACAGCTTAAGGGGCGACTCCGGCTCTTTTGCTCAGTAACAGCCAGTTATAGCTATCTATCAAACATCATCAGCCAATTCAGGCTACACCACCCGCAGGTAGACATCGAACTTATCACCGGAGATCCGGCGCTTGCCACCAGTCAGGTCCAGCAGGATATCGCCGATATTGCCATTGCCGCCAAACCCGCACAGTTATCCAGCAAACTCAACTTCCTCAAGCTCGACGATATTCCTCTCTCCGTCATTGCACCGCTCATCCCCCCTCCAGCGCTCAGAAAATACATGGGAGAGATTCCGGTATGGAACGCACTGCCTTTTATTCTTCCTGAATCGGGAGCGGCCAGAGAAAAAGCCGATCAGTGGCTGAGGCAGCATAAAATCAAACCTCATATTTATGCCCAGGTAGCAGGCCATGAAGCAATCGTCAGCATGGTCGCCCTCGGCTGCGGGGTAGGTATTGCTCCTGATATCGTAATTGAAAATAGCCCGCTCGGAGGCAAAATCCAGAAACTCGAGCATAGTGCCATCATGCCGCTCGAACTTGGCTTATGCTGGAAGCAAAGCAAGCACAACGATCCCTTGGTACAAGCCCTGCTCGGGTTACTCCTCCAACGAACCGTCTAAAAGACAAAACCCAGTCCGAAGACTGGATTTCTTAACAAGTGGCGGGGACGCCTAGCCTGGGGCTATCCGGCCGAAGGACGGACATTCAAAATTATTCAAATACAAAAATGTATGGTCCG
>NZ_LDOT01000005.1 GCF_001029445.1 Photobacterium aquae
CGAATCTCTGGAATGCCAGCTCAGTCCCCCCCCTACCTCCTTCAAGGCTCTAGACTAGGCGTCCCCGAAGAAATGCTGGAGCCTTTTTCGTTTATATCGAAAACAGAGCCGCAGATTCCGCCACACCGAAAATCAGCGCGTGTTGGAAGCTTGTGCGCCAGCCCTGTCCAACCCTGCCATCTTTAAGTAGGCATCCCCGAAGAAATGCAGCGGGGAAATCATATTGTTGTTATATCGAGCTATTATCGATGAATACAGCAATGTATTTGATGGCATTATTTTAGCTAAGAGTGTGATTAGCCTCAGGAAAATACCGTTGCTTTTATTGGCCAAGCCAGTAGAATGAGTGCTTATAGGGGTGTAGCTCCAATTGGCAGAGCAGCGGATTCCAAATCCGCGTGTTGGGAGTTCGAATCTCTCCACCCCTGCCATCTTCAAGGCTCTAGCAGAAATGCTGGAGCCTTTTTCGTTTCTGATATTTGTAAAACTGACCTTGCTAGCAGGTACAACGCAGCTCCTGGGCAACCGTGATCATGAGGATACGAGAGCCTTAGCGATGATTGGATTTTTGACTGTTTTCGTTGAAAAGTGCGCTGAGTTTTGTGGTGGATTGCATGAGGAAGGTTGCTTGGTAGCCTGTTATAAGAAAAAGCCCCCAACCAAGGTGGGGAGCTTTTCCTTATGCGGTAACAGTGTATGGTTAGCTTTTCATCATGAGTTGGTAGCCGATGAAGCAAGCTGCGACACTGACGATAACGTTGAGTAAAATATTTACCCCTGCTTTTAGAAATTCGCCTTGTTGCATCAAAATGACGTTATCCATTGAGAATGTCGAGAACGTAGTGAGTGCCCCGAGAAATCCTAATCCGATAAGCGGGCGTGCTGGAACCGCTTCAATCATTCCCTGGTTCAGGGCAGACATGAGCAGTCCCATAATCATTGAGCCTATTACGTTAACGACTAGCGTGCCGTAGGGAAAGCCTCGTCCGAACAGGGACACACAAAACTCAGATATGAGGTAGCGGGAGCAAGCACCAAACGCCCCGCCAAGGGCGATAAGCCCCAGAAACATTAATTGACTCATTGTTATCTCAAGTGCTGATATAAATTATTGCCATACTAATACCATGTTATGGCTGCCATGAGCATTTTTCCTGCCTCCTAAAAACGCAATCATTGATTTAGCGGTAAGTACTGCTGCAGTTTTGGTATAGGCTGTGTGTAGATATAGCAGAAAATTGGCACATTGATGAGTCGATAGGAGAATTGAGAGATGGCGCTCTACCAAACGATACTATTGGCCGTAGATCCTACAGACAATGAGGCTCACCGGTTAATGGTAAAAGCTGCCGTTATTGCTGAGCAGAACAATGCCGAATTGCACTTGGCGTTTGTTGAACCGGGTATGGGCAATGTTAGTTTTGCCGATGCCGAATTAGGGATTGAAGAAGCTCATAACGAGCTTGAACAGCGAAGAATGGAGCAGCTGAGGGGGTTAGCTGATACGTCACCTTATAAAGTTAGGGCTATTCATATGGCCAATGGCGATGTGGTTAAGCATCTTGTCTTCTTGGCTGATAAGGTAGGGGCTAATCTGGTGGTGACCGGACATCGACGATCTGGGATCCATTGGTTCAAGGATATTAGCAGAGCCTTAGCTGATGAATTGGATTGCGATGTGTTGATTTGCCAGTAATTGGGGATTGTTATCTAATTGTTGTCGCTGGGTTGCTGTGAACGCCAGAGTTCCTTATACTCGCTGTACTTGTCGGAGTGCCATCTGGCTGAGACCGCATTGCGGGATCCGTTGAACCTGATCAGGCTAATACCTGCGAAGGGAACAAGAGATAATCATCTGTATCGCTGCTCGTTTGGGCAGTAGTTCCTTCAGAATGTAAGCTATACACCCTACGTGTAGCCTCTTGTTTACGCACCCATCCGCCAAGCAACTTTCCCGATTAAGAAGACGAAAAGGAAATTGCTATGACGAATCGCAAGCAAGCGAGACTGGAAGCGAAACAATTTATCGATTCACTGACCACACAAGCCTATCCCAATTCGCGTAAGGTGTATGTCGCCGGTAGCCGGAGTGATATTCGCGTACCGATGCGTGAGGTATCGTTATCTGACAGCCTTGTGGGGGGTACCAAAGAAACGCCTGTTTTTGAGCCCAATGAGCCCGTTCGTGTTTATGATACCTCTGGTTATTATACCGATCCTGATCATCAACTGGATATTTATAGCGGTCTGCCAAAGCTTCGTGAGAAGTGGATCGTTGAACGAGCGGATTGTGATGTCCTTAGCGAGTTGAGTTCCCGCTACGCCAAAGAGAGATTGGCGGATGGTACGCTTGATGAACTTCGCTTTGGTCAGCCGGGAAGTGTTCGGCGTGCTAAACGCGGGGCCAAAGTCACCCAACTCCATTATGCTAGGCGCGGTATTGTGACCCCTGAGATGGAGTTCATTGCCATCCGCGAGAATATGGGGCGCGCTCAGTATCGTGATCAGACTCTTTCCCAGCAGCATCCCGGTATAGCGTTCGGGGCCAACCTTCCATCTGAAATAACCCCAGAGTTTGTCCGCAAAGAAGTGGCCGAAGGCCGTGCGATCATTCCTTCCAATATCAACCATCCCGAGTCGGAACCAATGATCATCGGGCGAAACTTTCTGGTTAAGGTCAATGCCAATATCGGCAATTCCTCGGTAAGTTCGTCCATTGAGGAGGAAGTGGAGAAACTGGTGTGGTCGACCCGTTGGGGAGGCGACACGGTGATGGATCTCTCTACTGGGCGCAATATTCATGAAACCCGGGAGTGGATTATCCGCAATAGCCCTGTGCCTATCGGCACGGTCCCTATGTATCAGGCGTTGGAGAAGGTGAACGGTATCGCCGAGAACCTCAACTGGGAAGTCTTTCGCGATACCTTGCTTGAACAAGCTGAGCAGGGCGTCGACTATTTTACAATCCATGCCGGTGTCTTGCTGCGTTATGTCCCTCTTACGGCAAAGCGGGTCACGGGGATTGTCTCTCGGGGCGGATCGATAATGGCGAAATGGTGCCTGGCCCATCATCAAGAGAGCTTTCTCTATGAGCACTTCCGTGAGATCTGTGAAATTTGTGCCCAGTACGATGTTGCGTTGTCGCTTGGTGACGGCCTGCGGCCGGGATCGGTGGCAGATGCCAATGACGAGGCGCAATTCAGTGAATTGCGAACGCTTGGTGAGTTGACCAAGATTGCATGGGAATACGATGTCCAAGTCATGATAGAAGGCCCGGGTCATGTGCCGATGCATATGATTAAGGAGAATATGGATGAACAGCTCAAGCATTGCCATGAAGCCCCGTTTTATACATTAGGCCCGCTGACAACGGATATTGCTCCTGGCTACGATCATATTACTTCCGGTATCGGTGCGGCAATGATTGGCTGGTATGGCTGTGCCATGCTGTGCTACGTCACCCCGAAAGAACATCTTGGCCTACCGAACAAAGAGGACGTAAAGGTGGGGCTGATCACGTACAAGCTGTGTGCCCATGCGGCAGACTTGGCCAAGGGCCATCCCGGTGCACAGGTTAGGGACAATGCCCTGTCTAAGGCTCGGTTTGAGTTTCGCTGGGAAGACCAGTTCAATTTGGCACTGGATCCGGAAACCGCGAAGGCCTATCACGATGAGACCCTGCCGCAGGAATCCGGCAAGGTGGCCCATTTTTGCTCGATGTGCGGACCAAAGTTCTGCTCAATGAAAATATCACAGGAAGTCCGCGATTACGCCAAGGGCCTAGAGCAGGAAGCGATAGAGATCCAATTGCTTGATGATCCGCTGGCAGGGATGCAGCAAAAAGCAGAGGAGTTTCGTGCCCTGGGCAGCGAGCTTTACCATCCCATAGGAGAGGACAGCAAATGAACACCTTGTGTTTACCCGATCACCTAACCCCGCTACTGATGCATATTGAGCCTTTGCTGGCGGCAGCTGATCAATTTCAGCTTGGCGAGCCAGTCAGTGTCGGGTGGAGTGATTCGGCAGTGGTAAACATTTCCCGTAACGGGCAGGCGTTGAGCGTAGCGTTTAACGCTTTGCAGCAGGACGTGGATTTTGATATTCGCGATCAATGGCTAGCTCCATATCCATCGGTTAGTGAGGTGCAGCAGCAGGTTGCTGCGAATCCTTCATTGGTTGTATGCGGATTGCCGACCGAGCAAGGTTGTATCGATATCTGGCATCACCAAGGTGTCGCCAGAGCGACCTATTGCCATCATGCTGGTAGTAGCGAAGCCCAGCGAGCTATGCTGCTGGTTGCACTCGCTTTGGATTTTCCGCTCGAAGATGGCGTGACCTTGGCTCGTGCCTATGCCAGAAGCTACTTGGAAAGCCATACCAATGGTTATGGCGATATAGGCTGGCCGACCGAGCCGCGCCTGTTTCCCCGGGCGCTGACAGCAAACCATCCGGAAGCCGTAGAGCTGGGGTGGGTGGAGAGAGGAAGGGTTCTCGCACCGTTCTCACCGGTCGAGGCCGATAAGTTGGCCTTGTACCCGGTGGTTGATAGTGCCCGCTGGGTCGAGCGGTTGCTGGATTTGGGTGTGAAGACGGTTCAGTTGCGGATTAAAGATCCCAATGCCTCGGCATTGGCTGAACAGATAGCCCAGGTTGTTGCCGTCGGTCGGAAGGACGATGCACAGGTTTTTGTGAATGACCATTGGCAGCTGGCGATTGAGCATGCGGCATTCGGGGTGCACCTTGGGCAGGAGGATCTGGATACCGCCGATTTGGCCGCGATTCAGGGAGCCGGGTTGAGACTGGGACTGTCGACCCACGGTTATTACGAGATCCTAAGGGCAGCAGAGTACCATCCTAGCTATATCGCCCTTGGTCATATATTCCCTACCACGACCAAGGAGATGCCCTCAAAACCACAGGGCCTTAACCGGCTCGCGCTGTACCAGAAACTTATTGGCTCAAGCTACCCGACCGTGGCGATTGGCGGGATCGACCTGGCCCGTGCCGAGCGCGTTTGGCGAACCGGCGTCAGCAGCGTGGCAGTGGTTAGGGCCGTGACAGAAGCGGAAGACCCGGGCGAGGCCGTTGCGGCATTTGCCAGAATCTTGATCAGGCCGGAAAGCGGTCAGGGGGATGCGGATGCTTGATGATCAGGTATTTGTCCGATACAGCCGCCAGATCATGCTGCCGGAGATCGGCGAGGTGGGTCAGGAGGCTATCGGTCAAGCCCGTGTGTTGCTGGTCGGGGCGGGAGGGCTCGGCTCGGCGGCCGCCCTCTATCTTGCCGGAGCTGGTGTCGGCACCATTGTCATTGCCGATGATGATGTTCTGGAAGGCTCTAATCTCCAGCGGCAGGTGCTGTATCGGCAGCATGACGAGGGGCTTAACAAGGCCGGTCAGGCCGCGGCCCAGCTGCGCTCACTCAACCCCCATATACGTATCAGGCCCGTCAACGCAAGGTTGTTGGGGGAGAGGCTTGCCTTGGAAGTTGCGCAGGCCGATGTGGTGCTGGATTGTTCGGATAACCTGCCGACCCGCTATGCGGTGAACCATGCCTGTTACCAAGCTGGCAAGCCTCTGGTTAGCGGAGCGGCGATCCGCTGGCAGGGGCAGCTGATGGTTTTTGGTTTCCATAACGGTCAAGGGCCTTGCTACCACTGCCTGTTCCCCGAGCCGGAGGCCAATGAGCCGGGCGGCTGCAGCCAGAACGGTATTGCCGGGCCGGTCGTGGGCATTATCGGTACCATGCAGGCTCTGGAAGCGCTCAAAATTATCTGTGGGGCTGGTTCGGTTGGGCTGGGCTGCCTGAGGCAGTTCGATGGCCTGACAATGCAATGGCATACCTTCAGGATAAGCCACGATATCAGCTGCCCAGTTTGTGGCCAAGGAGAATAACGCTACGATGACGACACACCAAGATATTCAAATAGTGGTCAATGACAAGCCGCTTACCGTTGCGGGTGGCACTCATCTGGCCGGCTTGCTGGCTCTGCTGGAGATGCCTCTGGCCGCCACGGCCGTCGCGCTCAATGAAGATATTGTTGCCCGCGGCAACTGGGAAGACACCGTTTTGAATGACGGTGACCGTATTGCACTGTTCCAAGCGATTGCCGGAGGCTAAATGCTAACCATTGCAGACAAGACTTTTTCGTCACGGCTATTTACCGGAACCGGTAAATACGCCAATCGCCATATGATGGCCGACTCGATTATTGCATCGGGCTCAGAGCTGGTGACGATGGCCCTTAAGCGGGTGGATATAGATAACCGGGATGATGACATCTTGGCGCCTCTGATAGGGGCGGGTGTCAACCTGTTGCCCAATACGTCCGGTGCCAAGACAGCTCGCGAGGCGGTTTTTGCCGCCAAATTGGCCCGTGAGGCCTTGGGGACCAATTGGCTCAAGCTGGAAATTCATCCTGATCCCAAATACCTGATGCCCGATCCCATCGAAACCTTGAACGCTGCCGAGCAGTTGGTCCGGGAGGGCTTCGTGGTGTTGCCGTATTGTCATGCCGATCCCGTCCTGTGCAAGCGGCTTGAGGAGGTCGGCTGTGCCGCGGTGATGCCGCTAGGGGCACCGATTGGTTCGAACAAAGGGCTGGCATCACGTGATTTTCTGGAGATTATCATCGATCAGGCCCGTGTTCCGGTTATTGTGGATGCTGGCATTGGTGCCCCTTCCCATGCCGCAGAGGCGATGGAGATGGGGGCTGATGCCGTACTGGTCAATACCGCAATGGCAGTGGCTGCAGATCCTGTCGCTATGGGGCGGGCATTCCGCTTGGCGGTTGAGGCGGGTCGGATGGCGTATGAAGCAGGGTTGGCCAGCCGGGCCAACCATGCTGTCGCATCGAGTCCGTTGACGGCTTTTCTAGACAGCGCTGGCTAAGGGGGCATGATGAGCTTTGTCGAGGTTTGGCAGCAGCTTGACTGGGATGCAGTCAAGCTGTCGATCTACAGCAAGGATACTGCCGATGTCGAACGCGCCCTGCGAAAACCGAAACGCGATCTGGAAGATTTTAAGGCACTGATTTCCCCTGCCGCTGAGCCCTACCTTGAGCAGATGGCTCGGCAGTCGGCTGCCCTGACTCGCCAGCGTTTTGGCCAAACAGTGTCTTTTTACGTGCCGCTTTATCTGTCCAATTTGTGCGCCAATGCCTGTACCTACTGTGGTTTTTCGATGGAGAACCGGATCCGGCGTCGAACGTTGGCAATGGACGAGGTGGAGCGCGAATGCGATGCCATTAAGTCGATGGGGTTCGACAATATCCTGCTGGTGACTGGGGAGCATGAACGCAAGGTCGGGATGGACTATTTTCGCCAGGCCCTGCCAGTGATCAAATCGCAGTTCAGTTACTTGGCGATGGAGGTTCAGCCGTTGGATCAAGACGAGTACGCCGAGCTGAAATCATTGGGGCTTGATGCCGTGATGGTGTACCAGGAAACCTACAGTGCACCGACCTATGCCCAGCATCATCTGCGCGGCAATAAGATGGATTTTGCTTATCGGCTTGAAACACCCGATCGGTTGGCCCGTGCCGGGATCGACAAAATAGGCATAGGCGCGCTGATTGGCCTGGAGGAGTGGCGGACAGACAGCTTCTTTGTGGCCGCGCATCTGGCGTATCTGGAGCGAACATACTGGCAGACCCGCTATTCGATCTCCTTTCCGCGCCTGCGCCCTTGTGAGGGTGGGTTGCAGCCAAAGTCTGTGATGAGCGACCGCCAACTGGTCCAGCTGATCTGTGCCTACCGCTTGCTCAACCCCGAGGTTGAGTTGTCGCTGTCGACCCGAGAGTCACCGCAGTTTCGAGATAATGTCTTGCCGTTGGGGATCACGACGATGTCGGCGGGCTCCAAGACCCAGCCCGGTGGTTATGCTGACGGCGGCGAGCCGGAACTCGAGCAGTTCGCGATTAGTGATGAGCGCGCAGTGGCTGAGGTTGCAGAGGCCGTGAGGTCGCGCGGACTGGAAGTGGTGTGGAAAGACTGGGATCGGGCCTATTCAGGCTGATCAGGTATGGGATGAAAGTGAAAACGCCCGCGGAGCGATGCTCTGCGGGCGTTTTTTTATTAGCGGCCTAGCGGGGCGGTTGCCTGCTGTAGCCATGCCAAATCGTCACCGTCCAGTGCTGGGCTGATCGCCGCGAACACTTTGTCATGGTAGGTGTTCAGCCAAGCCAGCTCACTGTCTGTCATCAAAGAGATTTCAATCAAGCGGCGGTCAATCGGCGCGCGGGTCAGCGATTCGAAGCCCAGTACGCTCATATCACCGTTGGTGCTCACCTCGACAACCTGCTCCAGGTTTTCGATCCGGATACCGAAGGCATCGGCGCGGTAGTAGCCAGGCTCGTTAGACAGCACCATGCCCGGCAGCAGTGCCGTTGGGTTGTAAACCTTGGCGATACGCTGCGGACCTTCGTGAACGCTGAGGAAGTGGCCGACGCCGTGGCCGGTGCCGTGATCGTAGTCGAACCCGTGTGCCCATAGGTGCTGGCGGGCAAGGGCATCCAGCTGCGAGCCTGTTGTGCCTTTCGGGAAACGGGCAGAAGCCAAGGCAATATGGCCCTTCAGGACCAAGGTGAAGGCCTGCTTGATCTCATCGCCCGGGGTACCGATCGCAATGGTGCGGGTGATATCCGTGGTGCCGTCCGGGTACTGGCCGCCTGAATCGACAAGGTAGACATTGTCCATTTCCAACACGCTAGGCGTTGGTTGTTTCAGGTGGTTGTAGTGACACATGGCGGCATTGGCACCTGCTGCAGAGATAGTATCAAAGCTGACATCGGTGCAGCTGCTGTCTTCGCTGCGGAAGGCCCATAGCTGGTCGGAAAGCGTCCCCTCGTCGAGCAGGTTGCCCTGTGCGACTTGGCGGTCAACCCAGGACAGGAATTTCGATACGGCAACACCATCGCGGATATGGCAGGCTTGCATACCAGCAAGCTCGGTGGCGTTTTTGGCCGCTTTGGGTAGCAGGCAAGGATCGGCTGCCTCAATGAGGGTGGCGTTGGCCGCACGCAGGACCTGGCTTGCCCAGGCATTGCTGGTGGCAGGGTCGACAAGTACGGTTTTGCCGCCGAGCTGCTGCAGGGTCGCCTCAAGGGCATCCGGCGCCTGGACGCGTACACCGGCGCCTACATGGCTGGCGAAGTCCGCAGGCAGGCGGGTCGGGTCGATAAAGAAGTCGACGCTCTCATCGGCATGGATAATAGCTGTCGATAGCAGGACCGGCAGGCTTGGTATGTCGCTGCCGCGGATATTTAGCAGCCATGCAATGCTGTCCAGCTGGGTCAGCAGCGCGGCAGCCGCTTTTTGCTTCTTCACGTTGGCAGCAATGTGCTGGCGCTTTTCCGCACAGCTTTGGCCGACGAACTCGATCCCCATTAGTTTGGCGTCGGACAGGGTAGGTGCCGGGCGGTCATGCCAGAACAGTTCGATAGGGTTTTCGTCGATACAAACCAACTCCAGTTCGCCGTTCACCATCTCGGAGTGGCGAGCGAGCCAGGCGCTGCTGTGAAGGCGGGCGTCAATGGCCACTTTGCTGCCGCGAGGCAGGTTCTCAAGCGCCCATTGCATTGGTGGTTCGTCAATCAGGTGGCGGTACTCGTAGATTTCGGCAGGAACCTGTTTGCGTACCTGCACCACATAACGCCCGTCGACAAACATCGCCGCGCTATCGCGCGCAATCACGGCCATGCCGGCCGAACCGGTGAAGCCGGTCGCCCAGTGCAGGCGCTCGTTGTGGTCGGGAATGTATTCACCGAGGTATTCATCCTCGTGGGGGATCAGGAGCGCATCGAGTTGCTGATCGGCCAGCCATTGGCGGATCTGCGCGACGCGTTGCGAGATTTCAGCTTGCATGGGGTTTCTTTTCCTTTCACTAAGTCACCGTCCCTGTGACGGTTTGGCGGGATTTCCTACGTTATCGCTTTTGCTGTCGGCCTGCAATTGGCCTGCAGACAAATCATGGCAGCCATGGATGATGATTTGGCGCAACCAGCTGTGCCCGAGATCTTTTTCCTGATGTTGATGCCAGAACAGGGTATAGGCCATAGGAGGAAGTGCTGATGGCAGCGGTAGCATCTCGAGTCCGAGTTGGCTGCTGATGTAACTGGCGAAGTGACTCGGTGCGGTGAAGACCAGATCGGTATGGGTACACAGGCTGGCGGCGCTGTTGAAATCCGGGACGTACATGGCGATGTCGCGGCACAGTCCGCGTTCGGCGAGCTTGAAGTCGAGCAGCCAGCGGTCGTTGTTGCCGCAGCGAACCTGAATATGGCGCTGGCGAAGGTAGCACTCTTCGTCCCAGCGTTGGCTGAGGACCGGGTGGCCTTGGCGGATCAGGCAGACTTGCGAATCGCGGCAGAGCTCGGTGGATCGGATCCCCTTGGGCGGCATCATGGTCATCATCGCATCCTGTGGGTTGAGATCCTTGCCGGTGATGCCGAAGTCGATTTCACCGCGGCCGAGTTTTTCGAATGTGTCCCCGTTCCAGGCTTGGGTGTCGAGGATGATATTCGGCCCCTTGGCAAAAATGTCGCCGAGGAAATGGGGCAGGAAGAGCGGATAGGCGCTTTCTACCAGTGCCATTTTGAAATGGCGGTGGCTGGTGGCAGGGACGAACTCGGCCGGCGCGGTGAGGTGGGCGATATCACGCAGTAACTGTTCGAGCTGTGGCTGTAGTGCTTGGGCCCTCGGGGTGGGCTTGAGGCCGTGGGCTGTGCGGGTGAATAGCGGATCGCTGAATTGTTCGCGTAATCGCCCGAGGCTCTTGCTGACGGCTGACTGGCTCAGGCAGAGGCGGTTGGCCGCTTGGGTGACGCTGCCTTCCTCGAGAAGGACAAACAGGCAGATCAAGAGGTTGAGGTCGAGACGGGAGAGTTTTTCCGGCAACACGGGAGCCTCGGTAGAGATATTCCAAATGGGAAATTAAGATTTGAATATATACCATTTCTATTCATATCTCTAACCACGTAGACTGCCGCTATCTCGATATAGGACACCTATTTATGCAAGTAACAACAACGGCAGGCCCGCGCCTGATCGCCTTGATGGTGGTGCTGGTCTTGTTCAGCCCCTTGGCCATTGATATTTATCTGCCGGCGTTCCCGGCCATCGCCGATACGTTTGCGGTCGACGTAACCCGGGTTCAGGATACCGTGACCTGGTTCATGTTCAGTCTGGGTCTTGGCCAGCTATTGGCCGGGCCGCTGGCCGATCGTTTTGGCCGCCGTCCTATCGCCTTGGGTGGCATTACCATCTACGGCCTGAGTGCCGCGTTGGCCTATACGGCCCAGTCGCTTGACCTGTTGCTGGTCGCACGCCTGCTGCAGGGGTTCGGTGCTTGTGCCACCTCGGTCGCGGCATTTGCTGCGGTGCGCGACAGTTTCGGCCCGGAGAAAAGCGGGCGGATGATCAGTTACCTCAACGGTGCGATCTGCTTTATTCCTGCTCTGGCCCCGCTGCTCGGGACATGGCTGACCCATGTATTCGGCTGGCGTTCTAATTTTAGCTTTATGGCAGGCTTTGCCATCGTCGCCGGTGCTCTGGTTCTGTGCCTGTTCCGCGAAACCCGCCCGGCCAATACTGATGTTTCCGGCTCGGCGATCAGCCTGTCGCGCTATCTGTCGGTACTGCGCGAGCCGATGTTCCTGTTCCACGCGACCCTGTGCATGCTGTCGATGTCAGTGATTTTGGCTTATGTCACCTCAGCCCCGGTCTGGCTGATGATGGAGCTGGGTCAGGATATGAACCAGTTTACGGTGTGGTTCGGGATCAATGCCGGCCTCAACATTATTGCCTGCATGGTGGCCCCTCGGTTCATTGACCGCTTTGGCACCCGCAAGACACTCAATACCGGTTTGTTGATCTTAGTGGTGGCTGGTGGCGCGATGCTGGTGATGAGCCACCTACATCAGGCATGGGCCTTCATGCTGCCGATTTTTGCCTCGTCGTTCGGCTTTGCCTTTGTGCTGGGCTCGGCGGCCGGCAAGGCTCTGGCACCATTCGGTGACCGGGCGGGTACGGCAGCGGCATTGTTGGGGCTGTTCCAGATGAGTGGTGCAGGGGCCTTGGTGAGCCTGACCCAGCGCCTGGATCTGACGCCGCCAAACCTGATGGTGCTGCAAATGTGGTTGTTGGTTCCGGGGCTGCTGCTGCTCTGGTCACGTTACGGCAAGCGCTGGCACGCACCGGCAACCGCCTGATTAGTTTTTAGGTTCTCGACATAATAAGACGCCGTCCCTTTCAAGGCGCAGGGTCTCGACAACCCATGATTCACTGCTTGTTTGCCTGCCACTGACGTGGCAGGCTTTTTTTTGCCCGTTATTTGCGTGGTAATGGATATGTCTCTAGGTCGCATTTTGGGTCGTGCTGGCCTTGCCTTTCCATTGCTGGACGACCAGACCGCAGATGATCAGTACCAGCCCGACCAAAGTCGACGGCTGGATCGTCTCGCCGATAATCGTGGCCAGCAGGAGCAGTGAGATAAACGGTGAGATGAAGATCAGGTTGCTGATGCGGGCGGTATTTCGGGTCAGCTTGAGGGCGTTGATCCACAGGACGAAGGTGATCCCCATCTCGAACAAGCCCACATAACTGACGGCGGCCCAGCCCTGCCAGGGAATCGAGCCCCACCCGCCTTGGTAGATACTCAGACCGATCGAGAAAGGCAGGGAGATAAGAAAGCCCAGTAGTACCCCGAGAACCGGGTCGGCTTGGTTCTTGGTATTGAGGATCCAGTACATCGCCCATAGCAGGGTGGAGAGCAGGGCCAGTGCGACCCCGGTCGGGTTGTCGAACTGCAGGGCCATGACATTGCCCTTGGTGGCGATCACGACCACGCCGAGGTAGCCAAGCAGGCAGGCCGCCCAGTCCTGCTTGCGGATGGTCTGGCCGAGGAAGACGGCCGCCATCAGGGTCAGGGTGATGGCCCAACTGTAGTTGAGCGGCTGGGCCTGCGATGCAGGCAGCAGATCATAAGCCTTGAACAGGACCAGATAATAGGCCAGCGGGTTGATAAGACCGAGCAGGAGGTAATACAGCGGCCGCTTGAGGAAGGTACGGCCAAGCAGATGGATCTTGCCTTGGAGGGCGGCGATGACCATCAAGGCGGCGGCCGATACCACGCTGGCGGCAGCGAGCATCTGGGTTGGGGTAAAATAATCGAGGGTTATTTTAAAGGCGGTAGCGACGGTCGACCACAGCAGGACGGCTGCCAGCCCGTAGCCGAGCGCATGACGTTCGTTCATTGTTCATCCATAAATCAAAGGCTGTCGGCAGGACAGCAGGTCAGGGGAGTCAGTGTAAGCGATTACAGTATCACCAACTAGCTTATCGATAGGGGGTGATGCGGATTTTGCTGGCGTGATCTTACCCTTGATGCGGGTCTGGACATTTATCAAGTGCCGACATAGCCTTGGTGTCAACAATACACAGGCTGCCGCCTGTTGGGATAATGGGTCTGGATAGAATAAGAATATGATCAGTGAGTGGTTATCGGGATACGGAGTGGTAGTGGTCAGTGGTGTGTCCGGGGCGGTACTGGCCGGTTCGGTTGCGGTATGGCTGGTCAATAATCGCTGGCAGCAGCAATTGGCTCTGCTTCGGCAGCAGGCAGAATCGGAGCTGGTGTTGGCTCGCCACCGTGAGCAGCATTGCCAGCAACAGCTTGATGAGCGCAACCAAGAGCTGGATGAAATGGATATCGAGCGCGATCGGCTGACGGCCGAGCTGCGCCAGATGCACGGCCGGTTGGCGGCGGCATTGGAGAAGATGCGCCATTTCGATGCGCTCAATAACGAGAAGCAGTATTTGTCCGAGCAGATCGAGAATGCCCGGATGGCCAATGCTGGTCTTGAGGCTGACTTGCGCGAGCAGGAAGCCCGCCACTTCGAAGAGCAAAAGGCGGCAGACGAGAAGATAGCCTTGTTGGAAAATGCCGAGGAGCGGCTGCGGATCCAGTTCGAGAGTTTGGCCAACCGCCTGTTCGAGCACAAGACCCGTACCGTGGATCAGCAGAACCAGCTGAGCCTCGATCGCTTGTTGGGGCCGCTGCGCGAGCAGCTGGAGGGGTTCCGCAAGCAGGTCAACGACAGTTTTAGCTATGAGGCCCGCGAGCGCCATACCCTGGTTCATGAGATCAACAACCTCAAGCAGCTCAATGAGCAGATGGCGCGCGAGGCCGTCAACCTGACGCAGGCCCTCAAGGGGGACAACAAAGCCCAGGGCAACTGGGGGGAAGTGGTCTTGGCGCGGGTGCTGAGTGAATCGGGATTGCGTGAGGGGCATGAGTACCAGACTCAGGTGAGTCTCGAGAACGAAGACGGCAAGCGCTACCAGCCTGATGTGGTGGTGCATCTGCCGCAGAACAAAGACGTAGTGATCGATGCCAAGATGTCACTGGTGGCCTACGAGCGCTTTTTCCATGCCGACACGGCTGCCGAGCGCGAGCTGGCACTCGGTGATCACGTCGCCTCGGTGCGCGGCCATATTCGCGGCCTAGGCCGTAAGGACTACCATCAGCTTCATGGCGTCGATAGCCTTGATTACGTATTGATGTTCATTCCGGTGGAGCCTGCGTTCCAGGCTGCGGTAGAAGCTGACCCGAGTTTGATCCGCGATGCGATGGATCAGAATATCATGCTGGTCAGCCCGACGACCTTGCTGGTGGCACTGCGTACCATCAATAACCTGTGGCGCAATGAGCGCCAGAACCAGAATGCCAAGCAGATAGCCGAACGGGCTAGCAAGCTATACGACAAGCTACGCTTGTTTGTCACGGATATGGAAGCGGTCGGGGCATCGCTTGACAAGGCGAGCCAGAGTTATCAGGGGGCGATGAACAAGCTGGTGACAGGTCGGGGTAACGTGATCCGTCAGGCCGAGGGATTCCGCCAGCTTGGGGTTGAAGTAAAGCGGGATATTAGCCCGCAGTTGGCCGAGCGGGCGATGTTCGGGGGGGCTGATGACATCCCCGGGCAAGCGGAGTTGCCAGTGGGATTGGCTGGCCGGGTAAATGAATAAGGTTGTGCTTTGAGCAAAGCTCAACCATCAAGTACACTAGGGCTTGTTTAATACAGCAAGTTAACCATGACGGAAGTAGCATGACGGACACCACACTAGAGACGACCCATTTTGGCTACCGTACTGTAGCCAAGGACGAAAAGGCGGAGCTGGTTGCAGAAGTATTCCACTCGGTCGCAGCCAAATACGACATTATGAATGACCTGATGTCGCTGGGTATCCACCGCGTATGGAAGCGCTTTACCATTGATTGCAGTGGTGTTCGCCGTGGTCACAAGGTGCTGGACCTAGGCGGGGGCACAGGTGATCTGACCGCCAAGTTCTCGCGCATTGTCGGTGATAGCGGGCAGGTGATTTTGGCCGATATCAACAACTCCATGCTCAAGGTTGGCCGCAGCAAGCTGCGCGACTCAGGGGTTGTTGGCAATGTCGGCTATGTGCAGGCCAACGCCGAGGAGCTTCCGTTCCCTGATGATTATTTTGATTGTATTACTATCAGTTTCTGCCTGCGTAACGTGACAGACAAGGACAAGGCGCTGCGCTCGATGTACCGCGTGCTCAAGCCGGGCGGCCGACTGCTGGTCTTGGAATTCTCCAAGCCGATCATCGAGCCGCTGTCCAAGATCTACGATGCCTATTCGTTCCACCTGCTGCCGAAAATGGGAGAGGTGATCGCCAACGATGCAGACAGCTACCGCTACTTGGCCGAGTCAATCCGTATGCACCCAGATCAAGATACGCTGGAAGGCATGATGCGCGAGGCCGGTTTTGAGCAGACCAACTACTACAACCTGACCGGTGGTATTGTTGCTCTGCACCGTGGCTACAAGTTCTGAGGATGCCATGCCGTTAGATGCTTTTGTTACCGGCGCGGTCGAGACCGCGCTAAACACCCTGCTCAACGAAGACGAGGCCAGCCAGCGCCGACTTGCCCGCCTTAAGGGGAAGGTGATCGGGGTAACGATCAACGAATTCGGCAAGCAGCTGTATTTTGTTTTCAGCCAGCAGATTGATGTGCTGGCCGGTTACGAGGGTGAGTTGGACTGTGAGTTGGCGCTTAACCTTTCGGTGCTGCCGGAGCTTCGCCAGCAGGCGAACCTGACTCAGCTGATCAAGGCCGATAAACTTTCGCTGGATGGTGATATCCAGTTGGCCCAGCAGTTCTCGACCCTTCTTAGTGGCCTCAAGCCGGATGTGGAAGAAAAACTGTCGCAATATACCGGCGATATCATAGCCCACACGCTGGTGTCTGGGGTAAAGAACGGAGCCGAGTTCGTCCGCCGTGGGATCGCCCGTCGCCAGCGCGATCTGGCCGAGGTGATCACCGAGGAGTGGCGTTTGGCCCCGCAGGCGCTGGAGATCGCCTATTTTGCCGATCAGGTTGATGATATTAAATCTGATGTGGCCCGTGCCGAAGCGCGGATCAACCGTTTGCTGGAGCGCCTCCCATCATGATGGCAATTTCCGAACTCAAGCGCTTGTACCGGATCACTGCCGTCCAGCTTCGATATGGCCTTGATGAGTTGCTGCCGGAAGACCCGCGCCTGCAACTGCCGAAAAGCCTGCGCAAATCACTGTTCTGGATCCGCAATGAGCATCCGGACAAGCCGCTCGGCGAGCGCCTGCGTCTGGCACTGCAGGATCTCGGTCCGGTATGGATCAAGTTTGGCCAGATGATGTCGACCCGACGTGATTTGTTCCCGCCGCATATCGCTGACCAACTGGCCCTGCTTCAGGATCAGGTCGCCCCATTCGATGGCCGCGAGGCGAAACTCCAGATGGAGGCCGCGCTGGGCGGGCCGATCGAAACTTGGTTTGATGATTTTGACGAGGTGCCGCTGGCATCGGCGTCGATTGCTCAGGTTCATACGGCAACCCTGCGCGAGACGGGCCGCGAGGTGGTGCTCAAGGTGATTCGCCCGGATATCCTGCCGGTGATACAGGCTGATATCCGCCTGATGTATCGAATGGCCGGCCTGTTGTCCAAGATTTTGCCCGAAGCCCGTCGCTTGCGCCCGGTCGAGGTGGTGCGCGAGTATGAGAAAACCCTGCTCGATGAGCTGAACCTGATGCGAGAAGCTGCCAACGGTATTCAGTTGCGGCGTAATTTCGAGGACAGCGATATGCTCTATGTCCCGGAGGTATTCACTGACTACTGTCGGGAAAACCTGCTGGTCATGGAGCGGATTTACGGTATTCAGGTATCGGATATCGACGCGCTGGTGGCCAACGGAACGGATATGAAGTTGCTGTCGGAAAATGCGGTGACGATCTTCTTCACCCAGGTGTTCCGCGATAGCTTCTTCCATGCCGATATGCATCCTGGCAACATTTTTGTTGCACGGGAAAACCCACAAAACCCACAGTGGATTGCACTCGATTGTGGTATCGTCGGCACCCTCAATAGGGACGACAAGCGGTATTTGGCTGAAAACCTACTGGCTTTTTTCAACCGGGATTACCGCAAGGTTGCTGAATTGCATGTCGATTCGGGTTGGGTACCTGCGGATACCAACGTCGATGAATTCGAGTTTGCGATCCGTACCGTGTGCGAGCCGATATTCGAAAAACCCTTGGCCGAGATTTCGTTTGGCCATGTGCTGTTGAACCTGTTCAATACCGCGCGCCGCTTCAATATGGAAGTGCAGCCGCAGCTGGTGTTGCTACAGAAGACGTTGTTGTACGTCGAGGGGCTGGGGCGGCAGCTGTATCCGCAGTTGGATCTGTGGGATACCGCTAAGCCGTTCCTCGAAGACTGGATGTCCCGTCAGGTCGGGCCGCAGGCCGTGATTGACGGGATTAAGAGCCGTGCGCCGTTCTGGGCGGAGAAACTGCCGGAGCTGCCGGAACTTCTTTACGATAGTTTGCGTCAGGGCAATGTGCTGAACCAGCGAATCGATACACTTTACGATCACTTTATGGAAAGTCGACGTTACCAGGGACAGGCAAGGTTCTACTTTGGCATTGGTGCAACTCTGGTTGTATGTTCTGCCATACTTTTTAGTAATCATGTGGAAACCTATCCTGCCATCAGCGCAGGTGTCGGTATCATGTTTTGGTTATTGGGGTGGCGTGCCTGCCGTAAATAAGGGTAGAGTATGCAGCCTACGAATAAAACTTTGTTATTAACCACAAGAAGCTGAGGTAAAACAAGCATGGGTGGTATTAGTATCTGGCAACTGTTGATCATCGCACTGATCATTGTCCTTCTGTTCGGCACCAAGAAACTGCGTACACTTGGTGGTGACCTTGGTTCTGCAGTGAAAGGCTTCAAGAAAGCGATCAGCGACGAAGAGCCAGCAGCCAAGAAAGACGTGGAAGTAGACGCTGATTTCGATCAGAAGAAACTGGCCGATCAGCAGGGCGAACAGGCTCAAAAGAGCCAAAAAGACAAAGAGCAGGTTTAACGCGTGTTTGATATCGGGTTCTGGGAATTAATACTGATCTCCGTGGTGGGATTGGTTGTACTGGGGCCGGAACGCCTCCCAGTCGCGATCCGTTCGGTATCGCGCTGGGTTGGTGCTGCTCGTAATATGGCAAACTCGGTTAAGGACGAACTGTCCCAGGAGCTGAAGCTTCAGGAGCTACAGGAAAACCTACGCAAGGCCGAGCAGATGGGGATGAAAGATTTGTCTCCTGAACTACGGGATTCTGTCGAGGAGCTGAAAAAAGCAGCCTCGGATGTGCAGCGCCCGTATGCCGAGAAAAAAGACGAGCAGCCATCGGCGACGACCTCTCATAAGCAGGAATAAACAACATCACTATGTCTAGCGTTGAAGATGCGCAGCCGTTATTCAGCCACCTGTTGGAGCTGCGTAACCGTCTGCTGCGAGCCATCCTGAGCGTCATCGTGGTTTTTCTTGGTCTGGTCTGGTTTGCCAATGACATCTATGCCTTCTTGGCCTCCCCGCTGGTAGAACGTCTGCCGGAAGGGGCGTCGATGATCGCAACCGATGTGGCATCGCCTTTCTTCACGCCAATTAAGCTGACTCTGGTGACCTCGGTATTTGTTGCGGTGCCGATGATTCTGTATCAGGTATGGGCGTTTGTCGCGCCGGGCCTGTACAAGCACGAACGCAAGCTGATCATGCCGCTGCTGTTTTCCAGCTCGCTGCTGTTCTATGCTGGCGTGGCTTTTGCCTACTTTGTTGTCTTCCCGCTGGTATTTGGTTTCTTTACCAGTATCGCGCCGGAAGGGGTACAGGTGGCAACAGATATTGCCAGTTACCTGGATTTTGTCCTTGCGCTGTTTATGGCATTTGGTATCGCATTTGAGATCCCGGTGGCCATTATCCTGCTGTGCTGGACCGGGGCAACTGATCCGGAAAGCCTACGCGAAAAGCGTCCGTACATTATTGTCGGGGCGTTTGTGGTCGGTATGCTGCTAACCCCGCCGGACATTATCTCGCAGACCTTGCTGGCAGTGCCGATGTGCCTGTTGTTCGAGGTTGGCCTGTTCTTCTCGCGCTTCTACGTGCGTGACGAGGAAGAGGAAGATGATGCCGCCGAGGAGCAATAGCCCTGCTAGCGACAGATGACAGTAATAAAAAACCGGCCAAGGCCGGTTTTTTATTATCTTTTGTTTTTGGATCGCGGTGGGAGATTAAAGCTCGGTGCCCCACTTGGCCAAGATAGATTCAGCAAGAGCCTTGTCTTTTAGTAGCAGGCTGAAGTGGTCCTTGCCCGTGCTGTTGGCTTGGTCGGCAATGGTCATGATGTTGCTGTCTTTGGTAAGCAGCTTGATGTTCATGTCATTTTCGCCCTCAGGGAAATCAATAAGCAGGGTGTTGTAGTCTCCGTTTTCGTTTTCTTGGATATGCCATTTGGCAGTCAAGATTTCATCGCCTTCGGTGATGGTTACGTTATCGTCTGTGCCGAATGTCATGCCAGCCAGCATAGGGTCAGCATGCTCGTTGATTGAGTCATCGCTTAGGAAGTACCAAGTTTGGCCAGTAAGTAGCGCGGTGGTGAACTTCTTAGGTGTATAGTCAGAAGCATTCAGATTCTCGGTAGTCCAAATACTCAAGTCGCCTTGCGGGGTAACTGCCAGACTGGTTTGCGCTGAAATGTAGACGAATTCTTCTTGGCTCTTTTCGCCTTCTTCTTCGTGGATCAGCGTATTGTCTTTGATGCTGTATGTACCCGTTATACTTTCGCCTAAGTCATTAGTTACGGTTAGGGTGCCTTTATCCAGATGGACTTGGAAAACGCCTTCTTCTGCCGCATAGGATTTGTTCATGCTGGCAAAGTGCAGGGTGTTACCTTCTAGATACTGGTTTAGCGAGGCGATCACCGGTGCCGTGCTGGTCTGACCGTTCTCGTCAATGTCGATCACGATATCATCGAGTTTGTCGGTGCCTTGGTTGTTGATGGTCTCATCAATAACCTTGGTGATTTTCTCAGCCGATGTCGCCAGAGTCTCGGGATTGTTGCCAGCCAGTGTCGGAGCCAATTCGTTGGTCAGGCTGCGGGCAAGCAGGTGGGCTTTCTGGGCTTCGGCTTTGTCAGCTGCCGTGCCTTTGGCTGCCACGTAGTCACCGCTGATCACGTTGGCATCTAGATTGAGCTTGGCTGCCAGCGCTTCGACAGTGGTGTTCTGCACTTCGGCCATGGTGGTGAACGGGGTAACAACCTTGCTGTCGGCATTGGCGACAAGCTCGTAGCTGCTGCCCAGCTTGCCCGCTTTGTCGCTGTCGCTGGTTTTGCCTGCAATCGCCTTGGCAATAACCGCGTGGCCGGCATCTTCTTTCTTGATGGTGATTTCGCCTTTGGCATTGGTCATGCCAACAACTTCATTGCTCTCACACAGGTCGTTTTTGTTACGGTCGACACACACTTGGGCTTCTGAGAGGTAGCCGTCGATTACCTTGATGACCTTTGCTGTTGGTGTGGTAGTACCACCGCCATTGTTGCCGCCTGTGGATGACGATGAATCGTCGCTACCACAGCCGGTAAGGGCTAGTGCGGAAAGAAGTGAGGCGGCAATAATTGAACGCTTGAACTGCATGAAAATTCCTTTCAAATAATATTTTTTGTTAATTATTCATCCGAGGTGTGATCCTTTACCGAAAAACGGTAAAAATCACCGTGACTATATAGGGTAACACTACTGTCTTGTTATTGATGACAATCACAATTGCAGAATTATCTTGTCGAAATTTTGCTTCGTTTTGCAGCTTTGTGCGGAGAGTGCTGAAGAAGTATTCTAAATGGAGGTTACAGCTCAGTATGAGGCGACTCTTCTGTGGTGCTTAAAAAGATAACCCGGGGAATTGTGTTGCCATATCTTCATTTTGAATTTTTATTCGTTTTTTATTCTTTGTACGGAATGGGATTGTCACGGTTCGGAGCAAGTGTAGCCGTGTGCGGGGAGGGGATATCGATTCGTTTGCTTGGCCTGGTGGCGCAATGTAAAAAGCCAGCGGCAAAGCGCTGGCTTTTTGTTGTCAGGCAGGGATTGTTAAAAGAACAAGTGTGCCATCAGCGTAATGACCGGCAGGGTGACCAGAGTACGCAGGATGAAGATCAAAAACAGTTCCCATGGTTTGACCGGGATTTTGCTGCCGATCAGCAGGGCACCGATTTCCGACATGTAGATCAGCTGGGTGACCGACATCGCGGCAATCACGAAGCGGGTCAGGTCGCTTTCGATACCGGAAGCCAGGATCGACGGCAGGAACATATCGGCAAAGCCGACCACGATAGTTTGCGAGGCCGCGGCTGCTTCTGGGATTTGCAGTAACTCGAGGAACGGGATAAACGGCTTGCCGAGTAGGCTGAAAATCGGGGTGTTCTCGGCAATCACCAGTGCCGTGGTGCCAATTGCCATCACGACCGGCAGTACGCCGAAGATCATATCGATGGCATTTTTCAGGCCTTCTGCCGCCACGGCGCGCAGGCTTTTTACCTCGGCGGCTTTTTCTAGGGCCTGTTCAAGGCCGAAGCTGAATACCGTTTTGCCTTCAGGCAGGGTTTCGCTGTCATTGTTCTCGATGGTACCGTCAATGAATCGGTCTTTCTTCCAAGATAGCGGTGGCAGGCGTGGTACGATCACGGCAGCCACTAGGCCAGCCAGACACACGGTCAGGTAGAACGGGGCAAACATGTGCTCGAGGTTAACCTGGGCGATGACCACCAGGCTGAAGGTGATGGATACCGCCGTGAAGGTTGTGCCGATCACGGCAGCTTCGCGTTCGGTGTAGATCTTGCTTTCATACTGCTTGCTGGTCATTAGCACGCCGACACTGCCGTCGCCGAGCCATGAGGCGATACAGTTGACGGCTGAGCGGCCAGGAAGGTTGAACAGCGGGCGCATGATACGGGTAAACAGCGCGCCGACAAATTCTAGCAGGCCGAAATTGAGCAGCAGTGGCAGCAGCAGGCCAGCAAACAGGAAGACCGAGAACAGTACAGGTAGCAGGTCGTTGAGCACCAGCCCGCCAGTCGCGCCGTCATAGATCATTGCCGGGCCGACTTGGAAATAGCTCATCAGTACAAACAAGGCCCCAGTTTGCTGAACGACAAACCACGGCAGGCTAGGGTTTAGCAACCCGCTGAGAAAGGCACTATTGGTAACAAGGCGGGGCTTGCACAGTTTGGTGGCAATGGTGGCTAAAGCCGTCAGGGATATCGCTGCTGTGACGATCGTTGTCAGCATTCCCTCGAATAGGGTCTGTACTGATTTGGCCAGAATGGCAATGGGGATGGTAAGTGAGCCTTCGTAGCTGATTGGTGCCATGAAGAGGAATACACCAAGCAATGATGGCAAGGCGAACATCAACCAGCGGTTTTTCTTGCCGGCCTGAGTAAGAACCTGATCCTGCATGTCTGACCTTTTGTTGTGGTAAAGAGGTAAATAACGGCCTTATTCCCAAGGAATAACTATTCACTGATCGTCCATAATCAGGGAGGGGCAAGGTTACATTCTTTATTCAGCAATTGGAATTTTTTTCGCTGGTATTTGAGGGATTATGCAGTGGCAGGTTTTAGCTTGTATTGTTATCAATGGTTTATTGTTCTGCCTGAATAACCGTATGCACTTTATTTGCAGGAATAAAAAAAGGAGGCGTAGCCTCCTTTTTTCAATTTATCATCTCGAAAGCCCGTGGCCCTTGAGAGGATCGGTTAGCGCATGGTTACGAACTCTTCCGAGCCGGTCGGGTGAATGGCGACCACTGAGTCGAAGTCGGCCTTGGTTGCGCCCATCTTCATCGCGACGCCGAAGCCCTGGATCATCTCGTCAACGGTGTAGCCGATACCGTGCAGGCCAACGACTTTCTCGTCTTCGCCGGCACACACCAATTTCATCTTGCATGGTTGGCGGTGGCTGGTTACCGCGGTGTACATCGCGGTGAAGCTCGAGGTGTAGACTTTGACGTTGTCCTCGCCGTAAAGGGCGATGGCATCAGGCTCGCTCAGGCCGATAGTGCCAATTGGCGGGTGGCTGAAGACCACGGTAGGCACCAGTTTGTAGTCCATCTTGGCGTTAGGCTTGTTGTTGAACAGACGCTCGGACAGCTGGCGGCCTGCCTTGACGGCCACTGGGGTCAGCTCGATACCGCCTTCCATGATGTCGCCGACACAGTAAATGCCGTCGATGTTGGTGCGCTGGTACTCGTCAACTTTGATGTAGCCGCGCTCATTGGTTTCGACACCGGCTGCTGACAGGTTGATGGCTTCGGTGGCCGGGTGGCGGCCGATCGCCCAGATCAGCAGGTCGGTATTGTGCGACTCGCCGTTTTCGAAGTGCAGGGTCAGGCTGCCGTCGGCTTCCTTGACCACTTCTTTCGGTACCGAGTGGGTATGTAGGCTTGGGCCTTCGCTGTCCATGACCTCGACCAGCGTATCGACGATCATCGGGTCGAAGCTACGTAGCGGCGAACCCTTGCGAACAAACAGGTGGGTGTCGGTACCCAGCGCGCTCAGTACCCCTGCGATTTCAACGGCGATGTAGCCGGCACCGACAACGGCGGTGCGTTTTGGCTGCTCGGTGAGCTCGAAGAAGCCGTTGGAATCGATGCCGTGCTCGGCACCCGGGATAGCCGGGATAGTTGGTTGGCCGCCGACGGCGATCAGGATGTGGTCGGCAGTGTAGTGCTCGCCGTCAACCTCGACGGTCTTGCTGTCTACGAACTTGGCAAAGCCGCGGATCACTTCCACCTTGTTGTTGCCCAGCACGTTGTCGTAGGCGGTGTGGATACGGCTGATGTAGGCTTCGCGGCTCTCGACTAGCTTGGCCCAGTCGAACTGGTTGACGCTGACATCGAAACCGTAATCCTTGGCGTAAAGGTGCATCGCTTCTGCAATCTGCGCACCGTGCCACATCACTTTCTTCGGCACGCAGCCGACGTTGACGCAGGTGCCGCCCAGTGCTTTGGCTTCAATCAGTGCCACCTTGGCGCCGTACATCGATGCACGGTTTGCCGAGGCGATACCGCCGCTGCCACCACCGATACAGATGTAATCAAAATGCTTTGCCATGACTCTACTCCAATGATTTTTTATTTATTTGGTTGGAGCTAGTGTAATCAAGAACGGGGGGAGTTACGAGGGGGGATGATCGAGAAAATCAGATTGCGAAAAAGGCGGGGGAAAACCCCGCCTCTCGTTTATTGTTGATGGCTGTCGTCGGCTTATTCCGGTACGACCCACTCGACCTTGCAGTGGCCGTGTGTCGGTGCAATGGCCTCTTTGAGCCACGGCAGGATTGCCTGCATCTGGCCTTCCAGCTTCCACGGCGGGTTGATCACAATCATGCCCGATGCGGTCATGCCACGCTCTTCTGTATCAGGCTCGACGCCCAGCTCGATTTGCAGGATCTTGCGGATGCCCAGCGCCTCGAGGCCGCTTAGCATCTTGTCGATATTGGCGCGGTAGACAACCGGGTACCAGATCGCATAGGTGCCGGTTGCCCAGCGCTTGTAGCTTTCGTCGATGGCTTTGACCACGTCCATGTATTCGTGCTTGAGCTCGTACGGCGGGTCAATCAGCACCACACCACGGCGCTCTTTCGGCGGCAGGCTGGCCTTGAGGCGGGCAAAGGCATCTTCCTTGTAGATTTTTACTTGGCGGTCGCCACGGAATTCCTGCAGTAGCAGCGGAAAGTCGCTCGGGTGCAGCTCGGTCAGTACCATTCGGTCCTGATCGCGGATCTGGGCCCTGGCCACTTTCGGTGAGCCCGGGTAATAGCGTAGCTCGTCGCCCTGGTTGAGGGCCTTGATCGCGTCGATGTAGCTGGCAATGTCGGCCGGGATATCGTCGCGCTGCCAGATCCGGGCAATGCCCTGCTTGAATTCGCCGGTTTTTTCACTGCGCTCGTCTTGCAGGTCGTAGCGGCCGACACCCGAATGGGTATCGTGGTAGACAAACGGCTTGTCCTTTTGCTTGAGGGCATCAAGGATCAGGCTTTGGACAATGTGCTTGACCACATCGGCATGGTTGCCGGCATGGAAACTGTGGCGGTAGCTCAGCATGGCTGGGATCTCGGCAGAAAAATGTGATGAGTTGGGGTCGTATTATGGCGAATTGGTACGGAATAGCCAGTATTGGCATGGATTTTCACCGCCCATGATGTTAATGGCAGGTTAAAATGGTAATATCGGTTCGTGACTTCTTGCCAGTAAAGGATTGAATTTGGCCTGATGAAGACACATTTAATAAGGGACAACATATTGAAGGAATAGCGCATGTCTAACCCATTACTCACCATGACGGATTTGCCTCCGTTTTCTCTTATCCAGCCTGAGCATGTCAAACCTGCGGTTGAGCAGGCGATTGCCGATTGCCGTGCAGCGGTAGAGACCGTGCTGGCAACCGATGCCGCGCCGAGCTGGGATACCATCTGCGTTCCGCTGGCTGAGGTCGATGATCGCTTGAGTCGTATCTGGTCGCCGGTAAGCCACCTTAATGCCGTAAAGAACAGCAATGAACTGCGTGAGGCCTATGAGAGTTGCCTGCCGATGCTGTCCGAATACAGCACTTGGCTTGGCCAGCATAAAGGCCTGTACGAAGCCTACAAGACGCTTAAGGCCGATGCCGGCTTTGCCGAGCTGAGCCTGGCCCAGCAGAAATCGATCACCGATGCACTTAAGGACTTCGAATTGTCCGGCATCGGTCTGCCAGCCAAGGAGCAGCACCGCTACGGCGAGATCAGCAAGCGCCTGTCAGAGTTGGCGTCTACATTCAGCAACAATGTCCTTGATGCCACGATGGGCTGGAGCAAATTGGTTTCCGACGAGGCCGAGCTTGGCGGACTGCCTGAATCGGCGCTGCTGGCTGCCAAGGCGGCAGCCGAAGCCAAAGAGCAGGAAGGCTACCTGTTTACCTTGGACATTCCGTCCTACCTGCCGGTGATGACCTACTGTGACAACCGCGCCTTGCGTCAGGAAATGTATGAGGCCTTCGTGACCCGCGCGTCGGATCGCGGCCCGAATGCCGGCAAGTGGGACAACACCGAGATCATCGCCGAGAAGCTCAAGCTCAATCACGAGATCGCGCGGATGCTCGGTTTCAATACCTACAGCGAGAAGTCGCTGGCGACCAAGATGGCCGAGACCCCGGCTCAGGTACTCGGGTTCCTCAATGATTTGGCCAGCCGTGCCAAGCCTCAGGGCGAGCGCGAAGTGGCCGAGCTGCGTGAGTTCGCCGCCGAAGAATTCGGGGCGGCCGATCTGGAGCCGTGGGACTTTGCCTTCTACGCCGAGAAGCTCAAGCAGCACCGCTACAGCATTTCCGACGAGGAGCTACGCCCTTACTTCCCAGAGCAAAAAGCCGTATCCGGCCTGTTCGAAGTCCTCAAGCGCGTGTTTGGTATGGATGTTAGGCAGCGCGAAGGCGTCGAGGTGTGGCACGAATCGGTCAAGTTCTATGACATTTTCGATGCCAAGGGTGAGTTGCGCGGCAGTTTCTACCTTGATTTGTATGCCCGCGAACACAAGCGCGGCGGCGCATGGATGGACGAGTGCATGGTACGCCGAGTCCGTCAGGACGGCAGCTTGCAGCAGCCGGTTGCCTACCTGACCTGTAACTTCAACAAGCCGGTCGGCGGCAAGCCAGCGCTGTTTACCCATGATGAGGTCGTCACCTTGTTCCACGAAACCGGTCACGGTATCCACCATATGCTGACCCAAATCGACGTGCCTGCCGTGTCGGGGATCAACGGGGTGCCTTGGGATGCGGTCGAGCTGCCGAGCCAGTTCCTCGAGAACTGGTGTTGGGAAGAAGAGGCGCTGGCGTTTATTTCCGGCCATTACGAAACGGGCGAGCCGCTGCCGAAAGACATGCTCGACAAGATGCTGGCTGCCAAGAATTTCCAATCGGCGATGGGGATCCTGCGCCAGTTGGAATTCGGCCTGTTCGACTTTACGCTTTACACCGAGTACGACCCAGAGGCTGGTGCCAAAGTGCTAGAGACCCTGTTCGATATCAAGTCGCGGGTGTCCGTGGTGCCGAGTCCGGAGTGGGGCCGATTCCCGCACAGTTTCAGCCATATCTTTGCCGGTGGTTACAGCGCGGGTTATTACAGCTACCTATGGGCCGAAGTTCTGTCAGCCGATGCCTACTCGCGCTTCGAGGAGGACGGGATCTTCAATGCCGACACCGGCGCGGACTTCCTGGGCTGTATCCTAGAGCGAGGCGGCAGCGAGGAGCCAATGGCATTGTTCAAGCGCTTCCGTGGTCGTGAGCCGCAGATTGATGCTTTACTCCGCCATTCGGGCATCACGGGTTAATGCACTGATTGGGCTGGCTCTTTCACCCCAGCCCTGCATCGGACATGCTCATTGATGGTTATCAACTGCGCGTGTCCTCTTTGTGCTGAGGCGAAATGTCTGCGTCATAAATACGAAATTAGATCTGAGCGGGATGAGGTTTTGGCTTTAGTGCGAATTCGAGCTCTAGCCAAACTCCGGCGCTTGCTCTGCCAATTAGAACGTGGAACGAACCGATAATAAAAAAGCACCCATTGGGTGCTTTTTTTTGTTGGTGGTGCGGGAGTTACTCACTGGCAATGAGGGTCAGCGGCCAGCCCATGTCGCTCTGGCGGTTTGCCTCTTGTTGCAGCTCGGCATCGGTCAGCGGGTTGGCGGCCAGCCAGCTTGCCGGTAGGGTCAGGCTCAGCTTGTTGTCCGTAACGTCCAGCGTAAATGGCGGCTGGTGGCAGTGGTCGCGGCGATGGCACAGGATCACGGCCAGACGGAGCAGGCGCAATAGTCGGGTTGCGCTCGGAGCCGACAGGGCATGTTGCTCCGGCAGGCTGCTTAGCTGCTCACGGTAGCGACGCAGCAATTCGCCGATCAGGTGCTTCTGGGCCCGGGTAAAACCGGGCAGGTCACTATGGTGGATCAGGTAGGCGGCATGCTCGCCGCTCTTCTTGAATTCCACCATGGTGCCGATCTCGTGCAGACCTGCACAGGCTTTCAGTAGGTAGCGGGCTTGGGGCTCAAGTTGCCAGGCCGACTGGCAGGCATCGAGCAGGTTGAGCGCGGTACCGGTGACTTCGGCAGCATGGCCGGTGTCGAGCTGGAAGCGATTTTGCAGACTGGCCAGCGTGCGTTCGCGAACATCATGGTGGCGCATCTGGGTCATCATGTCATAGACCATACCTTCGCGCAGGGCACCGCCAGCAAGGGTCATCGATTCAATGCCGAGCGATTCGAAAATCGCGATCAGGATAGACAGCCCGCTCGGGAAGACCAGAGCGCGCTCGAGCGTCAGGCCCTCGATATCGAGATCTTCCAGTCGCTCGTATTGCATGGCTTGGCGTTGCATCCGCTTGAGTTTGGCGAGGGTGATAATCTCGTCCATTCCTTGGGCCAGCATAATTTCCTGCAGGGCCTGGACAGTACCACTGGCGCCGACACAGGTCGTCCACCCTAGAGTCTGGTACTGCTCAACGATAGGGCTAATCGCTGCCTTGGCTGCGGTAATGGCCGTATCGAAGTTGGCTGCCGTCAGCGCGCGATCCTTGAAGTAGCGTTCGAGCCAAGTGACACAGCCGATCTTGAGGCTGGTCAGGGCGCTGGCATCGAACCCTTCGCCGATAATGACTTCGGTACTGGCTCCGCCGATGTCGACGACAAGACGCTTGCCGCAGCCGCCGGAGGTATGGGCCACGCCCTGATAGATGATCCGGGCCTCTTCCTCACCGGGAATGATCTGGATCGGGTAACCGAGAATCTTCTCGGCCTTGGAAAGAAAGGCATTGGCGTTAACCGCAGTACGAAGCGCTGCGGTACCGACGATGCGGATGTTTGCCGCTGGGATATCTTGCAGGCGTTCGGCAAACAGGCTCAGGCAGTCCCACCCCCGTTGCATGGCATCAAGGCTAAGCTCGTTGTTGCTGTTCAGTCCTGCCGCCAGGCGGACTTTGCGTTTGATCTTGGCCAGTGTCTGGACGGTGCCAGCGATGTCTCTGACAATCCACATATGGAAGCTGTTAGAGCCGAGATCAATCGCGGCATACAAGGGTGATACTGTTCTTTCCATGGTCATATCTACCGGTTACTGCTGTTTGTTTTGCTGTGGACGGCGACGGCCGCGCTGGCGTGACTGTCCTTGGCGTGACGAAGAGCCGTTACGGCGGCCGCCGCTCTGACGTGGTGAGCGTGGGACGTGAACCGGTGGTGGCAAATCGTCGAGCAGGGCATCCGCATTGTACTTTGACAGTGGGATTGCATGCTCAATATAGGTTTCGATCGCTGGTAGGTTGATCGCGTACTCTTCACAGGCGAAGCTGATCGAGTGGCCGCTGGCCCCAGCTCGGCCGGTACGGCCGATACGGTGGACGTAGTCCTCGGCATCGTCAGGCAGATCGTAGTTGAATACGTGTGTCACCTGCGGGATATGCAGGCCGCGTGCCGCCACATCGGTGGCAACCAGTACGTCCAGCTCACCTTGGGTGAATTGTTCCAAAATACGCACGCGCTTCTTCTGCGGTACGTCGCCGGTCAGCAGGCCGACACGGATCTGGTCTGCCATCAGGTGCGCCCAGATATCCTCGCAGCGGTGCTTGGTGTTGGCAAACACGATCGCGCGATCAGGCCATTCTTCTTCCAGCAGGGTCTGCAGCAGGCGCATTTTGTCCTGGTTGGACGGGTAGAACAGCTCTTCTTGAATGCGGTGGCCGGTCTTCTGCTCAGGCTCTACCACAACGCTTGCCGGATCGTTCATGTGCTCGAACGCCAGCTCTTTCACGCGGTAGGACAAGGTGGCCGAGAACAGCATGTTCAGACGCTCAGTCGGCGCAGGCATACGGCGGAACAGGAAGCGGATATCTTTGATGAAGCCAAGGTCGAACATACGGTCGGCTTCGTCTAGCACAACAGCTTGAATCGAACTCAGGTCGATAACGCGCTGCTTGAAGAAATCAATGATCCGGCCGCAAGTGCCGATCAGGATGTCGACGCCATCTTCCAGAATTTTCTGCTGTTTTTCGTAGGCTTCGCCGCCATAGGCCAGGCCTGCGGTCAGTCCGGTGCTTGCAATCAGCGGCTTGGCATCGTTATAAATCTGGATGGCCAGCTCGCGGGTTGGTGCCATAATAATGGCACGGGGATGGTTTTGTTTGCGTCCCTCTTTGGCTGGCGTTAGCAGCAAATGGTTAAAAGTCGCGGTCAGGAAAGCCAGGGTTTTCCCTGTACCCGTCTGGGCTTGACCTGCAATATCACGGCCGGAGAGCACTACCGGCAATGCCTGCGCCTGGATAGGCGTACAACTGTGGAAACCATGGGCTTCCAGTCCTTGTAAAACCTGAGGCTCTAGCCCCAGATCGGCAAATTTTTGCTCTGTGATGTGAGTCGTCTTCATTCGTATAGAATATCAGCTTAGGGTTGCATTACGAAACGGATTCCATTCAAATAGGGCATCGATTTGCTGGTTAAAATCAAATCAGCTAAGAAAATCAACCATTGGAGTGGAAGATGAGCGACAAGATTGTGCAGCTGACAGACGAAAGTTTCGAAAGCGACGTAATTAATGCTGCAGGCCCGGTACTAGTCGATTTCTGGGCAGAATGGTGTGGTCCTTGCAAAATGATCGCCCCTATTCTGGACGAGATCGCTAACGAATACGAAGGCCAGCTGACGATTGGTAAACTAAACATCGACCAGAACGCGGCAACCCCACCAAAATTCGGTATCCGCGGTATCCCAACTCTGCTACTTTTCAAAGACGGCAGCGTGGCGGCGACCAAAGTCGGTGCGCTTTCCAAGAGCCAGCTGAAAGAGTTCCTAGACGCGAACCTGTAACAGCCGGTGTCGAACCATGCACAATTTCTCAGTTGTGCATGGTTTGACAAACGTCTATGCTAGACGGATACGATCATTGGTGCTAACTTATTGCACGTATACTTCAGTATCGTTCATTCCTTGACCAGCCCTATAGGTCAACTTCATCTCAACCAATATAGAACCCCAATTTTGACTGACAAGAAACCCACCACTATGAATCTAACTGAATTGAAAAACCAACCTATTTCACAGTTGGTTGCGCTTGGCGAAAGTTTAGGACTGGAAAACCTAGCGCGTTTGAGAAAACAAGATATTATCTTTGCAATTCTCAAGCAGCATGCGAAAAGTGGTGAGGACATTTTTGGCGATGGTGTTCTAGAGATTCTGCAAGACGGCTTCGGCTTCCTTCGCTCTGCAGACAGTTCTTACCTTGCTGGTCCCGACGATATCTACGTTTCTCCTAGCCAAATCCGCCGCTTCAACCTTCGTACCGGTGACACCATTTCCGGTAAAATCCGCCCGCCTAAAGATGGCGAACGTTACTTTGCCCTGCTGAAGGTTAACGAAGTTAACTACGACAAGCCGGACAATGCCCGTAACAAGATCCTGTTCGAAAACTTGACTCCGCTGCACGCTAACGAGCGTATGCGTATGGAGCGTGGCAACGGTTCTACCGAAGATATCACGGCGCGCGTACTGGATTTGGCATCGCCAATCGGTAAGGGCCAGCGTGGCTTGATCGTGGCACCGCCGAAAGCCGGTAAGACCATGTTGCTGCAGAACATCGCCCAGAGCATTACCTACAACCACCCTGAGTGTGAGCTGATGGTACTGCTTATCGATGAGCGTCCTGAAGAAGTGACCGAGATGCAGCGTCTGGTTAAAGGCGAAGTGATTGCCTCTACGTTCGATGAGCCAGCTTCTCGTCACGTACAGGTTGCCGAGATGGTAATCGAGAAGGCCAAGCGTCTGGTTGAACACAAGAAAGACGTGGTTATCCTGCTTGACTCTATCACGCGTCTGGCTCGTGCTTACAACACCGTTATCCCATCATCAGGCAAGGTTCTGACCGGTGGTGTGGATGCTAACGCCCTGCACCGTCCGAAGCGTTTCTTCGGTGCGGCACGTAACGTGGAAGAGGGCGGCAGCCTGACTATCATCGCAACGGCGCTGGTTGATACCGGTTCTAAGATGGATGAAGTTATCTACGAAGAATTCAAGGGTACAGGTAACATGGAACTGCACCTGTCACGCAAGATTGCCGAGAAGCGCGTCTTCCCTGCGATCGACTTCAACCGTTCGGGTACCCGCCGCGAGGAGCTGCTGGCCAAGCCGGACGAGCTGCAGAAGATGTGGATCCTGCGCAAGATTGTCCACCCAATGGGCGAGACAGACAGCATGGAATTTTTGATCGACAAGTTGGGCATGACCAAGACCAACGACGAGTTCTTCGATGCGATGCGTCGCCAGAATTCATAATTTCACGCTGTGATCACAGATTGTCAAACGCCACCCCCGGGTGGCGTTTTTTATTGCCTGTCCATTGGGCATACTGCTATGAATTGCTGTTCGATTGCTGGATTGTTGCGAGTAGACTCCAGCTTGGGGTAAGTTGGGTATAATAATCATTTTCGCTCCTTCATGCAGATACTGGGAGGGGGCGTTGTCGGACATGGGTAACAATCATCGATGAAATTCAAGGATCTGCGCGACTTCATTGCCTATCTTGAGCAGGAAGGGCAACTGAAGCGAATCAAGCAGCCGGTCGATCCGGTTCAGGAAATCACTGAGATTTGCGATCGCACCCTACGGGCGGGTGGACCGGCATTGCTGTTTGAAAACCCCGTTGGCTATGGCATGCCGGTACTGGCCAACTTGTTCGGCACTCCGGGGCGGGTAGCCATCGGGATGGGGCGGCATGATGTCCGGGAGTTGCGCGAGGTGGGCAAGCTGCTGGCCTATCTCAAGGAGCCCGAGCCGCCGCGCGGTTTCCGTGATGCCATCGACAAGCTCCCGCTCTTCAAGCAGGTGCTGAACATGCCGGTAAAACGGCTGCGCAAGGCTCCGTGCCAGGAGGTGGTCTGGCAGGGCGACGAGGTGGATCTCGACAAGATTCCGGTGATGAGTTGCTGGCCGGGGGATGTTGCACCACTGCTGACCTGGGGGCTGACGATTACCAAGGGGCCGCACAAGAAGCGCCAGAACCTCGGTATCTACCGTCAGCAGAAGCTGGGCAAGAACAAGGTGATCATGCGCTGGTTGGCCCACCGTGGCGGCGCGCTGGATCTGCGTGACTGGATGGAGACCCATCCCGGCGAGCCGTTTCCGGTGACAGTGGCGTTCGGTGCCGATCCGGCAACAATTCTCGGGGCCGTGACCCCTGTGCCCGATACCCTGTCGGAGTACGCCTTTGCAGGCCTGCTGCGGGGTTGCAAGACCGAGGTGGTGAAGAGCCTCAGCAATGACTTGGAGGTACCGGCCAGTGCGGAAATCGTGCTGGAAGGATATATCTATCCGAATGAGTTTGCCGATGAAGGGCCATACGGCGATCACACCGGTTACTACAACGAGGTGGAGCGTCATCATGTGTTCACCATCACCCATGTCACGATGCGCCGCGATCCGATCTACCACAGCACCTATACCGGCCGTCCGCCCGATGAGCCAGCGGTGCTGGGCGTCGCGTTGAACGAAGTGTTCGTGCCGATATTGCAAAAGCAATTTCCGGAGATCACCGATTTCTACCTGCCACCGGAGGGGTGCTCCTACCGGATGGCGGTCGTCACCATGAAGAAGCAGTACCCGGGTCATGCCAAGCGCGTGATGATGGGGGTGTGGTCGTTCCTGCGTCAGTTCATGTACACCAAGTTCGTGGTGGTATGTGACGAAGATGTCGATGCCCGCGACTGGGGCAGCGTGGTCAAGGCGATGGGCGGCCATATGGATCCGGCTCGCGATACCCTGGTTATCGACAGCACGCCGATAGACTCGCTGGATTTTGCCTCGCCGGTGGTGGGGCTGGGCTCTAAGATGGGGGTGGACGCGACCCGCAAATGGGAGGCTGAAATTGCCCTGGGTGGCGAGGTGGCTTCCCCTGCGATGCTAGCGCCAGAGGCGCTGATCACTGCGGTGCGCGGGGCCTGTCCTGAAATTATTGACCTACACTTGCCCGATGGCGAAGGCAAGATGGCCATCGCGACGGTAGACAAGCAGGCTGCCGGTCTTGGGCCGGATCTGCTGGCTCGGATGTGGGCGGCTGCGGGTGACACCGGTGCATTGGCTCTGGTTATTCTGTGTGATGCCGGTGACGTCAACGGCCGTGATTGGAATGATGTGATCTGGGCGGTGACGACGCGGATGGATCCGGGGCGTGACAGCTTGATCGTGCCTGATGGCAATGGCGGTTCGCGTATGGGGTGGGATGCAACCAACAAGTGGCCGAGTGAAACCGGTCATCACCCGCGCGAGTGGGGGACGCCTATCAGCAAAGATCCGGCTGTTGTTGCTCGGGTCGATGCGATGTGGGATTCTCTTGGGATCCCCGGATAATAACGAATACGCTGCCCGGGTCTGTCTGGGCAGCAAGAGAAAACCTATGTACCAAGTGCGCCTGCTGCCTCATGATATAACCTTTAAGACTGACGGGGACGACTCCGTCCTTGAGGCTGCGCTCAACGCAGGCATTGCGTTTCCCAACCGCTGTCAGGTTGGGGCGTGTGCCATGTGCCTGTGCCGCAAACTGCAAGGCACTGTCCGCTACCCGCTTGAACCCATGCTCACCGAGCGTGAGCAGGAGGAAGGGTGGATTTTTGCGTGCCAGGCAATGGCAACCAGTGACTTGGTACTCCAGCTAGATTAGAGGAAGAGAATGTCCATCAAGTGTGAAGTAACGTCGGTCGAGCCTGTGGCCTGCCATACCTACCGTATCCTGCTTAAGCCCGAGCAACCTGTGCCGTTCAAGGCGGGTCAGTACCTGCTGGCGGTGATGGGCGAGAAAGACAAGCGTCCGTTCTCCATTGCTAGCAGCCCGTGCCGCGATGGTGAGTTGGAGCTGCATATCGGTGCGGCCGAGCACAACGCCTACGCGATGGAGGTGGTTGAGGCTATGCGGGCAGCGCTGGACAATGGCAGAACGGTTGAGGTTGAGGCCCCGCACGGTGAAGCATGGGTGCGTGCCGACAGTGACAAGCCTCTGCTGCTGATTGCTGGGGGAACCGGATTTTCTTACGTGCGCAGTATTTTGGATAACTGCCTGAGCCGAGGTGTCTCGCAGCCGATTTTCGTTTACTGGGGCGGTCGTGATGTGTGTCAGTTGTACGCCAACGATGAACTGGCTGAGTTGGCGGCCAAACACGCCAACCTGACCTACGTGCCGGTGGTGGAGAATGCCCCGGCCGATTGGCAAGGCAAGGTCGGTAATGTGCTGGAAGCGGTCTGTGATGATTTCGTGAGCCTGTCGGCCTACGATATCTATATCTGCGGCCGTTTTGAGATGGCGGGTGCGGCCCGTGAGATGTTCTCGGCCGAAAAGGGTGCCGAGCGCGAGCGGATGTTCGCCGATGCCTTTTCGTTTATTTGATTCCATCGGTTGAGTCATAAAAAAGCGAGGCCCTGGCCTCGCTTTTTTGTGCCCATGACATGGGCGATTAGGCTTTGTTGAGAGCCTTTTGCCGTTGTACCCGCTTGACCCAGGTCTCGTTGAGCCACAACGAGGCCATGATGATCGCCCCGCCGAGGATCAGGCGCGGGTAGTCGACGTCGCGGTTCCAGATCACGATGTTGACGATAAGGCCGGCCGGGACCAGGGCGTTGTTCATGATCGCCAGTGCGCCGGCGTTGACCAGGGTCGCGCCTTTGTTCCACAGGTAATAGCCAAGCCCCGAAGCGACGATGCCGAGATAGACGAGGATCCCCCACTGGGTATCGGTGGTCGGCAGTTTGTCGGTGTTGCCAAAGAGCAGGAACATCGGCAGGGCGACGCAGACCGCCCCGAGGTAGAACAGGCCGAACACCGTATGCTGTGGCAGGTCGGCGTTTTCCTTTTCCATTGTCAGTTTGTAGCCGACCTGACCGATGGCAAAGCTGAGGTTCGCCCCTTGGACAATCAGAAAGCCGGTAATGAAGTTCTCGTTGATCCCCTCGAATTTGATCACCGCAGCCCCGAGTACGGCGATGGCGGCGGTGGCCAGGTACCATGCCGAGAATCGGCGGTGCAGCAAATCGTAGATCAGGGTGACGTAGATTGGGGTGAAGATGGTGAACAGCAGGACTTCGGGCACGCTGAGGTAGAGGAACGACTGATAATAGAAGCAGTACATGATCCCGAGCTGGAAGGCGCCGACAGTCATCAGCTTGAGGACCAGTGCGCGGTGCAGGTGCTGGCGGCGCAGGAACGGCAGAAACACCAGTGCTGCGAGGCAGACCCGGGTCAGCACCGAGAACCAGCTGTCAACTTGGCCGGCAAGGTAGACGCCGATCAGGCTGAAGGAAAAGGCCCACAGTAGGGTGACGGCAGAAAGATATCCCATAGCATTCTTCGCGGTAGTGGTGGATTGACGGCCGCTAGTGTAGCGAATTATGGCGTTATTCTACATGCCCGCGCGACAGGGAGGGGGCTGGTAGGAGCAGACAGTGATCGCCCCCGGCGAGATCGGCGTAACGTGTTAGGTGATGAAACGAAAAGGGCGAGCCTCCCTGTTCGGTGGCTCGCCCTTGCAAGATTCGTTATTGAGAAAGGGTCAGGCTTATTTCAGCGGCACCATCAGCATGTCGACCGGTGAGCGGTTGATCAGCTGCTTGGCGGAGCTGAGGATTTTGCTCCAGAAGTCCTGGTGATGACCACAGACAACCAGTTCGATGTCCAGCTCCTGAATGGCATGGCAAATTTCGTCGCTCAGATCACCGCTGCCGACCAGGGTGTGCGCGACTGGGCAGTTGGCCTTGTCGGCGAGGGCCTGAAGCTGTTTCTGGGCGTCGTCGGCCATCTTGTGCTGGGCGTCGGCCAGGTTGATATCAATCAGGCCGGTATAGAGCTCGGCGTAGTTTACGTCGATGTGGATCAGCGACAGCTTGGCATCGAGGGCATTGGCCAGCTCGGCGGCTTTGGTGACGAGGGTGAGGCTTTCATCTGACAAGTCGATGGCAACCAGAATGTGTTTGTAAGCCATAGCTTGTACTCCTTGACCTAGGGTTGTTGGTTTTATGCTATCACCGGGTATGGTGAAAAAACATTACTCGGATCGCAACTTGGTAACCGTGGTTGTGGCAGTGTGAGCAAGGGAAATGGCTGAAACTTCAGGCTTATTGGCATGCCTTCATCAAGCTGTCCATGCACCCCGTTGCCATCCGTTGAGTTGCATTCTCAGTGGGGCGTTGTGACAATGAGGTAAAGACCGATTTCGTTCCAGTTGGCGAGATTGGTATACACTAGAATAGAAAGGAGTAGTGAGATGTTAGCTCAGACAATGGTAGAAAAGCTCAACGAGCAGATTAATTTGGAATTCTTTTCCTCTAATTTGTACCTGCAGATGAGTGCGTGGTGCGAGGACAAGGGTTTTGAAGGGGCCGCTGAATTCCTGCGTGTCCATGCTGCTGAAGAGATGACGCACATGCAGCGCCTGTTTACCTATGTGAGCGAAACGGGTGCCTTGCCTATTCTGGGGGCGATCGACGCACCCAAGCATGAGTTTGCCTCGTTGGGTGATGTATTCCGCGAAACGTATGAGCACGAGCAGCTGATCACCGAGAAGATCAACAAGCTGGCGCATGCTGCTTTTACCAGTCAGGACTACTCGACGTTTAACTTCTTGCAGTGGTATGTCGCAGAACAACACGAAGAAGAAAAACTATTCAAAGGCATTTTGGACAAGATTGAGTTGGTGGGTGAAGACGGCAAGGCTCTGTTCTTCATCGACAAAGACTTGGCAGCGATGGCCAAGGCTGAATCGACGTCTGTGATGGATACCACAGCAGGCTGATCAGGGACGGGGACATGCTTGCCATGTCCCTATTCATATCGGGTTAGCCGCTGGATGTTGTTTGTTGGGGGCAAATATGATTAGTGGTGATGCTCTTGTTCTTGCACTTTTTTTAGTGGCAGTTGTTAATGTTTCTCGTTATGTCAGTACGTTGCGAACGTTGTTGGCCGTGATGCGCGAATGTGACCCTCTTCTTTACCAGCAGGTCGACGGGCGTGGTTTTTTCTCCTCTCAGGGGAATGTGTCCAAGCAGATCCGCCTGTTCCACTATATCCGCAGCCAGCAGTACCAAAAACACCATGATCCTGTATTTATGGAAAAATGCGTCAAGGTACGGCGTCTGTTTGTGCTGGCCAGCACCTACCTCATGGTGTTTTTCATCTCAATCTTTGTCGTTGCCTATCTTGGGATTTAGCGACAGCCCGAGCTTGGCCCAACGAATTGGCCTGCCGGACTTGCGATCCTTTTAGGGGCACACTACCTTAGCAACCCAAAGACATTTGACTAGTCATAAGGTTGCGATGAATCGTATATATCAATGGTGGGAATCCCTGCACCAAGGCGTCAGCCAAGACTGGATGGGCAATGTTGGCCTGCTGCTACTGCTCAGTGCCTGTCTGTGGGCCGGTTGGCAGTTGCTGATGCGGCATTTGCTGCGGGCCACTGCCAAGACCCGCCTGATCTGGGACGAGGCCCTGGTTGAGGCTGTTAGGCGGCCGGTCAGTTGGCTGATCTGGTTGTGGCCAGCGGCGTTCTCTCTAGGGGTGCTGATCGAAAACACCTCGACCCATTCTGGTGCGTTTCTTGACACCCTGCGCCAGTTGATGCTGGTGTGGACGGTGATCTGGGTGCTGCTGCGGTTGATCAGCAACGCCGAGGAGGCGATGAGCCGGACCGCGAAAGACGCCACGACGATTGCCGCCGTGTCGAAGGTGCTGCGCCTGACCGTGATGGTGATCGGTGGGTTGGCCATGATGCAGAATTTGGGCTTGAGCCTGTCGGGGGTATTGACCTTCGGTGGGGTCGGCGGCCTGATTGTCGGTATGGCGGCCAAGGACTTGCTGGCAAACTTCTTCGGGGCGGCGATGATCTACTTCGACCGCCCGTTCAAGTTGGGCGACTGGATCCGCAGTCCCGATCGTCAGATTGAGGGTACGGTTGAGAAAATTGGCTTTCGGGTCACCATGATCCGGACATTCGACAAGCGCCCGCTCTATGTGCCCAACTCGGTGTTCAGCTCGATTGTGGTCGAGAACGCCTCGCGGATGCTCAATCGCCGGATCAAGCAGACGGTCAGCCTGCGCTACCAGGATGCGGACAAAGTCGCGGCGGTGGTGAAGGACATCAAGGCGATGCTGAGCCTCCATCCCGATATCGATACCACTCAGACCCTGATCGTCAGTTTTGACAACTACGGCCCGTCGTCGCTCGATATTCTGGTGTATACCTTCACCAAGACCGTTGCTTGGGTCGAGTACAAGGAGGTCCAGCAGGACGTGATGCTGAAAATCGTCGAGATCGTCAAAGAGCATGGCGCCGATTTTGCCTTCCCGACCATGACATTGGATCTGCCGGAGCCCGACGGCATGCTGCAGGCACAGCCTGTCCCGGGGCTCAAGCAGGGATAAGCCGTTGCCTTCGGGCGTGGTACGCAGGTAAACTCTGCCTGCCGGCAAAGGTATTGTCGGATGCAGATTGGAGAGGGATGCCCGCCATGAGGTGGGGCATCCTTTTTTTGTAACTAGGCCCAAGGGCCGATAGCGGTGGCAAGATGGCAGAGAAATTTGATGTAGTGATTATCGGCGCGGGTGCTGCGGGCCTGATGTGCGCAGCAGCAGCCGGCAAGCGCGGGCGCAAGGTGCTGGTGGTGGATAACGGCAAGAAGCCGGGACGCAAAATCCTGATTTCCGGCGGCGGCCGCTGCAACTTCACCAACTATGACGTATCGGCTGCCAACTATGTCTGCCGCAACCGCCACTTCGTCAAGTCGGCGCTGGCCCAGTACAGCCAGTGGGATTTCTTCTCGATGGTCAACGAGCACGGTATCGGCTGGGAGGAGCGCGAGCACGGCCAGTTGTTCTGCCTCGATTCGGCCAAGGATATCGTCGAGATGCTGCTCAAGGAGTGCGACTTGCCCAATGTCGGCCAGCGCTACCGCTGCGATGTTCATGATATCGAGCAGATCGACGGGGGCTTCTCTCTGAAGCTGGATACCGACACCGTCCATTGCGAGTCGTTGGTGGTAGCGACCGGCGGCCTGTCGATGCCGAAGCTGGGGGCGACGCCGTTCGGCTACCAGATCGCCGAGCAGTTCGGCCTCAAGCGGGTGCCGACCACGGCCGGGCTGGTGCCGTTCACCCTGCATGACAAGGACAAGGCCGCATTTGCCGATCTGTCCGGCATTGCCATCCCTGTCACCGTAGCCACCGAAAACGGGGTGCTGTTCAAGGAGAACCTGCTGTTTACCCACCGTGGCCTGTCCGGGCCGGTGATCCTGCAGGCGAGCTCCTACTGGACGCCGGGCGAGAAGGTCACGGTTGACTTGCTGCCGGATCTCGATGTGGTCGAAACGTTAGAGGCGATGCGCGAGAAGCACCCGGCCCAGAGCCTCAAGAACAGCCTTTCGCGCATGCTGCCAAAGCGCTTGGTCGAGGCACTGGTTGAGCGCGGGGATATCCAGGACAAGCCGCTCAAGCAGCTGAACCCGAAAGAGATCGCCGCATTGGCCGATTATCTGGCCAACTGGGCGGTGGCGCCCAACGGCACGGAGGGCTACCGCACCGCAGAGGTGACGCTGGGCGGGGTCGACACCGACGAGCTGTCATCCAAGACCATGGAGGCCAAGCAGGTGCCGGGTCTGTACTTTGTCGGCGAGGTGATGGACGTGTCCGGTTGGCTCGGCGGCTACAATTTCCAGTGGGCGTGGAGCTCCGGCTGGGTGGCCGGCCAGAACGTTTGATTTGAGTATTCTTTGAATTACAAGGCGATGCAGGGCATCGCCTTTTTCATGCCTGTCGTTTGGGTTCTGTGACTTTGCTGCGGAACGTTTGCAGGACAAATAACGCTTGTCCCACATCTTTTTCACACTTTTTTTTCAAAGGTAAAAAACAGTCAAAACCGGTACGAATTTGCTAGCCAGCTAGAGCAAATTCTCTATAATTCGCGCACTTTGTTCTTTATCCCACCAGTTCCATTTTCGGAGTTTATACCAGATGAAAAAAATCGCATTAAAAGCGGTTGCGATGACGATCCTTGCGACGTCTCTGACTGGCTGTATTGGCCAGATGGGGACATCCCAGCTTGTAACCAAGGTCAACCTGAGCGCAGTTGACAACCGTTACGCCCGTGCCGGCCTGTATGTATTGCTTGGCCCTGTATACGGCATCGCGGCAACAGCTGACCTGTTTATCTTCAACACCATCGAGTTCTGGACCGGTCGCAACCCAATTACCGGCAAGGCGCCGGCATTGGCGGATACTCCGATGAATGCGGTTATCAAGGTTAACGGCCAGCTGGATCGCCAGCTGACAACAGCCCCGCTGGCAAGCGTTCGCCAGAGCGATATCGACACGGCGACATTCCGCCAGCTGGACAACCAGACGCTGGAAATGAACGTGGCCTACACTGATGGTAAGACTGCGGTTCTGCGTGGCGAGAAAGCCGGTGATGAAGTGAACTTCTACCTTGACGGTGAGTTCATCACGGCTGTTAGCGTGGATGATCTGGAGCAGTACGCCCGTAACCAGGCTTAATTGATGGTTATGTGCCAAGAATAAATAACGGGAGCCTATCGGCTCCCGTTTTTTTTATCCGCGATGGAGACCCTGCCACAGCAACCGGAAACCGCCGTCGATATAGCTGTTCCGGTCTGCCTGAGCGGGTAGTTCGTTCAGCAGGCGGGCGGTGCCGAGGAAGTGGTGGTGGCTAAAGGCGAGCAGCAGCGGCAGCGGCAGGTCGGCGATGTCGCCTTGTTGCTGGGCCTCGAGGAGCATGGCCGGGAGAAAGGGCATGGTGGCCTCAAGCAGCTCGCTGTGGTGCCGGTTGGAGTAACCCGGGTCATGGCTGAGCTGGAGCATGAGCTGAAGCTGGTCCGGGTGGGCCTGCGCCCATGCCATAGCCCGTAGCCACAGCTGCCGGAAGCGGCTCTTGGCATTGCCCTCGAGCGGGAGGGCCGTCATGGCCGATGCCAGCGACGATTTGGCCCGGAGGTAGACCGCGACGATGAGCGCCTGCTTGGTCGGGAAATGGTGGAACAGGGTGCCGGTCGCGACCCCGGCAGACTTGGCGATGCTGGCGGTACTGGTGGCCCGGATCCCCTGCTCGACGAACAAATGCAGGGCGCTGTCGAGCAGCAGCTGTTGTTTGTTGGTCGTCATGGATGCGCTCCTAACGGGTGAAAAAAGCCAGCATCAGTTTCTGCCACCATCGGCCGTAGGGCGGCTTGACCAGCCCGGCGGTGCTGAACTTGCCACGGGCCAGAACCGTCTTGGCCTTGGAGAAGGTCAGGAATCCTTCATGGCCGTGGTAGTGCCCCATTCCTGAGGGGCCGATCCCGCCAAAAGGCGCGTCGTCGGCTGCCACGTGCATCACGGTGTCGTTGATGGCCATGCCGCCGGCGTGGGTCTGGTCGCGGACCATTGCCTGGGTCGCCGGATCGAGGCTCATCAGGTAGAGCGCGAGCGGGCGGGGGCGCTCGCGGATGTAGGCCACGGCCTGCGTCAGGTCGTCGTAGCCGATCACCGGCAGGAGCGGGCCGAAAATCTCCTCGGTCATTACGCTGAGGTCGGCGGGTACGTCGGTCAGCAGGTGCGGGACGAGGCGGTGCCGGCTGTCGTCTCGGGCATCGGCATGGCAGGGTTCGACGGCTGCGCCAGACTGCTCGGCCTCGTCGAGCCATTGGCACAGGCGCTGGTACTGGCGGGGGTTGATCACCGAGGCGAAGTCGGGATTGGCGGTCCCGCCGGGGTAATGGCGGTTGTACTGGGCCTTGAAGCGGGCAATGAAGGCCTGCTCCTGACCGCGTGGGACAAGGACATAGTCGGGGGCCACGCAGATCTGCCCGGCATTGAGGCACTTGCCGAATAGAATTCGCTCGACGGCTAGATCCAGCGGCATATCCGGGGCGATCAGGGCGGGTGACTTGCCGCCCAGCTCGAGGGTCACCGGGGTCAGGTTGTCGGCCGCGGCGCGCATGACGTGCCTGCCGACCGTCGTCGAGCCGGTGAACAGCAGGTGGTCGAACGGCAGGCGGGTGAAGTAGGCGGCCTCATCGGCCTCACCCTCGAAGACGGCGACAGTATCCTCGCTGAAGGCATCGGCCAGCAACTGGCGCAGAACCCGGTTGGTCGCCGGGGTGAACTCGCTGAGTTTGATCATTGCCCGGTTGCCCGCCGCAAGGGCGGTGATTAGCGGGCCGATGCTGAGCATGACCGGGAAGTTCCAGGGGACCACGATCCCGACCACGCCCAGTGGCTGGTAATGGACCTTGACCGAGGCCGGGGTCAGCAGTAGCCCGGCATGGCGGCGGGAGGGCTTCATCCATCCCTTGAGCTTGCGCCGGGTGTAGTTGATCGCGGCGATGCACGGCACGATGTCGGTGAGCAGGGTATCTTGGCGGTGGCGCTGGCCGAAATCCTGATCCAGGGCCTCGCACAGCGCGTTGCTGTGCGCCTTGAGGGCTTGCTTGAGGGCGTCGAGGCGGGCCTTGCGATCGTCAAGCGAGGGCATCGGCTCGGCGAGATAGGCCGCCTGCTGGCGGGCAAGGCGGTCAGCCATTTGGGTGCAGGCTGTGGTTGGGATATCAAGTTTTTCGGCGGCGGTCATAAGTAGGCTCCATCGTAAACCGACTAGTCAGTCGGTTAAATTGTAGACGATGATGGCCCGCTTTGCTGTGAGGATCTTATGATTTCCTGTGGCCGCTCTTGTCGGCATGGAACACCGTGATGAACGCCTCGAAGTACTTCAGCAGGGCATCCCCATCCGTGCCATACCCCAGTTCTTGCAGGACTGCGGCACCGGCCTCGCAGGTACAGAGGTTGCCGGGGGTCTGGTTGCGGCGTAGCTGGTAGCTCGACGGGGAGTCGGCGCTGATCGCCAGTCGCGGGAGCGCGGCCAGCCACGGGCTGCGGCGGACCATCTTGCGGGCTTCCTGCCAGGTCGCATCGAGGATGATCACCAGCGGGATTTTCTCCGCATCCGGTACATAGGCGCAGGAGGCCGTGTGCTCGTCGGCGGGGAACAGCAGCCACGGCTGGTAGCGGGGATCGACCAGCATCGCTAGCAGCTCGGACGGCGGGTTGGTTCGGTCCCAGATTTGGCGTTCGCAGTTGGGTAGGGTGCGCAGCATCAGCTCGCCGGTATTGGTGTCCTTGCCCATTTCTCGGGGATGGGTCAGCAGGACAATCGGCAGCGGGCAGTCCAGCTGCGGTTCGCTCTCGCAGATACAGTTGTGTTGGAACCCGCAGCGCGGGCAGGGTTGGCTATGATGCATGGTCAATCGGTGCTAGGGGCTGAATAGGGATGACGCAGAGTGTGGCATACCCAGCGTCATCGAGGCAAAAACTATCGTGGTAGCCGGATCAGCCGGGGGCCGCTATCACCAAGGAAATAGGACGAGCCATCAATGGTTTCCTGCCAGACAATCAGGCTATTGCCATCCCGTCGGTAGATCCGTTCGCTGGCTGCTGCCTGGCCGGGCTCGAAGGTGATGCTGAGCAGATCCTGCCCTGATTGATGCCAGAATCCGCTGGCCTGTGGCGCCCCGGAGTCGGGGGTGATGACGGCGGTGTGATCGGGGTTTAGCGTCAGCTGGTGGCCGTCCGGCGTGTCGCTGCTCTGGTAGTGGCCGAGCCAGGGGGCGGCCGGATCAGTATTGGCCAGGGTGGCGCAGCCGGTATAGGTTTGCTGCTGCCAGACGAGGGTCGATTGCCAGCCGAACAGGCTATCGCTCATCGTGTCGTTGCACTGGGCGCGTAGCAGGGTCAGGGTGAAGGGCGATCCGAGGTAGGTATGGCGATCCGGTTCGATATCGCGGGAAGCGACAGGGCTTGTCAGGGCGGCGGCATTCGGTCGCCGGAGGCTGGCCTGTTGGTTGTGAATGGACAGCGACCAGCCCGGCTCGGCTCCGAAGGCCCGTGTCGGCTGCGGGGTCTGCTGGCATTGGCCTTTGATGTCGGTTGTGAGGCGGTTGATATGATCAACCCTTAGCAGGGCATCGTAGTTAGCCGCGAACCCGTCATCCGGGGCGGGTTCGAGGGTGCCGACGAACTCGCCGTAGAGGGGGTGGTAGCCCGGTGCTGCGAGGGCACCGGCGGCAGGGGCATCGCCGCTTGGCAGCACGACCCAGTATTGGCGGGGGCTGCCGCATGGCTGGAAGCTGCGGGTTTCGTGGCCGAGGATGACCTCCCCCCTGAGCAGGAATGGTTGTGGGCTGGTGGTGACTGGCCCGGTTGCGGCCGGGGTCTCGGTGGGGGCGGCGTTGTTGGGCGCCGCCGGACGGACTGCCGGGGTGTGTGGGGCAAAGTTGCAGCCTGCCAGCAAGAGGGCTACAGGCACGAGGAGCAGGTGGCGGGACTGGCGTATCATCCGGTTCTCCCGTTGTGGTAGGCTGGCACTGTCTAGTCAGTCCCAACAGAAAGAGAATGCGATGGCATATTGGTTATTTAAGACAGAGCCGGACACCTTTTCAATAGATACCCTGAAGAAACAGCAGGTTTCATGTTGGGAAGGGGTGCGCAACTATCAGGCTCGCAACATGATGCGTGATCAGATCCGGGAAGGGGACGAGGTCTTTATATACCATTCGTCGTGCAAGGATGTCGGGGTGGTGGGGATTGCCGAGGTGGTGCGCGAGGCCTACCCGGATCATTTTCAGTTCGATCTGCAAAGCGCGTATTTCGACCCCAAGTCCGATCCGGCCAACCCCCGCTGGGTGATGGTGGATATTGCCTACCGGCGTCACTTGCGGCTGGTGTCCCTCAAGAAGATGAAGGCCAATCCAGCATTGGATGATATGCCGTTGGTGCAGCGCGGGAGCCGCCTGAGCATTATGCCGGTGACGGAGGCGCAATGGGAGGCGATTCTGATGATGACCGGTCAATTCCCGCCGGTTGTGTAACAAGAAAAACGCCCCAGGGGGAAGGGGCGTTGGTTTCGGTTATTTAACCAGATGCTCGCTGAGATAGCGGGCGACGGCCTCGTCGGCACAGTCACCGATCACCTCGTTGTCCGGCAGGGCGCGCTTGACCTTGTCATGGGCGGTGCCCATCACCAGCCCCTTGGCGGCCATCGATAGCATTTCGACATCATTCATGCCGTCGCCGAAGGCGATGCAGTCGCTCAGATCATAGCCCTTGGCTTTTGCCACGGCCTCGAGGGCAAAGCCCTTGGAAACGCCGGCGTCCATCACTTCCAGGCACCACGGGGTGGAGAATGCCACGTTGGCGCGCTCGCCCAGTTCGGCGTTGAACCTGTCTTCCCACTCAACCAATTTGTCGTGGTCCTGGTCGTCGCGGGTAAAGAATACCTTGGCAATCCCGTCCAGCGGCGGGTTGTCGACATCGAACAGCTGATAGGTGAAGGTTTCGTGGAAATCCTTGAGGTTTTCGTCCTCGACATTGAGGAGCCAGTCGTCGTTGCGGTAGATGTGGATTTTCAGCTCGGGATCCTGCTTGGCCATGGCGATCAGGGCCGCGACGACATCGGGCTGGACGTCCTGCTTGAAGATGGGATTATCGTTGCTGTCGTGGACGCGGGCACCGTTGGAGGTGATCATGTCGGCTGGGATCCCCAGCTGCTGGCGCATGTCGGCAACGTCGATATGGTGGCGGCCGGTGGCAAAGACGAAGTGCTTGCCTTGGGCGTGAAGGGCCTGCAATGTTGCCTTGGTGTAAGGGGCAATCTTGTGGTCAGGAGTCAGTAGTGTGCCGTCCAGATCGGACGCGATAAGCTGGTACATGAAACCTCTCGTGTAGCGACAGAGGCCCAAAACGTCACCGTCTTGGGCGATACTGGAGCAATTCTAAACCAGTTCACCCAAGATAAAAGAGGCTATTTTATACTGGGGTGATTTCCGCTTTACCGAAGTGTGCCAAGGCTGCTTCAAGCGCAGGCCGGCGGTACTGATCGGCCTCGAACAGCAGTTCATGGCGGGCCCCCTCGATGACGGTGAGATCGCAGGTTCCCCCCGTTGCCGCCATCGCCTGACAAAACTGCGCATGGGCGCCATTGTCGATGATGGTGTCCTCGCTGGCCTGTAGCAACAGTAACGGGGTCTGGATCTGGCCGGCCTCGCGGATGCTGCGCTTGGCCGCAGCCAGCCCCTGCCATACCCAGCGCGAGCTTGGCCCGCCAATTTTCAGTTCCGGTTTGTGCTCGTAGAGATCGCGGAACCATTGGTAGCGGATCTTGCTTTGGCTAAGCGGATTGCCCGCAAACGGCTTGGGGTAATAGGGAACCTGACCCGGCGCATAGCTGGGTTGGCGCTGGAGCTGCTCGACGACGCGGGCCAGCGGCGAGGCGATAGGGCGCATCCATTGGCGCAGGTGGATCCCGTGCATCGGGGCCGAGAGTACCGCGCTGTCAATCTTGCCGGGGTGGCGGGCCAGATACAGGCTGGCGATGGTTCCGCCCATGGAATGGGCCAGCATGAAATGCTGGCGGTAGCCCTTGGGGGCAACGATACTGTCAATGAAGGTGTTGAGATCGGCGACGTAGTCGTCGAACTCCTCGATATGGCCGAGCTCGCTGTCATCTGCCAGCCGGTCGGATACCCCCTGGCCCCGGTGGTCGAGGGCATAGACGTCATAGCCCTGGCAGACTAGGTCGTAGAACAGCTCCTGGTATTTCCAGTAGCTTTCGATCCGGCCGTTGACCACAATGATTGCCTTGTCGGGGTTGTATCCGGTCAGGGCGACCCAGCCGATTTGGCGCTGGTCAGCCCCGCAGAACATTCCCTCTTTGCGGTGCTGCCATAGCTCGGCGGCGGGACCGGCCATGGTCTGGGCAAAGGTATGCTCTTGGGTGAATGTGGTCGGTAGCTGGGGCTGGGCTGTCATTGTTTATCTCGTTCTATCGCGTGTCCGGCAAGTATATACTCAAGTTAGCGCAAGATGCAGACCCCGTGTTTTTCCGGTGCAGGGTGTTATTGAGCCTGTGCGGTATGCCGGGGGTTGATCTTAGTAATATTGGCGGCTGAAACCGGTTGCGCTGCAAGGCTTACACCTGCTACCGTGTAGTGTTTTTTTGTGTTTTTCTGTCCCTGCCGGGCAGGGAGCTGTATCACAGGAGTTTGCGGTGAGTGTCGAAATGTGGCTTGCCTATCTGGCAACGGCCATCGTCTTTAGCTTTGCGCCCGGATCCGGGACGGTAAATTCTATCAGCAACGGGATGGTGTATGGCTGGCGCAAGTCGCTGGCTTCGATTCTCGGTCTGCAAATCGGCCTGACGGTGCATATCGTGCTGGTTGGCGTCGGGCTCGGTGCTTTGGTGGCCCAGTCTGCGGCGGCTTTCACCTTGATAAAATGGGTCGGTGGCGCCTACCTGATTTGGCTCGGTATCCAGAAATGGCGTGATCGTGCCTCGCTGGCCGTCGGCAATCGAGATCTCGGTGTTTCTGGTTGGCAGCTTTGCCGTCAGGCTGTGTTGGTTAACCTGACCAACCCTAAAACGGTCGTGTTCCTCGTCGCCCTATTTCCTCAATTTATTGACCCGTCACAGCCCCAGCTCAGCCAGTTGTTGGTGTTGGGCGTGACCACCGTGGCAGTGGATGCATTGGTCATGTTGACCTATGTCACGTTGGCTTCCCGCTTGGCAGGGTATATTCGCTCCGATCGGGTCATGTCATCACTCAACCGAGTCTTCGGTTCTATGTTCATCGGTTGCGGTGCCCTGCTGGCAACTGCAAAGGCCTAATCAGGGAATGGCAGGCTGATGGCCTGCCTGTGCCACTTATCAGAGTCGTGATCACCTGCTATGTATTCATATGTCGCCCGCCAGCCGATTTTCAACCGTCAGCAGAAAACCGTTGGGTATGAACTGCTGTTCCGTGACGGCGAGAGCAATGCTTTCCCGTTGGATATGGATGAAAACAAGGCCACCTGCCGCCTGCTGGTGGATAACTTCCTTGCCGGAGGTAACACCCCTGCGATGTCTGGCAAGCGTTGTTTCATCAATTTTCCCCATCAGACACTGATCGAACTGTTGCCGGTCATCCTGCCCAAGCAGCAGATCGTTATCGAGGTGCTTGAAACCTGCCGGCCGGATGACGAACTGCTACAGGCGGTACGGATGCTGAATCAACGCGGGTATCTGATTGCCTTGGATGATTTCGACCTCGATCCTAGCTGGCAGCGCTTTTTGCCTTTCGTCCACATTATCAAGCTTGACCTGATCAAAATAGGGGTCGAAGCGGCATGTGCCTATGTGGCAGAGAACCGCCATCGCCGGCTGATGTTCCTTGCCGAGAAGGTCGAGAACCATGCCGAGTATGCCCGTACCCTCGAAGCCGGTTTCCATTTCTTTCAGGGGTACTACTTCAGTCGCCCCGAACTTATCAAACATCGTCCGCTCAAGCCGGAACGGCTGACGACCTTGCGTCTGCTGCAGGAGGTGTGCCGCGACGAGGTCAACTTTGATCGTGTCGAGCAATTGATCACCGGCGATGTCTCGCTTTCCTATTTGCTGCTGCGTTATGTCAATACCGCCAGTCAGACGATGGTGCCGATCAGCGGCTTTCGTCAGGCGCTGGTGTATTTGGGTGAGGATAGGCTCAAGATGTTTGTCAGCGCCGTTGCCACAGCCCAGGCATCGATGGCCAAGCCGCGAGAGCTGTATGCCTTGTCGCTTCAGCGCGGGCGGATGTGTGAGCTTATTGCACCGGCGATTGCCGGGGTGGACGACAAGGCCGCGTTTATGGTCGGTTTGCTGTCGTTGCTCGACGCGCTGCTTGATCAGCCGCTCGACAAACTGATGTCATTGTTGCCGCTCGAGCCGGAGATCACCAACGCGTTGCTGCAGCGATCCGGGCGGCTGGGCGATATGCTTGCCCTGGCGGTCGCCTATGAGCAAGCCGACTGGCAGGCTGTCAGCCAAATTTGCAGCCAGCATGCGTTGAGCGAAGAGCTTGTTCGGCACAGCTATAACAGCGCACTTGCATGGTCCTCGCAGTATCTGGCCGCGACGCCAAGCGCTTAGCGCTAGCACGCTTGGCTAAGAGCCTTAACCGCAGCGGCCAGAGCTGGGTTGAGGGTTTTGTTGGCGGGGTAGCACAAGCCGATCCGGCGGAACATCCTTGGCCCCTCGAGCGGTACGGTCACCAATGCCTTTGAGCCTTCTAGGACACCCGTCGGCAGGAACGAAATACCGAGCCCGGCCTGAACCAGATGCATAACCTGGGTTTTGTGCTCGGCCTTGGCGACAAGATTAACGGCCAGCCCGTCACAGGCGAGTAGGCCGATGGTCTGCTGGTGTGCCTCGCACGGCGGGCATTCGATAAAGTCATGCTGGTGGAGCTGTTCCGGCCTGACCCGCTCCAGTGTCGCCAGCGGGTGCCCTGGCAGCATGCACAGTACATAATCCTCATCCCATAGCGGCATGAATATCTCGTCGTCTCCCTTGAACATATCCAGCGTCAGCCGCGCATCATACTCGCCGTCGTGATCCACCAACTCCAAAAGCAGGTTGGGTATTGCCGTTTTGAGCGTGCGCAGTACGTTGGCCAGTGCGGTTTGGCTTAGGTCAGGGAAGTTGCCGAGCCGGAGCGGCAGGCATTCGGTGCGGGCCTGAAATAGCGACGGCAGGCGGTTGATGTCTGCCAGTAGGCGGATGGCAAGCGGGTAGAGGTAATGGGCCTCGTCGGTAAGGGTGACGCCTTTTTTGTGGCGCTCGAACAATGGGGTACCCAATTCGATTTCCAATTTTTTGATGGCGCTTGAAATGGATGGTTGTGAGACAAAGCAGCGTTCGGCCGCAAGGGTGATGTTCTTCTCTTCGTAGACAGCGACGAAGAAACGCAGGAGGCGCAGATCCATAATCAGGTATCCGAGGGAGTGGAAACGAGGCGCTATGATGGCCCGCCATGTAGAGAAAGGAAAGGAAAAGCCGGGCAGATGACCTTGCTTTTTGACACAGTGGGGGACGGGTAGTGGCTGTTTATCCATAGCTAAAACTTATGATAAGCAGAGGTAAACGGTATTTTTCATAGCAGGGCTGGCTCGTTATAGTGACAGCCATCATCAGTCGGCCGCTGATTTTGTCTAGAATCACGGGAAAGGGTTTCAACGTGATCTCTTTTTCCAATACATAGGTGAATGTTATGTCAAAGTCTCTTGTTGTGATCACTGGTGCAAGTTCGGGCATTGGTGAGGCTACTGCCCGTACCCTGTCTGCGCAGGGCCATCCGTTGTTGTTGCTGGCCCGTCGTGTTGATCGTCTGACCGCGCTTGGCCTGCCTGATACCCTTTGTCGCCAGGTTGACGTGACAGATGGCGAAGCGGTCAAGGCTGCGATTGACGAGGCCGAGGCGTTGTACGGTCCGGTAGACTGCTTGGTCAACAATGCCGGGGTGATGTTGCTGGGGCTGGCCCACGAGCAGGATCCTGCCGAATGGAAGACGATGTTTGACGTTAACGTGATGGGACTGCTAAACGGTATTCATGCGGTTCTGGCCAAGATGAAGGCCCGCCAGCACGGTACGGTTATCAATATCAGCTCGATTGCCGGTCGCAAGACGTTCCCTAACCACGCGGCATACTGCGGCACCAAGTTTGCCGTTCATGCGATCACAGAAAACATCCGCGAGGAAGTCGCCGACGACAACGTTCGCTTTATTACTATCGCTCCAGGTGCCGTGGATACCGAACTGCTGAGCCACACGACCAGCGAGGCGATCAAGGCCGGCTACGAGGAGTGGAAAGAGGGTATGGGCGGGGTGATTGCGCCGCAGGATATCGCCAATGCGATTAGCTATGCTTACCAGCAGCCACAGCACCTGTGTATCCGTGAGATCGTGCTGGCAGCAACGCGTCAGCAGCCTTAAGCCAGGTAATCGCCGGTTTGCAGGCAATGTACTGAATAAGAAAGGCAAGTTGCATCCTGTTGTCGAGTGTCTAAATAACGGCAGGCTGCTATAGTCAAAGCGGGCCATCCCACCGGGAGGCCCGCTTTTGTATTATTGCGCAGTGCTATTCACAGCGCCGGTTCGGCGGCAGGGAGGACAGGTGAGAGAGAAAATCCAATTTTTTGATGTGCTGCGCTGTATGGCGGCGGTGGCCGTGGTGGTGATCCATGTGCTGGGGCCGTACCGGGAGCAGCTTGGCCAGATCAGCGATGGCAGTTGGATTGTCGCGATCTCTTTCAACAGCTTCAGCCGCTGGGCAGTGCCGGTATTTATCATGATTTCCGGAGCATTGATGCTCAGCGATCGGCGGCCATTCGAGTTGGGCTATTATGTCCGGCGCCGGCTGGGCAAGGTGCTGGTGCCGTTTTTGGTGTGGTCCTGCTTTTATGCCGGCCTGAGCGGCTTGAGCGCTGGCGGGTATGACCAAACGCTGGCCTTGGATACCCTGCTGGCCCTGCCTATCCATGAAACGTACTACCACTTAGGGTTCTTCTATTACTTTATCCCGCTCTATTTTGTCGTGCCTTTCCTGCGTTATTTCGTCCAGCATTACGACCGCAAGGCGGTGATAGCCCTGACGGGGCTGTGGCTGGGGTTGACCGCCTTGTTCCTGTTTCGGATCGACGGGCCGTGGAGTCATGAACTGGTGCTCTATAGCGGTTATCTATTGTTGGGGTACGTGGTATTTCAATGGCAGTGGCCGTCATGGGGATGGTTGCTGCTGTTGGGCGGCGGCTGTCTGTTGCTGACCGATTACATGGTGCTCAGTAACAGTTTCGCTGCCGGCGAGTATACCGTCGGGCGCTGGCTGTCCTACAAGACCCTCAATACCGCCCTGATAGCCGCGATGATCTTTGCCCTAGGCCGTTATCTGGCCGACAGGATGAATGAGGAGTGGCTGGGGCGGTTGGCCTTTATGAGCCGCTATAGCTTGGGGATCTATCTGCTCCATCCCCTGTTTCTCTGGCCGGTACGGGCCTTTGATTGGTATTTCCTGCCGCCGTTGTTCATGATCCCCCTATGGACGGTAGTGGCCACCGGGCTGGCCCTGTGGGCCAGCTGGCTTCTGGGCAAAAGTTCGAAAACGGCCTGGTTGGTCCCTTGAGCCCAGCGGTGGGTTCAGCGCTGGAGCGCGAAGTGGAGGAACTTCAATCCCTGATAGGTCAGGGTACCGCTGTCCCCGGGATTGAGGGCATGATAGTAGTGGATACCGACCATGAATTCGCGCTTGGGGCCGCCGCGGGTAGGTTGGACGTAAATCCAGTATTCCTGATCGTCCTGGCCGGGCTGTGCCCCGATCACCGGCACGCTTTGCTTGTCGAGCACAGTGACGTCAATTTTGCGCTCTTTGGCGCTTTCGCCGAGCATATGCTGGCGGTAGATGCGGGCGAAGCTGGCAATGGCGACAGCGAGTAACAGCAGCATCAATGCTGGGATCCAGATTGGCATGTTGGGTCTTCCTTGGCTGTGACGGGAGAAAGGCGAATGTAATGATAGCGGGTTCTTATTATTCACAATCTCGCTTGCCTGCGTATGGGGATGGCTATATTTCGTGATCTCGGTTGAGTGGCGAGGCGCAATATGCCCTTGTGGCATTGTATTTTAGTGGCTTGACGGAAAACGGGGTCGGTGTACTTTGCTTCTTGGCCTAGTCACGGTAAGTTAGAAAGGATGTCGGTAGAGGAATGAAGCTGTATGGCGAATATTGAATTAGTGGTGACCCGCTCGCGACGGATTGAGCGCTTGCTGCGAGAGCATTACCATGCCGAGGGCAAGGGACTGCACCAGCTGATCACGAGCAGCGAGGAGCGCTTGCCTCATGAGATCATCCCCAAATTGCGGTTTATTGCTTCGGTGCGAAACAAAACGGTACATGAAGACGGCTATCGGCTCGATGACAAAAAAGGGTTCATTGCAGCCTGCAAAGCGTGCGAAAAAGAGCTGACCCCTCGGAGCGGTCGGTTTGTCTGGACCATTGCTGTTCTGCTGGTGCTGGGTGCCACGGCCCTTGCCATCTGGTTCTATTCGATCCACTGGCACCGTATCAACCTGATGCCGTAGTGATATCAACAAACAAAAAAAGGTGCCTGAGGGCACCTTTTTTTATGGGAATTTTTTATAGCCCTTAGGCTTAGTAGATAACAGGCAGCGTCATGAGACCGACAATTACGGCGATCATCATTAGGCCTTGTTTTTGAGAAGAGGTGAACATAGTAAGGCTCCTTGGTAGCTGCTTGTTAAGGTATGTATTTAGAATAGCATTGTTTTTGGTGGTTATTCAAGCAACATTGTCAAATCTTGGTAATAAATGAATTTTATTGAGCCATAAATGGTTGTTTTTGATGTTTTGAATGTTGTTTTCTCATAGGGTGAAAAATACCCACGCTGTTCAAATATGGTTCTCTATGTTTTAACTTGATGTTTTTATTGGTTTTTAAATGTGGTTTTGGTGTGTTTTTATTGAGCTTTTCTAGAAGTTTGTATTTTGGTGGTTTCCTGTCTGTCAGGTTGGTTTTGCTAAGTTAAATATTGTTTTTATCACCAAATTGATGGCCGATGGCTTCCTTTGTGTCACCCCGCCCTCAATACAGGGCATGAGTTGATATTTTTGAGGCTGCTAGAGGGGCGTGGCTATTCAGTGGCGACATTAGGCTTGTTTTTCATGTATATCTTATCTAATTAATTGTTTTGTATTGTATTTTTATCGATTTCTGGATTGTGTTAATTAATGTTTATGGGGTGTATTTATCTTCGTGAGTGATTCAGGGGAGGGAGCTGGTGGTGGAATTTGATGCCAAACGATTGCTTTTGTGCTTATGTGTGGGGTGGCAAGGATTAACATGACCACGGATGGGTTATTGGCTTGGCTTGCTAGACAATTATGGGTATCCCCCTAAACTGGGTTGGCCTCAAAAATAACTAATTTCAGCTATGTTAATAATAGTGGCGGTGATGTGATGTGGGTCTGGTTAGCTATTGCTCTTTCTGCGTTGTTGCATATCTCGGCGGCTTATAGTGGTCCTCGTTGGCAGTTTTACTTTTTTAAGCCCTTTACCCTTGTTTTGCTATTGGTGCTGGCTTGGCAGTCTGGCTCAGGCGATGCGTACCATTGGACCATCATGGTCGGCCTGGCCTTGTCGCTGGTTGGGGATGTTTTCCTGATGCTGCCCAATGACCGTTTCATCGCGGGGCTAACAAGCTTTCTCTTGGCCCATATTGCCTACTCGGCTGCGTTTTGGTCTCAGTTTGGTGGCGGCATGGTGTGGTGGTTGCCCGCCTTGTTGGCAGCCGCTGGGGTGATAGCGCTGCTGCTGTTGCTACCCGGGCTGGGGCGGTGGGTACTTCCGGTTGCGGTCTATATAGCGGTGATTTGCCAGATGGCCTGGGCGGCTGGTGAGTATTGGCTTACAGCTTCGGATATGCCGGCTTTGCTGGCATTTGTCGGTGCTCTGGTGTTTATGTTTTCGGATCTGTGCCTAGCCTTCAATCGTTTCCGGGGGGCGTTTCGCTCGGCGACAGCCTGGATCATGGGAAGCTATTTCTTGGCACAAGGACTGTTTGTGGCGACATTGGCTACCGGTGTGGTTCGCTAGGGGGCGATTGCCGGGAGGGAGGCGATATGACTGAGAGTTGGCTCGAAGTCTACAAGGCGGCGAACGCCTTGGAGGCGCATAGCCTGAAAGGGATGCTGGAGGCCGAGAATATCGAGGTATGCCTGCGTGGAGAGGGGCTGCTGGCCGCGGTCGGGGAGTTGTCTGCTGACGTGGTGGAAGTGACGATTTGGGTCGCCTCGTCTCAATTTGGGCTGGCAAGACAGCTATTGGCTGATTACGAGCAGGTTGCTCATCCGCCATGGTTTTGTCCTGAATGCAGTGAACGGAACGAAGGATCATTTGAGATATGCTGGCACTGCGGGCGGGAATCCCCGTGAGGTGAGGTGTTTCGGGGTATCTTGGCCAAAAGGTGTATTAAAAATATATTATTTGTTTTGCGTCAAGGCGGGCGGTGAAGAGCACGGTAATATGGCGGCAGTTAACTAACGTATCTGAGGTCGACCATGAGCCAAGTCCATGCCCATAATGTATTGAATAAGTTACTTGAGGCGAGCACGCCTTATACTTTGGATAGCCTGCGCAAGGCGGTGCTGGCTGAGTATGGTGATGAGGTGCGCTTTCATACCTGCAGCCAGCAAGATTTGACGTTTGATGCATTGATGGATTTCCTACTGTCAAAACAGAAAGTTGTCATCGACGGTGAGCATGTTGTTGCTAACCGCGATCGGATGTGTAATCACTGATTGGCAACGGGTAAACACTAGCCTATTGGCATTGAATTATTTTGCTTATCAGGTGGCAAAATTATCGCCACCTGATTGTTCGTTTGTTATACTCTCTCGTCTCTGGTCGACAGTCTGGTCGATCATCCTAATTCTCGATATATCTTTCTTTATATACACTTTCTGAGGTCTGCTCTGTGGAAATTATTTCTGCGGCGGTCATGCTTTTTCTGATCATGGATCCGCTCGGCAATTTGCCGGTCATTCTGTCTATTTTGCGACATATCGATCCGAAGCGTCGCCGCTTCATTATGATCCGTGAATTGCTGATTGCATTGGTGATTCTGTTGTTGTTCCTGTTCTGCGGCCAGAAAATGCTGAATTTTCTGCACGTGTCGACAGAGACTGTCAGTATTTCGGGGGGGATTATCCTATTCCTGATCGCGATCAGGATGATTTTCCCGCAACCGGGCGGGGTGTCGGGATTGGCAGCCGGTGAAGAGCCGTTTATTGTGCCGATGGCGATACCTATGATTGCTGGCCCGTCAGTGTTGGCTTCCCTGTTATTGTTGGCCAATCAGGAGCCGGGGCGCACCGGAGACTGGGTGATTGCCGTTTTGTTGGCCTGGGGTGCCTCGTTCATCATTTTGATGTTCTATGAAGTGTTTAACCGGCTATTGGGCGAGAAGGGCTTGAAAGCCGTAGAGCGTTTGATGGGCTTGCTGCTGATCATGATATCGACCCAGATGTTCCTTGACGGTATTCGGAAGTTTTTCCAGTTCTAGGCACGAAATCGGAAGATAAAAAAAGCGAGGTATATCCTCGCTTTTTTTGTGGTTGTAAAACCCAATTACATCATGTGTTTGCGTCGAATATCGAGCAAGGCAAAGATGCCGAAGATCAGAATAGACCATTTTTCCCAGCGGCTCATTGTGATCTTGTCGCCGAAGGCCCCTAGGAAGATCAGCATTTGTAGGCCATGCATCATAAACAAGAAGCCGGTCATAATGTAGAGCGCTATTGCGGCAACCCCGGGGAAGGGGTAGAAAATGTTAAGCAGCAATACCAACCACACGAACCCGATGGCGGCTTTGGCTAATTTGATCAGAATATTCATGCGTCCTCCCTTGTGTACAGCCGGTAGCATACCTGCCCCGCGGTTTTCTCCCGGTGCAGATGCCAGTCTGCGGGGGTATCCGGTGTGCCCAGCTCTTTTTCTGCTTCAATATAAATGACGGCATGGGGGGCTAGCCACTGGTTTTGCTCCAGCAGGCTGATCACTTGCTGAAGCAGCTCTTTGCGAAATGGCGGGTCGATAAATACCACATCGAATGGTGTCGCTGGCTGCTGTTTCAGGAACATCAGGCTGTCTGAGTTATGAATGGTGGCGTTGTCGGCACCAATGGTCTGGCGATTTTTCTCCAGTTGCTGGGCCGCTGTGCGGTCGAGTTCGAGCATGGTGACGTGGCGGGCACCGCGAGACAGAGCTTCGAAACTGAGGCTGCCGCTACCGGTGAACAGATCAAGGCAGTTGGCATCAATAATGTCTTGGGCCAGCCAGTTGAAGACGGTTTCCTTGACACGGTCGGTGGTTGGGCGCAGCCCTTCAACGTCGTGAACGGGCAGTTTGCGACCCCGCCAACGGCCACTGATGATCCGGACAAAGCCTTCGCGGCGGGTAGATGGCATTTTTTGCCCTGATTGTTGTCTGCGTCTTGACATAGATTTCTTCGACCGTTGAGAAAATGATAGTATAACCAAACCCCTGCCAATTATGTTTGTAAACCTGGCAGGGTAGGATGATCAAGCTGCAAATTGTACCAATCAAGCTCTAGGATTTGCCAATGGCAGAAAAAAAGAAACGCGGATTATTTTCGTGGCTGGGCTTTGGTTCGGAAGAGCCTGCCGAGCAAGTAGAACAAAAATCCTCAGCCGTCACTGGTGAGGAGCAAGACAAGGCCGCAGAGGCAGAAGCCAAAGCGGCTGCCGAAGCTGCGGAAGAGGCAGAAGCCAAAGCGGCCGCCGAAGCTGCGGCAGAGGCAGAAGCCAAAGCGGCCGCCGAAGCGGCCGCCGAAGCTGCGGCAGAGGCGGAAGCCAAAGCGGCCGCCGAAGCTGCGGCAGAGGCGGAAGCCAAAGCAGCCGCCGAAGCTGCGGCAGAGGCAGAGGCCAAAGCGGCTGCTGAAGCTGCGGCAGAGGCAGAAGCGCAAGCGAAAGCCGCCATTGAGGCGGAAGCACAGCTGGTACAGGAAAAGCCGAAAAGCGAGGGTTTCTTTGCCCGTTTGATGCGTGGCTTGAAAAAGACCAAGACCAATTTCGGTGCGGGGTTCTTCGGCCTGTTCAGCGGCAAGAAAATTGATGAGGATCTGTTCGAAGAGCTCGAGGAGCAGTTGCTGGTGGCCGATGTCGGTATGGACACCACGCTCAAGATCATCGAGAACCTGACAGACAAGGCCGAGCGCAAAGACTTGAAAGACGGCGAGGCATTGTTCGGCTTGTTGCGCGAAGAGCTCAGCGAGATGCTGGTCAAGGTCGAGCAACCGCTGGTCATTGACGAGGCCAAGAAGCCTTACGTGATCCTGATGGTTGGCGTGAACGGGGTGGGCAAGACGACTACCATCGGCAAGCTGGCCAAGCAGTTCCAGAACGAGGGCAAATCCGTGATGCTGGCTGCCGGCGATACTTTCCGTGCCGCGGCGGTGGAGCAGCTACAGGTTTGGGGTGAGCGCAATAATGTGCCGGTAGTGGCACAGCACACCGGTGCCGACAGTGCTTCGGTAATTTATGATGCCATCGAGTCAGCCAAGGCCAAGAATGTGGATGTGGTGATTGCCGATACGGCAGGCCGTCTGCAGAACAAAGGCAACCTGATGGAAGAGCTGCGCAAAATTGTCCGGGTAATGAAGAAGGTCGATCCGCATGCGCCGCATGAAATCATGCTGACGCTGGATGCCGGTACCGGTCAGAATGCTATCAGTCAGGCCAAGTTGTTCAGTGAAGTTGCACCGGTAACCGGTATTACCCTGACCAAGCTTGACGGTACCGCGAAGGGCGGGGTGATCTTCGCCATTGCCGATCAGTTCAATATTCCAATCCGCTACATTGGTATCGGCGAGGGTATTGAGGATTTGCGCCCGTTTGCCGCTGATGAGTTTATTTCGGCACTGTTTAGCGACGAGGAATAATACGTGATCAGGTTTCAGCAGGTAAGTAAGGCCTATCGGGGTGGGCGCCAAGCCCTGCAAAAGGTTGATTTCCATCTGCAGCCAGCAGAAATGGCGTTTTTGACCGGGCACTCCGGGGCAGGTAAAAGTACCTTGCTGAAACTGATCTGCGCCATGGAGCGGCCGAGCGATGGCAAGGTGTGGTTCAACGGCCATGATATCTCACGTATCGACAGCAAGCAGATCCCGTTTTTGCGCCGTAATATCGGGATCATTTTCCAAGACCACAAGTTGCTGATGGACCGCAGTATCTTCGACAATGTCGCGCTGCCGCTGCGGGTCGAGCAGGCAACGGAAAACGAGATCAAGCGCCGGGTATCGGCGGCGCTCGACAAGGTGGGGTTGCTCGACAAGGCACTCTGTTTGCCGATCCAGCTTTCCGGCGGCGAGCAGCAGCGGGTGGGTATTGCCCGTGCGATCGTCAATAAACCGTTGCTGTTGTTGGCCGATGAGCCGACCGGTAACCTCGATGCCGCCCTGTCACAGCAGATCATGAATCTGTTCGAGGAGTTCAATCGGGTCGGGGTGACGGTGTTGATGGCCACCCACGATACCTCGTTGCTCAACTCTCGAGACTACCGCCGGTTGGACTTGCATCTGGGACAACTGAGGGAGCTTGGTCATGGCGCGTAACAAAACGGGATTTTTTGCAATCCACAAGCAGCAATGTAAGCAGGCACTCACTGATCTGATGCGACGCCCGCTGGGGAATGTGCTGACCTTGGCGGTTTTGGCTTTTGCCTTGACCCTGCCCGCGACGTTTTATCTGTTTGCCAAGAATATCTCCCTCGCGGCCCAGGCTTGGCAGACCCCGACCCAGCTGACCGTCTATCTCGAGCCTTCGACATCGAAGGCGGTGACAGATACGCTGCGCGAAGAGCTGGCCGGTTGGCCGGAAGTGGCCAAATTAGACTATATTTCTCCCGAGCAAGGTCTCGATGAACTTCGTCAGCAAGCCGGGTTCGATCAGGCGGTGAGCCTGCTCGATGATAACCCGCTGCCGCCGGTGTTGGTGTTGGTGCCAAAGGCCGGGTGGCAGGAGGCCGGTCAGGCCGGCATGCTCGCGGCCAAGCTACGAAGGCAAAGTGCGGTCGAAGAGGTTCGCCTCGACAGCGACTGGATCCAGCGGTTGGATGCGATAAAACAATTGGTACTGGCGTTGGCCAGTGTGGTCTCCGGACTGATGCTGGTGGCGGTGTTTTTGATTGTCGGCAACACATTGCGGTTGCAAGTGCTCAATCAGCGTGACGAAATCCAGGTGATGAAGCTGGTCGGTGCGACAGACAGTTTTATTCTGCGCCCGTTCCTATATACCGGGGTCTGGTACGGAATTATCAGTGCGGTGTCGGCTTGGATCCTGACGGCACTGATCACGGTATTGCTTGATAGCGCCGTAGCGCACTTGGCGGGGCTGTATGATAGCAGCTTCAGTCTGGTTGGGCTGGGCTGGGACGAAAGTCTGCTGTTGCTGATGCTCGCGGCCTTTATCGGTTTGTTGGCCGCCAAGCTTTCGGCTGGTCGCCATTTGAAAGAAATTGAACCTGTGTGACGTTTTTGAGTCTACAAATAATGTAAATTTGCCAACTTGCTTGCAAACGAGGCTGCTTTTTGGGCATTATTGCAGGTTCAGGCGATTTCCCATTGGTACAAAAAATACACGAGGTTTGTTGAATGGCACAAGAGATGACATCAATGGCTCTGGTTTCTGCAGACAGCCTGGACAGTTATGTCCAGAGCGTCAACAGCTATCCGATGCTGTCGGCGGAGCAGGAGCGCGAGTTAGCTGAGCGTCTTCACTTCGAAGGTGATATCAATGCTGCAAAGGCGTTGGTTATGTCGCACCTGCGTTTTGTTGTTCACATTGCTCGCGGCTATTCAGGCTACGGCCTGCCAATGGCAGATTTGGTGCAAGAAGGCAACGTGGGCCTGATGAAGGCGGTCAAACGTTTCAACCCCGAAGTTGGGGTGCGGCTGGTATCGTTTGCTGTGCACTGGATCAAAGCTGAGATCCACGAATATGTGCTGCGCAACTGGCGTATTGTCAAAGTCGCGACCACGAAGGCCCAGCGGAAACTGTTCTTCAACTTGCGCAAGGCCAAAAAGCGCCTTGGCTGGTTCAATAACGATGAAGTCAACATGGTTGCCGAGCAATTGGGTGTTGATGCCAGCGAGGTCCGCGAGATGGAATCGCGCCTGGCCGCTCAGGATGCGGCATTCGAGCTGCAGCCTGAAGACGACGATCGCGATGGAGGCTACAGTGCTCCGGTCTATTACCTTGAGGATAAGTCATCGGATTTGGCCCGCAGTTATGAAGACAATAACTGGGAAAGCTATGCCAACAATCGTCTTTCTTCTGCCCTGTCCGGGCTGGATGAGCGTAGCCAGCATATCGTCCGTGCCCGTTGGCTGGATGACGAGAAGATGACCTTGCAGGAGCTGGCCGACTATTACAATGTCTCGGCCGAAAGGATCCGTCAGTTGGAAAAAAATGCGATGAAAAAGCTCAAGGATGCCGTCGGCGACGTTGCCTGAGGATCCTGAGAAAATATCCACAAAATTGATTTTGGAAAAACCAGCCATTGGCTGGTTTTTTTGTGCAATAAATCTGAGAGATAGCTCTAAAAAAATGGCCTTTTAAGCGTTATCCATGAATGTTATCCACAGCTTTTTATAGGATCCGAACTACATATAGTGGATCCTATTTTCTCTAGGCACATTATCAACGCAATTCACAGCCTTTTCCACAGAAGGTCGTTTTTTGACCGCCTGCTGGTATGGGGTGAGAGTGAGTATGGTGTGAGCCCTTGCTGGCACTGGCTTTGCTCATGCCATAGCGCGGGCTTATACCCGTACTTTTTCTATGGGGCTGTGGGTAACCGCATGGGTTACAATGGCCGGATAGGGATCGGCGGTACCGATGTTGTCGAAAACGGACGATCGTCACATTTTTGTGCCTGCCGATGATCCTATTCAATGATCATAATAGAGAGAGTAGAGTGCAGATGGATCAGTTTGAGCATATTTCGGTCGAGCAGGCCTATCAGTTGCTGTTTGAGCAGGACAGTGGGGCGGTGTTGGTGGATATTCGTGATCCGCAATCCCATGCCTTGGCGCACCCGGAAGGCGCATTTCACCTTACCAATGATACAATGGTTCAATTCATGGAGCAGGTAGATCCTGACCAGCCGGTGATTGTCATGTGCTATCACGGCATCAGTAGTCAGGGGGCCGCGCAGTACCTTATCCATCAAGGCTTTGATTGTGTCTATAGCCTTGACGGAGGGTTCGAGGCGTGGCGCCGCGAGTCTTACCCCTGCATCCAAACCGCCTAGTTGCTGAAGGGTTGCCATATCGTTGCCCGGCCCGGCGGATTATCAAGGCAAATGGCAACCATTGGATGAGGAGACGAAAATGTATCGTTTAGCCGGGTTGGCGAATCCGCGTCAGGCACAGGCCTTTATTGATTATATGGCCTCACGGGGTATCGAGTTGGTGCTGGCACCGGAGCCCGAGGGGCGTTTTGCGTTGTGGCTGGAAGATATCCAGTATCAGGTCGAGGCGGAGGCAGAGCTCAACCATTTCCTTGCCAATCCCTATGATCCCAAGTACCAGGCTGCCTCTTGGCAGGTTGCCGATACGCGTACGGCCCGTTTCAGCTACCGTAATCCGAGCCTGATCAAGATGGTCAAGGCACAGGCCGGCCCGTTCACCTTGCTGGTGATGGGGGTAACCATAGGGATCTATATCTTGTGGTTGCTCGGCATGCAGCAGGAGGTGTTTTCGGCCGCCCATTTCCCGCTGATGGATGGCGATCAGTGGCAGCTATGGCGTTTCTTCAGCCATGCACTGATCCATTTCTCGGCGGTGCATATTATTTTCAACTGCCTGTGGTGGTGGCTGCTCGGCGGCCAGCTGGAGCTGCAGCGCGGCAGTAGCAAGCTGGTGCAGCTATTTTTGGTGTCGGCCTTGGTGTCGGGTTTTGCCCAGTTCTGGTTCTACGGCCCGAATTTCGGGGGATTGTCGGGGGTCGTCTATGCCCTGATGGGCTATATCTGGTGGATGGGGTGGCTGGCTCCTGAACGGGGATTGGCGATTCCGAAATCCTATGTGGTCTTTATGCTCGTTTGGTTAGTGCTGGGGTTCGCCGATATCGTGGGAATGTCGGTGGCCAATATGGCTCATTTGTTCGGCCTGCTGACCGGCTGTGCCCTTGCCCTGTTTGACGCCAAGCTGGGTTCGGCCAAGTAAATTCAAGACCCTCCTGATGCAAAAGGTGGACGCTATTTGGGTGTTCACCTTTTTTGTTGATATACCTATCTAATTCTTATTTTCGGTAAAAAGTAGCGCATTTTCGGCTCAATACCGAAATAAAACCCGCCAATTCGATTTCATTCACATTTTATTACCAGTTTTAGAGCAATAATTTGCATACTTTGAGCGAAATGGATTGGTTTCGCGCGTTCTGTATTCGTTTGTACCCATACCATTGCTAAAAACTAATTAAAAAGGAACATTTTATGTTTGGTCTGTTCAAACCCGCGCCGCATCGCGAGCGCTTGCCCGACGGGCAGGTTGATAGCGTCTACCAACGTCTCCGCTGGCAGTTGTTTGCCGGTATTTTTATTGGTTATGCCGGTTACTACCTTGTTCGTAAAAACTTTAGCCTGGCAATGCCTTATCTGATTGAAGAATACGGCTACAGCCGCGGTGATCTTGGTGTCGCGCTGGCTGCCGTTTCGATTGCGTACGGCCTGTCCAAGTTCTTGATGGGTAACGTTTCAGACCGCTCCAACCCGCGGTATTTCCTTGCCGCCGGCTTGAGTATGTCGGCCATTGTGATGCTCTGCTTCGGCTTTATGCCGTGGGCAACGGGCAGCATTGCGGCAATGTTCATCTTGCTGTTCCTGAACGGTTGGTTCCAGGGTATGGGCTGGCCTGCTTGTGGCCGGACCATGGTGCACTGGTGGTCGCGCAAGGAACGCGGCGAGATCGTGTCGGTATGGAACGTGGCCCACAACGTGGGTGGCGGCTTGATTGGTCCACTATTCCTGCTGGGTCTGTGGGCGTTCAATGACGACTGGCGTTCGGCTTTCTACGTGCCTGCATTCTTCGCCCTGATGGTGGCGGCGTTTACCCTGCTGACCATGCGCGATACACCGCAGTCATGCGGCCTGCCTTCAATCGAAGAGCACAAGAACGATTATCCTGATAGCTACGACGGTTCGCATGAGAAGGAGATGACGGCCAAGGAGATCTTCTTCAAGTATGTATTCAGCAACAAATTGCTATGGTTCATCGCGATTGCCAACGCCTTCGTATACCTGATCCGCTACGGCGTGCTTGACTGGGCTCCGGTTTACCTGAGCGAAGTGAAGGATTTCACCGTAGACAAATCATCTTGGGCGTACTTCCTGTACGAGTGGGCCGGTATCCCTGGTACCCTGCTGTGTGGTTGGATGTCGGATAAATTCTTCAAGGGCCGCCGTGCGCCGGCAGGTATCTTGTTCATGGCTTTGGTTACCGTGGCTGTGCTGGTTTACTGGTTCAACCCGGCGGGCAACCCGACTGTGGATATGGCGGCACTGGTTGCCATCGGCTTCCTGATCTACGGCCCGGTAATGCTAATCGGCTTGTATGCCCTTGAATTGGCTCCGAAGAAAGCAGCAGGTACTGCAGCAGGTCTGACTGGCTTGTTCGGCTACCTTGGCGGTGCGGTTGCGGCGAATGCCATCTTGGGCTACACCGTTGACCACTTCGGTTGGGACGGCGGCTTCATTGTCCTGACGGCATCTTGTGGCCTGTCTATCTTCTTCCTGACCCTTGCGCTGATTGGCGAGAGCAAGCTGCACCGCGAGCGGATGGAGCAAAAGGCTGCCGAGACGGCTTGATTGGGATCGCCATCATTGGCATCTTGGCTAGAGCCTAGGTAATATGACAAGGCCCCGCATCGGCGGGGCCTTGTTGTTTATTAAGCTTGACCGCACGCCGCAGCCCGCACAGCCTGAGCCTGCGTCAGCTTGTTGAAGGTGATATAGGAGCCTCGTCAGCAGTGAAGCAAAGCAAACGACACCAGGAGATCATCGATCTCGTTAAAACCCAGGGCTACGTCAGCACTGACGATCTGGTTGAGCGGTTCAATGTCAGCCCGCAAACTATCCGCCGGGATCTCAATGAACTGGCCGCCGACAACAAAATCCGCCGCCACCATGGTGGGGCAACCATACCGTCGAGCTCAGTTAACGCCTCCTACAGTACCCGTAAGGTGATGCAGCTGGCCGAGAAGGACAAGATTGCCCAGGCGATGGTTCAGCATATCCCGGACGGCGCAACCCTGTTTATCGATATCGGCACCACGCCGGAAGCCGTGGCTCGGGCGTTGCTTGAGCACCACGACCTGCGTATCGTCACCAATAACCTCAATGTGGCCAGTATCCTGACCGGGAAAGATGACTTCCGGGTGATCCTCGCCGGGGGAGAAGTGCGCAACCGCGATGGCGGTATCGTCGGCGAAGCTACATTGGATTTCATTTCCCAGTTCCGGCTTGATTTTGGGATCCTCGGTATCAGCGGTATTGACCTTGACGGCTCGCTGCTTGATTTCGATTACCACGAAGTTCGGGTCAAGCAGGCGATTATCGAAAACAGCCGTTGCGTGATGCTCGGCGTTGACCATACTAAGTTTGGTCGCAATGCGATGGTCAATCTGGGTGACATAAGTCAGGTTGATATGCTGTTTACCAACCATATGCCGCCGGACTCGTTGGCGAAGAAACTGACCGAGTATGATTTGCATATCGAAATCATCTAGCCTGTACCCTATCTGTTTTTCGTAAAGCTGCCATCAGGCAGCTTTTTTTATGCCATATTGCTGACGCGATCATAAAATCATCGAATTCGAATATATTTGTGATGATCTTGATCAAGTCTTTGTCTATTATGTTCGCATTCGAGCGTTAATGCTCGAATACGAACATTTAAATTAGCGTGGGTAGGGTGGTGATATGGCAGAAGCAGTACTGGATGTAATTGTTGTGGGTGGCGGGATCAACGGGGCGGGTATCGCGGCCGATGCGGCGGGGCGCGGGCTGACGGTCGGCCTATATGAGGCGGCGGATTTTGCCAGTGCGACATCGTCGGCGAGCTCGAAGCTGATTCATGGTGGTTTGCGTTACCTTGAACACTACGAGTTTCGTTTGGTGGGGGAAGCGCTGGCCGAGCGCGAGGTGTTGTTGCGCAAGATCCCCCATATCGCCAAGCCGATGCGCTTTCGCCTCCCGCATCGTCCGCACCTGCGTCCGGCCTGGATGATCCGCGCCGGCCTGTTTCTCTACGATCACCTAGGCAAGCGAACAACGCTTCCTGCAAGCCGCAGCCTGCGCTTTGGCGAAGAATCCGTGCTAGTACCGGAGATCACCAAGGGGTTCGAGTACTCCGATTGCTGGGTGGATGATGCCCGTCTGGTGATCCTCAACGCGATGGAGGTGGCCGAGCGGGGGGGTGAAGTACGTAACCACTGCCGGGTCGAAAAAGCGGTGCGGGAGCAAGATATCTGGCGGGTGAGCATCCGCGATACGCTAAGCGGTGACGTGTTCGAGCGCCGTTGCCATGCCTTGGTCAACGCCGCCGGCCCTTGGGTCAAGGCCTTTTATGATCAGAGCCTCAACTGTCCATCGCCGCGCAATATCCGCCTGATCAAGGGGTCGCATATTGTCGTGCCGCGGGTGCATGATCAGGAGCAGGCCTATATTCTGCAAAACAGCGACAATCGAATCGTATTCGTGATCCCTTATCTCGATAAGTTCTCGATCATCGGTACCACAGACGTCGAGTACCGGGGCGATCCGCGCGAGGTGGCCATCGACGAGCCGGAGATTGGCTACTTGCTTGATGTCTACAACCAGCATTTTGTTCGCAAGCTGGGGCGTGACGACGTGGTATGGACTTACAGTGGCGTGCGTCCACTGTGTGATGACGAGTCCGACTTGCCGCAGGCGATCACCCGCGATTACACGCTGGAGCTGGAGCAGGAAGACAATCAGCCGCCGTTGTTGTCGATTTTCGGCGGCAAGCTGACAACCTACCGCAAGCTGGCCGAGGCTGCGATGGCCAAGCTGGCTCCGTTTTTCCCCGCGATGGGGGCACCATGGACGGCTGATAGCTACTTGCCTGGTGGCGAGGCTGGATTTAATCCGACCCAGCAGGCCGATGCGCTGAAGGGACGTTACACTTGGCTGCCTGCCGCCAGTGCGTTGCGGATGGCCACTAATTACGGCAACCGGGTTGAGCGGATTATGGGTGGGGTTGAGAAGGAAGCCGATATGGGACTGCATTTCGGTGCCGGTTTCTATGCCCGTGAACTTGATTACTTGCTGGAGCATGAGTTTGTACGTGAAGCGAGTGATGCCTTGTGGCGCCGCAGCAAGCTAGGCTTGTATCTGGATCAGGCACAGCAGCAGGCTGTTGCGGAGTATATTGCGCAATGGTACGCGGTTCGGGTCAATGCGGCCTGAGCGCGATAACGAAAGAGGCGGATTGCCATTATTCTGCCCATGATGAAAAAGGCGCCGAAAGGCGCCTTTTTCATATATAGCCGGGTATAAAACAGGCTTATTGGAAGAGGTATTTGGTGAACAGCAGTTCGGTAACCAGCTTCTGGTTGGTTTCGGCGATCAGCAATTCGTTGACCTTGGCGAGGCAGGCTTGGCGGATTTCCTCGCGTCCGGCTAACGATTGTACCCGGGCTTCTGGCTGCTGGCCGATCACGGTGATGATGGCGTCGCGGATCAGCGGCGCGTGGTGCTCGACCAGCTTGCTCATCGACGGGTCAAGTAGCATGAGGTCGACTTGGAGGCGCAGATAGCCGAGTCGTTTGCCCTGGGTGACATAGTTGGTGGTGATATCGGGGGCAAGGGTGTAATAGGTATAGTCAGGCATTGCGGCGCTGGTATCTGTTTCGGTATTGGTATCGTTATTGGCAAAGGCCGAAGACGGCACCAACATGATGGCCAATAACAGCAGCAGGCCGGGGATGGTCTGTTTCATTGTGACACTCACGGGTTATTAGTTTTTAGCCGCATAATCGTTTTCTTTCGATCGTAACGATATTCGTCGTGGTTACGGCTTGCTACAATAGTGTTTCCTCATGGTAATCAATTAACCTTGAACTACCAAGCTTTTGCCTTGGTAGGTAGTCGTTTTTTATTGGAAAGATGTCGAAATTCAATCAGTTGTACAATCCCTTGCTAGAAAGTGCCCATTGGCAGGCAGCCCAGAGCATGCAGTTGGAAGGGAATGAGTTTGGGCATTGGTTGCTGGAACTGGACTCGCTCTCGCGCCGTTTTGAGCGCCATTGCGAGCATTTTACCGTGTCGCTGGTTGAGCAGGGGATGCTGGAGCATTCTTGCTTGGTGCCGAACGAGCGGGCGCTGATTGGTGATGTGGATTGCCTTCAGCGCAAGGTGGTGCTGCTGGGAGACGGGGTGCCGTGGGTGTACGCCCGGACCCTGATCCCGATGACCACCCTGACCGGGCAGGAGCGCGACTTGGCCGAATTGGGCGAGATGCCGCTCGGGTTCCGGGTGTTTACCGATCGCAGTGCGCGGAGGGATGCGTTGGAAATCGCGCGTATTGCTGGCGGGGAAACGGGATTATGGGCTCGCCGTTCGCGGTTGTGGCTCAATGGCAAGCCGCTGCTGGTGGCGGAAGTATTTTTGCAGGATGCGCCGATGTATAAGGAGACCCAAGCGTGGAGATGACAAAAGCAAGGGCCTTTTGGCAGCTAGCCCGATTCGACCGACCGATCGGCAGCCTATTGCTGCTGTGGCCGACATTGTGGGCGTTGTTCCTGGCAGCCGATGGCATGCCCGATCCTGGTGTGATGCTGGTTTTCGTCTTGGGCGTGATTTTCATGCGTGCAGCAGGTTGTGTGATCAACGATTTTGCTGACCGCAATTTTGACGGCCACGTCAAGCGAACCGCACAGCGGCCGATGCCGTCAGGCAAGGTCTCCGAGCGAGAGGCGCTGGGGCTGTTTGCCTTGCTGGTACTGGTCTCTTTCCTGTTGGTGCTGACCATGAACAGCCTGACCATCATGATGTCGGTGGTCGGCCTTGGGCTGGCGGCGGCCTATCCGTTTATGAAACGTTATACCCATTTGCCTCAACTGGTGCTCGGGGTGGCGTTCGGTTGGTCGATCCCGATGGCCTATGCGGCACAGGCGGGTGAGGTCCCGGCCGTCGCCTGGTTGCTGTTTGTTGCCAATATTCTGTGGACGGTGGCCTACGATACCCAGTATGCGATGGTTGATCGCGACGATGACCTCAAGGTTGGGATCAAGTCGACGGCTATTTTGCTGGGCCGCTATGACAAAATGGGCATAGGCTTGCTTCAGCTCGGCACTCTGGTTTTGCTTATTGGGGTCGGGGCACTCAAGGCCTTGCCGCAATGGTATTACTGGTTCTTGCTGTTGGCCTCGTCGCTGTTTGTCTACCAGCAGATGCTGATCCGCAATCGTGAGCGTGAACCCTGCTTCAAGGCGTTCCTCAACAACAATTATGTCGGTATGTTGGTATTTGTCGGTATTACCGTCAGCCTTTGTCTGGTTGGTTAAATTTATCGACGTGCCGATAAAAAAGCGCCTTGGGGCGCTTTTTTTGTCCGTGCTATCAGGCCAAAGAAAAAGGCTGCCATCATGGCAGCCTTTTTTGTTCAAGGAAGGGCGGGAATCAAGCTGTTTCTGGCTCGTCTTCCTGACGCTCTTCGCGGTTCATTACCGCTTGGATGGTCAGCTTCACCTCTGGTGAGACTTGGGCCGCGAGCTGCTCGGCCAGGATCTGGACCGGCTTGGATACCGCGTGGCAGTCCTCGTTGAGGTAGCCTTCCTCGCGCAGGGTCTTGACCAGAATGGCGAAGACGCCCTTGTCGAAGAACTCCGGCGCGTTGATGCCGTGCAGGCGGCTCAGGCGCTGGGCCATCATCTGGCTCTGCTGCTCGAGGTCGCTCTTCATCAGCTGCGGCTCGGAGTTGAGCAGGGTCAGGGCGATGGCATAGCGCTGCAACGTCTCGGAAATGGTGCGTGCCAAGAGGTGCAGCGGGCCAATCCGGGAGTTGTTGAGGCTGATGATATCGCCGTCGCGCAGGATCAGGCGCTGGCGAACCAGCTCGTTGATCTGGGCATCGACTACCGCAGCCAGCTCATTATCGCTGTAGCGCAAGAACAACTCGGCCTTGAGGAACGGGTACAGGCGGGCGACTTGGGCTTGAATTTCACTGATATCGAGCTGCTGGTGGTGGATAACGATATTGGCAATCAGCGACGGCAGCGCAAACAAGTGGATAATGTTGTTGCGGTAGTAGGTCATCAGGATCGCCTGCTCGCGGTTGAGCGAGACCATTTCCCCGAGGCTGTCGCGCTCGACCAGGAACTTGTCCATCTCGAGGGCATGCTCGACCATTTCCTTGGCGTTGTTGTCCGGAATGGTGAACTGCTGCGAGTACGGTACGTTGCGCAGCAGCTGCAGGTAGCACTCGAGTTGCTGTTCGAGATCCTCACGGCTCAGGGCACGCTGGCGCGAGGCAAGCAGCGCCATACCGCACAGGGTCAGGGCATTGGTTGCCGCCGCATCGTTGATGTGGGTCATCATCTTGTTGGCCAAGCCGTTCACAACCGGGTTTAGCCATTCAGGGCGTTGTGGTTCGATCGGGTCGATGTCCTTGTGCCACTCTGGCGCGTTTTCGTTGAGGTACTGGTTCAGCGAGATTGGCTCACCGAAGTTGACGTAGCCTTGGCCCAGGTTGCGGAGTTTGCGCAGGGTTCGCAGCACTTGGCCGACGTTTTCTTTTTCCTTGCGCTTGCCGCGTAGCTCCTTGGCGTAGGTTGCCACTTCCATGACGTGCTCGTAGCCGATGTAGACAGGCACCAGGGTGACAGGTCGGTTGAGCCCGCGCAGCATCGCCTGGATAGTCATCGACAGCATGCCGGTTTTGGCCGGTAGCAGTCGGCCGGTTCGGGAGCGGCCGCCTTCGCTGAAGTACTCGACCGAATAGCCCTTGGCAAACAGCTCGGCAAGGTACTCGCGAAATACCGTCGAGTAGAGGCGGTTGCCCTTGAAGCTACGGCGAATGAAGAACGCGCCGCCCCGGCGGAAAATCGGCCCGGCCGGGAAGAAGTTGAGGTTGATGCCGGCAGCGATGTGCGGCGGAACCAATCCTTCCCGGTACAGCACGTAGGACAGTAGCAAGTAGTCCATGTGGCTGCGGTGGCAGGGAACATAGACGATTTCGTGGCCGTCTTGGGCTAGGCGACGTACCTGCTTGGCGTTGTTGATGTTCAGGCCCTGATAGAGCTTGTTCCACAACCAGCCGAGGAAGCGCTCGCCCCGCTTGATCAGCGAGTAGGAGAAATCGGCGGCGATCTCTTCCATCATGTCGACGGCTTCCTTGCGGACCTTCTCGATCGGCACATCACGGCTGGCGGCTTCTTCGGCCACAACTTTCTCGATGGCCTTGGAGGCCAGCAGGCGCTTGAACAGGGCTTGGCGGTCAGGCAGCTTCGGCCCAGACGCAGCAAGCTGCTGGCGCGAGAAGTGAATACGGGCAACCCGTGCCAGCTTGTTGGCGATCGAGTCGTCGGTACCGTGGTGGTCGGCCATGTAGCGCAGCGAAACCGCCGGGCTCAGGCGTACCATGCAATCGCGGCCGTGGGCCACGATGGTGATGAACTTCTCCGGCCCGTTGAGCGGACGCAGGATCGGGCGGTGGTTGTCTTCCTTGCCCGGCTGGCGCCCCCACAGGATCGATGCCGGAACGACCTGGATATCGAGCTCGCCGTCTTGCTTATGCTGCTCGAGCAGGGCGGTGAATAGCTCGATGGACTCTTGCGGCAACTCGCCTTTTTCGGCGAACAGGCGCGGACCGTCGGAGATATACACGTAGCGGACGAATGACTGGCCGTTGATCTCCAACGGTGACAGCGGGTCGGGCAACCCCAGCATCGCGGTGCTCTTGCGCAGGGTCATTAAATCGGTATTGGAGCGGAACGGCAGGATATAAACAATCGGGCGTTCCGGGTCCAGTTCCAGATCCGCAATCGGATTGGACGGAATTGAATGGGTTTTAACCAGCAGAGAAAGCGGCAAATCCAGTAACTTTTGATAGATCTTCTGCCAACTTGACATATCTTTTACTAGCCTCGAATTCTTAATGCGCGGCAAGGATAGCAGAAAACCCCCTGCCATTAGCAGCGAATTAGCACATACTTGCAGTTACATGACATTTTTATTGTGTTTTTGCTGCATTTCCTGAATGTTACGGCTTGCTCGGCGCCGAGTGGCGATCAAAGTGTAGGTCAGAGCCTACATCAGAGTGGCGATTTAGCGGCAAAATTGTTGTTTTCCTAGGCAATAGCCTTTTCAACCGCGTTGACACTGGATATACTCACAGTAGACTGTATAAAAAGACAGGGTAAGTGATGAAGCCGTTAACGCCGCGCCAACAAGAAGTCTTTGAATTGATCAAAGCAAAAATTGACGATACTGGAATGCCGCCAACACGCGCTGAAATAGCCCGTGAACTCGGCTTCCGATCTGCCAATGCCGCCGAGGAGCACCTCAAGGCGCTCGCTCGTAAAGAAGTGATTGAAATTATACCGGGAGCCTCTCGCGGTATCCGTCTTATTCAGACTGCAGAACCCGAAGTGAGTGGCTTGCCGCTGATCGGACAGGTTGCTGCCGGAGAGCCGATTCTGGCTCAGGAGCACGTCGAGACCCATTACGATGTTGATCCGTCCTTGTTCAAGCCGCGTGCTGATTTCCTGCTGCGGGTGAACGGGATGAGCATGAAAGACATCGGTATCATGGATGGCGACCTGCTGGCGGTCCACAAGACGCAGGATGTTCGTAACGGGCAGGTTGTCGTGGCCCGAGTCGATGAGGACGTAACCGTTAAGCGACTCGAGCGCAAGGGCTCGCAGGTTCTGCTTCATGCTGAAAACGAAGAGTTCGAGCCGATCCTCGTGGATTTGAACTGCCAGCACCTGACCATCGAAGGTTTGGCTGTTGGGGTTATCCGCAGTAGCGACTGGATGTAAACCGGAATTATTTTCCGTCAAGGTTTGCAACTGCTAATGAGAGTTATTATCATCTCCTTGTAGGTTTCTGGAGGTGATAATGACTGGCCCATCCCGCTTTGATATTCCGTCCGAGCTGCTTCAGCCGCTTTGGCTTCGTAGCCGAGAAAGCTTGGCTGATGATCGCCTGCTTTATGATCCCGTCGCTGCTGTCGCCTGCAGCCAATGTACCCTGATCCCCGAATGCCTGCGCGGTAATGTGACCGAGCAACAGTTGCTGCATGCCAGCTTGACCCTGCAAGGGGATCGCCGGGTGCAGGATTTTCTGCGCCGTCATCCCAACGGGGTGATCCTCAATCTGGGTGGGGGGCTAGATACCCGTTTCTATCGCATTGATAATGGCCGTTGCCGCTGGTTCGATATCGACGTTACCGAGCATCTGTTGTGGCGCCAGCGCTTGTTTCACCGCAGCGAACGCTATCGGATGCTGCCAGGCTCGCTAGAGGAGCTTGATTGGCTCCAGTTGCTGCCGGCCATGTCCGGCTCGCCGGTGATGCTGGTGTGCGATCAGGCGATGCTGGCTTATTCCGCCCCGGTGATTTCCGGCTTCCTCCAGTCGGCGGCCTGTCATTTTGGCCGACTTGAAATGTGTTTGGTGTTAGCTGGTGACTGGTGCGCCAGCCCGCTGGCTGATCGGCTGGGTGTCAGGGGCCATTACGGCCATGCCCTGCGGGATCCTCAGCAGCAGCTGCTGGCATGGCTGCCTTGGGCTGAGCCTGTCGGGCGGTTCAGTCCGTTTGACACCGGCTGCCGTCGCTGGCGGTTGTGGCAGCGTTGCCTTTCCCGTTTCCCCGGGGTGAAATATCGCCTTCTCCCGGTCCTCTTGCATATTCGGCTGTGAATTCGCAGCCCCCTCCATTTCCCCGCTACCTTCCTTGTCGATAGTCTTGGTGATCTCCTGTGTCATCGGAATGAAAAGGCAAGTTTTTTGCTGCAATTTTATTGCGCTTTGTCGCATTTCTGTCCTAAGTTGAATGTAAATAAACTGTTAATGGCACGGTTGGCGGAACTGATTGCTGCTTTGGATGTGTCAGTATTTTTCTGCTGATCTGAACCATTTCCGCAACGGATCGGTAGTTATATATAGGAAAAGGATGAGGAGGGAACCGGGAGATGATCCGCTTTCTGCTGTGTTGTCTGGTAGCCATGCCGGCTCTGGCCGATACCCAGTCCATGCCGCTCAATATGACCCAAGGGGTCACGGCGGTGAGCCAGCAGGTTTACGACCTGCACATGACGATATTTTATATCTGCGTGGCGATCGGGGTGGTGGTTTTCGGCGTGATGTTCTGGGCCATCATCCACCATCGTAAGTCTAAGGGGGCAGTGGCTGCTTCCTTCCACGAAAGTACCAAGGTGGAAATTGTCTGGACCTTGATCCCGTTCGTCATCCTGATCCTGATGGCGATTCCGGCCACCAAAACGCTGCTGGCGATGGAGGATACCTCCAAGCCTGACATGACGGTACAGGTCACGGGTTCGCAATGGAAATGGCACTATCGTTACTTCGACGAAGAGGTCGAATTCTACTCCCTCCTTGCTACCACCTCGGCGCAAATCGCCAACGAGCGCGACAAGCGCGACAACTACTTGCTGGAAGTCGACCGCCCGCTGGTGCTGCCTGTCGGTAAGAAAGTGCGTTTTTTGATCACTTCGCAGGATGTTATCCATTCCTGGTGGGTGCCCGATTTTGCGGTGAAGAAGGACGCCAACCCCGGCTTTATCAATGAGGCGTGGACCCGGATTGACGAGCCCGGTATCTACCGTGGCCAGTGTGCTGAGTTGTGCGGGAAAGACCACGGATTTATGCCGATTGTGGTGATTGCCAAGTCCCAGACGGACTACGACCAGTGGCTACAGGCCACCCGGACGGCCCAGCGCGAGGCGCGAGAGGAAGAGCAGCGCCTGCTTGATATGCAGATGGGGATGGACGAGCTAATGGCGCTTGGCGAAAAGGTTTATACCACACGCTGTGCTATGTGCCATCAGGCCAACGGACAGGGTCTGCCCGGGGCCTTCCCGGCATTGGCCGGCCAAGGGGTGTCGGTGGATCCTGCGGCGCGGCTGGAGCACATCAGCGTTGTCGTTCACGGTCAGGCCGGGACGGCAATGCAGGCGTTCGGGCCGCAGCTGAGTCTCAAGGAGTTGGCGGCGGTGATCACCTATGAGCGCAATGCATGGGGCAACAATACCGGCGATGCTGTGCAGGCAGCCGAGATCCAGGCGGTGATGAATGGCGAAGAGCTATAGGGGAGAATAGCGATGACGGATATGTTGCGCGAGCAGACGGTTGACGAGGCGGGCACGGAGCAAGAGCATCATCATGCCCATCACCCGAGTGGATTGCGGCGCTGGCTGCTGACCACTAATCACAAGGATATCGGCTCCCTCTACTTGATGTTCAGCTTCGCGATGTTCTTGATTGGCGGGGCGATGGCGATGGTGATCCGTGCCGAGCTGTTCCAGCCCGGCTTGCAGCTGGTCGAGCCGAACTTTTTCAATCAGATGACGACGGTCCACGGTCTGATCATGGTCTTCGGCGCGGTGATGCCGGCCTTTACCGGGTTGGCCAACTGGATGGTGCCGCTGATGATCGGTGCGCCGGATATGGCACTGCCGCGGATGAACAACTGGAGTTTCTGGATCCTGCCGTTTGCTTTCTCGATGCTGCTGATGTCGCTGTTCATGGAGGGTGGCGGCCCCAATTTCGGCTGGACCTTCTATGCACCGCTCTCGACCACCTACAGCCCGGAGAGTACCGGCCTGTTCGTGTTTGCCATCCATATCATGGGGATTAGCTCGATAATGGGGGCGATCAACGTGATTGTGACCATCGTCAATATGCGGGCGCCGGGGATGACCTACATGAAGATGCCGCTGTTCGTCTGGACCTGGCTGATCACCGCCTTCCTGCTGATCGCGGTGATGCCGGTGCTGGCCGGCGCGGTCACCATGGTGCTGACGGACAAGTATTTCGGTACCAGTTTCTTCGACGCAGCCGGGGGCGGGGATCCGGTGATGTTCCAGCATATCTTCTGGTTCTTCGGCCATCCCGAGGTCTACATCATGATTTTGCCGAGCTTCGGTATTATTTCGGCAATTATCCCCGCGTTTTCTCGCAAGAAGCTCTTCGGTTACAGCTCGATGGTGTACGCCACTGCCTCGATCGCCGGCTTGAGCTTTCTGGTTTGGGCCCACCATATGTTCACCACCGGGATGCCGGTGGCGGCCGAGCTCTTCTTCATGTACTGCACCATGCTGATCTCGGTGCCGACTGGGGTTAAGGTGTTCAACTGGGTGGCGACCATGTGGCGCGGATCGCTGACCTTCGAGGTGCCGATGCTGTTTGCCATCGCCTTCATCGTCCTGTTCACCATCGGCGGCTTCTCGGGGCTGATGCTGGCGATCACGCCGGCCGATTTCCAGTACCACGACACCTATTTCGTGGTGGCCCACTTCCATTATGTGCTGGTTTCAGGCGCCATCTTCTCGATTATGGCCGCGGCCTATTACTGGCTGCCGAAATGGACCGGCCATATGTTCGATGAAAAGCTGGCGAAGTGGCATTTCTGGTGCTCGCTGATCTCGGTCAACATCCTTTTCTTCCCTATGCACTTCCTCGGTCTGGCCGGGATGCCGCGTCGGATCCCCGACTATGCGCTGCAGTTTGCCGATATCAATGCGGTGGTCAGCATCGGCGGGTTCCTGTTCGGCCTGTCCCAGCTGATATTCCTCGCGGTGGTGGTCAAGTGCGTCCGTGGCGGTGAGAAGGCCGCGGCCAAGCCGTGGGACGGTGCCGAGGGGCTGGAGTGGAGCGTGCCGTCACCGGCGCCGCACCATACGTTCTCGACACCACCCAAAGTCGACTAGGAGGCGATATGGCCGATCAGACCCCCAAATCTCCCGCTGGCCGCCGGACCTTCTGGTCTCTGGTTCTGGCATCGGTTGCCATGTTCGGTTTTGCCTTTGCTTTGGTCCCGCTCTACGACGTGTTTTGTGACATCACGGGGATCAACGGCAAGACGGCGGATACCGAGGCGGCCGCCAGTGAGCGTGTCGATCGTAGCCGGGCGATCACGGTGGAGTTCGTCGCCTATATCAACCCCGGGGTGTCATGGGAGTTCGAGCCTGAGGTGACCACGCTGGTGGTCCATCCGGGGCAGACCCATACGATTAACTACCGGGCTCGCAATCTGTCGCAGGCCAGCAGCGTTGGGCAGGCTGTTCCGTCGGTCAGTCCGGGGCTCGGAGCCCAGTATTTCAACAAGATCGAATGCTTCTGCTTTAACCACCAACCGCTTGAGGGCGGCGAGAGCGCCTCGCTGCCACTGATTTTTTACGTCGACCCTGAACTGCCGTCCGATATCACGACCCTGACGCTGGCTTACACCCTGTACAGCGCCAAGGCGGATCCCGCGGTAAAAACCCAATGAGGCTGAATCATGGCAAATCCTTATACCGAGCATGACCAGACCCTTCCTCCCGAGCAGCATCCGGCCCCCGAGCCCTACTACGTGCCCGAGGCGAGTGCCTGGCCGATAGTGGGAGCGGTGGCGCTGTTCCTGATCGCGATGGGGGCGGGGGCAACCGTGGGCAATTTGTTTGGCGGGCAGGGCCCCTGGCTGCTGCTCGGCGGGGTCGGCCTGTTGCTGATTATGCTGGCGGGGTGGTTCCGTGACGTCATCCATGAGTCGATGGGGGGGCTGTACAGCCAGCAGATGGATCGCTCTTTCCGCCAGGGGATGAGTTGGTTCATTTTCTCCGAGGTCATGTTTTTCGCCGCCTTTTTCGGGGCGCTGTTCTATGTCCGGATGATCGCCGTGCCTTGGTTGGGCGGTGCCGGTAACAATGAGATGACCCAGGCCGTGTTGTGGCCGGAATTTATTGCCCACTGGCCCTTGGTCAAAACCCCAGCCGGTGGTGAAACGCAAGCGATGGGCCCGCTGGGGCTGCCGTTGTATAACACCCTGATCCTGCTGACGTCCTCGGTCACCATCCATATTGCCCATACCGCGCTGGAGCAAGGCAACCGGCCCCGGCTGACGCTGTTCCTGCTCCTGACTGTGCTGCTCGGCAGCCTGTTTGTCTACCTGCAGGGGGTGGAGTATATCCATGCTTACCGGGACATGGGTTTGACGCTGGATGCGGGGACGTACGGCAATACCTTCTTCATGCTGACGGGGTTCCACGGCCTTCATGTGACCTTGGGGACAGTGATTTTGTTTATTATCTGGCTGCGGGTTTTGCGCGGACACTTCACCCCTGAGAAGCATTTCGCCTTTCAGGCCGGGGCGTGGTACTGGCACTTTGTTGACGTGGTGTGGCTCGGCCTGTTTGTGTTTGTCTATATCCTGTGAGGAGCTCAGTATGGGCGTGGGTTCGGGGTGATATAACCGCTGGCCAGCGCCAATAGCAGCAGGGCAAAAAGGACAACGGAAATGGCAATCCGCCAGCCGAGATAGCGCGACATCCTCGGTGTTTTGGGGGCAGCCTTGCTGCCGGAGTCGCTTCCGCTCTTGAGCATCATCGGCAAGGCGCGGAACAGATTGAGGATGATAAAAGCAAGCAGGATCACAAGCAGGGCTTTTAGCAGCATAGTTCGACTCCGGAGGGGATGGTTGTTACTAGAAGTGTAGGTGCAACGACGGGGAGAGGGATGCGCAGAATTGGTTTTGTGATCTTTACGGTGGCGGTGCTGGCGACCTTGGTCAAGCTGGGGATGTGGCAGATATCAAGGGCGCAGGAGAAGGAGAGCCTCGGGCATGCCTTGGACTTTCGTAGTGAGCAGATGTACTACAGCCTGGCCAGTCTTCCGCCTGACCCCCGTTGGTACAGCCTTACCTTGCGGGGGCGCTTCGATCACAGCCGTGCCCTGCTGCTCGATAACCAGATTTACCGGGGGCGGGTCGGCTACCATGTCCTTTATCCGTTTGACGTCGAGGGGCAATGGTTGTTGGTGAACCTCGGGTGGATCCCGGCACCGGCCTACCGCGAGCAGATGCCGGTGTTGCCCGAGCACCACGGGGAGGTGCTGGTGAGCGGAATTATCGCCCCGCCATCTAGCCTGCTTGAGCTATCCCCCGAGACATTGGAAGACAGTTACCCGTTGCGGGTGCAGAACCTCAACACCGGGGCGCTTAGCATGCACATGGGGCTGGTGCTCCAGCCCTGGATATTGCAAATCGACCCGCAGAGCCCGGTGGCCTTGGAGCAGACATGGACGCCGGTGGTAATGGGGCCGCACAAGCATTATGCCTATGCTTTGCAGTGGTTCTTGATGGCGGTGGCCGTGAGCGGTCTGGCGCTGTGGTGGCTGCGGCGAGGCAAGACCTAGAGGGAGCGAATAATGAAGGGAAAAACAGCCTTGGTGCTGATGTTGCTGGTATTTGTCCTGCCGGTGGGGCTGGCCAAGTTGATCCTTGATTTGAACTGGTATCAGGGCGGGGTGACCAATCGCGGGCACCTGCTCGAGCAGCCGCTGAGTGCGGCATGGTTGGCGGAGGCGGAGCAGTGGAAGCTAGTCTACCTGATGCCGGAGCAGTGTGATGCGCGCTGCCAGGGTGCCTTGTTCAACCTGCGTCAGATCCCACAGGCGATGGGGGCCGGCAAGACGCGGGTCGGGAGCGTCTTGTTGGTTGGTTCACTGGAATTAGCACAGGCAGACGTGGAGCCGAAACAATTGGCCGGGGTGCGGCTTGAGCTGGCTCGGGACGATCAGCTTGATGTGTTCCGCCATCTAGAATTTGGCGGTGAGGCCATTTATATCGCAGATCCGCTTGGTAATGTGATGATGGCGTACCCGTTGGTGAGCGGCAAGGCAGAAATATTGGCACAGGGCAAGGACGTGCTGCGCGATCTCAAGCGGCTGCTGAAAGTCTCGAAGATAGGGTGACTGGGGGAGGAATTGGCAATGGATGGATTCAAGCGTTTGGTGAGTATCACCTTTCTTCTCGCCTTGGTGGTCATTGCACTCGGGGCATACACCCGGCTGACAGAGGCTGGGTTGGGGTGCCCAGACTGGCCCGGCTGTTACGGTTTTGCCGGGGTGCCGGAGACAGCTGCCGATCAGCAATTGGCACAGGTTCGCTTTCCCGATGCCCCTATCGATTTGGCAAGGGCATGGAATGAGATGATCCACCGCTATGTTGCGGGTACCTTGGGGTTGCTGATTCTGGCTATCAATATCATGGCCTGGCGCCAACCGGGGTTGCCGCGTCGTTTGCCGGCAATGCTGCTGGTGCTGGTGGTGTTTCAGGCCGTGCTGGGAATGTGGACGGTGACCATGGCGCTGATGCCTGTGGTGGTTATGGGGCATTTACTCGGTGGTTTCACGACGGCTTCCCTGCTGCTGTTGTTGCGACTCAGGCTGGCCCCCCGATCTGTTCCTTCTATGCTGTCTGCGTCGGCCCCGGGTAAGGGGCTACAGTTGCTGGCGGCTTTAGGGTTGGTGATTGTGGTGGGTCAGGTTGCCTTGGGAGGCTGGACTGCGGCTAATTACGCTGCGGTGGTGTGTACCCAGCTGCCGTTTTGCGAGGTGGACTGGCAACAGCAGTTCGACGTGACGGCCTTCCGCCTGATCCAGCCAGAGCATGACAGCTACCAGTACGGGGTGCTCGATTACGCCCAGCGGGTGTCGATCCATGTCGCCCACCGGATCGGGGCGGTGGTGACGGCGGCGGTGCTGCTCCTGCTCGCCGCCGGGTTATGGCGACGCCCCAGCCTGCGGCGCTGGTCCGTGGCGTTGGTGGCGGTGCTGGGGCTGCAGGTTGCCCTCGGGATCACCAATGTGGTGGCCAGCCTGCCATTGGCTGTTGCCGTTGCCCATAATGTTACCGGGCTGGCATTGGTCCTGCTGTTGGTGGCGGCGAATTATCAGCTGTACCGGATGGGATCGCGCTGGTCCCTTCGGGCCTCGTGGCCGCGTCCTGTCGGGACGATAGGGCGGCGGGGATAGAGTCTGTGTTGTCCGGCCCATAAGGGGCTGGGCTGACAAGGTATAGGAAGCAAGGGAGGGCGCGAGCAATGGCTAAATTGACACTGGCCGCCAAGGGCGGGATGAAATCATCGTCCGGGGTGGCGAGAAAACGGATCTGGCAAGATTACCTAACCATGACCAAGCCCAAGGTCGTGGCGATGCTTCTGCTTACGGCGCTCGTCGGGATGTGTCTGGCGGTACCGGGGATCCCGCCTGCCGAGGCGGTGGTGCTTGGCTTGTTGGGGATCGGCCTGCAATCGGCGGCGGCGGCGGCCTTCAACCATGTGCTGGATCGCCGGTTCGATGCCCAGATGGCCCGTACCCACCACCGTCCCTTGGCCAAGGGGCGGGTAACGACCGGCCGGGCGGTGGCGTTCGCGTCGGTGCTGATGGTGGCCGGTTTTGCCCTGCTGTGGCAGCTTAACGCATTGACCGCTTGGCTGACACTGGCCAGTTTGGTGGGGTATGCGCTGGTCTATACGGTCTGGCTCAAGCATGCCACGCCGCAGAATATCGTGATCGGCGGACTGGCGGGGGCCGCGCCGCCGCTGTTGGGCTGGACCGCGGTCACAGGGCAGCTTGACCCGCATGCATTGCTGCTGGTGATGCTGGTATTTACTTGGACGCCCCCCCATTTCTGGGCGTTGGCGATCCACCGCAGGGATGACTATGCCAAGGCTGGGATCCCGATGCTGCCGGTTACTCACGGGATCGGCTTCACCAAGACCATGGTGCTGCTCTATACCGTGATGCTGGTGATGGTCGGGCTGCTGCCCTGGCTGACCGGGATGAGCGGGTGGCTGTATCTGGCGGGCAGTACCTTGCTCAATGTCGGCTTTGTCGGTTATGCCCTGAAACTGAAATTTGCCGATCAGCCCGGCTATGCCTGGGCAACGTTCAAATATTCTATCTGGCACTTGCTGGGGTTGTTTGTGGTGTTGTTGGCCGACCACTGGCTGACGGGCCTGCTTGCACCCTGATAGGCTTGCCGTCCTACGCTCTTCGCCTCGGCTCGATCGCCGGGGCTTTTTATTTTCCCCATGAGGCCGGATAATCGTATTGTGTGATTGCCAGCTGAATGAGGTTACTGTGCTGACTGCTTTGCGAGACCGAACACTACACCGTCAGGTATTTGCCTTGGCGCTGCCGATGGTGCTATCGAATATTACCGTCCCCCTGCTGGGATTGGTTGATGCGGCAGTGATTGGGCATCTGGATTCGGCATGGTATCTCGGCGGGGTGGCTGTCGGCGGTACCATGATCAACGTGACGTTCTGGCTGCTGGGCTTTTTGCGGATGGCGACCACGGGCTTGAGCGCCCAGGCATTCGGTGCCGGTGACAAGGATGCCCAAGCCGAGGTGTTCGTGCAGGGGCTGGCCCTGGCGTGGCTGTTGGCGCTTTTGCTGGTGGCCTTCCATCAGCCGGTGGCGGGCTGGATATTCCAGTTCAGCGAGGCCAGCGACGCGGTCAAAACCTATGCCGCCCAGTATTTCTCTATCCGGATCTGGGGGGCCCCGGCGGCATTGGCCAATTTTGTCATTATGGGGTGGTTGCTCGGCACCCAGAATGCCAGACGCCCGATGTGGCTGCTCATTATCACCAACGTCGCCAATATCGTGCTGGACATACTGTTCGTGATCGGTTTCGGTTGGAAGGTGCAGGGGGCTGCATTGGCCTCGGTGCTGGCAGAATACAGCGGCCTGATTTTGGGCCTGTGGTTCGTTTCTCGGCATTGGCTGGCCCATGCCCTGCCGGCTTGGCGCGAGAAGCTGGGGTCGGTGAGCAATGGGATGGGGCGGCTGCTCCGCCTAAACCGGGATATTTTCCTGCGCAGCTTGTGCCTGCAATTGGCGTTTACCTTCATGACCTTCCAAGGGGCAACGCTGGGGGACGACACCGTGGCGGCCAATGCCGTACTCATGAGTTTCCTGATGCTGGTGTCCTATGCGATGGACGGTTTTGCCTATGCGATGGAGGCGATGGTCGGTAAGGCAATCGGTGCCCGCAGCCGCGGCGAGCTGGGCCGGACCCTGATCGGCACGACGTTCTGGAGTCTTGTGATATCCGTGCTGATGACGCTGGTGTTTGTTCTGTTCGGCAGCCAGATCATTGCCCTTATTTCCGATATTCCTGCCGTCAGGGAAGAGGCCGCGCGTTACCTGCCGTGGCTCTCGGCAGTGCCGCTGGTGGCCATGTGGTGCTTCTTGCTTGACGGGGTGTTTATCGGTGCCACTCGCGGACGCGAGATGCGAAATAGCATGTTTGTTGCAACCTCTTGTTTCTTCATGATTTGGTGGCTGTTTTCAGAGTGGGGGAACCATGCCTTGTGGGCGGCTATGCTTTGTTTCTTGGCGATGAGGGGGCTGGCGCTGGCGGTAATATTTGCTTACCAATGGCAGAAAAATATTTTCCTTGAATCCTGTTAGTACAAACAGGGAGTTAGGATTTTATCCTAATGTCTGGTGGTTTTTTCGGCAAAAAAAACTACCCAAGCCTATATCGATCTGGTTAAATTGCGACCACTTTGAAATAGGGGAGAGTCGATGAAAAAGGCAATAATCGCATTTGTTGTCGCGGTAATGACACTGAGTTGGGCACTGCCGGCAGCGGCGGGGATCCAGGGCAAGAGCTACAAAGTAACCGCAACAGCGTATAACTCGTTGCGGGCCCAGACTAACTCCAACCCGAGCATTGCGGCTTGGGGCGATCGGCTAAAGCCGGGGATGAAAGCCATTGCGGTCTCCCGTGATTTGTTGGGACGAGGCTTCAAACGCGGTACCCGCGTCAAGATTTCCGGGCTGCCGGGTGAGTACGTGGTGTTGGATAAAATGAACAAGCGCTGGCGCAATAAAATTGATATCTACATGGGTAAAAACGTTCAGGCTGCCCGTAACTGGGGACGTCGTCATGTGACCATTACGGTGGTGAAAGCCTGACAAAGGGAACCTGAAAACATAACGGCTTTGCGTCAGCTCTGGCGTGCTAAGAGTCGCTATATTTTCAGATTGCAGTTTGACCTGACACCCGCCTCGAGCGGGTGTTTTGGTATTTGGCGTGAATGTTATTCATGCCCAGCGGTATAAAAAACGGGAGCCTCGTGGCTCCCGTTTGTGTTTCTTGTGGTTATAGCTGGGCGGACGTTAGTAGTAAGAGTGCTCGCCGCGGGCATGCTCGGTAATGTCACGAACGCCAGTCAGCTCGCCCTGGAATTGTGCCAGAAGCTCTTTTTCGATCCCTTCTTTCAGGGTCACGTCAACCATCGAACAGCCGTTGCAACCGCCGCCGAACTGAAGGATGGCAATACCGTCCTCGGTGATTTCTGACAGCGAAACGTGGCCGCCGTGGCCAGCTAGCTGTGGGTTGACCTGAGTCTGAATCACGTAGTCGACACGCTCCATCAACGGTGCATCGTCAGCGACCTTGCGCACTTTGGCATTTGGCGCTTTCAGGGTCAGCTGCGAGCCCATCTTGTCGGTGACGAAGTCAATTTCCGCATCTGCCAGAAACGGCAGGCTCAGCTCATCGACAAAAGCTGAAAATAGGTCGAAATCGATTTTTGTGTCCGTGGCCTCTACCGCTTCTGGCGGGCAGTAGGAAACACCGCACTCAGCGTTTTGCGTACCAGGGTTCACCACGAACACTCGGATATTGGTGCCTTCCGGCTGTTGGGCCAAAAGCTTGCCGAAGTGTTGTTGAGCAGCTTCAGAAATAGTAATCATAGACACGACGTAATACCTGACTTAATTAGTAAGATTAATTTTATTCTACTCTGAGATGGCCTTTCTATCACCCCTTAATCGTTGTAACTATGATTTTGGTACGGGTTCAGGTGAGTTTTCACCAATATTCTCTCAGCGGATGGCGGGGGTGTGGCAGAGGCAGTAGATATCAATGCGCTCGACGCCTTGGCCGTGCAGCAAAACACAAAGGGCCGAGAGGGTACTGCCGGTGGTGACGACGTCGTCGACCAGGGCAACGTGGCGTGGAAGCCTTGTATTGTTCAGGGCAAAGGCGTGGTTCAGGTTGTGGCGGCGCTCGGTCTTGGTCAGCAGGCGTTGGTAGGGGGTATGGCGAACCCGGCGAATGGCCCTGGGGAGGCACTGGCTGTCGAGTGTGTTAGCGAGGGGCTGGGCGATCAGGGTACTTTGGTTGAAGCCTCGGCTGAGGTGTCGCAGGGGATGGAGCGGTACCGGGAGCAGGACCGGGGCCGGTGCGGTGATTTGGGGGGCCAGCGCCAAGGCCAGCGGTTTGGCGAGCCAGAAGTGGCGGCGGAATTTGAGCTGGCGGATCAGCTGGTCGAGCGGGAAGCGGTATTCGCCGAGCCGGTAGAGGCGCTGCCACGGCGGGGGATCGCGAAGGCAGGCGCCGCAATAGGGGGTTGTGTGGTGATGGGTTGCCCCGCAGTGTTGGCAGTAGGGGAGCTCGGCAAACCGGGCCCGGCAGTCTGGGCACCAGTAGTCGTGCGGCGGCGGGGTCGGCAATTGGCAGAGCTGGCAGCGGTGCGACTGGCGCAGAAAGTTGGCGATGGCGGGGAATGGCGATAACATTCTGGTTCTCTTGCGGCAATGACATGAAGGAAGTGTAAATGACAGCCAAGCTACATTGGGAAACTTACGGCCAGGGTTCCGATCTGGTTCTCATTCACGGTTGGGGGATGAACGGGGCCGTATGGCAATCGATGCTTCCTGTATTGGCCGAGCATCACAAGGTTCATGTGGTGGATCTTCCCGGCTATGGCCATAGCCAGCCTTTCCCGTCACAGGCATTGCCTGAGATTGCCAAGACCGTGCTGGCATCGGCGCCGCCATCGGCCGCTTGGCTCGGTTGGTCATTGGGGGGGCTTGTTGCCACCGAGGCCGCCCTGCAGGCCCCGGAGCGTGTGAGCCGGCTGGTGACGGTCGCCAGTTCCCCGTGTTTTGCGGCCTCGGAAGGGTGGCGCGGGATCAAGCCCGAGGTGCTGGTGGATTTTCGCCATCAGCTGAGGGACGATTTCAAGGGGACGGTCGAGCGCTTCATGGCTTTGCAGGCAATGGGCAGCCCGTCGGCAAGACGTGATATCAAGCAGCTCAAGGACCATGTGCTGTCAAGGCCGGCGCCGTGCCAGGATGCCCTTGCCGGGGGGCTGAATATTTTGGCTGACGAGGATCTGCGAGGTCGGGTCGCGGACGTCAAGCAGCCCTGGTTACGGGTTTACGGTCGCCTCGACGGTCTGGTTCCGGTTAAGGTGGCGGCGGATACCGATCTGCTGGCCCCGTTGTCACAGAGCCATGTGTTGGGCAAGGCATCCCATGCCCCGTTTGTTTCCCACCCAGATGCCTTTTTGGAAGCTGTGCTGCCATTTTTGGTGACGGGCCGCGCGGCTTAGCAGATGAGCGGGAAATTGCATGGTAAGGTTTAAACTTTACGTGCATTCTGTCGATATAGTTGAAGACGGGATTTGCCCTTACTGATAGAGATTCATCATGACAATTGGACAGCTCACCTCGGGGGGCTCAGATAGCCTGACGAGTCTGCCGCAGCATATCTGTGGTGGGAACGGTTGCAACTGTATTGTCGGCCATTGTGCAGCGGTGTGCTCTCCCCCCGTATCCCTGACGGCATTCGGTGTAGTGGCTAACCATGGGGGGAGGGCTGTGACATGCTGGTAACCCCCGCGCACGTAGGTGCACCCAACTTGGCCCCGTCGGTCAATCCGCCCACCGAGCAGGCGGCACGGGATAATCGCGTCCGGAAGAAGATCACCCCGCCTAGCGAAATGGTGGCGGCGAACCGCCAGCGGCCGCTTGGCAGTGAAGAGAAAAACCGCCGTCAGGCGATTAAAGAGGAGCTGGCCGATTCCAAGGGGAACAGCCATGTTATTCGTTACAGCGAAGAGCTGGAGCGGATCATCAAGCAGCTCTCTGCCGGAAGTTACCTGCCGGAGTCCTCCAGCCTTGGCTATAGCATGCACATCAAGCTGCCGCGAGAATTGCTCGAGGCGCTTGCCACCATCAGCGAAGCCGAACGGACCAAAGGGGTGGTAACCCATAAATATGCCCTGTCGACTATCCCCAATCCGCCGAATGACTATGTGGTTGTGATTTGAGCGGAGATGAAAAGCCAGCAAGAAAAAAAGCGAGTGCCAGGCACTCGCTTTTTCGTTTCTGGGCTTCAGTTACGCCCGGTTATTTCTTCTTGGCATTGGCAAAGGCCGCGGCAAAGGCACCGCCCATCGCATTGCCGCCGTTGTCCTGCTGGCGAGGAGTGCTCTGGCGTGGCGAACGGTTGCTGCCGGCTGCCGGGCGCGGCTCTTGGGCCTTGCGGGCTGGCTTGTCCTGTCCCGGCTCGTCGCCAAGGCGCATGGACATACCGATGCGGTTGCGCTGCAGATCCACTTCCATCACTTTCACCTTGACGATATCACCCGCCTTGACCACCTCGCGCGGATCGGAGACGAACTTGTCCGACAGCGCCGAGATATGGACTAGGCCATCTTGGTGAACGCCGACATCGACGAAGGCACCGAAGTTGGTGACGTTGGTGATCACCCCTTCCAGTACCATGCCCGGGATCAGATCCTTCACCTCGTTGACGCCATCGGCAAAGGTTGCGGTCTTGAACTCGGGACGCGGGTCGCGGCCTGGCTTGTCGAGCTCGCCGATAATATCGGTCACGGTCGGCAGGCCGAACTGCTCGTCGGTATAGTCGGCGGCCTTGAGGCCGCGCAGGAATTCGCTGTTGCCGATAATCGCATCAAGCGGCTTGCCGTTGGCCGCCGCGATGTTCTTGACCACCGCATAGGATTCCGGGTGTACCGCGGAGCTGTCGAGCGGGTTCTTGCCGCCCATGATCCGGAGGAAGCCGGCACACTGTTCGAAGGCCTTTGGCCCGAGGCGCGAGACTTTCTTGAGGGTGGTGCGACTGTCGAAGCGGCCGTTTTCATCGCGGTAGCTAACGATGTTCTGGGCGATGGTCGGGTTGAGGCCTGCCACGCGGGTCAGCAGGGCCGGCGAGGCCGTGTTGACGTCAACGCCGACGGCGTTCACGCAGTCTTCCACCACCGCATCGAGGCGCTTGGCCAGCATGCTTTGGCTGACGTCGTGCTGGTATTGGCCGACCCCGATCGATTTCGGGTCGATTTTCACCAGCTCAGCCAGCGGATCCTGCAGGCGGCGGCCGATAGACACCGCCCCGCGCAGCGATACGTCGAGGTTAGGGAATTCGTTGGCGGCCAGCTCGGAAGCCGAATAAACAGAGGCTCCGGCCTCGCTGACCATCACGCTCTGGATCTTCAGGTTGTTGGCCTTTAGCAGGGCGGCGACGAAGCTGTCGGTCTCGCGCGAGGCCGTGCCGTTGCCGATGGCGATCAGATCGACATGGTGCTTGTTGAGCAGTGCCAGTACGGTGGCCTCAGCCTCTGCCACTCGCGCCTTGGCGGTATGCGGGTAGATCGTCGCGGTGTCGAGCAGCTTGCCGGTGGCATCGACCACGGCGACCTTACAGCCAGTCCGCAGGCCCGGGTCAAGGGCAAGGGTCACGCGTGGGCCAGCCGGTGCGGCCATCAGCAGATCTTTCAGGTTGTCGGCAAACACCTGCATCGCGCCGTCCTCGGCCTTCTCGCGCAGGGCGGCCATCAGCTCGGTTTCCATGTGCATCAGGATCTTGATCCGCCATGCCCAGCTGATCACCTGCTTGCGCCAGCTGTCGGCAGGCTGGGTACCCAGCGATACGCCGTAGTGCTCGGCGATCATCACCTCGCAGTAGGAGCCGCGGACATTTTCGTCCTGGCCGGGGTCGGCATTGAGCGACACCTGCAAAATTCCTTCGTTGCGGCCGCGGAACAGGGCCAGCGCACGGTGGGAGGGAATGCGCTTAAGGGTTTCGTTGTACTCGAAGTAGTCCTTGAACTTGGCGCCTTCCTCTTCTTTGCCTGCTACGACGCGGGAGGTCAGTTCGGCATTGTTCTGCAGCTGGCGGCGGATTTTTTCCAGCAGTCCGGCATCTTCGGCAAAGCGTTCCATCAGGATCGCCCGGGCGCCGTCGAGTGCTGCCTTGGTATCGGAGATGCCCTTGTCGGCATCGACAAAGGCATCGGCGGCGTGCTCTGGCTGCTGGCCGGCGTTGTTCCACAGGCTGTCGGCCAGCGGCTCAAGGCCTGCCTCGATGGCGATCTGGCCCTTGGTGCGGCGCTTGGGTTTATAAGGCAGGTAGAGATCTTCGAGGCGCGTCTTGCTGTCGGCGGTGTTGATTGCCGCTTCTAGCTCGGCAGTCAGCTTGCCTTGTTCGGTAATCGATTTGAGGATCACCTGACGGCGGTCTTCCATCTCGCGCAGGTAGCCAAGGCGTGATTCCAGGGTACGCAGCTGGGTATCGTCCAGCCCGCCGGTTACTTCTTTACGGTAACGGGCGATGAAGGGTACCGTGTTGCCGTCATCAAGCAGGGTGATGGCTGCCGTGACTTGCTGCTGGCGCACCGCCAGTTCTTGGGCAATCGTCTGGTTGATCGTGTTGCTCATTCCGTTGTATCTCATTTTGTCGTTGATAGCCCCATTTTACGGGGGAACGGGGCATAGGCAAGGTGTTGGGTGTTAGTACTGTGTCAGCGGTAGCGGATACTGTTGACGAACCATTCTTTGCGCCCGGCCGGGGTGTTGACCACGAAGTCGTCGTCGACTTCTTTTTTGAGCATGGCCCGGGCCATCGGCGAGTCGATGGAGATATAGTCATTGCGGCCGTAGATCTCGTCCGGCCCTACGATGCGGAACTGGAGGGTATCGCCGGCATCGTTTTCGATTTCGACCCAGGCCCCGAAGAACACCTTGCCGTCCTGCTGCGGCGAGTAGTCAACGACCTGAACCTGCTCGAGGCGCTTGCGCAGGTAGCGCACCCTCCGGTCGATTTCGCGCAGGCGTTTTTTGTTGTACTGGTAATCGGCATTCTCCGAACGATCACCCAGGCTGGCGGCCCAGGTCACCTTTTTGGTCACCTCCGGGCGATCTTCCTTCCACAGGAAATCGAGCTCTTGCTTGAGCTTGTCGTACCCTTCGCGGGTGATCAGGTTGGTTTTCATGGTTCGGTCCGGCTCCTGAGAGGTTGATGAAAGCTGAACAGCTCGGTCATGGTGGTTATCCTCCTGCGGGACGAGGCCAAGATCAAGGGTTTACGCTAACATCCGGTATTGTTTTGGATAGTTCTTTGAATTTAGGTTAGTTTATGGGGAAAAGGAAAGATTTTTGGCCCGCTGCTTCCCCGCTTGGCAACGTGGCGAGAGCCTCGGTACGGACATACTCAGTAACAATTTTGCTTCTGTTTTGGCGGCAAAATTCAGCTACCCGCTGGGTCGCTCAAGTACACTAGCTACAGTTTGACAGATACCGTTTTAACAGAGACAGTTTCGATAGAACCTGTCTATGCAAGTAAGGTGAACTATGCAGGAAAATTATAAGATTCTGGTTGTGGATGATGACATGCGCCTGCGCGCGCTGCTTGAGCGTTACCTGTCCGAGCAGGGCTTTCAGGTGCGCAGCGTAGCCAACGGCGAGCAGATGGATCGTCTGCTGTCGCGGGAGAACTTCCATCTGATGGTGCTTGACCTGATGCTGCCGGGCGAAGACGGCCTGTCGATCTGCCGCCGCCTACGCAATGCCAACAACATGCTGCCGATCCTGATGCTGACAGCCAAGGGCGACGAGGTCGACCGGATTGTCGGGTTGGAAGTCGGTGCCGATGATTACCTGCCAAAGCCGTTCAATCCTCGTGAGCTGTTGGCCCGTATCCGTGCGGTGCTGCGTCGCCAGACTGTCGAAGCCCCGGGTGCGCCGAGCGTCGAGAGCAAGGTGATTGAGTTTGGCGAGTTCCGCCTCAACCTAGGCACCCGCGAGATGTTCCGTGGCGAGGAGCCGATGCCGTTAACCTCGGGTGAGTTTGCCGTGCTCAAGGCACTGGTGACCAACGCCCGCGAGCCGATGTCGCGCGACAAGCTGATGAACATGGCCCGCGGCCGAGAATATTCGGCGATGGAGCGTTCCATCGATGTCCAGATCTCCCGTCTGCGCCGGATGGTCGAGGAGGATCCGAGCCGTCCGCGCTATATCCAGACGGTCTGGGGCTTGGGTTACGTGTTCGTGCCGGATGGCAGTGAGGCGTAAGCCATGCGACTATCTCCACGCAGTACGTTCACCCGAACTTTGATTCTTCTCGCTGGCTTGCTGATTGCAAGCCAGATTTTTTCCTACCTTGCGGTTTTGAACTACGCCCTGCTGCCCAGCCTGCAGCAGTTCAACCGGATCCTCGCCTACGAAGTCCGGCTGATGCTCAAGGAAGATGTCGAGCTGGCCGATGGCAATACTTTCCATCTTGATACCCCGCTGCGCCGCCAGTTGCTCGAGCAGCTCGGGGTGACCCTGCATGCCGAGGACGGCACTGATCCGGTCCATGACGAGGAGCTCAGGGAGTACGCCAAGGCGACGGAAGTCGAGTATCTTAGCGAAGAGATGAGCAGCGAGCTGGGCTCGCCGACTCAGGTCAGGCTGGTGTTGGGTACCGACAGTTACGTGCTGTGGCTCAAGAGCGAGGCGATACCGGGCTACTTGATGCGGATCCCGCTGTCGGAGTTGCAGGAGGACGATTTCTCGCCGCTGTTCCACTACAGTTTGATTATCGCCTTCATGGTGATTGCCGGTGGCTGGCTGTTCATCCGGATCCAGAACCGGCCGCTGGTGGCCCTCGAGCAGGCGGCCTTGCAGGTTGCCCGGGGCGAGACCCCGCCGGTGCTGCCTGAGCGCGGGGCCTCGGAAATCCGTGCGGTGACCAAGGCGTTCAACAAGATGGCGGCGGGGATCAAGCAACTTGAGGATGACCGGGCCTTGCTGATGGCCGGGGTCAGCCATGATTTGCGTACCCCGTTGACCCGGATCCGGTTGGCGACCGAGATGATGTCGCCCGAGGACGGCTATCTGGCCGAGAGCATGATCAAAGATACCGAGGAATGTAACGAGATCATCAGCCAGTTCATGGACTACCTCAAATCCACCAAGAAGCAGGCCGAGGAAGACATTTTTCTCAATGCCCTGTTGCAGGAGGTGGCGGAATCCGAGGGGGGCTACGAGCGCGAAATCGATCTGGCTCTGGGCGATATTCCCGGGGTGATATGTGCCAACGGCGTATCGATAAAGCGTTCGGTGGCCAATCTGGTGGTCAATGCGCTTCGCTATGGCAACGGCTGGGTTAGGATTTCCAGCGGTGCGACGGCCGACCGGAAAAGCGCGTGGTTCTGCGTCGAGGATGACGGCCCTGGGATCGAACCGTCTCAGGTTGCCAAGATGTTCCAGCCGTTGACCCGGGGCGATGCCGCGCGCGGGACGGATACCGAGGGTACCGGGCTGGGCTTGGCCATCGTCAAGCGGATTATCGACCAGCATGAAGGGACGATACAGGTTTCCAACCGGCGCGAGGGCGGGCTCAAGGTCCAGATCAGCCTGCCGTTGCTGGTGCGCAAGTAGCGTGAACCTCGTCATTGTCTGATATGAAAAACGGGAGCCTCGGCTCCCGTTTTTTTATGCCCGTTATTCACGCTTAGTCGCGCTCTTCCGGCAAGATCAGGTTGAGGATGATGGCGGTGATGCCGCCGGCCGCCATCCCTGAAGATAGGATGCTCTTGACGATATCCGGCATGAACTGGAGGATTTCCGGTTTCTGGGCGATCCCCAGTCCCATCGAGAACGACAGGGCCATGATCAGGATGGCACGGCGGTCGAGCTTGCAGCGCGAGATAATGCGGACGCCTGAGGCGGCAATGGTGCCGAACATCACGATGGTGGCTCCGCCCAGTACCGGCTCGGGGATCAGCTGGACCAGGTTGGCAACCCCGGGGAACAAGCCGAGCAGTACCAGCATGCCCGCGACGAAGTAGCCAATGTAGCGGCTGGCGACGCCGGTCAGCTGGATGATGCCGTTGTTCTGGCTGAAGGTGGAGTTCGGGAAGCTGTTGAGAACAGCGGCCACGGCGGAGTTGATGCCGTCGGCCAGTACCCCGCCTTTGATCCGTTTCATGTAGACCGGGCCGGCGACTGGCTGCTCGGAGGTTTCCGAGGTCGCGGTGATATCGCCGATAGCCTCGAGCGAGGTGATGGCAAAGACGATGATTAGCGGGAACAGCAGGCCCCAGTCAAACCCGAGGCCGTACTGCATCGGCAGCGGGATAGCGATGAAATCGGACTCGGCCATCCGGGTGGTGTCGACCATGCCCATGAGCCATGCCAGTAGGGTACCTGCCGCCATCGCGATGACAATCGACGAGACCCGCAGGTAAGGGTTCTTGACCCGGTTGAGCAGGACAATCAGGCCGAGCACGGTGCCGGCCAGCATTAGGTTGTCGAGGCTGCCGAAGGTGCCGCCCTCGATAGCAGCATAGCCGCCGCCCATCGATGTCAGGCCGATTTGGATTAGGGTCAGGCCGATCAGGGTTACCACGATCCCCGAGACCAGCGGGGTGATGACACGCTGGGCATGCTGGAGAACCCGAGAGATCAGCACTTCGGTCAGCGAGGCAAACAGGATAGTGCCGAAGATGGCCGCCATCATGGTCGGGATATCCGCACCGCCTGCCTTGAGTGCGAGGCCAGCCCCGATAATCGGACCGAGGAAATTGAAGCTGGTTCCTTGGATGGACAGCAGCCCCGAGCCGACCGGGCCGAAGGTTCGGATTTGGATGAAAGAGGCAACGCCGGAGGCAAACAGCGACATGCTGACGATGGTGTTGGTATCGCTGGCTGGCAGGCCGAGGGCCTGGCAGATGATCAGCGAGGGGGTGATCACGGCGACGAACATCGCGAGTAGGTGCTGGGCGGCGGCAAACAGGGTTTGTGGCAGCGGCGGGCGGTCTTCGAGACGGTAGACCAGATCCGATTTCTGGGGTGTATCAATGGCACTGTGCTGGCGTGTCATGGCCGGTGGTTTCCTGATTGTTCGCCGGTATTCCCGTCTATCCGCGCTGAATGGGCGGTAGGGTGTGCAGGCCGGATAATGCTCTGTGATTGCTGTTAGTCAGATCCGGGCGATGCACCGAGAGTGGCGGTGGCTAGTTGGGTTGGCCGCTATTTTAGTGATCTACAACCAAAAAGCAAACGTTTGCGCTGTTTTTATCAGTAGCACGAAGAAGGTGCGGAAGAGCCAACTGCCATAGGCAGCTGGCTTGATAAGGGGGATCAGGCGTTGGAGTAGTTTTCGCGCTGGCCCAGCCAGCGGTCGATAATCGCCTTGGCATTGGCTGGATAGTGGTCGTGGAGGTAGCGGGCCAGCTTCTGGACCTGCGGGATCAGGTGTTGGTCGCGAACCAGATCGGCGACCTTGAATTCGGCAATACCGGTCTGTTTGGTGCCCAGCAGCTCGCCCGGGCCACGGATCTCCAGATCGCGCTGGGCAATCACGAAGCCGTCGCTGCTCTCGCGCAGTACGCCGAGGCGCTTCTGGGCCGTTTTCGATAGCGGGGCGCGGTAGAGCAGGACACAGTGGCTGGCAACCTTGCCCCGGCCGACCCGGCCACGGAGCTGGTGGAGCTGGGCAAGGCCGAGCCGCTCCGGGTTTTCAATGACCATCAGGCTGGCATTGGGCACGTCGACCCCGACTTCGATCACCGTGGTGGCGACCAGCAGGTGGAGCTCGCCGTCTTTGAATTGCTGCATGATGGTCTGTTTTTCTGCCTGTTTCATCCGGCCGTGGACCAGCCCGATCTTGAGCTCCGGTAGCTGGGCGGTGAGCTCGGCGGCAGTATCGGAAGCGGCCTGGGCCTCTAAGACTTCTGACTCGTCGATCAGGGTGCAGACCCAGTAGGCCTGACGGCCCTCGTCGAGGCAGGCGGCACGGATCCGGTTGATGATGTCCGCCCGGCGTGAGTCCGGCAGCGCCACGGTTTGGATCGGGGTCCGGCCCGGCGGCAGCTCGTCAATGACCGAGGTTTCGAGATCGGCATAGGCGGTCATCGCCAGCGTGCGCGGGATCGGGGTCGCGGTCATGATCAGCTGGTGCGGGTAGCGGCCTTCGTTGGCCCCTTTTTCGCGCAGCTCGAGTCGCTGGTGGACGCCGAAGCGGTGTTGTTCATCGATGATGACCAGTGCGAGATTGGCAAAGACAACCTGCTCCTGAAACAGGGCGTGGGTACCGACCACCATTTTGGCCTCGCCGCTTTCGATGCGGGCCAGCTCGCTGTCGCGGGCCTTGCCCTTGAGCTTGCCGGCCAGCCAGCCGACCTCGATCCCGAGCGGATTGAGCCAACTGGCAAAGTTGCTGGCATGCTGCTCGGCCAACAGTTCGGTCGGGGCCATCAGGGCCACCTGAAAGCCATGTTCTATGGCGCGCAGTGCCGCCAGTGCCGCAACCAGCGTTTTGCCTGAGCCAACGTCACCCTGCACCAGCCGCATCATCGGATGGGGGCGGGCAAGATCCTGTTCGATATCGGCCACGACCCGCTGTTGGGCTCCCGTTGGGCTGAACGGCAGGCTGCCGAGCAGTTGCTGTTTTAGGTTATCGGAGGTTGTCAGAGGCCAAGCGGCATGTTGCTGGCCCTTGCTGCGAACTGCCAGCATCGAGAGGTTCTGGGCCAAGAGCTCTTCGAGGATCAGGCGCTGCTGGGCGGGGTGCTTGCCGGCCTCGAGCTGGTCGAGAGAGACGTCCGGGGTCGGGCGGTGCATGATGTGCAGCGCCTCGGCCAGTGTCATCTGGCGGTCGTAGAGCCCCTCCGGCAGCAGTTCGCGCACCGCGGCTCGGTCGAGTAGGCGCAGAGCCTGATCGGTGAGGTTGCGCAGGGTCAGCTGGCGCAGGCCGTCGGTGGTCGGGTAGACCGGGGTCAGGGTCTCCTCGACGCTGAGCTCGGTTGGCTCAGAGAAGACCTTGTAATCGGGGTGGATGATCTCCAGCCCGTACTGGCCGCGCTTGAGCTCGCCGTAGGCCTTGACCTGCTTGCCGTCGGCAAGGCTATTTTTCATTGCGGCGTTGAAATTGAAAAAACGCAGGGTCGCCGTGCCGGTCTGGTCGCCGATTTTGACGGTCAGCATCTTGCGCTTGCCGAAGCTGATGCTGCTGTGGAGCACCTCGCCCTGAACGGTCAGGTACTGGCCGGGCATCGCACTGCCGATCGGCCAGATCCGGGTACGGTCCTCATAGCGGAGCGGCAGGTGGAACAGGAGATCCTGAATTGTCACCAGACCGATTTTGTGCAGTTTTTCTGCCATTTTGGCCCCGACCCCGGAAAGTTCGGTCAGGGCGATGGTATCGAGTAGTTGTCCGCTCATGCTATGGGATGTCCGTGTCGGTTACTTGCGTTTTTTGGGTTCGATGGCCTGGATTGCGGCCCACCACTGCTCGTCGGCATCGATTTGGCCGTCGGCATCCAGCGGCGGGTAGGCTAGCCCCTTGCGCTTGGCGACCTTGGCCAATACCGGGTGACCGCGCTCGAACAGGATTCGGTGGACGGTCTCGTCCGGCAATTGGGTGCGCTCGCGCTGGTACATTCCAGCATTTTGCCGCTGGCGCTGTGCTTCGTAAAGGAGCAGTGCGCTGGCGACCGAGACATTGAGCGACTGGACCATGCCGACCATCGGGATGATGATGTCCTGATCGGCCATCGCCAATGCTTCCGGGGTGATCCCGTTCTTCTCGCCGCCGAGGATGATGGCCGTCGGCTTGGTGTAGTCGACTTCGCGGAAATCAATCGCGGTGTCTGACAGGTTGGTTGCCAGTACCTGCATGCCCTGTGCCTTGAGGCTGCTTACGGCGTCGATCATGGAATCGTGGACATCGAGCTCGACCCAGTTGCGGGCGCCGGCCGAGGTGTTGCTGAGTACCCGCATGTTTGATTTTGGCCAGACGGCATGAACCTTGTGAACCCCGACGGCATCGGCGGTACGGATGATGGCCGAGACGTTGTTGGGCTTGTGGACCTCCTCCATGCACACGGTCAGGTCGGGCTGGCGGGTGGCAAGTACCTCGTGGATACGCTGGAATCGCTCTGGAGTCATTGTTTTCTACCTAAAGAAAACGCCCGTTAGCGGGCGTTTGTGTATTGCTTTGCGAGCCTGCAGCGGCAGACCACAGTGTCAGTTTTTCTGTCGAGATACCCGGACGACGTTCGGCATGACCCGGATCCGGCGCATGATGTTGGCCAGATGGATCCGTCCTTTGGTCGTCAGGCGCACCGTGATGGTGTACAGGCGTCCGTCCTTTTCCTCCGTTGCCAGGCCTTGGATATTGGATCCGGTCGCGGCAATGGTGTTGGTCAGATCAGCCAGAGCACCTTGGTGGTTCTGCATATCGACCTTGAGGTTGGTGACGAACTCCTGCTCGAAGTCCTCGCTCCACTCGACGGCCATGTACTTGTCCGGCTCGCGCTGGTAGCCGCGGATGTTGGCACATTCCTCGCGGTGGATCACCAGCCCCTTGCCCGGGCTGACATGGGCCATGATCGGGTCGCCGTGGATCGGGTGGCAGCAGTTGGCAAAGGTCAGCAGGATGCCATCGGCACCACGGATCGGCAGGCGCTTGCTGTGCTCGTCGAGATCGTTGAGCTCGTCGGCATTGCCCAGCAGGCGTCGGGCGATGACCACGCTCATCAGCTCGCCAAGGCCGATTTCGGCCAGCAGATCCTCGGTGTTGGCCAAGCGCAGATCGGCCAGTACCTGCTGGAGGTTGTCCGGGTTGATCTGGTCGAGCTTTGGCCCGCCAAGGGCATGGTTGAGCAGGCGTCGGCCGAGGACAACAGATTCCTCGCGGCGCATGGTCTTGAGGACCTGGCGGATCTTGGTGCGTGCCCGCGAAGTGACCACGAAGTTGAGCCATGCCGCGTTCGGGCGGGCACCCGGCGCGCTGATGATCTCGACGGTCTGGCCGTTCTTGAGCGGCTTGCTCAGCGGGTAAGGCTGGCGCTCGACACGCGAACCGACACAGGCGTTGCCGACATCGGTATGCACGGCATAGGCAAAGTCCACGGCGGTTGCACCGACAGGCAGTTCGACGATTCGGCCTTTCGGGGTAAAAACGTAAATCTCATCTGGGAACAGATCGGATTTGACGTTCTCGATGAACTCGAACGAGCTGCCGGCACTCTGCTGGAGCTCGAGCAGGCTTTGCATCCAGCGCTGGGCCTTGACCTGGGCGGTGGTGCCTGAGTTCTCATTGTCTTTGTACGACCAGTGGGCCGCGACGCCCTTGTCGGCCATCTGGTCCATGTCCTCGGTCCGGATCTGGACTTCGACAGGGACGCCGTGCGGGCCGACCAGTGAGGTGTGCAGCGACTGGTAGCCGTTGGCTTTCGGGATCGCGATATAGTCTTTCATCCGGCTCGGGCGAGGCTTGTACAGGTTGTGGACCTGTCCCAGCACCCGGTAGCAGGTATCTAGATCTTTGACCAGAACCCGGAACGCGTAGATATCCATGATCGAATGGAAGCGCTGCTCCTTGTTCTTCATCTTGTTGTAGATGGAGTAGAGGTTCTTCTCGCGGCCCAGAACGGTACCTTCGATCCCCGCGTCACTGAGGCGGCCCTCGATTTCGGCGTGGATCTTGTTAATCATTTCTTTGCGGTTGCCGCGGGCGGAGGCCACGACTTCCTTGAGGACACGGTAGCGGTTAGGGTACAGCGCCTCGAAACCCAGCTCTTCGAGCTCGGTCTTGATATTGTGGATACCCAGTCGGTGTGCGAGCGGTGAGAAGATTTCCAGGGTCTCGCGGGCAATGCGGCGGCGCTTGTCAGGGCGCAGGGCACCGAGGGTACGCATGTTGTGCGTTCGGTCTGCCAGCTTGATCAGGATAACGCGGATATCATGGGCCATTGCCATGATCATCTTGCGGAAGTTCTCCGCCTGCGCTTCTTTGCGGTCGCGGAACTTGAGTTTGTCCAGCTTGGATACCCCGTCAACCAGCTCGGCAACGGTCGAACCGAAACGGCTGTCGAGATCGTCTTTGGTGATCTCGGTGTCTTCGATGACGTCGTGGAGCAGGGCGGCCATGAGGGTCTCGTAGTCGAGGCGCATTTCGGCCAGGATACGGGCTACGGCAATGGGGTGGATGATGTAGGGCTCGCCGCTAGAGCGAGTCTGCCCTTCGTGGGCATCGCGCGCAACAAGGTAGGCCTGCCTGAGCGCCTCGATTTGAGACTCAGGCAGGTAGTCAGTTGCGACTTCTTTCAGGCTATCAAAAAGATACAATTCGCCCGGTTCCCTGAATTAACGGTTGTTGCCGGCAATGGCACTGACAGCGGCTAGTTCAGCTGCTTCTTGCTCTTGAAGCTCCTGGCGCTCGCGGGCATCAAGGATGTCTTTGGTGATCAGGCCTTCTTCGATTTCGCGCAGCGCGATAACGGTGTACTTATCGTTTTCTTCCGGAACCAGTGGATCCTTGCCGCCGGTTTGCATTTGACGAGCGCGGCGTGCAGCAATTTGGATTAGATCGAAACGGTTACCAATTTTATCAACTGCGTCTTGAACGGTTACGCGTGCCATGGAGGACTCCAGTGGTTAACAAATAAAGAAAGATGGAAAATTGTACAAAAATACGGGCTACTCTGCCAGTAGGGCAGTGAGCATGCTGTTATATTTAGCAGCTTGCTTGTCTTGCTTCAATCGTTCGGCGCGGATAATGGCTTTTAAATCCATCAGGGCAACGTCGAAATCATCGTTGACGATCACGTAGTCGTACTCGTTGTAATGGGAGATTTCCGAGCGGGCTTCTTGCATGCGACGGGCAATTACGGTGTCGCTGTCCTGGCCGCGGGCATTGAGACGGCGCTCAAGCTCTTCTTTCGATGGCGGTAGGATGAACAGGCTTTTGGCCGCTGGCATCTGCTTGCGGATTTGACGCGCGCCTTGCCAGTCGATATCCAGGAATACGTCGATTCCCTTGTCCAGCTGCTGCTCAATCCACAGGCGCGAGGTGCCGTAGTAGTTGCCGAAGACTTCCGCATGCTCAAGGAATGACCCTTGTTCTACAAGCTCAAGAAATTCTTCTACGCGAACGAAATTGTAATGAACACCGTGTTCTTCGCCTGGGCGCATGCCGCGAGTGGTGTGGGACACGGATACTTTCATGTCATAGGTCGGGTTAGTTTCCAGTAGGGCGTTGATCAGACTGGATTTGCCTGCGCCGCTTGGTGCCGACACGATGTATAGAGTACCTTTGCTCATTGCCTATTTTCACTCAGTGATAGAAGGGCGCGCAGATTATCACGAACTGCGGGCAATTGAAATTGGCTGATTGCTGGATAATTGATCTTTTTGATCTTCGGCTTCACATGTTATACGCGGGATCGCCACCCCCAGATGCTACTTGGATAAGTATATACCCAAGCCCTTCTAAAAGGCTGGTTTTCGCTGGTTGCTGACTCGTCGTCGTTGGTACCGGAGGTTTGGCATCCGGAGATTTGTCAGGATTTTCCAAAATGTGCCGGTTTTGCAGGATAAAAGGGCGGCGAACGTAGAGGATTGGAGCGGCTTCAGGTTAAACTGTGACCCTTGCCGCGATATGCCAACGTCTGTGTGGACGTCATATTGTGCGCTAATCTGGCTTTGTGGCTGATTTACAATGTTTGCGTATTTGGGATAACAAGAGTTGCAGGTTATGAAAGCGATAGTTAGTCGAATTCAGCGTTGGAGGGACACGGTGCGCCGCCAGCTGGGCATCATGCTGTTTGATACCAATCGACCGGTATCGATGGAGATGGGGCAGGCCCGCAGTATCTTGTTTGTCCGCAACGATGCCAAGCTCGGTGACGCGATTGTGTCGTCAGGCTTGATCCGCAAGCTGCGTAAATACCGCCCCGAAGTCAAAATTTCGGTGCTGACATCGGCTGGCATGGCTTCGCTGTTCAAGGACGACTTCGGTGTTGACCAAGTGGTGCACCTTAGTAAGCGCCCGAGCTATCGTGAAATCCGCGAGGTGGCCGAGGCCGTAGGGCCGGTTGATATGGTGGTGTCGCTCAATCAAGATATGAAGATGAAGGACATTTACCTGCTGCGCCAGCTCAAGTCGCAGTTGAATGTCGGCTTGGACCCGGCGGTCAAGTTGGTCAACGTCAACATCCAGCAGGCGATCCGCGATGTGCACTTCGCCGACAAGTTTGACCATCTGGCCAGCATGATGGGGATTGAGGGGCCTTGTGAACCGTACATGGTGCCGCTGCATCAGGCATCGCTGGAGAAGGTATCGGCCTTTCTTCGCCAGCGAGGCATTGAACGCTATGCGCTGCTGAACCCTTATGGCAGTGGCAACGAGCGAAAATTGAATGCCGAGAAGATAAATCAGATCATCCATACCTTGCAGGCGGATGACGACGAGCTGGCGGTAGTGATACTGTCGGCACCGGATAGCCGAGAGGCGATTGCCGCCCTGCCAGTGGAGTATTCCGAGCGGGTGGTGCATTTCGACCAGAGCGGGTCGATTTACGACGCGATTGCCGCCGTTGAGTTGGCCGAGTTGGTGATTAGCGTCGATACTGCCATTGTCCATATCGCTACAGGGCTTGGCAAAAACCAAATTGCGATCTATCGGGACGATAAGGATAATTTTGCTAACTGGCATCCAAACTCAGAACAGGCTAAGGTGATTATAGCGACTGAGGATATAAATAGTTTTCAGTTCTGAATGCAACGTTAGACCTCAACATGGAGTTAGTTGATGAAAAACGTCGTGTACTCGACTACCAGACAGTGGAACCCAGGTGATGAATTTATCCTGATGGGGACACAGTACCTAATGGAAAAGGTAATTGGTAAGCACAATCCAATTATTTATAACCGTAACCCTCAAACACGTAGAGCCAGAAAATTCGACCTGATTAAGGCCATTGATAACCTCGTTGGTAAAGATTTTGTTGAAAAGTTCTTGGATAACTCGGTAAAAGACCGTCCGGAAATGGATTACGCCGACATGGTGGTATTCGCCGGTTCGCCTGAGTGGCGCGGACGCCGGATGAACAAGCTGTATGAGTCGATCAATACTTACCAGCTGCCGTCCGTGTTCCTAGGTCTAGGTACTAGCGGCCCGTTCTCTTTCTCGCCGGAGCATTTCTCTGCGGCGGAAATGCCGGTGTTCGAAAAGGCCAAGCTGATCACCTGTCGTGACGAGGTCTGCCATGCGGGGCTGCAGTCACTAGGTGCCCACCACTTGCCGTGTCCGGCGCTGTTCTCCAGCCCGAGCTACCGCAAGGTGACCAAGGTTAAGAAGATCGGTATTTTGTACGGTACGAGCAGTGCTGTGGCCTGTAACAACGTGTCTGACGATACTTACCAGTTCATGATGCGTAATTACAAGGCGATGATCGAGCAGTTGTCGCCAGAGTATGAATTTGAGTTCATTGCCCACTACATCGATGAACTGTCTGATTTCAAGAAAGACTTCCCGGGCCACACCCTGCGTTATTCGTTCGATGCCAAGGACTACCGCGATATCTTCGCCGAGTACGATCTGATTGTCGGCTACCGGGTACACGGTATCGGTATGTGTGCTTCGATGGGTACGCCGGGCATCATGATTGCCCATGACCCGCGTGCGAGCACAGTGAAGGGCTTCTTGGCCGATATGGTCAACCTTGACTGCTCGACCGAGGATTTCATGGCGACGGTCAATGCCGCGATCGACGAGATTGCCGACCGCAGCGAGCGCCTGATCGCCCACCGTATTGCCACCGAGCAGGCTTATTTGGATCTGCTACGCCCGGCCTTGGCAGACTGCCAGTAATAGGCTGCTTGCCAGCCATACCGTGGCCGATAGGCGGTAGGAACAAAAAAGGACGCATTGTGCGTCCTTTTTTCGTTTTGGGCGAGGCTTCAGCGGGGGGGCATGATGCTGTCCAAGGTGCGCTGGTTGGCTCCGCGGTTGGCCTCGACGAAGGCCAGCAGGCTGTCGTGCTGCCGGGACATCTGCTCTGGGCTGTCCCACAGCTGGCACAGCCGGTGGGCGATCTCTGCGGGGGTTGTTACCACGGCCAGCCCGCCTGTTGCGGCCAGCGATTCGGTGATGTCGGCGAAGTTGTAGTAGCTCGGGCCGGTCAGGATCGGCGTGCCCAGCGCCGCAGGCTCTAGGACGTTGTGCCCGCCGACCTTGTCCCCGATGAGGCTTCCGCCCATGAAGCAGAGATCCGCCGCACCGATCAGCTGGAGCATCTCGCCCATGGTATCGGCGAGGTAGACCTGGGTTTCTGGTGCCAGAGTTCCACGGGATTCAGTCCGGCGCTTGCAGGCAAACCGCGCTTGGCAAAGGGCGAATACGTCGTTGAACCGCTCGGGATGACGGGGGACGAGGATCAGCAGGGCATCCGGTTTCGTTGCCAGGAGCTGCGCATGGGCCTCGAGCAGCTGCTCGTCTTCGCCGGGGTGGGTGCTGGCAGCGATCCAAACCGGGCGTTGCGGCCCCAATGTCTGCCGCAGTTGCAGGCCCTGTTCGATGACGTCCGGTGAGGGGCTGATATCGAACTTGATCGATCCGGTGACCGCTACCTTGTCAGGAGAAAGCCCGAGCCGGACAAAGCGCGCTGCATCGTCGGGGTACTGGCAAAGCACCCGGGTGAGGTTGCCTGCCAGCAGGTCAAAGACCCTCTGGAATTTGGCATAGCGTTGGCAGGAGCGCTCGGAGAGGCGGGCGTTGATCACCGTGATCGGGATGCCGGCTTTGGCCACGGTATGCAGGGTGTTGGGCCACAACTCGGTTTCCATGATCAGCAGCTGGCTGGGGCGGACGCTATCCAGAAATCCCTTGACGGCAAAGGGGAAGTCGAAAGGCATGTAGCGGTGCTCGGCTATGTCGCCGAGCTTGGCGGCTTGCTCGGCCCCTGTCGGCGTGGTGGTGGTAATGACAATCGACTGGTCCGGGTACTGCTGCTTGAGGGCGCGGACGAACGGGGTCACGGCAATGGTCTCCCCGACGGATACGGCATGGATCCAGATTGGGGCCTTGGCCGCGCCCAGCGGTGGTGTCTGGCCGAAATGCTCTTTCCAGCGGCGACCGACAGCGGGTTTGCCGTCGCGTTTCTTGTAGAGTCCCCACATCAGGAATGGCGAGGCGAGGCCGAGGACGAAAGTATAAAGCCTGCGAATGAGCACGGTATTCCCTTCTGTTGTGTATGGTTGAAATTGACCCGGGTGATAAGCCAGCTTGCTTTGGGTGTGCCTGGAAACAAACGGGAGAACCTGACGGCTTTCCCATTGTCTGGTTTAGCAATATGCGGCTTGGGGCTCCAGTGCCGCCTCCATGCCAGCGATGATTTGCTCGCTGTTAGGCACGGTGCCGTCGGCATTCATCACGATCTGGTGGTTGCCGTCCAGCGGGGTGTAGCGGAACGGCACGGTGGAGTAAAAAATACCGACGGTCGGGGTGTGGGTCGAAATAGCAACGTTGCGCACGCCGGTATCCGGCGCGACGACAAGACGGGCCTCGGCGACGAGCTCCACCAGTTGTTCTAGCGGCAGGCAGGGTTGGATCGAGAAGTTGTCGTTGGTTTCCAGAACGCTCAGGAACTCGCCCTTCTCAAAAGTGTTTTTGCCTTCTAGGTAAACATGGTGGTAGTCGGGGAAGCGCACGATGGCCTGCTCGATGAACGCCTTCATTTGCTCCTTGCTCAGGATTTTCGACTGGGTCGAGGCACCGTTGAAGTAAAGCACCTTCGGCATTGACTGCTGCTGGTCAAACAGGTCGAGATGGCTAGGGTAGCCGAAGTCCAGCGGGCGCCGCGGGTTGTGGCCCAGCATCTTGAGCATGTCGAGCATGCACTCCAGCTCCGGCTGGTAGTCGGAGCGGAATACCGCGATATTGTACAGCGTCCCGCACAGGTATGGCTTGTAGGGGAAACCGAACTTGAGCTTGGCCTTGCTGAACAGGGTCATCCAGTACGAGCGGTTGGTGCCGGCCAGATCGAAGATGATGTCCTGCTCCTCAAGCTGGGTGAAGTCGGCGATACGCTCTTTGAGGGTCAGCTCGTTCTTGCGGTGCTTGCCCTGCATGAACAGGGTCTCGTCGGCCAGATCCGACGGCGTCCCGTACTGGTAGTTCGAGACCCCGACCAAGGTGATCTTGGCATTTGGGAAAAACTTGCGCGCCTCGATCAGGAACGGGCGGACAATAACCTGATCGCCCAGCGCCGCGTGGCGAAAGACCGCGATTTTTTGGATTTTCTCGGGGGAGAAATCGTTGGCAATATAGCGTCGTGCCTGTTTCGATGCATAGGCACCGCGTTCAAACCATAGGTGTTGCATGCATTCATCCGATAAATTTTTCTACGGCTTGCAGAACCGTTGAGGGTGGTAGCTTGTTGAGACAGTCTAGGTGTTGCAGAGGGCACTCGCGCTTGAAGCACGGGCGGCACTCGATATCTGTGTGAACCATTTCCACGCTATCAGCAAGCGGCGGGGTGTATTTTGGTGAGCTAGAGCCATAAATTGCCACGATATTGCAGCCAACGGCGGCGGAGACATGCATCAGGCCGGAGTCGTTGCTGACCACGGTGTGGCAGGCCGCCAACAGGTCAACCGCCTCGATCAGGGTCGTTTCCCCGGCAAGGTTGTGACAGTGGGCCTGCAGTTCCGCTGGGAGCGTGTTGCGGATAGCCTCGGTAACTTCGCGGTCTTTGGCCGAGCCGAATAGCCAGATCTGCTGGCCTTTTTCGATTAGGCGCAGGGCAATCTCGGCATAGTGCCTTTCCGGCCAGCGCTTGGCTGGGCCGAACTCAGCCCCCGGGCACAGGCCGATAGCCGGCCGGTCGGTCGAGAGGCTATGGCGTGCCAGTGCCTGCTGTTGCGCTTGCGGGTCGACGCTCAGTGCTGGGCGCGGGCAGTTGGCCAGTTTGACCTGCTGCAACATGCTGTCCTTGGGATAGGCGAGGGCGACGTAGCGTTCGACCATGTACTGGAATACCTTGCGGTCAGGACGCAGGTCATTGAGCAGGCCGTAACGCATTTCGCCTTTCCATCCGGTGCGGGACGCGATCTCGGCAAATAGCGGGATCAGGGCCGATTTGGCCGAGTTTGGCAGTACGAATGCATGGGTGTAGCCGTTGCCGGCCAGGCTGCGGCCAAGCTTCCAGCGGCCGCTCAGGTTGAACATGCCGTGACCGATTGGCATTTCCAGGGCCTGGTTGATTTCCGGCATGCGCTCGAGGATCGGTTTGCACCAAGCCGGGGCCAGTACGTCGATGGTGGCTTCGGGATGCTGTTGCTTCAGTGTGGTGTAGAGGCTTTGTGACATCACCATGTCACCGACCCATGACGGGCCGATAATCAGAATCTTCATTGAGTGTGGCTCGGTTGCTCGATGCTATTGTCTATATTGTACTTTTCGATGCTGACCTGCGCAAAGAACACCGCCAGCATGAAGCCGTAGAAGGCACTGATGGTGTTGGCTTGCAGCAGGGCCTCGGTCAGGCCGTAAATCATGAATCCGGCAATGAATACGGTGGCGGTGAACCCCCACTGGCTGCGGTGCGATCGGTAGTGGCGCAGGAAAATCACGGCGGGCACGATCAGCATCATCAAGATAGTGAGGAAGCTCAGGCTGCCGGTACTGGCGAGCATTTCAAAGTACTGGCTGTGGGCATGGCCACGGTTGAGATCGCGGATATAGGCGTTGACCTTGCCTTCGGCATAGAGTTGGTGGTTCAGGGCCTCGCGGTCATGGTACGGCAGGCCGATCAGCGGGCTCTGCTCGAAGGCGTCAGTGGCTGCCCGCCACAGCAGGAGCCGGGTACCGCTCGAAGTGGCCTCGGCAACCTTGCCAGTGGCGATATTGGTAAATTCGACCAAGGTGTAGTTCATTCGCGCTTTGAAGCTCGGTGAGAGTTGGTAGACGGTGAGTGATGTGAATACCACCCCCAGCGCCGCGATAACCAGTAGCTTCCAGTTGGTGCGTTGCCAGTAGATAAGAATGCCGAAAAACAGCAGGAGCGGCAGGGTGAAAATTGCCCCTCGGGTTAGGGTTAGCAAGGTGGCAGCAGTAGCACAGCAGGCCGCGGTCGCCAGTGTTTTCTTCCAGCGGGCAAAGGGGATCAGGCAGGCTGCAAGGGCGGTCAGGGCGGCGGAAAGGTAGCCGAAGTTGATGCTGTAGAGAAAACCGTCCACTCGTGGCATGCCGAGGACGAAGAACTGGTAAACGGCGAGGCACAGTGCGCCGAGGCTGCCGGCAATGATCCCCGCTGAGAGATAGGGCGCAATATCCTGTCCTTTGAGGACCCGCGAGAACATCAGGTAGATTGGGATACACAGCAGCAGCCTCAGCCCCCCATCGAAATAGCGCAGGGTGGTGCCATCGAGGACCGTGATCGGGATATTGGCCAGGAAGTAGACGGACAGACAGGCCATCACCAGCGCGTCGAAACGGGTCAGCCGGATGGTTTTCCTGTGCTTGGCGAGATAGGTGACTGAAACCAGTACCATCAGCGCAATGACCGCCACGCTCCAGTTGTCCGTGGTCAGCAGCAGGGCCGGGACCAAGGCGATACTCAGTAGCGACAATGGGGTCGTGATATTTTTTATTGATTGCATTTAATTATTTCTTGGCTTTTCTGAAGGTGTAATTACCGCGAACCTTGCGCCACAGGCTGAAAACATCGGTTTTCGGGAATATGGCGATCCGGCGGATCTGGTAGCGGTCTTGGTGCAGTGCCAGCGGGCCGCTGTTGGTCGCGACGGCAAACTGGTAATCCAGCTCTGCCGCCAAGTCCTTGGAGTCCTGATTGTGGTCGCCGTACGGGTAGGCGAAGGAGCACAGCGGCTCGCCCAGCAGGGCTTCCAGCTCGGCCTTGTTCTGCGCGATTTCGGTTTGCTGCTCGTCCCGGCCAAGCTGGCTCAGGCGCGGGTGGGTCAGGGTATGGCCGCCGATCTCGATACAGCCCGAGTCGTGCAGCGCCTTGACCTCGTCGCGTGACATCAGGACGACGGGTTTCTCCGGGTTGTTCTCTACCTCGACATCCCACTTGTTGAAGGTTTCCCCGGTGACCACGTACACCACAGCCTTGAAGCCGTATTTCTGCAGCAGCGGCAGCAGCAGTTCGTGGTTGTCGCGGTAGCCGTCGTCGACGGTGATGATGATGTAGCGCTTGCCGTACTCGAGCCGGTGGATGAGGCCCTTGTCGGCCAGATCCCGGAAGGTCAGGGTCTCGAAGCCCATCTTTTTGAGCAGGGCAAAGTGCTTGTCGAGCATGTCGACATGCATGTAGGTGCCGTGTACCCCCTTCTCGCTGTCATCCTTGATGAAGCGGTGGTACATGATCACCGGGACTTCGCGCTGCAGTTTCTCGACGTAGACGCTCTGGTAGTTGTCTTCGAGCTGGTCGACGATGGCGGCAAGGTCGTAGTTGGCCTTGATGGCTTGCGCCACCGCTTGGTCGCAGTGAGGCTGGCTGAGGCCTTGCTCGACCAGTGCCGGGATGGTGGTGAAATCGATATCGAGGTTCTTCGGCCCGATATCGCCGAAGTTGGTGGCCATGGCGTCGGCCAGGTTGTCCGGGCCGACGATGCCGATACAGCGCGCCTCACCGATAGCCAGGGTCGGGCGGCCGCAGAGCAGCGCTTCCATCGCGACCCGTCCTGCCCCGATCACCAGATCGGAACCGGCCATGACGGACTGGACGTCATTGGTATAGCCGGCAAAGGTGACGGTATCGGTAAACGGCGCGAAGGTGTCGGTGAGCTCGGAGCCAGACACGACGCGGATATCGTACTTTTCCGCATCGAGGCATTCGCTGAGCAGCTTGTGGCAGACATCGCCCTTGGGGCCGGACAGGCGGCCGATAATGGTAATGACCGGCTTGCGGTTGGCCGGGGCCGGCTGCCACTGGAAGGTGCCGGTTTCAATGCCGTTGCGGCTGACGGCCATGGTATCGAGCGGCACGTCCAGATCGCGGTGGAGCTGGTCGCGGATGGCTTCGCAGACCGGCAGGGCCTTGTCGCCCATGGCATGGAATTTCTTGCGCGAGGCATGGACGGGCTGGCGGCCGTGGACCGTGGTCACCATCGGGGTGTTGGTCAGCTTGCAGGCGATATGGCAGCTCCAGCTCGAGGCGCGAGAATGGGCATGGACCAGCTGGATGTTGTGCTTTTTGATTAGGTAGATCAGGTAGGCGACGTGCCAGAAACGGCGGGGTACGCTGCGTTTGTTGAACCGCAGTTTGAAAAATGGCCCTTGGTGAGGCTTGGTTAGCGTGTCGGACACGTAAAACACATTGTGTCCACGCTGGGTCAGCTCGTCGCCGACGGTCGTTGCGTAGACTTCCGCACCAGTCACTTCGAGCTGGGATAGGGCCATTAAAATATTCATCAAATCACACGTATTTAAAATGTCGTTTTTTTATTAAGGACTCTCATTATTCATGATAGCCTTTGGATCTGCAACGCCTAGGGATCTGCTTCTATATGGTTAGGATCCCATTACTGACAAGCAAAAAAACGCCCTGCTAGCAGGGCATTTAGGAATAGACAAGTAGCAGCCTAAGCGGCGTTTACTCGATGTTCTGGATCTGCTCGCGCATCTGTTCGATGAGCACTTTGAGCTCGACAGCCGCGCTGGTGATTTCGGTGTTGATCGACTTCGAGGCCAGAGTGTTCGACTCGCGGTTGAATTCCTGCATCATAAAGTCGAGGCGTCGGCCACAGGCACCGCCTTTCTTCATGATTTTCTGGGTTTCCTTGACGTGTGAGTCTAGGCGGTCGAGCTCCTCGGCCACGTCACTCTTTTGTGCCAGCATGATCAGTTCCTGCTCGACGCGGTTGGCATCCAGCTCGACCTTGGCTTCTTCTAGGCGGGTAAGGATGCGCTCGCGCTGCCAGTTCATCACTTCCGGCATCATGCTGCGTACCTTGGCGGCTTCCGCCGAGATGGCGTCAAGGCGCTGTTCAATCAAGACCTTCATGTTGTCGCCTTCGCTGGCGCGGGCGGCAAGGAAGTCATCGACCGCCAGTTCAAAGCCCGCCAGCAGATCCTGGTTGATGGCGTCGAGATCCTGCTCGGGTGCTTCCATCACGCCAGGCCAGTTCAGTACCTGGAAAGGACCGATGCTGCCTTCGCCAGCGGCATCCTTCACCCATTTGGCCGCTTTGATCACCTGCTTGGCTAGCTCTTCGTTGATGGTCAGCTCGGTATTGGCGGCTGGGTTGATCTCAAAGCGCAGGCCACATTCCACCTTGCCGCGTGCTAGGCGCTTGCGGAAGCGCTCGCGCAGAACCGGCTCAAGGCTGCGGAACTGCTCCGGGAGGCGGAGGTAGGTTTCTAGGTAGCGTTGGTTGACGGAGCGGATTTCCCAAACGGCTGTTCCCCAGTCGGCTTTTACTTCGCGACGGGCATAGGCGGTCATACTGTGGATCATTGGCGGTTGGCCTCTTTGCTAAAGGTAAGAATCCTGCTGTTTTGCTGTCGGCTCGGGGGCTGCCAGCGTTGTGCTCACCAAGGGGCGCAGGCTTCATGGTGGCCTGATTATAGCACTCTCTATAAGGGTGTTTCAGTGCGAATTTAATAGCTTGGCTATCCGGTCGGTGATTATCGGCATTGCGTCACATCCTCGGCTGGCGGGGGCTGTGATGATAAATTGGCCGTAGCGGTGGAATATCGAGTGCGTTTTGTGTTTTTTGCCGTTACACTCCGCCACCTTTTGTTTTTTTTAACCAAATAGTTGATGAAAATTACACGTTCTGTTGTTTTGGCCGGGGTGCTGGTTGCACTGTCCGGGTGTGTGACATTCCCGACGGCTGAGTCACGCCAGGTCAAGGTGCTGTGGAATGACAGTGATGCGCTGCGCGGCTGCGAGCATCTGGGTACAGTGATCGGGTCGGAAGGCCATTTTTATGATTACTGGCTGCATGCCGACAAGGATATGGTGTGGGGCGCGGTCAATCAGATGCGGATCAAGACGGCGGCACAGGGTGGCGACACGCTCTACCTTTACGAGCCGTTCGGCTTTATGAGCTCGGTGACCATGATGGGCAATGTCTACCGTTGTGATAGCACCGGTACTGCTCAGGCTCCAGCAGAGATTGAGCTTGAGGCAGTAGATATTCAGGCCGAGCCTGCCACTAACGGCAGCACTCTGTAACCCTATGTTGCAGGGGCTCGCTTTTCTCGTGCACTGGCCAGCGGTTGTAGCTATAATCGCCGGTTAATGTCAGCCAGCCGGAGAAAACCCGATGCGTCCAAGCGGAAGAAGTGCCAACCAGGTGCGCCCAATCACCATTACCCGTCAGTTTACTGCCCATGCCGAAGGGTCGGTATTGGTTGAGTTTGGCAATACCAAAGTGATCTGTACCGCCAGCGTCGAGGAAAGTGTTCCGCGTTGGCTTAAAGGCAAGGGCCAAGGCTGGGTGACTGCCGAGTACGGCATGCTGCCGCGCGCAACCCACTCGCGTAACCGCCGTGAGGCGGCAAGCGGCAAGCAGGGTGGCCGAACGATGGAAATCCAGCGCCTGATCGCCCGCAGCCTGCGTGCAGCGGTTGATTTGGATGTACTGGGCGAGCAGATGATCACTGTCGACTGTGATGTCATCCAAGCCGATGGTGGTACCCGTACCGCGTCAATCACCGGTGCGATGGTTGCGCTGGTTGATGCTATCAACTACATGCTGGACAAAGGGCTGATCAAGAAAAGCCCGCTCAAAGGCATGGTGGCGGCTGTGTCTGTCGGGATCTACAACGGCGAGCCGATTTGCGATCTGGAGTACCTCGAGGACTCGGCGGCAGAAACCGATATGAATGTGGTGATGACCGAGGATGGCAAGATGATTGAAATCCAAGGTACGGCAGAAGGCGAGGCCTTCAGCCACGAAGAGCTGTTGGCGATGCTGGCATTGGCCAAGAGCGGCATTGACGACATCATCGGCGTTCAGAAGCGAGCGTTGGAAAATTGATTTTTGAAAGCGGTTCCTGTTGGAGCCGCTTTTTTTTGGCCTGCACCCGGGCCTATCCGCGGTGTAGGCAGCGTCACCGTTAATTACGTAACACTATGCAATCGAATAAGGAGAAACCATGAAAGCATATCAGCGTCAGTTCATCGAATTTGCCTTGGAAAAGGGCGTACTGAAGTTTGGTGAGTTTACCCTGAAATCTGGCCGCAAGAGCCCGTACTTCTTCAATGCGGGGCTGTTTAATACGGGGCGTGATCTGGCACGTCTGGGCCGTTTTTACGCTGAGGCTTTGGTGGATGCCAAGATAGAGTTCGATGTGCTGTTCGGCCCTGCCTACAAGGGGATTCCGATCGCGACCACCACGGCAGTGGCGTTGGCGGACCAGCACGATGTCGATACGCCTTATTGTTTCAACCGCAAGGAAGCCAAGGATCATGGCGAGGGCGGCAACTTGGTCGGCAGCCCGCTGGAAGGCCGTATCATGCTGGTGGATGACGTGATCACTGCCGGCACGGCGATTCGCGAGTCGATGGAGATTATCCAGGCCAACGGCGCGGATCTGGCCGGTGTGCTGGTGGCGATTGACCGTCAGGAAAAGGGCAAGGGCGAGCTCTCTGCGATTCAGGAAGTGGAGCGAGACTTCGGCTGCGCGGTGATTTCCATTGTTTGCTTGGGGGATGTGGTGAGCTACCTCGAGGAGCAGGAGGGCATGGCCGAGCACCTAGAGGCGGTGAAAGCCTACCGCGCCCAGTACGGGGTGTAAGACCGTTCGTACGTAATCGGGCGAAGGGAAGTCCAAGGGCTTAGACAACAAAGCGGGAGTCGTTGACTTCCGCTTTTGTTTTTGGCGCTGCTTGGCGTACGGGGCGATTACCCCAGTTCGGCACTGAGCAGGCGCCAGTAGTCGTCGAAGCTGGCCGTTGGCTTGTATTTGAAGTTGGAGCGGACGAAGCGGTTGAGGCTGCCTTCTACCTGGCCTAGGAGCTGGGCGGCGAGGATAGACTCGTCGACCGGGAACCCCTTGCCTTCACGCAGCTTGCGCTCGCGCAGGATTTGGCGCAGTTGGGTTTCGATACGCTCGAACAGCTGGTTGATCCGGGCCTGGAGGCGGTCTTGTTCAAACATCAGGGCGTGGCCGGTCATGATACGGCTCAGGCCCGGGTTGCGCTCGGCAAAGCCCAGTATGAGCTGCATCACCATCCGCAGGCGGTTTAGGGTATCTTTCTCGTCGTCCAGAATGCGGTTGATCCGCGTGGTAATCGTATCTTCGATGAACTCGATGAGCCCCTCAAACATTCTTGCCTTGCTCGGGAAGTGGCGATAGAGGGCGGCTTCGGAGACACCGACCTGAGCAGCCAGCTTGGCAGTGGTAATACGCTGGCTGCCTTGGGCTGATTCCAGCATGTGTGCCAGTGCTTGCAATATTTCTTCGCGGCGGTTGTTTTTCTTGTTGCCAGCCATGAATAACCGTTCCTTTTCAAAATGAGACTGTCAGCGGACAGCGTAAAGCCCGCATATCTTAGCGGCGGAGCCGGACGGAGAAAAGCACCTCAGACCGATACTGATCGCTTTATCGGCAAAAAGATGCCCAGCTTTACACTGGGCATGGGAATTGTTCTGAGGTTGGTGGGAATGCCGGTACGCTAGCCGCGGTAACGGGCGACCACTTCGGCCATCAGCTGTTGGCCAAGCTCGGCCTTGCTGCACAGCGGCAGTGCCTTGTCGCCATCGGCCCAGTAAAGGTGAAGGGCATTGCTGTCACTGTTGAAGCCGATATCTTGCTGCGACACATCATTGGCGCAGATCAGATCAAGCCCCTTGCGGTCCAGCTTGTCGCGGGCATAGTGCTCGACGTTCTGGGTTTCGGCTGCGAACCCCACGGTAAACGGGCGTTGTTTGGTAAGACCTGCGACGGCGGCGATAATATCGGGGTTCTTCACCAGGCGCAGTACCATCTCGTCCTCGCCATCTTGCTTCTTGAGCTTGTGGGCGGCGATATCGGCCGGGCGGAAATCAGCCACGGCGGCGCAGCCGATGAAAATATCGCTCTGGACGGCATGCGCAAGGGCGGCATCGTGCATCTGGCTGGCGCTGTCGATATCGACGCGCGTGACCCCTACTGGTGTCGGCAAGTTGGTCGGGCCGCTGATCAAGGTGACGTCGGCACCGCGCTTGGCTGCAGCCTCGGCAATGGCATAGCCCATTTTTCCGGAGCTCTGGTTGGTCAGGTAACGAACCGGGTCGATGGCCTCGCGGGTGGGGCCTGCTGTCACCGTGACGCGCAGGCCGTCCCAATCGGCTGGGCGGAAGTGCTCTTCTACCAACCCGACAAGTTGCATCGGCTCAAGCATGCGGCCAGGGCCGACATCGCCACAGGCCTGTTCGCCGCTGGCCGGTCCCCAGATCTGGCAGCCACGGCGGGCGAGGGTGGCAATGTTTTCTTGGGTGGCGACATGGCGGTACATCTGCTGGTTCATCGCCGGGGCGACCGCGATCGGCGAGTCGGTAGCCAGACACAGGGTCGATAGCAGATCGTTGCCCATGCCCGCCGCCATCCGGGCGATAAGGTCGGCGGTAGCCGGGGCCAATAAGACAAGATCGGCCCACTTGGCCAGTTCGATATGGCCCATCGATGCCTCGGCGCCAGGATCCAGCAGGCTGTCGGAGACTGGTCGGCCCGATACGGCCTGCATGGTCAGCGGGGTGATGAACTCCTTGGCGGCCTTGGTCATGACGATCTGGACCTGCGCGCCCCGCTCGATAAGACGGCGGGTGAGCTCGGCACATTTATAGGCGGCAATGCCGCCGCTGATCCCGAGAAGTATTTTTTTTCCAGCCAAGGTTTGCATGTTGTTGCCTGTAATATCTGGTTGCCTAAACAATGCGCACACATTACCACCAAATTTTGCCCGCCCGCAAAAAAAGCATATTTTTTTGCGGATGATCAAATTCCCTCGAGGGCAGGCTCTGTAGCACAGGTAACGGGCAGTTTTTTGTTGGCGTTTCATTGGCGGGTTGGCAAAAACACTACCTGCGTCGAGAAAAACGCTTCTATTCCTTGCCGGTATGCAAGTGGCGGGCTCTGCTGGGGAGAGGAGGAGAGTATGTCATTAAAACAACTACCAGCGCAGTCACGACCTCGCGAGAAGTTACTGGCAAGGGGGCCGTCGGCACTGAGTGATGCTGAATTGCTGGCGATTTTCCTGCGTACCGGGATCAGCGGCTGTAATGCCATCGAGCTGGCCGACGATCTGCTGGGGCGGTTTGGCTCACTGCGGGCGTTGTTGTCGGCCGACCAGAAGGCGTTCTGCCAGCACAAGGGGCTGGGGCCCGCCAAGTATGCCCAGTTGCAGGCGGTACTGGAGATGAACCAGCGCCACCTGGAGGAGACGCTCAAGCAGGGGGATGCGCTGACCAGCCCTGATCATACCCGTCGTTACCTAAGCCATATATTGCGTGATCGCCAGCGTGAGGCATTCTATGTTTTGTTCCTCGACAACCAGCATCGGGTGCTTTCCGGGGAGGTATTATTTGAGGGAACTATCGACGCTGCGAGCGTTTATCCGAGAGAAGTGGTAAAAAGATCGCTAGAACTTAATGCAGCAGCGTTGATTTTAGCGCATAATCACCCATCGGGCGTAGCAGAGCCAAGTCAGGCAGATCGTCGGTTAACCCGCCGCTTATGCGATGCATTAGCGTTGGTGGATATCCGTATTCTGGATCACTTTGTTGTTGGAGACGGCGAAATTACTTCTTTTGCGGAACGAGGTTGGCTATAAAATAGGCAATATTTGTTCAAAATGATGCGAAAGGATCTGCTCGGGACTTGAGCAACTGGTTTTGACTTAGTATAATGCGCGACCTTTGATAGCTGTGGTTAATGAAAGAGAAGATTTTCATTAAACGAGACCACGGTTGATATCGAGCTGAAACGATTTGGAGAAGACAGTAATGTCCCGTGTATGCCAAGTAACTGGTAAGCGTCCTGTAACGGGTAACAACCGTTCACACGCACGTAATGCCACCAAGCGTCGTTTTCTGCCTAACCTGCAAACTCATCGTTTCTGGGTAGAAAGCGAAAAACGCTTCGTTAAACTGCGCCTTACTGCGAAAGGTATGCGTATCATTGATAAGAAAGGTATTGATGCCGTTCTTGCTGATATGCGTGCTCGCGGCGAAAACGTTTAAGAGGATTGAACAATGGCTAAAGGCATTCGTGAGAAGATCCGTCTAGTATCATCAGCTGGTACAGGCCACTTCTACACTACCGACAAAAACAAGCGTAACATGCCAGGCAAATTCGAGATCAAGAAATTTGATCCAGTAGTTCGCCAGCACGTTATGTACAAAGAAGCTAAAATCAAGTAATTGATTGCTGCTTTTTTGAAAAAGCCCAGTTTTTAACTGGGTTTTTTTATGCCTGAAATTTGCCTTTCCCTGCTCTACAGCTCATCGCCATTGCCATCTGGCCGGCAATCGGCAGCCATTCCCCTCGAACCCGCCTCCTGTATTCCGCCGCCGTTCGCGGTTATAGTTTACTTTTAGTTATCTTAGCGTTGGCTACCAAGGAGCCGTTATGCGACTGTCCCGCCGGGGCTGGAACAATGTCCTGATTTTTGCCGTTATTATTTTTATTGCCGTGCTGCAGCTGCCGACGTGGTTCAAGCATTATTTCCAGCCGGTGATGGCCCCTGAGGAGCAAACCCTTCAGCATCTGCTGCCGGCTGATGCGGTGTTAGAGCGGTTGAACCTGCCTGACGTTGCGTTGGTGCGTGATACGGCAGGGGGCTGGGCGGCGGATGCTTCGCTGCCTGTTCCGGCCGCTGAGCTGGCAGCCCGGTGGCTGCGACTGGCGGGTACCGCTGTCGACGAGGAGATGATCGCGGCCTTGAAGCCGGGGCTGGGTGCGCCGCGCAGTGTCGAAGTGTGGCTGGTGGGCCAGATTGAGCCGTTGCGGCTGACGGTCTACCAACTGCCCCAATTCTGGCTGATAAACAACGGGCAGGGCAGCTGGCTGGCTCTCAGCGTCGAAGAGGGGTATCTTTTCCCTGCGGCCACGCCGTTGTCCTAAGTTGGCCGATAACAGAGGAATACCATGCCTGAATTGCCGGAAGTAGAAGTTAGCCGGATGGGGATTTCCCCCCATGTGACTGGCCAGACCGTTACCGATATCGTGGTGCGCAACCCGAAATTGCGCTGGCCGATCCCGGAGGAAATTGATCAAATCAAGGGGCAGGTCATCCGGCGGGTGAGCCGACGGGCGAAGTACCTGATGCTGGAGACGGATGCCGGTTATGCCATCGTCCACCTCGGAATGTCCGGGAGCTTGCGGATTTTGCCTGCTGATACGCCACCGGAGAAGCATGATCATGTGGATCTCTGTCTGTCGAGCGGAGAAATGTTGCGCTACAACGATCCGCGCCGGTTCGGGGCTTGGTTGTGGCAGTCTGGGGAGGGGGAGCATCCTGTTTTGGGCAAACTCGGCCCTGAGCCGCTGGGTGACGGCTTTACGGTGGATTATCTACAGGGACGGGCCAAGGGACGCCGGACAGCGATTAAGCAGTTCATCATGGACAATCAGGTGGTGGTCGGGGTTGGCAATATTTACGCCAATGAATCCTTGTTTGCCGCGGGGATCCACCCCAAGCGCGAGGCTGGCAAAGTTTCCTATCAGCGATTAGCTTTGCTGGTCGATGAAATTAAAACGGTATTGGCCTTTGCCATCGAGCAAGGGGGCACGACCCTCAAGGACTTCAAGAACGCCGACGGCAAGCCGGGCTATTTTGCCCAAGAGCTGCAAGTGTACGGTAAGGCCGGTCAGCCCTGCCCGCGTTGCGACACTGCGCTCAGCGAAGCCAAGATCGGCCAGCGCACGACGGTATTTTGCAGTCACTGCCAGCGGTGATGGCATCGATGTGTTTGTCGGCGGGTATCGCGGCTCCTATTTCTATCGCTGCTAGTCACGCTGTACGGCGAATAGGCGGCCCAAGGTGACAATGTGCCACCTTGGGCGCGACATGGCGCTAGCGCTGGCCTAGCTTGGCTTTCAGGGCCTCTGAGATAATCGGATCGACAAACTGGCTGACATCGCCCTTGTGCAGGGCGACTTCCTTGACGATGGTCGACGAGATGAACGAGTTCTCCTCGGCCGGGGTCAGGAATACCGTTTCCAGTTCGGGCATCAGGCGGCGGTTCATGTTGGCCAGCTGGAACTCGTATTCGAAGTCCGATACTGCGCGCAGCCCGCGAACCAGGACATTGGCCTGGTACTCCTTGGCGAAATCCACCAATAGGCCCGAGAAGCCGACTATCTCGACATTGTCGAGGTGGCGGGTGATCTGGGTCGCCAGCTCGACCCGCTCCTGAAGGTCGAACAGGGGCTTTTTGCTTGGGTTGAAGGCGATCCCCACCACAACATGGTCGAACATGGCCGCGGCGCGCTCAATCAGATCCAGGTGCCCGTTGGTGATCGGGTCGAAGGTACCGGGGTAGATGACGCGGGTATTTTTATTCTGGCTCACAGGGCGATCCTCTAAAACGTGATGGCGATATGCTATCAAAAAAGCCGTCGCAGTCTCTATTCTTTCCCCCCAATCACTATGGGGATGGCTGGTTATCTTGTATGATCCCGCCGAGTAAATTTTAGTTGGAACAAGTTGCTATGAAAAAGATCCTTGTCGTTCGCAACGATAAAATTGGCGATTTTATGCTGGCGTGGCCGAGTTTTGCCATGCTCAAACAGTCGTTGCCGGCGGCTAGGGTGACAGCACTGGTTCCCGGCTATACCGCCCCGATTGCCCGGCTGTGCCCGTGGATTGACGAGGTGATGGTCGATCCGACCGCCAAGGCCGGCAAGGAAGAAGCGGCTGCGTTCCGCGCCGCGCTGCGTGCCGAGCAGTTCGATGCCGCAATTTGCCTGTTCTCCAATGGCTATAATGCCAAGCTACTGTGGCGGGCGAAGATCCCATACCGCCTGGCGCCGGCGACCAAGCTCGCCCAGCTGTTGTTCAACCGCCGCCTCAAGCAGCGTCGGTCGCAGTCGGCCAAGCCAGAGTTTGAATACAACTTGGATTTGATCCGCTTTTTCCTGACGGACAATGGGATCGCGATTCAGGAGCCGCACGGGCCATACCTGAGCTTCGATGCCGCCGAGCTTGATGCACAGCGCGCGAAGCTGGTTGCGGAGACGGGGTTGGATACCGAGCGGCGCTGGTGCTTTGTCCATGCCGGTACCGGCGGCTCGGCCAATAACCTGTCGCTGGACCAGTACGCGTCGCTTATCAAGGGGCTCGGCCGGTCACAGCCGTGCCAGTTCGTGCTGACAGCCGGGCCTGGCGAGGAGGCGATGGCCGCATCGCTGTATCAGAAGGTAGCCGGTGAGGTCAGTGCGGTTGTTTACGACAAGAACGACGGGCTGCAGGATTTTACCCGCTCGCTGGCCTGTGCCGACCTGTTCATGGCCGGCTCGACCGGGCCGCTGCATATTGCCGCTGCCTTGGATGTGCCGACGGTCGGTTTCTTCCCGAGCAAGCGCTCGGCCACCCCGCTGCGCTGGAAGACCCTCAATACAGAGGGCCGCCATTTGGCATTCTGCCCGCCTCGCGGCAAGGACAGCGAGACGGACATGGGGCTTATCGATATCGACGAGGTGATTGCCGAGGCTACGGCGTTCGCGGGTCGGTATTGGTCCTGATCCACAGGTCCGCATACTTCACGAAGGTCGAGTGGGCAGAGAGGATCGATAGCAGCAAGCCCTGCTTGCCATCAAGGAAGCCCGCCTTCAAGACGTACATTTTCAGGAAGCAGCCGACGGCATGGAGCAATCCTTGGCCTAGGCTGCTTTTTTTGCCTCGCTTTTCCCGCTGGTCGGCCCATGCCTTGGCATAGCCTGCCGACTTGACCAGATAATGGTTGAGATCGTTGTAGGTGAAATGGAGCAGGTCACCTTCCAGCGGGCTGACCGTGATCCCGTCGCCGAGCTCGACCTTTTCGTGTACCAAATCTTCGTTGTACTGGGTCAGCTTGGTCGGGTAGAGGCGGTTGACGCGGTCCGGGTACCAGCCGCAATGGCGGATATAGCGGCCGAATACCCAGCTCAGGCGGGCAATGCTGTAGACGGTATTGGCTTGCGGGGCTGCCAGTACCTGCTCGATGCTGGCGCGTAGCTCGGGGGTCACGCGCTCGTCGGCATCGAGCCACAGGATATAGTCAGACTCCACATAGCTTTGTGCCAGGCGGCGCTGGGGGCCGAAGCCGGGCCAGTCGGCGTTGACGAAGAACTTGTCGGTATATTGGCGGGCTACCGCCTCGGTGTTGTCGGTACTGCCGGAATCCAGCACCACGATTTCATCGACCCAGCCGGCCACCGATGCCAGGCATTGCTGGAGGTTGTCGGCTTCATTTTTGACGATCAGGGCGACGGCCAGCGTTGGCTTCTCGGTGCTCATTGGATCTCCTCGAAAATAGTAAAATCAATCAGGGCCTTGTCTAGCATGGCACAGACAGCGGCCGGTTGGATCCGGGTCATGGCGTCTTCGGCCTTGACCCGGCTGCGCCAGGATAGTGCTTCCAGCGGCTTGCCGGTCTCGGCTTCGATGGCCTCACGGTAGGCGCTGACCACATAGTCCAAGTAACGGTATGGGCCGGTTCGCTGCGGGTTGTGGTGGGCGTAGAGGCCAATCACCGGTGTGCCGACGGCTACTGCCATGTGGGCTGGGCCTGTGTCTGGCGCGATCACCAGATCCGCATGGCTGAGCAACGCCTGCATTTGTTTGAGGCTGCTCTTGCCGACCAGGTTGTTTAGCGGGGCTTGGCATTGGGCTATAACCTGTGCGGCCAAATCGGTTTCGACCTTTGCCGGGCTGCCTGCCAGAATGATCTGCATGCCGCGCAGGTGGGCGTGCTCTGCCACCCGGGCATACCCTTCCGCCGTCCAGTTCTTGAAGGCCTTGCTGGCGGCCGGAACAATAACCAGTACGGGTTTGTCCGGTGCGACATGCTGCTCGGCCCACTTAAAGTCCGCGTCGGTCAAGGTGATCTCCCAGCGTGGCGTCATTTCCGTGATGCCGAGCTCCTTGGCAAAGGCCATGAAACCGTCTAGGACATGAGGGGACGATGGTGACGGGACGGGGTGGTTGATGAACAAATGTTGCAGGTCGCTGCTGCGGGCCGCATCGAAACCGAGGCGGTGGCGGGCTTTGATCCCGATACTGGCAATGCTGGCACGAAGCGCCGTCTGCATGTGCAGCAGGGCGTCGAAGCGCTCGCCTTTGAGCTGGCGCCAGAGCTGGGTATAGCCTTTCCAGCCGAGTTTCTTGTCGAACGGGATCACTCTGATCCCCGGCAGGTCGCCCAACAGCTGGGCCTCGGCCTTGCCCATGATCCAGGTTATTTTGGTCTCAGGCCATTGCCTCTGGATAGCTTGTACCATGGCGCTGGCATTGCTTGCATCGCCGATGGCAGAGAGGCGCAGGACACAGAGGGAGGCGGGGGGAGACGAAAATAGGGCCATACTTAATTGCTCTAGAACTGGGAAGACTGCATTATGCAGTTGGGATAAAAAATTGTAAAACCACATATTTTAAAGCATATGCAAGTTATAACATCAACAAATAGCCGTATTTGGTTTGATCCTGAATTGCTCGGCGATGATCCGGAAGCCAGCTTCGACCCGGCGTATTGGCGCGGGAAATCGGCCATTACCGGGCAGGCTAGCGGGCGGGGGACGACCTATTTCATTGATACGCCTCTCCTTCCTTTGGCCCTGCGCCATTACTGGCGTGGTGGCTTGCTGGGTCGGGTGGTCAAAGACCAGTACTGGTTTACCGGCTGGGACAAGACGCGCTGCGCGCTGGAGATGGGGTTGCTGAAGACCCTTGCCGAGGGTGGGGTTCGGGTACCGCGGCCGGTGGCTGCGCGGGCGGTTCGCTGCGGTTTGTTTTACCGGGCGGATATCCTGACGGAAAAAGTGCCGGGGGCCCGGGATCTGGTCGCGGTGCTGCAGCAGCGCAGCTTGTCGGGGGATGAGTGGCAGGCTATCGGCCGGATGATTCGCCAGATGCACGATCTCGGTGTGTGCCATACCGACCTGAATATTCACAATATCCTGCTCGATGGCGAAGGGCTGTGCTGGTTGATAGACTTTGACAAGTGCTACCGGCAGGCGGGCGACAGCTGGAAGCAGGGCAACCTTGATCGGCTCCTGCGTTCGCTGCGCAAGGAAGTGGGCCGTTACGGCATCCAATGGCAGGAAGTCGAGTGGACGTTGCTGCTGGCGGGTTATCAGGGCTAGCAAACCATTAAAAACAAGGCCGCATGACGCGGCCTTGTTGTTTTTAGCGGTTGGTCCCAATGCTGTGCAGCAGTTGCTGGAGGCGAGGGTCAATAAGGTCCCTTGCCTGCATGGTCTTGAAGATCTCGCGCGCGCCGGCGTCATTGAGGTGGTTGTTATCGCTATATAGCGGCACCCCGTTCAGCATACTCTGGCACTCCTTGCTGTCACACAGCGCGCCAACAACCGGAAGCAGGATGACTTGGGGATACTTGGCTGCAATATCACGGACTAACTGGTTCGCATAGCCCTGTCTGGTGGTCATCGCCCCAGAATCAATATTGCAATTTGTCCCGGTGAATGCCGTGAAGGTGGCTTTTTTAACCCAGCAATTGCTCGGCATGAAAGGGTAGTCCGGTGCCTGCTCGAAGATCACCGGGGTGATGCCTCGGGCAATGAGGTACTGCACCGTGCGCTCTAGCCCTTCGCGTAGCACCCGGCGGTTGTTGGCTTTGCTCTCGCTGTGACTGATCTCGTCACCGAGATAGACATTGTCTCCTTTCTCACCCGGTGAGCGGGTGGTCTCTGTATACATCGCCCAGCGCCCGGCGAGGAAAACGACCTTTGCCTTGGTGTTTTGCAGGGCTTCGGCGAGTTGGGTATTTGTATCCTCGCATTCCCCTTCTGGCTCACCGTGCTTGATGATATCCATTCCAAGGGCCGGCGGGCAGCCGCCGGCACCGCCATAGAGGGCTGAAAAGCCATAAATTTTGCCCAGTTCATCGACAAAACCGCGGAAGTGACCGCCATGCGAGTCACCCCAGACCAAGGCTCGCAGCTGTTCTGGGTGGTTGAGGCTATCGTCGCCGATAATATTGTTTTCGAAAGGTTTGAGCTCTTCGCCATCAAGCTGAGGGTGCTGCAATTCGAAAAAGTCTAGGCTTGATGCTTGGAAGAGCTTTTGGACTTGCTCGGAGAAGCGATGCGGGTAGCCCTCGTTCTTGGCAATCAGCTTGGCAGTGGTTACCGCGATAGCGATCGGCAATACCAGGTAGAACAGGTAGACCCAGCGATGATGCAGTCGCAGGTAGCGCAACGGGTTCTCGTATAGCCGCCATGAGAAAACCGACAGGGCGAAAGTGATTACCGCGCAGATAAGGGCATCGACGGGGCCGAGCTGGTTGAAGGTGTAGCGGTAGAAAGCGAGAACCGGCCAGTGCCACAGGTAGAGCGAATAGGAGAGGCGGCCGAGTAACAGGAAGGGCGAGCGCCCGAGGAAGCGGGAAACCCACGAATGCTGCGACTCACCGGCCAAAATCAGCATACAGGTGGCAAGAGTCACCCAGAGCGCGTTGATACCGGGGAACACATGGTTTTTGTTAAGCACGACACTCAGCAGGGCAATACCCAGTGCCCCGGCTACGCCGAGCAGCTGGTAGGCCTGCGTGGGCAGCGATAACCCCCGCGCCCGTTTCTCGTACAGGGCAATAGCCAGCAGCGCGCCGATCAGGAGCTCGAACCCCCGGCTTTGGATCAGGTAGTAGCCAGCACTCGGGTCATTGAGGGCCATATACTGGGATAGGCCGGTGAGTGCGACTAGCGTCAGGCCCATGACGATGGCGAACAAGCGGCGGGAGAGGTATTTGCTGGCCAGGATCAGCAGTACCGGCCAGATAAAATAGAACTGCTCCTCGACAGAAAGCGACCAGGTATGCAGAAGGGGCATGGTCTCTGCCGCCGGGGCGAAATAGCCCGACTGTTTTTCAAAATAGATATTTGAGATGAACACACTGGCGTAGCGCAGGCTATTGGCAAAACCGACAAAGTCATTGGGGGTGTAGATCAGGTAGGCCAAGGCCAGCGATGACGTCGCCACCAGATAGAACAGCGGCAGGATCCGCTTGATTCGCTTGATATAGAAGATATCAAACGAGAATCTCCCGGCGTTGATCTGCGGGTAAATCACCGAGGTGATGATGAAACCGGAAATGACAAAAAAGATATCGACGCCAATGAACCCGCCCGGGAGCCATTGGGCATTCATGTGGAAAATTATGACGGCGATGACGGCGATCGCCCGCAAACCGTCAATATCAGGACGGTATTTAATATGACTCATTGCTTTCTCTAAGATTCTTGTTTTATTGGTGTGGAAATATGTAATCGCTAGGCGAAATGATGTACATCCGCCTGATGTTGGTGCTGATTTGAGCGTGCGATATGGGGAGGTGGCCGCCGGTTAGGCGGCCGAGAAATATTGGAATATATCGGATTTAGTAGCGCTGGCTGCCGTCGGGTTTGGAACGCAGTAGATTCAGAATCCACATGTATTGGCCAGGATGGCGGCGGATGAACTCCTCGATGCGGATGTTCATGTTACGGGCATCAAGGGTCTCGTCGCCGCTCGGGAAGTCCTGCAGCTCCTGCTGGACTTCGATGGTGTAGATCCCGGTGTTGCGGTCGTAGTAAGGGATCACCGGTACGATTTTGGCCTTGCTCAAACGTGACAGCTTGCCCAGCCCCGCCAATGTCGCTTTCTGGGTGCCGAGGAAGTCGGTGAACACACTGTGTTCCGGGCCGTGATCCTCATCGGGCAGGTAGTAGCCGAGGTAGCCGTCGCGGATTGACTTGATGAAGGGCTTGATCCCCGCATCGCGCTCGTGGGTCCGGCCGCCGTACTTGAGGCGCTGGACGTTGATCAGCCAGTCGATGACGTCGTTGCGCTGTTTTTTCATCATCGCCGCCACATGCTGCCCGCGCGAGGCCAGCAGTACGCCCGGGTAGTCAATCGCCCAAGTGTGCGGCACGAGCAGGATAATATTGTGGCCCTGCTCGAGCAGGCTGAACAGGTGCTCTTCGCCGGTAAACGTGGATCGCTTCTCGACGTATTCCTTGCTGCGCACCAGCAGTACGGCAAAGCTGAGCAGGGTGCAGCCGGCATTGATGTAGGTTTCCAGTAAGATCTCGTCCCGTGCTTGCTGGTCAAGCTCTGGGAAGCATTCTTGCAGGTTGATGACGGCGCGTTTCTTGGCGCTCGAGTTGATTTTGATCGCCTGCTTGGCGATAGCAACGGCCAGCCTGTCACGCAGGCGGTAAGGTACGAATGCCAAAAGGATAGTCAAGCCAATGGCAAACCAGGTCCCCCAGTGCTTCGGATGCAAGAAATCCTTGCGGAACTGAGGGTTGTAAGTCTGGGCCGTTGAATTGTTGTGTTTTTCTGTCATAGGCCTTGATTAGTCTGAACCGAAGAGGTCGCGAGTATAAACTTTCTCGGCTACATCTTCTAATAATTCCGACCTGCGGTTGGAGACAATCAAATCGGACATCGCCTTGAAGCTGTCGAGGTCCCGGATCACTTTGGAGTGGAAGAAATGCGACTCTTTCAGCACCGGCTCGTAGACCACCACTTCAATCCCCTTGGCCTTGAGCCGTTTCATTATTCCCTGAATCGACGATGAGCGGAAGTTGTCCGAGCCTGCCTTCATGATCAGGCGGTAGATGCCGACCACTTTGGGCTGCTGCCGGATGATACTGTCGGCGATGAAGTCCTTGCGGGTATGGTTGGCATCGACAATGGCGTTGATGAGGTTGTTCGGGACCGTCTGGTAATTGGCCCGGAGCTGCTTGGTGTCCTTGGGCAGGCAATAGCCGCCGTAGCCGAATGACGGGTTGTTGTAGTGGGTGCCGATCCGTGGGTCGAGGCCAACCCCTTCGATGATTTGGCGGCTGCTCAAGCCGTGGGTCTCGGCGTAGGAGTCGAGTTCGTTGAAATAGGCGATCCTCATCGCGAGGTAGGTGTTGGAGAACAGCTTGACCGCCTCGGCCTCGGTGGCGTTGGTGAACAGGACGGGGATGTCATCCTTGGCCGCTCCCTCGACCAGCAGGTCGGCAAAGCGGCGTGCGGCCTCGCCGTGGTCGCCGACGATGATGCGCGACGGGTAGAGGTTGTCGTGCAGGGCCTTGCCTTCTCGGAGAAACTCTGGCGAGAAGATGATTCGATCGGTGTGATGGGTCGCCCTGAGTTTTTCGGTATAGCCGACCGGCACTGTGGACTTGATGATGATGGTGGTGTCGGCGTTGATGGCAAGGATGTCGTTGATCACGGCCTCGACCGAGCTGGTGTCGAAATAGTTGGTCTGGGGATCGTAATCGGTCGGGGTAGCGATGATCACATAGTCCGCATCCCGGTAGGCTTTTTTCTTGTCGAGGGTGGCATGGAAGGAGAGGGCTGGGTTGGCAAGAAAATGCTCGATATCACGATCAGAGACCGGGGATAGCCTGTCGTTGAGCATGGCTATTTTGTCAGGGAGGATGTCGACGGCGATAACGTCATGGTGCTGGGCAAGTAAGAGTGCATTGGAGAGCCCGACATAACCTGTACCGGCAACTGCAATTTTCATTCGACTACTCCTGTTTTTGCTGTCGTGATCACACTTCACTTACAAGAGTAGTAGCCATCCCCTGAAAAGGGATGGCTAGAATAAGTTTGTGGCAATTAATTAATAATGGCCATGTACTCGGCAACACCTTCTGCGACGGTCTTGAACGGTTCTTGGTAGCCCGCAGCACGAACCTTGGTCAGGTCGGCCTGGGTGAATTTCTGGTAGCGGCCCTTCAGGTGCTCAGGGAACGGGATCTCCTCGACCTCGCCTTTGCCGTGGAAGGCGATAACCGCTTTGGCTACTTCGCTAAACGGTTCGGCTTGGCCGGTACCGCAGTTGAAGATGCCAGAAACGCTGTTTTGCCAGAACCACAGGTTCATCTTGCACACATCGCCGACATAGACGAAGTCGCGCTTGAGCGCATCGGAGCCTTCGAACAGTTTCGGGTTGTCGCCGTTGTTGATCTGGGTATTGAGGTGGAAAGCAACCGAGGCCATGCTGCCTTTGTGCTGTTCGCGCGGGCCGTAGACGTTGAAGTAGCGGAAGCCGGTGATTTGAGACAGGGTCTCGCCGTGGGCCTCGGCGTCTTGCCATAGGCGGCGGACGTAGTTGTCGAACTGCTGCTTGGAGTAGCCGTAGACGTTCAGCGCGCCTTCGTACGGTTTCTCTTCGATGAAATCACGATCACGGCCACCGTAGGTTGCCGCCGACGAGGCGTACAGGAATGGGATTTCACGCTCAAGGCAGTAGTGAAGCAGCTCTTTGGAGTACTCGTAGTTGTTGAGCATCATGTACTTGCCGTCCCACTCGGTGGTCGCCGAACAAGCGCCTTCGTGGAAAATCGCCTCGATTGGACCGAACTCGTCACCGGCCATGATCTGGGTGATGAAGTCTTCCTTATCCATGTAGTCGGCGATGTCCAGATCCACTAGGTTGGCAAACTTGGTGCCGTCTTTGAGGTTGTCAACGACCAGGATGTCGTTGCGGCCGATTTCGTTGAGGGCTTTGACGATGTTGCTGCCGATCATGCCGGCGCCACCAGTTACAATAATCATAGCTTTTCCAGTTTTAAATGGGTCGCGCAGCCGTATAACGGCCGACGTAATGAATAACCTTTATGGTAGTATTAGCAGATCACCAACAGGATGGGCGAGAAGTGAGACGCAAATGAAGACCCGTGACAGAATTATCCTGGCTGCACTTGAGCTGTTCAATGAAAGCGGTGAGCCGAATGTGACCACGAACCATATCGCTGCCCATCTGGGGATCAGTCCCGGCAATCTGTATTACCATTTCCGTAACAAGGAAGAGATTATACACAGTATTTTTGATCAATACGCGCATGATCTCAGCATTCATTTCCAGCCCCATAGCCACACCCCTGTCACCGCTGCCCACCTGCTAGACTACCTTGACTCGGTCTTCATGCTAATGTGGCGCTATCGTTTCTTTTATGCCAACTTGCCCGATATTCTTCGCCGCGATGCCCAGCTGCAGCATAAGTACCTGGCCGCGCAGGAAGGGCTGCAGCAAAACATCATGGCAATGATGAACAGCTTCAAGAGCAGCGGCCTGCTCGATCTGGATGGCGGCGAGCTGGAAGGGTTGGCCAGTACCCTCAAGCTGGTGGCATCAAGCTGGATTTTCTACCAGAGCGCGCAGACCCCGGGTGCCACGATCACCAAGGCGGTGATCTACCAAGGGGTGTTGCAGATGCTGGCGATTGTCCGCCCTTTGACCACGCCCGAGGGACGCGAGCGGGTCCGCCAGCTCGAGGCGCACTACTGCTCGCAGGTGGAAAAGGATATTTAGTCGTCAGTTTTGGCTGGGGGCGCAGGGTATAGGCTGGACAGCCTGACCAGCGTGATGCCGTACTTGTCGGCTATGGCTGGAAGCTGTCGCTCGAGCGCGCTCAGCGTCACCGGGTAAGGATGGCCGATGGCCACCGCGTAGCCCTGGCTCTGTGCCTTGCGGGCCGCCAGCCTGAGCTGGTGGCTGATGAAGTCAGTCGTTCGCTGGTGGTCAAGGAATACGTGGCGGCGCAGGGCCGGTACATGGTATTGCACGGCAATGGCCTCTGCCACTGACTGTGCTGAGGTCCGGCTGTCGAGGAAGGCCAGCTGCTGCTCTGCCAGCGTTTCCATTACCCAGATCATCGCCTGCCTGTCTTGGGTCAGGGCACTGCCCATGTGGTTGTTGATGGCAAAGGCCCCGGGCAGCTGTGCCAGGGCTCGCTTGAGAGCCAGCTGGAGTTCGCCTTTGCCCATTGTTTTGGTGAGGGTGGTCTGTTCCAGCGGGGCTTTTCGGCTGGGTTCCATTGGCATATGCAGCAATATGTCCCGGTGTTGTTGCCGGGCCTGTTGGTGGATGGCATGGGCGTAGGGGGTGTCGGGCAGAATCGAAACCCCTATTTCAGGGGGCAGTGCGGCGAGCTGTGGCGGGAGTGGCTGGTAGCCGAGATCGTCGATGATAATGGCGAGTTGTGCCGCGAAGGCCGGGAGTGCCGCTATTATTGCCAGCACCCCTCCGATTCCCCATCCTAGGGCTTTGTTTCGTAGTGCTTTCATCCGTGTTGGGCTTAGTCCTTGTTGAGCGGCTAGCGGATCAGCCACTGGCGCGGGTTGGACGGGTTGCCCTTGCGGCGTATTTCGAAGTAGAGTGCCGTCTGCTCCTGGCCACCACTGTCGCCAACCAGGGCGATGGCTTCACTGCCCTGGACGGTATCCCCGACCTTCTTGAGCAGAGTCTGGTTGTAACCGTAGAAGCTCATGTCTCCCTTGCCGTGGTCGATGACCAGCAGCAGGCCGTAGCCGCGCAGCCAGTCGGCGAAGACCACTTTGCCCGGATAGATAGCCTTGACCTGGCTACCCTGGGTCTGGCCGATCACCATCCCTTTCCAGTGCAATTCGCCTTGCAGGCTAGAGCCGTAATTATGGATAACCCGGCCTTTCACCGGCCACGGCAGCTTGCCTTTGTGGCGGGCGAGGCCGTCCATCGGGACTCGGCGCGCCGCTTCGGCGGCGGCTTTGGCTCGGGCTATTTCTTTGACCAGCCGTTGTTCGTTGGATTTCAGCTCACCGAGGTAGCGGTTGTCGCTACGTACTTGTTGCTTGAGGGTGCGAACGGTCTTCTGGCGCTGCTTGCGCTCTGCCTCTAAGCTCTTTTGGTGCTGCTTGAGGCTGGCGAGTAGGGTGGTCTGTTCGGCTTGCTGCTCGCGGAGCTGGTGTTGCTTGAGCTGGAGCTCGGTGGCGGTGGCCGTCAGTTCGTCCAGTGCCCGGCTACGGGCTTGGCTGAGGCGCTCGGCATAAACGGTAAAACGGTCAAGGCGGTTTTGGTCTTGGCCGCTTAGGATCAGAGCCAGCTGGCTGTGCCGCCCCTGTCGATACTGGGTATTGAGCAATTCGCCGAGCAGTTCGCGTTGGCCTAGCTGTTGCTGCTCCAAGGTGGCGAGTTGTTGCTTGAGTGTTCGGATCGAGTTTGTCAGCTCTTGCTGGCGTTGTTCGGCCCGGTGGATCTTGCGCGCGGTGTCTGCAATGCCGGTCTCCTGTTTCTTCAGGGTTTTCTGGAGACTGTCTATTTTCTTCTGGGTGGCATTGAGTTGGCTTTGCTGGCGGGTGATTTCCTGTTTGACGCCGTCAAGCTGGCCCTGATCGGCCCAGCTGGTAGGGGCGGCAAATGCCAGGCATAGCAAAGCGCCAGTGCACAGGGCACTGGCGCGGAGCTTATTGTATAGGTGTGTGATCTTCTCCCGCATGGGGATGATTATTTCAGATCAAACAGCACCTGACCAGTCATCTCTGCAGGGATTTCCAGATCAGAGAGAGCCAGCATAGTCGGAGCAAGGTCAGACAGCTTGCCGCCTTCTTTCAGGGTCAGCGACTTGTTGCCAACGTAAACCAGTGGAACCGGTAGGTTGGTGTGGGCAGTGTGGATGCCGCCTGTCTCTGGGTTCACCATCATCTCGGCGTTGCCGTGGTCAGCGGTGATCAGAAGCTGGCCGTCCATCTCGCGGATTGCCTCAACAACGCGGCCGATGCAGCCGTCAACGGCTTCACAGGCTTTCACTGCAGCATCGTAGACGCCGGTGTGGCCAACCATATCGCCGTTCGGGTAGTTACAGATAATGGTATCGAACTCACCGCTCTTGATTGCCGCGACCAGCTTGTCGGTCAGTTCAGGGGCGCTCATTTCTGGCTGCAGGTCGTACGTAGCCACTTTAGGAGAGGCAACTAGCTGGCGAGATTCGCCGTCGAACTCGTCTTCAACACCGCCGTTGAAGAAGAAGGTCACGTGGGCGTATTTCTCAGTTTCGGAGATGCGAAGCTGCTTCTTGCCTTTCTTAGATAGCCACTCGCCTAGCGTGTTCACCAAATCCGCTGGTGGGTAGGCAACAGGCATGTTGATATCGGCAGCGTACTGGGTCAGCATCACTACGTCAGCAAGCGCTGGGAACTGAGCACGCTCGAAACCTGCGAAGTCCACCTCGAAGGCACGGGTGATCTGGCGGGCACGGTCGGCACGGTAGTTCATGAAGATCACGCTGTCGCCATCTTCCATTGCTGCGCTTAGCTGGCCTTCGGCACGGATCTCAGTTGCCTTGACGAACTCGTCGTTCTCGTCACGGGCGTAGGCGGCCTCAAGGCCTTCCACAGCAGATGCCGCGCAGAATTCTGCCTTGGCTGCTGTCAGTAGGTTGTAGGCAACTTCAACGCGGTCCCAGTTGTTGTCACGGTCCATCGCGTAGTAGCGGCCAACCAGTGATGCGATGCGGCCAGTGCCTAGTTTGGCGAATAGGGCATCGAAGCGCTCAAGAGAGGCTTTCGCGCTGCGTGGTGGTGTGTCACGGCCGTCAAGGAAGCAGTGCAGGTACACTTTCTTCGCGCCGCGCTGAACAGCCATTTCTACCGCTGCAGCAATGTGGTCTTCGTGGCTGTGCACGCCGCCTGGCGACATCAGGCCCATCAGGTGAACGGCTTTGCCAGCGTTCACGGCTTTGTCGATTGCGCCTGTCAGAGCTGGGTTTTCGAAGAAGTCGCCGTCAGAAATTGACTTGGTGATACGGGTTAGGTCTTGGTAAACGATACGGCCTGCACCAATGTTAGTGTGGCCAACCTCAGAGTTACCCATCTGTCCTTCTGGCAGGCCAACATCCATACCTGATGCAGAAATCAGGGTATGTGCTTCGTTTGCCATCAAACCGTCAATAACGGGTGTGTTGGCATTTGCAATAGCGTTGTTGGCGTTGTCTTGGCGGTAACCCCAGCCATCAAGGATAACCAAAGCCAGTGGCTTCTTAGCAGACATATGCTGTCCCTCGTAAAGTTAAAAACCTGAGTGTAATTTAGAACAATTACCTCAATCTCGACACCGATTGACTCAGGTAATTGATCGTTTACTGCGTAATTTTACTACACTTATCGGCACAAACCGCAGGTCAAGATCAAACAATGCTGTAAATGGATTGTTATCTTCCTACGGAAATATATTCCTTTCTGCCGTCGAGTGTAAGATCCGGAGCACAGTTTTTTTCACTTTTTCGTGTTGGAGGCAATGGGAGCCCGGTTGTTTATTCCTTGCTCGGAATGCTTGCCGTTCGAGTGAGCCGCCGCTCGGAATTCCAGTCGCCTGCTGTACAAGACGGCCAGTGAGGGTATACTCATGAGCCTCAATTTTGTGGAGTTAGGCCTCGGCAACAGTGGGCTGATCATTAGGAAGACAGAGCGAAAATCATGCAGCAATACATCGATTTTGTAACAAGTAACCCAATTCTATCCCTGATTTGGGTCGGCCTGGTTGTGGCCATCATCTCTTCAATCGTGAAACAGAAAACCGCGGGCTACAAGATTGTCGGCCCGAACGAGGCAACTGCCATGGTCAACCGCGAGGACGGCGTGTTCGTTGACATCCGCAGCCGCGACGAATACCGCAATGGCCATATTGCCGGAGCACTTCACATTTTGCCTAGCCAAATCAAAGAACAGAACTACGGCGAACTTGAAAAGCACAAAGATGCCCCAATCATCGTAGTATGCAAGACAGGTCAGACTGCGCAAGAAAGTGCCGACCTGCTGCACAAGGCGGGTTTCAGCAATGTGAACCTGCTTAAAGATGGCCTGATTTCCTGGAATGAAGCGAACCTACCATTGGTGCGCAGCCAGTCGGGCAAAGGCAAGAAGTAAACAACGAGGGCGGGGCGACGGTCGCCTCTCCCTGCGTATTGATTTTGTGCAGTTGTGATCAAACGTATCATGGTTGCGGTATTGATAGACCCACGCTGTGGGTAGAGAGAAAAGGACTCAAAGATGGCTGAAGCAGCAAACAACGAAGCACAACAGAACTTCCAAATCCAGCGTATTTTCCTAAAAGACGTCTCTTTCGAAGCGCCAAACTCACCTCAGATGTTCCAGCAGGAATGGAACCCAGATGTGAACCTTGACCTTGACACTCAGAGCCGTGAGCTTGGTGAAGGCGTATACGAAGTGGTACTTCGTCTGACTGTGACTGTGAAGAACGCAGAAGACACTGCATTCCTTTGTGAAGTACAGCAGGGCGGTATTTTCTCTGCGACAGGTATGGAAGCGCCTCAGCTAGCCCATTGCCTAGGTGCATTCTGCCCTAACATCCTGTTCCCGTATGCGCGCGAAACAATCTCTAGCCTAGTGGTTAAAGGTACATTCCCGCAATTGAACCTGGCACCAGTTAACTTTGATGCCCTGTTCATGAACTACCTGCAGAACCAAGCGCAGGCAAACGAAGAAAACACTGAAGCTTAATTGGTGATAGCTATGACCCCAGGCAACGAACAAGCCGTATCTATGACCGTGCTAGGCGCGGGTTCCTACGGCACCTCTCTGGCCATTTCTCTTGCTCGCAACGGGGCCAATGTGGTTCTGTGGGGGCATGAGCCTGAGCACATCGCTCAGCTGGAAATCGATCGTGCCAACGAGGCGTTCTTGCCAGGGGTTTCGTTCCCTGAGTCGTTGATCGTCACGGCGGATCTCGAAGCGGCGGTAACGGCCAGCCGAGATCTGTTGGTGGTGGTGCCAAGCCATGTTTTTGGTGCGGTACTGGCCAATGTGAAGCCCTTCCTGCGTGATGATTCGCGCGTGTGCTGGGCGACCAAAGGGCTGGAGCCGGAAACCGGCCGCCTGCTCAAGGACGTAGCCGTTGAGGTGTTGGGCGATAGCGTGCCGCTGGCGGTTCTGTCAGGCCCGACATTTGCCAAAGAGTTGGCGGCGGGTATGCCGACCGCAATTGCGGTGGCGTCTCCCGACCCGTCCTTTGTCAGCGACCTGCAGGAGAAAATCCACTGCAGCAAGACGTTCCGCGTCTACAGCAACAGTGATTTTATCGGGATGCAGCTTGGCGGTGCGGTCAAGAACGTGATCGCCATCGGCGCCGGTATGTCTGACGGGATCGGCTTCGGGGCCAATGCGCGCACCGCGCTGATCACCCGTGGCCTTGCCGAGATGTGCCGCCTTGGTGCCGCGCTAGGCGCCCAGCCGGAAACCTTCATGGGGATGGCTGGCCTGGGGGATCTTGTCCTGACTTGTACCGACAACCAGTCGCGCAACCGCCGTTTTGGCTTGGCCTTGGGCCAAGGCAAGGACGTCGATACCGCGCAGCATGAAATCGGTCAGGTGGTCGAGGGCTACCGCAATACCCGTGAAGTGTGGGTACTGGCCCAGCGGGTCGGGGTCGAAATGCCAATTACCGAGCAGATCTATCAGGTGCTTTATCAGGGCAAAGACGCCCGTGAAGCCGCCAAGGATCTGCTGGCCCGAGAGAAGAAAGACGAGTAATCGCCGTTTTTTGAACGAGCCAGTCCAAGCGTAAGTTGACAACGCAGGCTAATAGCCTGCGTTGTTTTTTTTTGAGGTCGAGTTAAAGTTATAGCAGGCCCGAAAACAAGTACAAGATCGAGGATGTCGTGAGGGAATGTCAACAATATGCCGTTTGGCAGGCGATTAAGCAGGAAGCGCGCGAGCAATCAGAGCAGGAGCCGATGCTGGCGAGCTTTTACCATGCCACCATCATCAAGCACGATAACCTTGCTGCGGCGCTGAGTTATATCTTGGCCAACAAGCTGGCAACGCCGTCGATGCCGGCGATGGCGGTGCGCGAGGTGATCGAAGAAGCTTTTGCGGCAGATTGCTGTATTACCGAGTCGGCAGCCTGTGATATCCGTGCCGTGGTAGAACGTGACCCGGCGGTGGAGATGTTTTCAATCCCGCTGCTGTACCTGAAGGGGTTCCATGCCCTGCAGGGCTACCGGGTAGCCAACTGGCTGTGGAAGCAGAAGCGGGTGGCGTTGGCGGTATACCTGCAGAACCAGATTTCGGTTGCCTGTCAGGTTGATGTGCACCCGGCGGCGAAGATTGGTCAGGGGATCATGTTCGACCATGCTACCGGTATCGTGATTGGCGAGACGGCCGTTATCGAAAACGATGTTTCTATTTTGCAGGACGTGACCCTGGGCGGTACCGGTAAGGAAGGGGGCGATCGTCACCCTAAGATCCGCGAGGGCGTGATGATTGGGGCCGGCGCTAAGATCCTCGGCAATATCGAGGTCGGCGAAGGGGCCAAGATCGGCTCGTGCTCGGTGGTGCTGAATCCGGTTCCGCCGCACACCACCGTCGCTGGCGTGCCCGCCAAAATTGTCGGTCGCCCGAGCAGCGAAAAGCCATCGATGGATATGGATCAGCAGTTCAATGGCACCAGCCAGACGTTCACGGCCGGTGACGGTATCTGACGGTATTTCCCTGATGTCGGGGTGCAGACAAAAAAGCGAGAGCCTGCTGCTCTCGCTTTTTTATTGGCCGCTATTTATACCGCGCCCTTGAAGCCGAGCTGTCGCCACGCCTCGTAGCCGATGATGGCGGCGGCATTGGACAGGTTCAGGCTGCGGCTGTCCGGGTGCATCGGGATCCGCAGACGCTGCTCCAACGGCAGGCTCGCGATGAAGTCGGCAGGCAGGCCGCGGGTCTCCGGGCCGAACAGCAGGATATCGCCCTCGCGGAATTCGGCGTTGGTGTGGAAGTTGGTGGTCTTGGTGGTGCAGGCAAACAGGCGGCGGTCGCCTACATGCTCGAGGAAGGCGGAAAAATTGGCATGGCGGTAGACGTGGGCGAGATCATGGTAGTCCAGGCCGGCACGGCGTAGCTTTTTCTCTTCCAGATCAAAACCCAGCGGTTCAATCAGGTGCAGGTTGGCGCCGCAATTGGCACACAGGCGGATAATGTTGCCGGTGTTGGGGGCGATCTCCGGCTCGTAAAGGGCAATATCAAACATGAGGGGGCTTTCCGTTATATCGATGGGCTCATTGTATACCCAAGCTACCTCAATATGCTCGTTTCAGCGTAAATGTATTGGCCGCTCATCACGGCGCTTGTCCGAAACTCGCTGGAACGGGTAACGGGCGGGCAGCCCGTTACCTGCTGTTTAAGGCGATCAGATCAGTGGCAGCGTCATGGTAATTCTGAGGCCCCCGAGCGGGCTGCGGCTGGCGTTGATCGTCCCGCTGTGCTGGCGGACGGCACTTTCGGTAATGGCCAGCCCGAGCCCGGTTCCGCCGCTGCTGCGGTCTCGGGCGGTCGACACCCGGTAGAAGGGGCGGAAAATGGCCTCCAGCTCGGAATCCGGTACTCCGTCGCCGTTGTCATCGATGGTGATGCAAAGCTGCTTGCCGGTGTTGTCAAATGCCACTTCGACCCGGTCGTGGCCATATTTGATCGCGTTGCGGACGACGTTCTCCAACGCGCTGATCAGCAAGTTGGGGTTGCCGTGGATCGGCCAGGCTGCCAGCGGGGTGTAGGAGAGTTTCTTGCCGCACTGCTCCGCTTCGAACTTGGCATCCTCGAGCATATCGAACCACAGGGTTTGGGCGTCGCTGCTCTCGCGGTGCTCATGGCTGTTGACCTGCATCCGCGAGAGTTCCAGCAGCTCGCTGATCATCTGCTCCAGTCGCTCGGCCTCGGTGTCTATCCTGCTCAGCTCCTTGCTTTGCCCCTGCTTGCGCTGGGCCAGTGCGGTGGCCATCCTCAGCCGGGTCAGTGGCGAGCGTAGCTCGTGGGAGATATCAGACAACAGTCGCTGTTGGCCGCCGATCATCTGGTTGATGGCCTCTACCATCTGGTTGAAGCTGGCCCCGGCCTGACGGAATTCGCTCGGCCCCGATTCTAGTTTTGGGTCTACCTCGAACTCACCGCGGGCGACGCGCTCAGCCGCTGCCTGCAAGCGCCGGGCGGGCAGGGTAACGACCCAGGCCAGCCACAAAAGCAGGGGGGTGCTGACCAGCATGGTTACCAGCAGCAACTGGAACGGCTTGTCGAGGATCTGGATAAAGAACGGTGGAGGCTCGCGCCAGAACCGCGCCACATACATCAGCAGCTGCTGGTCTTGGAGTTGGACCGCGAATGGGCCGGCCATCATCCAGCGGCCGTAGAGTTTCTGCTTGGGCGAAGCTGGCGAGTCGGCCATGGTGATGAAGTTGCGCAGCGCCTTGTTACGTCCCTGCGGGGAGAGCACCTCGCCATCGGTCGTGGTGAAGTAGAGCTGGTGGCCGCGGTGGCGGTCGTGCTCGGTAAAGCGCTTCAGCCGCGTTCTTAGGCTGCCGTCAGCATGATCGATCTTCTCGGCGATCTCCTGGGCCGATTCGGTGAGGCGCTTGAGCTGCGGTTCGGGGATGGTGTGCTGGGTGCGCGGGTCGAGAACCGGCAGCACGAGCAGGGTCACCACCACAATCAGCAGGGTCAGCCAGAAAATGGCAAAGATCCGGCCATAGAGGCTCGAGACGCGGGGCAGTTTCATCAGGCGTCCTCGACCAGCAGGTAGCCCTTGCCGCGCAGCGTCTTGATCCACGCCTTGCCGTCATCGCGTACCGGGAGTTTTTTGCGAAGGTTGGAAACATGCATGTCGATCGCTCGGTCGAATGGGGCCAGCCGCTTGCCGAGCACCTCGAGGCTAAGGTCTTGCTTGGAGATGATTTTCCCGGGGTGCTGGATGAAATAGCTCAGCAGTGCCAGCTCGGTGCCGGTCATGTCGACCTGGGTGCCGTTGCAGAGCACCTCCTGACGGCCGGGAAAGATTTCTATCGCTTGGTAGCGAAGGCAGTCAGGGCCGCTCTTGGGCTGGCTGGCCTGTTGGGTCCGGCGCAGGATCGCCCGCATCCGGGCAAGCAACTCGCGATCGCTAAAGGGTTTCGGCAGGTAGTCGTCGGCACCGAGCTCAAGGCCGAGTACCCGGTCGATCTCCTCGCCCTTGGCGGTCAGCATCAGGACCGGGGTCGCGTGGGCTTCGCGCAGGCGGCGCAGCATCTCGGTCCCGTTCATGACTGGCATCATGACGTCGAGCAGCACCAGATCGATGGTGTCGTCGAGTCTTTCTAGCCCCTGCTCGCCGTTATTGGCTTCGATGACGTCGAAACCTTCCATTTCAAGAATGTCAGTCAGTAGCGATGTCAGCTCGGTGTCGTCGTCGACCAGTAGGATTTTGGCCATGATCATTTCCCTTATATATCTGCTATACCGTTAGTATCCTCAATCTTGGTCGGGCAAGCCAAGCAAAACCCGATGGGCTTTACGCAGCTTTACGTTTGGCAGACAGCCCTTTACTTTGCATCGGGTAAGCTTGTTTCCATAGACATAGCGCCGCAAGGCAAACTGGAGATGAATATTATGGCAACACTGAAGAAGACATTGGCATTGGTTATCGCCCTTCCTTTGGCTCTGGGCTCGGCATCGGCACTGGCTTACGGTGGTGGCAAGCATCACGGTGGTCATGGCGGCAAGGGTGCATGCGGTATGCACGACGGCAAGCAGATGTTCCGCCAGCTTGATTTGAGCGATGAGCAGAAGAGCCAGCTTCAGGAGATGCGCAAGGCCAACCGCGAGGCGATGAAGAGCGAGTGGGCCAAGCATCACGGCGAGATGAGGGCGAATCACCAGCAGATGCAGAAGCTGGTTCTGGCCGACAACTTTGACGAGGCGGCGGTCCGCTCGCTCGCTGAGAAGATGACTGAGCAGCAGGTCGAGCGTCGTGTCGAGATGCTCAAGCATCGCCATGACATGCTTAATGTGCTGACTGCGGACCAGAAAGCCAAGTACCAGCAACTACAGGCTGAGCGGATGGAAAAGTGTGAAGCGCGTATTGCTGATAAGGAAAAATAACCGTAACGGGATAATAGATATGTAAAAAGCTGCCTCGGGCAGCTTTTTACATTTGCGTGCTAGATAACATTTTTTTCCGACTAAGGCCGAGAAAAACGCCGGAATGGTCATTATTTTGTTATTAATTTTCATCGCAAAACAGCTATACTGCGGCATATTGTTTAGTTCAGTGCCGAATTAACAGTGTGATTATCAAGGATGAGCTTCATATCACCCGAGCTTCTCACCCTCATCGGCAGCACTGGTGGCTACGGGCGCAGGATATATACTGGTTAGAGAGACTCGACCGATGGCGCTGCCCGGTAATCAGTCGTGAATGATCTTTCCACGATGGCAGGGCGTGCCGAAATCAGGCATTTTGCCCAAGTTGCAACCTATCGTGATGTGAATCAACAAATTTTTTTATCAAAATTGTAATACTCCTACATTAGTAGGAAAATTACAGTTTACACGAGTGCAGCGATTTGGCTGCAGTGCCGAGCGGGGAACCTTGGCGCCTCGTGCCGGATTTGAATTTTCAATTCCCAAAGTCAGAGGGTAACCATGATTAAGAAGATTGGTGTATTGACCAGTGGTGGTGACGCACCGGGTATGAACGCGGCTGTTCGCGGTGTAGTTCGCGCTGCGCTATCAGAAGGCGTGGAAGTGTATGGTGTATACGACGGCTATCAGGGCCTGCACCAGAACCGTATCGAAAAACTGAATCGCCAGAGCGTGTCTGATGTGATCAACAAGGGCGGTACGTTCTTGGGTTCTGCTCGTTTCCCTGAATTCCGGGACGAGAAGGTTCGCCAGCAGGCGATCGAAAACCTGAAGATCCACGGTATCGACGCCTTGGTTGTGATCGGCGGTGACGGCTCATACATGGGTGCGAAGAAGCTGACCGAGATGGGCTACCCATGTATCGGCCTGCCTGGCACTATCGACAACGACGTAGCGGGCACCGATTACACTATCGGTTACCTGACGGCACTGAACACGGTTATCGATGCGATTGACCGCCTGCGTGATACTTCGTCGTCTCACCAGCGTATCTCTATCGTAGAGGTAATGGGCCGCCACTGTGGCGACCTTACCCTGATGTCTGCGATTGCAGGCGGCTGTGAGTACATCATCACTCCGGAAACTGGCCTGAACAAAGAGAACCTGTTGGCGAAAGTCAAAGAAGGTATCTACAAGGGCAAGAAGCACGCAATCATCGCCATCACTGAGCTGATGACGGATGTTAACGAGTTGGCTAAGTACATCGAAGACGAAACTGGCCGCGAGACTCGTGCAACGGTACTGGGTCACATCCAGCGTGGCGGTCAGCCAACTGCGTTTGACCGTATCCTGGCATCTCGCATGGGTGCTTACGCGGTTGACCTTCTGCTAGAAGGCCACGGTGGCCGTTGTGTTGGTATCCAGAATGAGAAGCTGGTTCACCACGACATCATTGACGCTATCGAGAACATGAAGCGCCCAGTTCGTACAGACCTGTACAAACTGGCTGACAAGCTGTTCTAATTTCGGTTTTCCGAGATGCAAAAACCGGCCTTCGGGGCCGGTTTTTTTATGGTTGCGGTTTGCCGCCGCTGGCTGCTCGGATCAAAAAAGCCACCCGGAGGTGGCTTTTTTCACGGCAAGGGAGGAAGAATTACTTCTTCGCTTCCGCTGCTGCTTTAGCAATCGCTGCAAAGCTTGCTGCGTCTAGTGCTGCACCGCCAACTAGCGCGCCGTCGATGTCAGGCTGTGCGAAGTAAGCGGCTGCGTTTTCAGGCTTCACTGAACCGCCGTACTGGATAACAACGTTCTTCGCCACTTCTTCGCTCTTCTGTGCGATGTGCGCGCGGATTTCTGCGTGGATACGCTGTGCGTCGTCAGCTGTCGCTGCCTTGCCAGTACCGATCGCCCAGATTGGTTCGTAAGCGATGATTGCACCGTTAAGCGCTTCAACACCCTGGGTGTTGATCACTGCGTCGATTTGGCGTGCACATACTGCAACAGTTTCGCCAGCTTCGTTCTGAGCTTCAGACTCACCGATACATAGTACAGGAGTTAGGCCGTGCTCTTTTAGGAATGCGAATTTCTTAGCAACGAACTCGTCTGATTCGTTGTGGTATTCGCGGCGCTCAGAGTGGCCGATGATGATGTGGCTTGCACCGAAGTCTTTTAGCATCTCAGGAGAGATATCGCCGGTGAATGCGCCGCTGGCGTTGATGTCAACGTTCTGTGCACCAAGGATGATTTTGCTTTCCGCTTTACCGATTAGCTGCTCAGCCAGGTCAAGGTACATTGCTGGTGGTGCAATAGCGACGTCTACACCTTCTACACCTTTCAGTTCAGCATCCAGGCCCTTAATTAGGTTAGATACCATTTCCTTGCTGCCGTTTAGCTTCCAGTTACCCATAACCACAGGATGGCGCATAGCTTTTCTCCAAATCAATTTGATGTAAATAAACTAATACTGATTAGCGTAGTGAACCACTGCCGGCATATGGCCGCAGCTGGCACTAGGCTAATGAGTATCGGTCAACTACCGCTTGCCGTGCAATAAAAACTAACCCCGAACCCGCCGTTGCAGTGTTCGAACACTATAGCAGTTCGGCGATTTATTTTACTGTCCGAAATCATTTCTGTGCTTGGTTGTACCTTTTTCCCTGTCAAAAGTGAACCGCTGCGCGGAATTTTTTTTCGGTTTGGTGTAATTGCTGTCTCGGTACGGGGGCAAAGACAGTGATCAATGATGGAAATATCGCCACCCGGCTTGGTGTCCGGCCGCCGGTTTGGTTATGGTGGACAGAAAGGCAGCGACATAGGGTGTTGCTGGCAATACACAAGGAAGAACAAGGAATGCCTAACCTCGTAATGGAATATGCCGAACCCGTGGTCGAGCGGGTTAATATCCCCGGTTTGCTCGATGATCTTCATACCCTGCTGCTGGAGTGCGGGATCTTCGAGCCGGGAACGGTCAAGTCGCGTAGCTACTGCTGTCAAAACTGGTTGGTGGGCAAGCAGCGCGATCTCGATACCTTCATCCATATCGAACTTAGCATGCTCTCCGGCCGCAGCGGCGAAGTGAAGCGCGAACTGTCACGTGCCCTGATGACGGTGCTCGAAGGCCATGCTGCCAGCATCAGCAGCCTGACCATCAATATCCGGGATATGGATCAGGACTGCTTTCTCAAAGTGTTGAATTAGCTATCCGGCTCGGGGCGTCGGAAAGGACGGATCTCTGCCGTTTGATCGGACAGGGTTTCCGGCGCGTTCAGGGCTTGAGCTAGCCGGCGGAGTTGCTGTTGGAGCTCTGCCATTAGCAGGATGTTGGTATGGTTCGGGTTTTTGCCATAGCCAATGACATGGTTGATATGGCTGAGCTGGGCCCGCAGTCGGGGCTGCATTTCCTTGCTGGCCTGACTGATGATCTCCTCGCTCATCGAGAGGCGCAATGCCTCCAGCTGATCGGGGTCGTTTTCGGCCATCGCCTTGAGCTCATCGAACGGGGGTAGCGTCTGCATATGCTGTTCTCCCTGCATAGTGCCAGCCTTGGCGGTTGGCGTATTGTTCCTGCCTGATTTTTCTTCGAGCTATCCAATAACATTAGCAGCCGGCGGGAAAGAGTGGTGGGCGGGGTTTGAGATTGGGGCGAAAAAAAGCCCGCCGGATTTTCTCGGGCGGGCAGGATGGCTGCGAGGCAGTTCGCGGTGCGATCACCAGTAGTGCTCGGTGGTGATCTGGCCGGGTTTGCGGCGGAGGTTCTTGCTGAAACCGCGTGCCTCGAGGGCGGCCTTGGTATCTCTGACCATGGCCGGGTTACCGCACAGCATGACTTGGCTGTGGGCCGGGTCGAGCGTGATGCCGACATGGCGCTCGAGCATCCCGTCGGCAATGGCTTGGGGGATGCGTCCCGGCAGCGTCAACGGCGCAGGCTCACGGCTGACGAATGGCTGGACGATGAGTTGGTCCGGATGGCGCTGTTGCAGTTCGGTGATTTCGGCCTGGTAGCTGAGATCGGCGGCAAAGCGAACGGCATGGGTCAGGACGACCTTGCGGAAACGGCGCCAGACTTCTGGCTCGCGCAGCATCGACAGGTACGGGCCGATGGCGGTACCGGTGGCCAGCAGCCACAGGTGCTCACCTTCGGGAACCTCATCGAGGGTGAAGAAGCCGTTGGCCCGCGCCGAGATAAAGACGCTATCGCCTTCCTCCAGCCGATGCAGGCGGGGCGAGAGCAGGCCGTCGGCAACGCGGGTGGCATAGATTTCGATTTGCGATGACGAGGGAGGATTGACAAACGAATAGGCCCGCTGGACCAGCTTGCCGTCAATCTCAAGCCCCAGTTTGGTAAACTGGCCGGCCTTGAATGGTTCGATGTTGGCTTCAAGAACCAAGCTGAATAGATCTTGGTTCCAGTGGCGGTTGGTGATCACCCGTGCGGGAATCCAGTCAGCCATAATCATCTCCTCGTTATCGTTTTATTATTCGATACGCACAGCGCCTCTCTCCGGCAATGATGTGTTCGTCGCGATCGATCTGGTAGCCATCACCGAGCAGGCGGCGGAAAACCGCCAGCTCTGATTGGCACAGGGAAGGGCAGCGCGTCGCTGCATGGCAGATAGGGCAGTGGTTCTCGACCAGCAGGAACTGCTCGCCGTCTTGGTGGAGCTCGGCCATATAGCCTTCTTGTTCCCTGAGTGTAGCTAGGATTTGCAGCTTTTCGTGTATCGTATCTGCGCCAGCCAGTTGGGTTTGGTAGTGGCCGAATGCCTGCTGCTCGCGCCGGTCGATGACCTGCCCGAGCCCTTCCTTGCCGAACAGGGTCTCGACAGAGTCTAGCATCTGGACGATGAGATCGCCGTGGCGGTCGGCAAAGCGGCGGTGGCCGAGATCGGTCAGGTGCCAGTGGCGGGTGGGGCGGCCGACCTTGACCTTGACGTCTTCGAAGCGGACTAGCCCCTCTTCTTCCAGCCCTTGCAGGTGCAGGCGGACGCCCATGGTAGTGAGCTTGAACTCCTTGGCCAGCTGTTTGGCGGTGGCCGGGCCTTCGCGCTTCATGCGGTATAGTATTCGGTCGACTGTCTTCATGGCTGCCTACATCTATTGCGTTAGTTAATTATGTAGCCAGCCTGCTAAATAAAGCAACTACTTTACAAAGTGGCGGGAGTTGCCTGGCAAAAAAAACGCACCCGGCAGGGTGCGTTTGTCTATCCCAAGAGCCGATTATGGCTGTTACAGGATATGGCACTTGATGGCGTCATCCTTGCGGTCGAGGTAGTGGGTCGACTTGATGCGGCGGATAGTGCGGCACTTGCCGCGGATCAACAAGGTTTCGGTGGTGGCGATGTTGCCCTGACGGTGGATGCCGTCGAGCAGGTCGCCCTTGGTGATGCCGGTACCGGCGAAGATCACGTTGTCGCTCTTGGCCATGTCTTCCATGCGCAGCACGGTGTTGGGCTCGATGCCCATTTCGCGGCAGCGGTCAATTTCCAGCTGGCCGTGGGCGCGGTTGGCCTCGGTATCCCCTTTGACCTCGTGGCGCGGCAGCAGGCGGCCGTGCATATCGCCACCCAGTGCGCGGATGGCGGCGGCAGAGACTACGCCTTCCGGCGCGCCGCCGATGCAGTACATGATGTCCACTTCGCTGTCTGGCATGCAGGTCAGGATCGAAGCCGCGACATCGCCGTCCGGCACCGCGTAGACCCGGATGCCCATGCCTTGCATCTCGGCGATGATGGCATCATGGCGTGGTTTTGCCAAAGTGATGACGACCAGCTCGCAGAGCGGTTTGCCGAGGGCCTCGGCGATGGCGTGAAGGTTGTCGGCCAGCGGTTTGTTGAGGTCGATAACGTCTTTGGCGGCTGGGCCTACGACCAGTTTCTCCATGTACATATCAGGTGCTTTCAGGAACGAGCCTTTCTCGCCGGCAGCCAAGACGGCCAGGGCGTTGTTCTGGCCCATAGCGGTCATTCGGGTTCCTTCGATTGGATCGACAGCGATGTCCACGGCATCACCGCCAGTACCGACTTTCTCACCGATATAGAGCATCGGTGCTTCGTCGATTTCGCCTTCGCCAATGACGATTTCGCCCTCGATTTCCGTTTGGTTCAGCAGGGTACGCATAACTTCCACGGCTGCGCCGTCAGCTGCGTTCTTGTCGCCACGGCCGAGCCACTTGTAGCCTGCCAGTGCTGCGCCTTCCGTGACACGGGAAAATGCCATTGCCAAATCGCGTTTCATGGTTACTCCAGAAATAGAAATCAGTGAGCTGAAAAAATCTGGCGCGATTCTACCACAGCTTGAGTGGAAACGTTTGCGTTAGCGCAAAAATCCTTATTTCCCGGCAGTTCTTAGCGATTTGTGCGTGCACAAATAAAAAAAGGCCTGCGAATGCAGGCCTTGTCACCGTTAGGGGCGAGATCAGATGTCGTCTTCGATAGCCCAGCCCTTGGCGCATTCAACCGCGCGCTTCCAGCCGTTATAGCGGCGGTTGCGCTTCTGGTCATCGGCACATGGGATGAACTTGCGATCCAGCTCGGCCTTGTTCTTGAGGTCGTCAATGCTGTCCCAGAACCCGACAGCCAAGCCCGCGAGGTAGGCGGCACCCAGTGCCGTTACCTCGGTTACCACTGGGCGGTGGACCTCGGTATCCAGAACATCAGACTGGAACTGCATCAGGAAGTTATTAGCTACTGCACCGCCGTCGACGCGCAGGGTATCCAGCTTGATCTGGGAGTCAGCCTGCATAGCATCAAGTACGTCGCGGGTCTGGTAGGCCACGCTCTCCAGTGTCGCACGGATGATATGGTTGGAGTTGACGCCGCGGGTCAGGCCGACGATGGCACCACGCGCATACGGGTCCCAGTACGGTGCGCCCAGGCCGGTAAAGGCTGGCACCACGTAGACGCCGTTGGCACTGCCGACCTTCTCAGCGAAGTACTCGGAGTCTTTGGCATCGTCAAGCAGCTTGACTTCGTCGCGTAGCCACTGGATGGATGCGCCACCCATAAATACCGCACCTTCCAGCGCGTAGGCGACATCGCCTTTAGGGCCGCAAGCCAGCGTGGTCAGTAGGCCATTGTGCGAGGTCACTTTCTCCTTGCCGGTGTTCATCAGCAAGAAGCAGCCTGTACCATAGGTATTCTTGGCCTGGCCTGCTTCGACACACATCTGGCCGAACAGGGCGGCCTGCTGGTCACCGGCAATACCAGAGATTGGAATACGGGTACCGCCTTTACCACCGATGTTGGTCTGGCCGTAGACTTCGGAAGACGCCTTGACTTCCGGCATCATAGATAGCGGGATATCCAAGGCTTTAAGTAGCTTCTCGTCCCATTGCAGGGTATTGATATTGAATACCATAGTGCGCGAGGCGTTGGTGTAGTCGGTAACGTGGACGCGGCCCTGGGTCATCTTCCAAATCAGCCAGGTATCGACAGTACCGAACAGCAGGTCGCCGGCCTCGGCTTCCTCGCGGGCGCCTTCGACGTTGTCGAGGATCCATTTGATTTTGGTTCCCGAGAAGTAAGGGTCGACCACCAAGCCAGTATTGTCGCGGATGTATTCTTCCAGCCCTTCGTTTTTAAGGCCTTCGCAGATATCCGCAGTACGGCGGCACTGCCAGACAATAGCGTTGTAAACCGGCTTGCCGGTCTTCTTGTTCCAGACGATGGTGGTTTCGCGCTGGTTGGTGATACCGATACCGGCAACTTGATCCGAGCGGATCCCTGCTTTGGCCAGCGCCTCAACCAATGTTGAGCTCTGGGTAGCATAAATTTCTAGAGGGTCGTGTTCAACCCACCCGGCTTTCGGGTAGATCTGGGTAAACTCACGCTGTGCCGAGCACACAATGTTGGCATTGTGATCAAGAATGACGGCGCGAGAACTGGTCGTGCCCTGATCGAGTGCAACAATGTATTTCTGCTCTGTAGTCATGGTGGTTTCCTCTCATTATCTTCTTATAAGGGTAGTAGAGTGTTCGTTGTTTCTTGCTGGCCGGGTCAGGCCCGGCCAGCTGTAGGGAATTGGTGTTGTTTATGCCTTGGCGGTATCGCTGTCGGCCGTGTTCTCACATTTGTTCGGCAGGGTGCAGCGGTTGCCCGGCAGGTAGACGCCGATCACTTTCGGGTAGAGCCAGCCACCGAACGCGGCACCGAAGATTGGGGCCAGGATAGGCACAATCATGTACGGGATGTCTTTGCCGCCAGTCAGGGCAATGTCACCCCAGCCAGCAAGGAAGGCAAAGAATTTCGGGCCGAAGTCACGGGCAGGGTTCATCGCAAAGCCGGTTAGTGGGCCAAGCGCACCACCGATGACGGCAATCAGGATACCGATAAGCAGCGGGCCCATCGCACCACGCGGCGCACCGTTCTTGTCATCGCCGATAGCGAGGATGGCAAACATCAGTACGGCGGTGATCACGAACTCCACCGCGAACGCGCCGGCAAAAGACAGGGCGGCATTCGGGTAGGTCGAGAAGATCCCTGCGGTTGCCAGGCTGGCTTCGCTGCCGCGGATGATGCTGTTGGCGGCTTCGTAATCGCTGAAAAGGTTACCGTAAAGGGTATAGATCAGGGCAGCGGTACAGAAGGCGCCAAGTACCTGAGCGGCAATGTATGGCAGGACCTTGCGTTTGTCGAAGCCGTGGAACAAGGCCAGGGCGATGGTCACGGCAGGGTTGATATGGGCACCTGAGACACCGGCGGTACAGTAGATGGCAATCGCAACGCCAAGGCCCCACATGATACTGATTTCCCATTGGCCGAAATCAGCTCCTGTCAGTACCAGCGCGGCCACGCAACCTACGCCGAAGAAAATCAGTAATCCAGTGCCAATGAACTCGGCGAGACACTCGCCAAGCAAGGAATGTTGCTGTTGGGTAGTCATTGTTCAGTCCTTTTGTTTTATGTAGTAGGGGTATTGCTGTTATGGTTTTTATGCGGCTAATTTACTCGATATCACGCATAAGAAAATTGGATTGAATTGGAAATGTGCGTTCGAGCATAAAAATTTTTCTTATTTTGAGCGTTCGCGCAAACGGTTGCTGGCGGGCGGGAGAAATACCCTCTTGGGCAAAGAGGCGGGGACTAGAGATGGGGATTTATTGTGCTTGATTGTATATTTCTGTTTATAAAAGAAAAATCCGACCATGGGGGCCGGATGTGCCAGAAAGGCAAAATCTTGGAAAGATCCAAGAGAGATACGATCACAATAGAAATTAGCACGGTTGAAATGCATTAAAATTGAGTTTGATCGCGATTCTACTCATTTTTGAATCTATTTGGTTTGTTTTTATGCACATTGGGCGCGTGCTAGACGTATAGGGCGAGCAACTTCTTGCAAGGGGCCCGATAGCCAGAGGTTGAGGATGCAAGATTTTTATCAAAATTGTTCATTTTTTCTCCATTTGCGACAAACCGTGGTATTTGTAGATGTCACGGCGTTGCCACCTCGCTAGAATAGGTAACAAATCAAAGTTGAATGTGCCTGTGCAAGGTTGCCTTAACGGTTAGGGCAAGCAGATAGGCTGAAGACAGGTGGACAATATGTCATTAGAAATCTTGGAAAAGCTGGAAGCCAAAGTACAAATGGCTGTTGATACAATTTCCCTGCTACAAATGGAAATTGAAGAACTAAAAGAAAACAACGATGCCTTGGCGGGTGAAGCTCAGGAACTGCGTACTGGCCGTGAAGCGCTAGAGCAGGAGAACAACAAGCTGCGCGAAGATCACCAAGCATGGCAAGAGCGCGTACGTATGCTGCTAGGTAAAATGGATCACGTCGAGTAATCCATCCCGCCTTGCGGATGAACAAAAAAACAGAGCCCGCCGGCTCTGTTTTTTTATGTCGCTTTAGTCGATGTCCAGCGGCTCGGGCGACAGGATCACCCCGGTGCTGTCGGCATAGAGATGGTCTTCCGGCAAGAAGGTCACCCCGCCGAAATTGACCGCGACGTCAATCTCACCGATACCCTGCTCGTCGGCCCCGACCGGGATCGACGCCATCGCCTGAATGCCGATATCAAGCTCGTCGAGTTCGTCGACATGGCGAACACAGCCATAGATGACCAGGCCTTCCCATTCATTGCTCGCGGCCAGTTGAGCCAGATCGGCATCCACCAGAGCGCGTCGCAGCGAGCCGCCGCCATCAATAAGCAGAACCCGGCCTGCGCCGTTTTCCTCGAGCACGGTGCGGATCAGGCCGCAGTCCTCGAAACACTTGATGGTGGTGATCTGGCCGCCGAACGAGTTACGGCCGCCATAAGAACTGAACATTGGCTCGACGACGTCGACTTGGTCGAGGTAGATGTCGCAGAGTTCTGACGTATTGTATTCCATAGGCGTGCTTCTTCTTCGCAGATGAATGGGCAACGGCCGCCGCGGTGGCGGCCATGCTTAACTTGTTGAAAGTATAATCAGTTCATTGGCCAAGATTCAAGGCTAACTCACGATGATAACCGTGTTGCTATTAGGGTTATGCGGCAGCAAGCACCATGCCGGCTGCAAATAACAGGTTGGTCAGCAGGGCACACTTGACCATTGTGCCCATCATTGGCCGTAGCGCCGCGCCATCGGCGGACTGGAAGACCTGCTTGCCATGCTTGAACAGCAGCGGTGCGCTGAGGATAAACAGCCAGCCAAACGGCGAGTGGATTTCCAGTGCGGCAAACAGGGCGAGGCAGGCTACGCTGGTTACCAGCAAGAACAAATGGTACTTGCGTCCCCAGCTCGGGCCCATGCGCACGGCCAGAGTGAGTTTGCCACAGGCGCGATCATTGTCGATATCGCGTAGGTTGTTGATGTTCAACACCCCTACGGCGAGCAGGCCACAGGCTGTTGCCGGCAGCATGATAATCGAGTCGATTTGACCCGCTTGCAGGTAGTAGGTCCCCGCCACGCCCAGCCAGCCGAAGAAAACCAGAACCGAGAAGTCACCCAGCCCTCGGTAGCCATAGGGTTTGTTGCCGACGGTATAGGCAATCGAGGCTGCAATGGCCATCAGGCCGAGCAGCATGAAGCCGAACATGTCATGCAGGTTGTCGGTGGCAAGCAGGATCAGGGCGAGGCCGCTGATCAGGGTCAGGCCGATGTTGAGGATCATTGCCTTGCGCATGGCTTCAGGCGTGACCAGCCCTGACTGGATCGCACGTTGCGGGCCGAGTCGTTGATCGTTGTCGGTGCCCTTGACGGCGTCCCCGTAGTCATTGGCCAAATTGGACAATATCTGTAGCAGGAGTGCAGTCAGCAGTGCCAGACCTGCAATAACGGCAGAAAAACTGCCTTGCCATCCTGCTACTGCACTGCCGCAAACGATCGAGGCGATGGCGAGCGGCAGGGTCTTCGGACGTGCTGCATCAAGCCAAATGGCGAGAGAAGATGATTTCATCATAAGGGGCTTTTCATCAAAAATGTGACAGGTGGCTATTATGGACGAACTGGCGCAATGGGCAAATTTATCGCCACTTTGTTTGCGTAAAAACAAAGTTTGCACAAAATAAAAACGGCACCCAGAGGGTGCCGTTTGTCTCTTTGGCTGTGCCGATTACAGGATGAAGCGGCTGAGATCTTCGTCCTCTACCAGCTCGCCAAGACGCGAGGTCACGTAGTTTTCGTCGATCACAATTTTGTCGCCAGCCTTCTCGGTCGCATCGAAAGAGAGCTCTTCCATCAGGCGTTCCATCACGGTGTGCAGGCGGCGGGCACCGATGTTCTCGGTACGCTCGTTAACCTGCCAAGCGGCATCGGCCAGCTTGTTGATACCGCTCTCGTCGAACTCGATGTTCACTGACTCGGTGGCCATCAATGCCTTGTATTGCTCGGTCAGCGAGGCATTCGGCTCGGTCAGGATACGTTTGAAGTCCGCACTGGTCAGCGCTTCTAGCTCGACACGGATCGGCAGTCGGCCCTGTAGCTCAGGGATCAGATCCGAAGGCTTGGCGACCTGGAAGGCGCCCGATGCGATGAACAGGATATGGTCGGTGCGGACCATGCCGTGCTTGGTGGTGACCGTCGAACCCTCGACCAGCGGTAGCAAGTCGCGCTGGACGCCTTCGCGTGATACGTCAGGGCCCGAGCTGTCGCCGCGTTTGCAGATCTTGTCGATTTCGTCGAGGAACACGATACCGTGGTTCTCGACAGCGAAGATCGCTTTCTCTTTGAGATCTTCTTGGTTGACCAGCTTGGCGGCTTCCTCTTCGGTAACGGCCTTGAGTGCGTCTTTGATTTTCATCTTGCGCTTCTTGCTGGTGTTGCCGGCCAAATTCTGGAACATGCCTTGCAGCTGGTTGGTCATCTCTTCCATACCAGGAGGCGCCATGATTTCAACGCCCATCTGCTGTGCCGCGACGTTGATTTCGATTTCCTTGTCGTCCAGCTGGCCTTCGCGCAGTTTCTTGCGGAATGACTGGCGTGCCGCCGAATTGTTGTCACCGCTTTCGTTCTGGCCCCAGGCATCGCGTGCCGGTGGCAGCAGGACATCGAGGATCCGCTCTTCGGCTAGCTCCTCGGCACGGAAACGGACTTTTTCCATTTCCTGCTGGTGAGTCATCTTGACGGCGGCATCGGTCAGGTCGCGGATGATACTGTCCACTTCCTTGCCCACGTAGCCGACTTCGGTGAACTTGGTTGCCTCGATCTTGATGAACGGCGCATTGGCCAGTTTGGCCAGGCGGCGGGCAATTTCTGTCTTGCCGACACCGGTCGGGCCGATCATCAGGATATTTTTCGGGGTGACCTCGACACGCAGCTCTTCAGGCAGCTGCATGCGGCGCCAGCGGTTGCGCAGGGCAATGGCAACGGCACGCTTGGCTTTGTCTTGGCCGATAATATGGCGGTCCAGCTCATGGACGATTTCGCGAGGGGTCATTTCAGACATGGCCGGTTCCTTATTTGGTTTCCAGTTCTTCGATGGTGTGGTGGTGGTTGGTGAAGACACAAATATCACCCGCGATGTTGAGCGATTTCTCGGCGATTTCGCGGGCATCGAGGTCGGTATTTTCCAGTAGGGCGATTGCTGCCGCCTGAGCAAAATTACCGCCTGAGCCGATGGCGATCAGGTCATTCTCCGGTTGGACCACATCCCCGTTACCGGTAATGATCAGCGAGGCTGTCTCGTCGGCTACGGCCAACAGGGCCTCAAGACGGCGCAGCATACGGTCGGTGCGCCAGTCTTTTGCCAGTTCCACCGCTGCCTTGAGCAGATGGCCCTGGTGCATTTCCAGCTTGCGCTCGAAACGTTCGAATAGGGTGAAGGCATCAGCCGTGCCACCTGCAAAGCCGGCAAGCACTTTGTTGTTGTACAGGCGGCGTACTTTGCGTGCATTACCTTTCATGACGGTGTTGCCAAGGGAAACCTGGCCATCACCGGCGATAACGACTTTACCGTTACGACGAACAGATACAATAGTTGTCACGGTCTTACCTCTTAGGTCTGTTTCCGGCCCTTGCCGGTTACTGTATGTCTGAAGATCTTGGGGTATAGGCGGGGACTTTCAAGGGAAAAAGGCAAAGAAAAAGGATGCCGGGGCATCCTTTTTCTGTCTGGAAGGCGGTGCTGGTTACTCCCAGAACCAGATCGCACACGGCTCGATGCCGGCACGGCGGAGCTTGTTGCGGTCCGATTCCGCTTTGCGTTTCTGTTGGTAGGGGCCCAATATCACCCGGTACCAATTGCCTTTCTCGCCCTGACTGACCTTGATTTGGCTGGTCAGCCCCTGAAACGCAATCATCGCCTTGCGCTCGTCGGCCTGGGTTTCGCTGCGGTAGGCGCCACACTGCATCAGGTAAGGGCGCGACGGGGCCTGCTCTTTTTTCGCCTCGACTTTGATTTCTTTATTTTCGAGCTCTTCGATATAGCTCCATTTTTCGGCCGGCTTAGGTGGAAGCGGCTTGGTTTCGGGCTGTGCTTCGCGTTTGCTCGGCTGGCTCTCTACCGGTGTCGGTAGCGGCTTGGTTTCCGCCGGCTGGGTCACGGCAGGCTCTGGCGACGGCGTCGCAGAAAGGAAATATAGCCCGTAGCTCATCGTCCCAACCAATGCTGCGGCAATAATCGCCCACAGTAGCGGGAAGCGCTTGCCGGATGGTGTTGCGGTGCGGTTGTTTCGAGCCGGTTTTTTCTTCTGCGTCTTTGGCGCCTTTTGTGCTCGGCCGCGTTTTACATAATCTTTGGTAGCCACGGTGATGATGGGATTAGGGAACAATGCCCTTATGGTACAAAGTTGAGCGAATACTGACTAGTCCCCAGCACGATGTCTGGGGAACTGTCAGGTCGCCGTGGAAGGCAAAAATGTGACATGCTGGGCAAAAACTGCCTTTGGTGTCTAGTTTGCTGGTGGCGCAGCACTTTCCCGGATCACCAACTTGGCATCAAGTAGGCGAGACCCCGAGGCGATTTCCTTGCCTTTGAGAATATTGAGCAGCATCAGCATCGACTGGCGGCCTATTTCATAGCGCGGCTGGGAGACCGTGGTCAGCGGTGGATCGCAGTATTCAGCGAACTGAATATCGTCAAAGCCGACAATGGAGATATCTTGCGGTACCCGGAAGCCGAGGCGCTTGGCTTGCTGCATGGCACCGATGGCCATGACATCGTTGTGGCAGAGCAGGGCGGTCGGCGGTTCGGGCATCGACAGCAGTGCGGTAACCGCACGGGCACCGCCGGCGAAAGTGAAGTCGCTCTGAATGGTGTAGGCCGGGTTGAGCTCGATACCGGCGCGGCGCAGGGCCTGCTGGTAGCCTTGGCTGCGGAAATGGCACAGGGTGGCATGGGGCGGCCCTGCAACTTGGGCGATACGCTTATGACCCATTTGGGTCAGGTAGTTGACGGCTTCGAAGGCGGCGGTCAGGTTGTCGATATGGACCGTCGGCAACTCGAGTTCTGGGGCGAATTCGCATGCCATGACCATCGGCGGCAGGTTTTTCTGCTCGGGTTTGCTGACGTCGAATGGCAGGTCGGTGCCAAGCAAAAGCATGCCGTCGGCCTGTTTGGTGAAGACCAAATTGACGAAAGAGTTTTCGCGGGTTTTCTGTTGGCCGCTGTCGCCGAGCAAGACCAGGTAGCCGTGCTCCATCGCTGCTTCCTCGATCCCCCGGATGATTTCGGTAAAGTAGGGATCGCAGATATCGGGGACGATCGTGACGATTGTCTTTGATTCGTTGCGACGGAGATTTCTAGCCAGTGAGTTGGGTGAATAGCCAGCATCCATGACGGCCTGTTCAACTTTTTTACGGGTTGAGGCCGACACCTTTTCCGGATTCATCAGCGCACGGGACACCGTGGCCGTAGAAACGCCGGCGAGCTGGGCAACATCCTTCATTGTCGCCATAGTTATGATTCCTCTCTATTATTTTTCTCTCCAATCCGCCGGCGGATCATAGCCAAGTTGAGCAGATACCAATGCCAGCGAGAGTGCTATTGTAGGCTGTCTAGCAAGGTTTAAACATGCTTAGAACAGCATAAATTACATCCGTCACGTGATCTGTGTCGCATTGTTTATTTTAAGTTAAATCCTGCGGTTCGACATCGATCGACCAGCGTATTTTCTTGGCTAGCGGCAGCAGGGCAATGGCCGGCTTGGCGATGCTCAGCAGCTGGTGGAGCACTTTTCGACTGGGGGCTTGCAGTAGCAACTGCCAGCGATAGCGGCCGGCCCGACGAGCCAGTGGTGCCGGATTCGGCCCCATTACCAAGGTGTCCTGATCAAAGACCGGGCTGGCACTGAAGATGCCCCGGATTTGCTGGAGGAATTGTTCGACCTGAGCGCTATCGTTGGCCTCGGCCCGGATCAGGGCGAGGTAGGTGTATGGTGGCAGCCAGGCCTGCTTGCGCTCGCGCAGGGCGTCGGTGGCGAAATGGTCATAGCCTTTGTAGAGCAGTGCCTGAAGCAGGCTGTGCTCGGGATGGTGGGTTTGCAGTAGCACCTCCCCCGGCTTGCTGGCCCGTCCTGCCCGTCCTGCCACCTGAATAAACAGCTGGGCCAACCGCTCGCTGGCTCGGAAATCGTTGCTGAACAGGGCGCTGTCGACGTCGATCAGGCTGACCAGGGTTACGTCAGGGAAATGGTGGCCTTTGGCCAGCATCTGGGTGCCGATCAGGATCTGGTATTCGCCGCGACGGATGGCTTCGAGGTAGTTCTCGAGGCTGCCTTTGCGGCGGGTGCTGTCACGGTCTATCCGGACGGTCTTGTAGTCGGGGAACAGGGTCGCCAGCTGCTGTTCGAGCTGTTCGGTGCCGACCCCGACAGCATGGAGCTGGGTCGAGCCGCAATTGCCGCATTGGCGCGGCATTGGGCGTTGTGTTGCGCAGTGGTGGCAGCGTAGTTCGCCGCTCTGCTGGTGGAATGTGTAGTAGGCATCGCAGCGCTTGCATTCAGCCAGCCAGCCGCACTCGTGACATATCACGGCTGGGGAGTAGCCGCGCCGGTTGAGGAACAGCATAACTTGGTTGCCCTCGGCGAGGTGCTGGCGCATCCGGGCGATCAGCGGGGCCGAGAGGCCGGCCTCAAGGTACAGCCCCTTGACATCGAGTACCCCGTGGCGGGCGTTCTGGGCGACACCGGCCCGGCGTGTTAGGCGCAGGTAGTGGTACTTTCCGCTGGTGGCGTTGTGCAGGGTCTCAAGGGCCGGGGTGGCGGAACCAAGAATGATTGGCACGTTTTCCTCGCGGGCGCGCATGACGGCCAGATCGCGGGCGTGGTAGCGCAGGCTGTCCTGCTGCTTGTAGGAGCCGTCGTGCTCCTCGTCGACGATGATGATCCCGAGGTTGGCTAGCGGGGTAAACAGGGCCGAGCGGGTGCCGATAATGATCCCTGCCTGGTTGTCACGTCCAGCCAGCCAGGCCGCCAGCCGTTCGCTGTCGTTGAGCCCGGAGTGGATGGTGACCAGCGGGACATTGAAGCGACGGCGGAAGCGGTTGATGGTTTGTGGGGTGAGGCCGATTTCCGGCACCAGGATCAGGGCCTGCCTGCCGCTGGCGAGCACAGGCTCGAGCAGGTTGAGGTAGACCTCGGTCTTGCCCGAGCCGGTGACCCCCTCAAGCAGGTAGCAGGCAAAATCCGGATTGGCATTGACCGAGGCGATGGCCAGTGCCTGCTCGTCGTTGAGCCGTGGCTTTTCCTCACCCAAGGCATAGTTTTTTCCCCAGTCAACGCCCACCGGCTGCTGTTCCAGTTCGCTTATCCAGCCTTTACCCTGAAGGGTCTTGAGGGTTGCAGCGCTGATATCGTCGGCCAGCAGGGCCTCGTGGCTGAGCGAGCCCGCCCGCAGGGCGTTGAGAGCCTGTGCCTGGCGCGGGGCGCGCTTGAGTGCTGCCAGCGGTTGGTCATGCCCGGTTTCGGTAAGCTGCCACATTTTCAGGGCTGCCGGGGAGGCCTCGCGTCCTTTGCGGAGCAGGGCCGGCATCGCATTGGCGAGGGTGTCCCCGAGCGGGTACTGGTAATAGCTGCTGGCCCACCCCAGTAACTTGAACAGGGCTGGCGACCACAACGGGGCGGTGTCGAGGACCTTGCCGAGCGGTTTGAGCTGTGCGACGGGGAAATCCGAATGCTGTGTGATGGCCATGACAATCCCGACCAGTTGCTGGCGGCCGAACGGAACCTGGACCCGTCCGCCGACGGCCGGGAATTGGTCTGGTTTGATCAGGTAATCAAACTGTTTGTCCAGAGGGACGGGAAGGGCTACGCGGGCGATGTTGGGTGTCATAGTCACTGCAAATTGGGCATATACTGAAGTTATAAAGTGTACCCTGCCGGGGCGGGGGCGGCAAAGCGGTGAAAAAGGGAGCGTATTTGTTGATCTGGTGGACATGATTGATTACTATACGCCGCCTGAATTTAGCATATCGGCAGTCGCCAATATGCTTACTTTTATTAACGACGTGTGGTGCCCGGCTTTGGATCGGGAGAGCGACACGGCCTTACTTTTGAGGTTATCCCATGAAACAAGGTATTCACCCAGAGTACACTGCAGTAAACGCACGTTGTTCTTGCGGCAACACTTTCGTATTTAACTCAACTATGGGTAAAGACATCAACCTTGATGTGTGCGACAAGTGTCACCCTTTTTACACTGGTAAGCAGCGTCAAGTGAGCACTGGTGGCCGTATCGACAAATTCAACAAGCGTTTCGGCGCTCTATCTAGCAAGTAATTGCCAGAGTGAATTTGCGAAGAGGGGATGCATTGCATCCCCTTTTTCATATCTAAATTTTACTTCTCTACCGCTGCTCCGCCCTCATATCCCACCCCCGCGTCTTTTTTGCCTATTCTTTGACCGCATGCTTGGATCGACCAGATAGTCGGTGCTAGGATTTTTGATCGCGATCAATTATGATCTGGCTCCCATTCTCGAACTGAACCTCATTCTCATTTCAGGATCCTGAACACTATGTCTGAAGATTTTCGCCAGCAAGCTCTCCATTACCATGCTTACCCTGTTCCGGGAAAGATTGCGATCGCGCTTACCAAGCCCGCCGATACGGTCAACGATTTGGCTCTGGCCTACAGTCCGGGTGTAGCCGAACCCGTGCGTGAAATTGCGCAAAATGCTGATAATGTTTATAAATATACCGGCAAGGGCAACATGGTTGCGGTGATCACCAACGGTACGGCGATCCTCGGCCTAGGCAACCTCGGCCCGCTGGCGTCCAAGCCGGTAATGGAAGGTAAGGCCTTGCTGTTCAAGCGTTTTGCCGGACTCGACTCGATTGATATCGAGGTTAAGCACCGCACTATCGATGAATTCGTCGATACGGTGGCCAACATTGCTGATACCTTTGGTGGTATCAATCTCGAGGATATCAAGGCACCTGACTGCTTCGAAATCGAAAAGCGCCTGATTGAGCGCTGCAATGTGCCAGTGTTCCATGATGACCAGCACGGTACGGCGATTGTCACTGCGGCCGGTATGCTCAATGCTCTCGAGCTGCAAGGCAAGCAGATTGAGGAGTCGGTGATTGTCTGCCTCGGGGCTGGGGCGGCTGCCGTTGCCTGCATGGAGCTGCTAATTAAATGCGGAGCCCAGCGCGAGAAGATCTATATGCTCGATCGCAAGGGGGTGATCCATACCCGCCGTGACGATATCAACGAGTACAAGCAGCTGTTTGCCAACAATACCGATAAGCGCACCTTGGAAGATGTCATTGAGGGTGCGGATATTTTCGTCGGTGTCTCTGGGCCTGATTTGCTGCCAGCCGATGCCCTCAAGCTGATGGCCGACAAACCCGTTGTGTTCGCTTGTTCAAACCCGGATCCTGAAATCAAACCAGCACTGGCCCATGCGGTGCGCGATGATCTGATTATGGGTACGGGTCGTTCCGACTACCCGAACCAGGTCAACAATGTTATCTGTTTCCCGTTTATCTTCCGTGGGGCGCTGGACGTCAGGGCGAGCGAAATCAATGACGAGATGAAACTGGCTGCGGTCGAGGCGATCCGCCAGTTGGCGAAGGAGCCGGTACCGGCCGAGGTCGTGGCAGCCGCCGGTGCAACGTCTTTGGCATTCGGTCCGGAATATATTTTGCCAAAACCGATGGATCCTCGTTTGCTACCTCGTGTGGCACGTGCTGTTGCCGAGGCCGCGGTTGCCTCCGGTGTGGCGCAAATCGAGTTGCCTGTAGGTTATATGCAGGGCTAATCCGGTTTCGGTTGCCGTTCTAAAACAAAAAAACCAGCCATGCGGCTGGTTTTTTTACGGGTGATAGGATCAGCGAGTTATTCGTTGATGTCCTCGATTTTTATTCCCATCTCTTCCATGATGCTCTTTGCCTCGGCCGGCAGATCGTCAGGACGGTCCTTGCGGATATCGTCATCGGTCGGTAGCGGCTGGCCGGTATAGGCGTGCAGAAATGCTTCGCACAGCAACTCGCTGTTGGTGGCATGGCGCAGGTTATTGACTTGGCGGCGAGTACGCTCGTCTGTCAGGATTTTCAGGACCTTCAATGGAATCGAAACAGTAATTTTCTTTACCTGTTCGTTTTTCTTACCGTGTTCCGCATATGGACTGATGTATTCGCCATTCCACTCTGCCATTGTTAACCTTCTCAGCGATGTAAATTGATAGATAGTTAGGATGCCTGAATTTTAGCGGGATTTACTGCCATAAGCAAAGACATGTAGACGTCTAGAGGTATTGACGGCTCATCTTGTTATCGTTATGTTGGTGGTTAAACGTTGTTCAGCTGCAGGCATCACCTTACAAGGATAGTAATTATGAGTGACAAGCAACTTGCCACCGTCGCGGTTCGTAAAGGCATCGAGTCCGACTCTCAGTTCAACGCTGTTGTCCCGCCGCTCTATTTGACCACGACTTACGGTTTTTCCCAACTTGGAGACGTTCCCACCTTCGATTATTCGCGTTCGGGCAATCCGACCCGCAATATGCTTGGCGAGGCATTGGCCGAGATGGAGGGCGGCGCTGCGGGGGTGGTAACGAATTGCGGCACGTCGGCAATCAACCTGTTAGCAACGGCACTGCTGGGGCCCGATGATCTGCTCATTGCCCCGCATGATTGCTATGGGGGCACGTACCGTTTGTTCAACTCACGAGCCGAGAAAGGGGATTTCAAGGTATGTTTTGTTGATCAGACTGATCCACTGGCTCTGGCTGAGGCGCTGGCGTTGCGGCCTAAGCTGGTGTGGGTCGAAACGCCTTCCAATCCGTTGCTGCGAATCATCGATATTGCCGCGCTGTGCCGGCAGTCTGCTGAGGCCGGTGCCCTCGTCGCGGTCGATAATACCTTCCTCTCGCCAATTCTGCAGCAGCCCTTGGCATTGGGGGCGGATTTTGTTGTCCACTCTACCACCAAGTATATCAACGGCCATTCCGATGTCCTTGGCGGGGTGTTGGTAAGTAAGGATCCCGAGCAGGGTGAGCAGATAGCCTGGTGGGCGAACTGCATCGGGGCCACGGGCGCGCCGTTTGATGCCTATCTCACCCTGAGAGGCCTGCGCACGCTGGCACACCGGATGCGGGGGCATGAAGAGAACAGCCTGGCCATTCTTGCCTTCCTTCAGCAGCAGCCGCTGGTGGGGCATATCTATCACCCGAGCCAGCCGTCCCACCCCGGCCATGACATTGCCCTGCGCCAGCAGAAAGGGTTCGGGGCGATGCTGAGCTTCGAGCTGGCAGGAAGCATGGAGCAGCTTGAAACGTTCGTCCGCGAGCTGAGGTGTTTTTCATTAGCCGAATCCCTCGGGGGCACCGAAAGCCTTATCTGCCATCCGGCCAGTATGACCCATCGGGCGATGTCCGATGAGGCACAGCAAGAGGCGGGGCTAAAACCGACGTTGCTGCGCCTGTCGGTCGGGCTTGAAGACCCGCAGGATCTGATTGCGGATCTGGCACAGGCCTTCGCCAAGTCGGCGGAGGTGGCGGTATGAGTGGACGAGTAGAGCGCCAGTTACACAAATTTGGCGGTAGCAGCCTGGCTGATGCCGAGTGTTATCGCCGGGTTGTCGCCATCGTCGGCGAGTATGCCGGAGAGCAGGATCTGGTGGTGGTGTCAGCGGCGGGAAAGACCACCAATAACCTGATCGAGTGGATGGCCCAGCTTGAGCAGGACGGTCGCCGGGCCCACGAAACCTTTCAGGAGCTGCGGGCTTTTCAGCAGCAGCTAATCGAAGAATTGCTCAGTGGCGAACCGGCAGATGCATTGCTGACCCAACTCCACCTCGAGCTTTCTGAGCTGGTGCAGCTCGGCGACAGGCCGTTGAGCACCGCTGAGCGGGCATGGGTGCTTGGGCATGGCGAGCAGTGGTCGGCACGCTTGCTGGCGGCCTTGCTGAGTCAAAGCGGGCTGGTGGCATCCTGTCTGGATTCGCGGACTTTCCTGAGGGCGGAGCGGGCGGCACAGCCCGAGGTCGACAGGGCCTTGTCATGGCCGCTGCTGCAGACCCAGCTGGCCCAGCAGCAACACCGGGTGGTGATCACCGGTTTTGTGGCGGGTAACCAAGCGGGGGAAACGGTGTTGCTCGGACGCAACGGCTCGGATTATTCCGCAACAGTGATCGGGGCGCTTGCTGGCGTTGGCCGAGTGACGATCTGGAGCGATGTGGCCGGCGTTTATAGTGCTGACCCGCACAAAGTCGGCGATGCCTGCCTATTGCCGCTGTTGCGACTTGATGAGGCCGATGAGCTGGCCCGACTGGCCGCTCCGGTGCTTCATAGTCGTACCTTGCAGCCGGTGGCGAACAGTGCCATTGATTTGACCTTGCGTTGCAGTCACCAGCCGGAGTCAGGCTCAACCCGGATTGAGCGGGTATTGGCATCTGGCCGGGGCGCAAAAATCGTGACGTCGTTGGAAGAGGTATGCCTGCTGGAGGTTCAGTGCCCCCGAGCCCATTTGCTGGAACCGATGGTGGCCGAGTTGGAGCGACTATTATTGCGTGCCCAGTTGGCGCCGCTGGCGAGGGATATTCAGACTGACAAGGGCCTGATCAGGCTGGCGTATACCTCGGAGATAGCGGGCGGGGTGCTGGCACTGTTGCAAGATAGCGGGATCGGGGTTGATCTTAAACTGCGCGAAGGCTTCTCGCTGGTTGCCGCCGTGGGGGCCGGGGTGGTGGCCAATGCGGTACACTGCCACGGTTTTTACCAGCAGCTCAAGCGCGAGCCGGTTGAGTTCATGACCGAGTCCGAATCGGGGCTCAGTTTGGTTGCTGTGTTGCGCCAGACCCGGCTTGATGATCTGATTGGGCGTCTTCACCAGCAACTGTTCCAGGCCCAGAAGCGGCTCGGTTTGGTCTTATGCGGGAAAGGCAATATCGGCAGCCGTTGGCTGGCACTGTTTGAGCGCGAGAAAGCCAGCATTGAAAAGCGCCACGGCATGAGCTTTACCCTGATTGGCGTTGTCGACAGCCGCCAGTACTGGATTGATACAGAGGGTATTGAGCCGCAACGGGTTCTGGATGCGTTTGGTGATGAATCGGTCGAGTATCCCCCCGGTGATTGGCTGACTGAGTTATCCGGGCATGGCTATGACGATGTCATCGTGCTCGATGTGACGGCGAGCGAGGAACTGGCAGGGCGCTATCCGGCGATTGCCGAAGCGGGGCTCCACCTGATCTCGGCCAACAAGGTGGCGGGATCTGCCGCAGGGGATGATTACCATGCGGTGATTGATGCCTTTGCCAAGAGCAGCCGTTACTGGTTGTACAATGCCACGGTCGGGGCCGGGCTGCCGATCAACCATACCGTTCGTGATCTCAGCGAAAGCGGCGATACCATTATTGCCCTGTCGGGAATATTTTCGGGCACCCTGTCATGGCTGTTTCAGCAGTATGACGGCAGTATTCCGTTCTCGGTGCTGGTAGAGCAGGCGTGGCAGCAGGGCCTTACCGAGCCCGACCCGCGCCACGACTTGGATGGTAGTGACGTGATGCGCAAGCTGGTAATACTTGCCCGGGAGTCTGGGCTTGAGCTTGAGCCCGAGCAGGTCAAGGTCGAGGATTTGGTGCCGGAGGCAATGCGGAACCTGACCTTGGATGGATTCTTCGAGCAGGCCGAATTGTTGGACGCCGCACTTTCTGAGCGGCTGCGCAAGGCGCAGAGAGAGGACAAGGTACTGCGCTATGTCGCCCGCCTAGACCGTCACGGCAAGGCTGTGGTTGGAGTTGAGGCGCTTTCGGCAGAGCATGCGTTGGCCAACTTGCTGCCGTGCGATAATATTTTTGCCATCGAGAGCCATTGGTATCGCGACAATCCGTTGGTGATCCGCGGTCCGGGGGCGGGACGAGATGTCACGGCCGGCGCCTTGCTCTCGGATATCAACCGAATGGCGACCATGTTGAAATAGTGGTCGTTGCCGGGCAAGGGCAGAGCATGATCCTGCGGTTCGGACATCACTGAGAATGCTACAGCCGTGGATAGCAAAAATGACAGGACAACCCGCTGCAAGGCGGGTTTTCTGTATGCGGGCAGTTGAAAAAAACACAACATCAACATGAATAATCTTCAAGTTCGCTGTGTTGACTTTGAATGGGTTACCACGCATGATTTGGACATATAGACGTCTAAACGTTCAAATTGAATACGATTGGCAGCGGAGTCTGCCGCAGGATAGGAAGGGACTATGGGTTATTCACACGCGAGCCATCTCGATTCACTGAACCAGACCATTGCCGACTTGGATGGCAAGATCAATGTGTCATTTGAGTTTTTCCCCCCGAGTTCGGCGCAGATGGAACAGACGCTGTGGCAGTCAATCCATCGGCTCAAGGCGCTCAAGCCGAAGTTCGTCTCGGTGACCTATGGCGCCAATTCTGGCGAGCGTGATCGAACCCATTCGATTATCAAAGACATCAAGGATCAGACCGGGTTGGTTGCGGCACCGCATTTGACCTGTATCGATGCCAGCCGTGATGAGTTGCGTGCTATCGCCCGAGATTACTGGCAGAACGGGATCCGCCAGATTGTCGCCCTGCGCGGTGACTTGCCTCCCGGAGGCGGCAAGCCGGATATGTATGCCTCTGATCTGGTTGAGTTATTGCGTAGCGAGGCGGATTTTGATATTTCGGTGGCGGCCTATCCTGAAGTCCATCCAGAGGCGAGAAGCGCCCAGGCTGATTTGATTAATCTAAAGCGAAAGGTCGATGCCGGGGCGAACCGCGCAATTACTCAGTTCTTCTTCGATGTCGAGAGTTACCTGCGTTTTCGCGACCGTTGCGTGGCCGCGGGGATAGAGGTTGAGATTGTGCCGGGGATCCTGCCGGTCTCGAACATGACGCTGGCCAAGCGCTTTGCCCTGACGAATAACGTCAAGATCCCGGGGTGGTTGGAAAAGCAGTACGAGGGGCTTGAGGATGATTTGCTCAGCCGGCAGATGGTAGGGGCGAGCAATGCCATTGACATGGTTCGGGTATTAAGCCGCGAAGGGGTGAAAGACTTCCATTTTTATACCCTCAATCGCGCCGAGCTGACGTATGCGATCTGCCATACACTGGGGATCCGGGCTAATAATGTTGTGCCTGCCTAGCAGGGCTCAGACAAAAGAAAAGCCGCTTTGGAAGAAAGCGGCTTTTGTGCATTTTGGTTTATTGTTTTTATAGCGCGACAGGGCTGTTTGGTGCGTCCATGTCTTTAAGCTCGGCCAATACTTCCTCTGCCCAGTCAATCCACGCTTGGCGGTTGTGGGCAGCACGGCGCAAGGTCAGGCGGTCAAGGCGAGACTGGCGATCCATGTTTTGGTAGTTGGCAAAGTGGATATTTTCCATTTCGTTATAGTGGTTGAGCAGGGAATGTGATTCCTCGATCAACGCTTCTAGCTGCTGTTGCATTGGCAGCGAGTTGTGGACGCCGCATACGGCCAGTTTCGCCGAAAACTCATCGCGGATTGTTGGGTTGCGAGCCGGCTCTTGGAACCATTCGAACAGTGCCTGGCGGCCGAGATCTGTTATCGAATAGACTTTGCGGTCAGGCTTGCCTTCCTGTGGTTCCAGCTTGCAGGTAACCTGATCGTTGCTGGCCATCTTGTTAAGTTCACGGTAAACCTGCTGGTGGCTGGCTTTCCAGAAATAACCGATGCTGTGGGAAAACTCTTTGGTGATATCGTAACCGGTTGCGTCGCGGTTGCTCAGCACGGTCAGAATAACGTGTGGTAGTGACATCTCTTCTATCCGTTAAATTACAACAAAAAAGAAATCAATCGGACTAACATTACCCATCGCTCTTTGGCGTTTTTATAATCATGTTGTTGCAGTGCCCGATCGAGATCACGTAGCATACACATCATTGAGTTATTTATCGACAACAGAATGTGATATCGGGAATTTCTGGTTAAACCAATTGCCCGTGTTGTGATGCTTGTCTTGTTCCTTGTGGTATAAGCACTAATAAGCAATGAGTGTTGTTTAAGTTCAAGTGCGTTCACAGCCTTAACAATAGACAAGCCTTGTTGCTTATTCTGTCTCAAAAATGAGTCAAAAGTTCGAAAGGTTAAATGCCAATAAAAAAGCCACCCGAAGGTGGCTTTTTGCGTTGGGTTGCAATGTCGGATCAGCCGGTGTTGCGCATACCGGTTGCGATACCGGCGATGGTCACCATGAGGGCCTCTTCCAGCATTGGCGTTAGCTCTTCCTGCTGACGGGTACGGTACAGCAATTCGGCCTGGAGCATGTTGAGTGGTTCGACATAGATATTACGCAGGCGGATAGACTCAGCTCCCCAAGGGTTCTGCTCCATCAGGTGGTCGTTGTTTTCGACGTTCAGTACCGCCTTGATATCGCGCTGGAGCTGGTCGCGCAGTTGCTGGCCTAGTGGCCATAGCTCAGGGGCCGTCAGCCGCTGGTCGTAGTATTGGGCGATCCCGATATTGGTCTTGGTAAAGACCATTTCCAGCATTCCTAAGCGGGTTGAGAAGAATGGCCATTCGCGGCACATTTCCTCGAGCTGGTCGCGGTGGCCCTTGTCGATCGAGAACTGGATCGCTTCGCCGGCACCGAGCCATGCAGGTAGCAGCAGGCGGTTCTGGCTCCATGCAAAGATCCAAGGAATCGCACGTAGGCTTTCGACGCCACCTTGCGGGTTACGCTTGGCCGGGCGCGAGCCGAGCGGCAGTTTGCCGAGTTCTAGCTCAGGGGTGGCAGCGCGGAAGTAAGGGACAAATTCCGGATTGCCGCGCACTACATCGCGGTAGGCCTCGCAGGAGACTTCGGACAGGACATCCATCAGCTCGCCCCATTCCTTCTTCGGCTCAGGCGGCGGCAGCAGGTTAGCTTCGAGAATGGCACTGGCATAGAGGCTAAGGCTGTTGACGGCGACTTCCGGCAAGCCCAGCTTGAAGCGGATCATCTCACCTTGTTCGGTAACTCGCAGGCCGCCCTTCAGGCTGCGCGGTGGCTGTGACAGCAGCGCGGCATGGGCTGGGGCTCCGCCACGGCCGATGGACCCACCGCGGCCGTGGAACAAGGTCAGGTTGACCTCGGCTTCCTCGCAGACGCCGACCAGGGCTTCCATCGCACGGTATTGGGCCCAGCCAGCCGCCATGACACCGGCGTCTTTGGCCGAGTCGGAATAGCCGATCATGACCATTTGGTGGTTTTGGATAAAGCCGCGGTACCAGTCGATGCCCATTAGCTGTTTGATCACCGCCTCGGCATTGTTGAGGTCGTCAAGGGTTTCGAACAGCGGGCACACGTCCATACGGAAGCGGCAACCGGCCTCTTGCAGTAACAGGTGTACGGCAAGCACATCGGAGGCAGTGCGGGCCATTGAAATGACATAGGCACCGAGAGCCTCGCGTGGCTGGGTCGCAATGGCTCGGCAGGTGGCGATGACTTCGCGGACCTCGTCAGAAGGTTCCCACTCGCGTGGGAGCAGCGGACGTTTTGAGGCCAGTTCACGAACCAAGAACGCGACTTTGTCTTGCTCGTTCCATTGGTCGTAGTCGCCTAGGCCGAGGTAGCGGGTTAGCTCGGAAATCACATCGCTGTGGCGGGTGCTTTCCTGACGGATGTCGAGGCGTACCAGATGAACACCGAAGCACTTGATTCGGCGCAGAACGTCAAGCAGCAAGCCGTCGGCAATAATCCCCATGCCGCACTCGTGCAGTGACTGGTAGCAGGCGTGGAGAGGAACCCACAACTGGTCGACGTGGTCGATAATACCGAAGCTCGGGACGTCCATCCCCTTGATCTGGGCATCCAGCACATCGCGGGTGTTGGTCAGCTTGGTGCGAAGATCCTTGAGAATGGCACGGTAAGGCTCGTGTTCATTGCCAGCCCGCTCGCGGACAGTGTCGTTGCATTTGACCATCGACAGTTCGCTGACTAGCTCTTTGACATCCTTGAGGTAGAGATCGGCAGCCTTCCAGCGGGAAAGCAGCAGGACCTCGCGGGTTACCTCGGAGGTGACGAATGGGTTGCCGTCGCGGTCACCGCCCATCCAAGAGGAGAAGGTAACCGGAGCCGCATCAATAGGCAGGCGCTCGCCAAGATGGGCGGTTAGCTTCTCGTCGAACTGGCGGAGGAATTCAGGTACCGCCTGCCACAGGGAGTTTTCTACCACCGCAAAGCCCCATTTGGCTTCGTCGAGCGGGGTTGGGCGCTGCTGGCGAATCACATCGGAATGCCAGGCTTGGGCAAGCAACTGCTCGAGGCGGCGCTCGACTTTGTGGCGTTCGGAGTTCGACAGTTCGCTCAGTTCCAGCTTGGACAGGCATTTGTTGATCTGTACCAGCTTGTGGATCATGGTGCGGCGGGCGATTTCTGTCGGGTGGGCCGTCAGAACCAGATCAATCTTCAGATCGCGGACGGCCTGAACCGAGTCGTATTGGCTGATGTCCTGGCTGTTGAGTTTGGCAAACAGGGCATCAATGGCATCGGGACTGCAAATGTGCTCTTCGCTATGGCGCGAAACAGTGTGGTACTGCTCTGCGATGTTGGTTAGGTTGAGGAATTGGCTGAAGGCACGGGCTACCGGCAGGAGCTCGTCATCGGGCAGGTTTTGCAGTTCATCGATCAGCTTGGCGCGATCATCCTGATTTCCTGCGCGTGCAGATTTTGACAGTTTGCGGATAGTTTCTACTTTTTCGAGTAGCTCTTCACCATGCGCATCTTTAATGGTATTGCCCAGCATATGGCCAAGCATACTGACGTTACTTCTTAACGCGCTGTACTTTTCGTTCATATCGCATCCATCTCGTAAAAAAATTACATCCATTGATAACGTGATAAGAGGACAATCTAGCTGTGATCCGGCTCGAAGGTCAACAATGTTCGAATTTATCCATGATAAATCGCCCGGACATTGATTTTTGTCATAATCCGTAGCTGCTTTTGTAACTAACTTTCGTGAAATTGACTGATTAAGGCACGGTTTGTGCGTGCTGGTAGTACATTCTGCTTTAATTTTATCCGCTTCTGGCTTTTGCTGGCGAGATCTCCTGTTTTTCACGGTAGGTGATCCCTTCTTGTTAATCTGGTCTACCCTCTGTAAGGAAGAAATATTGTGTTTTTTTCATACAGCCTGTTGACACCAAATATTAATATGGTAAACATATAAATTCATTTGATGTGAATAAAAATATCTCATTGAGAAATTACACTGCCACGGATAGGCAGACCCAGAATTGTGATCTGACGGTCTCCCCTGAAAGGATATTGTTAACATGAACCAAGCGAAGCTATTCACCACAGTCTCCCTCCGACGACGCTAAGTCCTATTCGCTTGGTGCCCCCGTGCGCACCCCCTCATTGGCAGCATCTGCTGCACGCCCATACCAAAGACAAAATAACGGAAAAACTATGTTCAAGACCCTGATTATCGGTGCCAGCGGCTACACCGGTGCAGAGCTGGCAAAAATGGTTCACCAGCATCCCCATCTCCAGCTTTCTGGGCTGTATGTCTCGGCAAGCAGTCATGATGCCAATAAGCCGATCAGTGCGTTGCATGGAACGCTGAAAGGGCTTGTTGATATGCCTTTGCAGCCCTTGGTTAACCCCGGCAAAGTCGCGGAGCAGGCCGATATCGTGCTGCTGGCAACTGCCCATGAGGTGAGCCATGAATTGGCCCCGGTTTTTTTGGCTCATGGTTGTCAGGTCTTTGATCTTTCTGGTGCGTTCAGAGTTCAAGGTGATGATTTTTATCCCCGTTATTATGGTTTCGAACATCAGGCGGCGGATTGGCTGGAGCAGGCGGTATACGGGTTGGCGGAGTGGAATAAAGATGCCATTGCCACTGCCCAACTGGTTGCGGTGCCGGGGTGTTACCCGACGGCGGCCCAGCTGGCGCTTAAGCCCCTGATCGAGGCCGGTTTGATTGATGACAGCCAGTGGCCGGTGATCAATGCGGTGAGCGGGGCGTCAGGGGCGGGCCGCAAAGCAACGATGGCCAATAGCTTTTGTGAGGTTAGCCTGCAGGCCTACGGGATCTTCAGCCACCGTCATCAGCCAGAAATTGCTACTCACCTTGGCCGGGAGGTGATTTTCACCCCTCACCTCGGCAGCTTCAAACGTGGGATTTTGGCAACAATCACGGCTAAATTGACCCCGGGGACGACCGAGGCGGCGATAGCCGAAGCGATGGTCAAGGCCTATTCGCAAGGCGGGGATCCTCATGCTGTTCGGCTGCTGGGCAACCAGCCTGCACGGCTACAGGATGTTGTCCATACCTGTTTTTGCGACATTGGCTGGAGCTTACATAACGGACACATTATTTTAACCTCTGCGATTGACAATCTTCTCAAAGGTGCGTCATCGCAAGCAATGCAATGCATAAATATTCGAAATAAATTCCCTCAGATGACGGCGTTGGTTTAGGCGGAAATAAGGCAGTAGGAGATAGGCATGAGTCAGGTTCCTTTGGTGATCAAGTTGGGTGGTGCGGTGCTGTCTTGTTCCGACACGCTTGAGAAGTTATTCGGGGCAATTGGCCAATACCAGCAGCAGGCACAGCGCCCACTGATATTGGTTCATGGCGGCGGGTATTTGGTCGACGAGCTGATGGCCAAGCTGCAGTTCGAGACGGTGAAAAAGGATGGGTTGCGGGTGACGCCATCGGATCAGGTGCCCTATATCGCAGGTGCGCTGGCCGGTACGGCCAACAAGCTACTGCAGGGACAAGCGCTGAAGGCCGGGGTGGCAGCGGTTGGCCTCAGCTTGGCTGATGGCGGTTTGTGTCAGGTTGAAGAGCTTGCCCCCGAGCTTGGTGCCGTCGGCAAGGCCAGCCCTGGCGACGGTACGTTGTTGAGCGCGGTCATGGCGGCCGGCTATGTGCCGATTATCAGCTCGATAGGACTGGACGGCAACGGCAAGCTGATGAATGTCAATGCCGATCAGGCGGCAGTTGCGGTTGCGGCGGCGATGAATGCCGAGCTGGTGCTGTTGTCCGACGTCAGCGGGGTACTGGATGGTAAAGGGCGTCTTATCCCGACTCTGACCGAGACGGAAGCTGAGTCGCTGATCAGCCATGCGGTGATCACCGACGGGATGGTGGTCAAGGTACGGGCGGCGTTCGCTGCGGCCAGTGCCCTTGGCCAGCCGATAGAGGTTGCTAGCTGGCGTTACCCAGACAGGCTGGCGGCGCTGTTTAGCGGCCAGAGTATTGGTACTAAGTTTACGCCCGAGAATGGCTAGGTTCTGGGCGGGATAATTTTCAGTTAACGGATTACACAGAGACAAGCCTGAGCGGGACGACCGTCGAGCAGGTAATTAGGAGAGCATTATGAGCAAGGTATCAAAAGTAGTATTGGCTTATTCCGGCGGTCTGGACACATCCGCTATTATTCCTTGGTTAAAGGAAAACTACGACTGTGAGGTAGTGGCGTTTGTCGCCGATGTCGGCCAGGGCGAGGAAGAGCTGGTCGGGATCGAGGAGAAGGCGTTGGCCTCGGGGGCATCGGCCTGCTATATCGCCGATCTGAAAGAGGAAATGGTTAAGGATTATATCTACCCGAGCCTCAAGACGGGGGCGGTGTATGAGGGCAAGTACCTGCTGGGGACGTCGATGGCCCGTCCGATCATCGCCAAGGCTCAGGTTGAGTGTGCCTTGCAAGTCGGGGCGGACGCGCTCTGCCACGGTTGTACCGGCAAAGGCAACGATCAGGTCCGTTTCGAGAGCACCTATGCGGCGCTGGCTCCGCAGCTGGCGGTGATTGCGCCTTGGCGAGAGTGGGACTTGCGCAGCCGTGAGGCTCTGCTTGATTACCTTGCCGAGCGCAATGTGCCGACGACGGCCACGCTCGAGAAGATCTATTCGCGCGATGCCAATGCTTGGCATATTTCGACCGAGGGCGGGGTGCTTGAAGATACCTGGAACCAGCCGAACGAACTGTGCTGGGTGTGGACCAAAGATCCCGAGCAGGCTCCGGATCAGCCGGAGTTGGTTTCGCTGCAGGTTGAAAAAGGCGAGGTGGTAGCCGTCGACGGTGAGGCAATGAGCCCCTACAACGCTTTGGCCTACCTCAATGCCAAGGGGGCGGAGCACGGTGTCGGCCGTATCGATATCGTCGAGAACCGTCTGGTGGGGATCAAGTCGCGTGGCTGCTACGAGACTCCGGGGGGCACCATCATGATGGAAGCTCTGCGTGCCGTTGAGCAACTGGTGCTTGATAAAGAGTCTTTCGAGTTCCGCCAGACTCTTGGCCTCAAGGCCTCGCACCTGATTTACGACGGGCGTTGGTTTACCCCGTTGTGCAAGTCGCTGTTGGCAGCTGCCGATGAGCTGGCTCAGGACGTCAGCGGCGAGGTGGTGGTTAAGCTCTACAAGGGGCAGGCCACTGTTGTGCAGAAGCGTTCTTCCAACAGCTTGTACTCGGAGGAGTTCGCGACTTTCGGTGAGGACGAGGTTTATGATCACAGCCATGCAGGCGGCTTTATCCGTCTTTACTCGCTGGCGAGCCGTATCCGTGCTTTGAACGAACAGAAGAAAAACCAGTAAGACCCATAACGATAATGAGCAAGTCGGATAAGTAGGATAGGAGAAGTACCATGGCACTCTGGGGCGGACGGTTCAGCCAGGCAGCTGATACGAGGTTTAAGCAGTTCAACGACTCTTTGCGGTTTGACTATCGGCTGGCAGAGCAGGACATTGTCGGTTCGATTGCGTGGTCGAAGGCGCTGCGTCAGGTTAACGTGCTGAGCGAAGAGGAGCAGCAGAGGCTGGAGCTGGCGCTCAACGAGCTTAAGCTGGCCGTGATGGAAGACCCGTCTCAGATCCTCCAGTCCGATGCGGAAGACATCCATAGCTGGGTTGAGCAGCAGCTCATCGGCAAGGTGGGCGATCTGGGCAAGAAGCTTCATACCGGGCGTTCGCGTAATGATCAGGTCGCGACCGATCTCAAGTTGTGGTGTCGCCAGCAGGGCCAGCAGCTGCTGCTGATGCTCGACCACCTCCAGAACCAACTGGTGACGGTGGCGAGGGTGCATCAGGCGACGGTCTTGCCGGGGTATACCCACCTCCAGCGTGCCCAGCCGGTCACGTTTGCCCACTGGTGCCTGGCCTATGTCGAGATGTTCGAGCGTGATTACTCGCGTTTGCAAGATGCCCTGAGCCGTTTGGATACTTGCCCGCTTGGCTCGGGGGCGCTGGCCGGTACGGCTTACCCGATAGACCGTGAGGTTCTTGCCCATAGTTTGGGTTTCCACCGGGCAACCCGCAACAGCCTTGATTCGGTTTCCGATCGCGACCATGTGATGGAGCTGCTGTCGACGGCCTCGATTTCAATGCTTCACTTGTCGAGGATGGCCGAGGACCTGATTTTCTACAATTCCGGGGAGTCGAACTTTATCGAGCTGGCCGATACCGTGACCTCGGGATCGTCATTGATGCCGCAGAAGAAAAATCCCGATGCCCTTGAGCTGATCCGTGGTAAGTGCGGGCGGGTATATGGCTCGTTGGCCGGGATGATGATGACGGTCAAGGCACTCCCGCTGGCCTACAACAAGGACATGCAGGAGGACAAGGAAGGGCTGTTCGATGCGCTGGATACCTGGCATGAGTGTATGGAGATGGCGGCTCTGTGCTTCGACGGGATCAAAGTCAACAAGGACCGTACCCTCGAGGCGGCGATGCAGGGGTATTCCAATGCCACCGAGTTGGCGGACTATCTGGTTGCCAAGGGGATCCCGTTCCGTGAAGCCCACCATATCGTCGGGGTTGCCGTCGTGGCGGCGATCAAGAAGGGCTGCGCCCTCGAGGAGCTATCGCTCGAGGAGATGCGAGCCTTTTCGCCGGTGATTGATGTTGATGTCTATCCGATCCTGACCATTGAGTCATGCCTTGAGAAGCGCTGCGCGCTGGGCGGCGTGGCGCCGAATCAGGTCGACCATGCAATTGGCCAGGCAGAAAAGCGGCTTGAGAAGCGTTATTCGCCGGGGGTGAAGGTACGCGGTGCGCGGCTGACCGATCTCGATGCCATCGAGGGGATGGTGGCCTATTGGGCCGGGCTCGGCGAGAACCTGCCGCGGATGCGCAACGAGCTGGTGCGGGATATCGGGTCGTTTGCGGTTGCCGAGCATCATGGGACAGTGACCGGCTGTGCCTCGCTGTATGTCTATGACTCGGGACTGGCAGAAATCCGCTCGCTCGGGATTGAGGCGGGCTGGCAGCAGCAAGGACAGGGGCGGGCGGTGGTCGACCATCTTGTCGAAAAGGCGGCGCAGATGGCGATCAAGAAGGTTTTCGTTTTGACCCGGGTGCCTGAATTCTTCATGAAGCAGGGCTTTGTCCCTACCTCGAAGAGCTTGTTGCCCGAAAAGGTGATGAAAGACTGCGACCGTTGCCCGCGTCAGCATGCCTGTGACGAGGTGGCATTGGAAGTCAGGTTGGATCAGGAGCAGCAGATCCCGACGGTCAGTGTCGCCTAAGTGCCGCGGTGGAAACCGTTGAACCGTTTATTGCTCAGCCCGGCCATTGTGCCGGGCTGTTTTAGTTATGGCCTTTTGCTGCGTTGTTTGGCGGCGTTGAGCTGTCTTGCCCGGATCAGGTGGGCGGCGAGCAGCAACGAGGTGGCGATAGCGGCGACCAGTGTGGTGATGGCCCCGACGGTTGCCGGAGTGTCGCGGAAGCCTATTCCCCATAGCAACCATGCCAACGGTGCGGTGATTGCCAATTGCTTCATGCAGCGGCGGCAGCGGCCGAGTTTTGCGAGAAAGACAGATTGGCAGGAACGGCAAGACATGGTGATTTCTCGGCAGTGGAGGGGGAAAAGGACGGTATTGTAGATCGCCTGTAGCTGGTGGAGGAAGGAATAAAAAAGCCCCCGCCGGATGGCAGGGGCAGATCGGTAGTGCTAGGAGAGCCGATTAACAGCCTGGACCGCAATCCAAGCAGTGCTTGATCATTTCAGGCCCGAGCTGGAGCTTGGCATTGAGGTCGCGCAGTGCGGTGCGGACGCCTTCCTCGATAACCGGGTGGTAGAACGGCATGTCCAACATCTCAGAAACCGTCATCTTGTTTTGGTGTGCCCAAGCCAGTAGGTGGGCAAGGTGCTCGGCGTTAGGACCCATCATCTCGGCGCCTAGGAAGCGGCCAGTACCTTGTTCGCCGTAGACGTGCAGCATCCCTTTGTTGCGCAGCATCACCCGTGAGCGGCCCTGGTTCTCAAAGGAGACTTCACCCGTTGCGAAACAACCGCAAGTGCCTAGGCGAGTCTGAAGCTGTTTGTAGGTCTCGCCGACCATGGCAATCTGCGGGTCGGAGAACACAGCTGAGATCACAGAGCGGCGAAGACCGGCTCGGATATCAGGGAAGCGGCCAGCATTGTCACCGGCAATACGTGCCTGATCGGCTGCTTCGTGCAGTAGCGGAATTTGGTTGCTGGCATCGCCGGCGATGAAAATCGTCTCGACCGATGTTTGCAGCGTGTAGTAATCCGCTGCAGGTACGCCGCGCTCATCCAGCTTGAGGCTGGTGTTTTCAAGGCCGAGCTTGTCAACGTTAGGGCGGCGGCCGGTTGCAGCCAGGACATAGTCGACGATAAAGGTCTCTAGTTCGCCGTCGTGGTTGATGAATTGGATCTCAACCTTGTCCTCACCCTCGATACGCTTCATGCTTTCGATTTTTACATCGGCATCAAGGTAGAATTCTTCTTTGAACGCCTTGTCGGCATAACCCATGATCTCTGGATCTGTCAGCGGGCCGACTTGGCCGCCGATACCGAATAGTTTCACCTTCACACCCAGACGGTGTAGGGCTTGGCCCAGTTCGAGGCCGATAACCCCCGGACCGAAAACGGCAACAGCTTCTGGCAGATCATCCCAGTTGAACACGTCGTCGTTGATCACGAGGCGGTCGCCCAGCTCGTTCCATACTGCCGGGTAGGCAGGGCGAGAGCCGGTGGCAATCACAATGCGCTTGGCGTTGATTTGGGTATGGTCGTCAACAAGCAGAGTGTTGTTGTCGATAAATTTGGCATAACCGGCAAGTTTGTCTTCGGCTGGGATCTCGTCTACCCCTTCTAGAACGAAGCCGACAAAGCGGTCACGCTCGCGCTTGACGCGATCCATCACCTCGCGGCCGTTGATGACGATTTCACCCTGCGGGTGGATACCGAAGCCTGGCGCCTTCTCGATTTGGTGAACGCTTTCAGCTGCGGCGATAAGAAGTTTTGATGGCATGCAGCCAACGCGGGCACAGGTAGTGCCGTAAGGGCCGCCTTCGATCATCACAACGCTGTCGGTGTAAGCCTTGGCTGCGCGGTAGGCACCCAGTCCGGCGGTACCACCACCAATCACTGCAACATCAACATTCAGGGTATTCATAGGTTCTCTCCAATCCAAATCTTGCCGGGTTGGGCCCGCAGTGCGGGCCCTTATTGTTATAGGTGCTGGGTTAGCCCAGGTAGGCTTCTAGCTCTTCGCTACCGCCGATGTGCTTACCGCCGATGAATACCTGAGGTACAGTGCTGCGGCCCGATACTGCGCGCAGGCTCACTGTTGTCGCGTCTTTGCCTAGTACGACTTCTTCGTACTGCAAGCCCTTGTCAATCAGGTTTTGCTTGGCTTTGGCACAGAATGGACAGCCTGGCTTGGTGAATACTGTGATTGACTCCTGCAGTTTGTGGTCAGGGGCAATGTAGTTCAGCATGGTGTCGGCATCTGATACTTTGAACGGGTCGCCTGGTTCTTCGTTTTCGATGAACATTTTTGTCACAACGCCGTTCTTAACCAGCATGCTGTAGCGCCATGAGCGAGGACCGAAGCCTAGGTCTTCTTTGTCTACCAGCATGTCCATCCCTTTGGTGAATTCACCGTTGCCGTCAGGGATGAAGGTGATGTTTTCAGCTTCTTGGTCGGCTTTCCAAGCGTTCATTACGAAGGTATCGTTAACGGATACACATAGGATGTCGTCAACGCCATTCTCAGCAAATACCGAAGCCAACTCGTTGTAACGTGGTAGGTGGCTTGATGAACATGTTGGGGTGAATGCGCCAGGCAGGCTGAATACAATCACTGTTTTGTTGGCAAATAGTTGCTCGGTAGTCACGTCAACCCACTGGTCGCCTTTGCGAGTGTGGAAAGTAACTTGTGGTACTGCGTGGCCTTCTTTAGATACGAACATAATCGAATTCCTTATTAAATTTGTGATGTTTGTTTGGTCATTTGCAACCGGAGCTTATCTTTTCTTGCTCCCTGTTGATGTGATGATTATGCGATTTCCAGCTTGATAGTTCTAATTGTTTGCTGCTATGGTTTTGATAGTTAATTCCTATCAAAGTGGTAAGCATGAATATCCGAGACTTGGAGTATTTGGTCGCGCTGTCGGAGCACAAGCATTTCCGCAAGGCTGCCGAGGCCTGTTTTGTTAGCCAGCCGACCTTGAGCGGGCAAATCCGCAAACTGGAAGATGAGTTGGGTGTTGCCCTATTGGAGCGTACGAGCCGCAAGGTCTTGTTCACCGATGCTGGCTTGGGGCTGGTGGCGCAGGCTCAGAAGGTACTGTTGGAGATCAAAGTTCTCACCGAGATGGCCAGCCAGCAAGGGGACAGCATGAGCGGGCCGCTTCATATTGGCTTTATCCCGACGGTCGGGCCTTATCTGCTGCCTTATATCATTCCGCAGATAAAAGCGCGCTTCCCCGAACTTGAGCTTTTCCTCCATGAGGCTCAGACCCACCAACTTGTCCATCAGCTCGAAGAGGGCAAGATCGACTGTATGATCCTCGCAGCGGTCAAAGAATCCGAACCGTTTATCGAGTTGCCGCTCTATCAAGAGCCGATGGTGGTTGCGGTGCCGGAAGACCATGCGTGGGCCGGGTTGGACAAATTGGCTATGACCCAGCTTCATGGCGAAACCCTGCTGATGCTGGGTGATGGCCATTGCCTGCGCGATCAGGCGATGGGCTTTTGTTTCGCGGCCGGGGCGGTGGAAGATGGGAGCTTCCAGGCGACGAGTCTTGAGACACTGCGCAATATGGTGGCGGCTGGTAGTGGGATTACTTTATTGCCGCAGCTGGCGACGCCGAGCGAGCGCTGCCGCGATGGCGTTTGCTATATCAAGGCCTGTGAGCCCGTGCCGAGCAGATTGATCACCTTGGCTTATCGTCCAGGCTCCCCGCTCAAGGGGCGTTATGAGATTTTGGCCGAGTTGGTTTCAGAGTTCATGACTGGTCATTTCGAGCCTGCCAGTAATAGTGCGGCGTGATCGAACTAGGCAGCCTTGGTTGCGAGGAATAAAAAAAGAGCGCCATCACGGCGCTCTTTTTGTTTCGGGTGGGGGAGTATCAGAACAGTTCGTCTGAACTGTCAGAGGTAAAGATCCCCTCGTTTACCCCGCTTGCCCCGGCCATCTCGGTAGGCTCGGTGCCCTGTTCGAAATACTCGAACATCGAGGTGAAGTCGGTGCTGTTGGTCAGCTTGCCGCTTTCGCGGTCGATACGAACCTTGATGATATCGGCTGGAAGGACCTTGCGCTGGACCGGTACATCTTCTAGCGCTTTGTCCATAAAGGCGATCCAAGCCGGTTGGGCGGTTTTCGCACCGGCCTCGGCACCGGAGGTTTGATCCTTGCCGAGGTTGTTGTTCCACGAGGTCTTGCCCAAGTTGCGGCTATGGTTGTCGAAGCCAACCCATGCGGTTGCGACGATGTTCGGGCCGAAGCCGGAGTACCATGCATCCTTGGAGTCGTTGGTCGTGCCCGTCTTACCGCCGATATCATGACGCTTCAGGGTTTGTGCCCGCCAGCCAGTACCGTTCCAGCCACTGCCGTGGCGCCAGTCACCGCCACCCCAGATGTTACTCTCGAGCATTTCGCGAACCAAGAAGGCGTTCTGCTCTGAGATGACCTGTGGTGCATAGTGTACCGTTTGTCCCTGCTGGGCTAGGTCGCTGGCATCCAGTGATTCTTCGCTGATGGCGATATCATTGGCGACTACCGACGATGGGGTAAAACCGGTGCTCTTGCTGTGGCCCCGTTCTTTCTGGCACTCGCTGTTGCAGGCAATATTAGGGTTGGCCTGATAGACCACATTGCCGTACGGGTCTTCGACGCGCGCGATAAAGTATGGCTGGACGTAGTAGCCGCCATTGGCGAAAACGGCAAAGCCTTGCGCTACTTCGAGCGGCGTCAGGCTACCTGCACCTAGGGCCAGCGGCTCCGCGCGCGGTAGGTCTTTCTTCTTAAAGCCAAAGCGGGTCAGGTAATTGATCGTCTCGTCAAGACCGACACTCTGCAGTACCCGTACCGCCATTACGTTTTTGGACTGGGCCAAACCTTGACGCAGGCGGGTAGGGCCGTTGTAGGTCGGTGGCGAGTTCTTCGGACGCCATGCTGTGCCCATGCTCTGGTCCCAGCGGTTGATTGGCGCATCGTTGACCAAGGTGGCAAGGGTCATGCCGTTATCCAATGCCGCCGAGTAGATGAACGGCTTGATTGCCGAACCCACCTGACGGATGGACTGGGTGGCGCGGTTGAACTTGCTGTGGATGAAGTTGAAACCGCCGACCATCGCCTTGACCGCACCGTCTTGCGGTGAAACCGCGACAAATGCCGTATTGGCGTCCGGCACTTGGCTCAGGGCCCATTGTTCGCCCTTGTGCTGGATCCAGATCTGCTGGCCGGCAGCAAGGATGTCAGACGCCTTTTTCGGTGCCGGGCCCTGACGCTTGTCTGTAATGAACTTGCGGGCCCACTTCATGCCGTCCCAGTCAAGGGTCTGGCGTTCGCCGCCTTTGGCAATCACTGTTGCGGTTTTACCTTCGACATCTGTGACGACGGCCGGCGTGAGGTCGCCGTAGCTTGGCTGTTTGTCAAGGTGGGCATCAATTCTGGCCATATCCCATGCGGGTTGGCCGCTCTTCCATAGCGTGGCCACGGCACCGCGGTAGCCATGACGCTGGTCATAGCCCAGTAGGTTGCTGATGGCTGCTTGCTGGGCTGCGCGCTGCATGGTTGGGTCAACCGTAGTGTAGACACGCATTCCAGAGGTGTAGGCGTCCTCACCGTAGCGATCGACCATCCAGGCACGGGCCTGTTCGGCAAAGTAAGGCGCGCTCAGTTCGATTTCTGCACCGTGGTAGCGGGCGATAATCGGTTCGTTGCGGGCCTGATCATACTCGGCTTGGCTGATGTAGCCTTCGGCCTGCATACGGCCCAGTACCACATTGCGGCGAGTCGTCGCGCGATCGACGGAATAGATCGGGTTCATTGTCGAAGGTGCTTTGGGCAAGCCGGCAATAATCGCGATTTCGCTCAGTGTCAGCTGGCTGACATCCTTGCCGAAGTATACCTGTGCGGCAGCCCCGACACCGTAGGCACGGTAACCGAGGTAAATTTTGTTGAGGTAAAGCTCAAGGATTTCGTCTTTGCTCAGAAGCTGCTCGATGTGGATCGCGATGAAAATCTCTTTGATTTTCCGCATGATCTTCTTTTCATTGGAGAGAAAGAAGTTACGGGCAAGCTGCTGGGTAATGGTACTGGCCCCCTGCCTTGCCGACCCAGACGTTGCAACAACGAAGGCGGCTCGGGCGATGCCGATCGGGTCGATACCCGGGTGCTCGTAGTAGCGGCTGTCCTCGGTCGCAATGATGGCATGGATCATTTGCGGAGGAATTTGGTCTAAAGATAGCGGAATGCGACGCTTCTCACCAAATTGGGAGATCAATTTGCCATCGCGGCTGAATACCTGCATAGGCGTTTGTAATTCAACATGTTTCAATGTAGCCACATCTGGGAGTTCCGGCTTCACATAAAGGTAAAAGCCAAAAATTGTAGTGACTCCAAGAATTATGCAAATCATTGCAAATATCAGTAATCGCTTTATGAACTTCACTTGAGATTTCCCGTTGCACCGTCATTCGTGCGTTTAATAAGTTTCCACCAGTAGTATAAAGATAACTTCTGGAAAATTAACGCTCTACCGGGGTGTTTAACTTAAATAATCATTTTGCTATTCCGTCTAGAGGGAGCATAGCACGGTATGTTTCTGAACCCACTAATAATTGGGATTGATATTGGCCATCATAGTATCAAAGCAGTGGCCTTGAGGCAGAAAAAGTCCAAGTTGGAATTGGCTGCCTTTGCAGAGGTGGTGCTGTCGGCGTCGGTGGTTAATGATCAGCATAGCGTGAATGCGCCAGCCTTGTTGTCAGCCGTACGTAAATTAAAAAAAGCAATGCCGCGTGGAGCCAGTAAAACGGTTCTGGCATTACCCGACAGTGCAGTGATCAGCAAAGTCATTCAGCTTGACAGTCACCTCAGTGATGACGAAGCAATGTTTGCCGTTGAGCAAGCATTGAGCGCATCGTCGCCATTCCCTATTGATGAACTACGCATAGACTTTTTCCCATTGGAATCCGGGGGTTTCAAGGAATCAGCTCCCACCCAGCCATTTCAGGTTTTTGCCGCACGTCGTGAGACGGTGGACAGCCGGACTGAAACGCTGCGCAAGGCGCGCCTGTCACCTGAGGTGGTTGAGTTGCAGACCCACGCCTTGCTTTGGCTTGAACAGTATACCCGCGAGCAGACCAAGACCGACGGGTTGTGGGGGGTGATCAATATCGGCCGCCGCTGCACCGAGTTCAGCGTCAAGCCGCAAAATGGGGCGGCCTATCACCGCGAGCTGGCCTTTGGCAGCGAAAGCCTGCCGGGCATGCAGCAGGAGGGGCCGTCGGTGACCGGGGTGTCTGCGGAGCTGGTCGAACAGTTTACCAAGCTGTTGTCTGACAACCTCAAGCGCCAACTACAGCTTTATAACTCTACCCATCCTCGTGCTGCTATGCAGGGAGTATGGTTGAGCGGCGGCGGCCAGCAGTATGTGATGGCAGAGAGCCTTGGCAGAATGCTGGGCATCGACGTCAAGGTGATGGAGCCGCTATCTGGATTTGAATGCAATCCCAAGCTTAGTAGCCAACTGAACGGTCCGATGAGCCAATACGCAGTTGCGGCCGGTCTGGCGATTCGAGGGGGTTCCCAATGATCGCAAAACTTAACCTGATGCCGTGGCGTGATGCACGCAAGAAGCAGCACCAGCAACGCTTCTTCGGCATGCTGTCAGCGGCGATTCTGGTGGCACTGGGCTGTGTCTGGCTGGTGTCTGGCTGGTACAGCCAGCAGCACGAAATTCAGCATGCGCGTAACGGACAGCTGGATCAGGAGCTTACCCGTCTTGAAGATGAGTTGTCGATGCTGCCGGAGCTGGATGCCCAGCGCGACGCTCTGGTCGAGCGCCTGGCGGTTATTGCCGATATTCAAAAAGGCCGCAACCAAGTGACGCGGCTGCTTAGCTTGATGCCGGGCGTGGTTCCGCAAGGGGTCTATCTCGATGAGTTGTCGACGGAAAATAACTGGGTTCAGATCAATGGGATGGGTGAGTCGAACGGGCGACTGGCAACCTTGCTCGGCAATGGTGAGCAGTCCGAATGGATTCGAGATATCGCCATGCACTCGATTGTTGCTGCCAAGGAAGAACCCAAAGAGCGCACTGTGTTCCGCGCGTCTTTTACCTTACTGCCGCCAGAGCTACACAATTTACTAGATCAGGGACAGACAAATGAGTAACTGGCAGGACTTGGAACTGGATGAAATGATGGAGTGGCCGGCTGCCGCTCAGGGGGTCGTTGCAACCTTGGTTGCGATTCTGGTCGCGGCAGCTGGCTATTGGTATTGGCTCTCTCCTATGCAAGATGAGTTGGCCGTACTGAAAAACAAAGAGGCAGAGCTCAAGATGCAGGTTATCCGGCGGGCCAACCAGGTTGCCGCTTTGCCGAAAATCAAAGCACAGATTGAGATTTTGCAAGATCGCTACCAGCAGGTGGTGCGCCAGCTTCCCGAAGAAGACGAGTTGGCCAGCTTGCTTGCTGATGTCAATGATATCGGGGTGCGCAATGGCCTCGAGTTCCATCGCATTGAATGGGCCAAGCGGGTTGAGCATGAGCTCTACCTTGAGCTGCCGATCAGTATCGAGCTGACAGGCGGTTATGAAGACATCGGTCAGTTTGCTGCGGATATTGCGGCTTTGCCTCGGATTGTCCTGCTCAAGGACATAACCCTCGTTCGTGACGAGGAAGATGATACCTTGCTGACACTGAATGTGTCGGCAACGACATTCCGCTTTAAGGCCCCGAAGGCACCTAAGGAGGAGGTATGAAAAGGCAACAGTGGTTTGCTCTGAGTGTCGCCGCCCTTGCCTTGATGGGGTGCCGTGCCAACGAGGACTCAATAGAACAGTTTATCAACACCGCCCATCTTGAGGCGAAGGCCAATGTTGAGCCGCTTGATGCCCAGCCGGTATTTGTGGCTGAGGAGTTTGTGATGACCAGCCCTCGGGTGCCGTTCTTGCAGCCCCGTCCTGAGTTGGCCCAGCAGGCGCGAAATGCCGCCTGTTGGCAGCCGGAGCTGCGCAGTAAGCGGACGCCGCTTGAAGCCTACCCGCTTGAGCAGTTGAGCATGCGGGGGGTTATGGGGCAGGGCAGTAGCTTGTGGGCGTTGATTTATACCCCTGCTGGCAAGTTGGTAAAAGTACGTGAAGGGCACTACCTGGGGGTGAACCAGGGGCGGATTCTCAAAGTTCTGCCGAAGAGTGTTGAAGTTGAAGAAGTATTGCCGGATGGCGAGGGTTGCTGGCTGAAACGCCCGATCAAGCTGACATTGGCAAAACAGGTTAAGCCTACTAGTTAAGAGACAGAGAACTATGACAAGTTATGCGTCCCAAGGAAGGAAATATAGTGTATGGGCCCGGGTCGGCCAAATCGGACTTGCCATTGTGCTGTGGCTTGCTAGCGCAGCCGCCATGGCCTCGGTCTCGAACCATATCCGCGGTCTTGATTTCACCCGTAACTCGGAAGGGAGCGGGGTCTTGATAGTGGATCTTGAGCAATCTCGCTCGGTAGTTGACTTGCGCCGTAACGGCCGCCTGCTGTATGTCGATTTTATCGACACTGATATTGCCGATGACATGCTTTATGTCTTGGATGTGGCTGACTTCGCCACCCAGGTCAAGACAGTTGAATCCCTGCGTACCAAGCGTGGTGTCCGCTTGGTACTGACCATGAGCGGTGACTACTTGTATGATTACAAGAGCAAGAACAACAAGCTCGAGGTGATTGTTGCCAAGAAGGATCGAAGCAAGATTGACACCTCGACTATTTCCTATGACAGCAAGCCAATTTCCATCAACTTCCAAGATGTGCCGGTACGTAACGTTTTGCAGTTGATAGCGGAATATAACGATTTTAACTTGGTGGTATCTGATTCGGTGACCGGCAACCTGACCCTGCGTTTGGATGATGTGCCGTGGAAACAGGTGCTGGATATTATCCTCAAGTCGAAGAACCTCGACAAGCGCGAGCAGGGCTCGGTGGTGATGATTGCGCCGAAAGAAGAGTTGATGCGCAGCGAGCAGGAGCAGTTGGAGGCGCAGCGCAAGGAAGAAGAGCTGGCATCGCTGCAGTCGGAGATCATTACCCTTAACTTTGCCAAGGCGACGGAGCTGGGCGAGTTGCTGGCCGGAGCTGAGGACGGTATTAGTATGCTCTCTGGCCGAGGTTCGCTGCATGTCGATGAGCGGACCAACTCGATTATTATCAATGATATCCCTGAGAACCTGGCCAACGTGCGCGATATCGTGGCGGCATTGGATATTCCGGTCGATCAGGTGCAGATTGAAGCGCGTATCGTGACGGTTGACGAGGGGGATATTGATGAACTCGGCGTGCGTTGGGGGATTTTGAGTACGGACGGTACCAATACCGTCGGCGGCTCGATAGAGAATAACCTGGCATCGGTTGGACTGCTTGACCGCAAGGCTACGGTGGACGAGTTCTTGAACGTTAACCTGGCGGCGACCAGTGCGGGTGCCTCTAGTGTCGCCTTCCAAGTGGCCAAGATGGGCGATGTCCTCTTGGATCTGGAGCTGTCGGCATTGCAGGAGGAGAAAAAAGCCGAGATTATCTCAAGCCCGCGCTTGATGACCACCAACAAGAAGACGGCCTACATCGAGCAGGGTACCGAGATTCCGTACCTTGAAGCGGCATCGAGCGGTGCGGTGTCGGTGAGCTTCAAGAAGGCGGTTTTGAGCCTGATGGTGACACCCCAGATCACTGCCGATGGCAAGTTGGTGTTGGATTTGGTGGTTACCCAGGACAAGGTGGGTGATGTGGTGAAAGCCGGTACTGGCGAAGCGGTGTCGATTGATACCCAGCGAATTGGTACCCAGGTTCTGGTCGACAACGGCGAGACTGTGGTACTGGGCGGGATCTACCAGCATACGCTCAACAACAAGATTCAGAAGATTCCGGTATTGGGGGATATTCCGGTGCTTGGCGCGCTGTTTAGGAGCACAATGGAAAAAATGGGCAAGCGCGAATTGTTGATTTTTGTCACGCCTAAGATTGTCCGTCAGTGAGTTAACCCCTTGTTGTTTTACGTTGAAGGCCCGTTTAAGGGTCTTCTTCGGCAATAAATCCCGTCTAGCTATTGCCAACCCTAGCCCTGTCTTGAGATAATTTTCGGTCTTATCACGAATTAAATGTGAGGAAGTTGGCGCCTCGGGCTTGTTTTCACTTAAGCCTGCGGGCGGTGTCGTTATATTAACCGCGCGTAAATATTGCTAAAAATGGCTGAAAAACGAAATATTTTCCTGGTCGGCCCAATGGGTGCCGGCAAAAGTACTATAGGTAGACACCTTGCACAGCAGTTACATATGGAGTTCTTTGACTCCGATACGGTAATTGAGGACCGCACAGGTGCGGATATCAGCTGGGTATTCGACGTGGAAGGCGAAGAAGGCTTTCGTGTTCGCGAAGAGAAGGTCATTGATGATTTGACCCAGCAGCAAGGTATTGTCCTGGCAACAGGTGGTGGCTCGGTAAAAAGCAAAGAGAGCCGCAATCGCTTGTCTGCCCGTGGTATTGTGGTATACCTTGAAACGACGATTGAGAAGCAGCTTGCTCGTACGCAGCGTGATAAAAAGCGCCCGTTGCTGCAGACCGATACTCCGCGTGAAGTTCTGGAGGAACTTGCACAGGATCGTAATCCACTGTATGAAGAGATCGCCGACTATGTCGTGCGCACTGATGATCAGAGCGCCAAGGTTGTCGCGAACCAAATCATCAAGATGCTTGAAGAGCGCTAATCAACAAGAGAGCTGGCCATGGAACGGATTAACGTCAATCTCGGTGACAGAAGTTACCCAATTTCAATCGGCGCCGGGTTGTTCGATGACCCAGCCCTTTTCTCTGCGGCAATCCCTGCCGGACGACGTGTTGTCGTGGTCAGCAATGTAACGGTAGCCCCGCTGTACGCCGAACAGGTGATCGGGACTATCCGTTCTCTCTCTTGCGATGTTGCTTTGCTCTCCTTGCCTGATGGCGAGCAGTACAAAAGCCTCGAAACCTTCAACCAAATTATGAGCTTTCTGTTGGAAGGCAACTATGGCCGAGATGTGGTTTTGGTTGCCCTTGGCGGTGGGGTGATTGGCGATGTTGTGGGTTTTGCGGCGGCTTGCTACCAGCGCGGTGTGGACTTTGTTCAGGTCCCGACAACGCTGCTGGCGCAGGTTGATTCCTCTGTCGGGGGTAAAACCGCCGTCAACCATCCCCTTGGCAAAAATATGGTAGGTGCGTTCTACCAGCCCAAGGCTGTGATCATCGATAACCAATGCCTACATACCCTGACCGAGCGTGAGTTTGCGGCCGGTATGGCAGAGGTGATTAAATACGGCATTATTGCCGATGGTGAATTTTTCTGCTGGCTTGAGCAGAATATCGAGCGCCTTCAGGCTCTCGATAATGATGCATTGAGCTACGCAATTGGCCGTTGTTGCCAGATCAAAGCTGATGTCGTCGCCGCAGACGAGAAAGAGTCCGGTGTGCGGGCCTTGCTGAATCTCGGCCATACCTTCGGCCATGCCATTGAAGCTGAAATGGGCTACGGCAATTGGCTTCACGGTGAGGCAGTGGCTGCCGGTACTGTCCAGGCTGCCCGAGCTGCACAGATGCTAGGCCGTATCGGCGCGCAGGATGTCGAGCGGATCGTCAGCCTGCTGGAAAAAGCCAAATTGCCAGTTAAGGGGCCTGAGACAATGGATTTTCCGGGCTATCTCAAACATATGATGCGTGACAAAAAAGTGCTCTCTGGCCAGCTGCGCCTGATTTTGCCGACGGCGATCGGCAAGGCGGAATTGGTGGCTGGTGTGGAAGAAGATATTTTGCGCCGCGCCATCAGCGACTAACTCAGTAGCCCATGAACACAGATATGCATACGCAGGCGCTGGATCTGGATTCTCAGACCCAGCTTCTCTCTCGTCTCCAGTTCCTTACCCGCTTTAGCTCCAATCTTATCCATATCACAGGTGCTGCCGGTGCCGGCAAGACCTGGCTCTCCCAGCGTTACCTCGAAGCATGGGCAGGCGCTCGGCAGCAGGCGCTTTTGCTTTGCCACGCCAGCCAGACAGCCAGCCAGCAACGCGCCTATCTGTTGCAACAGTTGGCACCGAAGGCGGTGTTTAATGATCAGGACCCGTTAGGACAAACCCTCGAGCGTATTTTCGCTGGCGAGCGGGTTGATATGTTGTTGGTGGTTGATGATGCTCACCTGCTCAGCCCAGTACTGGTTGCAGAGCTTTGGGATTGGCATCAGCAAACACAGGCGAACCGTGGTTCGCAGGTGAATGTATTGCTGTTTAGTCTCCCTGGGCGTTTGGACAGCAGTAATGACCAGACTACTGCGGCGAAGGAAATACACCCGATCGAGGTGGATATCTCGGCATTGGATGAACAGGAATCGCTGTTGTTTGTGGAGCGGGCTTTGGGATTACAACTCGATGCTGCCGCCCGGCGTTGGTACCGTGAGCAACTCGGGGGACGGGACGGGAATCTGCCCGGGGATCTGGTGAAGATGCAGTACAGCGATGATACGGCAACAGCCGGGTATCGATTTTCGCCGAAGGCGGCCCTGGCTCTTGGTGGGGCGGCAGCCCTGCTTGGCCTGGGATGGTGGCTGTGGTCAGCGGAGCCCGCTCCGTCCCCAGCGCCAGTTGTCAGCGGTGGGATTAACCAGCAGCAATTGGATCAGGCCTTGGTTGCCGCCGATGCGAAGACGGTGTCGGGCAATACGGATCTGCCCGCGTCGGGTATCTACGATGACAGTGCGAGTCTGCCACCAGAAGTGATGCTGGAAGGGCAGACGGTTGGCCGCAAGGACAGCCCCCCTCGTGTTGTCGTGCCTTCGGCGGTTGTCGATGCCATGCTCGATGAGCAGGCTGTGGGTGGATCCGGTGAGAATGCCGTAGTGGCAAGGCAGGATCTGCTGCAGCCCGTATTGCCCGAAGGCAAGCCGGTGCTTGAACCGAAAAGCGCCGAGGAAAAACGTGAACCGGTGCCGGTAGTTGCTCCGGAACTAAAGCCCGAGCCCAAAGCGAAGCCTGAGGCCCAAACGGTAACGAAGCCGCCGGTCGTGCCGAAACAAGCGGCAGCAGAGACGAAGCGGCCAACGGCCAAGCCGGTCCCTGAGGTTAAAGCCGCGCCGAAAACGCCACCGGCGGATAAGTCAAAAGCCAGAGCGAAAGCTGAGCTGGGGGCGACGTTGCGCCAGTACCCGCCGCAGCATTATGCCTTGCAGCTTGCCGCAGTACGCTCGTTGCAGGCGGCCGAGGAGTTTTTGGCAGATTACGACATGGCGGGGAAAGCAACGGTATATCGGACCCTGCGTAGTGGTGAGCCGTGGTTTATTATCGTGACAGGCAACTATCGCAATGTTGCCGCAGCCCGCGAGGCAGAGGATTCGCTGCCAGCTCGGGTTCAGGCTGTTCAACCGTGGGCGAAGTCATTCCGCCAAATTCAGCTTGAAATGGATCGCGTCAAATAACGTTCATAGTGGGAGATATTTCCGGGATTTCGGTATCAGAGGCAGCATGAATGGTGTACAATCCGCCACCTTTCGTTACAAAGTAGGTATTGGTGGTTAGCCGAATGAAGAAGCATCGTGCATTCCTGAAATGGGCTGGGGGAAAATACTCTCTGGTTGAGGACATCAAGCGCCACTTGCCTCCTGCACGTAAATTGGTAGAGCCGTTCGTTGGTGCGGGCTCGGTATTTTTGAATACCGATTATGAGCAGTACCTACTGGCAGATATCAACCCGGATCTGATCAACCTTTACAACATCATTAAAGAGCAGCCGGAGCAGTTTGTCCGTGATGCCAAGGCGTTGTTTACGGCTGAATTCAACCAAAAGGGTGCCTACCTCGATATTCGCGAGGCATTCAATAAGACCCAGGACCCTTATCAGCGCTCGCTGTATTTCCTGTATATGAACCGCCACGGTTTTAACGGTTTGTGCCGTTACAACAAGAAAGGTGGGTTCAATGTACCGTTCGGCTCGTACAAGAAACCGTACTTCCCTGAAGACGAAATGTATTTCTTTGCCGAGAAGGCCAAGCGCGCGACGTTTGTCTGCGAGGGGTACCAGCAGACGTTTTCTCGGGCTCGTAAGGGGAGTGTGGTGTACTGTGATCCACCGTACGCACCATTGTCCACCACGGCCAATTTTACCTCTTATGCCGGTAACGGTTTTAGTCTGGATGATCAGGCGGCTTTGGCTGATGTGGCCGAGCGGGCAGCCGTAGAGCGGGGGATCCCCGTGCTTATTTCAAACCACGATACGACCCTGACCCGTCGGCTGTACCACGGTGCCGAGCTCTCGGTAGTGAGGGTCAAGCGCACGATCAGCCGCAATGGCGGTAGCCGCAACAAGGTGGATGAGCTGTTGGCCCTGTTTCCGGCCCAGCCAGACTGATTATTCAGCCGCGGTGACGCCTAGCCGGCGATCCAGCGACTAATTGCGATCAGTATTCCCACGAAGATAACGATAGCCAGTGCCCCCGTGACAATGAACGGTAGGGCGCTAGGCTGTTTGAAATCTGTTTTCCTGCATGCTTCGGATTGTACGCCCAATAGCGCGCCCGCCACGCTCTTTATTAGGTTGGGCTTCGGTGGCTGCTTGCCCCCGCCGCTAGGTGATGGTTTGGTCATCCTCCGTTACCTGCTCCTCTCTGTTTTCCCGTTGTGCCAGGCCTCTCCTTTTCCTAGTGTAGCCCGTAGATAGGGCGGCAAATCCGGTAAGACAATATTGTTCTGATCGGGTAGAATTGCGCCGATTTTCCAATAATCGTTTCCGTAAGTACCGTATAGAGGCTGAACATGAAGGATTTTTTGATCGCTCCATCTATCTTGTCTGCAGACTTTGCCCGTTTGGGTGAGGATGTCGCGAAAGTACTGGCAGCGGGTGCCGATGTTGTGCACTTTGATGTGATGGACAACCACTTCGTACCGAACCTGACATTTGGTGCGCCGGTGTGTCAGGCCCTGCGTGACTACGGGATCACCGCGCCGATTGACGTGCACCTGATGGTCAAGCCTGTTGACCGTATCATTCCGGATTTCGCCAAGGCCGGTGCAACCATGATCACCGTCCATGTTGAAGCGACGGATCACCTTGACCGTACCCTGCAACTCATCAAAGAGTGCGGCTGCCAGGCGGGTGTCGTGTTCAACCCGGCAACACCGCTTCATCACCTGGACTACGTGATGGACAAGATTGACATGATTTTGCTGATGTCGGTCAACCCGGGCTTCGGTGGCCAGTCGTTTATCCCGTCAACCCTCGACAAGCTACGCGAGGTGCGCAAGCGCATTGACGAGTCAGGCCGTGCGATTCGCCTAGAGATTGACGGCGGCGTCAAAGCCGACAACATCCGTGAAATCGCCGAGGCCGGTGCGGATATGTTTGTCGCAGGCTCTGCGATTTTCAGCCAGCCTGACTACAAGGTGGAAATCGACAAGATGCGTGCCGAGCTGGCGAAGGTTGAGCGATAATGGTGGCGCTACAAGACATTAAGTTTGTTGCTTTCGATCTTGACGGTACGCTGCTAGACAGCGTGCCTGATTTGGCGCTGGCAGCGGACCAAACCATGCAAGCCCTCGGCCTTCCCGGGGTGACCCTAGAGCAGGTGACGACCTGGATTGGCAATGGTGCGGATATTCTGATTGGCCGCTGCTTAAGCCGAGATATGGACGTGTCCCCCGATCTCGATCCGCTGCTTCATCAGGAGGCGCGCCGTTTGTTCGATCGCTTCTACGATGAAGGCGGCCATCGCCAAAGTGCGCTTTATCCGGGGGTGCTTGAGACCCTCGCTGCAATGCACCGTGCCGGGATCCCAATGGCGATTGTTACCAATAAGCCGTCCCAGTTTGTGCCTCATCTGCTAGAGGAGCACAAGATTGCCGAGTATTTCGTCGATGTGATTGGTGGCGATACCTTCCCGCAACGAAAGCCCGATCCTTGTGCTCTGCATTGGCTGATGGAAAAACACCAGCTGGCAAGCCACGAGCTGCTGATGGTCGGGGATTCGCGCAATGACATTCTGGCTGCCAAGGCGGCCTCGTGTTATGTTGTTGGCTTGACCTACGGTTACAACTACGGCCAGCCAATCAGTGCCAGCGATCCAGATATTGTGCTGGATCACTTCAGTGATCTGGCAGAAGTGGTTAGACTAGGCAGCTAGTACATCCGGCCCTGCCGGTTAGCGTTGAATTTCAGGCAGCGGCGAAGGCCGCTGCTTCCCTGAGTGACATAGGAACATCACATCATGACTAAACCCATTGTATTGAGCGGCGTGCAGCCTTCTGGCGAATTGAGTATCGGTAACTATCTGGGTGCGCTGCGTCAGTGGGAACAGATGCAGGATGATTACGATTGCCAGTACTGTGTGGTGGACTTGCACGCAATCACTGTGCGCCAAGACCCTAAAGCACTGTACGAAGCGACCTTGGACGCGTTGTCTGTGTGTCTGGCTGTGGGGGTAGACCCGAAGAAGAGCACCCTTTTCATTCAGTCACATGTCCCTGAGCATGCCCAGCTGGGCTGGTTGCTGAACTGCTACACCCAGATGGGTGAGCTAAGTCGTATGACCCAGTTCAAAGATAAGTCCGCGCGTTACGCGAACGATGTGAACGCCGGCCTGTTCGATTACCCGGTACTGATGGCGGCGGATATCCTGCTATACGGCGCACACCAAGTGCCTGTCGGCAACGACCAGAAGCAGCACCTTGAGCTGGCCCGTGATATCGCGACCCGTTTCAACAACATCTATTCGCCTGAGCAGCCGATCTTCACCATCCCCGAGCCATACATCCCAACGGTGAATGCCCGTGTGATGAGTCTGCAGGACGCAACCAAGAAGATGTCGAAGTCGGACGACAACCGCAAGAACGTGATTACCCTGTTGGAAGAGCCTAAGTCGATCATCAAGAAGATCAACAAGGCCCAGACCGATGCGGAAACACCACCGCGTATTGCCCATGATATCGAGAATAAGGCCGGTATCTCTAACCTGATGGGCCTGTACTCGGCGGCAACAGGTATGAGCTTTGCCGAAATCGAAGCCAAGTATGCCGGCGTTGAGATGTACGGCCCGTTCAAGAAAGACGTTGGCGAAGCTATTGTGGCGATGCTTGAACCTATTCAGGCTGAATACCACCGTGTTCGTGCCGACCGCGCCTACCTCGATGAGGTGATGAAGACGGGTGCCGAGAAAGCGTCTGCACGCGCGGCAGAGACCCTCAAGAAAGCCTACGCGGCAGTGGGTTTCGTTGCTCGCCCGTAAGCGTTGCAGTGTATTGGAAAACCGGCTTCGGCCGGTTTTTTTTCGTCTGGACTTGCCTTTCCTCACTCTAGCGGCAAAATAGCCGCTGACTTTTCAGGGAGTGGACTGACCCATGCTATTGATGATCGACAATTACGATTCCTTTACCTATAACCTGTACCAGTACTTTTGCGAATTGGGGGCTGAGGTCAAGGTGGTGCGTAATGACGAGATTGATCTGGCCGGGATAGAGGCCCTGGCACCGAGCCATCTGGTTATTTCTCCCGGGCCGTGCACTCCTGACGATGCCGGGATTTCACTGGCGGCGATCCGCCATTTCGCGGGTAAGTTGCCGATCCTCGGGGTATGCCTTGGCCACCAGTCACTTGCCCAGGTTTTCGGGGGGGAGGTGGTGCGTGCCCGTCAGGCGATGCATGGCAAGACCTCGCCGGTTGTCCATACTGGGAAAGGCGTATTTTCCGGCCTTAACCAGCCATTGACGGTGACCCGATATCATTCGCTGGTGGTGCGTGCCGAGAGCTTGCCGGATTGTTTTGAGGTGACGGCCTGGACCGAGCGTGACGGCGAGTTTGATGAGATTATGGGTATAGCCCACAAGAGCCTGCCGATCGAGGGGGTGCAGTTCCACCCTGAGAGTATCCTGACCGAGCAGGGTCACCAGCTGCTGGCTAATTTCCTCCATCGCCACTGATCCCCGCGCTAACTGCGTTTTCCCCTCGTCATTCACCGGCGGTGTGCTGTGCCGCCGGTTGGCCGTAGCCTCGCCCTGTTTATTTGTCACTTATCTCTTTGTCCCCCCGGTATATTTAGCGCATTTATGCCGATCCCCTCTGGTTAAATCGCGATCGCGGTCAATTATTTAACATTTAACCAACCTCTAAGTGCAGGAAAGATTATGCAGTCGGAGAACGGTTAGCTGTTGTTTCCTTGCAGGAAAAACAGTATTCCTCACGAAGTGCTTAATAACTTTTCTGTAATATCGCATAAATATACCTATGTTGTTGTGTTGGCCAGATACCAGCCAGAGAGAAAAACATTTTCTGCTATTGGAAATGGTTAATAAAATGTAAATACTATGCTTAGGGCAAGCTTTATAGAAGGATTATGACTATGGCAAAGGAACAGAAAGTCGATCGTCAGGTATTCGATGAGGTCATGGTGCCCTGCTATGCACCGATGCAGATGATCCCTGTGCGTGGTGAGGGATCTCGGGTCTGGGATCAGGATGGGCGGGAGTATATCGATTTTGCTGGCGGGATTGCGGTTAGCTGCCTTGGCCACTGCCAACCGGTGATGGTAAGCGCTCTTACCGAGCAGGCGGGGAAGCTATGGCACCTGAGTAATGTCATGACCAACGAACCGGCGTTGCGTCTGGCCCGTCTGCTGACCGAGCACAGCTTTGCCGACAAGGTGTTCTTTGCCAATTCGGGGGCTGAAGCGAACGAAGCGGCACTTAAACTGGCACGTCGTTATGCCGCAGATCAATTTGGCCCTGAGAAGTCGGAGATCATCGCTTTCCATCAGGGGTTCCACGGTCGTACTTTCTTTACGGTCACCGTTGGGGGGCAGACGGCTTATTCGGATGGTTTTGGACCCAAGCCAGGGGATGTCACTCACCTTGCCTACAATGACCTCGAAGGGCTGGCAGCCCATATCTCTGACCGTACCTGTGCGGTGATGATGGAGCCGCTGCAGGGCGAGGGGGGGATCATTTCACCGACGTCTGAATTTGTTCAGGGGGTTCGGGAGCTGTGTGACAAGTACAGGGCACTGCTGATTTTTGATGAGGTGCAAACAGGTAATGGCCGTACCGGCAGTTTCTATGCCTATCAGGATCTCGGGGTAGAGCCGGATATTCTCAGTACCGCCAAGTCTCTGGGCGCTGGCTTTCCGATCGGGGCGATGTTGACGACGGACTCCTTGGCCAAGCACCTCAAAGTGGGGACGCACGGTTCGACATATGGCGGCAATCCGCTGGCATGTGCTGTCGCCGAGGCCGTGGTGGGCGAGGTGACCAAGCCAGAAGTGCTGGCTGGGGTCAAAGAACGCGAGCATTGGTTTCGCGATGCCCTGATGGCTATCAATGCCAAATACCCAATTTTCGACGAAGTACGCGGCAAGGGGCTGCTGCTCGGAGCCGCGCTTAACAGCGAGTGGCAGGGGCGAGCAAGGGATATATTGGTCGCTGCCGGCGAAGAAGGGCTGCTGGTACTGGTCGCGGGCGCTAACGTTGTTCGTTTCACGCCGTCACTTGTTATTAGTCGGGAGGAGTTTGACTGCGGGATGACTCGCTTCGAGCAGGCCGTCGCCAAGCTTTACTTATCGTGAGAATCGTTGGCTAGTCGATACTGCGGCCGGTTGTGCCGTAGGGGCCCGGTTAGGCCGGGAGGGGATGAGGGACAGCTTGCGCTGCTATAGCATTAGGAGGGAGTTCGATGCTGGTTATACGTCCGATTACAATGGCTGATTTGCCTGCGCTTTTGGCCTGTGCCGAGGAGTCCGGCCACGGGTTTACATCGCTTCCGGTCAACGAGGAGATTTTGGCCGGTCGAATAGCCCATTCCGAGGAGAGCTTTGCCAAATCGGTATCTACACCGGGGACGGAAGGCTATCTTATGGTCGCCGAGGATACCAAGACCGGCGAGGTGGCCGGCACAACGGCTATCGAGGCGGCAATAGGGCTCGACAATCCGTTTTATACCTATCACCTCAGTACCGTCGTTCATTCGTCGCGCCGGCTCAATGTCCATAATGTCGTCAAGGTCCTGACTTTTGGCAATGATTACACCGGGGTCAGTGAGCTTTGCACTCTGTTCCTTCGATCGCAATGGCGCGAGGGGCTCAATGGCAGGTTGCTGTCGAAATGCCGTTTTCTGATGATGGCGCAGCATTCGGCCCGTTTCGACAAGACGGTGATCGCCGAAATGCGGGGTGTCTCCGACGATGACGGCAACTCGCCGTTCTGGGACTGGCTCAAGGAGCATTTCTTCTCGATAGACTTCACTTTGGCCGATTACCTGACGGGGATTGGCAAAAAAGGGTTTATTGCCGACTTGATGCCCAAGCTGCCGATCTACGTCAACCTGCTTAGCCCCGAGGCGCAGGCGGTGATTGGCCATGTTCATGAAAAGACCCGCCCGGCACTCCACCTGCTCGAGCAAGAGGGATTTACCTGCCGTGGTTATGTCGACATCTTTGACGCGGGCCCGACCGTGGAGTGCGATATTCGCAATATAGAGTCGGTTCGCCACTCCCGTCTATGCCGGGTGGAGATCGGCCAGCCGCAAGGCGGTATTGATGCCATTGTTGCCAATACGTCATTTGAGGGATTCCGGGCGGTGGCTGGTGAGGTGGATGTTTTGCGTGATGCGGCCGTGGTGACAATTGAGATGGCCGAGGCCCTGCAGGTTAAGCAGGGCGATCTGGTTCGTCTGATTACCCAGTAAGGAGAAAAGTATGTCCCAATGGAACGAAGGACGTTTATGGATTGCGGGCCAATGGCTGGATGGCCGCGGCGAGACGCTGGCTTCTTTTAATCCCTATACCGGAGAGTCGATTTGGCAAGGGGCGGCGGCAAGTGTGGAGCAGGTTGAGCTGGCCGTTGCCGCTGCGCGCGAGGCATTCCCTTCTTGGCGTAGGCTGAACTTGGAAAACCGTCAGGAAATCGTGGAGTGCTTTGGCCGTTTGGTGACGGAGCACAGCGAGGCGTTGGCAGAGGTGATTGCCGAGGAAACGGGTAAGCCCTTGTGGGAAACCCGTACTGAGGTGTCGGCGATGGCGGGCAAGGTGGCGGTTTCGCTGCGTGCCTACCATGAACGTGCCGGCAGTACGCGGCGTGATATCGCAGGTGGGCAGGCTGTCCTGCGTCACCGGCCGTTGGGGGTAATGGCGGTATTCGGGCCGTATAATTTCCCCGGCCACCTGCCGAACGGCCATATTATCCCGGCCCTGCTGGCCGGTAATACGGTGGTTTTCAAGCCCTCAGAGCTTACCCCGAAGGTGGCTGAACGTGTCATGCGGCTGTGGCAGTTGGCGGGGCTGCCTGATGGGGTGATCAATTTGGTACAGGGGGCAAGGCAGGTTGGCGAGGCCCTGGCGGCCAGCCGTGGTATCGACGGGCTGTTGTTTACCGGCAGTGCCCATACTGGCCACCTGTTGCACCGCCAGTTTGCCGGCCAGCCAGGCAAGATGCTGGCGTTGGAAATGGGGGGCAACAATCCGTTGGTTGTCTCTGAATTTTGTGGCGAGCTCGATGCCACTGTCTACACTATTATTCAGTCGGCCTTTCTCAGTGCCGGGCAGCGTTGCACTTGTGCTCGCCGCCTTTATCTTCCTCGTGGGGAGGTCGGTGATGCCCTGCTTGAGCGGCTGGTCGCTGTCGCGTCCCAGTTGCGGGTTGGCGGGCCGTTTGATCATCCGGCGCCGTTTATGGGGCCGCAGATTTCCGATCAGGCTGCCGATGCGATTGTCCGTACCCAGTCCGATCTTGAGAATTTGGGGGGCAAAACCCTGCTACGTTCAACCCGCGGGCAAGGGGCGGTTGTGACGCCGGGTATTATCGATGTGAGTGCTATTGCCACCCTGCCTGATGAGGAATACTTCGGCCCGCTGTTGCAAGTTGCCCGTTATCGTAATTTGGCCGATGCCGTCGCTATGGCCAATGACACCCGCTATGGGCTGTCTGCCGGTTTGATATCGACGGATGACGGCGAATGGCAGTATTTTGTCGAGCATATCCGGGCCGGGATCGTTAACCGCAACCGGCCGTTGACTGGGGCGAGTGGCGATGCGCCGTTTGGTGGCCCCGGCGCATCTGGCAACCTGCGTCCCAGTGCCTACTATGCCGCCGACTATTGTGCCTATCCGATGGCTACGCTTGAGGGCGGGCAGGCAGAATTGCCCGACAAGTTGGCGCCGGGTATCGTTTTTTAGAGTGCGTTCTGTAACCAGCGCGAGTTACCACGAGAGCGTTGATTCCCCTCGAACCGACTAGCGTGAGGATATCATCATCATGGAAAGGGTAGAGCAACTGTTTAACGGGCTGTGGCAGGACTATGTCACACGCCTTTGTCCCTCGGCATTGCAGATCCACGATCTGCTAGCCGAGGAGGAGCCGCTGCATAACGATCACATTGCCCTACGAACGTTCAATTTACCGATGGTGGGCCTTGACCGTTTGGCTGCTCCCTTCATTGCGATTGGCTACCAACCCAAGGGGCGTTACCGTTTCGAGGGCAAGAAACTCTACGCCGAGCATTTCGAGCATCCCAACCCGCTGGCTCCCAAGGTGTTTATCAGCGAGCTGATGGTGGGGCAGTTCAGCTCGTTGTTCCAGCAGACGGTACGAGAGCTGGTGGCCCAGATGCCGGAGACGTCCTTGCGTGATCCGGCCTTCCTATATGGCGGACGGCAGTGGGAGCTGGACTTTGCCACTTATGAGTTGCTGCTGGCAGAGAGTGAGTATGGCGGTTGGCTGGCTGCCCATGGCTTTGGCGCCAACCATTTCACGGTGAGCCTCAACCATCTCGAGCAGTTCACTGAGGTACGGGAGGTCAACCACCTGCTACGTCACAATGGCTTTGTGATTAACGAGGCTGGCGGGGATGTAAAGGGAAGTGCCAAGGTGATGCTTGAACAATCGTCCACGATGGCCGACCGGGTCGAGGTTGGGTTCAGTGATGGAACCTATGCTATCCCCGGAGGCTTTTACGAGTTTGCCAAGCGTTATCCTGATGAGGATGGTGAGCTGTTCTCTGGTTTTGTCGAGGCATCTGCCGACAAAATTTTCGAGAGTACTCACCAATAGATCACCGTGATTGTCCGCGTTGTTCAGTGGCTGATGTTATCGAGGGGAGGCAGATCATAGCCGCGGCTGCTATGGCGTGGCGGCTCTTGTTGTTCGAGGTAGTGTCTGCTGCCGCTAAAGCCGGTCAATTCGACGGTTGTCGGTAGCGGGGCAATCACGGCAGGGCTAAAAGTGGTATGGTGCGGGGAGAAACGCTCGATATCCATATCTTAATCTCCGGTCAACGTTGTATAAGCACAAATTCCATATGCGCAATGTAGCACTTGCTGGGCAGGATTCAAGTGAAAAAATAGTGAAAATTATTGCAAACTTATTCGCTATAGCGATTTTTTATTTGCAGCCATAAAAAAAGCCGCTAGTGCGGCTTTTTTCAATTATGGTGGCTATCAGCGTGTACCGTAGACAACGATAGTCTTGCCGTGGGCAGAAATCAGGTTCTGCTCTTCCAGCATCTTGAGGATGCGGCCAACGGTTTCACGCGAGCAGCCAACGATTTGGCCGATTTCCTGACGGGTGATCTTGATCTGCATGCCGTCTGGGTGCGTCATTGCATCCGGTTGCTTGGCAAGGTTCAGCAAGGTTTGTGCGATACGGCCGGTTACATCCAAGAAGGCAAGGTCGCCAACTTTCTGGCTGGTTACCTGCAGGCGACGAGCCATCTGAGCAGACAGGCGCATCAGGATATCCGGATTTACTTGGATTAGCTGGCGGAATTTCTTGAATGAAATTTCAGCTACTTCGCACGGAGTCTTCGCACGTACCCAAGCGGTACGCTCCTGGCCTTCCTCGAACAGACCAAGTTCACCGATAAAGTCGCCCTGGTTTAGGTAAGACAGGATCATTTCTTTGCCTTCTTCATCCTTGATCAGGACGGCAACAGAACCTTTTACAATGTAGTAGAGGGTTTCTGCTTTCTCGCCAGCATGGATCAAAGTACTCTTTGAAGGGTATTTATGAATGTGACAATGGGAAAGAAACCACTCTAGAGTTGGATCTGTTTGAGGTTTACCTGGAACCATATTACTAACTTCCTCTGCGTTTAATGCCCAACAACGACGTCCCTATAATTCAAGGCTGGGCCTCTTGTTCGTCGTTTAGGATATTCAGTCACCTGCCGGGCTGCAAGTCAACTTGAATAATTAGCTCAGAGTTTATCTTTTTTCGGCGCGTATTTCTTGATATTGATCTATCGGAAATGGCCATTTTCTAGTCATAAGTGTGCACATGATCACACAGTTGCCAGATAGTGCCAAAACCCCCTGTTTGTAGTAAGGAGAACACGATGCAATCGCGAGTGAAATGGGTCGAGAATATGACCTTTTTAGGCCAGTCAAATTCGGGCCATAGCGTGGTAATGGACGGTAATGGTGGCGAAAAAGCCCCGAGTCCGATGGAACTGGTATTGATGGCTGCCGGAGGTTGCAGCTCAGTGGATGTGGTGGACGGCCTGAAGTCAGCCGGTCAGAAAATCACGGCGTGCGAGGCGCAGATCAGCTCGGTCCGGCGCGATCAGGCACCCCGCCTGTTCACCACGGTGAACTTGCACTTTGTGGTTACCGGTGTGGGGCTCGACAGTGCCATCGTGGCCGAGACGGTTGCCAATTCGCTGGAGAAGTACTGCTCGGTTTGCCTGATGCTAGGGGAAGGGGTCGAGATGACCCATTCCTACGAGGTTGTCGAGGCGTGATCGCCTGAACGTGGTGGCCTTTGCGCCGCCACGTTGTTTTGCCTAACTGTTGTGTTGCTAGTCCCTTCCTATGCTCTGGGCGATCGCCCTAATCCCTTGTACTACCCAATCTTTCCTGTATCGATCAGTTTTTGGATCAGCGGCCTCATGATCAACTCCATCGCAAAGCTCATCTTGCCGCCGGGCACCACCAGATTGTTGTGGCGAGACATAAACGAGCCTTGGATCATTGCCAGCAGGTACGGGAAGTCGACGTTTTTGATCCCACGGAAACGGATCACCACGAAGCTCTCGTCGAGGCTCGGAATGGCCTTGGCACTGAACGGGTTGGAGGTATCGACGGTCGGCACCCGCTGGAAATTGATATGGGTGCGCGAGAACTGCGGAGTGATGTAGTTGAGGTAGTCGTCCATCGAGCGGACGATAGATTCCATCACCGCCTCGCGGGAATGGCCACGATCCCGGGTATCACGGACGATTTTCTGAATCCACTCGAGGTTGACGATCGGTACCATGCCGATGAGTAAGTCGACGTGCTGAGCGGCGTTGACATCGCCGTCGACCACCCCGCCGTGGAGCCCTTCGTAGAACAGTACATCGGTATTTTCGGGGAGATCTTGCCAAGGCGTGAAGGTGCCCGGCATTTGGTTATAGGGAACGGCCTCGTCGAAGGTATGCAGGTAGCGGCGGAATTTGCCGCTGCCATCGTTGCCGTACTGTTCGAAGAAGCCGGCCAGCAGCGGAAAGTCATTGGCCTGGGGGCCGAAATAGCTGATATGGCGTCCCTGCTCTTTGGCTTTGCGGATCTCGACGTCCATTTCCGGGCGGGTAAAGCGGTGGAAGCTGTCCCCCTCAAGCCAGGCGGCATTGATACCCATCATGTTGAACATTTTGCGGAAGGCTTCGGAGGTGGTCGAGGTGCCCGCACCGGACGATCCGGTAACTGCAATAATCGGATGTTTTGCAGACATGACAAACCCTGTCGTTAACATTATTGGAAAGAGTTATTAACAGGGTGCGGGGGTTAGGTCAAGCGGAGGCGTCAAAAATGCCAACAGCCTCCGCCCAATTTTCTCATTATGGGAGAGCGCGCTTCAGTGGCCCATTTGATGGCGGAGTTTGATATCTACTGTTTCATGGAGCTCGGAGAAGACAATCACGGCATCGCCGCTGCGGAGCTGGGCCCGGACATGGTCGACCTTTTCTTCGAGGCTGAGCTCGCGCTCGCCGTAGTCGGTTCCCTCGCGCAGGACGAAGTGCTCGATAAGGTTAGTTAGGGTGTCTGGGTCAATATCTTGCCAGGGGATGATCATAGGACGCTACCTAAAGGGGGGAAAGCCGTATCTTGCCGGAAGCCCCGCCTATTGGCAATGCTGTTACTTGCCTGCGCTTGCCATGTCTATCCGCCAGCAGGACTGGGCTAGCGGCGGTTCAGGATTTGGCTGAACCATTCGGGAACAGTCGTTTCCAGCCATAGCGCAGGCTTGTGCCAACTGCCAGACACAAAACCGACATGGCCGCCGTTGTCGACCAGATCATAGTGGATGTGCGGCGGAAGGGGATGAGACGGGATCACCGCCCCTGTCATGAACGGGTCATCCTTGGCATGGATAACCCGCAGCGGGGTTGTGATCTCTGTAAGCCGCGCTAACCCGCTGCAGCGCCGATAGTAGTCATTGGCACCGTCAAAGCCGTGCAGCGGCGCGGTAACCTGTTCGTCGAACTGCCACAGGGTACGAATGTTCCTTGCTTGCTCCTGACCGAGGGGCATCGCCTCGGGCTGGGTGTTAATTTTGCGGTCGAGGGTACGTTTCATCGAGCTAAGCAGGTATAGCTGGTAGATCTTGGAGAACCCCTGCTGGATCCGCGTCGAGCAGGCAGCGAGATCAAGCGGTGGCGAGATCACCTGTGCGGCGAGGAGATCACTCTGCTCTTGGGACTCAGCCAGATAGTTGACCAGCATGTTGCCCCCGAGCGAAACGCCCACCGCCATGAAAGGCTGGGTCGGGAGTTGCTGGCGCAGCCACCGGAGAAAAAAGCGCGCGTCGTCAGTCTCGCCGGAATGGTAGCTCCGAGGCAGGCGGTTGATTTCGCCACTGCAGCCGCGGAAATGCATCATCACCCCGAGCCAGCCCTGTTGAGCGGCAGCATGGAGCAGGCCGTTGGCATAGGGGCTGTGAAAGCTGCCCTCAAGGCCGTGGAACAGGATCATGACCGGTTGGTTCTGGTGGCAGCTGTCAGGCTGTGCGGTCCAGGCTAAATCCAGGAAGTCACCGTCTGGCGTATCAAGGCGTTGGGTGATGGGCTCGAATAACGGTGAGCGGCGCATGAATCGGGGCAACAGGGTCTGGAGGTGGGCGTTGCGTAATCCGAGGGCCGGTTTGAACGGGGTCATAGTCGCTCCTGAGCTTGCAGTGATGGCATCAGGCTAGCAGGGAATGCCAGCAGGCGGCAATAGTTTGACAGGTTGCGGGGATGCCGGGTGGTGCTGAGTGCCATGGGGGAGAGGGCATCAATCAGCGATTGCTGCTGTTCTTGCTCGAGCTGGAGCTCTTCGTCGAGCAGCGAGCGGTACAGCTCTTTGCTCAGGCTGGGTTTGAGTTGCCGTCGCCGGGTACGGTGGGCTTGCAGGGATGGTTCGCTGGCGGACAGGGCGGCAAGCAGCACCGATATTTCCTGTGTCGACAGGGCCAGCGATTGGGTATCGAGCCAGTGCAGGAGCAGGGCGAGGTTGACGTTGCCATGGTATTGGTCTTGCAAGACGAGGCAGGCATGCTCGACACCAGGGCTGCGGTAGTGGTCAATGGCAAATTGCCAGAAGCGCAAAGGATCCAATCGCTCTATCGGCATGGTGCTGTCTCCCAGAAAAAAGGGGGATGACAGTGTCATCCCCCTTAGGTTGTGCGGTTACTGTTGGTTGAATTCGGCTTCCATCGCCTCGAGCTGCTCTTGCAGATCCATCCATTCCATCTCAACGTCTTCGAGCTGGGATTTGGATTCTGCCTGGCGCTGCAGTTGCTCGGTCAGCTGGGCTTTGTTGTCGGCTTCGTAGATTGTCGCATCCGCGAGACGCGCCTCGGCATCCGCAAGGGTTGCGCTGAGTTTTTCCATCTGCTTGTCGAGCTTGTCGACTTGCTTACGCAGCGGGGCCGTCAGCTTGCGGAATTCGGCCTCCAGACGCTTTTGCTCCTTGCGGGAGGCCGCGCTGTTGTCCTTGTTGCTCTCTGGCTTGGCAGCCTGCTGCTCGCGTCGCTCGTTGCGCTGCTGCTCGGTCAGCCATTTATGGTAATCGTTGAGATCGCCATCGAATGGCACGACTTGACGGTCGTGGACCAGATAGAGGTCATCGGTGGTTGCACGGAGCAAGAAGCGGTCGTGGCTGACAATGACCATTGCCCCCTCGAAAGACTGCAGGGCCAGAGTCAGGGCCTGACGCATATCCAGATCAAGGTGGTTGGTTGGTTCGTCGAGTAGCAACAGGTTCGGGCGTTGCCATACGATCAAGGCCAGCACCAGGCGGGCTTTCTCGCCGCCGGAGAACGGGCCGACTTTTTCCAGTGCCTTGTCGCCGACAAAGCCGAAGCTGCCGAGGTAGTCGCGCAACTGCTGCTCGGTCGCTTCCGGGGCGAGGCGAGCCATGTGCTGGACCGGGGTGTCATCCATGTACAGCGTTTCGAGCTGGTGCTGGGCGAAGTAGCCGATCTTCACACCCTGCGAGTAGGCCATGTCGCCAGCCTTGGCCGGCAACTCACCAGCCAGCATCTTGATCAGGGTGGATTTGCCCGCACCGTTACGGCCGAGCAGGCCGATACGACTGCCCGGCACCAGATTCAAGCGGATCTTCTCGAGGATCAGTTTGTCGCCGTAGCCGGCGGCGACCTGATCCATCATCAGGATCGGGTTGGGCAGGGCCGATGGCTCGCGAAATTCGAAACTGAACGGGTTGTCGAACTGGGCCGGAAGGACCTTCTCCATCCGCTCAAGCGCCTTGATACGGCTTTGGGCTTGGCGGGCCTTGCTGGCCTTGTAGCGGAAGCGGTCGATATAGGACTGCATGTGCGACATTTGCTTCTGCTGCTTCTGGTACATCGCCTGTTGCAGGATCAGCTTTTCGGCGCGCTGGGTCTCGAACGACGAGTAGTTGCCGGTATAGCTGTTCATGGTCTGGTTTTCGATGTGCACGATCCGGTTGACGACCGGGTCGAGGAAGTCACGGTCGTGGGAGATCAGAACCAAGGTACCGCGGTATCCCTGCAGCCATTTCTCAAGCCACATCACGGCATCAAGGTCGAGGTGGTTGGTCGGTTCGTCGAGCAGCAGCAGGTCGGAGCGGCATAGTAGCGCCTGGGCCAGGTTGAGGCGCATTCGCCAGCCACCGGAGAATTGGGTCAGGAACCAGCTCATTTGCTCTTGCGAGAAACCAAGGCCGTCGAGCAATTCGGCTGCGCGGGCACGGATGCTGTAGCCGCCGATGGCTTCGATTTTGCCGTGGAGCTCGGCCACTTTGGTGCCGTTGTCCGCCTCCTCGGCGGCAGCCAGTTCGGCCTCCAATTGGCGGTACTCGCGGTCGCCGTCGATCACGTATTCGATGGCACTGCGCTCGAGAGCCGGGGTCTCCTGGGCAACCCAGGCCAGTTCCCAGTTGGCAGGGTACTGGCAGTTGCCGGCATCGACGCTGAGTTCGTGCTTGAGCAGGGCGAACAGGGTGGACTTGCCACAGCCGTTCTTGCCGACAAGGCCGACTTTGTCGCCGGGATGAATGGTCGCCGAGGCCTGGTCCAGCAGGACCTTGCCGCCGCGCAGGAGTTGGATGTCAGAAAAGGTGATCATTGACTGTGCCGGGGTGTCCCGCTCCGCAAAAGACTGAATACAACAATATGTGCGGCAGTCTACCCGAAAGCGGTGGGGACTGCTAATTGCAAAGATGGCAGTGGCGGCCGTGCTATTTGTACCCGATTATGTATTATGAGGATAAAGGTTAACAAAACGTTGCCGTTCCCTGTTTTTCAGGGGCGGCGCGAGCAACAAGGACTGTTATGACCCAACAAGGCCCACCGCGTGTACTGGTGATTTATGCCCACCCCGATCCTGCTGCTTCGGTCGCCAACCGCGAGATGCTGGCAGCCGTCGAGCCCCTGCCCAATGTGACACTTCATGATCTGTATGCGGTCTATCCGGATTTCTTTATTGATGAGGCTACCGAGCGTGAGCGGGTTCGCCAGCATGATGTTCTGGTTTTCCAGCATCCGCTGTATATGTATTCCTGTCCCGCGCTCCTCAAGGAATGGATAGATGTGATCCTCTGCAAGGGCTTTGCCCATGGCGAGGGGAATGATACCCAAGGCAAGTACTGGCGCTCGGTGATCACCACTGGGGGGGCGGCGGAAGCCTACACCCCCGATGGCTACAATCGCTGCAGCGTTGACGAGATCCTCAAGCCCTTCGAACTCAGCGCGGCCCTGTGCCAGATGCACTGGCTGCCGCCGCTGGTATTGCATTGGGCTCGGCGGATCCCCGCAGCCGAACGGTCGGCCCATGCCCGGGCCTACCGTGACTGGATCCGTGATCCGCTGGCGGTAGTGCCTAAGGGGGGATGGGATGGCCGGTGATATCCTTTCTGTCAGCGTGGTTTTCTTGGCGGCGGCTGTAGTGGCCGTGCCGATTGCCCAGCGTCTTGGTATCGGTTCGGTACTGGGTTACCTGCTGGCCGGGATTGCCATCGGCCCTTGGGGGTTGGGGTTGATTGATGATGTCGATGCGATACTGCGCTTTTCTGAGTTCGGGGTGGTGTTGCTGCTGTTTTTGATCGGGTTGGAGCTCAACCCCAAGAAGCTGTGGCAGATGCGCGGGCCGATTCTTGGGCTGGGTGGCAGCCAGGTGCTGTTGACCAGCGTGGTGATCACCTTGGCGATGATGGTGGCCGGACGCTCACTGCTACCGGGGCTGACATGGGCTGATGCGCTTGTGGTCGGGATGGGGTTGGCACTGTCGTCGACAGCTATCGCGTTGCGGGTGATAGACGAGCAGGGGCTGGCGGGGAGCGATACGGGGCAGGCAGGGTTTGCCGTCTTGCTGTTTCAGGACATCGCAGTGATCCCGATGCTGGCGATTTTGCCCGTGTTGGCCGGTGGCGGAGGCGGCAGCTGGGTTGACTTGGCTTGGATGGTCGGCGGTATTGCCGTATTGCTGGTTGGCGGTCATTTTTTGCTGCGGCCGCTGTTCCGCTGGGTGGTGATGAGCAATGTCCGCGAGCTGTTTACGGTGACGGCCTTGCTGCTGGTGGTCGGGATTGCCCTTGGGATGCAGTCGCTTGGCTTGTCGATGGCGTTGGGTACGTTCTTGGCCGGGGTGCTGCTTGCCGAGAGTGAGTACCGTCATGAGTTGGAGATAGCCATCGAGCCGTTCAAGGGGTTGCTGCTTGGGCTATTCTTCATTTCTGTGGGCATGGCGGTTAATCTTGGTTTACTGCTGCAGTACCCGTTGCAGATCCTGCTGGCCGTTGTCGGCCTTGTTGCTGTCAAGGGGTTGGTTCTGTATCTCTTGGCCCGTAGTTTCGGGATCCAGGCCAAGGCCCGTAGCCAGATGGCGGCGATCCTCAGTCAGGGCGGCGAGTTTGCCTTTGTCCTGTTTACCGCCGCAATGGGACAGGGGTTGCTGGGGGCCGAGTTGTCTTCCTTTCTGCTGGTGGTGGTAAGCCTGTCGATGATGACCACGCCGTTGGTACTAAAGGTTCAGGACTACTGGTTTGTCCGCAGTTTCAAGACAGATTCAGATGAACAGATCGAGTCTGACGTCGTTGACCGCCAGCCACGGGTGATTATCACCGGCTTTGGCCGTTTTGGGCAGGTTGTGGGGCGGTTGCTGTTTGCCAACAAGATCCGGGTGACGGTTCTTGAGCGCGACCCCACCCAAATCCAGTTTCTGCGCAAGTTTGGTTACAAGGTCTATTATGGCGATGCGACTCAGGTCGAGCTATTGCGTGCGGCGGGCGCGGACCGAGCCGAGGCGATTATTATCTGTACCGATGATCCGGGTGAGGTGATGGAAGTCGTGGCGTTGTGCCAGCGGTATTTTCCCAAGCTTAAAATTATGGCCAGGGCCAGAAGCCGGGTCGAGGCACACCAGTTGTTGAGCCACGGGGTTGAGTGCTTTTCGCGCGAAACTTTTGCCAGTGCCCTTGATTTAGGACGTCAGGCCCTCATATCTTTGGGTATGCACCCTTACCAAGCTAAGCGGGCCGAATCCCATTTTCGAAAGTTGGATACTACGGCACTGCGCGATTTGTTGCCGCAGCATTCCGAGGATGTCCATTTGGCGACGCGGGCCAAGGAGGCGCGCAAAGAGCTGGAAGAGATTTTCGACCGCGAAATGCGCGGCGAGCGCGAACGTCACAATGACTGGGATTGAACTCGGTCGGTTACCGTTGAGGAGGCAAGGAGCACAATGACCAAGAAACGGTTTATCGCCGGAGCGGTGTGTCCGGCCTGCAAGCAGCAAGATACATTGCGCTGGTGGCAGGAGCACGATATTGAGCGGGTGGAATGTGTGGCTTGTGGCCATCATGATCTTCGAGCCCCGCAATCTGTCGAGCAAAGCGGGCAACTTTCAGCTCAGACCAAACAGCAGGTTATCGGGATCTTCAAGCCCGACGACGAAAAGGGTGACCTCACCCGAAACAGATAGTTGGCATCCATGTGCCATTATCCGGTATCATGCAGGCGAAATCCCTAGATACCCAGTTCAAAATTGGAGTAAACATGAAAGTCGCTAAAGACATCGTAGTAAGCCTGGCTTACCAAGTGAAAACTGAAGATGGTGTAGTGGTTGACCAGTCAACTGTCGATGCACCGCTTGATTACCTGCACGGTCACAACAACCTGATCGTAGGTTTGGAAAACGCGCTTGAAGGCCGTGAAGCTGGCGACAAGTTTGAAGTGACTGTTGCTCCTGAAGATGCTTACGGCGAGCACATGGACGAGATGGTTCAGCGTGTACCTGCTGAAGTATTCCAGGGCGTTGACGAGATCACTGTGGGTATGCGTTTCCTAGCAGATACTGATCAGGGTCCAATTCCTGTTGAAGTAACCGAAGTTGACGGCGATTTCGTTGTTGTTGATGGCAACCACATGCTGGCTGGCCAGACTCTGACATTCGTTGCTGAAGTTGTTGCACTACGTGAAGCAACTGAAGAAGAAATCGCTCACGGCCACATCCACCAAGGTGGCGGTTGCTGTGGCGGCGGTGGTTGTGGTGACCACGACCACGGTCATGAAGACGAAGGCTGCTGCGGCGGCGAAGGTCACGGCGGTTGCTGCTCGCACTAAGCCTCTGTGATAGAAAAAAGGAAGCCCAAGGGCTTCCTTTTTTATTGTCTGCAATTTATAGCGGGTCGGCCGTAAACCCACCCCGCATCAATAATGCGGAGGAGGGGTTTCTTCCGACTCTGAGGCCATATTAGACGGCTCCATGCCCTTGACCTTGCCGACCATGAATTTCATCTGGGTCTGCATCTTGTCGATCAAAAACTGCTGCGCAGTCAGGGCTTCGTTAAGATCGTCGATGGTCTGTTCCTGAAAAGCCTGTTTCATTTCCAGTTCATCGATACGGGCTTTGAGTTGTTCGAGTTCGGTCATCACGTTATTCCACCGCCCACTGTTGGGCGATACCTGCTGAAGTGCCAGAGATCACGTTGCCCTCTGGAGTAATGGCGACATCATACACGACTGCCGTAGACGATCGAGTATCCTGTTGCCCCGCCGCCTCCCAGCGGCCGAGGTTCTGGCCGGTTTGGGTATCCCACAGCTCGATTCTTTTGGCGGGGGTCCCCGTGACCAGCTTGCTGCCGTCCGCCGAAAAACGGGCGCTGGACAAATTCTGCTGGCGCAAGGCGAGATCAAGGTCGGTTTGCTTGGTGCCGTCAAATAGGTTCCAGATAGTGACCTCGTTGCCACCGTCGGCCGTCATTGCCAGTATGCCGTCACGATGAAGTGCCACCCGGCTGATCCGGCTTTTATGGGCGAAATCATAGAGGATCTGACCGCTGCGGGTATCCCAGAGGTAGGCATGGTGGTCGTTGCCGCCGGAAAGGGCGAACCGTCCGTTGGCCGAGAGGGCAACGGAATTAACTTTTTCTTGGTGGGCAAGGAACTCTAGTCGTCGTCCGGTGCCCAAGTCGACATACAAGGCCTTGCCGTTGGACAGCGCGAGGAGGACATGCTGACCGTTGTTGGCGATAGTGATATCGCGAATGAGTCCGTCGGATATTGACCATAAGCCTTCAGAGCGCCCCCAGGCTAAGTCCCAGACCGCGAAGCTCTTGGCGGTGGCGGTGATCGCGTAGCGGCCGTTGTCGGATAGGTGGCTGTGCAGCACGGTATTGTGATATTGATCTTGAGAACCAAAATCAGCTAACTTTTTGTTTTGCTGTAAGTCCCACAGCACGATACCTTGTAAGGCCGTATGGTACAGGGCAAAGCGCCCTTCGCGGCTGAGGCTGAAACTGGTTGCTCCCTCGGGTGCTAATACCCAGCGTTGTTGTTCCTGAGAGGAAAAAAAACAGCCAGTTAGGGTGATTAGTGCCACAATAAGCATGGATACGCGTTTGAGTGTTCGCATTCAAGTCTGGTTCCGATTTGCCCTGCTAATAAAACGAGATGCCTTATTAATTCACTGTTAGCGCAGTCAATCAATAAGGTGAGTGTTAGTATATTGATATAAAGCGCATTTCCTATAGATTGGGGAAAGTGAATACGAATTTTGAGGTATTCCCTCAGTATAAATGATGGAGAGTTACATGAAACCTGTTCTTAAGATGTCCGTTTTGGCGGCAACCATTCTTCTTGCTGTTGGCTGCCAAGATGAAAAAGCTGCAGAGACCAAGCCGGCAGAGCCTGCGAAAGTAGAGCAGGTTGCCACTGAAGCGGCACCGGCGGCAGCATTTGCATCTGAAGATGACAAAGCCGCTTATGCTATCGGTGCGTCATTTGGTCAGTACCTTGCGATGAACCTTGAGCAGCAGAACGAACTGGGTCTGTCTTTGAACCGCGAGCAAGTTCTTGCCGGTGTGAAAGATGCCTTTGCTGACAACAGCCGTTTGACCGATGAGGAAACTCAGCAGACGTTGCAGGCTTTGGACAAGCGCGTATCAGACATGGTGCAGAAGAAAGCTCAGGAAGAAGCCGCGAAGAACCTGAAGGCAGGTGAAGAGTTCCGTACTGAATTTGCCAAGAAAGACGGCGTGGTGAAGACTGACACTGGTCTGCTGTACCATATTGATACTGAAGGCAAGGGTGCCAAGCCTGCTGCAACCGATACCGTGAAGGTTCATTACAAGGGCTCTTTGATTGACGGTACTGAGTTCGATAGCTCATACGCGCGCAACCAGCCTGCGACCTTCCCGTTGAATCAAGTGATTGCTGGCTGGACCGAAGGCGTACAGCTGATGCCTGTAGGCTCTAAGTTCACGTTCGTGATCCCGCCTGAGTTGGCTTACGGCTCACAGGCAAACCCAAGCATCCCTGCTAACTCAACATTGAAGTTCGAAGTTGAGCTATTGGACATCGTTAAAGCGGATAAGCCAAGCGCGCCAGAGCAAGCCGCACAGTAAAACTTGGGACACTTTGAACTAAACAACCCGGCATAACGCCGGGTTTTTTTATAACAGTGCAGAGTTCTGTAACAAGAAGACTTCTGGCACCTGTCATAAATCTGATAAACTTGCTAGCAAGATTTGAAACTTTATAGCGTGCGGTACCGTGCCGTGGCTATAGCCCATTCTATTTAATTTCACTGAGTTCCACCCAGTGGCCGGAAGCTAAATAAAATGGGAATGAGCAAGGAAGAAAAGACTCGTGGTATCTACTGATAACTTTGGCTCTGACGTCATGGTCGAGAGTGACCTGATTGAGCCCCGTGCGTTTAGCGAGCACGATTATATTATCCTGCGTTCTTATGAAGCTGTGGTTGACGGGCTTGCCGCGTTGATTGGCCCGTTTTGTGAAATTGTTCTGCATTCATTGGCTGACTTGAATACCTCTGCGATTAAGATCGCCAACGGTGAGAATACCGGTCGTAAAGTCGGGTCGCCGATCACTGATCTGGCGCTGCGGATGCTGCGCGATATCGAGGGCTCGGAGCGCAACTTCTCCCGCGCCTACTTTACCCGCGCCAAGGGCGGCGACTTGATGAAGTCGATCACCATCGCGATCCGCAACGGCGAGAACAATATCATTGGCTTGCTATGTATCAATGTTAACTTGGACGCGCCGTTCTCCCAGATCCTGCAGTCTTTCATGCCGACAGACGAAGCCAAGCAGGCTGCCTCATCGGTGAACTTTGCCAGTGATGTCGACGAATTGGTGGACCAGACGGTCGAGCGTACCATCGAGGAAATCAACGCTGACAAGAACGTGTCGAATAATGCCAAGAACCGCCAAATCGTAATGGAGCTGTTCGACAAGGGGATTTTCGATATCAAAGATGCGATTAACCGCGTCGCTGATCGTCTGAATATCTCCAAGCATACGGTTTACCTCTATATCCGTCAGCGTAAGACCGAGGACGGCGAAAAATGAGTCTCAACTATGCCTTGTTGGTGCAGGGGCCGGCCTACGGCACCCAATCGGCCAGAACGGCGTACCAGTTTGCCCTCGCTCTGATCGAAGAGGGGCATACCCTGTCGCGGGTTTTTTTCTATCAGGATGGGGTGCATAACGGGTCAGCCCTGACTGCGCCGGCTTCTGATGAGTTTGACCTTGTTGCGGGCTGGCAGGCACTTGCCGCTGAATATGGCGTGGAGCTTCAGACATGCGTCGCCGCGGCTTTGCGGCGTGGGGTGGTGAGCGAGCTTGAAGCCGAGCAGAACCAGCTGCCGGGTAATAACCTTGCCTCCGGTTTCGAGCAAGCAGGTCTTGGCGGCTTGGCTGAGTCGCTGCTCAGTGCCGATCGCGTCATTCAGTTTTAGGAGCCAAAAATGAACACATTGGGTTTTGTTTTTCGTTCTGTACCGCACGGGACTGCGGCGGGGCGTGAGGGGCAAGATGCCATATTGGCCGCTTCCGCTTACAGTGAGGATATTGCCGTGTTTTTCCATGGTGACGGCGTATTTCAAATCCTCAAAGGGCAGCAGCCGGGACAGGTCTTGTCCCGTGATTACGGGGCTGCTTTCAAATTGTTCGAACTATACGACATTGAGCAGGTGTATGTTTGCGCGGCATCGCTGCGTGAGCGCGGTATTGAACCGGCTCAGTTGCTGATTGAGGCCGAAGTGTGCGAATCAGTGCGTTTTCGTGACGTACTGCATGGCTGTCAGCGCGTGTTGACATTCTGAATCAAGAGACCCCGTCGCTATGTTACATATCCTGACTCGCTCCCCGTTTTCTAGTCATTCATTCGCTCAATGTCGCTCTTTATTGGCCGAAGGTGATGCAATATTGCTGATCCAAGATGCAGTTGTGGCGATAACAGATACAAATCGTTGGTTTACTGACTTTGAGAATGCTGGCGTAAAAATTTATTTACTCGAGCCTGACTTGGCCGCTCGAGGTTTCGGTGCTGACACCAATGGTGAGATTCATATTGTTGATTATAAAGGATTTGTGTCGCTTACCGTTGAGCATGAATCACAGATGAAATGGGACTGAATCCCGTTGTTGAACGCCCGGTATAGGGCTAAAATTCTTCTGTTCAAGAAATGATCATCTGATTGATCGTTGGTTACATCTTGACACCTCTAGGTGCGATGCCTAAAATTTCGCGTCCTCCTGTTGTTGGGAGGCGGATTTTTCACATTTACGAAAGTAATATTTTCAGGAGCTATTTAATGGCAACTATTAACCAGTTGGTACGTAAGCCACGTGCTAAGCAAGTTGTAAAAAGCAACGTGCCTGCACTAGAAGCGTGCCCACAGAAGCGTGGTGTATGTACTCGTGTATACACTACTACTCCTAAGAAACCTAACTCAGCACTACGTAAAGTGTGCCGTGTTCGTCTAACAAACGGTTTCGAAGTAACTTCTTACATCGGCGGTGAAGGTCACAACCTTCAGGAGCACTCAGTTGTTCTTATCCGTGGTGGTCGTGTTAAAGACCTTCCAGGTGTTCGTTACCACACTGTTCGCGGTGCACTTGACTGTGCTGGCGTAAACGACCGTAAACAAGCTCGTTCTAAGTACGGTGTGAAGCGTCCTAAGTCTTAATGGATTCCGTTAAGTAAGGCCAAACACTAAATTATTTGATTTTTGAAGAAACTGAAAAGTTTTGGATAACCTGAAGAAGACAACGGAGAAATTCCATGCCACGTCGTCGCGTAATCGGTCAGCGTAAGATCCTTCCAGATCCTAAGTTCAAATCTGAATTGCTGGCAAAATTCGTTAACATCCTAATGGTTGACGGTAAGAAATCTACTGCTGAAAAGATTGTTTACACTGCACTTGATGCAATGGCTGAAAAGTCAGGTGAAGAACACCTAGCAGTATTTGAAAAAGCTCTTGAAAATGTACGTCCAGCGGTAGAAGTTAAATCTCGCCGTGTGGGTGGTTCAACTTACCAGGTGCCTGTAGAAGTACGTCCAGTACGTCGTAACGCACTAGCTATGCGTTGGTTGGTTGAAGCTGCGCGTAAGCGTGGTGAAAAATCTATGGCTCAGCGTCTTGCAGCAGAAATGCTAGATGCAGCTGACAACAAAGGTTCTGCTGTTAAGAAACGTGAAGACGTTCACCGTATGGCAGACGCGAACAAAGCGTTCGCACATTACCGCTGGTAATCACTTACCGGGTAATACCACTTGGGCACAGCAGGCTTTGCCTGCTGTGCCTAAACCATACTCTAAGGTTCCCCTTAGCAAGAGGATACTGCCGTGGCTCGTAAAACGCCTATCGAGCGCTACCGTAACATCGGTATTTGTGCTCACGTTGACGCCGGTAAGACAACCACTACCGAGCGTATCCTGTTTTATACAGGCTTATCTCACAAGATCGGTGAGGTTCACGATGGCGCTGCTACCATGGACTGGATGGAGCAGGAGCAGGAGCGTGGTATCACTATCACATCTGCTGCCACTACGACCTTCTGGCGTGGTATGGAAGCTCAGTTCCCAGAACACCGCGTAAATATCATCGATACCCCTGGACACGTTGACTTTACTATCGAAGTAGAGCGTTCATTGCGTGTGCTTGACGGTGCCGTTGTTGTTTTCTGTGGTTCTTCGGGTGTTGAGCCGCAGTCTGAAACCGTATGGCGTCAGGCTGACAAATACGAAGTACCGCGTATGGTTTTCGTAAACAAGATGGACCGTGCTGGTGCTGACTTCCTGCGTGTTGTCGACCAGATCAAGAACCGTCTTGGTGCTAACCCTGTGCCAATCCAGCTAAACATTGGTGCTGAGGACGAATTCAAAGGCGTTGTTGACCTTATCAAGATGAAGTCAATCAACTGGGATGAAGCTGATCAGGGTATGTCATTTACCTATGAAGACATCCCGGCTGACATGATGGAACTTGCCGAGGAATGGCGTCAGAACCTAGTTGAAGCCGCAGCCGAAGCGTCTGAAGAGCTGATGGACAAGTACCTTGAAGAAGGCGACCTGTCTGAAGCTGAAATCAAAGCCGGCCTTCGTCAGCGTACTATCGCCAACGAAATCGTGCTTGCAACTTGTGGTTCAGCATTCAAAAACAAAGGTGTTCAGGCTGTACTTGATGCAGTTATCGAATTCCTGCCTTCGCCGACAGAAGTGAAAGCTATCCGTGGTGAAGACGAAAACGGTGAAGAAGTTGAACGCCACTCTAGCGATGATGAACCATTCTCAGCGCTTGCGTTCAAGATCGCAACCGACCCATTCGTTGGTAGCTTGACCTTCATGCGCGTTTACTCTGGTGTTGTAAACTCTGGTGACAGTGTCTACAACTCTGTAAAAGAGAAGCGCGAGCGTTTTGGCCGTATCGTACAGATGCATGCCAACAAGCGTGAAGAAATCAAAGAAATCCGTGCTGGTGATATTGCAGCAGCAATCGGTCTGAAAAACGTGACAACGGGTGATACTCTGTGTGACGGCGATCATAAAGTGATCCTCGAGCGCATGGACTTCCCAGAGCCTGTAATTCAGATTGCTGTTGAGCCTCGTTCTAAGGCTGACCAAGAGAAAATGGGTATCGCGCTAGGTAAACTAGCCGCAGAAGACCCGTCATTCCGTGTTGAAACGGATGAAGAATCTGGCCAGACATTGATCTCGGGTATGGGTGAACTTCACCTGGATATCATCGTTGATCGTATGAAGCGTGAATTCAGCGTTGAATGTAACGTTGGTAAGCCTCAGGTTGCATACCGTGAAACTATCCGTGGTAAAACGGAAGTGGAAGGGAAGTTTGTGCGCCAGTCAGGTGGTCGCGGTCAATATGGTCACGTATGGCTGAAAATCGAACCATCGGAGCCTGATGAAGGTTTCGTGTTCGTGGATGAAGTCGTTGGTGGTGCGGTACCTAAAGAGTACATTGGTGCTGTTGCTAAGGGTATCGAAGAGCAGATGAACAACGGTGTGCTTGCGGGCTATCCTGTACTGGATGTCAAGGCAACCCTGTTCGACGGCTCTTACCATGACGTCGATTCCAACGAAATGGCATTTAAGATTGCCGGTTCTATGGCATTCAAGAAGGGTGCGCTACAAGCAGAACCTGTTATCCTTGAGCCATTGATGAAAGTTGAAGTAACCACTCCGGAAGACTGGATGGGTGATGTTGTTGGTGACATTAACCGTCGCCGCGGCATGATCGAAGGTATGGATGAAGGCCCAGCTGGCCTGAAAATTATCCGTGCCAAAGTGCCTCTTTCGCAAATGTTTGGTTACGCAACTGACTTGCGTTCAGCGACTCAGGGTCGTGCGTCATACTCTATGGAATTCAGCGAATACGCTGATGTACCAAAGAATGTCGCCGATGCCATCATCGCAGAACGCGGTTAATCGCAATATCTATATTGCGCCAATGGCTGTTGGCGCATAAAATAGCAACTTCTGACGCGCCCCATCATTTTATTTCAATGGGGCGTATCACAACTAGGAAGGAACACGATCGTGTCTAAAGAAAAATTTGAA